>NZ_PNRF01000030.1 GCF_002879615.1 Billgrantia endophytica
CGCCGCCCTGAAAATGACCTCGGCGATGACGATGGGCTCGGAGCCCGCCGCCTTGATCGGCTTGTAGCCTTGCGCGAATTTCTCGATCACCGGCTGATACTCGGGCATCGCATCGTCCGTGGCGAACTCGACCTTGAAGCCCGTCAGCGTGTCGCCCGGCTCGATGATCTTGACGGTGACGCCGATCTCGCGCATCTCGAAGCTCAGGGCTTCCGAAAGCCCTTCGATCGCGAACTTGGTGCCGTGATACAGCGTTCCGAGGGGGAAGGTAAGGATCCCGCCGATCGACGACACGTTGAGGATCAGACCTGCACGATTGGCGCGGAAATGGCCCACCAGGGCCTTGATCGTCTCCATGACACCGATGACATTGGTCTCGTACTGCTTGCGCATGGCGTCCGTCGACACGGCCTCAAGCGGCCCCCAGACGGCGTATCCGGCGTTGTTCAACAAGGCGTCGACGCGGCCGAAGCGGCTGATGGCGGCTTCCACGGCCGAGCGGATGGACGCCGCGTCGGTCAGGTCGAGTTGGGTCACCAGGACGTTGTCGAACGCGCGCAGTTCCACTTCCTTTTCAGGTGTGCGCATCGTGGCGACGACGTTCCAGCCACGCGCTGCGAAAAGCTTCGCGGTTGCCTTGCCGATGCCGCTGGAGGCACCGGTAATCAGCATTGTCTTGGTCATTTTTTTCCAGGTCGGTTGAGTGCGGAACCTGCCGACCGTACCGGCCGGGGTTCCATGGGAGCTTCGAGCAACACGCCGTGATCGCGGGCTTTCAACGTCATGGCGATGAAGATCTGGTTGTGTGTCCTTCGGCAACAGCGAGGACAGGACGCAAGTGCCGTGGCGCCATATAGGCGCCTCACTGCATGGCGAAGGCGTCGATTCCGGTCAGCTCGGCGGACAGCGCCCAGAGGCGTTCGGCTTGCCCGGGGTCGACGGCATGGGGTTTCACACCGACGAAGGACGGCGCTTCGCTTTGGTCCGGCGCGGCGATCTCGCCGATCCGTAGGTCGCCGTCGATCTCACGGAGCATCGTCGTGCATCCCGGCCTCTCCGGGATGGTTTCTCCTCCCGCCTCTCACACTGCCCAGGTCATGCTCGTGGCCGTTGATCTGGTCGAGCACGGCCGGCATGGCGGCCTTTGCTGCGTGGTACCCCGCCAGAATCGACGCTTCGCGCTGCGCGGCGCTTCTCATGTCGGTGATCCCTATGGTTGGCGCGAGGAGCACGTCCGCCTCTGCCATTTCGACGCTGCTCACCAGGCAGGTCTGCGTCCGGCTGACCCTGGCAATGGTCGCAAGAAAGGTGCTGCCGCTTCGAGGCGGGCTGTTGCAGTAGATATCCACGCCAATGACCACATCAGCGCCCATGGCGCGCGCGAACCGCACCGGAACGAGGCTTGAGATGCCGCCGTCCACCAGCAGGCCGTGTGTGGACTCGACCGGTGGCATGCTGCCGGGAATTGCCGCCGACGCCCGAATCGCCATGCCGACATCACCCCGCTCGACAAGAACCGCCTCGCCGGTGTCCAGTACCGCCGCCACTGCGCCGAACTTGCGTGGCATCTTCTCGATGGGAGTGTTGCGCGCCATGTCCGAAGCCCAAACTGCCAGGGCGTCCCCGCGCAAGAGTGAGGTCCTGCTCAGTCTCCAGTCGGTGAGGCTCGAGACATCGAGATTTTCCGCCAGTTGCTTGATTTCCTCGACAGTTCTGCCACTGGAGTAAGCAGCGCCGATGATTGCGCCGACAGACGTGCCGGCAATCACTTCGACGTCGATTCCGGCCTCCTCGAATGCCTGCAGCACGCCTATATGTGCGTACCCGCGCAAACCGCCTCCACCAAGGGCAAGCCCGACGACGGGCGCAGAGGCTTTCGTCCTGATGCCATGGGGCGTGGTGCTCCGCACGTTTTCGAGCGAGAGCGGCGCCGGCGGGTCTCCGAGGGTCGCGCTGCGAAGGGTTCCACATCCAACGAAAAGCGTCGCCGCAACGGTGATTGCAAGGCCTATCCAAATGAGCTTGGCCATCCGTTTTCCTTTGGGGGCGAGGGTGTGATCCCTTCTCCCGGCTTTCTTCATTTACCAGGAACCCGCGCGGTCTACGGGGCGGGCCGGGAACGGCGTTGTCTGGGTGACTTCACCTCGGGCGTGGGCTGGCCATAGCGCAGCCCATCGACCAGCAGTCCGATCATTTTCCGCAACTGAGCGGGTTCCTCATCATGGCCCCCTCTTCCCAAGGCGGCCACCGCCTGCAACAGTTCGCCCGCCTCGTATCCATGACGGATGGCCCTTGACTCGACGGCGGCATCCAGAAGCATCTGCAGTGCCGGCCCGAGCCGGGAAAAGAAGTAGCCAGGCAAGGCGCTATAGGCCGGATCGCTGGAATTGAGCCCTCGTGCCAGGCCTCGCTTGGTGGAAATGAAATCCGCGAAATGCCCCATCCAGCGGGCGAACGCCTCGAAGGGCTCGTGCTTGTTCGCGAGTTCCGTGGCAGCATCCGCGCAATCATCCACCTGGCTGCGATACACCGCCACGATCAGATCCGAGCGCTGCGGGAAATGGCGGTAAACCGTTCCGAGCCCCACCCCCGCCCGCTCGGCGATCTCGCGAACCGGCGCATCGACGCCGGATTCCGTAAAGACCTCCAACGCGGCCCTCACCAATGCACTCATCTTGCGCTGCGCATCGGCGCGCATGGGGCGAAGCGTGCCTTCGTCCTGCTTCTGCCGGTTTGCCGCCATTTCGCTGCGCCTCTCGTTCATCCGGGACATTGAGCGTGGCCCGTTCAAGCAGCCGCACGCTCGACGCTCGATTTACACAGTTCTACCCCTTGGCCATTTCAGAACAAGAGGAACGATGTTCCATATAAACGGAACATCGTTCCTCTTGTCAAGGACTGTCGCCGTCGCGATCCTGGAGCCTTCCATCGGCGTGACCGCAACCTCCACTTCCGTTGCTCCCTGGAAACACATGCATATGGCCGTTGACACTGAACACGACTTCCATCGTGCTTTCAGACGCGGCTTGCGCGGAAGCCGGCGAGGCTTCGGCAAAGGCCGTCCAGCTTGCTCCCGCACTGGCGCCAGCGCCGACAACCAAGGCTTTGTTGAATTCTCGACGCGTGAGCTTGGGCCTCCCGGGCATCCGTTGTCATGCGCATCTCCTCTTGACTATCGACGGCGGAAAATCATCCCGCCATGATGGAGCGTGTTCTCGTCGACGAACTCGCCATCCGCGGTGAAGCCGGTGTCGTCCCAGTAGTCGATGTGAGTTCCTGTCACTTCGTAGCGTCCCTGATACGCGCTCTCGCGCGTGCCACGCGCTTCGTCGTAGCGGCCATCGGGAAGAAGCTCGTGGCGGATGCGATCGTCGTCGGTGACCCACATGCCGATATAGGGATGTTGCATCTTGTTCTCCTGTTGGTTGACAACTTGTTTGTTGCGGGACTCGGCGCCTGCGGCCTCAGTTGCGTTCGCCGATGGCGACGACAGGGCGACGCAGGCAAGCACTCCCAGGGCCACGAGGCCTGCACGGAGGCGGTGAGAAGTCAGTGATGGCACGGTATTCGATCCTTCTGTCGGCGGGATGTCAGTCGTTGGGATGGGGAACGATCGCGTCGATTTCCTCCCGCGATACGCGCCGCGTGGAGGTGTGCTCCCGAACGATCCTCCAGCCGTCCGAGGTGCACTGCCAGACCAGCGAGGTTCGTGCCCGGTTGCCGACGATCTCGCCTTCCGCCGTTTCCAGGCGCGCCACCCGGTGCTGGGGGTCGAAGTTGTCGTAGAGCATTACGTCACTGGAATCCCAGTGGTAGAGGTGGCCCAGCCTCTGGCGAAAATCGAATGAATCGCCTCGATGCTTTTCCCATCCGACCATGATCCATTCGCGGTGAAGCTCACCCGGGCTCGCCGGCCCGCTGGCGGCGCACGTCGCGGGTTGAGGGCCGGTGGTCGCCTGGGCGGCGGCCGGAAGGCTGACCAACGTTGGCGGCCAGGAACAGTAAGGTAGGAATGGGGCGCATCGGAGTTCTCTCGTGGTATGTGAGTCGAGTGGGGCAATCAGGCTCTGCGGGTGACGGGCGTACCGCCAGGCATGCGCTGCTGTGCCATTGGCCGCACCATGAAGCGCGGCGGGAAAACAGGGCCGATCGGTGTCCCGCGGGCTCCGGCCGATCACCAGGGCTCGGGTTCCTTCCGGCCCAGGAAACCGCCTGTCGGGCCATCGTCGGGCAGCAGCGCGGCCAGTACGGACGCTTCCGCCCCTTCTTCCACGGTCTGAGCTCCCGGGCCCCCGCCGTTCAAATCGGTCGCGGTGAATCCGGGCGCCACCGAATTCACCTTGATGCGGGTATCGTTCAATTCCTTCGCCAGCAGAACGGTGGCCATGTTGAGGGCCGCTTTCGCGCTGTTGTAGCCGGTCAACTGGACCGCCGCGTGTTCCCAGTCCGGATCGCTGTTCCGGGCAAGCGAGCCGAGGCCGCTCGACACGTTGACGATCCGCGCCGACGGCGCTTTCCTCAGGAGTGGCAACAGCGCCTGGATCACCTCCAGCGCGCCGAAGAAGTTGGTCTCGAAGAGGCGGCGCACTTCGGCGAGATCCGCCTTGCCGATGGGGCCGTCCAACGGCGAGCCCACGCCTGCGTTGTTGACCAGGATATCGAGCTTGCCGAAGCGGCTTTCGATATCCTGCGCGGCGGCCAGGATCGTCGTGGGATTCGCGACGTCCAGATGGAGGAAACGGGCGTCCACGCCTTCCTTCTTCAGGGTCGTGGCGGCCGCCTCGCCGCGCGCGGGATCACGTGCACCCAGCAAGACGACGTGTCCGTGCCGGCCGATCCGGCGTGCCGTTTCGAATCCGATGCCCTTGTTCGCTCCGGTGATCAGGGCGATGCGGCTATTGTGATCTGTCATGATGTTCTCCTATCGCTGATGTTCGCCAGCCGGTGCGCCGGCAGAGGACCCCTCGCCCGTTGTATGCGTCATAGCCTGCGACCCACGACCGTGGTGCCGCCGAACATCAGCTGCTGCGCCATTGGCCGCGCAATGAAGCGCGCCGGGAAGATCGGCGCCAGGCTGCTGGCCTGGTCGAGCCGCTCGATCTGTGCGTCGGTGAAGCTGACCTCCAGCGCGCCGAAGTTGTCCTCGGCCTGGGCGAGCGTTCGCGCACCGACGATCGGCGAGACCACGGCCGGATTGAGCAACGTCCAGGCCAGCGCCACCTGCGCGCGCGAGGCCCCCAGCTCCCCGGCGATTTCACCCACTACGTCGGCGATCGCCAGCGCGTGCTCGTTCAAATGTCCGGTGGAGGCGATGACGCCCTTGCGCGTCGGGGAAACGTCGGCCCCGTTCTCGTCGGTCAGGTCCGAACGGCCGTACTTGCCGGTGAGGATGCCGCCGCCGAGCGGAGACCAGGGCAGCACGCCGAGGCCCAGCGCCTGCGCCATCGGCATCAGCTCATGCTCGACGGAGCGCTCGACCAGGCTGTACTCGATCTGCAGCGCAACGAACGGCGACCAGCCGCGCAGGTCGGCGATCGCCTGCATCTGGGCGACGCGCCAGGCCGGCGTGTTGCAGATCGCCACGTAGAGGATCTTGCCGGCCCGCACCAGGTCATCGAGCGCCCGCATCACCTCCTCGGGCGTGGTGGTGAAGTCCCAGGCATGCACGTGGAGCAGATCGATGCGATCGGTATCGAGCTGGCGCAGGCTGGCCTCGACGGAACGGACGAGGTTCAGGCGGTGGTTGCCGCCGGAGTTCGGATTGCCCGGCTCGCGCGCCATGGTGTACTTGCTGGACAGGACGATGCGCTCGCGCCTGTTCTTGATCAGGCCGCCCAGGATTCTCTCGGCGCTGCCATTGGTGTAGTTGACCGCGGTGTCGATGAAGTTGCCGCCGCGCTCGACGTAGGCATCGAAGATCCGCCTCGCCTCGGCGTCGTCGGCCCCCCAGCCCCAGTCGGAGCCGAAGGTCATGGTACCAAGCGCCAGGGGTGATACACGAAGACCGGATCGGCCGAGCAGGCGGTAGTGGTCGAGTGAGTTCGATGTCGTCATTTGTTGCGATCCTTTCGGCGCCTACGATGTGTGGCTGACCCGAAGTATCTTCTTCCACCCGCATCTCACCGGGATATCCCGCTTGTCCGGCGTGCTTGCACGATCGTCCGGAGCGGGTCATTTCCGCTTTTGCGCTTCTCGCCCGCCGGCGTAACATGACAGCCATGAACAGACTCGATACGCTCGTCGCTCTCATCGGCCGCCATGCGCCGACCGATGGCAGCCATGAAACCCCGGTGCCAGGGGTGAAACTGCTTCGCGCGTCCTCCCCGACGATGCCGATGCCGGTGATCTATGCGCCCACCCTCTGCCTGATCGCCCAGGGCACCAAGCAGGCGGCCCTCGGCGCGACGACCTATCGCTACGACCCGGCCTGTTTCCTGGTCGCTTCGGTCGAGCTGCCGGTGATGGGATCGGTCATCGAGGCGAGCGCGAGCCATCCTTATCTGTCGCTACAGCTCGACCTGGATTCGGCCGAACTGTCGGATCTTGCGATCCGCTACCCGGCAGCGGCCAGGGATGAGGTCACCAGCCCCGCCGGGTTGACGCTGAACAGAACCACCCCTGAATTGCTCGATGCCGCGATACGCCTGGTGGGTCTGCTGGATACCCCGCAGGACATCGATGCCCTTGCCCCACTCACCATTCGTGAAATCCTCTACCGCCTGCTGACCGGCAGCGGCGTCGTCCGCCATATGGCCCAGGCGGACAGCCGGCTCAACCAGATCGCCCGCGCGATCGTCTGGATCCGGGCGCACTTTCGCGGACCCTGCCGCATCAAGGACGCCGCGCAGGTCGCGGGGATGAGCCGCTCCACCTTCCACCTGCACTTCAAGGCCGTCACGACCCTGAGTCCCATCGAGTTCCGCACTCACCTGCGCATGCAGGAGGCGCGGCGGCTGATGGTGAGCGATGCGGCGGATGCGGCCAGCGCCGGCTTCCAGGTCGGCTACGAAAGCCCTTCGCAGTTCAGCCGCGACTATGCCCGGATCTTCGGCATGCCGCCGGCCCGGCATGCCAGCCAGACCAGGGGGCAGATCACCCCGAGGCAGGCTGGATAGTAGCTGGAGACTAGAAGGCGCTCGTTTCCCTGCAGGCTCGCAGCGAGACCCCTGGAGTCAGCCGCGCCGCTGCGGCGTCGGCCGGAACGAGCCGTCAGCCATCGCCTGGTCCACGCCTTGAATACCAGGCACGAATCAACCCCGCCTGATGGAACATCACGGGTTCGTCGAAGCCACCGGACTCGATGATCGAAGCCACCTCGGCAGGAGGTAGTATCGCGACGTCTCGGGCATAAGCCTCGCGCATCTGCTCCAATCCCGCGGCGGGAACACCGGCCGCCAACATCATCTTCAGCCATGTATCCAGAAGGGCGTCGTACTCGCTCGAACCCGTTTCCGACGAAAGATCCGAACTTGCCAGTATCGCTCCAGGCCGAAGCCTTGCCGCAATGCCCCGGAAAAAGTCGATGCGGGCCTCGCGTTCAACAATGAACTGGGACACCAGGAAACACGTTGCCGCATCGAACCTGCCCTGGACAGGCAGCGACTCCAGGTACCCCTCATGGAAATCACAGCGCGATGCGAATCCGCCCTTCTCCGCCTTGCTGCGACAAACGTCGAGCATGGCGCCGGAGGGTTCCACCGCGGTGAAGGTCCATTGGGGAAATCGCTTCGCGAGGTGATCGATTTCTTCGCCAGTGCCGGCGCCGATGCAGAGCATTCGCGCATCGATGGGCAGTTCGGAAAACACCGCCTCCAGGAGGAAATGCAGCGCATCCCGGATCGGTGCCGTTTTTGCCCATCGCTCGTCGTAGCTTGAGGCCTGTTGATCGAATACTGCCTTGATTTCATCGCTGCGCATGCTGATTTCCCATCGTCGTCTCCCGATGATTGGATTAAACCACACCACAAAGCAGTGTCAGGCTACTGCAAGAGTAATCGGAGATGGCGCGATGCTTTCCAGCCCCTCCAGGAGCGTGCTGGCCGGCAACCGACTGCACCGGGGTTGCGAGACATGGATGTCGCAAAAGGCGCGCCCGGACAGGACGAAAAATTGCTGCTGCGCGAAGGAGCAAGCTGCGAACGGTTCGCTGCACTGCTAGCCGGCCTTGGCACCTGCGGACGACGACGTGGCCAGAACGGCTGGCGTCGACGGCGCCAGCGCTTCGAATTGATCGCGCAGTTCCCGGATCGTGTCGATGAAGGCCCGCAGGCTCGCCGGCATATGGCGATTGCCGGGAAAATAGAGCGACAGCCCCGGTATGCGCGGACACCAGTCTTCCAGCACGCTGACCAGGCGCCCGTCGTCCAGCGCGGCACGGGCGTAGGGCTCCGGCACGTAGGCGATGCCGAGACCACCGATGGCCGCCTCCACCATCAACGGGCTGCTGTCGAGCGTCAGCGTGCCGGGCACGTCGATCTCCACGCTTTGCCCACGCTTGCTGAACTCCCAGCGGTAGCGTTTGCCGCTGGGCAGGCGCTGGCGGATGCACGGGTGCCGGGTGAGCGCGTCGGGCACGTCCGGCGCGGGTCGTTGCGCCAGGTAGCGTGGCGAGGCCACCGCCAGAAAGCGGATGTCCGGCCCCAGCGGGACCGCCACCATGTCCTTGGGCACGGCCTCGCCCAGGCGGATGCCGGCGTCGAAGCCCTGCCCGACGATGTCCACCAGGCGGCCTTCCGCCACGAGATCCAGTTCGACGCCGGGATAGCGCGCCAGAAATTCGGGGACCACCGTGCGCAGCAGCAGGCGGATCGCGACATCGTTGCCGTTGATGCGCAGCTGGCCCTGCAGATGCCCCTGTTCGCCGGTGACGTCCTCGAGCGCCGCATCGAGATCGTGCAGCAGCGGATCGAGGCGGCCCAGCAGGCGCGTTCCCGCTTCGGTCAGGGCCACACTGCGCGTCGTGCGGTGAAACAGGCGCACGTCCAGGCTGTCCTCCAGGCCACGGATGGCATGGCTCAGCGTGGGCCGGGCGACACCCAGGAAATCGGCAGCGCGGCGAAAGCTGCGGTGCTCGGCGACCGCCATGAAGGCTCTGAGGTCAGACAGCGTCGGTTTGCTCATTGGTAGTTTTTTTGAACCAACCCATGCGGTTAATTGGCTCTTATCATAACAATGATAGGGCCATAACATCCAACCCTGTCGCTTACCGTCTTTCCCATTCTGGATGCCTGTCATGAACAAAACCTGGTTTATCACCGGAACATCGGCCGGTCTCGGCCGCCTTCTCACCGAACGTCTGCTCGCCCGCGGCGATCGCGTGGCGGCCACCGTGCGCCGTCCCGAAGCGCTCGACGATCTCGTCGCCACCTACGGCGACAGGCTCTGGGTCGCCAAACTCGACGTGACCGATGTGGCCGCGGTGCGCAGCGTGACCGATCGCGCCTTCGCCGATCTCGGCCACATCGACGTGATCGTGTCCAATGCCGGTTACGGCCTCCTCGGCGCGGTGGAAGAAGCCTCCGATGAGCAGATCCGTCACGTCATCGAGACCAACCTGGTCGGCTCCATCTCGCTGATCCGCGCAGCGATTCCACATCTGCGCGAGCAGGGCGGCGGTCGCGTACTGCAACTCTCCTCGGAAGGCGGCCAGATCGCCTACCCGGGATTCAGCCTCTACCACGCCGCCAAATGGGGGATCGAGGGCTTCGTCGAATCGATGTCGAAGGAACTGGCGCCCTTCGGCATCGCCTTGACCCTGGTGGAGCCGGGGCCCACCGCGACCCATTTCGTCTCCGGCGTGGTCCGGCCGGCGACGATGGCGGTCTACGACGGCACGCCCGCCGACGACGTGCGGCGCGGCATCGATTCGGGCGCGTTCCCGGTCACCGGCGACGCCGGCAAGGTGGTGAAGCGGATGATCGACATGATCGACGGGGGCGCCACACCGCTGCGCCTGGCGCTCGGCGCGTCCGCCTTCGACGGCATCCATGCGGCGCTCCGGCAGCGGCTCACGGCGCTCGAAGCGCAGAAAGCCATCGCCTGTTCGGTGGAGCTGGATCGATGAACGCACTCAAGACCACGAGTGCCGCTGCCCGCGTCGCACAGACCCCCATCGGCTCCGGTTTCGGGGCGACCACCACCGCGGAAGACGTGCTGGCGGGACGCGATCTTTCCAACCTCACCGCGATTGTCACCGGCGGCCATTCCGGCCTGGGACTGGAAACCACACGAGCGCTTGCCAGCGCCGGCGCGCACGTCATCGTCGCCGCGCGCGACCAGGAGGCCGCGCGTGCGAAGACCCGCGACATCGCCAACATCGAAGTCGAACGCCTGGACCTCTCCGAGCTGGCCAGCGTGCGCGACTTCGCCCGGCGTTTCCTGGAAAGCGGGCGGCACATCGACATCCTGATCGGCAGCGCGGGCATCATGGCCTGTCCCGAAACCCGCGTGGGGCCAGGCTGGGAGGCGCAGTTCGCCACCAATCATCTCGGCCACTACGCACTGGTCAATCTGCTCTGGCCGGCGCTCGAGGGCGGCGCCCGGGTCGTGGCCGTGTCGTCGGCAGGGCATCACCTGTCGGGGATCCAGTGGGACGACGTGCAATTCGCGCACGGCTACGACAAATGGCGGGCCTATGGGCAGTCGAAGACCGCCAATGCGCTGTTCGCCGTCCATCTGGACCGACTGGGCCGGAGCGAGGGGGTGCGGGCGTTCTCCCTGCATCCCGGCTCGATTCTCACCCCGCTCCAGCGCCACCTGACGAAGGACGAGATGGTCGACGCCGGCTGGATCGATGCCGATGGGAATCTCGCCGATCCGACCTTCAAGACGCCGCAGCAGGGCGCGGCGACCCAGGTATGGGCCGCGACATCCACGCAGCTGGCGGGCATCGGCGGCGTGTACTGCGAGGATTGCGAGATCGCCGCGCCGGACGAAAGCGAAGCGCCGTCCTTCGTCGGTGTGAAGCCCCATGCCGTCGACCCCGAACAAGCCGAGCGCCTCTGGGCGTTGTCCGCCGAGCTGACCGGAATCGACGCCTTCGCCGCTGTGAAGTAAGCGGTCGAGTCCATAGATTGCGAACACCAAGCAATACAGCGACGTCATTCAATGAGAGGAAAATACCATCGTGAAGTATGCAACTATCATCATGCAGGCCATGACTGCTGGCGCCCTGACCCTAAGCATGGCGGCTCATGTCACCGCCGCACAGGAAAGTCATGCGCACACGCGGATATCGCAAACCTCCTTGTCACAGTGGGTGGGTGGTACGCAACGTTACGATCTTGAGGTAACACAAGCATCCCAGTTGGACATTCGTAGCCAGGGCCCAGTGGTGGGCGCATCTCACTATCGTCTGAATGGAGTCCTGCTCGACGAACAGCGCAATATCTTGGGAACGGCCGATCAAGTGGGCGCTGGTCAAATCTCCTTGAATCAAGCGGTTCAACCAGGACGTTACATCTTCGAAGTGAGTGGCTTCGTCCTGGGTGGTAAGCGTGACGGCTTCAACCGGTATCGCCTTGTGGTAGACGGCGGCCAAATCGTCATGGGCCCGGCCCTGGGCCAAGACGGCCCAGGCCGATCGCAGAACTCCTCTAGGTGGGACATCGAAGGTAAAGGTAATAGCAATATCTAATACCGCCTCCAAGTTGCCCGAAGCTCCCATGGAACCCCGGCCGGTACGGTCGGCAGGTTCCGCACTCAACCGACCTGGAAAAAAATGACCAAGACAATGCTGATTACCGGTGCCTCCAGCGGCATCGGCAAGGCAACCGCGAAGCTTTTCGCAGCGCGTGGCTGGAACGTCGTCGCCACGATGCGCACACCTGAAAAGGAAGTGGAACTGCGCGCGTTCGACAACGTCCTGGTGACCCAACTCGACCTGACCGACGCGGCGTCCATCCGCTCGGCCGTGGAAGCCGCCATCAGCCGCTTCGGCCGCGTCGACGCCTTGTTGAACAACGCCGGATACGCCGTCTGGGGGCCGCTTGAGGCCGTGTCGACGGACGCCATGCGCAAGCAGTACGAGACCAATGTCATCGGTGTCATGGAGACGATCAAGGCCCTGGTGGGCCATTTCCGCGCCAATCGTGCAGGTCTGATCCTCAACGTGTCGTCGATCGGCGGGATCCTTACCTTCCCCCTCGGAACGCTGTATCACGGCACCAAGTTCGCGATCGAAGGGCTTTCGGAAGCCCTGAGCTTCGAGATGCGCGAGATCGGCGTCACCGTCAAGATCATCGAGCCGGGCGACACGCTGACGGGCTTCAAGGTCGAGTTCGCCACGGACGATGCGATGCCCGAGTATCAGCCGGTGATCGAGAAATTCGCGCAAGGCTACAAGCCGATCAAGGCGGCGGGCTCCGAGCCCATCGTCATCGCCGAGGTCATTTTCAGGGCGGCG
>NZ_PNRF01000017.1 GCF_002879615.1 Billgrantia endophytica
CGAAGCTCCCATGGAACCCCGGCCGGTACGGTCGGCAGGTTCCGCACTCAACCGACCTGGAAAAAAATGACCAAGACAATGCTGATTACCGGTGCCTCCAGCGGCATCGGCAAGGCAACCGCGAAGCTTTTCGCAGCGCGTGGCTGGAACGTCGTCGCCACGATGCGCACACCTGAAAAGGAAGTGGAACTGCGCGCGTTCGACAACGTCCTGGTGACCCAACTCGACCTGACCGACGCGGCGTCCATCCGCTCGGCCGTGGAAGCCGCCATCAGCCGCTTCGGCCGCGTCGACGCCTTGTTGAACAACGCCGGATACGCCGTCTGGGGGCCGCTTGAGGCCGTGTCGACGGACGCCATGCGCAAGCAGTACGAGACCAATGTCATCGGTGTCATGGAGACGATCAAGGCCCTGGTGGGCCATTTCCGCGCCAATCGTGCAGGTCTGATCCTCAACGTGTCGTCGATCGGCGGGATCCTTACCTTCCCCCTCGGAACGCTGTATCACGGCACCAAGTTCGCGATCGAAGGGCTTTCGGAAGCCCTGAGCTTCGAGATGCGCGAGATCGGCGTCACCGTCAAGATCATCGAGCCGGGCGACACGCTGACGGGCTTCAAGGTCGAGTTCGCCACGGACGATGCGATGCCCGAGTATCAGCCGGTGATCGAGAAATTCGCGCAAGGCTACAAGCCGATCAAGGCGGCGGGCTCCGAGCCCATCGTCATCGCCGAGGTCATTTTCAGGGCGGCGACCGATGGCACGGACCAGTTGCGCTATCCGGCGGGCGACGATTCGGTGGCCAAGGTTGCCAAGCGAAAAGCCGAGGATGAGGCGACTTTTCTCGCCGATATACGCCGCCAGTTCGCTATCAACTGAAATAGGAAGCCGCGATGAAGTCTCGATTCGAAAACAAGGTCGTGCTGATCACCGGTGCGGCCGGCGCCCTCGGCGAGGCGATGGCTCGCGTCTTCGCCGCCGAAGGCGCAAGCGTTGCGTTGGCCGCGCGCTCCCATCACCAGGAGAATGCCACCAGAGTGGCGGCCGAGATCGGCAACGACTCCCTGTTCGTGCCGCTCGATGTGGCGGACGAGGCGAGTTGGACCGACGCGGTCGCCCGCATCGAGGATCGCCTCGGCCCGATATCGGTGCTCGTTCTCAACGCGGCCCATGCGGCCAACGGCGGTGTCGAAAAGGTCGAGACCGCGCAGTGGCGGAAGTCGATCGAGACCAACCTGACCGGAAGCTTCCTCGGCATCCGCGCGGTCGCGCCTTCCATGCGCAGAGCCGGCGCCGGTTCGATCGTCATCGTCTCGTCCGTCGCCGCCCTCGACAAGGCGCCGGGTCTGGTCGCCTACGGGGCGAGCAAATGGGGCCTGAGGGGGCTGATGCGAACGGCGGCCTGGGAACTGGCGCGGGACAAGATCCGCGTGAACGCGCTGCATCCCGGGATCATCGAAACGCCGCTGGCCTACAATCCCGACACCGGCAAGCAGTGGGCGCCGACCGACAAGCTCGCCATTCCGCGAAATGCCGAGTCCGCGGAGGTCGCCAGGTACGTGCTGTTCATGGCGTCCGACGATGCCGCCTACACCACCGGCGCGGAATGGCTGGCTGACGGCGGCTTCATGCTCGGTCCTGTGGAGCCGTCATAGCGGCCATTGACAGCAACACCTGTATGGATGTCGTACTCGTGGCTCGCGTGGAGATGCCTGGCAGTGCCACCCGCGCGCTTGGGGCACATGGGTCGCCGGGAGGCTGGGCATGTATGAGAAGTCGCTGAAATCACTTCCGGAATGGCCACGACCCGGCACGGGGTGCGGGGTGCAGTCTCTCCATCTGGCGGCACTGAACTCCGGCATAACAAAAAAGATTCGCATTTGCGTTGACAAGGTAAATGAGAATGATTACATTGAGGATGTGGCGTTGATGAGGCGCCACGCCATAAGAGGAATCGCCAGTTTTCTCGTTATGGTTTCTCCCTCTCATTGCTAGTCACGGTCTTGCCGCGCCCTCCCAGAGGGCGCTTTTTTTTGGTTCATCGCACTTTGTCGGGAAACGCGGCACGGATCTTCAGGAAAAAGTACGCCAGTCGCGACGCGGAGCGGCGCCCCCACAGGGAGGCAGGAACAAACCGCTGTCGGAGGCAGCGTCAACTCGCGACTGCGGTGGTTTCCCAGGCCGGCGATCATCGCCACGACGGCGGCCTGCGGCTTTCAGGTCCTGATGATCCGCCAGTCCGCCAAGGTCCTCGCTGGCTGAGGCGCTCACGCAAGAGATTGGCCAGGGCATCCACCGCGGGCTGCGATGCGGCGTCGATATGGCGAGCGAAATGCAGCCTCGCTTCACAACGCTTCAGCGGTGGCAAGCCGTCTTCCGGCCCGAGTTCACGCATGGCCGTGGTTAGCCTCTCACGGTCGAGCACACTGATCGCCAAGCCCATTTCCACCGCCTTTTCCACGGCATGAATGCTGGTACTGGTGAATACCGCATGCCAGGACTTGCCGATCGCTTCCAGTGACTCGATCGCCAGCGCGCGATAGGGGCAGTCGACTTCATGGAGAGCCAGGGGCAAGCGTGGCCTGGTGCCAAGGCCTCCCACTCGCGGCCCGGCCCACACGGGCGTGGTAAGCCACAGGGTTTCTCCACCCGGCAGCGAGTGCGGACGATCCAACACCACTCCCAGCGTCAGCTGGGAGCGGCTCAACTGACGCGCCAGCTCACCACTGGTTGCGGTCACGACCTCGAGCAGAACGTCGGGATGATAGGCCATGAACTCTGGCAGCACACTGCCCAGCAACTCGCGTGCGTAGTCTTCCGGCAACCCCAGGCGCACCTTGCCGCCCAGCCCACGGCCGGTGAAGCGGGACAGCATGCCGTCGTGCAGGCGCAGTAGCTCGCGAGACTCCTGCAGCAAGGCCTCGCCTATTGCCGTCGGCGTCACGCCACGAGAGCCCCTCTCCAGTAGTCGTGAGCCCAGTGTCTCTTCCAGGCGCTTGATCTGCATGCTGATGGCGCTGACGGTGCGATGACGCTGTTGCGCCGCCGCCGCCAAGGAGCCGAGTTGGGCGGCAGCCTGAAAGCTACGCAACAACTCGAGGTCCAGCGCTGCGACAGGGACTTCAGGCATGTTGAAACCTATATGCAGGATTAGTCGATTTATTGAAGTCTACTTTTCTCTCATGCTCTGGGCTAGTTCATTGCAGGGGAGAAAAGATGCGCCCGTCATGGCTGTCATTTCTGGTCGCCTTCGGCTTCGTGGTGTGCTGGAGCTCGGGGTTCGTCGGCGGAAGGCTGGCGACCGAGGCCGAGACACCGGTGCTGGCACTGTTCGCCTGGCGCTTCCTGCTGGCCAGCCTGTTGGTCGGCCTGTGGTGGCGGTGGCGCTGGAGCGGTCCGCTGGCGCACCGCGATGTCCTGCGTGAAATGGCGGTAGGCAGCCTGACCATGGGAGGCTATCTGCTGGGGGTGATCCTGGCGATAGAGCAGGGAGTCAGCACCGGAGTCACCGCGTTGATCACCGCGCTGCAGCCGCTACTGGCGGCGGCGCTCGCCGGACGCTGGCTTGGCGAGCGCCTCGCCCCCCGAGGCTGGGTGGGCATGATGGTCGCCATGCTGGGCGTGGTGGTGTATGTGGTCGATGATATCGAACACGGCGGCAGTGCTCCCCTCTGGGCCTACGTTTTGCCATTGGGCTCGGTAGTAGCGGTGACGCTGGGCAGCCTGCTATCCGTGCGCTGGGCAACGACGATGCCACTGTCGGCAACCTTGGCGACGCAGCTCCTCGCCGCTACCGGGATTTTTACGCTGGCCGCCTTGATCGACGGCAGGGGAGCCCTCCCGTTTCCCAACGGCCCGCTCAGCATCACCGCGATAGGCTGGCTGGTCGTCCTGTCGAGTCTTGGCGGCTATGGATTCTTCGTCGCCAGCCTGCGGCGGTTCGGGGTGACACCGACCTCGGCCCTGGTTTACCTGACGCCCGCCGTGACCCTGCTGTGGGCGGCGGCCATGTTCGGTGAGCGTCCGAGCATCCAGGGCATCGTCGGCATGGGCATTGCCATCGCCGGAGCGGGCCTGGCTATGCGCGGCGCGCTATGCTCAGATCCCATACCGTTGTGCAAGGGCCACTGCTGATCGATCCATCAGGTGGCACTGGAAGTGCCTGCATGATTCCTGCAGCGTGACCTGCCGGCACAAGAACCGCCTGTGAAGCAAAAGACCGAGTCTTCTCCTCCTTGCCCCTTTCATCCGCGCAGTATCATGGGCGAGATAACAAACCAGAAGCCCCATCCCACCTTGTCCCAGCCTCGATATAGGAACCAATGAAAGACAAGGTTTCGCTCCTGGCCATGGGCCGGGCGAAGAGATAGCCCTGGATTTCGTCGCAGCGATGCTCCCGCATGAAAGCGAGTTGGGCATCGGTTTCGATACCCTCGGCGACGATCTTCAGCCCCATGTTGTGAGCCAGGCCGATGGTGGCGGCAACGATGGAGGTGTCGTCGGCGTTGCCCGGCACCCCGGAGACAAAGGACTTGTCGATCTTGAGCACCTGTACCGGAAAGCGCTTGAGGTGGTTGAGACTGGAAAACCCGGTGCCGAAATCGTCGATGACCAGCGATACGCCAAGGGCATTGATCTGACACATGGTCAGGATGGCCTGATCCACCTGGTGCATGATCATGCTCTCGGTGATTTCTATTTCCAGCCGGGCGGGTGCAAGTCCGGTCTGTTGCAGAATGCCGGCCAGCCGCTCCGCCAGGTCCGACTGCCAGAACTGCCGGGCGGAGAGATTGACGGCGATCTTGATCGGATGGCCCAGGGTGGCTTCCAGTTGGCGACTAAACAGGCAGGCTTGGCGGATCACCCATTCGCCTAGCGGCACGATCAGGCCGGTCTCCTCCGCCACGGAGATGAAGCGGTCCGGCGCGATCAACCCGTGCTCGGGATGTTGCCATCTGACCAGCGCCTCCAGGGCGGTGATGTGCCCGCTTTGCAGGTCGAGCTGAGGCTGGTAGTGGAGCACGAACTGCTGCCGTTCAAGCGCCACATACATTTCCTCCTGGATCTGCAGGCGCTCACGGGCCTTGCGGTTCAGATCCTTGGTATAGAACTGGGCGTTGTTGCGGCCCTTGGCCTTGGCCCGGTACATGGCCGCATCGGCGTTGCGCAGCAGTGCCTGGGTATCCTCGCCATCGCGGGGATACAGGGCGATGCCGATGCTGCAGGTCACGTGCAGGGTCTGGTCATCCACGAAATACGGCCGATGCAACGCCGCTAGAATTTTCTCCGCGATGGCGGTTACCGTATCCTCGCGGACCTCTTGCAACAGGACGACGAATTCGTCGCCGCCCAGGCGGGCAACAGTATCCACCCGGCGCACGCTGCCGCGGAGGCGAGTGGCAACGGCTTGCAACAGCCGGTCGCCGGTGGCGTGCCCGAGGCTGTCGTTGATGTGCTTGAAGAGATCGAGGTCGATAAACAGCACCGAGAGTGTCTCCCGGTGGCGTTCGGCCGCGCTGATGGCCTGTTGTAGACGATCCAGGCACAGCGCCCGGTTGGGCAGATTGGTCAGCGAGTCATAAAAGGCGAGATGCTGGATTTTGTCATCGGCGCGCTTGCGGTCAGTGATGTCGAGCACCGTACCGACAGCCCGCAGCGGGACACCGTCGGCATCGACTTCCAGTTCGGCCCGCACATTGACCCAGCGGGTTTCCCCGCCAGGGACGATGCGGTAGTCGACGTTGTATGGGGTACCGTCCTCCAGTGTTTTCCGCCAGGCATCGGTGACCATGGACAGGTCTTCCGAATGGACGGGAACGGCGCCGCAGGAAGGCGCCTGACTCGTGGTGACACCGAAGATGCGGTAGGTTTCGGCGGACCAGCTCAGGTGATTCTCCGCCAGGTCCCAGGACCAGCTACCAATGCCGGCCACGGCCTGCGCCCGGATCAACATGGCCTGGCTCTCCCGTAGCGCCCGCTCCTGACGCTCCCACTCCGTCAGGTCCTTGATGATCACCAGAAGCCCCGCTTCTTCTCCTTCTCCTTCTCCTTCGCCTTCTTCTCCTTCTTCATGAACGATGCCAGTCAGTGTGACCGAGACCGGTTTCCCCCCGGTATCACCGGGCTTGCCCAGGCGGTAGATCAGATCCTGATGCACGCTGTGATCCAAGGCGGTTGCCTTGGCGAGATCGATGAAGCTGTCGGGGGGCGCAAATTCCTGTTCTAGACGAACGACGCTCAGAAGAGGCTGGCCGTGAACCTGCTCCGGGTCGAGATCCAACTGGCGCAGAAACGCCCGGTTGGCGGATAGAATCGTGAGATCGGTGGAAAGCACCACCAGGCCATCGGGGATATGGGCGAACACCAGCTCCGTGTATCTCTTCAGGGCGAGAATGGTCTGCTTGCTGGCGTGGTTGTATGTGTCGATGGCCAGGCTCATATCGAACAGGACGATCTTGATGAGCGACTGCAGTGTGGCAATGAGCTCGCCGTGGCCCCCCTCGAGCCGCTGGTGAATCGTCGGCAGCAACCCCACCAGATAGTGAGCGTAGGCGCCGAGGTACCAGGTGGGATCGAGGCCGATACGCTGGTGGACGATGCCCACCTTGAGCCGGTGGTGAACGTAGCGCTCGCCGTAGTCACCGGCGGTCAGCGTGTCGAAATAGGCGGTCTGACTGGCCTGCAGCCGCTGCAGGGTGGCGGTGTCGGGGATGAGGGAGCGGGTTTCCTCGAACTGCAGCAGATGCTCGTAGAAGTCCTCGGCAAAGGGGTGGTCCAGTTCCTCGAGAGCACGATGGAGCCGTTTCAGTCGCTCGATGTCATCACGGCCAAACTGCAGGAACGCCTTGCGGTTGGAGATAGAGGCCTCGTCCAGCCCGAGTGAGTGGACGAGGCTGCTCACAAGCCCCTGCACCGACTTCATACCGTGCACCCAGGACAGCCAAGGGTATGAGACGAGCTTGCTTGCTTGCTTGCTTGCTTGCTTGCGCAATTTATTCTCCACTCTCACGCGCATTGGAGGCCAGCCGCCAGTCGTGGGGTACTCTCACTGGCTATCAAAAGGGCGCGGGTTTAGACTGACCAGTCCTATCTCTCCTATCTCTCACTTTACGGACTCATCCGGTTGCACTGGGGCGGCGAGCCGAAAATTCTACAAAAAAGCTGATACAGGTCACGTTCCGCCTGCCGCCAATTCTGATCGACCAGGTTGTAGCGCACCCGCGCGTACCCTTTTGTGATGTACCGGTACAGCACGTGATTTCCACTCCTGCCGCTGTGATGATCACTCAGGCGCTTGCGCAGATTACCCGCTGAACCGATGTACACGATATTGGATATCGGCAATGGCTGGATGTTCTTTAGGGTTTCCTGCTGTAGGGGGTTTTTCTGTCGTGTGTCTTTCGCATCCATCGTCAGCGAGTGGGACGGCACCCGTATTTCGTAAACGCCAGGGCAAGTGGGCACGAAGGTCTTCAGGGCCTGGCGGTTGAGGACGACCGGGTTGGAAAAGGTTTCGGTAGCGGAAAGGTACCCTCGCCCCCCGTGGCGGTGGCGGTAATCGGGAATGGCCAACTCATGCCGTATGTCGGTAACGGTTCTGCGCAGCAGGGGCACGCCGTGGCGCCGCAGATGATTGGCGATGGCCTGGTCCGTGAGGGGCTTCTCCAGAGTGCCGTGCGCCATCCACTGCCGCTCCCGCCGGATGACATGCTCGACCAGGTGGGCATAAACCTGCCGGGGGCGGGGCATCAGGCTGGCCAACTGCACGGGAGCACCCTGCGACAGCACGATGGGCAGGTCCCGGGCCAGACGGGAAATACGGCTGGTATCGACCACCATGTCCAGGCTGCCTTGGGCCTGTAGGTGACTCGCGCACTGGGTCTGCGTCAGTGGCCGCAACAGGGTGCCGTCGCCGCTACCCAGGTAGGCCGCCTGCTCGTGCAGGATGAGCCTCACCAGAGCCAGGGTCAGCCGGTTTCTGGTGTTGATCAGGCGCAACTTGGGCAGCAGGGCCCGGATATGACCTTCTTGCCGGGCGAGCAAAGGAAGCTCTTCCAGGGCGTCGCCAACGACGAACCGGTACTCACACGCATAGTGACGTTTCAGAAAGTGCAGCTCAAATCCGTCCCCACCGCTTCTGACCACGCCAAGACTGCCGGCGACGTTCCCCGGCGGGGCATTGGCAAGAACCGCGCCGTCGAGCAGCCGGGGAAGCAGTTGGGATGCCAGAGCCTGATACTCGCGGGACTGTTCGACCCGAACGACGAAGCGACGAAAGGCGGACAGAGGCATTTCGAGGATACGCGCCAACGAGATCTTGCCCAGCAGAGCTGGTTCGAGATGCCTGGTGGTCGGGGTGCTCAATCGGCACGCCGATAGATCAAATCCCACACCCCATGCCCGAGCCGCTCGCCCCGGGCCTCGAACTTGGTCAGCGGACGAAAGTCCGGGCGCGGCACATAGGGTGCCGTTTCGCTGGTGGCAGTGTTGACGTAGCCCGGCGCCGCATCCATCACCTCGGCCATCCACTCGGCATAGGCCGCCCAGTCGGTGGCCATGTGCAGCTTGCCGCCGAGCTTGAGCCGCGTGCGAATCAATTCGACGAAGGCGGGCTGGACGATGCGCCGTTTGTGGTGCTTCTTCTTCGGCCACGGATCGGGGAAGAAAAGCTGCAACGTATCGAGGCTGCCTTCCGGCAGGCACTGCTCGAGCACCGCCAGGGCATCCTCGCGGTAGATTCGGATGTTGGTCAGGCGACGCTTGTCGGCCTCGTCGAGCAGCTTGCCTACCCCCGGGGCATGGACTTCGATGCCGATGAAGTCGGTTTCGGGGTAGCTCTCGGCCTGCTCGATCAGTGAGGCACCCATGCCGAAGCCGATCTCGACCACCCTGGGCGCCTGGCGCCCGAAGAGCGCATCGAGATCCTGGCGCCCCTCCGCCAGCGTGAGCCCCAGCCGTGGCCAGATCTCCTCCAGCCCCCGGGTCTGGGCCTGGGTCATGCGCCCGGCACGCAGCACATAGCTCTTGATGCCGCGACGATGCAGGGGTGCGTCCGGCCCGTCCGGGCCGGTTGTCGAGGAGGCGTTGTCGTGGGGCTGGTCGTTCATGGGATCGGTCAGGGGCTCTCTGGCGTTGGTTCAGCCGTTGATACGGCCGGCGAAGGGAGAAGACGGGGCGGCGCTTTGTCGGCGTGGCATGCGTCCAGCCAGGAAGGCTTCGCGGCCGGCCTCGACGGCCTTCTTCATGGCGCTGGCCATCAGCACCGGCTGACGGGCATGGGCAATGGCCGAGTTCATCAGTACGCCGTCGCAGCCCAGTTCCATGGCCATGGCGGCATCCGACGCCGTGCCGATCCCCGCATCCACCAGCACCGGCACGCTGGACTGCTCGATGATCAGGCGAACGTTGTGGGGATTCTGGATGCCGTGGCCGGAGCCGATCAATGAGCCCAGCGGCATGATGGCACAACAGCCCATCTGCTCCAGCTCGCGGGCGACGATGGGATCGTCGCTGGTGTATACCATGACGTCGAAACCGTCCCCGAGCAGCGCTTCGGCCGCCTTGAGGGTCTCGACCACGTTGGGGTACAGGGTGTGGTCGTCACCCAACACTTCGAGCTTGACCAGCTTGTGGCCGTCGAGCAGTTCCCGGGCCAGCTTGCAGGTGCGCACCGCGTCCTTGGCCGTATAGCAGCCGGCGGTGTTCGGCAGCAGGGTGAAACGCTCGGGCGGCACGATATCGAGCAGGTTGGGCTCACTGGCCTCCTGGCCCAGGTTGGTGCGACGCACGGCAAAGGTGACCACCTCGGCGCCGGAGACCGCGATGGCTTCGGCGGTCTCGTCGAAATCCTTGTACTTGCCGGTGCCGACCAGCAACCGCGAGCCGAAGACGTGGCCGGCGATCCGCAGCGGCTGGTCCTGAATGAAGTCTGTCATCGAGTGTGCCTTTGTCTTGAGTCTGGAAAAGTATTGCTCACCGTTCCGGTTCATCCGCCGCCGATGGCATGGACGATCTCGATCCGGTCGCCCTGGCTCAGGCGTGTCGCCTCGTGCTCGCTTCTCGGCACGATCTCTTCATTGAGCTCGACGGCTATCCGTCGCCCGGTCAAACCAAGGGTATCGATCAGCTGCGCCACCGTGAGGTCTGCGGTGAGGTCACGTGCCTCTCCGTTGAGCTGGATCTGCATGGCGTCCTCTCCATTGACGAGTGTCGCGGGCCAACATTGTAGCCGGTTCCCGCTCCCCGGGGTACGGTGGGCAACGATGCAACCCGCAAGACGAGGAGAGATATCGATGCAGGACCGACTCTGGTGGAGCGTAACGGCACTGTCGGGCGCGCTGGTTGTGATGGCGGGCGCGTTCGGCGCCCATGCCCTGGAAGGCCAGTTGGCCCCGCGGCTGGTTGCCGCCTTCGAGACGGGGGTGCGCTATCAGGCCTGGCACACCCTGGCGATGCTGGGCGTTCTGGCCTGGCGCGCCTCACACCCTTACCGCGGTCAGGGCCTGGTACTGGGGCTTTGGACAGCAGGAATCGCGCTGTTCTCCGGCTCCCTTTATGCCATGGCACTATCCGGCGTGCGCGGGCTGGGCATGATCACGCCGATCGGTGGCGTGCTGATGATCGGTGGCTGGCTGGCACTGGCGGCCTGCGTCCTGCGCAGCCGGCCCTAGTCGTTGTCGGGCAGCACGTAAGTGGCCGTCACCAGTGCCACCGGCGCTTCGTCACCGGCGGAAAACAGCTGCACCTCGCCCACCGCCAGGCGTCGGCCCAGCTTGAGGAGGCGCGCGTTGGCGATGACGTCACGGTCCCCCCGGGGCCGGCGCAGGAAGCGGCAGTGGAGGTCACTGGTCACGGCCATGGGCTCCGGACCGATCTGCGCCAGGATCGCCACGTAGAGGCAGACATCGGCCAGCCCCATCAAGGTGGGGCCCGACACGCTCGCCCCGGGCCGCAGGTGCTCGTCCTCGATGGCCAGGCTCATGGTGGCCCGCATGTGATCGACACCCTCGATGGTCCCGGCGCGCTGGGGAAAGACCTCGTCGAGAAAGTCTTCGATGGCGGCGGCGGTCATCACGGTCATGGCATGGCTCCCTGCGGAAAAATAATGATGGTGCGACCGGATCAAGATAGTCGAGGCGGCCCGGCCCGCACAGTATCCGAACGTCGCCGGCTTCAACGAAAACGCCCCCACGGTCGAAACCACGAGGGCGTAACGTAACGCCTTGCGTGCGGCGCTATCAGACGACGGCGGCCTACTTCGCCTTGTGCACGGCGCGCCAGTGGTGCAGCAGCGGCTCGGTGTAGCCGGAGGGCTGGACGCGCCCCTTGAAGATCAGGTCGGAAGCGGCCTTGAAGGCTGTCGAGCCGGAAAAGTCGTCGCTCATGGGTACATAGGACGGGTCCCCGGCGTTCTGGCTATCGACCACCTTCGCCATGCGTTCCAGCGTTTCCTGAACTCGCTCGGCGTCGACCACGCCATGGTGCAGCCAGTTGGCGATGTGCTGGCTGGAAATGCGCAGGGTGGCACGGTCTTCCATCAGGCCTACGTCGTGAATATCCGGCACCTTGGAGCAACCCACGCCATGCTCGACCCAGCGCACCACATATCCGAGGATGCCCTGGCAGTTGTTGTCGAGCTCCTGCTGGATCTCCTGGTCGGACCAGTTGGCCTCGGCGGCCACCGGCACGGTGAGCAGGTCATCCAGCAGATCGGACTCGCCCTGGGCCTCCAGCTCACGCTGGATGCCGGTCACGTCCACTTGATGGTAGTGCAGTGCGTGCAGGGTAGCGGCCGTGGGAGACGGCACCCAAGCGGTGTTGGCACCCGCCTTGGGGTGGACGATCTTCTGCTCGAGCATGGCGGCCATCAGGTCCGGCATGGCCCACATGCCCTTGCCGATCTGGGCACGGCCGCGCAGGCCGCAGGCCAGGCCGACCTGGACGTTGTTGCGTTCGTAGGCACTGATCCAGGCGGCGCTTTTCATGTCGCCCTTGCGGATCATCGGGCCCGCCTCCATGGCGGTGTGCATCTCGTCGCCGGTGCGATCGAGGAAGCCAGTGTTGATGAACACCACGCGAGAGGTGGCCTCGGCGATACATGCCTTGAGGTTGACCGTGGTGCGACGCTCCTCGTCCATGATCCCCATCTTCAGGGTGTCACGGGCCATGCCCAGCAGGTCTTCCACGCGACCGAACAGCTCGCTGGAGAACGCCACTTCCTTCGGGCCATGCATCTTCGGCTTGACGATGTAGACGGAGCCCGTGCGTGAATTGCGCGCCTCGCCGGCACCCTTCTTGAGGTCGTGCAGTGCGAGCAGGCCGGTGACGATGCCATCGAGGATGCCTTCCGGCAGTTCGTTGCCATCGGCATCGAGCACCGCCGGCGTGGTCATCAAGTGACCGACGCTACGCACGAACATCAGCGAGCGCCCCGGCAGGGTCAGCTTGCCGCCATCCGGCGTGGTGTAGTCGCGATCGGCGTGGAGACGACGGGTAATGGTCTTGCCGCCTTTCTCGACCTGCTCTTCCAGGTCGCCCTTCATCAAGCCCAGCCAGTTGCCATAGACGCCGACCTTGTCCTCGGCGTCCACCGCCGCCACGGAGTCCTCGCAGTCCATGATCGTGGTCAGGGCCGCTTCCACGAGCAGATCCTTGACTCCCGCCGGATCGGTCTTGCCGATGGGGTGGGAGGGGTCGATCTGGATTTCCAGGTGAAGTCCGTGATTGACCAGCAGGATCGCCTCGGGCTTGGCGGCATCGCCCCGGTAGCCGACCAGCTTGCCGGGATCCTTGAGCCCGGTCTCACGGCCGCCGTCCAGGGTCACCACCAGGTGGCCATCGCGAAGCACGTACTTCACGGCGTCACGGTGGGAGCCTGTTGCGAGCGGAAGGGCACGATCCAGCACGCCGCGGGCATAGGCAATGACCTTCTCGCCACGCTTGGGATTGAAGCTCGCGCCCTTTTCGGCACCATCCTCTTCGGAAATGGCATCGGTGCCATACAGCGCATCGTAGAGGCTGCCCCAGCGAGCGTTGGCGGCATTCAGCGCATAGCGGGCATTGCTCACCGGCACCACCAATTGCGGGCCGGCCTGAATGGCGACTTCATTATCGACGTTGGCGGTAGTGACCTTCACCTGGGAGGGGACATCCACCAGGTAACCGATTTCCTTCAGGAAGCCACGGTAAGCGGCCATATCACGCACCGTACCGGGATTCTCGCGATGCCAGACGTCCAGCTGTTCTTGCAGATTCTCGCGTTCGGCGAGTAGTTCACGATTCTTTGCTGTCAGATCATGAAAGATGGCGTCGACACCGGCCCAGAAGGTCTCGGCATCGATGCCGGTGTCCGGCAGAGCCTGCTCGGAAATGAAGCGATCCAGCTCGGCGGCCACCTGCAGGCGGTGGTGAGTGACGCGTTCTGACATGGGTATCTCCTCGTGCATGGCGGCGGAACACTACGATCCGCCGCCGCAATCCGTGGGGGTGAAACCACTGCTATGGCGCCAATTTTGTGGAAAACTGTTCCATATGTAAACCCAAGGAGGGATCTACCGTACTAGACATAGGGTTAAGTGTCAGCTTTTCACTGCGCCGAGCCTGGCTATCAACCTATGCGCTTCGGGTCCATGCCGCCATCGGCAATGTGCTCGGGAGCCATATGGAAGACCTTATGATCGGCAGACTCGAAAGTCTCGCCGGGTCATGTGTAAACTGCCCTCAAGCGCCATGGCGACTGGTGGCCGTGAATGATGGTTCACGGAGCGAGCCTGCCTTACCTGTCGGAGGATGCGATGACCGACTTCAGTCCCCTGCAGGCCCTGGGGCCGATAGCCCCTTTCAGCTCGGATGCCAGTGAGCCGCTGGCCGGCTATCTCGATTATTATGGGCTGTCGCCATTGCTGACCGAGCATGTTGGCCTCTACGTGGGCTACCTGGAGACGAAACGCTATCAGCTCTGGACCCAGGTATGGAGCCCGCCCGAGGCAATCGGCACTGCCTTCGTCGTTCACGGTTACTTCGATCACCTGGGGCTCTATCGCCACCTGCTGGAGCGGCTGCTTGAGCGAGGCTGGCGCGTGGTGCTCTGGGATCTGCCCGGACACGGTCTTTCCAGCGGTCGCCGTGCCTGCATCGATGACTTCGCCCACTATGGCGAGTGCCTGCGTGCGCTGCAGGATCAGTTGGGCGCCCGGGGGCTGGCCCCTCGTCCCTGGCTCGGCATCGGCCAGAGTACCGGCGCTGCCATCCTCGCCACGGACGCGCTCAGCCGCCCCGACGACGGCCGCTGGTCGGGACTGGCCCTCCTGGCTCCGCTGGTACGCCCTACCGGGTGGCCTCAGGCGAGCTGGCTGCATCTTCTGGTCGGCCCCTTCGTTCGCACCCTGCCTCGGCGGTTTCGAGAAAACTCCACCGATACCGAGTTCGCCGCCTTCCTGCGCGAACACGATCCGCTACAGTCCGAACATCTGTCGATCAACTGGGTCAGTGCCATGCGGCGCTGGATGCCGCAGCTGCTGGCCATGCCACCGAGTGAACTGCCAACGCTGATCCTGCAGGGCGAGCAGGACCTCACCGTGGATTGGGAGTGGAACCTGGCGGTGCTGGAGCGCAAGTTCCCCAACGCCCGCATCCACCGTCACCCTGAGGCCCGTCACCACCTCGTCAATGAGGCCGAGCCCATTCGACATATCCTCTTCGCCGCCCTGGACGACTTCATTGCCGACCTGGAACCCCGGTCAGTCCCCGAACCCACCGAGTCGTCCCCACGATGCTGAGACATGCCCTTATCCTGCTGATGGCGCTGTTGCTCCTGGCCGGCTGTGCCGCCCGGCCCCCCGAGCCCGATCCCATTCGGCGAGCCCTGCAGAACCTGAGCGACCGTGCCACCGACCGGATGATGCAGGTCGACGAGCTGCAGCCACCGGGCGACCAGGTACTTCTTCTCGTCTCTCCCGAGGTCGAACGCAGCCTGGAGATCGAACCCGAACGCTTCCTGGAGACCCTGACCCGAGCCCTGTTGAGTGTCTCGCCCGGCCCCCAGGTACTGGATTGGCGTCCGGCCATGGCCGGCGATGGGAGTGCCCACCAGTGGCGCCTGGAGACCCGGCTGGAGGCCACGGCTCCCCGGCTGCGGCTTTCCGATCGCGACCTGTTGCCCTATCGGCTGACTCTGACGCTTTACCGCCCGGACAACAATGGCGCCCTGTGGCAGACCGAAATCGAGGGCGCCTTCGATGCCACCGCGCTGTAACCCGTCAGCCCTGGCGGAGCTGCCGGTCCAGCTGTCGATAGCCGATGGCCTCCATCAGCTCATTGCGCTCCGGCTGCGGCTTGCCGGCCAGGTCGGCAAGGGTCAGCGCCACGCGCAGTACACGATGGTAGGCCCGAGCGGAAAGTCGCAGCCGCTCGAGAACACCAGCCAACCAGGCACGGTCCTTCGTCGTTAACGCGCAGGCCGCCTCCAGTTCACGACTTCCCAGGTGAGCATTCAGCGCTCCCCGGGCATATTGGCGCTGGCGTGCCGACATCACTCGCTCCCGCACGTCCGCCGAACTCTCGCCCGTCTCGCGGGAAGTCAGCTGTTCCGGCGACAGCGCCGGCACTTCCACCTGCAGGTCGATTCGATCGAGCAGCGGCCCGGAAAGGCGCGTCTGGTAGCGCTGGATCTGAGCCGCCGTGCACTGGCATGCCTGACGGGGGTCGCCCAGATGGCCACAGGGGCACGGATTCATGGCGGCAACGAGCTGGAAGCGCGCGGGAAAACGCCGCTCGTGATTGGCCCGCGCAATATGAATCTTTCCCGACTCCATGGGCTCACGCATCACCTCGAGTACGTGGCGGCTGAATTCGGGCAGCTCATCGAGGAACAATACACCCTGGTGGGCAAGCGAGATTTCCCCGGGTCGCGGCCACGAACCGCCACCGACGAGGGCTACCGCGCTGGCGGTGTGGTGGGGTGCGCGAAAGGGGCGGCGCCCCCACTGCTCGGAAAGCGGCAGCCCGCACACCGAGCGAATAGCGGCCACTTCCAGGGCTTCATCCTCGGTAAGCGGCGGCAGGATACCCGGCAGGCGACTGGCCAGCATGGTCTTGCCGGTACCTGGCGGCCCCGCGAAAAGCAGGTTGTGGGCTCCTGCAGCCGCGATCTCGAGAGCCCGTCGCGCCTGGTGCTGCCCCCGCACCTCGGCAAGGTCGCCCTCGATGGCCAGTGCAGCAGGTGGTGCTTCGAGCCGATGCGCGGCGATTGGCGTTCGCCCCTGCAGGTGGGCCACCACGTCCAGCAGATGGTCGGCCGGCAGAACCTGGAGATCGCCGGCAAGCGCCGCCTCGTCGGCATTCTCCCGCGGCACGATCAGCTTGCGTCCGGCACGCCGGGCGGCCAGGGCCAGAGGCAGGACGCCGGTAATGGGCCTGAGCCGGCCATCCAGCGCCAGTTCGCCAACGCTTTCGATACCGTCGAGTACCTCGCCCATGAGCTGGCCCGATGCCACCAGGATGCCCAGGGCGATGGGCAGGTCGAAACGCCCGCCGACCTTCGGCAGGTCGGCGGGCGCCAGATTGAGCACGATGCGGCGGGTATTGGGGAAGTCAAAGCCGGCATTGACCAGGGCGCTGCGCACCCGCTCACGGCTCTCCTTGACGGCGGCCTCCGGCAGGCCGACCAGCGTCATGCCCGGCAACCCGTTGGCCAGGTGGACCTCGACCTGTACCTCGGGCGCTTCAAGCCCCAACCCGGCCCGTGTGGCAACGATTGCCAGCATCGTGCGACCCCTCGCGGTCAATATGCGTAGAGGTCATAGATTAGCACTACTGCATAAGAACCGCCGGTAGGTCGGTCAACGCCCGGCGTTTCCCTCATCGGCGTCTTCCTCGGGCTTGCTGTCCATCGAGTCGGTGGCTGGGGCTGGCTGCCCAGCCTCACTGCGTGTTGCCACCGCCTCTTCCAGTGCCGCGACCTGCTGCTCCAGTGTCTCTACGCGGATACGGGTACGCTGCAGGACTTCCATGAGAATGTCGAAATCCTCCCGCGACACCAGCTCCAGTCGATCGAAGGCGCCACGCACCACCTGCTGTACGCCTTTCTGGAACTCCTCGGGTGCGTGGCTGGCTCCCTGCAGGCGCTCACCCAGCTGTTGCGCCAGTCGGCTGATATGGTCAGGTCTCACCATGGTGCTCTCTCCTTGCATGAATATCGTTGCCTAATAGGATACGCAAGGCTTGGCAGCCACGCATTCCCCTTGAACGCCCCGCAATGACGCGCCTGCACCACCACCAGGCACCAGCCTGGTGCATCTCTGTTCTCTAACACTTGCCTTCGTGCCGCTGCGAAACCCCTTTTTTCTCTTAATTACCTGAATTAACAATACATCCATTCCAGGTGGCACGTGTCTCGCTTTACAGGATTAACCCACTCATTAGACGGCCCGGGCCGTCTTGCCATCCAGCCGGGAGATTCGAGATGAAGCTCATCACCGCCATCATCAAGCCATTCAAACTCGACGACGTCCGCGAGGCATTGGCCGACAACGGCGTCCAGGGCATCACCGTCACCGAGGTGAAGGGCTTCGGTCGTCAGAAGGGGCATACCGAGCTCTATCGGGGTGCAGAGTACGTGGTCGATTTCCTGCCCAAGGTAAAGGTAGAGGTCGCCGTGGACGACGCACGCCTGGAGAGCGTCCTGGAAGCCATCTGCGGGGCCGCCAACAGTGGCAAGATCGGCGATGGCAAGGTCTTTGTCACCCCGCTTGAAGATGTCATCCGTATCCGTACCGGAGAGCGCGGCCCTGATGCCGTGTGATAACCATTTGTTGTTTTCAAGGGCCCTGGAGAGACTCAAATGATTGAATTGGCAGAGCTGAGTTATGCGCTCGATACCTTCTATTTCCTGATCTGCGGCATTCTGGTGATGTGGATGGCCGCCGGCTTCTCGATGCTCGAGGCTGGTCTCGTCCGCTCCAAGAACACCGCCGAGATCCTGACCAAGAACATTGCCTTGTTCGCCATTGCCTGCACCATGTACCTGCTGTTGGGTTACACCATCATGTATTCCGGCAGCGCGGGCGGCTTCCTGCCAAACCTGGGCTTCCTGATCGGCGGCGAGAACAGCGTGGATGCCGTCACCGCTGGTGGCGACGACGCCCCCTACTATTCGATGCGCGCCGACTTCTTCTTCCAGGTGGTGTTCGTGGCAACCGCCATGTCAATCATCTCCGGCGCCGTGGCCGAGCGCATGAAGCTATGGGCCTTTCTCGCCTTTGCCGTGGTGATGACCGGTGTCATCTATCCGGTGTCGGGCTACTGGACCTGGGGTGAAGGCTGGCTGGACGCGATGGGCTTCTCCGACTTTGCCGGCTCAGGCATCGTGCACATGGCTGGTGCCTCCGCCGCCCTGGCCGGGGTGCTGGTTCTCGGACCCCGCAAGGGCAAGTACGGCAAGGACGGCAGCATCCATGCCATTCCCGGCGCCAACCTGCCGCTGGCCACCCTGGGTACCTTCATCCTGTGGATGGGCTGGTTCGGCTTCAACGGCGGCTCCGAGCTGAAGCTCTCCGACGTGGCCTCCGCCAACAACGTGGCCCAGGTGCTGGTCAATACCAATGCCGCCGCCGCCGGTGGCGTGCTCACCGCCCTGATCCTCGCCAAGGTGTGGTTCCGCAAGGCCGACCTGACCATGGCCCTCAACGGCGCCCTGGCCGGCCTGGTGGCAATTACCGCCGAACCGCTGGCTCCCACGGCGCTGGGCGCCACCCTGATCGGTGCCGTGGGCGGCGCCATCGTGGTCGCCTCCATCGTCGGCCTGGACAAGTTGAAGATCGATGATCCGGTCGGCGCCATCTCCGTCCACGGCGTGGTCGGTATCTGGGGTCTGCTGGCTGTGCCGCTCACCAATGCCGATGCGGCCTTCGGCACCCAGATCATCGGCGGCCTGGCCATCTTCGCCTGGGTCTTCGCCGCCAGCCTGGTCGTGTGGCTGATTCTCAAGGCAGTGATGGGTATCCGGGTCAGCGAGGAAGAGGAATACGAAGGCGTCGACCTCGCCGAATGCGGCCTGGAGGCCTACCCCGAGTTCAGCGTCGCCAACAAGTGACGACGCATACCGAGTGAGCTGGCGTGCTCCACCTGGCCCCCTTCGGGGGGTCTTTTTTTATTCCTACCCTTCGCGGTGTATGCTTGAGTCAACGGGACCTACACGATGACGGGGCTCCACCCCCGCGAGCCCATTCAGGATACTGAGGATAAAGCCAATGAAACTGGTGACCGCCATCATCAAGCCATTCAAGCTCGACGACGTTCGCGAGTCGCTCTCCGACATCGGCGTCCAGGGCATTACCGTGACCGAAGTGAAAGGCTTCGGCCGTCAGAAGGGCCATACCGAGCTCTATCGGGGCGCCGAGTATGTGGTCGACTTCCTGCCCAAGGTAAAGGTGGAAATCGCCGTGGATGACGACATGTCCGAGAAGGTCATCGATGCCATCACCCAGGTAGCCAATACCGGAAAGATCGGCGATGGCAAGATTTTCATCACACCGCTGGAGCAGGTCGTGCGTATCCGTACCGGCGAGACCGGCAAGGACGCGGTCTGACCCACCATCACCCAGGAGGCGCTCATGGCTTCAGGCTGTCGGCCGGAGCGTGATCGAGCAAGAAGCCCTGCCGTTGGCAGGGCTTCTTGCATTGGGCCACGTGGCTCGTCCCGCCGCTCGACGACTCCACGGCCTCATTTTTCGACAAAGGCACGCTCGATCACATAGTCGCCGGGTTCGCCCATGCGTGGCGAGATGTTGAAACCCATGTCGTCGAGCAGGGCGCTGGTTTCGTCGAGCATGGCCGGGCTGCCGCAGATCATGGCGCGATCCTGCTTGGGGTCCAACTGGGGCAGACCGGTATCCTCGGCCAGCTTGCCGCTGCGGATATGGTCGGTCAGGCGGCCCATGGTACGAAACGTTTCCCGGGTCACGGTGGGGTAGTAGACCAGCTTCTCGCGGATCTCGTCGCCCAGGTACTCATGAGCCGGCAGCTCCTTCTGGATGAAGTCGGCATAGGCGAGCTCGCTGACGCTGCGCACGCCGTGCACCAGCACGATCTTCTCGTAGCGCTCGTAGGCTTCCGGGTCCTGTATCAGGCTTATGAACGGTGCCAGGCCGGTTCCGGTCGAGAGCAGGTAGAGATTGCGCCCCGGCAGCAGGTCGTCGGTCACCAGGGTGCCGGTAGGCTTGCGGCTAACCATGATCTGGTCACCCACTTTCAGGTGTTGCAGCCGTGAGGTGAGCGGACCGTCGGGAACCTTGATACTGAAGAACTCGAGATGATCCTCGTAGTTGGGGCTGGCGATGGAGTAGGCGCGCATCAGCGGCTTGCCATTCACTTCCAGGCCGATCATCACGAACTGACCATTCTTGAAACGCAGGCTGCGCTCACGGGTGGTGCGGAAACTGAACAGAGTGTCGTTCCAGTGATGGACGCTGAGGACCTCTTCCAGGGCAAACTTGCTCACGACCGGCTCCTTGATATTCCATTGGCGAATAACGTCGCCGCTTTAGCTGTGACGGTAATTCTAAGCGCTCGCCATATATCTGTTAAATGGGTAGTTTGTATAAAGCATATCTATAATGTGAATATACTGCCATCCGGAGCCACGTCATGCGCTACACCCTGCGCCAACTGGAAGTGTTCGTCGCCGTCGCCCAGCACGAGAGCGTTTCCCATGCCGCTCGCGTGCTGGCGCTGTCGCAATCGGCGGCCAGCAACGCTCTCGCGGAGCTGGAACGACAGTTCGACTGCCAATTGCTCGACCGAATCGGCAAGCGCCTGAAGCTCAACGCCCTGGGTTTCCAGCTCCTGCCCAAGGCAGTGGCCCTGCTCGATCGGGCCGAGGAGATCGAGGAACTGCTGCGCGGCCAACGCGGTGTCGGCTCGCTGGACGTGGGGGCAACGCTGACGATTGGCAACTACCTGGCCACCCTATTGATCAGCGATTTCATGCAGCGGCATCCCGACAGCCGGGTACGGCTGCAGGTACGCAATACCAGTGCCATTATCGAGCGTATCGTTCACCACGAACTTGACCTGGGTCTGATAGAGGGCGATTGCCAGCATGAGGACGTGGTGGTGCAACCCTGGGTGGAAGACGAACTGGCGGTGTTCTGTTCCCCGCGCCATCCCCTGGCCCAGGCCGACGAGGTGGACATGGAACGGCTGCTACGCGCCGATTGGATCATGCGTGAGCAGGGCTCCGGCACGCGGCTGACGCTGGAGCATGCCACCCGGCACCGGCGCGGCCGCTTCAATATTCTGCTGGAGCTCGAGCATACCGAGGGAATCAAGCGGGCGGTGGAGTCAGGGCTCGGCATCGGCTGTGTCTCGAAGCTGGCGCTGCGCGATGCCTTTCGCCGCGGCAGCCTGGTTCCGGTCCCGACGCCGGAACTGGACCTGAGTCGACAGTTTGCCTTCATCTGGCACCGACACAAGTACCTGTCCACCGGTATGCGTGAGTTCCTGCGACTGTGCCGGCAGATGACCGAAGGGATCCAGCGCAGCGATGAGATCGATCTCCCACCGATACCCTGAGCGGCTCGGCGACCGCAACCGTGGGGCTTCCCATCGCCCCCTCCCACCCAGGTCGGCATGGGGTGTGCGGCCGCAGGCATCGGGCCCCAGCATTGAAAGCATCCCGCGGCCCCATCAGGGCGCTGGTATTGGCAGGGGCCGACTCTTGAGGCGTGATCAGCGCATGTCGCTAACCGCTTCCTGGATATCGATCAGGCTGGCCTTGGTGAGGTCCTTGGCCAGAGAGTGGATGATGAGCTTGCTGGAGGGCCCGTCCAGCTTGTCGCGCAACAGGCCAAGGAAACGCGGGGGTGCCACCAGGATCAGTTTCTCCATGGTGTTGTCGACCCGCGCCTTGTAGACCCGTTCGGCAACCTGCTTGGCGAAGATATTGGCCTCATGATCCGTGGCCACGCTATCACCACTGGTGGAACGTGAGGTGGTGGACATCGAATCGTGCACCTCGGCGCTTCGACCGGTTACCAGATCACCCTCGTGCAGTCGTCCTTCAGGGTGCACCAGACTCTCCTTCTCCTGCAGCTTGAGGGCGTCGCGCGTGAACACGCGTGCCCGTGCTGCATCGGCCACCACGATATACGTTGTCATAGCCTCTCCTTGATGCGGGTTGATGAAAGTCCGCCAATTCCGGCTGACGACCCTCACCCTTCAACATGGCAAGGGCGGCTCGCATGGTCAACCGGCCAAATGCCGGGCAAGCTAGAGCACCTTGCCCCTCAGAAGGCTGGTAACGGCCTCGCCGATCAGGACCAGCACCACGATGGCGATCAGGATGGTGGCCACGGTGGGCCAGGCAAAGGTGTCGATCGCCCCCTGCAGGATGACGCCGATGCCACCGGCGCCCACCAGGCCCAGCACCGTCGATTCGCGAATGTTGATGTCCCAGCGCAGGATGACGATGGCAAAGAAGGCCGGCATCACCTGGGGCACGATGGCATAGGCGATCACCTTGGCCTTGGAGGCTCCCGTGGCTTCCATGGCTTCCACCGGCCGCCGATCGATCTCCTCGATCGCCTCGCCCATCAGCTTGCCGATGAACCCGATGGAGCGAAACATGATCGCCAGGATCCCGGCCAGCACTCCGGGGCCGAAGATCGCCACGAACAGCAGCGCCCAGATAATGGTATTGACCGAGCGGCTGGATACCAGGATGAAGCGCCCCAGCCACAGGCAAGCCCGGTTGGGCGTCGTGTTCTGCGCGGCAATATAGGATACCGGCAGGGCAATGAAAATCGTCAGCATGGTCGCCAGGGTGGCGATATGCACCGTCTCGATCAAGGCACTGACGATCTGGGCGAGACCCCGCGGATCGGGGGGCCACATGCGTGCGCCCAGGCTCGATATCTGATTCGGGGCATCCCATACCCAGGGCCAGAAGATATCGATGTCGCGCACCGTCCAATAGACCACCATCAGCGTCACCAGCATGACCGCGTAACGGATCAGGCGCTCCTTGCGGTCATAGCGCTGCCAGACGCGATCCGCCAAGGCTCCGGCTTGATCTACCATATCTTTTTCCTTACCCAGCCGCTGATGCCTTCGCTGACCAGAATCACCGCGATGATGATCAACAGGATCGCGAAGGCGAAATCATAGTCATAGCGTCCGAAGGCGTTCATCAGGGTGCCGCCGATACCCCCGGCACCGACGATCCCCACCACGGCCGAGGCCCGCAGGTTGCTGTCGAGCTGGTACATGGAAAGCCCTACCTGGCGCGGCAGGATCTGCGGGAAGACCGCATAGAAGAGGGTAGCCATATAGCCGGCGCCGGCTGCGCGCATCGCTTCCACCTGCCCCCAGTCGATCTCCTCGATCTCTTCCGCCAACAACTTGCCGACGAAACCGATGGAGTAGAGGGTCAGAGTGAGAATGCCGGCCAGGGGGCCGAAGCCAACCGCGGCCACGAACAGGATGGCAACGATCACCGGATGGAAACTGCGCGAGATGATGATGACCGCTCGACCGAACAGGTAGATCGGTAGCGGCGCGATGTTGCGAGCCGCCATCACCGCAAAGGGTATCGACAGCATGACACCGAGCAGGGTCGCCAGAATGGCGATCTGGAAGCTCTCCTTGAATCCGGTCAGCAGCAGGCCTCCGCGCTCGAAGCTGGGAGGAAAACCCCCGCCGAAGATGCGGGCCGCCCGGGGCAGGCCCTCGGCAATGCGGTCCCAGTTGAACGGCAGGCTGCCGAAAGCCCAGACCAGGTAAACCACCAGCAGCAGCCACAGCCCGTAGCGAAGGACCGGATTGGCGATGAAGGAAGGCTTGTGCCAGGTCCTGGGCCCCGGCGTCGTACCGGAGGCGTCAGGTCTGGTCATGGATGACTCCAGATTCGGCCTTGTCGGGCTCAGCGGTGAGTTCCTCTTCAGGCGCCTCGATGCCGCCATAGATGGCGTCCAGGGCATCCTTGGTGAAATCGGCCGGTGCACCATCGAAGATCATCTTGCCATGGCGCAGGCCTACGATGCGTTCGGTATAGGTCTTGGCTTGGGCGACGTTGTGGATGTTGATCAGCACCGGCAACGACAGCTCGCTGGCCAGGCTCTGCAGCAGGACCATGATCTGCTCGGACGTGCGCGGGTCCAGTGACGCCGTGGGCTCGTCGGCCAGCAGGACCTCCGGCTCCTGCATCAGGGCGCGTACCACACCGACTCGCTGACGCTCGCCCCCTGACAGTTCGTCGGCACGCTTGTTGGCATAGTGGGCAATTCCCACCCGCTCCATCAAGGTAAAGGCACGCTCGATATCGGCCTGGGGATAACGCCTCGAGATGGCCTGATAGAGATTGACATAGCCAAGCCGACCGGCCAGTACGTTCTCCATCACGGTCAGGCGATCGATCAGATTGAAACCCTGGAAGACCATGCCGATCTTGCGTCTCGCCCTCCTGAGGGCGCCCCCCTTCAGCGTGACGAGTTCCATGCCATTGAGCCGGATCGAGCCCGACGTAGGCTCAACCAGGCGATTGATACAGCGCAGCATGGTGCTCTTGCCAGCACCCGAGGCCCCGACGATGGAGACGACACTGCTGCCTTCTACCATCAGGTCCAGTTCCTTCAGGACCGGTTCATCACGCCCGTAGCGCTTGACCAGTTTGGAGATTTCCAGCATCCATCCACCTCATTATGCAGAGACCCGGCCGGTGGCCGGGGGCTCATACCCCGGCCGGACAAGACGATTCGCCCGATAGACCGCCAGGCTTACTCCTGCTCCAGGTCTTCGCGTGTATAGCGCACGTCGTTGGCCGCTTGGATGGTGCGGATCATCTCCCAATGCTCTTCGTAATTGATGGGTATGAACTTGTCGACACCCTCGAATTCGTCGCCCAGCGCGGTGCCGGTGAAATCGAAGGAGAAGAAGGCTTCCTCTATCTTTTCTACCAGATCGGGATGCAGGTTGTGGGCGTAATTGTAGGACGTGGTCGGGAAGGCGTCCGTCTCGTAGATGATCTTGACATCGTCCTCGTCGTAGAGGCCTCGGGCGGCCATGCGTTCGACCACCTCGGAAGCCACCGGCGCTGCGTCGTAGTCGCGTGCCACCACACCGAGCATCGACTGGTCGTGGCTGCCGGAATAGACCACCTCGTAATCCTCGTCGGGGACGATGCCGAGATCCGGGAACAGAGCCCGCGGTGCCAGGTTGCCGGAATTCGAGGTCGGCGAGGTGTGCGCCACCCGCTTGCCCGCGAGATCCTCGAGATCGTCGATGCCGGATTCGACGTGCGTGTAGACCTGCAGGGTATAGCCGAACTGGCCGTCATCGGAACCCATCAGGGCGAAGGGCACCGCACCGGCCAGATTCACCGCAAAGGGCGTCGGCCCGGTGGAGAAACCGGCGATATGCAGGCGGCCGCTGCGCATGGCCTCGACCTGCGCCGAGTTGGATTGCACGGCAAAGAAGCGCACGTCACGTTCGGTCACCTCCTCGAGGTGATCGATGAAGGGCTGCCAGATATCGGAATAGATGGCAGGGTCCTCGACCGGGGTATAGGCGAAGACCAGGGTGTCGGGGTTGTCCCATTCGGACTCGTCGGCAGGCCGGTCGGCGACCATGTTGCCATCTTCATCGCAGTAGAGGTCATCCAGGTCGCCACGTGGGCAGTCGGCTTGCGCCTGGGCGGATACGATCATTGCCAGGGGCAACAGGGAAGAAAGAGCCAGGGCGGCGAGAGGGTGCTTGTTCGGGATCTTGTGTGCTTTCATGGCGTGTCTCTCTGTCGGTCGTTGTTATAGGGTTATCGCGGACATGGCATACGGTGGGTAAGGTAGTCTCCAGATGATTGGTCGAAAGCGAACATGTTTCCGCATATCATGATCGAAAACGAAAACTCACGTTCAATCTAGGTAGTATGACGATAGCATGTCAAACAGTTTCCTCAACGCCCCGACCCCACGTCGCAACCACTATCTGCTGATGCGGCACGGCCATAGCCAGGCCAACGAACGGGGGCTGATCGTCAGCACGCCACGGCTCGGCCTGACCAGCTTCGGTCTGTCACCGCGGGGCGAAGCTCAGCTGGAAGCGCTGGTCGCCGACTGGCGCTGGCCAGAGCCGACCCGCATTCTCCATTCGGATTTCCAGCGCACCACCGAGACCGCGGCATGGGTGGCCAAACGCTTCGGGCTTTCCCTGCAGGCCGAGCCGCGTCTTCGGGAGCGAGTCTTCGGCGAATTCGAAGGCCAGCCTGACGAACACTATGCACGGGTCTGGGCCCTGGATGCGCATAGCCCCGAGCATCGTGAGCATGCCGTGGAAAGCGTAGCCAGCGTAGCCGCCCGGATGCAGGAGGTCATCGCGTCGCTGGAAAGTGAACGCCGGGGCGAGACCATTCTGCTGGTCAGCCACGGTGACCCGTTGCAGATATTGCTGACCGCACTGGGCGGACGGCCACTGAGCCAACACCGGGACCAGCCCCCTCTCCCGCCCGCCAGCATCACGCCGCTGACATGACCCCACGATCCGTTGATCGACGTAAGCAGCTGCACTCGACAACCAAACTGAGGTAGCATCCAGGCTTGCCGGCAGGGATGCCGAAGAAATCATCGTACCGCGATGTGCATCCAACGGGAGGACCCCTGATGCGACAATTCCTGTTCCCCCGCCGCCCACTGTCCCGCGGCACCCTTCTCACTTGCCACTTGCTGCTGCAACTCGGCCTGCTGGCCGGTGCCGCACTCTGGCTGATACCACGCACCCCCTGGCTGGCGCCCGTCGACTGGGCTGGCACCTGGCCTGTGCTCGCCATGGCGGCCGGTCTCTGGCTGTTGGCCGCCATGGTCCTGCGCCTGCTCGCCGAGCTATGGCTGCTGCCCCATCACATCAGTGAACGGGCTGGCTTCGCTCCCAGCGCAGTGGTCACCCGGTCCTTCGAGCGCCGCCCCGCGGTACATGCCGAGGAAGCTGCCTGGACCAGCGAGGCGCGTCACATGGAGACGGAACCCAGTGTGCTGGGCTCTGCCCGCGTCACACGTCCCGCAGAACCATTGAAGCCACAGCGCACCGCCAGCTGACCCGGCACAGGGGGTAGGCCTCGCTCGCCTCAGTGGCCCAATATCTGGCTGAGGAAAAGCCGGGTGCGTTCGGAGCGGGGGTTGTTGAAGAACGGCTCTGGCGCGTTCTCCTCGATGATCTGCCCCTGGTCCATGAAGATCACCCGGTCGGCCACGGTCTTGGCGAAGCCCATCTCATGGGTCACGCAGAGCATGGTCATGCCCTCCTTGGCCAACTCGATCATGACATCGAGAACTTCCTTGATCATTTCGGGGTCCAGCGCCGAGGTGGGCTCGTCGAACAACATCACCTCGGGATGCATGCACAACGAACGCGCAATGGCGACCCGCTGCTGCTGGCCACCGGAAAGCTGGCCGGGGTACTTGCGAGCCTGTTCAGCAATCTGTACCCGATCGAGATAGCTCATGGCCAGCGCCTCGGCCTCGCGGCGCGGCTTCTTCTGTACCCACATGGGCGAGAGGCAGCAGTTCTCGAGCACGGTCAGGTGCGGGAAAAGGTTGAAGTGCTGGAACACCATGCCCACGTTGCGGCGGATCTGTTCGATGCGCTTGATGTCTTGGGTCAAGGGGATGCCACCGACCACGATCTCGCCCTGCTGATGCTCTTCAAGGTGGTTGATGCAGCGGATCAGCGTCGACTTGCCCGAGCCCGACGGCCCGCAGATGACGATACGCTCGCCCTGCCTGACCTCCAGATAGATATCGCGCAGCACATGGAAGTCGCCATACCACTTGTTGACGCCGCGCATCTCGACCATGGGGGTGTCGGCGCCAGCCTTGGATGTTGATGCCTGTTCACTCATTGATGTCATTCCTGTCTCGGGTGACGCTTAAAGAAACGATGATTCATGTCGCGAGCGATGGGAGGCTGGCCGCCGCCGGCGCGCAGCAATGAATCGGCCTTCCCTAGCGCCTGTGGCCGGTATGCAGTTTACGTTCGAGGTACTGGCTGTAGCGTGACATGCTGAAACAGAAGATCCAGAACACGAATGCCGCGAAGACATAACCCTCCAGGGCAAAGCCCAGCCAGCGAGAATCCGACAGCGCCGCCTGGACGATACCCAGCAGGTCGAAGAGACCGATGATCATCACCAGGGTGGTATCCTTGAACAGCGAGATGAAGGTATTGACGATGCCGGGAATCATCATCTTCAACGCCTGGGGCAGCACGATGAGCCCCATACGCTTCCAGTAACCCATGCCCAGGGCAGCCGCCGCCTCTTCCTGGCCCCGCGGGATCGCCTGAAGCCCTCCACGGATCACCTCGGCCATATAGGCGCTCTGGAACAGAGTGATACCAATGAAGGCCCGGATCAGCCGGTCGACGCTGATACCGGTAGGCATGAACAGGGGCAGCATCACCGAGGCCATGAAAAGTACCGTGATCAGCGGAACGCCGCGCCAGAATTCGATGAACACCACGCAGAAACTCTTCACGATGGGCATCTCCGAACGCCTGCCCAGCGCCAGCATGATGCCGATGGGCAGGGCGCCCACCATCCCCACTATCGCCAGCACCAGGGTCAGCATCAATCCGCCCCAGCGATGGGTCTGTACTACCGGCAGGCCGAAGTGGCCGCCGTAGAGAAGGAAGTAGGCGAACACCGGGAAGCCCACGAGTGTCGCCAGCGCCACCCAGCGCTTGTACGGCAGCCGCGGTATCGCCAGCCAGGCAATCAGACCGGCAAAGGTGGCAAAGGTCAGGTTGACCCGCCAGATCTCGCTTCCCGGGTAGAGCCCATAGATGAACTGGCCGAGACGGGCGTTGACGAACACCCAGCAGGCGCCTTCCCGGGAACAGTCGTCACGACTGGTGCCGACCCAGTCGGCATTGATGAAGGCCCACTGGATCGTCGGCGTCAGCAACACGTAGAGCAGATAGAGCCCCAGCAGGGTGAACGCCGTATTCACCGGCCCGCTGAACAGGTTGGTACGCAGCCAGGCCACCGCGCCAATGGTGCTATTGGGTGCGGGGCGCGCCTCGATCATCTTGGATTGGATTGTCATGGCGCTCTCCTAGCGTTCCACCAGCGCCACGCGGGCGTTGAACCAGTTCATGAACATCGATACCAGCAGGCTGATGGTCAGGTAGACCGCCATGGTCATGGCGATGACCTCGATCGCCTGCCCCGTCTGATTGAGCGTGGTACCGGCGAACACCGACACCAGGTCGGGGTAGCCGATGGCAGTCGCAAGTGACGAGTTCTTGATCAGGTTGAGATACTGGCTGGTCAGCGGCGGTATGATGACCCTCATCGCCTGGGGAACCACCACCAGGCGCAATACCAGATTGCGCGGCAGGCTCAGTGCCTGGGCGGCCTCGGTCTGCCCGTGAGAGATCGCCTGAATGCCCGAGCGCACGATCTCGGCGATGAACGACGCCGTATAGATGGAGAGCGCCAGCCACAGCGCCAGGAATTCGGGGATGACCGTGATGCCACCGCGGAAGTTGAAACCACGCAGCTCCGGCACGTCCCAGGTGACCGGGACACCGGTGGCAACCAGCACCAGAAGCGGCAAGCCGAGGATCAGCCCCAGCGAGATCCAGCCCGCCGGGAGACGCTTGCCGGTGACCTCATGGCGACGCTTGTTCCAGACCACCAGGGCGATGCTTGCCATCACGGCGACGCCGAAGGCCAGGGGGATCAGGCCGAAACCGGATTCGAACAGCGGCTCGGGCAGGTAGAGCCCGCGCACGTTGAGGAAGACCACCTCACCCAGCGACAGGCTGTCACGGGCGCTTGGCATGGCCCGCAGTACGGCGTAGTACCAGAAGAAGATCTGCAGCAGCAGCGGAATATTGCGAAATATCTCGATGTAGCCGTTGGCCAGCCGGGCGATCAGCCAGTTGGGTGAAAGCCGGGCAATACCCACGGTAAACCCGATGATGGTGGCCGCCAGCACCCCCAGAGCAGAAACCAGCAGGGTATTGAGCAGGCCCACCACGAAGGTACGGCCGTAGGTGCTCTGGGAGGAGTAGTCGATCAGGCTCTGGACGATGCCAAAGCCCGCGGTATTGGACAGGAAACCGAAGCCGGTCGTGATGCCACGGGCGGCCAGGTTAGCCTGGGTGTTGCCGACGATATAGAGCAGGAAGGCGGCTACTGCCGCGATCAGCATTATCTGAAACATCAGAGCGCGCTTGGCGCGATCACGCCAGAAAGGCGGTTTTTGGCCCACTGGCCGGGCCTGGGGTCGAACGGACATGGAAAGACTCTCCGCCTGGATCCGTCAAGCAGGTATGCAAGCCCTGATCCGGGGTAACCGGATCAGGGCATGACAAGGCTCGAGGCGCCGTGATGCAGCGCCTCGGACGGTTCGGTCAGCGAATCGGCGGGGCGTACTGGATGCCACCTTCGGTCCACAGCGCGTTGATGCCACGCTCGATCTGCAGCGGCGAGCCCATGCCGACATTGCGCTCGAAGCTCTCGCCGTAGTTGCCTACCTGCTTGATGATGTTATAAGCCCAGTCGGCGTTGAGGCCCATGGCTTCACCGTAGTTGCCATCCTGGCCCAGCAGGCGGGCCACGTCCGGCGACCCGGAGTCGAGCATCTCGTCGACGTTCTCGCTGGTGATGCCGAACTCCTCGGCGTTGACCATGGCGAACAGCGACCACTTGACGATGTTGAACCACAGATCGTCGCCCTGGCGCACCACGGGGCCCAACGGCTCCTTCGAGATCACTTCGGGCAGGATGATGGCGCTATCGGGATCGGCGAGCTGTATGCGCAGCGCGGCGAGCTGTGAGGTATCGGAGGTCAACACGTCGCAGCGCCCCGCCTCGAAGCCACCCACGGTCTGTTCGGAGGTATCGAAGACGATGGGGTCGAACTCCATGCCGTTGGCACGGAAATAATCCGCCAGGTTGAGCTCGGTGGTGGTGCCCGACTGCGTGCAGATGGCGGCGCCATCGAGCTCCTCGGCGCTGGACACGCCCAGGTCCTGAGACACCAGGAAACCCTGGCCGTCGTAGAAGGTCACGCCAGTGAAGTTCAGGCCCAGGGTGGTGTCGCGGACGGTGGTCCAGGTAGTGTTGCGCGACAGCACGTCCACCTCGCCGGACTGCAGCGCGGTGAAGCGTTCCACGGCATTCAGCGAGATGTAGCGCACCGCCTCGGCATCGCCGAACACGGCGGCCGCTACGGCGCGGCAGACGTCGACGTCCAGCCCCTGCCACTCGCCCTGGTCATCCGGGGCGGAGAAGCCTGGCAGGCCATCGCTCACGCCACACTGCACGGCGCCACGGTTCCTGGTGTCATCCAGGGTGGAAGCCTGTGCCACGGTAGTGGCACCGAGTACCAGAGCGCCTGCCGAGGCCAGCAGGACCAACTTGTTTTTCTTGCTCAGCATGGGGATCGTCCCTTCGCAGAAATATTATTGATGTGTAAGTCATGCGTCGTGCATGTGTCCGCACCTTAGCAAGGTTTGTTCCAACTTAGGGATAGGGTAGGCGAAACCATTATTCAACGATCGAGCCAAAGGCGATACGGCTCGGTCTCCTGCCCCCAACTAGTGCCGCTTTCTCTGCTCATGCACCGTTTGGAGTCAACGCACTGGCGGCGCATACTGGATACCGCCATCGGACCATAATGCATTGAGCCCTCGGGCGATCTTGAATTCTGAGCCTTCGCCCACGTTACGCTCGAAGACTTCGCCGTAGTTGCCCACTTGCCTGATGATCTGGTAGGCCCAGTCGGCGGAGAGACCCATACCCTGCCCATGATTGCCGTCTTCACCCAGCAGACGCGCGATATCCGGATCGTCGGAGGTACGCATCTCGTCGACATTGTCGCTGGTGATCCCCATTTCCTCGGCATTGAGCATGGCGAACAGCGACCACTTGACGATGTTGAACCATTGGTCGTCGCCCTGGGCCACCGCAGGTCCCAACGGCTCCTTGGAGATGACCTCCGGCAGCACCACGGCACTGTCCGGGTCTGCCAGTTGCATGCGCTGGGCATAGAGCTGGGAGGCATCGGTACTGAGCACGTCGCAGCGCCCCGCCTCGAAGCCGCCAATCGACTGCTCCGGCGAGCCGAACACTACCGGCTCGTATTCCATGCCATTGGCCCGGAAGTAGTCGGCCAGGTTGAGCTCGCTGGTGGTACCGGACTGGGTGCACACCGCCGCGCCATCCAGTTCCTTGGCACTCTGAACACCCAGGTCGCTGGCCACCATGAAGGCCTGGCCATCGTAGTAGCTGACCCCGGTGAAGTTGATGCCGAGGGTGGTATCGCGGGTGGATGTCCAGGTAGTGGTACGAGACAGCACGTCCACTTCGCCGGACTGAATAGCCGTGAAGCGTTCTACCGAGTCCAGCGGCACGAAGAGCACGCTCTTGGCGTCACCCAGCACTGCCGCGGCAATGGCCCGGCAGATATCGGTGTCCAGGCCACGATAGTCATCCTCGTCATCCAGGGCCGAGAAACCGGGCTGGGCTGCATTCACGCCACAGCGCACCTGGCCTCTATCCTGGACGTCATCCAGGGTAGCGGCCAGGGTCAGCCCGATTCCGCCCAATACCAGTGCTGCGACCGATGGCACCGCTATCCGCCTGTTGTTCGACATGAAGGTATCCCTTTCACTCTGTAGGTACGTTATTGATCGATGGCCAAGTGTATTAGCCCATGCTGCAGCACCTTCACCATAGTCGTTTGCCGACAGGGGGCCCACATGATTCTTTGGCGGGGCGACGAGAACGAAATGCCCCCACAGGACGAACCTGTGGGGGCATTCTTGGATGGAACAGAGGCCGGCGGGATCCGCCGGCGACCGCCGGTCAGCTACGGATCAGGTAGTCGAAGGCGCCCAGTGCCGCCTTGGAGCCTTCACCCATGGCTATGACAATCTGCTTGTAGGGCACGGTGGTGACGTCGCCGGCCGCGAAGATGCCCGGCACGGAGGTCATGCCGCGGGCATCGGTGACGATTTCACCACGCTCCGAGAGCTCGATGGAGGAATCGGTGAGCCACTCGGTATTCGGCACCAGGCCAATCTGTACGAAGACGCCCTCCAGCTCGAGCTTGCGCAGCTCTCCGCTGGTCCGCTCCTCGTAGGTGAGGCCATTGACCCGCTTGCCATCACCGTTCACTTCGGTGGTCCGGGCCCCCTTGATCACATCCACGTTGGGCAGGCTGGCGAGTTTCTTCTGCAACACCGCATCGGCACGCAGCTCGTCCATGAACTCGATCAGGGTGACATGCTCGACCAGGCCGGCCAGGTCGATGGCCGCCTCGACACCGGAGTTACCACCACCGATTACCGCCACGCGCTTGCCCTTGAACAGCGGACCATCGCAGTGGGGGCAGTAGGCCACACCCTTGTTGCGGTACTCGTCCTCGCCAGGCACGCCCATCTCGCGCCAGCGGGCGCCGGTTGCCAGGATCAAGGTCCGGCTCTTGAGCGAGGCGCCCGATTCGAACCGCACCTCATGCTCACCGCCAGGCTGAGTGGCCGGCACCAGCTTGACGGCACGCTGCAGCGGCATGATGTCCACATCGTACTGCTTGACGTGCTCTTCCAGTGCGGCCACCAGCTTAGGCCCATTGGTTTCCGAGACCGAGATGAAGTTCTCGATGGCCATGGTATCGAGCACCTGCCCACCGAAACGCTCGGTGGCGACACCCGTGCGGATGCCCTTGCGAGCCGCATAGATGGCTGCCGCGGCGCCGGCAGGGCCGCCGCCCACCATCAGCACATCGAAACTCTCCTTGGCGTTGAGCTTCTCGGCATCGCGCTTGGCGGCACCCGTGTCGACCTTGGCCAGAATCTGCTCGAGGCTCATGCGCCCCTGGTCGAAGGGTTCACCGTTCAGGTAGATGCTGGGGACCGACATCACCTGGCGCGTCTCCACCTCGTCCTGAAACAGCGCGCCATCGATGGCGACATGCCGCACGTTCGGGTTGAGCACGGCCATCAGGTTGAGAGCCTGCACCACATCGGGGCAGTTCTGGCAGGAGAGAGAGAAGTACGTTTCGAAGTTCAGCTCACCTTCGAGGCCCTTGATCTGCTCGACCACGTCGTCGGAGGCCTTGGGCGGGTGCCCGCCGACCTGCAGCAGGGCCAGTACCAGCGAAGTGAACTCGTGCCCCATGGGGATCCCGGCGAATACCAGGCCGGTGTCTTCCCCGGGGCGATTCAGTGCAAACGACGGGACACGGGCATCGCGACCGTCGCCGTGCAGGGTAATCTTGTCGCTCAGGCTGGCGATCTGCTCCAGCAGCTTGAACAGTTCCTTGGATTTGGCGCCGTCATCGAGGGATGCGACGATCTCGAACGGTTGGGTGACCTTTTGCAGATAGGTTTGCAGCTGGCTCTTCAGATTGTCGTCCAACATGACAGCGGTTCCTTCATGTCTGGCTCATGAAAACAGCAAGCATCGGCGCAGTACACACGGCTGGAAGCCAGCGTGGAGGCGAGATGGTTGCACGTGTCTTGAAAAGCACCCGGGCGGAGCACGCCCGGGCGTGGAACTCACGAGGTCAGGGGGCAGACCCGTGGGTTCGGCAAGCGTCGTTTAGATCTTGCCGACCAGGTCGAGAGACGGAGACAGGGTCTCTTCGCCTTCCTTCCACTTGGCGGGGCAGACTTCGTTCGGGTTGGCAGCCACGTACTGGGCAGCCTTGACCTTGCGCAACAGCTCTTCGGCATTACGGCCGATGTTGCCGGCATTGATCTCGACGATCTGGATCTTGCCTTCCGGGTCAATCACGAAGGTGCCACGCTCGGCCAGACCGGCTTCCTCGATCAGTACCTCGAAGTTGCGCGAGATGGCCAGGGTCGGGTCGGCCAGCATCGGATACCGGATCTTGTTGATGGTCTCGGAGCTGTCGTGCCACGCCTTGTGGGTGAAGTGGGTATCGGTGGAGACGCCATAGACCTCGACACCCAGTTTCTTGAACTCCTCGTAATTGTCCGCCAGATCACCCAGCTCGGTGGGGCAGACGAACGTGAAGTCAGCTGGATAGAAGAAGAAAATGTTCCACTTGCCCTTCAGGCTGTCTTCAGTGACGTCGATGAATTCGCCGTTGTGGAAGGCGGTCGCTTTGAACGGCTTGACTTCAGTATTGATCAGGGACATGTCGTAATGCTCCTTGTCGGTGGTTTTGATCCGAATACGAGGCCCATGATACCCACGAATCCTCGATAGACTAAATTGAATGCTACCATGGTGGTGATAAGCCTTGCCTATGGGAAAGCCGCAACGTGTTGAAAAGACTCACCGGGAGAAGTCGATCCGCAGCCCATCCTCGCTTCCCGGCCAGGCACCGGCAGCGATAGTGTCGCCCGTGTCGTCCTGGACCAGGTAACTGCGATGCTGATGGTGTCGCAGTGAACCGGCAAGCCGGCTCATGCTCTCACGATCGTCGGCGCTCAGCGCCACGACCCGGCTCCCGGGGAGCGTCCACATTCGCGCCGTGCCCCGGCGTGCCATGTCGCCGGGTGGATCGGGCAGGTCCCGCTCGGCCAACCAGTCGACCACGGCTTCGGTATCGCCAATGACCAGCATCGGGGTGGATTCCTCCGACGCCCTATCGGAAAACGATGCCAGTGACCGACCCAGCGCGTTCTGCCCCAGCGGCGCCCAGTCATCATCCAGGGCCAACAGGCGGCTCTCCGGATGCAGGGCGAGACGCCTCAGGGTAAATGGCGCCCCGTCGAGCTGGCGCAGCAAGTCATGATCGGGGTCGACGGCCAGGGCCAGGGGTTCCTCGTCAAACGACAGCGAGAACCTGTCTTGCCGGGTCTCGAGTGCGACATCATGACGCACGGACCCGCTCCTGGTTTCCGCCACCACAGGCACGCGCAGCGGCCACGGTGCGCCAGGCCCTGTCTGTTCGAGCACGCCTCGCACCGTCCACCCCTCCTCGGTTTCGCTGCGCTCCACCGCCGCCAGGCTCAAGGCCGGTCGCCCCGGCTTGTACTGCCAGGCGTCGAAGAAGCCCGTCAGGTCTTCATCGGCCGTCTCGCTGAAGCTCTCGGCCAGATCGAACCAGCTGGCGGTGTGGAACATGTGCTGCCTGGCAAAATGCCGCAACCCGGCATCGAACGCCTCGTCCCCGATACGCTGGCGCAGCATGTGAAAGAGCATGGCGCCATGCTGATAGCCCACCAGCCGCAACGCCGGATCGTCGTCACCACGGAAGTCCACCAGCCGCTTGTCGAATGAGCCGGGCAATGCCGCCAGGTCGACTAGCCAACGCCGGCGGGTATCGCGACCATCACCGCGCTGCTCATCGAGATGGTAGTCGGCCAGGTAAGTGGTGAGCGCCTCCGACCAGTTGCCGCTGGCATGGTCCACCCCGACGCCAGCCCCCCACCAGGCGTGCATCAGCTCGTGGGCCAGCGAGGTGTGGGGGATGAACGGCAATGGAATGACCCTCTCCCCGAGCAGGGTAAAACCGGGAAAGGCCAGTCCCAGCGGCGCAGGTGACGCGGCAATGGTGAAACTGTCGTAGGGGTAGGGACCGACGCGCTCGCTGAACTGCGCGAGGTAGCGGCTGGCATGCTCCAGATAGGTCTCGGCGTGAGCATCATCCAGTTCAGCGGGAAACAGGGTGCGGATACGTACGTCACCCACCCCATGCTGACGCTCCAGCCACGGGCCCGTGGCCAGTTCCACCCACTCCGTTCGCGGATGGTAATGCCGCACCCGGTAGCCCGCCTCGTCATTCCGCGGCTCATCGACCAGCGAGCCCGTGGCCACCACCCGCTGGCCATCCGGCACCTGGACCTCGATGTGCAGCGCAAAGGGCCCCAGCTCGGCAAACTGCGGATGCCAGCCGCTGGCAGCCGGTAGCAGGCTGCCTTCTGGCGAGACCATCAGCCGGCCACTATCGGTTTCGAGCAAGCCATTCCAACGCAGCGTTACCGACTCGGCCTCCTGCGGCACCGTCAGGCGATAGCGTCCCGCCGAAACCTTCTCCAGCGGTAATGATGCCCCGTCGGCCATCGCCTCACTGACCTCGAGCTCAGCCTTGAGCTGGAACACATCCGTGCGAGGCGGAGGACGCACGACCATGTCACCCTGGATCTGACGCGATGACGGGTCCAGTCGGACGCTCAAGTGGACCTCGTGCTCGGCGTCTTCCCAAGCCGGATCATCGGCATGGGCAGGCATTGAAAGCGGCAAGGCCAGTAACAGTGTCGCGACCATACTGGCCAGCCAGGCACGACCCGACATGTCTTCTACCTCATTACGTTGATCGTGGTGGAAAACGCGCCAGGATCTCCCGCTCATCACCGTTACGGCGTATGGCCAGCGGCAGCAGGGTGCCCGGCCGCTGCTGCCGCACCAGGCCGGTCAGATCGGCGGGGCGAGTCAAGGACTCCCCCGCGGCGCGCAGAATGATGTCACCCGCCTCCAGACCTGCCTGTTCGGCAACGGAGCCTTCGAGGATGGCGTGGATTTCGATGCCCTCCTCATGCGGGGTGGTATAGATGCCCAGCTGCATCGGGACCATCGCCTCATGCCAGCTGCCATCGATGGCAAACACCGCTCGAGCCAGGCCGTCCGGCGGAGGCTGGCATTCATCTCCATCCACCGGCCAGGGCAGCAGCGCCGTGTGATTCGCGATACCGAGATCCGACAACTGGTGGGGGACACCCTGTTCGAACTGCAGATGCCCCTGGCCGATCAGTCCGACGACCAGACCGGCCGCGCCCTGCGCGTCGGCAAGACCCGACGCCATGGCACGGTCCCAGACCAGTTGGGCATTGATGAACCGCTCGAGCCCCGCCTCATCGCTCTGGGTCGGATGCCGCTCATAGATGGCTGCCAGCCTTTCGCGGTAGGCCTCAGGCGCCTGGGCCGGCGCGGTGATACCGAATCGCTCGGTTTCCGGTATCGCGTCCCAGCCTTCGCTCACCAGCCGGCCACGCAGCTCCGGCGTCACATTGATCGCCTTGAGCGGCACCTGGTGCAGGCGTGCGAAATGCAGGATCGGAAGGTAAAGATCGAGGTCGAATCCCCAGGCTGTCCGCCAACCGCTCTGGTCGAGGAACCCCTGCTCGTCGAGCTCACCTGCCACCCAGGCATCGAGCGCCGGCTGGGCCTCCCGCGGCAGCATTTCCAGGGCAATCACCATGTCGGGACGCCGCGCATGCAGCCCGGCCAGGGTGTGCAGCTGCCAGCGATGATGATCCCGATTGTCATGTTGTTCGCCAAGCAGCACCACGTCACGCTCTTCCAATTCCGCGAAGAGTGCGTCCGGCGCCAAGCGCTCGCCACCAGGCTGAAACCACTGCCCCGGAGCAGGGCAGGTATCTGCCCTCACCGACGTGACACTGACGGCAAGGAGGCCTGCCAGGCAGGCGAGCGCCACAAGACCGGCGCGGGAAGCAAGGGGGGGCATCAGTGATCTCCATGGCCAGAACACACTCCCATCATGGCGCATTCTTCTGGTCCCAGGCAGCCCCCATTGACACTGCCGGTGCGCTTTCCGCCACGTCATGCTCGAAGTTCAGCGCCATCTGGGCCGGTTCGAGGCGGGGGTCAAGCTCGGCGAAATGCGGCGTTTCGAGTGCCGGCACCGCCACGAAGGGTTCCTGCTCCACCTCACCGGACTCGCCGTGACGGGTGCTCAGGCGCACCATCACGAACAGCCCCAGCGCCAGGGACACCGACCCCAGGAAAAGCCAGAGCCCGTCCGGGCCGACCAGTTGCATGACCAGGGAGGCGCTGAAGGGGCCGATGATCGAGCCGATGCCATACCAGATCATCAGCTTGGCGTTGGCCGCCACCACTTCTCCCGGCTCCAGCCAGTCATTGGTATGGGCCAGGCTCAGTGAGTAAAGGGTATGCAGCATGGCCGTATGGAAACAGGCCACCAGCAGCAGCACCAGGAAGTCGAGCCGGGCCACCAGGGAGACGATAGCCCCGGAGACGGTCATCACCATGGCCATCCCGAGGATGACCTTGCGCCGATCGATGCGGTCGGAGAGCCGCCCGAGCCCCCACTGGGCAAACAGCGCCACCATGGTGGTGATGGCCATGAAACGCGCCGTCTCGCCGGTGGTCAAGCCGATCTCCTGGCCATAGAAGGGCGTCATCGCGAAGAAGGCCTGGGCCATCATCCCGGCGGTGAATGCGCCCACCAGCCCCACCGGAGCGCGCTCGAAGAGCGCCTTCAGGCGAATCTTCCGCGGCTGGATGTCGAGGGCCTGTCGGGGGCCATGGATACGATGGATCGACAGCGGCACCAGCGACAGCGCGAAGAGCATGCCGACCACCGAGAATAACGCTGGCCCCGAGGGGTCACCGAAATTGAGCATCCACTGGCCACCGGCCAGCGACATGGTCGAGATGATCATGTACAGGCCAAGCACCTGACCTCGGTTGGCGTTGGTCGACTCCCCCGACACCCAGGACTCCATCACCATCAGCATGCCAGCGGTCGCGACGCCACCCACCAGGCGCCAGGCCAGCCACGCCCAGGGGTTGACCCAGAGCCCGTGCAGCATGGCGGTCACCGCCAGCAGGCCCGCACAGGCGGCAAACACCCGGATATGACCCACGCTGCGGATGCGCTTCTCCAGCAGGTAGCTGCCCAGCACGAAACCCAGCGAGAAGCTCGACATGAGCAGCCCCGCCATGTGCGAGGGAAAGCCCTCCAGTGACATGCGCACCCCGAGCAGGGTCATGATCAGGCCATGGCCGAGCAGGAAGCTGATCTCGCAGACGAAAAGGATCGGAAGGGTCGCTGGCAAACTACGCAACTGGTCACTCCCTTGAACGGGCTCGGGCACACGGCACGGAGCAATTCCGGCCTCCATTGCCGGATGTGAACGATGTCGGCATTGTAGGTGCCATAGGCATGACGCGTCAGCGGCGTCCTGGAAAATGTGGTAACGAAATGTTATAGAGAAGCAGGCACGACAAGCCTTGATGGTATTAGCGTCGCGGTGCACTTGATTCCAATATGGCAAGAGCGTCGAACGACTCTTTGCCATACTCGACAAGACCGTACTCAATGCATAGGGGCAAGATGAAAACGGAACTAGAGGATTTCGAGGAAAGCATGCGGCGTGAAATCAACGCCTTTCAGAATCCCAAGGAAGGGAGCAAGCGGCCGTCTCGTTCGGTGCCGGCTCATGAGAACACCAAACCGGGCCAGTCGGCCAGTTCCTACAAGACCGGCCATCTCGTCAAGCTGGCCGTACGGACCAAGCCACTCGAACTGGACAGCGTCTTTGAACACCACTCCACCAGCATCTCCAAGCTCGAGGCTCAGTTGGAGGCCGAAAAGGCGGCCAAGAAAGCCGGCTATCCCATCATCGGCCACCTGATCGAGATTCAGCGCCTTTGACATCCTCTCAACCCTAAAAGCATGAGAGGTGGCGTCAGCTCGCGACCGCGGTGTCGCCCAATGCTGGCAATAGCCGCCAATGACGGCGGCCTCCGCCCAGGCGCCTGCGGCGCCAGTCGCGACGCGAAGCGGCGCTCCAACAGGAAGGGAAAGCCGAGGCGTCGGACCGGGCGTTCCTACAGGGCGGAAGTGAAGATACGCTCGCGCTACCGTACGGCGTCAAGATTGTCCAACCAGGCTCGAACTTCCGGATCACCGAAGAAGGCCACCAGTTGGTCGGCAGTGACCTCGCCAATGCCGGCGTGCTGCCGCCAGGCGCCATGCGGGCGCCGCCGGAGTTCCTCGAGACGGATCTCGCCCCGGGTATCACGTAGCAGCGAATCCTCGACCGCTGGCATGCCCAGCGCGCGCAGCCATCGAGGCAAGGGCCGCGACGCCGCGGCATCGAAGGTCTCGCGCCACTGACGGGCACGCACCGCGCCGACCCCGGACGCCGTCGCCAGCTGCGCTTCGCTGAGTGCCTGCCAGTCGAGCAGGCCTTCGATCAGCCCGGCCTCGATCAGGCGTTTCCAACTACCTTCGCCAATCCCCGGCATATTCAGCCCATCCCGGCTGGAGAGCCAGGTCAGGCGTGCCAGGAATTGACTTTCGCAGCCGGGGGCCAGGCGCAGGCAGCTGAGCGGGTGATATGCCCCCGGATCGGGCGGCGAGATCGTTTCACGGGGCTCATGACGAATCAGCACTCTCTCGAATCGAGGAATGGTCAGGCCAGCGAGGCGTATCACCACCTGGTCCCCTGGCCGGATATCCTGCGCCTTCCACTGGTCCAGCGAGCCAAGGCTGACACGCCGTATCGTGCGGTCATCGAGAGAGGTTGGATAGAGCTGCAGCACCGGCGTGATCTGGCCAGTGCGGCCGATGCTGAAATCCACCCCCCTCACCATCGCCAGGCTCTGGCTGGCAGGGTATTTCCAGGCCACGGCCCAGGCAGGCGGGCCGGGTTGCCACTGATGTGGCGCGGGATGGCTGGACTGGCGGATGACGATGCCGTCGGTGGCAAAGGGAAGCGCCTGCCGGTACCAACGCTGCCGCCACTCAACGACGTCCCGAGGGCTTGAAACGGACTGGGTATAGTGTCGGCTATCTTGCAGCCCCCAGGCATGCAGCGCATCCAGTCGTCTATCCAGCGTCTCCGGGCCCTCGGGCCAGTCCCACACGAACAGGCCAATCTGGTCGGCATCGTCCGGGGACAGTTGGCGGCGGGCCATCAGCCCGATGATCGCACTGCGGGCACCGTCACTGCCTCGTTCCGCTTGTACGTGGGCATCGCGGCGATGGTAAAGCTCACCCTGTAGCACGATACGCGTGGCCGGCGGTTCGGAGAGCCGTTGCGGGACGGCCGGAATGCGACGGGCATGGTGCAGCCAATCCTGGCCCGTGATTCCGTCGCCCCGGCTGAGGGCTCCAGCGAGTTCGCCCCGTTCATAGATCAAGGTGACCGCCACGCCATCGACCTTGGGCTGTACCCAGAGCCCGTGATGGTGGCGACGCTGCATCCAACGGCCCAGGGCGTCGTGGTCGGCGAGTTTGTCCAGGCCGGTCTGGGCCACGGGATGGGGCTCGGCACCCTGGCTTTCCCGGGGAGGAATAGGCGTACCGGGGCCGTCAAAGCAGGCACTCCAGTCGTCGAGGCGACGCCTTGACTGATCATAGAGGCTGTCCTCGACCAGCCGTTCGCCGCGTTGATAATAGGCTTCATCCCATTCGGCGATCCGCTCGCCGAGTTCCGCCATCGCCCTTGAGGCCTGCGCGGGAGACCAGTTCGGACAACCCGCGTTTGCCTGCGTCCATAGCGACATCAGCACGACCAGCAATGCAACGCAACGCGTTGATACACGACCTCGCCCCATGGAGCCCACGCCCTTTCGTAACGATTTACGTTCCGGAAACATTGGCCGACAGGATAGAGACTGGAAACGTTGACGCGCCACCAAGGGAGATCACTTTTCGCGATTCTGATTGACCACTGCGGTCTCCAGGCAGGTCACGAGGGCGTCGAGCCCCGGTTCGCCCTTGCCGATCAGCACCAGGGCCTGGTGCCTGGCCGACGGCAGGGGGGAAAGGCGCAGCTCACCGGCGGTCCACTGCACTGCCAGCATGTCAGCGGGTGCGTCATGACTGCGCAGCATGCCCTTGGCGCGCAGCAGCAGCACGCGAGCGGCATCGAGCAGGCTTTCCAGGCGTTCGATGTCCACCGGCGCGTCGAGATGAACCGTTCGACTGACAATCGATGACGCTGGCTTCGCCAACCTGGCGAAATCCGGCCATGATGGCATGGCACGTCGGGAAACCTGCCGCCGGCAGGGGGGGGCCACGGGAGGCAGCCAATCGACTCTGGCATGGGGGTTTATCGCCTTGATCCGTTCAAGGGCTGCGTCCGCCGCACCGCCTGGCATGGCGTGATAGCGACTAACCAGGATATGACCGACATCGCGAAGCTGGTCGTGCACGATATCGCCGACCGCGTCGTCATCGAGCAGCGACCGGATCGCCGACAGGTCGACCAGCGTATCGGCCCGCCCCAGTCGATATCCCCGGGCGGCATCGAACAGCTGCATCAGCGGACGTGGACGAGCCACACCGCTCGCCTCGAGGACCAGGCATTCGGGCGGCCCAGGCCACCGGCGTATCTCGGTCAGCTGAGCCGATAGATTGCCGGAGATCCCGCAGCAGGCGCAGCCGTTATTGAGGCGCAGGACACCGTCCTCGCGGGCGTCGATCCATTCAGCATCGATATTGAGCGTGCCGAAGTCATTGATCAGGAACAGGGCATTACGCAGCCGGCCTGCCCGGATCAGCTGATTGATGCGGGTCGTCTTGCCGCTGCCCAGAAAGCCGCACAGCAGCAGGGTATCGATGGGGGCCGGTTCAGGCATGGGTGGTGGGCCGCCCTCCCAGCAGAGTCGCATGCACGCCGATCTCCTTGAGGGACTTGTCGCCCTGCAGCGGGTCATCATCGAGTACCGTGACATCGGCCCACTTGCCGGGCTCCAGGCTGCCGATGCAGTGGTCCAGATGCAGCGTCCTCGCCGCACCCAGGGTGATGGCTTCCAGGGCGCAGGCGCGGCTGATGGCTTCCGCGCTGCCCAGCACTTCTCCCGATGCGGTCTCCCGGGTGTGGGCACAGTGTGCCGTGAACAGCGGCGACAGGGGTGTCACGGGAGCATCGCAGTGGATACCGAATGGGATGCCAAGGCGCTCGGCACTGGCGGTGGGTTCCAGCCGCTGGCAGCGATCGAAGCCGAGTGTGCGTGTACGGTGGATGTCGCCCCAGTAATAGATGTGGTTGGCAAAGATATTCAGGCAGGCGCCCAAGGCTCGGACACGACGCAGCTGGTCCTGGCGGATCAGCTGTACGTGCTGCAGGGTATGGCGATGATCGGGGCGCGGCCACAGGGTCAACGCCTCTTCCAGGGCTTCGAGGATGATCTCCACCGCTTCGTCGCCGTTGGTATGGATGTGCAGCTGCAGGCCGGCCTGGTGGTAGTGCTGCACCATGTCATGGAAGACCTGGGGCGGTGCGTTCCAGACTCCGTTGCTCGCCATTTCCAGGTAGCCGGGCCACATCAGCCGGGCAGTGAAGTTCTGGATGGCACCGTCGGTGACGATCTTGACGATACCGAAGTGCAGCTTGTCGTGATTGTGCCGCATCGCCTGGCGAACCCGCTCGCTGCCGGCCCCGGGCTCCCAGTCCAGCGCGTTGAGGGCGGGAACCAGGCGAACAGGGAAGTCCGGGTCGGCCGTGGTGGCGCGCATCGACGCAATGGCCTTCTCGCTCAAGGGGTTGAGCAGGTCGGTGATGGTGGTGATGCCCTCGCGCCTGGCGGCCCGGGCGTACTGCACGAGGGCGCGAGGCGTGCTGGCGGCTTCGAAGAAGTCGATGCCGTAATGATCGAATACCAGATGCATGGCCGGCAGTTCCTGAAGCTCACCGGTTGGCTGATCGGTGCTGTCACGCACGATGCCATCGATCTGTTTTTCCGACACCTGGATCGCATCGATCACGGCCGAATTGACGGTCATGACATGCAGGCTCGCATGCATGACGATGATCGGGACCTCCGGGCTGACCGCATCGAGTAGCCGCTTGTCCAGGCGTGCGCCATCGAAGTAGATCGGGTCGAAACCCCAGGCGATCAGGCGCTGATCGACAGGGAGTGCGGCGAGGCTGCGGCGCAGGCGTTGCTGGATCGAACCGGCATCTCGCACGCCTGCCCAGAGCGTACCATCGGGTGCGATCTTGTCGAACCAGCCCAGGTAGACATAATCCCAGATGATCCCCTCCAGGGCATGACTATGTCCCTCGACGAACCCGGGCATCATGACCTTGTCGGCGTAACGCTCGTCGATGACCACATCGCCTAAACGCTTTATTTCATCCAGCGGTGCCACGCTCAGGACACGGCCGTCCCGCACAGCCAGGCACTCCCCCGTCGGCTGGGAGGGGTTCATGGTGTAGAGCCGGCGAGCCGGGTAGACGGTGATATTCATGGCGGCTCCTTTTCATGTACCGACCGGCAGGCGTCGTTCGACCATGCGCGCCATGACGCTGGCCCCAACGGGAAGAATGCCGTCATCGAGCACGTAACCCGGGTTATGCAGGGGAATCGAGCCCTCATGGCCGATCCAGCAATAGGCTCCCGGCACGACTTTCAACATGTCGGCGAAATCCTCGCTACCGGTGACGAGCCTGCCCGTCTCCGAGGCATTGGCAGCTCCGACGATTTCCTGTGCCGCCTCGAGATAGGCCTGGGTGCACGTTGCATCGTTCACCAGCACGTTGAAGATGTTGCGCAGCTCCACGGTGATGCGCACATCATGGGCCCGCTCCAGGCCGGCACAGATGCTGCGGATACGTTCATGCGCGAGTTCGCAGACCTCGTCATCGAAGTAGCGGATAGTGCCGGCCAGAGTCGCTCCGTCGGGGATCACGTTATAGGCCGAACCGGCATGAACCTGCGTGACGGAGAGCACCAGTGGGCTTTCCGGAGGAGCGCTGCGACTGACCACCGTCTGCAGCTGCTGGATGAGCGATGCGGCCACCATGATCGAATCGTGCGATTGGTGAGGCATCGCCGCGTGGCTGCCGACGCCTTCCACGCGGATATCGAAGAAGGTGGCGCCGGCCATCGCCGGCCCCTGCTTGACGGTGACCTGGCCGGCCGGGCTGCCGGGATCGTTGTGGATGCCATAGATCTCGTCGCAGGGAAAACGCTCGAACAGCCCCTCCTCGAGCATTCGCCGGGCGCCGCCCAGGCCCTCCTCCGCGGGCTGAAAGATCAGGACGACGGTCCCGGCGAAGTGTCGCGTCTCCGCCAGGTAACGTGCGGCCCCCAGCAGCATGGTGGTATGGCCGTCATGGCCGCAGGCATGCATTCTGCCGGGATGTCTCGAGATATAGGGAAGGTCGGTGGCTTCCTCGATGGGCAACGCATCCATGTCGGCCCGCAGCCCGATGCAGCGCTGGCTCGTTGCCTTGCCCTTCAACACTCCGACCACGCCGGTGCCGGCGATATCGGTGTGGACCTCGTCCACACCCCAGCCCCGCAGCTTGTCGGCGACGATACCGGCGGTACGCGTCTCCTCGAATCCGAGCTCGGGATGAGCGTGGATATCGTGGCGGATATCGATCAGTTCATCGATGAATTCGGCAATGCGTGGCAGAACGGGCATGATCCTCTTCCTTGGTTCGCTTGGTGGGGACAACGGTTCGGGCCCTTGCGGTTCATGGCGTGCGCCCGGGTGGGCCTCAGGCAGTCCGAATCTCGCGGAAATTGGCGAAATCCCACAGGCGCCCGGGTGCGGCCTCGATCAGGGAGCGGGTGTAATCATGACGTGGTTGGGAGAGCACCTCGCCCGCGGGGCCGTACTCCACGACCACGCCGCGCTGCATCACCACGACATCGTCACAGATCTGAGCCGCCACACGCAGGTCGTGGGTAATGAACAGGATCGCGATACCCAGCTTTTCCTGAATGTCGTCGAGAAGTTCGATCACTTGTGCCTGGACCGAGACATCCAGTGCCGAGACGGCCTCGTCGGCCACCAGAACGTCAGGACGCATGGCCACGGCACGGGCGATGGCGATGCGCTGCCGCTGACCACCAGAGAATTGATGCGGGTAGCGAGCAAGCGCATCCCGCGGCAGACCCACCAGTTCCATCAGTTCACCCGCCCGCGACAGCGCATCGCGTCGCGTAATGCCGAAATTGACCGGGCCCTCGGTGAGGCTGCGTGAGACGGTCCAGCGCGGATTGAGGGATCGAAAGGGATCCTGAAAAACGATCTGGAAGTGCTTGCGGTGGGGCCTGAGCGCACGTCGTGACAGGCGCGCTATCTCGGTACCGGCGACCCGAATCTCACCCGACGTCGGGTCGACCAGCCTCAGAATACAGCGCGCAACGGTCGACTTCCCCGAACCACTTTCACCCACGATTCCCAGCGTACGTCCCCGCGCAATAGAGAGATCCACGCCTGTCGCAGCCAGCGTGCCGGCCTTGCGCACGAGAAAGCCGCCTTGGGCATAGACCTTCTCCATGTTGCGGACCTCGAGCACATTGTCGTCAAGCATGGCGGGACGAGTGGGTCGCGGCACGAGGCTCGGTACGGCGCTGAGCAGTTTGCGGGTGTACTCCTCCTGCGGCTGGCGCAGCAGACGCTCGACCGGCGCATGCTCGACAATGCATCCATACTGCATCACGTGCACGGTATCCGCGATTTCGGCGACCACACCCATGTCATGGGTCACGAACAGCACCGCCGTGCCATGCCTTTCCTGCAATTCGGCAATCAGCGACAGGATCTGCCCCTGCGTCGTCACATCGAGCGCCGTGGTCGGCTCGTCGGCTATCAGCAGTTTCGGCTCCAGCACCAGCGCCATGGCAATCATGATGCGCTGGCGCTGCCCACCCGATAGCTGATGCGGATAGGAGCCGTAGATGCGCTCGACCTCCGGCAGGTGTACCTGCGCCATGATATCGAGCACCCGCCCGCGTCGAACCTTCGACGACAACGCCTTCTCGTGAGTTGTGAGGACTTCCTCGATCTGCTCCCCCACGCGCATCACCGGATTCAGTGCCGTCATGGGCTCCTGAAAGATCATGGCGATACGGCGTGCACGCACCTTGCGCATGTCTGACGGAGAGAGGGTCAATAGGTCGGTATCATCCAGCCTTATCTCGCCAGCCGAGACCGTCAGCGATCCCTTGGGCAGCAATCCCATTACCGCGAGCGACGTCACGGATTTACCCGAACCGCTTTCACCAACCAGACACGCGGTCTCGCCGGCACGGATAGTCAGGTTGATACCGTCGAGGACCGGCGCGATATCGGGCTGGTCTGGCAGGCAGACCGACAGGTTGCAGATGTCCAGAATCGTCTCGGCCCGATCGAAATTGCGTGACTTGAACTGCATTGGCTCAGGCCTCCCGTTTCTTGAGACGCGGGTCGAGGATATCGCGGGCCGTATCCCCCAGCAGGTTGATCGACAGTATGCACAGCGACAGCATGAGCCCCGGCCAGAAGATCAGACCCGGGTTGACCTGAAAATAGGTTCTCCCCTCGGCCATGATGTTGCCCCAGGTGGGAATCTCCGTACTGACCCCGGCGCCAAGAAACGACAGGATAGCCTCGGTCAGGATGGCAGACGCGCAGATATAGGTGCCCTGCACGATCAGCGGCGACAGGGTATTGGGCATCAGGTGCTGCCAGAGAATCCTGGGCATGCTGGAGCCCAGCGCGATGGCGGCCTCTACATAGGGCTCCTCCCGTGCGCCAAGCACGACCGAGCGCACCAGCCTGACGACTCGTGGGACCTCGGGGATCGTGATGGCGATGATGACGGAGGTGATACTCGGCCCGCTCAGTGCCACCAGCGCAATAGCCAGCAGAATGGCCGGAATCGCCATCAGGCTATCCATGACGCGCATGATGATGGCATCGGCAATACGGAAAAAACCGGAAACCAGTCCGATCGCAAGCCCCACCAGTACACTGACGATCGCCGAACCGATGCCGATCAGCAGGGACACTTGGCCACCCGTTACGACGCGGCTGAACAGATCGCGGCCATAGGGGTCTGTTCCGAAAAGATGCTCGGCACTGGATGGCTGGAGCCGATTGGTCGAACTCATCTGAGAGGGGTCATAAGGCACATATAATGGGGCAAATACCGCCGCCATCACGATGGCCAACAGGACAATGACGGCAATGATCGGCCCGATGCCGAGACGCCACTTTTTCGGTAGCGACAAGGCACCAAGTACCACCTGCATCCCGGATGTGGGTTGCTGTACATCAGCCATCAGTAGCGAATCCTTGGATCGATCAGGCTGTAGGAGATATCGATGAGCAGGTTGACCAGCACATAAATACCAGCCGTAAGCAGAATCATGGCCTGGATGACCGGATAGTCACGTGCCAGGATTGCATCCACCGTCAGACGTCCGATACCGGGAATATTGAACACGCTCTCCGTGACGACCACTCCCGAGATCAGCAAAGCAAAGCCGGTACCGATGATCGTCATGATGGGCACCGCGGCATTCCGCAGCGCGTGGCGAAAAAGGACGACGTTCTCGCGGACGCCTTTGGCCCGGGCGGTACGAATGTAATCCTCTCCCAACACCTCCAGCATACTGGCCCGGGTCATCCGGGCGATCAGTGCCACATAGATCGTGGCCAGAGTCAGCGATGGCAGAATGGCGCGTTGAAAGAAGCCCATCAGGTCCTGCGTAGGATGGGCGTATCCCTGCACGGGCACCCAGCGCAGTTCAATGGCGAATATCTGGATGAAGATATAGCCGATCACGAATACCGGAACCGAGAATCCCAGTACGGAAAACGTCATGACACCGTAATCAATCCAGCTGCGGTGCCGCCAGGCGGCAATGACGCCCATCGGAACCGCCATCAAAACCGAGATGATGATAGTCATGACGGCGAGGTTTATCGTCGGGTTGATACGCCGGCCTATCATCTGGGATACGTCGGTATTGGAAATCAGCGAAGTACCCAAATCGCCCTGGAGCAATTGCCGGATCCAGTTGAAAAACTGAAGGTGAAGCGGATCGTTGAGGCCCAGCGATTCGCGGATCCGTTCCAACTGGGCCGCGGTCGCGGAATCGCCGGCAAGGATGGCAGCCGGATCGCCGGGCGTAAGCCTGAGCAGCAGGAATACGACCAACGCCACGATCGCCATGACCGGAATCACGCCCAGGATACGCCTTATGATATAGCCGAACATATCGGGACCTGCCCTTGCGCTGACTGGTTGCGCATAAGAGGGAATCGACGCAATGTTTCACCGCTGCCAGGAGAGCGAGGGTGGGCCGCTAATGAAAGCAGCCCACCGTGACACAGGCGTCAGTCACGCTTTTCCATATTCCAGAACACCGGTACCGGTGAAGGAATCATTCCTTCGATAGTGTTCCGCAACGCCTGGGGCATGTTGTACTGACCGAGCGGCACGTAGATCACCTCATCGAGGGCGTAGGCCTGGAGCTTTCGGGCGACGTCGAGCTGCTCGTCCTCGGTACTGGCGGCAATGTAATCGGCTCGCAACTGCTCGAGGTCGTCATCTTCGGGCCAGCCAAACCAGCCCTCATCGCCGCGCCCATTCAGCATCACATTGATCAGGGGGTCATTGATCTCGGGTATCTGCCAGTTGGTGAAAAAGATATTCCACCCCCCTTCACCCGGGGCGTCCATGCTGGCACGGCGGTTGACCAGCGTCTGCCAGTCCATGGCCTGCATGTCCACCTCGAAGCCAGCGTTGCGCAGTGCCTGCGCCGCTACCACGGGCTGATTGACGAGGCTGGCCACATCCGTCGGCTGCATCAGCACGATGGGCGTTCCGTCGTAGCCGGCCTCCTCCAGTCGTGCCCTCGCGCCCTCCTGATCACCACCGGCAAGCAGGCTTTCTGCACCGGATTCATCCTCGTACGGAGTGCCGCAACCAAAGATGGCACCGCACAATTCGTAGTACTCCGGGTCTCCCATCATGGTGGCCAGAATATCCTCCTGGCTCAGCGCCATGAGAGCGGCCTGCCGGATACGCTTGTCATCGAAGGGCGGGTGCTTGAAGTTCATGCGGCCCATCGTCTGGTAGCCCAGGGGATCACGCAGCTCGACCGTGACGTCGGGGTTGGCCTCCAGGATGGGCAGCAGGTCGACCTGGACCTGTTCCAGGTAGTCGATCTCACCGGAATTGAGCGCATTGATCGCCGTTTGCGAGTCCGGCATGGTCGTCCAGATCACCCGGTCGACGTTGACAACCTTGCCGCCGGCCATCCAACTGGCCGCTTCATCGCGGGGTTCGTAATCCTCGAAGCGTTCATAAGTGACGCTTTGGCCAGGGTCATACTCGTCTTCGACAAAAACGAAGGGGCCCGAACCGATATGCTCATCGATATTGCTGTCTGGTGAGGTTCCTGCGATACGGGCGGGCATGATGAAGGGTGGAACGGCGGCCTGCTTGGCCAGCGTGTTGATCAACGGCTCGAAAGGTTCGGACAGGGTCCAGACAATCGTATCGTCGTCGCTCGCTTCCAGGCTGTCCGTGACATCGAAGATCAGTTGACCGCCCGCGTCCCTGTTGCCCCAACGCTCCAACGATGCCACGACATCCTCGGCCGTTACCGGCTCGCCATCATGAAACAGCAGCCCATCGCGAAGCGTAAAGGTATAAACGAGCGCATCCTCCGAGACCTCCCAGTCCGCCATCTGCGGTTGGGCCTCGAAGTTCTCGTCCTGCGCGATCAGCACGTCATAGATCATGTAGCCATGATTGCGCGTGATATGGGCGGTGGTGGTTATCGGGTCCAGCACCCGTAGGCTGGAATGCATCACCGCCGTTATGGTGGTTTCCTCGGCCGTTGCCGCCATCGGGATGGACATTGCCGCTGCAGCAACGGCTGCCACAATGCCACCGCGTTGTACTGTCCTGAGACCGATCGACTTTCGTTCACGTTGTAACATGATGGTCCTCTTGTCTCGTCAGGTTGAGGTTCCCAACAACACGCGTCGAGCCGTCATTGCGTACCGTAGGTTTCCCCAAGTGGAAATAGCCGCATGCCTGGCGCAAGCCGGCGCCAGGGCAGGTCGGCGGGGCTGAAAGCCATCGGCCCGGGGGCAGTGCAGATGAGAATGGCGGATGCGATCGGCGCAAAGTCGGCGCGAAAGTGAGTCGAGCTCTTGACCACCAGAAGGCTGGCCTCTTCAGGAGAGATCCCGACAAAACGAAACATCTCACGGTCGGCCATTTGCGCCTTGCGGCTGGTGACAACGATGCGCACACCCCCCACTCGCAGACAGGCCGAAGGGCCCAGGTCGAGCCTTGCTCCGCCATAGAAAGGTCCCGGAGCCGTGAGCTTGCCATCCGCGAGGGTTTCCACGGTGACGCGCAGCGTGTAGGGGGCGTCGTCCGGCACCCCCGATTGCCCCCCAAGGGAAAGGAATATCTCAGCTCCCTCCCCCGCCTGGTGCGCTTGCGCCGCAGCGTGGGGATCAACCATCAGGCCAATGGCCGCCTCCTCGGCGCCAACCGCGACCAGTGCACGCAACATCCCCGTCGTGTTCGAATCGCCACCGGCCCCTGGATTGTCCTGCGTGTCGGCCAATACCACAGGGCCGGAGACGCCTTCCCTGACGAGACGCATGGCTTCGGCCACACCAGATTCGGCATCGTAGACCGGGCCCACGAAGGCGCCCTCCGCCTGCTCGTAGGCCCGGACAACTCGTTCGACTGCGGTTTGGGCAGCATCCGCCGTACCGGCGTAGGCGATTGCCACTGGGCCACAGTCTGGAAAATCCGCCGCAGGAAACCCCATGAATAGCGAGGTACTGACCACATCGTCCCGCTCCAGCTCCGCCACGAGCCTGTAGAGGCCGGCGCCGGGTTCCAGATCGGTACTCTGCCAGGAAATGGGCACCAGATAGGGAAGTCGCCGGTAGGCTTTGGCGATCGGCCGCCGGCTCTGCATCATACGGGTCAGAGCCTGGGCGGCGCGGCTGCCGGTTTCAGCCATATCGACGTGGGGGTAGGTACGAAAACCGACCAGGATATCCGCCAGCTCTACCATGCGGGCGGTTATGTTGCCGTGCAGATCAAGGCTGGCGGCGATGGGCACGTCCGGCCCCACGACATCACGCACCCTCGACAACAGCTCTCCTTCCCCATCGTCGAGATGCTCACATACCATGGCGCCATGGAGATCCAGGAAAACGCCATCCAGCGTGCCGGCTTCTCGCAGCCGCTCTATGATTTCCCCGGAAATGCGCTCGAAAGCCTCTCTGGTGACATGAGCCGAGGGAATGGCGCCAGTCCATAGCAGCGGTGCCATATCCCAGCCAGCCTCCTGGCCATGATCGACCGCCCCCGAAATGCCCAGATTGATGCCTCTGCAGTTTTCCAATAGCGCGGGACCACGTGCCAGGGGCATGTAGCCGCCCCCCTGCACGAAATCCGCATACTCTGCCTTGCTGGGCCCGAACGTATTGGTTTCGTGAAGGAAACCTCCCAGCGCTACCCGATAGGCCATCGTTGTTGTTCTCCGCTCAGAGCAGCGAAAAAGCCGCTTTGATATCGGTGGAGGTCTCTCAACGACACGGACTGTATCGCTAGACAATGCAGCCGCATTGAGACAACCTTCCAATCCAAGCTAGTTGCACCGCTAGCGGTTTGCAAACCTCAGGGGAACAGCGTGAATGCGAAACATCTTGAGATCCGAGCCCGGCGAGCGCCGTATTACCGATGAGCATCGCGACGACCCGCTATTCATTCAATCGATCGCACGCGCCATGCAGGTGCTTTCGGCCTTCCACCGGGCGGACAGCGCACTCAGTCTGTCAGAAATCGCCAAGGCGGCGAACGTCGACCGCAGCGCGGCACAGCGCATCGTCCATACACTTCGCCAGATGGGGTATCTCCGGCGTAACGGTGCTGGCAACGGCTTTCTGCCCGATATCCGGATGCTCGACCACACACTGGACTATCTCTGCCTGAACCCTATCGTGCGGCATGCCACTCCGGTCCTGCTGGAGCTGCGACGCAATGCTCAGGAACGCGTGGACCTGAGCCTCTTCGACGACCTGCGCGTGGTTTATGCCGCACGAATGCAAAGCAAGCGGGAAACCTTCTACGCCACGCTGGTGGGACACAGCGTGCCGACGTTCTGCAGTTCTGGCGGGCGGGCCATCCTTGCCAGTCTCGATGATGCAGAGGCCGAGGACATCATTGCGCGATCGAATCGGCGTCGTGTGACGCCCAGGACGATCACTGACCCGGCTGCCATCATGCTCAAGGTACAGGAGGCAAGAGACCAGGGTTTCGCGCTGGCAAAAGAGGAGATACTGGTAGGAGAAATCGCACTCGGCGTCGCCATTTCAGGGCCGGACGGGCGGCCTTGCGGTGCCATCCATATTGCTGGCTCACTGAGCGAGTGGAAGGAAGCGGATTTTCGAGACCGTTTCGCTCCCCTCGCCGCCGAAGCCGCCCGCGCCGTGTCCCGATTCTAGCCGCTCAGAATGCGTTATCAATCCTTGTTGGACGAACTGGCATGTCAAGGCAGGCAGGCTACGCTGATCGGTAGGATCATCGATAGCGCTTCCTGGAGTCGACCATGGAACGGTACGCGACACTGCTGCTCACCTCTCTTCTCCTCTTCGGCACTCTGGCAGCCAGCGCAACCGAGCCTGCCGGCCGGGTCGACGAGGCTCAGACGGTGCCATCCTCCGAAACCGGCGAGCACCAGGAAGAGATCTCGACGGGTGCTGCCGGCACCACCAGCGGCATCACGGGTTCGGACATGGACCAGGAGGACCAGACCACCGGGGGCGGCCAAAGCCGTGGGGACGAGCTGTTTCAGACCGAGGCGGCCGCCACGGACTCCGGCCCCGCCTATGAAACGGAATCACCCGAACGGGAGTCGCCCGAACTACCGGACGAACCGCTGGGCGCCGACTTGTCTGGCCATCAGGAAGATGGAGAAACGCAGGCCAGCACGGAAGAGTCTCCGGACTAACCCACGACTCGCCACTGTCATGGGGGCAAATCCCAAGCCTGCGACAACCCCTGCTTACAAATCTAAACATGGGGCTGTCGTTCAGGTTAGCGAGACTCGCTACGCTTTACCTAGCGACCCCTGTTTGTCGGCACCTTCGGACAGGCAGCATGAACCCAGGCAGGAGGCCATCATGACCCTAAGGGTAACGCGAAGACAGTTCTTCAAGCTCGGTGCGGCGGGGATGGCAACATCCAGCATGGCCATGATGGGCTTCGCACCCGAACCCACGGTGGCTTCGATCCGCCACTTCAAGCTCACCGGCGCCAAGATCACCCGCAGCAACTGCACCTACTGTTCGGTGGGGTGCGGGGTATTGATCTACAGCCGCGGCGATGCCGCCATCAATAACATCGATGACATCTACCATATCGAGGGGGACCCGGATCACCCGGTCAGCCGCGGCTCGCTGTGTCCCAAGGGCTCCGGGCTCCTCGACTACATCCGCAGCGAATCGCGCCTGAGATATCCCATGGTTCGCGAGCCCGGCTCCGACGAGTGGCAGCGCATCACCTGGGACGATGCCCTGTCGCGTATCGCCCGCCACATGAAGGATGACCGGGACGCCAACTTCGTCACCGAGAATCAGGCGGGCCATACGGTCAATCACTGGACCACGACCGGGTTCCTGGCGGCTTCCGCCTCGAGCAACGAGACGGCCTATCTGACCCACAAGATGGTGCGCAGCCTCGGCATGGTGGCTTTCGACAACCAGGCACGCGTCTGACACGGACCGACGGTGGCAGGTCTTGCCCCAACATTCGGTCGCGGTGCCATGACCAACCACTGGGTCGATATCCGCAACGCCGATCTGATCCTTGCCATGGGCGGCAATCCCGCCGAGGCACACCCCGTCGGTTTCCGCTGGGTCATGGAGGCGAAGGAGAAGAACGACGCCCGCCTGGTCGTGGTGGATCCTCGTTTCACACGCACGGCGGCGGTGGCGGACTACTTTGCCGAAATCCGCACCGGTACGGATATCGCCTTCCTGGGCGGCCTGGTCAACTACCTGATCGAAACCGACCGGATCCATCATGACTACGTCCGGGAATATACCGATGCCAGCCTGATCGTGGGAGAAGCGTTCGGCTTCGAGGACGGTCTCTTCACCGGCTACGACGAAACAGAGGGAAAATACGAAACCGACAGCTGGAACTACGACTACGACGACGAGGGGAACGCCCTGCGTGACCCCACGCTGCAGCATCCCCGTTGCGTCTTCCAGCTGATGCGCGAGCACTATAGCCGCTATACCCTGGACGTGGTGTCCTCGGTGTGCGGAACGCCAAGGGACAAGCTCCAGCGGGTCTGGGAGATGGCCGGCGAGACGGCCGTGCCCGGACGAACCATGACCATACTGTACGCCCTGGGCTGGACACAGCACTCCATCGGCTCGCAGATCATTCGTACCGCGGCCATCATCCAACTGCTGCTGGGCAACATGGGAATGCGCGGCGGCGGCGTCAATGCCCTGCGCGGCCACTCCAACATCCAGGGCCTGACGGATCTGGGGCTGCTCTCCGACCAGTTGCCCGGCTATCTGACCCTGCCGGACGATGACGAGCAGGCGTACGACGACTATATCCTGGAGCGGGCCCGCCCACCGCTGGTGCCGGACGAGGTCTCCTACTGGCGCCATTACGAACGTTTCCATGTCAGCCTGATGAAGGCGTGGTACGGCAATTCGGCGACCGCAGAGAACGACTGGTGCTACGACTGGCTGCCCAAGCTCAGTGAAAAACTCTACGACATCCTGCACACCTTCGAGCGGATGAGCCACGGCGAGATCACCGGCTACTTCTGCCAGGGTTTCAACCCCCTTGCCGCATTCCCGCACAAGGCCAAGGTCACCGCCTCGCTATCACGGCTGAAGTACCTGGTGGTCATCGATCCGCTGCGTACCGAAACCGCCGAGTTCTGGAAGAACCACGGCGAATACAATGATGTCGACCCCGCCGGGATCGGTACCGAGGTGTTCCGGCTGCCGACCAGCAGCTTCGCCGAGGAGGACGGCTCCATCGTCAACAGCTCCCGCTGGCTGCAGTGGTTCTGGCGAGCGGCACCGCCACCGGGCGAGGCGCGCCCCGACACGGCGATCCTGGCCGGGATCTTCCTGCGCTTGCAGCGCCTGTATCGCGAGGAGGGTGGCGCCTTCCCCGATCCGGTTCTCAATCTGCACTGGCCCTACCGCCATCCGGAAGAGCCGAGCCCCGAGGAGCTGGCACGGGAATACAACGGGTGGGCGCTCGAGGATATCGTTGACGAGGAACGCAACGTCATCTGCCGGGCCGGCGAGCAGGTCGAGGATTACGGCATGCTTCGGGCCGATGGCGGCACCGCCTGCGGCTGCTGGATCTTCGCCGGATGCTGGACCGAGGACGGCAACCAGATGGCGCGTCGTGACAATTCCGACCCCTACGGTACCGGTCAGACCCTGGGCTGGGCCTGGTCCTGGCCGGTCAACCGCCGAATCCTCTACAACCGGGCGAGCGCGCGCCCCGACGGCACCCCCTGGGCCGAGAACAAGGCCGTCGTCTGGTGGAACGGCCAGCGCTGGGTGGGCACGGACGTGCCCGACTTTCCCGTGGACTCCGACCCCACGGCCCAACTGGGGCCGTTCCTGATGAACCAGACCGGGCGAGGCCAGCTCTTCGCCAGGGACCGGCTGGCGGAAGGCCCCTTCCCCGAGCACTACGAGCCGTTCGAGACGCCCATCGCCAGCAATCCGCTGCACCCCCACAACCCGCTGGCCAAGCACAACCCGGGCGCTCGGGTGTTCGAGCAGGACAGGGAGAATTTCGGCACCTTCGAGGAGTTTCCCCATGCCGCGACGAGCTACCGCCTGACCGAGCACTTTCACTACTGGACGATGCACAACCGGTTGAACGCCATCGCCCAGCCCGAGAAGTTCGTCGAGATCGGTGAAAGCCTGGCGAACGAGCTTGGCATCGAGAAGGGGGATCGGGTGCGGGTCAGCTCCAAGCGCGGGCACATCGACGCCGTGGCGGTGGTGACCAAGCGTATTCGCCCCTTGCAGGTCGCGGGGCAGACGGTCCACCAGGTGGGCATTCCTCTTCACTGGGGCTTCCTGGGCGAGACGAAAAAATCGCACCTGACCAACACCCTCACGCCATCCGTGGGCGACGCCAACACCCAGACACCGGAGTACAAGTCGTTCCTGGTACGGGTCGACAAGCTCTAAGGAGAAGGCGAGATGAGAGGCGGCCAGATCAATCTGCAGGACATCATTGCCCGCTCGGCGACGACCGTGCCCTCGCCCCAGGTGCGTGACGGCGGCATCGACCCGGTAACCAAGCTGATCGACGTGTCACGCTGCATCGGCTGCAAGGCGTGCCAGGTGGCCTGCTCCGAATGGAACGACCTGCGCGACGACGTGGGCGAATGCGTCGGGGTCTACGACAACCCGCTGGATCTCACGCCGGACTCCTTCCAGGTGATGCGGTTCAACGAATACGAGAACGAGCAGGGCAACCTGGAGTGGCTGATCCGCAAGGACAACTGCATGCACTGTGCCGAACCGGGCTGCCTCGAAGCGTGTCCGGCACCCGGCGCCATCGTGCAGTACGCCAACGGCATCGTCGATTTCAATTCGGAACACTGCATCGGATGCGGCTACTGCGTGGCGGGCTGCCCCTTCGACATCCCGCGTATATCGAAGAAGGACTCCAAGGCCTACAAATGCACGCTCTGCTCCGACCGTGTCTTCCACGGCCTGGAGCCCGCCTGCGTCAAGTCCTGTCCCACCGGCTCGATCATGTTCGGCACCAAGGAGGACATGCTGGACCTGGCCGAGACACGGACGAACTTTCTCAAGAGCCGAGGCTATGAGAACGCCGGCATCTACGACCCCGAAGGGGTCGGCGGCACCCATGTCGTCTACGTGCTGCAGCACGCCGACAAGCCGGAGATCTACAACGACCTGCCGAAGGATCCGCGTATCAGTCCGATGGTCGATGCCTGGAAGGGCGTGACCAAGCCGCTGATGTCGGCGGCGGTCGGCCTCGCCGCGCTGACCGGTTTCTTCCATTACGTCACCGCCGGCCCCAAGGAGATCTCCGCGGAGGATGAAGAGGCAGTGCGCGCCGACGAGTCGAGCGAGGAGGAACGACAATGAGCCATCCCGGACGGGAGGAAGGCCTGCTTCGCTATGGCGGGTGGACACGTCTCAACCACTGGCTGGTCGCCATCAGCTTCGTGCTGCTGGTGCTCAGCGGACTGCCCTTCTTTCATCCCTTCTTCTGGTCGTTGACCGCCCTGTTCGGTGGGCCGACGATGACACGTATCGTGCATCCCTTCATCGGGGTGTTCATGACGCTGGTCTTCTTCATCATGGCCATCGCCTTCTTCAAGGAGAGCCTGGTCAAGCGCCACGATATCCAGTGGCTCAAACAGATCCGGGACGTACTGACCAACCGGGACGAGCGCCTGCCCCCGGTGGGCAAGAACAACGCCGGGCAGAAGATGGTGTACTGGATCATGCTGCTCTGCGTGCCACTGCTGCTGGTTTCGGGGATCGTCATCTGGCAGCCCTACTTCGCCGACGCCATGCCGATCACGATTCGACGCCTGGGTGCGCTGACCCATGCCTACGTGGCATTCCTGGCCATCATCACCCTGATCATCCACATCTATTCGGGAATCTGGGTGAAGGGGTCGTTCCAGGCCATGATCCGTGGCCGGGTCAGCAAGGCGTGGGCGAAGCATCACCATGATCTCTGGTACGAGGAAGAGATGGCGAAAGAGCGAAGGAGCCGGGAGATCCGGCGGGAAAGCCGGAAACCCCACCCACCGCAATCCCGAGGAACCGAATAACGTGAACCATGCATACGGCAACGCTCCGATGGGTGTCATGGACCCACCCGCCGTGGTGCTCCCCGACCCGGGGCACTTCGCCGTCCGGGCGCAGCGCCTGCATGCCCTGTCCGAACGCATCGAGCCGCTGGGGGCTTTCCTGGCCTTCATGGCGCAGCTCTCCCGGGCACAGCAGGTGGTGCTGGAACGCCATCAACCGCAATGGCTGCCCGAACCCGATGCCTTTGCGCTGGCCCTGAAGCACGGCATGCCACCGCTGGGCGTCGAGGCGCTGCGAGGCGACGTCGATTTCCACACCGAATTCGCCGCCCTCCTCGATGCGCTCGATCTCGCCATCGGCGAGGCGCAGCGACCGCTGCTGGCCGAGCTGCGCAAGATGCCTCGCAGCGGGATCGACCAGTTGGCGACCCGGGTGTTGACCGGAGACGCAGGCCTTCCGTCGCAGCGGGGGCTGATGCCATTGGTGGCGGCCGGCCTGCAGGTGGCCTGGCTGCGACTCGCACTGCGCCTGCCCGCTCCACCGCAGCGTCCGCCACCCGAGGCACGCGCGATCTGTCCATGCTGCGGCTCACTGCCGGTCGCCAGCGTGATCCAGATCGACCAGATACGCAGCGGCGTACGCTATCTGCAGTGCGGGCTTTGCGCCACCCAGTGGTACCTGGAACGAGCCAAGTGCAGCGTATGCGACCAGACCGGCAAGCTCGACTACCTGAGCCTGGAGGACGAAACCGGAGAACCCTTGCTCCCGGTGCAGGCCGAAACCTGCGGTGACTGCCACACTTACCTGAAGATAGTGCCGCGGGAATTCGATGCCCAGGCCGAGCCCCTTGCCGACGACCTGGCCAGCCTGGCGCTGGACCTGCTGCTGGCCGAGAAGGGGGAGTACCGGCGCAGCGGCTACAACCCGTTTTTGTGGGTCGGGAACGAGGGATGACCCGCCCCGGGACTGGTCGCACTTGGACGCAGGCCGGTCCACGTGCTATGCCATAGGGGTGTTTCAAACCTTCGGCACGGACATGACGACGACAACGGACGTTAGACGCAGCCTGCCCGCGGTCGATGCGCTACTGGCGCATCCCGCCCTGCAACAGGCCCAGTCGCGGCATGGCAAACGCCTGATACGGCGTGCCGTTCGCCAGACTCTCGACAAGGAACGGGCCTGTCTGGCACGCGATGCGGGAAATTCCCGGCTCCCCACCGCTGCGCCCGAGACGGCGATGACCATCGATGCCCTGGCAGAAAAGAGCCTGGCCCGTCTCTCGCAGCTGGCGCGCCCCCATGGCCGGGCGGTCTTCAACCTGACCGGCACGGTGATCCACACCAACCTGGGGCGCTCAACGCTTGCCGAAACGGCCATCGAGGCCATGACCCAGGCGGCACGCCACCCCATGGCGCTGGAATACGACCTGGAGAGCGGTGGCCGGGGCGACCGCGATCGCCTGGTCGAGGAGCTGCTCTGCGAGCTGACCGGGGCCGAGGCCGCCACGGTGGTCAACAATAACGCCGGCGCCGTACTGCTGGCCCTGGGCGCCCTCGGTGCCGGCCGCGAGGCGGTGATCTCCCGCGGCGAGCTGATCGAGATCGGCGGTGCCTTCCGCATGCCGGATATCATGCAGGCGGCGGGTTGTCGCCTGCATGAGGTCGGCGCCACCAACCGCACCCATGCGCGGGACTTCGAGGCCGCCATGAACGAGGCGACCGGGCTGATCGTCAAGGCGCACACCTCCAACTACGCCATTACCGGCTTCACCAAGAGCGTGCCCGAGCCTGTCCTGGCCGAGATCGCCCATGATCATGACGTGCCCTTCATGGTCGATCTGGGCAGCGGGGCATTGACCGACCTTGCGGCCTTCGGTCTGCCCTACGAAGCCCAGCCCAGGGACGCCATCGCCGCCGGTGCCGATGTCGTCACCTTCAGCGGCGACAAGCTGCTGGGTGGCCCCCAGGCCGGGATCATCGTCGGCAAGCGTGAGCTGGTCGCCAACATCAAGCGCCACCCGCTGAAGCGTGCGCTACGCCTGGACAAGCTGACCCTCACCGCCCTGGAGGCGACGCTACGCCTCTACCGCGACAGCGACACGCCACAGCGGGAGATACCCACCCTGGCGCTGCTGACACGCTCGGAAGCGTCCATCGCCGAGACCGGCGAGCGGCTTCTTGCGGCCACCCAGGCGCTGCTCGATGGCATGGAAGTGACGCTGGAACCCTGCATGAGCCAGCTCGGCAGCGGTTCGCTACCCGTCGACCGGCTGCCCAGCCGGGCGCTGGTCTGGCGCCCGCTGAGCGAGAACCGCCGTGCTCGCGCCCCCCTCCTCAAGCGCCTCGAGGGAGCGTTTCGACAGCTGCCCCGTCCGGTCATCGGTCGCCTCAGGGATGGCGCGCTACACCTGGACCTGCGCTGCCTTGCCGGCGCGGAAGAGGAGGCCGCCTTCATCGACCAGCTCGCGATACTGAAGGAATGCTTTGCCAGGGAGGGGGGATGATCGTCGGTACCGCCGGCCACGTGGACCATGGCAAGACCGCCCTGATACGGCAACTCACCGGGATCGATACCGATCGCCTGAAGGAGGAGCAGGCCCGCGGGCTCACCATCGAGGCAGGCTTCGCCTATCCCGAGGTCGAACCGGGCATCGAACTCGGCTTCGTCGATGTGCCGGGGCACGAGACGTTCATCCACAACATGCTGGCTGGCAGCGCGGGCATCGATACGGTGCTGTTGGTAGTGGCCGCCGACGATGGGGTGATGCCCCAGACGGTCGAACACGTGCAGATACTTCAACTGCTGGGGCTGACCCGTGGCATGGTGGCACTGACCAAGTGCGACCTGGTGGATGCGGCGCGGCGTGGGGAAGCGAGCCGTGAGATCGAGGCCCTGCTGGCCGACACGCCGTTCTCCGGCGCGGTGATCCATGCCCTGTCGAGCCGAACGGGCGAGGGTGTGCCGGCACTGCGCGATGCGCTGTGGACACAGGCCGCCGGGCAGCGTGCCAGGCCTGTCTGGGGTGCGTTTCGCCTCGCCGTCGACCGGGTCTTTACCAAGGCCGGCGCCGGCCTGGTCGTGACCGGTACGGCACTTGCCGGCCGCGTCGCCCTGGGCGACGAGGTGCGCCTGCTGCCGTCCGGACGCAAGGCGCGGGTGCGCGACCTGCGCCGGCAGAACCGCGAAAGCAACCAGGCCCATCAGGGCGACCGGGTGGCGCTCAACCTGGCCGGGTCCGGCATGGAGCGCGGCGTCATCAAGCGCGGCGACTGGGTGGTCGCCGAGACGCTGGACACGCCAGAGCGGCAGCGTCTCGACATCGACCTGCAACTGCTCGATAGCGCTCCGGCACTCAAGCATTGGTCGCCGGTGCATATACACCTGGGCGTGGCCCATCTCACCGGCCGCGTCGCGCTGCTCGAGGGACAGCGCCTGGCGCCGGGCAAACGCATGCTGGGCCAGCTGGTGCTCGACAGCCCGGTGCATGCCTGCCTGGGAGACCGCTTCGTGATCCGCGACCACGGCGGCCATGTCACCCTGGGCGGTGGCGTGGTGCTCGATGGCGACCCTCCGCGACGCGGCCAGCGCGCACCCAAACGTCTGGCCTGGCTGTCGGCGCTTGCCGATGTCGTGGCGGCAGGCCTCCCCTATGACCTGCAGCGGTCGCTCCAGGCGGCACTGGAACTCAGGCCCGACGGGCTGGACCTGGACGCCATGGCGCGCAATGCCAATACCGATCGGGCGGCCCTGGCGTCACTCGTCGAGGCGTTGTCTGGGCGTGTCGTGATGGCCCAGGGCGGGTCCAGGGCCTTTTCGCATCATGCCATCGAGTCGCTGGAGCGGCGCATCATCGAGACCGTCGCCGCCAATCACGAACGGGAGCCTTCGATGCCGGGTACCGAGCGCGAGCGGCTTGGCCGCCAGGTCATGCCCGACTTGCCCGGCACCTTCTTCCGACCGCTTGTGGATGGATTGCTGGATAGCGGCCAACTGGAGCGCCAGGGAGCGTTCGTCTCGCTGCCGGGACACCGTGCGACGCTCGACGAGGCCGATGAGGCCCTGTGGCAACGACTCGAGCCGCTCATCGCGGCGACGCCCTTTCACCCACCGAGGGTGCGTGACATGGCGGCCAGCGAAGGCATGGACGAGGAGCGCATTCGCCAGGTGCTGACCGCCTGTGCCCGCCTGGGCTGGCTCTACCAGGTCCGCAGGGATCATTTCTATCTCGCCCCGGCGGTACGTGAATTGGCGGGAATCGCCCGGGAATTGGCAGAGACGCATGGTGCCGTGCGCGGCGCCGAATTTCGCGACCGCATCGGCACCGGACGCAAACTGGCCATTCACCTTCTCGAATTCTTTGATAGGCTGGGGTTCACGCGGCGGGTGCGGGACGATCGTATCGTCCTCCGCGCCGACCTGTGGGACTAGCAAGAATGCAGCATATCGACTCATGGAAGAGGATCGACCCCCGGTGGGGCGGCCAGATTTCAAATCTGGCAGGGGCTGCCAGCGGTCCCTGGTGGGTTCGACTCCCACGCTCTTCCGCCATGCGCCTCATCCCGTCATTGTCTGGTCATCGCTCGCCGACGTTTCGCACACACCTAGTCTTCAAATTCAGCCAGCGCCTGCTCACAACCCATCCCCACCTCTTCACCTCCCCCCAGCTCCACCCAGGGCAGGATCGCGGTGGGGGGTGCGATAAGCGCACCGACAAGGGACACCACGCCGCGGACCATCAGCTCGGTCGTGATGACGTTCACTTCCGGCTCCCGCAGCGGCCCTTCCAGCTCCACCGGAGAGTTGCCGGTAAAGAACGTCACATCCTTGTTGTGCCCTTCGAACGCCAGCTCCAGCACTTCATGATCCAGGTCGATATGACCCTCGCCCGTAAAGTGGGCGATCTCGGTCGCCATGAAGAACTGATCCAGCGTCGCCAGGCCATTTTCCACCACGAAATGGACGTAGCTGCACTGGAGCTCGACCTGATCCTCACCCGTCAGGGCAGCGATCATGGCATTGGCGACGTTCAAGGGGAGCAGTTCGGCTGCGATGATGTCGAGCCAACCCTGGGACATGGCCAGCTCCAGTTCGCCAGCGAGCCCGGCCATCACCTCGTCCATCGAGCGACCGCGGTAGCGGAACTGGCCACGCCCCCCGATCATGCCAAGGGTATCCTCGGCCACCTCGGGCAGGTTGGCCTCCTGGAGCAGAGCCTTCAGGTTCACCTGGTCAAGGGCCAGGCTCAGGTCGCCTTCGAGTGCTTCCTGACGTGCGTCCATGACCCAGGAAGCGCTCACCTGGCCACCACCGAGCCCCACCTGCAGCGGCTCCACGGTCATCACGCCCTGTTCCAGCGTCATTTGCAGGCTCACATCGGTGAACGGCACGTGGCGCGCTTCCACGTTCTCCGCGCGGTAATCGAGCACGATGTCGGTACCACGCAGGGCTTCCAGGTCCCAGGGACGGTCGGGAAAGAGCCGCTGTCGGCGCTCGTCCTCCTCGGCCCACTGCTGCTGCTCGGGCGACACCGGCCCGTCATCGGTATCGGGGGCGATCCCCAGCATGGGAAGCAGGTCGTCGGCTTCCAGCACTTGCGTGGTCAGGGTCGCCCAGATCGTGGGTCGTTCGCCCAGGGCGATACGCACGTCGCCCTCCACGTCACTCTCGCCGAAGCGCCCCTGCAGCCCGTTCAGATCGAGCAGGTCATCGCTGAAGCTCAGATGGCTGCGGAGCTCATAGGGCGGCAATTCGGGCAGGTTCAGGCCGGTCAGGTCGGTGAGATCCGCCGGGTTGGGGCCCTCGAGGCGAAAATCGCCTTCCACCGCGTCGAGCTCGAGCGGCTGGACGATACTTCCGTCGAGATGCAGATGCGTGTCACCGGAACTCAGCGAGCCTGATACCGGGTAGGGAGTGTCGGGGCTGGCCAGGTCGAGCAGAGGGCCTACCACCAGGTCGAACGCAAAGGGCTCCTCCTCATGGGTCCCGTCGCCCACCAGGTGGACGCCGATCCGATCGGTTCCCGCGATGTCGCTGGAGTCCGCACGCAGGGAAAGGGCCAGCCCCCAGTGGGGAGCCCGATAGTCGAGTGCGGTATCGTCGACTACCAGCCCACCATCCACGATCCGCGTATTGAGACGACCCGCGAGCATGCCCAGTTCACCGACACCCAGCGGTGCCAGGGCGGCCGTGAGGTCAACCGAATCGAACTCCGCTGACACGTCCGCCGCCAGCCGCTGCTCCCGTACGTCGATGATGCCCTGCACATCCAGTCCGCCACTGGGCTCGCCATTGACATGCTGGGTCGCCCGAAGTCGATCCATGTCGAGACGGCCCTCCTCGAGACTGCCTTTCAGGGCCAGGTCGTGCAGGCTCTGATCGGCGTAGTGCAGGCGATCGATGGCAACGTCCAGGCGGGCCTCGTAGGCTTCCAGCACCTCCCATACGTCAACCAGCCGTTGCTCCCAGGCTTCCAGGGGATTCGTCCCGGCAGGCCCCGCCCCGGTGCCATTGCGCTCGTCCAGCAAGCCCCAGCGATTCAGGTCCAGTTCATCGGCGTCGAGCTGGACCTCGATACGCGGCACCTCTCTGCCGAGATCCACCATCGCCGCGCCGCTTACCCGGCTGTCGCCGATCCGGCCTTCCAGGTTATCGACGGCGCCTCGCCACTCCTCGGCCTGGTATAGCACCTCGGCCCGGAAGGCCAGCGAATCGTCGCGGATACGGCCCTCGCCGCTAACCTCCAGGTGCAATTCATCGACATCGCCGGGTGTCTCGAACTCGATGTCGAGCAAAGCCTCCAGGGCCACGTCACGGTAAACCAGCCGCCCCTGCCCGATGGCGAAGGACCGGGGCCAGAAGGCCATGTCCCCCTCGGCCTCGTCGTCCATCACGTCATCCCAGCTGGTCGTGCCGTCTTCGCGACGCGCCAGGTGAATGACGGGCCGCTCCGCCGCAACACGCTCAAGCTCTATCTCACCCTGAAGCAGGGCGATGGGATTCAAGGTAATGGCGAGCTCATCCACTCGCACCATGTCATCGTCATCGGCCCAGTCAGCGTTGCCGATGCGCAACGCATTGAGCCGCACCGTCACCGGCAAGCCCCAGGCAATATCCAGCTCGCCTATCTCGACCTCGCGGCCATCGAGCTGCCGGCCGGCCTGATCTTCCAGCCAGGCCCGGAACCAGGGCGACTCGAGGAACCAGGCCAGTGCCAGCACCACCAGCAGCACGCCGACGAGCGCCATACCCGTTAGTCGAACCGTCTTTGACACGTTACCGTCCTTGGTCGGCAGGCCGTCGGGGCTGCCTTCCGACTCGCTACCGATCAGCATCGTCGCTATCCATGAAGCCTAGCCCAGAAACCATCGCAAGCCATTGCTCGAATGGACGAACCGATCTATCGTGGGAACGATCCCACGATAGATCGGTTTCGCCACATGCCCCCTGTCGCTGCTCGTCCCACCATCCTTGAGGTAGCCCGTCAGGCCAACGCTTCCAGACGAATGTTTCCCGTTACGTCGTCGATGAGCGTAAACGGCTTGCGCCGGGGCTCCAGACAGATCAATCCCTCCGGAAACCCCGTTCGTGAACGGCAGGCTCTCCTCGACCAAGGCCTGTCCGCCGGCACATGCCGACCCTGATAGCGCGGGGCCCGCCCCAGCACCAGCTGGGTGATGCATAACAGCCAACGGCTTATTCACCCGGGACGGTATCGTTCCCATCTTCAGTCAACACGAGGTCGCCAGCATGTTCGACACCCACACCCCAACCAAGCCGCCCGACATTCTCGCCTTTGGCGAGGCCATGGCCATGTTCGTGGCCGATGACCTGGGGGAGCTGGCCGAGGTGGAGCTGTTCCATCGTCGCATTGCCGGCGCCGATACCAACGTGGCCATCGGCCTGGCACGGCTGGGTTTCCATGTCGGCTGGTTGAGCCGGGTCGGCGACGACAGTTTCGGCGTCTTCATCCGCCGTATGCTGGAAGCCGAGGGGGTCGACTGCCGACACCTGCATGTCGACACGGCGCATTCCACCGGGCTGATGTTCAAGGAGAGGGCACCGGGCGGCAGCGACCCTCGCGTCGAGTATTTCCGCCGCGGCAGTGCCGCCAGCCATATGACACCCGACGATATCGGCAAGGTCGACTTCACTGCACTTCGCCACCTACACGCCACGGGTATACCACCGGCCCTCTCGGACAGTGCCAGAGCACTTTCCCGGCAGGCACTGCGCGAGGCCCGGGCCAACGGCACCACCATTTCCTTCGACCCCAACCTGCGCCCCAGCCTATGGCAGAGCGAGGCCGACATGCGCGACACCCTGAATGAACTTGCAGGACACGCCGACTGGATCTTGCCGGGCCTGACCGAAGGCAGGCTGCTGACCGGCCATGAGACGCCTCATGACATTGCCGGCTTTTACCTCGACCGAGGCGCCAGCGCGGTGATCATCAAACTCGGCCCGGAAGGCAGCTACTATCGTGGCGTCCTGGGCGGCCGGGAGGAGAGCTTTACCGTGGCGGGGTTTCAGGTAACCGACGTGATCGATACCGTAGGGGCCGGAGATGGCTTCGCCGTGGGCGTGGTCAGCGCCTTGCTCGATGGCCGTTCGCCTCGCGAAGCCGTACGCCGCGGCAACCTGATCGGTGCCCAGGCGGTACAGGTGGTTGGCGACATGGAAGGATTGCCGAGCCGCCAGCGCCTGGTGTCTCTGGAAGCCGAACTGCCGCCGCTACTGCCGAGCAGCTAAGGCGCACCTCGAGCAGGTGTTCAAGCTATGCGGCCAGCATGCCTGGCTAGATCATTGCCCTGATCGCCCTTGGCCGGAAGGTCAACATGATGATCCCCGAAAAAGCCGGGCAACTCTCGCTTTCCCAGTTCGAGAATTCCGAGTTCTACGACCCGTTGACCCGTGCCCGCCGCGAGGCCTCGACGCGGCTCCAGGCAAGGGCTATCGCTGAGGGCCTGCCTTGAACCGCTTGACGCTTGATCAGCGATTGGTTAAAAGAAAAAGGTCGTTCGTTCCAGCGAACGGCACCCAATCCATCAGACATGGTGCCTCTCATGCGCTGGCAAACCCGCGTCAACCGTCCGAGCAAGCTACATCGCATTGCCAACAATGCGATGCGAGCCTGCCGTTGCCGCGTGCCAATCCGACACTGAGAATTTCCTGGCCGCGGCATGTGTCGCGGCCATGTGATTACCCCGCTTTTTCGGTCATCTCCTGTTCGCGCTGCATCCCGGCCTCCACTCGAGGAGACCGAGAAATGGCTGTTTCAAATAGTATCAAGACCCTGATTCGCGCCCTGCGCGCCCGTCTGATCAAGCGTCGTCAAGACGCCGCGTTAAGGGAGTGCGACCCGCGCATGCTCAAGGACATGGGCCTGCGCTGGGAGCGCGGCACTCTGGTTGCGATCAACCCCGAGCACGAGCCGCAGGCTCGTCGTCACAAGGCCATCACCCGCGACGCACATGAGACCTGTCCCCACTGCGGGAGCAGACTGACGTAGCCAACGCCCCGGCCACAGGAAGTGGCCGGGGCGACGTCGGCACCCCATGCCAACGCTGAGCATGCCAACTCGTTAGCCCTTTATCCATTAGCCGAGTGAATATCACGCCGGTAGTCACTAGAATCGAGGTTTTCGCTTCACTGCCGGACACGCCATGAGTACTGCCCACGCCGCCGCCCCACCCGCCGAAGAGCGGGTTGCCCTGCACCGCCAGTCCGGCTTCCTGAGTTTTCTGTCGTCGCGGCTGGCGGCGGTCTTCGCCATGCAGATCCAGGCGGTGGTGGTGGCCTGGCAGGTCTACGCCATGACTCGCGACCCGATGTCGCTGGCCTATGTCGGCCTGGCCCAGTTCCTGCCCATGGTGCTGCTGTTGCTGCCCGCCGGCGACCTGGTCGACCGCTTCCCGCGCAAGCGCATCCTGCAGCTGAGCTGGGGTGTCCAGGCACTGTGCAGCGCCCTGCTATTGGCGCTGTCGGCAACCGGCAGCGAGCGGGTTGGCGGTTTTTACGCCGTGCTGGCGCTGTTCGGCTGCGCACGCGCGTTCACCGGCCCGGCGCTGCAGAGCCTGCTGCCCAATATCGTGCCACGCTCACAGCTGGCGCAGGCCATCGCCCTGAACAGTTCGATCATGAAGGTGGCCGTCATCGGCGGCCCACTACTGGGCGGGATTCTGTATGCCGTGGGCGGTGGCAGCCTTGCCTATGCGGTATGTCTGGGCTGCTTTGTCACCGCCCTGACACTACTGCTGCCGGTACCAATCCGCTATGCCGAAACCGCCAAATCGCTGGAAGCCACCGCCTGGACGCGTTTCACTGCCGGGATCGGCTACATTCGCCGCCAGCCGATCATCCTGGGCGCCATCTCGCTCGACCTGTTTGCGGTGCTGTTGGGCGGTGTCATCGCGCTGCTGCCCATCTACGCCCAGGAAGTGCTCCACGTCGGCCCCGAGGGCCTTGGCGCCCTGCGCAGCGCCATCGCCGCCGGAGCCCTGCTGATGGGGCTCTATCTCGGCCTGCGTGGCATCAAGCGCCACGCCGGCCTGGTGATGTTCGCGGCGGTGGCGGTGTTCGGCATCGCCAACCTGGTGTTCGCCTTCTCGACGCTGTTCTGGCTGTCGTTCGCCGCCATGCTGGTGGCCGGAGCCGCCGACATGATCAGCGTCTATGTACGCATGACGCTGATCCAGTTGGCCACTCCCGACGAGATGCGCGGCCGGGTCAACGCCGTCAATATGCTGTTCATCGGCTCGAGTAACGAGTTGGGTGAATTCCGTGCCGGCAGCATGGCGGCCTGGTTCGGCGTAGTGCCGGCGGCGGTGATCGGTGGCATTGGCACCCTGGCGGTGGTCGGTGCCTGGATGCGCCTGTTCCCCGCCCTGCGACGGGTCGACCGTTTCGATGATGCGTCGGCCAGCGACCGCGGAACCGACCAGCGCCAGACAGCGTGATGGCGATAAGCGGCTGGACTACCGAGGAAATGCAAGCGCCATCGGGGGTCACTGCTACCGGCCCCGGCCAAACAGGTTTTGCTGCACCTCGCGCAGATGCTCTTCCAGCAGCGCATGGGCCGTGTCCTCGTCGCGATCGCGCAGTGCCGCGACGATGGCGCGATGCTGTGTCTCGTAGCGCTTGCGCCGTTCAGGCGTCAGTGAAATCCGCTTGAGCCTCCCCCACTCGCCTTCCTCCCGGATCAGGTTGGTCAGCTCGAGGATACGCAAGAAGAAGCTGTTGTGCGTCGCTTCGGCGAAGGCCTGGTGCAACGCCCCATCCCAGTGCTCGAATTCTTCGATGCCGGTGGAGGCCTCGGAGCGGGCGATGCACTCATCCATGCGCTCGAAATCCGACGCCGTGGCATAGCGCACGATCAGCGCTGCCATCTGCGGCTCGATCAGCAAGCGAGCTTCCATCAACTGCGCCGGGCTGGTCTGGACCGCCACCGATCGCGTGTCTGCGACCGGCGTATCGACCAAGGGAAACAGTTCAGTGACGCGCTCGGTGACGAAGGTGCCACTGCCTACCACCTGGGTGATCAGTCCCTGCTCCTTGAAGTTGCTCAACACACGCCGCACCGCACCGCGCGAGGCGGAAAATCTCTCACTGAGTTCGCGCTCGGTGGGCAGCCGATGACCCGCCGGAAAGCCGCCGGTTTCTATTTGCTGCTGGAGGTATCTGGCCAGTGATCGTGCACCGTCGGCACGCACCGCCTTACCCGGGGTCTTGTCGCTCACAGACTATCCTTCATATCGCGCCATGCAGATGACCAATGCTGGCAAATTTATACCATTTGGTCCCGCTATTCAAAAATCTTCCTTGAATTGGTACATTTCAAGTTCTACTATCGGTATTTACAGGACCAAAGCAAACCTATGGAGAACCAAGCCAGATGAAATTCGCCACGCTCCGCTCCGGCCCCGATCAGTCGCCCTTCATCGCCCTGGTGGATAGCGATGCCCAGCGTTACTGGCCACTATCGGCGCTGGTGCCTGGCTTCAACGGTGACATGCACCAGCTGGTACAGGACTGGGAAAGCCTGAAGGACAGCCTCTCCCCCAAGGGCGAGGGCCACCCTCTCGAAGAAGTACGCCTTGAAGCCCCCATACAACCACGGCGCAATATGTTCTGCGTCGGCAAGAACTACTTCGAGCACGCCGCCGAGTTCAGCCATTCGGGCTTCGACAGCAGTACCAGCTCCGACGATGTAGTACCAAAGTTTCCAATCATCTTCACCAAAGCCTATAACACCCTGATCGCCGATGGCGACGAGATCCCGCGTCACGCCAAGGTTACCGAACAGCTCGACTACGAGGCCGAGTTCGCCATCATCATCGGCAAGGGTGGACGCGGTATCGGCAAGACGGAGGCCTTCGATCACGTCTGGGGCTATACCGTGGCCAATGACGTCACCGCCCGCGACCTGCAGAAGAACCACAAGCAGTGGCACCTGGCCAAATCACTGGACGGCCTGTGCCCGATGGGTCCCTGGATCACCACCGCCGACGAGATCGACCCCAGCAATGCCAGCATCAGGTGCTGGGTCAACGGTGAACTGCGCCAGGAGGCCAACATTGGCCAACTGATCTTCGATATCCCCACCCTGATCGAAACCCTCTCGGCGGGCATCGAGCTCAAGCCCGGCGACGTGATCATCACCGGCACCCCGGTGGGAGTGGGCATCGGCTTCAGCCCGCCCAAGTTTCTGCAGACCGGCGATGTGGTTCGCGTCGAGGTCGAAGGCATGGGCGCCCTGGAGAACCGGGTCGGCCAGTAGGCCCTCTGCCGACAAGGCCCTCTCAGCGACCCGACCACGAGGTACCCATGACGAAGGGCGATCATCGCCCATCCGGTGACAGCACCAGGTTCAACAAGGTCCCAACAACGCCAGGAGCACGCCATGTTCGCTCATACAACGCTCACTCATGCATTCACACTCAAGGCTCTATCGATCGCCGTGCTGGTCGCCGCTGGCGGCAGCGTGGCAGGCCCCGCCATGTCCGACGACTTCTACGAGGGCAAGACCATCGAGATGGTCGTGCCCTTCGGTGAAGGCGGCGCCACCTATGTGGCGGCACAATTCCTCAGGCCGTTCCTTGAGAAACACCTCCCCGGCAATCCGCGCGTGGATGTGCAGACCCGCCCCGGTGGCGGTTCGATCCTCGGCGCCAACTGGTTCGAGCAGAACGCCGAGCCGGACGGTGAAACCATCCTGTTCACCACGTCATCGACCTCCAATCCCTACGTGCTGGACATGGAAGAGGTGGAATACGACCTGGCCGCCATGCGCCCGGCGTACAGCCTGCCCTTCGGTGCCGTGATCTATGTCTCGCCGAACACCGGCATCGACTCGCCTGCGGGTTTGAGAGAACCGGACATGCCACTGATCTATGGCGGGATCGCCGCTGCGGCCAGCGACTTGCCCACGCTGCTGGCTTTCGAACTGCTCGACCTCGAGATCCAGGCCGTGCTCGGCTTCGACGGACGCGGTCCGGCGCGCCTGGCTTTCGAGCGCGGCGAGACCAATATCGATTTCCAGTTCACGCCCGCCTACATGTCTCAGGTGGTCGACATGGTCGAGGCCGGCAGCGCCGTGCCGATCATGACCGGTGGCTCGGTCGGCGATGATGGCGTACTCAGCGAGCGTGACACCGCCTTTCCCGACTACCCCTCGGTCCATGAGGTCTACGAGGAGCTCTACGGCGAGGCCCCCTCGGGAGTGGAGTGGGACGCCTACCAGTCGATCGGCGCCGCCACCTTCAACTACGGCCTGACCGCCTACCTGCCGGAAGGCACACCGGACGAGATCCTCGATATCTTCGAGGAGACCATCGCTGCCATCAACGATGACCCCGAGTACCAGGAGCAGAGCATGGATGCCATCGGCGGCTACTCGCTGCTGCCCGCCTCCGAGGTCACCGAGTCACTCCGCGAGGCACTGCAGCCGTCTGACGAGGTACGCGAACATCTGCGTACCCTGCTCGCGGAAGAGTACGACGTCGATTTCTGATATCGCTGCTGCGCCGCGGCCAGCCCCACGCGTATAACGGTGGTGGTCCTGGCCGCATTTTTCTGACATCCGACAGGACGTATCTTGTGCTCGAGAACATCGCATCGGCATTGGTCATTCTCTTCGAACCCATGCGGCTGCTGGCCCTGTGCGCCGGCATGCTCGCCGGGATGATGTTCGGCATGCTGCCCGGCCTGGGCGGTGTAGCGGCGGTCTCGATTCTGCTGCCGTTCATCTATCTCATGGACAGCTACTCCGGCCTGGCCATGCTGCTGGGCGCCATCTCGGTGATCTACACCGCCGACACCATCACCTCGGTGTTGCTCGGTGCCCCGGGTTCGCCGGCATCGGCACCCACCGCCATAGAAGGCCACGCCCTGGCCAGGCAGGGCAAGGCGTCGCTGGCCCTCGGGGTGGGCTTTCTGGCATCGATGATCGGTGGGCTGTTCGGTGCGTTGATTCTCTCCGTGGCGATCCCCATCGCCGGACCGCTGGTACTGGCACTGGGCACACCGGAACTGTTCATGTTCGCCCTGGTAGGGTTGTGCTTCGCCGCCAGCATGGTCGGCAAGGACATTGCCGTGGGGCTGGCCACGGCTTGCTTCGGCATCTTGCTGGGGGTAGTGGGCGCGGCTCCCGCCGCCGCCAACTATCGCTTCACCTTCGGCCAGCCCTACCTGATGGACGGCTTGTCGCTGCCGATTGTCGCCCTTGGCCTGTTCGCCGTCGCCGAACTGATCGGCATGGTTGCCTCCGGCGGCGGCATCGCCGGAAAGCAGATGCCGCTCGGCAAGTGGGGGGAGAGCTTTCGCGAATTCTGGCGCCATCGCTGGCTGGTGGTGCGCTCATCGATCATCGGTATCTTCGGCGGTTTCGTGCCGGCGGTGGGCGCCAGCGCCTCGACCTGGATCGCCTACGGCCATGCCATAAGCTCGACCAAGGACAAGCGCCGTTTTGGCAAAGGCGAGATTCGCGGTATCGCCAGTTCGGAAGGCGCCAACAATGCCACCATCATCTCCGACCTGGTGCCGACCATGCTGTTCAGCGTGCCGGGCGGCCCAGCCGCAGCGATCTTCCTTGGTGCACTGTTCTCGTTCGGCTTCTATCCCGGCCCACGGATGGTCAGCGAGACGCCGGACCTGATGTACATGATCGTGTGGAGCGTGGCGCTCGCTTCCGTCATGGGAGCCATCATCTGCTTTGCCGTGACGCCCTACCTCGCCCGACTCACGCGCATCAACTTCTCGCTGATCGCCGCCCCGCTGCTGCTGATCATGGTCGCCGGCGCCTACCAGGGCACCCAGACCTTCGGCGATATTCTCGCCCTGCTGGTTCTCGGCATCATCGGCTGGCTGATGAAGAACGCCAATTGGCCACGGGCACCGGTACTGGTCGGTTTCGTGCTGGCCACACCGATGGAGCAGTACTTCTGGCTCACCACGCAGATCCACGGCGTCACCTGGCTGACACGCCCCGGGGTGCTGGTCATCGCCTCGCTGATCGTGATTCCCATGCTGCTCGGCCTGGTGCGCAAGCTCCGTCGGCGTCGTGCGAGCACTGCCGGGAGCCCATCCGCCGACCACTCACCGCCGGGCGACAGCGATGAGTCGCCACGGGACAGCACGATCCTGCTGATCACCGCGGGTCTGATGGTGGTGGCCTTCGCCTACGCCAGCCATGAAATGATGGGCTTTCGCAGCAATGCCCGGCTGATGCCGGCCATGGGCATCGTCCCAGGCGTGTTGCTCAGCCTGTACATCCTCGGCCGGCAGCTCTATCGCCTACGCCGGGATGGCAAGGTGATCCATCTCGACTCCCGCCAACAGTTACCGGTACTCGGAGGCATTCTCGCCTATGGCGCGGCAATGTGGCTGGTCGGCTTCAGCCTGGCCACCCCATTGTTGCTGGCCTGGCTGCTGCTGAGATGCGCGGGCATGCGCCTGGGCAGCGCAGCCCTCTACGGCCTGATCGTCTACGTGGCTGCCCAGGGGCTGTTCATCCTGATGCGTATCACCCCACCGTCGGGCACGCTGTTCACCCTGCCCATGCCGTGGTAATCGCCATGATATGCCGGCCGCCCAGCAGTGCTGGACAATGGCCGGCATTGCCGTAGGCTGATGGGTACGTTCATAGATGAGACCAAGGAGGCCTCGATGACGATCTCCACAGGCGACAAGCTCCCCGACGTCACCATCAAGACCAATGGCCCGGATGGCCCCCAGGACATCGCCACCGGCGAGCTGTTCGCCGGCAAGCGCGTAGTGCTGTTCGCCGTGCCCGGCGCCTTCACGCCGGGCTGTTCGAATACGCATATGCCCGGCTTCGTGATCAAGGCCGATGAGATATTCGCCAAGGGTATCGACACCATCGCCTGCCTGGCGGTCAACGACGCCTTCGTGATGGATGCCTGGCAGCGCTCGCAGAATGCCGAAAACATCACCATGCTCGCCGACGGCAACGCCGAGTTCACCAAGGCCATCGGCACCGAGCTGGATGCCAGCGGCGGCGGCATGGGCCTGCGCAGCAAGCGTTTCGCGTTGATCGCCAACGACGGCGTGGTCGAATACATCGGTGTCGATGCCAAGGGAGTGGACAAGAGCAGTGCCGAGACGGTGCTCGGCAAGCTCTAGGTTTTGCCCTGTCTCAATGGCTGATCATCCACGGCCGCGCCGAGGGGAACATCTTGTTGCCTTCGGCGGTGTAGAAGACCTTGGGCTTGTGCCTGGCGTGATGGCAACAGCCCTGTTCGCGCTCCGAGTCCCGGTTGCCGTGACGCGGCTCATGGGCGGCCCGCTCGTTTCGGGCCAGCGCCTGGCGCTTTTCCGGCGCCATCGCCAGCACGCTCGGGGCGACCAGGACCACCCGGGGCGACAGCAGCCCGCAGCGGGGGCAGGGGCAGGTCTCGCCAGCGGCGCTGATCGGCACCAGTTCGTGGAACAGACCGTGGTCCGCGCACTTGTAATCGTATAGCGGCATGACGCCCTCCTCATTCGTCCTTGGCCAATGGCAGATCCACGCCGCCCTGCACCATCGACGTGGGGCCGTCGGCGTTGGGCTTGATGTCGAACTCGAAGATGTCGGTGGGCAGCCATAGCGTGGCGCAGGCGTTGGGGATGTCCACCACCCCGCTGATATGCCCTTGCACCGGCGCGCAGCCGAGTAGCGAATAGGCCTGGGCCCCGCTGTAGCCGAACTTCTTGAGGTATTCGATGGCGTTGAGCACCGCCTGGCGATAGGCGATGTGCACGTCCAGATAGTGCTGCTTGCCCTCCTCGTCCACCGAGATGCCTTCGAAGATCAGGTAGTCGTCGTACTTGGGCGTGATCGGGCTGGGCTTGAAGATCGGATTCTTGATGGCGTACTTGGCCATGCCGTCCTTGATCAGGTTGACGCGCAGATGAATCCAGCCGGCCATCTCGATGGCGCCGCAGAAGGTGATCTCGCCATCGCCCTGGCTGAAGTGCAGGTCGCCCACCGAGAGGCCGCCGTCCTTGACGTAGACCGGGAAATAGACCTTGGCACCCCGCGACAGATCCTTGATATCGCAGTTGCCGCCATGTTCGCGGGGTGGCACGGTACGCGCGCCCTCGGCGGCGGCGCGCGCCTTGGCGTCACCGCCCAGCTTGCCCATGTGCGCGGTATCGGCATGGGGCAAGGTGGCCAGGGCGGGTACCCGCTCAGGGTCGGTGTCGTAGAGGGCCTTCTCGCGGCCGTTCCACTCATCGAGCATCGCCTTGGAGGGCAGGCAACCGATCAGCCCCGGATGGATCAGCCCAGCGAACTCCACCCCGGGAATATGCCGGGACTTGGTGAACATGCCGTTGAAGTCCCAGATCGACTTCTGCGCCTCGGGGAAGTGCTCGGTGAGAAAGCCGCCGCCGTTCTGCTTGGAGAAGAAGCCGTTGAAGCCCCACTGACTCTCCTCGAAGGTGCCGATGTCGAGGATGTCCACCACCAGCAGGTCGCCGGGTTCGGCGCCCTCCACTCCCACGGGGCCGGACAGGAAGTGCACCTGGGTGAGGTCGACGTCGCGCACGTCGGCGGCGCTGTCGTCATTGTGGATCTGGCCCCCGGTCCAGTCGTGGCACTCGACGATGAAGTCGTCGCCGGGCTTGACCATGGCCGCCATGGGGATGTCCGGATGCCAGCGGTTATGAACCTTCTCGTTCTCGTAGGGCGATTTGCTCAGATCGATCTTGATGATGGTATCGGCCATGGTCTGGATTCCTCGTGTTCCGTTCATTCGATGGGCAATGGCGCAGTCGGACCGCCGGCGGGACAGAAACGCGTTGCGTCATGTCCCACTATCGATAAGCGTAGAAGCCGCCGCCATTGGCGAAAACACCACCGCGACTACGTCATTCGACGTATTGCCCGGCATCGTCGGGACATACCTCCAGCACGCCGTCGAGCCGCCGGGCCAGGAAGTGGAACTCAGCGGGGGACGCGAGCAGCGCTCGGGCCAATGCCGGTTCCAGCTCGGCGCGCAGGCGACGCGACAGGTCCCGGGCACCGAAGCGAACGTCGTGCGTCCGGCATAGGTGGCGGCGGACATCGTCATCCAGTTCCAGATGGGCACCGCAGCGATCCAGGCGGCGATTGAGCTTGCCCAGTTCGATCTCCAGCAAGGTGGACAGCCAGCGACCGTCGAGACGACGAAACGCCAGGATGCGATCGATACGATTGAGGAACTCCGGGTCGAAACGCCGATGCAGCGCCTGCTCCAGCACCGCATCCTCCCCGCGCGGAGCGAGGCGCAGCCAGCGCCGCCAGCCATGCCGGAAGCGCTCGCGGTAGGCGGCGACGTCGCCGGCACCGACGTTGCTGGTCATGAAGATCAGCGTGTTGCGGAAGTCGATCCGGCGGGTACCGCCGGAAAGGACGAGCTGGCCGTTGTCCAGCACGTTGAGCAGCGAACGCACCACCTCGGGGCTGGCCTTCTCCAGTTCGTCGAACAGCACCAGCCCCGGCTTGCCGAAGCTGCCCTGAATGGCCTCGACGTCGAACAGCGTGTGGCCCTCCTTGCTGCCCACATAACCCGGTGGCGCGCCGGTCAGGGCAGCGGCGTAATGCTCCTGAGCCAGGGTGTTCATGTCGATGCGGCACAACGCGTCGGCACTGCCGTGAATGGCCTGGGCGAGCAGGCGCACGGTTTCCGTCTTGCCGACGCCGGTGGGCCCGATGAACAGGTGCACCGCCAGCGGCCGCTGCTCCGCGCCGATGTCGGCCTTGACCACCTGCAGCATGGCCTCCATGGCGTCCAATACCGCGTCCTGGCCGACGATGCGCTCGCGCAGCAGGACCATTACCCGCTCCGGCTCGAACAGGAAGCGCGACACCCGTTCCGCGACCAGCGAGTGGCGCTCGCCGGCGAGTTGCCGCCGCTGCTCCGCCAGCCGGTCATTGATGAATGGCATGGCCCGCTCCTCGCTGGTTTCAGCCGCCGGCAGCCCGCTCCCTGCCCTCGACCGGCAATTCGCCCACCGGACATTGCGCCACGCCGACGGTGCCACGGGTCAGCGCCTCGACGTTCTCCTGCGCCTTCTGCGCATCCATCACCCAGGTGCGGTAGAACTCGAAGGGACAGTCGGCGATGCCCTTGTCGCCGTCGCCGGAGGCGTGCACACCGGTGTAGCCACGATGCAGCAGCTTGAACAGGTGGTTCTGGGACTGGTCGTTGGCGCGGGCGTCGCGGATCTGGCTGATGGAGAGCTGGGCGTACTGGATACCCATCTCCTCCTCGCCGCATTCGCCCAGGGTACGGCCGTCGAAGCCGATGATCGCCGAGTGGCCGAAATAGCTGTAGACGCCATCGAAACCGGCGGCATTGGCCACCGCCACGTAGCAGTTGTTGGCCCAGGCCATGGTCTTGGCCATCAGCACCTGCTGCTCCTTGGCCGGATACATGTAGCCCTGGCAGCGCACGATCAGCTCGGCACCCTTCATCGCGCAGTCGCGCCAGATCTCCGGGTAGTTGCCATCGTCGCAGATGATCAGACTGATCTTCATGCCCTTGGGCCCGTCGCTGACATGGGTGGTATCGCCGGGATACCAGCCCTCGATGGGGCACCAGGGAATGCACTTGCGGTATTTCTGTTTCACCTGCCCGTGGTTGTCGATCAGTACCAGCGTGTTGTAGGGCGCCTTGCGCGGGTGTTCCTCGTGACGCTCGCCGGTGAGCGAGAACACGCCCCAGGTGTTCGCCTCCCGGCAGGCGGCGGCGAAGATGGCGGTCTCGTCGCCGGGCACGGTGGCGGCGGTGGCCATCATCTCGTCGTGGTCGTACATGATGCCCATGGTGCTGTATTCGGGGAACACCACCAGGTCCATGCCCGGCAGGCCCACCTTCATGCCCTTGATCATCTCGGCGATGTCGCGGGCATTGGCCAGCACCTCGTCGCGGGTATGCAGGCGCGGCATCTTGTAGTTGACCACCGCGACGCCCACGGTGTCGTCGCTGCTGGAAATATCGCCATGACGCATGTTGCACTCCTTCAGGATCGATGACTTTCAGGGTCGATTACTGGGAAAGGCGACCGTCATGAGCGAAGACGAGGCAAGGCGAAATGAAACGCAAAAGCGGAGTTTACTGGAGTAAATGAGCATTTTAAGTTTCATTTCAACACAGCATCGTCGAGCGCAGTAGGTCGCAGACACTCTCAGACCGCCAGGTAACTGGCAATCTTCTCCTGATTGGCGCTCTTGCCCTCCTCCTCGTGGATGATCTTGCCCTTCTCGATCACCGCCAGACGGTCGGCGATCGCCATGGTGAAGCTGAGCACCTGCTCCGACACCACGATGGCGATCTTCTTCATCCGGCGAATCTCGTTGAGGGTGTGGGCGATGTCCTTGATGATGGAGGGCTGGATGCCTTCGGTCGGCTCATCCAGCAGCAGTACCTTGGGCTCGGACACCAGCGCCCTGGCAATGGCCAGTTGTTGCTGCTGCCCCCCGGAGAGATTGCCGCCCTTGCGCTTGCGCATCTCGCGCAGCACCGGGAAGAGATCGAATATCTCGTCCGGCACCTTGCTGGTCTTCAGCGTTTCCAGACCCGACTCGATGTTCTCCATCACTGTCAGGTTGGGGAAGATCATCCGTCCTTGCGGAACGTAGGCCAGGCCCGCCGCCACCCGCTCGTGGCTGGGCAGGTTGCCCACCTCGCGGCCATCGAGCACGATGCTGCCCGAACTGCCCGGGAGGATGCCGATCAACGACTTGAACAGGGTGGTCTTGCCCATGCCGTTGCGCCCCATGATCGCCAGTGTCTCGTCCTTGGCGGTGACGAAGTCGATGCCATGAATGACCTCGCTCTGGCCGTAGCTCACCCGTAGATCCTTGACTTCCAGCATGACGGTAGCCTCCCTCAATGGCCCAGGTAGACGTCGATGACGCGCTTGTCCTGCTGGAGCGCGTCCATCGAACCCTCGGCAAGGATTTTCCCCTGGTGCAGCACGGTCACCTTGCCGCCCAGGGACTTCACGAACTCCATGTCATGCTCGATCACCACCACCGAGCGGCCCTTGGCGATGGCCTTGAGCAGTTCCGCCGTCTCCAGGCGCTCGCTCAGGCTCATCCCCGCCACCGGTTCGTCGAGCAGCAACAGCTCGGGGTCCTGGATCAGCAGCATGCCGATCTCCAGCCATTGCTTCTGGCCATGGCTCAGCAACCCGGCTTCCTGTTCCAGCTTGTCGTCGAGCTGGATCTCCCGTGCCACCTGGTGGATACGCTGTATGACCTCCTCATCGCGCTTGAAAGCCAGCGCGCCGAACACGCCACGCCCCCGTGGATAGGAGGCCTCGAGGTTGTCGAATACCGTCAGCCCTTCGTAGATCGAGGGGTTCTGGAACTTGCGACCCACGCCCTCCCAGACGATGCGGTGCTCGCTCATGCGGGTCAGCTCCTTGCCCTTGAACTTGATCGAGCCCTCGGTGGCGCGGGTCTTGCCGCAGATCAGGTCGAGCAAGGTGGTCTTGCCGGCCCCGTTGGGGCCGATCACCACGCGCATCTCGTTCTTGTCCATGTAGAAGGCCAGGCCCTCGATGGCCTTGAAGCCATCGAAGGAGACGGTGAGGTCCTCGATTGACAGCAGAAAGTCGGTATTCGAGCTCATGGCCGGCCCTCCGTGACACTGTCATGAGGCAGCGCGGACCCGGCCTTCGCGGTGGCGTCGCGACGGGCCCCTGGCACGACTGAAGCGGCCGGTGGCGTCGGTGTGTCTCCGGGGTGACGCGAGCCTTTCAGCTTGGCGACGGCGCGCTTGCCGTAGCGCTGGTAGACGCTGGCCAGCCCGTAGGGCAGCACCAGCACCACCAGGATGAACACCGCGCCGATCATCACCTGCCAAAGTTGCGGATAGGCCTCGGCGAACATCGTCTTGGCGTAGCTGACCAGCAGCGCGCCATACACCCCGCCGAGCAGCGACAGGCGCCCACCCACGGCGGCGAAGATGACGAACTCGATGGAGGGCACGATGCCGACGAAGGAGGGCGACATGAAGCCGACCTGCAGGGTGAACATGGCACCGCCGATCCCCGACATGAAGGCCGCCAGACAGAAGATGAAGACCTTGAAATTGGCCACGTCGTAGCCGGAGAAACGCACCCGGTCCTCGCGGTCGCGCAGCGCGGTGAGAATGCGCCCGTACTTGCCGTTGAGCACCCAGCGTCCGAGCAGCACGCAGCCGATCAGCAGCGTCGCGTTGAGGTAGTAGAGCAGGTACTGGGCGCTGTCGTCGCGGATGTCCCAGCCCTTCAGCGTACGCAGGTCGGTGATGCCGTTGATGCCGCCGGTATAGCCCTGCTGGCCGACGATGAGGATGGTCAGCACCACCGCCAGCGCCTGGGTGATGATGGCGAAATAGACGCCGCTGACGCGGCGCTTGAACATCGCGTAGCCGATCACGAAGGCGAAGGCGGCGGGCAATACCAATACGGCAATGATGGTAAAGGTGAGGCTGTTGAACGGCACCCAGAACCACGGCAGTTCGGTGATACGGTTCCAGTCCATGAAGTCGGGAATGCCCGGGGTGGTCTGGATACGGGTGCTCTCGGGATCGGAGGCTTCGAGCTTGAGGAACATCGCCATGGCGTAACCGCCGACACCGAAGAAGATCCCCTGACCGAGGCTGAGGATGCCACCGTAGCCCCAGCACAGCACCAGCCCGACGGCGACGAAGGCGTAGGTGAGATAGCGTCCGGCCAGATTCAGCCGGTAGAGGTCGAGCATCGCTGGCATCACGATCATCAGGATCGCCGCCAGGATCAGGATGCCGGCCAGGCCGCCGTGGCGGCCGTGGAGAAAACCGGGAAGCTTGATCATTTCAATTGTGCTCCTTCAGCGGCGAACCTTGCTGGCCACCAACCCTTCCGGGCGCAGCAGCAGGATGCCGATCACCGTCAGCAGGGTGAGGACCTTGGCCATCGAACCACCCATGAAGAACTCCATGATCGACTGGGCCTGGGCGATGGAGAAGGCCGAGGCGATGGTGCCGACCAGACTGCCCGCGCCGCCGAAGACCACCACCAGGAAGGTGTCGACGATGTACAGCGAACCGCTGGTCGGCCCGGTGGAGGAGATGGTGGTGAACGCCGCCCCGGCGATGCCGGCGATGCCGCAACCGATGGCGAAGGTCATGCGATCGACACGCTTGGTGTTGATGCCCACCGCACCGCTCATCTCGCGGTTGGCGGTGGTGCAGCGCACCCGCAGCCCCCAGCGCGAGCGATAGAGGAACCACCACACCGCGACGGTGACCAGTACGGTGAGCAGCATGATCGCCAGGCCGTTGAGCGGAATGTCGATCATCATCGTCGGGCGATAGGAGCCGCGCAGCCAATCCGGCACCGGTACGCTCACCTCACGAGCGCCGAAGGCCGAGCGAAAGCCCTGCTGCATGATCAGCGCCAACCCCCAGGTGGCCAGCAGGGTGTCCAACGGCCGATGGTAGAGGTGGCGGATCAATAGCCACTCGATGAAATAACCGACCACGAAGGCGGCCAGGAACGCCACCGGGATGGCCAGGAATACCGAAACGTCCAATCCCCCCGGCAGATGGCGCAGGGCACTGGTGAGCAGGTAGGTGGCATAGGCACCGATGACCATGAACTCCCCGTGAGCCATGTTGATGACCCGCATCTGGCCGTAGATGATCGCCAGACCCAGCGCCATCAACAGCAGCACGCTGAAGAAGCTCAACCCGGCGAAGCCCTGCATGACGAAGATGGCGGTTAGGTCTTGTGCGCTGAATCCACCCATGGTGGCTTCCCCCTGTAGCAGACAGCGTTGAGCGGAACGTCGTGGTGGGCCGTGGCGGCATCGCGCCGCCACGGCCAGGGGTGGGGCTTACTGATAGCCTTCCGGGAACGGGTTGGGCTCGATCAGATCGGACTCCCAGACCACCGTGGCCTGGCCATCGCCGTTCCAGCGCCCGATGCGGGTCTGGCTCCACAGGTGGCGGTTCGGGTGCACCTTGACGTAGCCTTCGGGCGCCGTGGTCAGCTCGATGTCGGCCATGGCGGCGGAGACCGCATCGACGTCGAAGCTGCCGGCCTTCTCCACGCCGGCCTTCCACAGCCAGGGGCCGAGATAGGCGGCCTGGGTCACGTCGCCGATCACGCTATCCTCGCCCCAGCGCTCCTTGAAGGCTGCGACGAAGGCGGCGTTGTTGTCGTTGTCGAGGCTCTGGAAATACTTCATCGAGGAGTAGAAGCCCTCGACGTTCTCGCCGCCGATCCCCAGCACTTCGTCCTCGGTGACGGAGATGGTCAGCAGCGTCTGGTTCTCGGCGTTGATACCGGCGGCATTGAGCTGGCGGAACCACGCCACGTTGCTGCCGCCGACCACGGCGGCGAAGATCACGTCGGGATTGCGCAGCCGGATGCGGTTGATGTTGGAACCGAAGGAAGTGTGGCCGAGAGGCGCGTAGTCCTCGCCCAGCACCTCGCCGCCGAGCACGTCCTCGATGTGGATACGCGCGATCTTCATCGACGTGCGCGGCCAGATGTAGTCCGAGCCGATCAGGTAGAAGGTGCGGGCGCCCTGCTCGTTCCATGCCCAGTCGATGCCGGCAAGGATCTGCTGGGTGGCTTCCTGGCCCGTGTAGATGACGTTGGGCGACTCCTCGAGTCCTTCATAGAAGGTCGGGTAGTAGAGCAGGCCGTTCTCGCGCTCCAGCACCGGCAGCATTGCCTTGCGCGAAGCGGACGTCCAGGCGCCGAAGATCGCCGCCACGTTGTCCTGGGTCAGCAGCTTGCGGGTACGGTCGGCGAAGGTCGGCCAGTCGCTGGCGCCATCCTCGATGATCGGCTCGATCTGGCGCCCCAGCACCCCGCCCTGGGCATTGATCTGCTCGATGGCCAGCTGCTCCGCTTCCACCGAGCCGGTCTCGCTGATCGCCATGGTACCGGTCAGCGAGTGCAGGATACCGACCCTCACCGTGTCGTCGGTGACCGCCAGGCCGGTGGTATTGACCTCCTCGGTGGATGGATTGGCGAACACGGAAGTGGATAGCGCCAGCGCCAACGGTAGCGCCGCCAGCCCCGCCAGTAAATGACGGCGCCGCCGCGATGTGGTGTCTTTGGTTGTTTTCATGTCGGTCCCCAGGTCAGCGAAGTGGGTTGTATGAGTCCCTCGCCGATCAAGTATGGGAACCCCGCCGCCAGGCGCCCATGCGGGGAATACTCCATGGCACTACGTCATTTGACGCATATCGTCCCGGCGACCCGGCACATAGGCTGCGATAGAGTCCAATGGCTTCCGCCACCCTTTCCGCTTACTTTTAGCGTGAGCAGTCGTCCGCGTGATGCGACGCAAGCGACGGCACACGCGACGAAAGGGCAAACAACAAGACGCCATGTGCAGGGTACCCCCCAGCGCACAGCAATGGACGGGCAAGCATGACGATTCAGCAGCGGATCTTTCGCGTTAGGCGCAACTACAACAAGTGGGTCGCCAACCAGACACTGGAAGACTTCGCGCTGCGCTTCACCGCCAAGTCGGCGCGCCGCTGGTCCGCCAGCCGGGTCGCGCTCACCGCCCTGGGTGCCATCTCCTTCCTCGCCCTGGAAGCCATCGGCGGGGCCATGACCCTCAACTACGGCTTCACCAACGCGGTCGTGGCGATCCTCGTGGTGAGCCTGACGATATTCCTGCTCGGCGTGCCGGTGAGCTACTATGCCGCCCGCTACGGCGTCGACATCGACCTGCTCACGCGTGGCGCCGGCTTCGGTTACCTGGGTTCCACGCTGACCTCGCTGATCTACGCCACCTTCACCTTCATCTTCTTCGCCCTCGAAGCGGCGATCATGGCCCTGGCACTGGAAGTGCTGTTCGGCATTCCCCTCACGCTGGGCTATGTGATCAGCTCGCTGGTGGTGATCCCCATCGTCACCCATGGCATCACCTACATCAGCCGCTTCCAGGTCTGGACCCAACCGCTGTGGATCATCCTGCAGCTGGCTCCTTTCGTGTTCATCCTGTTCCAGGACCCCGAATCGCTGGGGCGCTGGTCGGACTTCGACGGCCTCGACAACCCGGGGGGCGGCTTCGACCTGCTGCTGTTCGGTGCCGGGGCGACGGTGATGTTCGCGCTGGTGGCGCAGATCGGCGAGCAGGTGGACTTCCTGCGCTTCCTGCCCGAGCCCACCCCAGGCAAACGGCTGCGCTGGTGGCTGGCGATGCTGGCCGGCGGGCCCGGCTGGGTCATCGTCGGCGCCATCAAGACTCTGGCCGGCTCGTTCCTGGCGGTACTGGCCTTCTCCCACGGGCTGTCGCGAGGCGAGGCCCAGGAGCCAATGCACATGTACCTGGTGGCCTTCGGCCACATCACCACCCATCCCGCCACGCTGATGGCCCTGGCCGGCATCTTCGTGGTGCTCTCCCAGCTCAAGATCAACGTCACCAACGCCTACGCCGGTTCCATCGCCTGGTCGAACTTCTTCTCGCGCCTCACCCACAGCCACCCCGGCCGCGTGGTGTGGCTGGTGTTCAACGTGATGATCGCCCTGGTGCTGATGGAGATCGGCATCTACCGGGCCTTCGAGGCCATCCTCGGCAGCTACTCGATGGTGGCGATGGCCTGGATCGGTGCCCTGGTGGCCGACCTGGTGATCAACAAGCCGCTGGGCTTGAGCCCCAAGCACATCGAGTTCAAGCGCGCCTACCTCTATGACCTCAACCCGGTGGGCTTCGGCTCCGTTCTGCTGGCCACCGGCGTGGCGCTGGCGGCGCGTTTCGGTCTGTGGGGCGAAGCACCGGCGGCACTGGCCTCCTTCCTGGCGCTGCTCACCGCCTTCATCGCCGCCCCGGCCATCGCCCTGTACACCCGTGGTCGCTACTACATCGCCCGTACCCCGGAACCGGCCACCGCCACCCGGGGCCGCCCCTGCTGTATCTGCGAGCACCACTTCGACGACGAAGACATGGCCTTCTGCCCCGCCTACAACAGCCCGATCTGTTCGCTATGCTGCTCCCTGGACGCACGCTGCAACGACGCCTGCAAGCAGCACGCCGGCTTCCAGCAACAGCTCATCGACTGGCTGGGCGCGATCCTGCCGGAGCGCGCGCTCAAGCACCTCAATTCGCGCATGGGCCATTTCCTCGGACTGCTGATCCTGATCAGCCTGGTGATCGCGGGCTTTCTGGTACTGGTCTTCTATCAGCTTCCCGACCTGGGCCCGGAAATGCGCGAGCTGATGGCTACCACGCTGGCCAAGATCTTCGCCATCCTGGCGATCATCAGCGGCGTGGTGGCCTGGCTGTTCGTACTCGCCCATGAAAGCCGAGTGGTCGCCCAGGAAGAGTCCCACCGCCAGACGCGCATGCTGATGGCGGAGATCGAGGCCCACGAGAAGACCGACCTTGCCCTGCAACAAGCCAAGGAACTGGCGGAAGCCGCCAACCAGGCGAAAAGCCGCTACCTCACCGGACTCAGCCACGAGCTGCGCTCACCGCTGAACGCCGCCTTCGGCTATGCCCAACTGCTGGAGCACGACCCGAACATCCCCGAGAATCGCCGCGAGGCGGTGGCCGCCATTCGCCGCAGCACCGAACACCTTTCCGACCTCATCGAAGGTCTGCTGGAAATCTCCAAGATCGAGGCCGGGCGGCTGGAGCTCTACCGCAACCGGGTCCGGGTCAGCGCCCTGATCGACGAACTGGTGGTCATGTTCCGCCTGCAGGCGCAGGAAAAGGGCATCGACTTCGTCTTCCACAGTCAAGGGCGTATTCCGGAATGGGTCACCACCGACGAGAAGCGACTGCGCCAGATCCTCATCAATCTGCTCTCCAACGCCATCAAGTTCACCAACCAGGGACGCGTGACGCTGAACTTCCGCTATCGCAACCAGGTGGCCGAATTCACCATCCGCGATACCGGCGTCGGCATCGACGAGGAAGACATGCAGCGCATCTTTCGTCCCTTCGAACGGGTGCGCAAACCGGGCGTGCCGGCGGTGCACGGTACCGGCCTGGGGCTGACCATCACCAAGCTGCTGACCGACATCATGGGCGGCGATCTTCAAGTCAGCAGCCACCCCGGCATGGGCAGCGAATTCCGCCTCTCGGTGATGCTCTCCAGCGCCCCCCGAGGAGAACCCGAACGCACGCCGGACCACCCCGTCGACGGCTACCTGGGTGACCGTCGCACGCTGTTGGTCGTCGACGACGACCCCTCGCACCGGGGGCTGATCAGCGACATGCTCACCCCGCTGGGCTTCCAGGTCATCGAAGCGCCCGACGGCCAGACCGGCCTCGTCCTGGCACGCCAGAACGCCCCGGACCTGGTGCTGATGGACGTGGCCATGCCAGGGTTGGACGGCTGGCAGACCGCCCGCCGTCTGCGCCAGCAGGGCTATCGCGGCCCGCTGGTGATGTTCTCGGCCAGCGCCCGGGAGAGCCAGGTGGACGCCCTGGCCGGCGGCCTGCACGACGACTACCTGATCAAGCCGTTCAAGCTGGGCACCCTGCTCGACACCCTGGCCAGGCAGCTCAAGCTGAACTGGTTGCACCACAGCGAGCCATGCGCCGACACGACCGACCGCATACCACTGAAAGCGCTGGAACTGAACGGCGCACTGCGCGACGAACTGGTCGCACTGGCCGAGATCGGCCACCTGCGCGGCCTGCGCGACAGCCTGCGGCGAGCGCGCCGCAGCGGGGAGATAGCCACGCCCCTGGCGGACTCTCTGGAAAGTGCGCTGAGCCGTTTCGATTTCCATCGACTGATACGACTGCTGGAGGCTCCCCCATGACCGTCGCCACCCGCAAGGACCTGATTCTGGTGGTGGACGATTCCCCGGATTCCCTGGGTATGATCCACCACGCCCTGGATCAGGCCGGACTCACCGCCCTGATCGCCCTGGAAGGCACCCAGGCGCTCGACATCGCCGAGAAGATGGTTCCCGACCTGATCCTCATGGATGCCGTGATGCCCCACATGGACGGCTTCGAAACCTGCCGACGACTCAAGAGCCGCCCGGACCTGGCGGCCGTACCGGTGATCTTCATGACCGGGCTCTGCGATGCCGAGGATGTGATACGCGGCCTGGAAGCCGGTGGCGTGGACTATGTCACCAAGCCGGTACGCACCGACGAACTGATCGCCCGCATTCGCGTGCACCTCAACAACGCCCGCCTGACCCAAAGCGCCCACACCGCCCTGGACCGCCTCGGCCAGGCGTCATTCTCCACCGACGACCAGGGCCACTGGCGCTGGGCCACCCCTCAGGCGGAACAGTGGCTGGGCGGTGACGACGAACGGCGCCCCGAGCGCCTGGACAACCTGGCGGACTACATCCAACGCTGGTTGAAACGACAACCCCAGCCCGGCGATCAGTTGGCTCTCAACCTGCCACCCAGCGAACTGCGCCTGCGCTACCTCGGGGAATCCACCCCCGGCGAACACCTGTTCCGCCTGCTGCACCGCGACGGCGACGACGAAAGCCGGCTGCTCCAGACTCAACTACGCCTCACCCGTCGCGAGGCGCAGGTGCTGCTGTGGATCGCCCAGGGCAAGACCAACCGCGAGATCGGCCAGATCCTCGACCTCAGCCCACGCACCGTCAACAAGCACCTGGAACAGGTCTTCCGCAAGCTCGGCGTGGAAAACCGCACCGCCGCCGCCGCCATGGCGCTGCAGTGCCTCACCACCGCCTGAACGCTACTCATGGGACAGTGTCGTGGACTGGAACGCACCCTGAGAAAGGTACGTCAGAAAGCGCTGGCCTCCCGCCAGCTGGCGGGGTCCGTCTCCTCGAAAAGTGCCTCGACACTCGTTACCTCTCCGCAGCGGTTCGGGGCATAACCCGGCAGCGCCTTCACCGCCGACTGAAAGGTCTCGCTCTTGAGCACCTCGAGCAGGAACGCAAAGCGTGGCTCAGCCAGGCTGCGCTGATGGCAGACCAGCAGGTAGTGCTCCATGGCCAGCGGTACGAAGTCGAGCCCGAAGCGACGTGCCGCCGCCTCCACCCCGAAGCCCGCGTCGGCCATACCGGCGGCTACATAGGCGGCCACCGCCGAGTGAGTGTACTCCTCCACTTCATAGCCGCGGATACGTGACGCCGCGATGCCCTCCATCGCCAGCAGGCCGTCGAGCAGCGCCCGGGTGCCGGAGGCCGCCTGGCGATTGATAAAGCGCAACGAGCCTCCTGCCAGCCCCTCCAGGTCACGCAGCCCCTTGGGATTGCCCGGCGCCACCATCAACCCCTGGCGACGGGTGATGAAGCCGATCACCCGGTGGCTGCGCGGCTTGAGCAGGTCGCGATAGTCCCGGCTGATCGCCTTGCCCACCTCGCCCTGGGGCAGGTGGAAGCCAGCCAGGTCGCAGGCGCCGCGACGGAGCGCCACCAGGGCCTCCCGGGGGCTGCAGTATTGCAGGTCGAGGCGTAGCTCCCGAAGATGCTTCGGCAACAGCTCCACGGCAAAGCCATGACTGGCATGCAGACGCAACACCGGCTGGACCCCCTCCAGTTGCTGCTGGATGGCCAGATTGAGCTCCGACCCCAGGCTCTCCAGCTGCGGCCCCAGGCGGGCGATCACCCGCTGCTCGGCCCACAGCAGCTTCTCGCCCAGCGGCGAGAGCCGCGCCCCCCGCCCCCGCGCCAGTTCGGCCAGCGGGATGCCGAAGAACTCCCCCCACTTGTTGAGCAGGTTCCAGGCGTGCCGGTAGGAGACGCCCACGTCCTCGGCGGCCCGGGTCAGCTTGCCGTGGCGATGCACCGCCTCGAGCAGCAGAAACAGGGTCGGGTCGATCTGATTGCCTGCTTCATCGCTGAAGTACCAGGCCGGTGTGATCGTGATCCGCTTCATAGGAACAAACTTTCATATTTTGTGATTTCAGCGCAGATGCTAGCTTTGATAGATACCGTGACGCACGCAGTTTCTTAAATAGGAATGAACGTGCCTATATAAACAGAGACGACAAGAATCGGGGAAGCGCGATGAGCGAGTCTCGAGAGTGGACGCCGCAATCGATCCAGGCCGAGATCGATGCCCTGAAGCACCAGCCGGGGGCGCTGCTGCCCATCCTGCATGCCATTCAGGATCGTTTCGGCTTCATCCCGGAGGCCACCGTGGCGACGATCGCCGAGGCCCTGGGCCAGACCCGCGCCGAGGTGCACGGGGTGATCAGCTTCTACCACCACTTCCGCACCACGCCTCCCGGGCGTCATGTGGTGCAGATCTGCCGCGCCGAGGCCTGCCAGGCGGTGGGCGCCCGCCGGCTCGAGGCCCACGCAAAGGCACGCCTGGGCATCGACTTTCACCATACCACCGCCGATCGGGAGATCACCCTGGAGGCGGTCTACTGCCTGGGTAACTGCGCCTGCGGCCCCACTGTCCGGGTGGATGACAGGGTGCTGGGCCGGGTGACCCCCGAGCGCTTCGATACCCTGACCGACGAGCTGCGCACCCGGCTGCTGAAGGTGGTCGGATGAGCATTCGCGTCTTCGTGCCCCGCGACACCACGGCCCTTTCCCTGGGCGCCGACGAGGTGGCCGAGCGCCTGGTGCAGGAAACCCGCGCCCGTGGCCTGGCCATCACCCTGGTGCGCAACGGCTCCCGCGGTGCCGCCTGGCTGGAGCCCCTGGTAGAAGTGGAGACCACCGATGGCCGCCTGGCCTATGGCCCGGTCACCGCCGACGATATCCCGAGCCTGCTCGATGGGGGCTTGCTCGACGGGGGCCTGCTGGAAGGAGGCCATCCCCTGGCCCTGGGCGCCACCGAGGCACTGCCCTGGTTCGCCCGCCAGCAGCGCCTTACCTTCGCCCGTATCGGCCTCACCGACCCGCTCTCCCTCGCCGACTACCTGGCCCACGACGGCTTCCGTGGCCTGGCGGTCGCCCTGACCCGCACGCCCCAGGCCATCGTCGAGGAGATCAAGGCCTCGGGGCTGCGCGGCCGTGGCGGCGCCGCCTTCCCCACCGGCATCAAGTGGCAGACGGTGCTCGACACCGAGGCGGACCAGAAGTACATCGTCTGCAACGCCGACGAGGGCGACTCCGGCACCTTCGCCGATCGCCTGGCGATGGAGTGCGACCCCTATCTGCTGATCGAGGGCATGGCCATCGCCGGCCTTGCCGTGGGCGCCACCCAGGGCTATATCTACCTGCGCTCCGAATACCCGCTGGCCAAGACGATCCTCGACGAGGCCATCGTCCGCGCCGAGGCCGACGGCTACCTGGGCGACGATATCCGCGGCAGCGGCCAGCGCTTCCACCTGGAAGTGCGCCTGGGGGCCGGCGCCTATATCTGTGGCGAGGAGACCGCGCTGCTGGAGAGCCTGGAGGGCAAACGCGGCCTGGTGCGCTTCAAACCGCCGCTGCCGGCCATCGAGGGCCTCTTCGGGCGCCCCACCGTGGTCAACAACGTGCTGTCGCTGGCCGCGGTGCCCTATATCCTCGCCGAGGGGGCCTCGGCCTACTCCGATTACGGCATGGGCCGCTCCCGGGGCACCCTGGCGCTGCAGCTGGCCGGCAATGTCCGGCGCGGCGGCCTGGTGGAGCTGGCCTTCGGCACCAGCCTGCGTGAGCTGATGGAGGGCTTCGGTGGCGGCACCGCCAGCGGCCGGCCGCTGCGCGCCGTCCAGGTGGGTGGCCCCCTGGGCGCCTACCTGCCCGAGGCCCAGTGGGACCTGCCGCTGGACTACGAGGCCTTCGCCGCAGAGAGTGCGGTGCTCGGCCACGGCGGCGTGGTGATGTTCGACGACAGCGTCGACATGGCGGAGCAGGCACGCTTCTCCATGGAGTTCTGCAAGGTGGAGTCCTGCGGCAAGTGTACCCCCTGCCGCATCGGCTCGACCCGCGGCGTGGAGGTCATCGATCGCATCCGTGCCGGCAATGCCCGCGAAGCCAATCTCGAGTTGCTGGCCGATCTCTGTGACACCATGGTAGACGGATCCCTCTGCGCGATGGGGGGCATGACACCCTTCCCCGTCCAGAGTGTGATGAAACACTTTCCCGACGACCTGCAGCGCTGAGCGGGAGGAGGATGACGTCATGTTGCAACACTTCGATCCCAACGAGGTTTCTTTCGATAAGGACCATGGCACCCCGGCGCGACTCTCCGAGACGCTGGTCAGCCTGGAGATCGATGGCTTCACGGTGAGCGTGCCCGAGGGTACCTCGGTGCTGCGTGCCGCCAGCCTGGCCGGCATCCAGATTCCCAAGCTGTGCGCCACCGATAGTCTGGAGGCCTTCGGCTCCTGCCGGCTGTGCGCCGTACAGGTGGACGGCAAGCGCGGCACCCCGGCCGCCTGCACCACCCCGGTGGAGGCCGGCATGCGGGTGGCCACGCAGAACGAGCGGCTGGCTCGGCTGCGCCGCAACGTCATGGAGCTGTATATCTCCGATCACCCCCTGGACTGCCTCACCTGCTCGGCCAACGGCGACTGCGAATTGCAGGACATGGCCGGTGCCGTGGGGCTGCGCCAGGTACGCTACGGCTTCGAGGGCGAGAACCACCTGGCCGCGGCGGCCGATCACTCCAACCCCTACTTCAGCTTCGACCCCAGCAAGTGCATCGTCTGCTCGCGCTGCGTGCGGGCCTGCGAGGAGGTACAGGGCACCTTCGCCCTGACCATCGAGGGGCGCGGCTTCGATTCGCAAGTCGTAGCAGGACAAGCGGAGGCCTTTATGGACTCCGACTGCGTCTCCTGCGGCGCCTGCGTCCAGGCCTGCCCCACCGCCACCCTGATGGAGAAGAGTGTCATCGACGCCGGCCAGCCCGAGCACAGTATCGTCACCACTTGCGCCTACTGCGGGGTCGGCTGCTCCTTCGAGGCGCAGATGAAGGGCGATCAGCTGGTGCGGATGGTGCCCTACAAGGGCGGCGACGCCAATCACGGTCACTCCTGCGTCAAGGGGCGCTTCGCCTTCGGCTACGCCACCCATCCCGATCGCCTCACCACACCGATGATCCGCGACACCATCGATCAGCCCTGGCGCGAAGTGAGCTGGGAAGAGGCCTTCGCCTTCGCCGCATCGCGCCTCAAGGCGATCCAGGCCAGATACGGCCGCGAGAGCATCGGCGGCATCACCTCCTCGCGCTGCACCAACGAGGAGACCTATCTGGTGCAGAAGCTGGTGCGGGCGGCCTTCGGCAACAACAACACCGATACCTGCGCCCGGGTCTGCCACTCTCCCACCGGCTACGGCCTCAAGACCACCCTGGGCGAGTCCGCCGGCACCCAGACCTTCGACTCGGTGATGCAGGCCGATGCCATCCTGGTGATCGGCGCCAACCCCACCGATGCCCACCCGGTGTTCGGCTCGCTGATGCGCCGCCGCCTGCGCCAGGGGGCCCGCCTGATCGTCGCCGACCCGCGACGCATCGATCTGCTGAAGACCCCGCACCTCAAGGAGGCACAACATCTGCCCCTGCGTCCGGGCACCAATGTGGCACTGATCAATGCCCTGGGGCATGTGATCGTCACCGAGGGACTGGAGGATCACGATTTCATCGACCGGCGCTGCGATGGCGAAGCCTACCGGGCCTGGCGCGACTTCATCGTTGAACCGCACCACTCCCCCGAGGCCAGCGAGGCGATCACCGGGGTACCCGCCGAGGCCGTGCGCCGGGCCGCGCGCACCTACGCCACCGGCAACGGCGCCATCTACTATGGCCTGGGGGTCACCGAGCACAGCCAGGGCTCCACCATGGTGATGGGCATCGCCAACCTGGCCATGGCCACCGGCAATATCGGCCGCGAAGGCGTGGGGGTGAACCCGCTGCGCGGCCAGAACAATGTCCAGGGCTCCTGCGACATGGGCTCCTTTCCCCATGAGCTGCCCGGCTACCAGCACGTGGCCAACGCCGAGGCCCGTGGACGCTTCGAGGCCGCCTGGGGCGTCACCCTGGACGACGAGCCGGGGCTGCGCATCCCCAACATGTTCGACGCCGCCATCGAGGGCAGCTTCAAGGCGCTCTACGTGCAGGGCGAGGACATCGCCCAGTCCGATCCCAACACCCAGCACGTGGAGGCGGCGCTCTCCTCCCTGGAATGCCTGATCGTCCAGGACATCTTCCTCAACGAAACCGCCAAGTACGCCCATGTGCTGCTGCCCGGCTCGAGCTTCCTGGAGAAGGACGGCACCTTCACCAATGCCGAGCGGCGCATCAACCGGGTGCGTCGGGTGATGCCGCCACTGGCCGGCAAGGCCGACTGGGAGGTCACCGTCGAGCTGGCCCGCGCCCTGGGCTACCCCATGGACTACGCCCATCCGTCGGAGATCATGGACGAGATCGCCCGGCTCACGCCAAGCTTCACCGGGGTCAGCTATGCGCGGCTCGAGGCCCAGGGCAGCCTGCAGTGGCCCTGCAACGACGCCCACCCCCTTGGCTCCCCGACCCTGCATACGGACGACTTCCCCATCGGCCGAGGGCGCTTCGCCATCACCGAGTACGTGGCCACCGAAGAGCGCACCAACCGCCGCTTCCCGCTGCTGCTGACCACCGGGCGCATCCTCTCCCAGTACAATGTCGGCGCCCAGACCCGGCGCACCGACAACCAGCGGTGGCACGACGAGGATGTGCTGGAGCTGCACCCCTCCGACGCCGAGCTGCGCGGCATCCGCAACGGCGACTGGCTGGGCATCACCAGCCGCGCCGGCCAGACGGTGCTTCGCGCCCGGCTCAGCGAGCGCATGCAGCCGGGAGTGGTCTATACCACCTTCCATCACCCGGGCAGCGGTGCCAACGTGATCACCACCGACAACTCCGACTGGGCCACCAACTGCCCCGAGTACAAGGTCACGGCGGTGCAGGTGGAGAAGGTCAGCCAACCCTCTGCCTGGCAGCGACGCTTCGATGACTTCGACCGTCAGCAGCGCCGCCACCTGGCCGGGGCCCGGCAGGCGCCGGGCAAGGCAGCCGCCTCATGAACCGGCGGGACGACAGGTGGGACCGGCCGGTGGCGCACCACCCGGTGGAGGTGCGCCGAGGGTCGAGCGGCCACCTCGCCGCCCCCACGAAAGACGCCCTGGCCAGGGAAGTACCGGTGGCCCTGGTCTACAACGGCATCTCCCACGCGGTGATGATGGCGAGCCCCGCCGACCTGGAGGAGCTCGCCCTGGGCTTCAGCCTCTCCGAGGGCATTCTGGCGCACCTCCACGAGTGCCATGACCTGGAGGTAAGGGAGGAGGCCCGGGGCCTGGCGGTGCACCTGCGCATCGCCGGCCAGCGGCTGGCGGCGCTCAAGGCCCGGCGACGCAATCTCGCCGGCCGCACCGGCTGCGGCCTGTGCGGCACCGAGGCCCTGGAACAGGCGATTCGCCCCATTCCCCGGGTCACGGCCCCGGCGCTGAACGATGCCGCCATCCAGAAGGCCCTGAAGCATCTGGCCGATCATCAGACCCTGCAGGCACTCACCGGCGCCTGCCACGGTGCCGCCTGGTGCGACACCCGGGGGCGCATCCAACTGGTGAGGGAGGACGTGGGGCGCCACAACGCCCTGGACAAGCTGATCGGCGCCCTGGCCCGCCGCGGCAGCCCCATCCCGGACGGCTTCGCCCTGGTTTCCAGCCGCGCCAGCTACGAGATGGTGCACAAGAGCGCCAGCGCCGGCATCGGCGCCCTGGTGGCCGTCTCGGCAGCCACGGCCCTGGCGGTGGAACAGGCCCGGGAGGCCGGCCTGCTGCTGGTCGGCTTCGCCCGCCCGGGACGCCACCTGATCTATCATCGCCCCGCCGCATCGCCGCCGGCCCGGGCCCATGGCTGAGGAATCGAGGATGTCACGGACACAAGACGCGACCCTGGTGCGCATGGTCAATCAGATCGCCGCCAACCTGGGCGGCGGCCGGGACGAGACCCAGGCCGTGGCGGGCATCTGCCGCCATCTGGAGACCTTCTGGGCCCGGCCGATGAAGCAGCGCCTGATCGCCTGCCTGGAGCGAGAAGACGCCGAGCTGGCGCCCCTGGCCCGACGCGCCGTGCGGCAGCTGGCCGACCGGCTGGACGCTCGCGGTACGGCTACCAGGCGGTAATGACCCTGGCACAAAGGGCATTGATACGGGATGCCCACATGTGACAGCAGAACCACCCTGGTGCAAGTGCATGCACTTCATGGAGCGACCTGGTGCATTCCAGGCCGACCACACTTCGTATGCATGCGCCTAGACGCACCCGCACGCGCTGATTAATGCATTGATATTCGGTTGTTTGCTTTGCCGTTCAGCGGTCTTGGCCCGCGAAGTGTATGCACTTTTCCAAGTGCATACACTTCGAGGAGCCGACCATGAACCGCCGTGAATTTCTGAAGGGGACTTCCGCATTGACCGTCGGGGCCGTCTACCTGCCCTTCCTGAAGGCAATGCCTGCCCAGGCCAACGCCGACGAAACGCTCGTCGTGGTCATGGGCAGCACCATCAACAGTCTGGATATCCATCGCAGCGGGACCAACCGTCCCAGCTACCAGGTCGCGGTGAACTGCTACGACCGCCTGCTCACCTTCGGCACCAAGACGCTGGACGATGGCTCCCTGAGCTATGACTACGACAACCTCCAGGGCGAACTCGCCGAGTCATGGGAGGTCTCCGGGGATGGCCGCACCCTGACCTTCACCCTGCGCGAGGCCACCTTCTGGGACGGCCGCCCCGTCACCGCCCAGGACGTCAAGTGGTCGTTCGATCGCGCCGTGACCCTGGGAGGCTTCCCCACCACCCAGATGGCCGCCGGTTCCACCACCCGTCCGGAACAGTTCGAGGCCGTCGATGAGCGCACCTTCCTCATCCACTTGCCCCACGCCTCGAAGCTGACCCTGCCCAATCTCACCACACCGATTGCCATCGTCATCAACTCCGAGCTCGCCCTCGAGCACGCCACCGACGATGACCCCTGGGCGACGGATTACCTGCATCGCAACCCGGCGGGCTCTGGCGCCTTCATGGTGGAACGCTGGGAGCCAGGCCAGCAGCTGGTCTACCGCCGCAACCCCGACTGGGCCAGCGGTGAGTTGCCCGGCGCCGAGCGCATCATCCTGCGTGAGGTACCGTCCGCCTCAACGCGTCGCGCACTGCTGGAGCGAGGCAATATTCAACTCTCTCAGGACGTGCCCCCGCGCGATGCCATGGAGCTGGATGCGCATGCCAGCGTGCAGGTGGTCAGCACGCCAATCGAGAACTGCCTCCACGTGCTGTGTCCCAACCTGGCCTTCGAACCGTTCCAGGACGTCCGCGTCCGCCAGGCCATCGCCTGGGCCGTGCCCTATGAGGCCATCCTGCAGAATGCGGCCTATGATCGAGGCGTTCCCATGTGGGGCGGCGAGAGCAGCACGCCGGATGATATCCAGTGGCCCCAGCCGTTCCCCTACCACACCAATCTCGACAGGGCCCGCGCCCTGCTGGCCGAGTCCGACTACCCCGATGGCTTCGAGGTGCCGCTCTCCTTCGACCTGGGCCAGGCCGACTGGGCGGAGTCGACCGCGCTGCTGATCCAGGAGGCCCTGGGCCGGATCGGCATCACCGTCACCCTGGATCGGATTCCCGGCGCCAACTGGCGTACCCGTGCCCTGGTCGACAAGCAGCTGCCGCTACACCTGGAGAACTTCGGCGGCTGGCTCAACACCCCCTGTTACTACTTCTTCTGGGCTTATATCGAGGGCAACCTCTTCAACTCCTCGAACTACCACAATGAGGAGGTCGCCCAACTGGTCGACGAGACGTTGTTCATGGCCATGGACGATCCCGACTATGCTCCCAAGATCCGCCGCATGATCGAGATCGCCTTCGAGGAGGTGCCGCGCATACCGCTCTATCAGCCCGCCCTCAACGTCGCCATGCAACCGAACCTTGACGGTTACACCTTCTGGTATCACCGCCAGCTCGATCAACGCGTCCTGCATGGCCGCTAAGGAGCCTCCCATGACCACCCTGGCCCGAAGCCGGCTGGTGGGTTGGCGTCTACTTCAGGCGATTCCCGTCATTGTCGGCATCATCATTGTCTCGTTCCTGCTCACCCGGGCGCTGCCAGGGGATCCTGCCGCTTACTTCGCCGGCCCCGCAGCAGACGCCGCATCCATCGAGCAGACCCGGGTCAGCATGGGCCTGGACCGCCCACTTCCCATACAGTTCGTAACCTATGTGCAGGACCTGGTTCGCGGCGATCTCGGTATTTCCGTCTCGACCGGCCAGCCGGTGAGGCAAGAGCTCGCGACGCGGCTGCCGGCATCCCTGGAACTCACCGGCTTCGCCCTGCTGTTCTCGGTTGCGATTGCCATGCCGCTGGGCATCCTGGCCGCCACCCGCCCCAACACCTGGGTGGATCATCTATGCCGGGCGGTCGTGACTGCAGGGGTGTCGCTGCCGACCTTCTTTACCGGCCTGGCACTTATCTACGTCTTTTATTACCTGCTGGGTTGGGCGCCCTCTCCCATGGGTCGTCTCGACTTTCTCTATCTGCCGCCGCCGAAAGTCACCGGGTTCTATGTGATCGATGCGCTGCTGGCTCGTGATCTGGAGACGGCCCGTGCCACCCTGGCGCAACTGGCCCTGCCGGCCATCACCCTGGGGCTCTTCACCCTGGCGCCCATCGCACGCATGACCCGTGCCGCCATGCTCCAGATCCTGGAGGGCGAGTTCATTCGCACCGCTCGCGCGGCCGGCCTGCCGCGTCGCCAGATACTGCTCACCTACGCCCTGCGTAACGCCGTTCTCCCGGTCATCACCACCCTGGGCATGGTGTTCTCCTTCGCCCTTGGCGCCAACGTACTGGTCGAAAAGGTCTTCTCCTGGCCGGGCATCGGCTCCTACGCGGTCGAGGCACTGGTGGTCTCGGACTACGCAGCCGTCCAGGGCTTCGTGCTCACCATGGCCCTGCTGTTCGTCACTCTCAATCTGATCATCGACGTGATCTACACCCTGGTGGACCCCCGCCTGGGCATGGAGGAGTAAGCCATGACCACCCTGACAGCCGACAGCACGACACCGCTCGATGGGCTGCGCCGCTTCCTGCGCCACCTGCTCTACGTGATGACCGACAACCCCATGACGGCGGTCGCCTTCACGCTGTTCCTGCTGATCGTGGGCACCGCGGTGCTGGGGCCCTGGATCGTGCCCTACGACCCGCTGGCAACCGATGCCAGCCGCACCCTGCAAGCGCCCTCCTGGCAGCATTGGTTCGGCACCGACCAGCTGGGCCGCGATGTGTTTTCTCGTGTCGTGGTCGCCACGCGCCTGGACCTGATGATTGCAGTGACCGCGGTAGCCATTGCCTTCATGGTGGGTTCGACCCTGGGCGCCATCGCCGGCTTCTACGGGGGCTGGGCCGACCGCATCACCGGTCGCACCATGGACACCATCATGGCGTTCCCGCTGTTCGTGCTGGCCATGGGCATCGTCGCCGCGGCCGGCAACACCCTGGAGAACATCATCTACGCTACCGCAATCATCAACCTGCCCTTCTACGCGAGGATGGCCCGCACCGAGGTGGCCGTGCGGCGCAACGCGGGCTACGTGCAGGCCGCCAGGCTGTCGGGCAATGCCGACTGGCGCATCCTCGCCTTCCAGATCTTCCCCAATGCCCTGCCGCCGATGATGGTTCAGATCTCGCTGAACATGGGCTGGGCCATCCTCAACGCCGCCGGCCTCTCATTCATCGGCCTGGGCGTCATACCGCCCACCCCGGAGTGGGGCATCATGGTGGCCGAGGGGGCCAACTACATCATCTCCGGCCATTGGTGGCTGGCGCTGTTCCCTGGCCTGGCGCTGATGCTGGCGGTCTTCACCTTCAACCTGCTGGGCGACGGCCTGCGTGATCTGGTCGATCCGCAGCGTCGTACTTGAGGAGGCGTGTCATGAGAAAGCCACTGCTCGACATCCAGGGCCTCACCGTGGAGTTTGCCACTCGCAACGGCACCGTCACCGCGGTCCGGCAGGTCGACCTCCAACTGCACAAGGGCGAGACACTCGGCATCGTCGGGGAGTCCGGCTCCGGCAAGTCGGTCACCTCCTATGCGCTGCTGCGAATCCTCGATCGCGCCGGGCGGATCGCGAAAGGCAGCATCGTCTTCGGGGGCGTGGACATCGGCGGCGCCACCGAACGCACCATGGCCGAAATGCGCGGTCGTGAGCTGTCGATGATCTTCCAGAACCCGCGCGCCGCCCTGAATCCGATTCGTGCAGTAGGCCGTCAGATCGAGGACGTCATGATCCAGCACGGCCTGGCGACCCGCGGCAACGCCCGCCAGAAGGCCATCCGGATGCTGGAGGCGGTCAAGATCCGCGATCCTGAGCAACGCTACCACGCCTACCCCTTCGAGCTTTCGGGCGGGATGTGCCAGCGCATCGTGATCGCCATCGCCCTGGCCTGCCGCCCCCAGCTGCTGGTGGCCGATGAACCCACCACGGGGCTCGACGTGACCACCCAGAAGGCCGTCATGGACCTGATCGTGGAGCTCGCCACCGAGCGCCAGATGGCCACACTGCTGATCACCCATGATCTTGGACTGGCCGCCAGCTACTGCGATCGCATCGTGGTCATGGAGAAGGGCAACATCGTCGAGTCGGCGACCACCGAGCAGCTGTTCACTCGACCTCGGCACCCCTACACCCAGCGCCTGATGCGCGCCACGCCCCGCCTGGATGCCCAGGTCTCCGACCTGCTTCCCTCGGATGATCCACGGCGCGTCATACCTTCCCCACGCCCGTCCGGGGCACCCCTGCTGCAGGTGGAGCGGTTGGTCAAGATCTTTGGCAAGACGGATAGCGCCGATGCCGTGCGTGCCGTGGATGACCTCAGCTTTACGGTGCATCAGGGGGAGAGCCTGGGGCTGGTCGGTGAGAGCGGCTGCGGCAAGTCCACCACTTCGGCCATGGTCATGCGTCTACTGGACCCGACCAGCGGCAGCCTGCGCTTTGCCGGCACGGATCTCGCGACGATTCCCGCCAAGGCCTTTGCGCGTCACCCCATGCGCAGCCAGCTTCAGATGGTCTTCCAGGACCCCACCGACAGCCTGAATCCCCGCTGGAGCGCGCGCCACTCGATTGCCGACCCGCTGATACGCCTGGGCGGACTGTCGGGCCGCGAGCGTCATCAGCGTGTGGAGGAACTGGCCGAGCGTGTCGGGCTGCCGACGCCGCTGCTCGACCGTTTCCCGCACCAGCTCTCCGGCGGCCAGAAGGCACGCGTGGGGATCGCCCGGGCCATTGCCCTGGATCCTCGCCTGCTGATCCTGGATGAGCCGACCGCTGCCCTGGACGTGTCGGTGCAGGCGGTCGTGCTCAACCTGCTGGTCAAGCTGCGTGAAGAGCTCAACATGAGCTACCTCTTCATCAGCCATGACCTCAACGTGGTGCGTCTTCTGTGCGACCGGGTGATGGTCATGCAGACCGGGCGCATCGTCGAAGAGGGCCCCACGGCGCAGCTGCTCAGCGAACCGGCCCATGCCTACACCCGCGCGCTGCTCGAGGCCATTCCCCATCCGCCGGCCATGCCAGTGACTCTGCCACCGTCACTGAGGGAGATCGCATGAGCACACAATCCCCACTGTCACAGGCGCGGGAAGGCAACACCGTGGACGAGATGCTCGAGCAGGTGGCCGACGAGATCATCCGCGGGGATATCGCCCCGGGCACCAAGCTCGACGCGCGAGTCATGGCAGAGCGCTTCGCTGTTTCGCGCACGCCGGTGCGCGAAATGTTTGCTCACCTGGCGGCCATGGGGCTGGTAGTCAGGCGCCCCAACCGTGGCGTCACGGTGGCAGAAATTTCCGACGAGAACCTGATGGCCATGTACGAGGCCATGGCCGAACTGGAGGCCGCCTGCGCGCGTCTGTGCGCCCTGCGCATGACACTCAAGGAGCGACAGAGCCTGCAGCGACTGCACCAGTCCGCGCTTCACCATGTGCGCGATGGCACCACCGACGACTACGAGGCCTACAATCTCGAGTTTCACTCGCGCCTCTATGCGGGCGCGCATAGTCCCTGTCTGCGTGACATGGCGTTGACCACCCGCAGTCGGCTGCAGCCGTTTCGCCACGCCCAGTTTCGGCTGCCGCAGCGCCCCAGCCATTCATGGGAAGAACACGACGCCATTGTCGGCGCCATTCTGGCGGGAGACGCCGAGGCAGCGGCGCGGGCCACCCGTGCCCACGTGCTGCAGGTGAGCCACGGCTCGCGGGATTATCTCGAGTCCAATCGTGGCAATGACAGGCCACGTGGTGCCCACACACACCATGACGGCGACGGAGGTTGTGATGCTTGAACAGCCGCAGTCCGATCCATGCCGCGATTGCGGTTCTCCGAAGACATGGACAACGACATGAAAGGGAGTCTGAACATGGCACGAGACCTCACCCTTGGCACCGTGCAAGCGGCCTACCGCGCCGGCGAATTGACACCAACCGCGCTGATCGATGCGCTGCTCGACGCTGCCGACCAACGTGGCCACGACCCTGCCTGGATCACGCGGCTGACACGCGGGCAGCTCCAGGGGTATCTGGATCGCCTGGAAGGCGAGTCCCCCGACACCCTGCCGCTCTTCGGCATTCCCTTCGCCATCAAGGACAACATCGATCTGGCCGGGATTCCCACCACCGCGGGCTGCCCGGCCTTTGCCTATGTCCCGGATGAGAGCGCCTTCGTGGTGCAGCGTCTGATCGAGGCCGGCGCGATTCCGCTGGGCAAGACCAACCTGGACCAGTTCGCCACGGGGCTTGTCGGTGAGCGGGCTCTCGAGGCCTATGGCGTGCCCGGAAACGCCTTTGATGCCGAGCGGGTGCCTGGCGGTTCCAGCAGCGGCTCGGCGGTGGCGACGGCCGCCGGGCAGGTCAGTTTTGCGCTGGGTACCGACACGGCCGGTTCGGGCCGCGTGCCGGCCTGCTTTCACAACCTGTTCGGCGTCAAGCCCAGCCTGGGGCTGCTGAGCAGCCAGGGCCTGGTGCCCGCCTGCGCCACCCTCGACACCATCAGCCTCTTCGCGTTGACGGCGGACGATGCCGCCACCCTGCTGCAGACCTTGGCCATTCCGGACTCTCGGTGCCGCTGGTCGCGCTCGCATGACTTCGCGCTGCATGGGCAACGCTATGGTGAGCCCCCCGCCCGTTTCCGTTTCGGCGTACCACAGGAAGCGCGATGGCAGACCAATGCCGACTACACCGTCGCCATGCATGAGGCCATCACCCTGCTGGAGTCACTCGGCGGCGAGCGGGTGGAGATCGATGCCTCGCCGCTGCTGGCCGCCGCCCGGCTGCTCTATGAGGGCCCCTGGGTGGCGGAGCGCTATCATGCCATCCGTGAGCTGATGGAGAAGAATCCCGAGGCGGTGCATCCGGTGACGCGCGCGATCACGGCCGGTGGCGCCACCCCCCTGGCGGTGGACGCCTTCGACGCTCGCTACCAGCTCGCCGAGTACAAACGCCAGGCCGATGCCCTGCTCGCCGGAGTGGATCTGATGCTCACGCCGACCACTGTGGCCCACCCCACCAAGGCTGAGGTGGCGGCCGACCCCATCGGTGTCAACGCTCGGCTGGGGATCTGGACCAACTTCATGAACCTGCTGGACTACAGCGCCCTGGCGGTGCCCGTTGGCTTCACGACCAGCGGGCTACCGGTCGGCGTCACCCTCTTCGGGCGCTGCTTTGATGACCTTAAGCTGCTGAGCCTGGCGCGTGCCCTGGAAGCGACGCTGTCATTGCCGCTGGGGGCGACGGGAATCGCTCGCCCCGGCGCAGGGCGAATGCCGCCGGCCTGCGACGGTTACCTGGACGTGGTGGTCTGCGGGGCTCACCTGGAAGGACTGCCGCTCAACCATCAACTTGTCCATCGTGGCGGGAGGCAGATCGAGCGCACCACCACAGCGCAACGCTACCGGCTGTATGCGCTGGCCGGCGCCCCCCCGGCACGGCCCGCCATGGTGCGTGACGATGCCCACGGCATGGAGATCGAGGTGGAGGTCTGGCGCCTGCCGCAGCAGTGGGTCGGCAGTTTCCTGAGCGGGATCTCCAGCCCGCTGGGGCTGGGCCAGATCGAGCTGGCCAGCGGCGAATGGAAGGTGGGCTTCATCTGCGCGGCAGGTGCCCTGCATCAGCACGGCCCGGCCACGGACATCAGCCACTACGGCGGCTGGCGAGGCTGGCTGAATCACAGCGCGGCGACGTCGACTGCCTGCGCGTAGCGGCTGCCAGGCCCGGCCGGAACAAGATCGTTGCCAGTGTCGGGGATCTGGGCAACTGGCCGGACGGCATCACGACCAAGGACATCAAGCCGCGGAAGCGCCACCAGCACCATTACCGGCTACGTGTGGGCCGCTACCGCGTGCTGTTCGACCTAGGAACCGGACTGCGCGTGGTGTCCATCGAGGAGGTGAGAAAACGCGATGAGCGCACCTATTGATCAGGTGTTTGCGTCCAGCAGATACATCACACCCCCAGTTCCTTTGCGTAGTCCGTTATACGGCTTGGCTTCATATTCAGCAGGTTGCCAGCATCACGGAGCAGAACGCGACCGCTGAGGGCTTCGCTGACCAGGGCGCGGGAGAATCTCTCGCTGAGCTGGCCTTTCTGACGAAAATAAGTTGGCCCGCCCTCGGACCTCTCTCGGTTCCGGTGCTGCTGCTGAAGCTCATCAACATAGTCGCGATACGCTTGGGGAGAGATTTTCCCGAGGGTCAGCGCTCGCCTGGCGATTACCCAAGTGCTGACGCGGAAACGGGCTTCCAATTCTGGGAGATTGTCTTTCCAGTTATCAGAATCCTGCCAATGAGCAAGAAACTCCTCTCTGGGAGCCAGGAACTCAGCTGCAACGGCGTTGCAGAAGGCCTCTTCCCTTCGGTGTGTCTCGGGGCTGGCACCGGAAACGCCACTCTTGCCGATCCAGACATGTGCCAACTCATGAATTAGTGTGAACAGCCGAGCGACCAGAGTGTCCGCCTGATTGATAAAAATGACTGGGGCCAGAGCATCGGAAATCGCAAAGCCACGAAACTCCTGTACAGAAAGGGGGCGGCTGTGGTGATGAATGAAACCCTGCCGCATGACCAACACCCCAGCATCCTCAATCTTGCGGATCAGGCCCCGGTAGTATTCTTCCCAGTTCCCTCTCTCTGGATGTGCCGGAACATTCAGGGCGCGACGCATATCGTCCACGACCTCCATGAGGTCGGCGTCTGCGGTGAAGCGACCGACATTCGGGTTGCGCTCAATGCCTTGATCGCGGAGATAATCCGCAAACCACTCTTGTCGCCTCAGGACTATCTGGGTCATCTCGATCAGTTCCGGAGACACACCTTTGGGTGTTCGGCCATCAACGGTCCGAAGGTCCGGCAACGGCAGCGTCTCTTTGGGGGGCTGCCTCAGGTACAGATACCCGAACGGAACATGGGTGCGAGCAGCAAAGGTCTGAGCCTGTTTGAAGGTAGGCTGTTTTTCGCCGCGCTCCCAGGCATCAATCTTCTCTTCAGGAACCTTCAGCTTGGACGCCAGCGCAGAAATACTAAGCTGTGCTCGTTCACGGGCCCAGGTCAGGATGTCTGGATTTACTCCGGCGTATGCGATGGCCATGCTCATTCTCGATACAAAGTTGCTTGCGGAGCAGTTTCATCTCATCATTTCAGCGCCATCCTCCCCGGCGTTGCCCCCGGTTCGCTGCCGCCACCCTACGGCACGTGCCTCGATGCCTTGACGATGGCATCGCCCTACCTCGGCTTCCTCAGCCAGGGCGAGCACACTACGCCGCCCATCGACCTGTCACCTTGAGCAGCCTTGATCCTAGACCGACTTGACTGGCGTTCCCACTCACTTGGGGACGAGTTTCCGACACGTGTCACCTATATGTCACCTAGAACCGGCACTGACGAAAACAGCCACCGCGATTACTCGCCAAGTGGCTGTTTATCTTAATCTTTTGGCGCGCCCAGCAGGATTCGAACCTGCGACCCCTGCCTTCGGAGGGCAGTACTCTATCCAGCTGAGCTATGGGCGCGTTGCTTGATGAGAAGCGGCGATATCGTAACCGTCAGCGGTCGGGCTGTCCAGCCTCGCGGCCCGGCGGGTTCCTCGTTCAGGGCTCTCGTCCGAAAATTCGGTACTCCTCGGCTACTCCATCGACGTCTTCGGCCCGCTGGGTGGCCACTCGTAGCCGATGTTCCAGCGCACCGCCGCTGCTGGCCGTTACCGCGTCGAGCCGTTGGCGCACCTCTGCCCTGGCCCGAGCCACCTCTGCCTCGAGCTCCGCCTCCATATCGGAGCGATACAGCCCTTCCTCGGCTTTCAGCAGGGCATACTCGATGCCGGCAAAGCCGGCCAGTGCCACCACGGTTGCCGTCGCCCCGGCAAACAGCGCCCCCGGCCCCGTGGGCGAGGTCGCGGCCGTCGTGGTGGCACCGGTCGCGAGTGATCGTGCTCCGTGGGCACCCAGCCGCGCCACGACCCGGCCGGCCACCACCCTGGCTCCTCGCGCGGCTGCGCCAGAGGCAAGCCGTTGAACCAGCACGCGGCTCGCCACGAAACCGACCGCCCCACTGGCTCCGGCCGCCCCCCAGCGTGCCGCATCCCATTGGCCTTGAAAGACCTGTTCCAGTGTGAGATCGAGATCGATGGTGTGGGTCCGCTGGCCATCCTCGGCAGCCACGGCCTGGCGGTCGGCGTAACGCGCATGGAGGGTCCGACCGATGTCCTGCTCCAGCGCCTGTTGCGCCTGGGCCAGCCGAGTCGAAAAATCGGCCTGCAGCCCGGTCAAGGCCGTCTCGAAGCCGCTCTCCTCGATGAGCCGCTCGGAGAGCCTTTCTTCCAGCCACTCATCCAGATCACCGGTAATGGCCACTCCCAGCCGCAGGTAGCTTCCCCGAAGCGAAAAATACCAGTCGAGGTAGGCCGGTACCGCGGCGTCCAGTGGCGCAAAGGTGGTATCGAGTCGCTCGTCCAGCCAGGGCTTCATCTCGTCCTGCAGCCTGGCTTCCAGCCCCTGGGCGAGTTCCGCCAGTTCGCGTCCGAGGGCCGTGTGGGTCTCGGCATCCAGGATCAACGCCTCGCCATTGACGATCACCTGGAACAGCGGTGCCTCGACCCGGCTCTGGAGCAGCCGGTGCCCCTGGCCGAGTGCCAGCATCAGCAGGGCAATGACCAGCAGCGCAAACCCCCAGAGCGGCCAGCCCCATTGCCGGACCAGGAATGCCTCCGAGGGAGCGCTCCGCGCATGTCGCGTCACGGCGAGGCCTCCCGCTCATCCACTGCCTTTGCCCTGCCAAAGGTCTGCAGAGAGGCATCACGCAAGGTATCGGCCCCGACCAGCACACGAATGAAGGCCCAGGCAACGGCGCTCTGGATCAGCAGCAGCAGTAGCCAGCCGATCAGTGCCAGGCTTTCGCTGACCTCGCCTCTCTCCGTGGCATTTTGCATTGCCCAGTACTGGGTAAGCTCCAGGGCCCTGCCAAGCCGCTCGAAGAAGCTCAACAGGGTATCGCCTCCCACGCTCGGCACGTGGCGCATCAATGCCTCGTCCCAGCCCAGGCCGACCAGATAGGGCTGAGGTAGCCACAGCGCCATCGCTACCAGCCCCACCGTCAGCAGAAGGCCGCCCGGCCAGACCAGCAAACGACGGGTGACTGCCGGTGCGTAGGCGCCGATGACGTGGCGTGCCACGCGCCGCCAGATGCCGTTGCGCAGCATCACCAGAGCCACCGCGGCGGCCAACAGAAGCGGCCAGTAGACCGGCGACAGCAACCGCAGCTTCACCAGCAGCAACAGCGCGAGCAGGATAGCCGCCACCTGGTGCCAGGCGATCATCACCAACCCACCACGCAGCCAGCGATGCCAGGGCGAGGCGACGAGCAGGTACTGCCCCAGCCAGGCCCTGCGGCGCAGGCGTGCCGCCTCCAGGCTGCCGGCAAAGATCAGCTGTGCCGTGATCAGCCAGGCGGGCAGCAACAGCAGGCTGGCAAGGCCGGGGCCGACCAGTGACCAGAACAGCAGGATGAAGAGGGCGGCTGCCAGGTGGCCATGTCGACGCAGGGAGGTGCGCCATCCTGGGGAGGGTTGCCTGGCCATGGGGAAACCTCTCTCGCGAGTCGTGTTTTGAGCCGATGCCGGCCTCAGGTCGACTGTACCATTTCGCTGACCTTCTCCAGAATATGCCGCCCAATGGGAATCGCCGAAGTCGCCGCCGGGGAGGGCGCGTTGCAGACGTTCACCGTGCGACGGGTGTTCACGAACAGGAAGTCGTCGATCAGGCGGCCGTCGCGCGAGACCGCCTGGGCACGAACACCGGCGGGCCAGGGCTCGAGATCGTCCAGGGTCAGGCTGGGGCAGTACTTGCGAACCTCTTCGAGATATCCCTTCCGAAAGAACGAATTCTTCATCTCCACCAGGCCCGGCTTCAGATTGCGGCCCAGCGCCCTGAGGATACCCGGGTCGGTGAACATCCTTGCCATGTCGGGCAGCGAGATATCGTGCTTGCGATAGCCTTCCCGCTTGAGCGCCAGCACCGCATTGGGCCCCACCGTCACCGAGCCGTCGATCATGCGGGTCAGGTGAACGCCCAGGAAAGGCATCGAGGGATCGGGGATAGGGTAGATGAGATGATTGACGATGCCGCTCAGCCGCTCCGGCAGGCGATAGTACTCTCCCCGGAACGGGCAGATGGTAAAGCCGGGGTTGCGTCCCAGCAGGCGCACCACGCGGTCCGCCATCAAGCCCGAACAGGCCACCAGGTAGCGGCTGTTGAAGTCTCCCTGGGATGTTGTCACCACCACTTCACCGGTGCGCTCGGAGAGGCCGGTCACGGCATGGCCATAGCGAATCTGGCCGCCATGCCGCATGAACACCTCGCTCATCGCCTCGGCCACTCGAGCGTAGCTGACGATGCCGCTGGACGGCACGAACAGTCCTCCCAGGCCGACAATATTGGGCTCGCGCTCCTTCAGCGCGTCGGCCGATAGCCATTCACGCTCCAGGCCATTGGCAGCGGTACGCTCCCAAAGCGACTCCATGCGCTGCATTTCCTGCTCGTTGGTCGCCACCAGCAGCTTGCCGCAGATATCGTAGTCGATATCGTGCCGGTCGCAGAACTCGCGGGTGGCACGGTTACCCTCCAGGCAGAAGCGGGCCTTGAGGCTACCGGGAGTGTAGTAGACCCCCGCGTGGATCACGCCGCTGTTATGGCCGGTCTGGTGTCGGGCGGGGCCTTCCTCCTTTTCCAGCAGCATGATCTTCTTGTCGGGAAAGCGCTCAGCCAGCTGCATGGCCGTGGAAAGGCCCAGAATGCCGCCACCGATGATGATGAAATCGTACACGCAAGCCTCGTGTCGTCTGTGGGTCGCCAGGAAGAGGGCCTTCACGATACCCTGCCACAGCCCGCCGCTGCCACTTCTTCGGTCATTGGCACGCTTGGCGGAGAGCACCGTATGACCGTGATCCCGATTCCGCCATGCCTCTCATGCCAAAGACGTGGGCAACGGCGTTTTCCAGCGGTTTGGGTTATCGGTATACTAGTGCCCATTGTGCGTCATGGCGTCCACGGCTGTCGTGGCCAACGTCGCCACGAGCGGATAACGATTACAGGACCGTCGAGAGGTGGTAAGAGTGAAATCCAGCAAGCTGATCATGGGGTGTCTGGCCACCCTGGGCCTGAGCACGGGCGCCTCGTCCGTACTGGCCGAAGTGGATCGTGATGCCATTGCCGAACGTCTGAGGCCTGTCGGCCAGCTGTGCCTGCAAGGGGAAGATTGCGGCACCGTCGCTGCCAGCGCGAACGGAAACGGCAACGGCGAAGCGGCCAATGGCATCGATGGCGGCGCCATCTACAACCAGGTATGTATGGCCTGCCACGATACCGGAGCTGCTGCCGCACCCCGTCGCGGTGAAGAGGAGGAGTGGGCCGATCGCATCGGCAAGGGTTGGGATACGCTGCTGGATCACTCCATCAACGGGTTCAATGCCATGCCGGCCCGTGGCGGCAACCCGAACCTTTCGGACGAGGAAGTTGCCGCCTCCACCGCTTACCTGCTCGAGCCGGTAATGGACGTGCCGGAAGACGCCGTTGACGACGGGGCAGCGGCCGAAGAAGCGCCCGCGGATGAGCCGGCCGCCGAAGCGGCAACCGATGAAGACGCCGCGGCAGACGACGACGCGGTGGAAGACGAGGCCGAAGCGGCGGCGATTGCCGCCGAAGAAGCACCCGCCGACGATGCCGCGGTGGAAGAAGAAACCACTGACGAAGCCGCCGCTGATGATGACGCCGCAAACGGCGAGCCGGCCCATGCCGGTATCGATGGCGAAGCCATCTACAACCAGGCCTGCATGGCGTGTCACATGACCGGAGCCGCCGGAGCGCCGGTCCGTGGCGACGAGGGCACTTGGGGCACTCGCCTGGAGCAGGACATGGATACCCTCTATGACCACGCCATCAACGGCATCGGCGCCATGCCGCCCAAGGGTGGGCACATGCGCCTTTCCGACGACGAGGTAAGGGCTGCTACCGACTTCCTGGTCGAGCCCCTCCAATAAGTTTCGATTCGTCAGTCAGTTGGCCAGCGGGGCGTCTCTTCGGCGCCCCGCTGTCGTTTCCGCCCAAGCCTGCGGGATTCGTCAGCCCAGTAGCGAACGCAAACCGGCGATGGCGTCCTTGCCACGGGCCTGCTTCTTGTCCGGGTCCTCCCTGTCGGGCTGGCCTTCCCACTCCAGGTCATCCGGCGGCAGTTCGTCGAGGAAACGGCTGGGAGCGCAGTCCATCAACTCGCCGAAGGCCTTGCGCTGGCGAGCCAGCGTCAGCGTCAGGGTGCGCCGTGCCCGGGTGATGCCCACATAGGCCAGCCGGCGCTCCTCTTCCACGGTACCGGCCTCGATGGCGTTGCGATGGGGCAGCAGCTCCTCTTCCAGGCCCATCAGGTAGACGTGGGGGAACTCGAGGCCCTTGGAAGCATGCATGGTGAGCAGTTGCACCCGGTCGGTGTCATCTTCCTCGGCCTGCTGCTCGAGGATATCGCGCAGCACCAGCCGGGAGATGGCGGCTTCCACCGTATCGGTCTCGGTGTCCTCACTGGCGGTGCTCTCTTCCGGGTCCGCCTGCATCGACTTTTCCAGCTGGTCGATCAGGATCCAGACATTGGCCATGCGCTTCTCGGCAATGGTCGGCGCGCTGGCATTCTGGTAGAGCCAGGCTTCGTAATCCATCTCGTGCATCATGCCGCGAATGGCGGCAATCGCATCGCCCTGGTCCATGCGCTGTCGCACACCGTCGATGAAGTGTGTGAAGCGCCCAAGTCGTTCCACCGCCCGGGCCGGCAGCTGCTGCTCCAGGCCCAGCTCATGGCAGGCGGCGAACAGCGAAATGCCACGCTCGGTGGCGTAGTTGGCCAGCTTCTCCAGGGTGCCCGGGCCAACCTCGCGGCGCGGCACGTTGACGATGCGCAGGAAGGCGTTGTCGTCCGCCGGGTTGATCAGCAGTCGCAGGTAGGCCATGGCGTCCTTGATCTCGTTGCGCGAGAAGAAGGAGGTGCCACCGGAAAGCTTGTAGGGAATCTGGTAGTGCTGCAGTTTCAGTTCCAGCAGCCGCGCCTGGAAGTTGCCGCGGTAGAGCACCGCGAAGTCGCGCCAGGAGGCTGACTCCTTGATGCGCCGGGTGAGGATCTCGCTGGCCACCCGCTCGGCCTCGGCCTCCTCGTGACGGTTGACCACCACGCGGATCGCCGCCCCCTGGCCCATCTCCGACCACAGGGATTTCTCATAGACGTGGGGGTTGTTGGCGATCAGGGTATTGGCCGCACGCAGGATGGTCCCGGTGGAACGGTAGTTCTGTTCCAGCTTGATCACCTGCAGGCGCGGGAAGTCTTCGCCCAGGGTCACCAGGTTCTCCGGCCGCGCGCCACGCCAGGCGTAGATCGACTGGTCATCGTCGCCCACCACGGTGAAGGTCGCTCGCTCGTCCATCAGAAGCTTGACCAGCTGGTACTGGCTGACGTTGGTGTCCTGGTACTCGTCCACCAGCATGTAGTGGATCTTGCGACGCCAGCGAGCCAACGCCTCGGGGTCATCGCGCAGTAGCACCACCGGTAGCAGGATCAGGTCATCGAAGTCCACGGCATTATAGGCCTTGAGGTGGCGCACGTAGGCTTCAAAGACACGCGCCGCATACTGCTCGTTCTCGTCCGCCGCGTGGGAAAGCGCCTGGCCGGGCTGTATCAGGTCGTTCTTCCACTCCGATATCTGGTGCTGTACCTGGTTGATCTGGTCGGCGTCGACCTGAGCGTCCTTGTTCATCAGATCGCGCAGCAGGGCCTTGGCGTCTTCCGGGTCGAACAGCGAGAAGCCCGGCTTGTAGCCCAGCGCCTTGAGCTCGGCCCGGATGATGTTGAGGCCCAGGGTGTGGAAGGTCGATACCGTAAGCCCATGTCCCTCCTTGCCCTTGAGCATCTGCCCCACCCGCTCCTTCATCTCCCGGGCGGCCTTGTTGGTGAAGGTCACCGCGGCAATGCGCCGGGCGCTCATGCCGCATTCCTGGACCAGATAGGCGATCTTGGTGGTGATCACGCTGGTCTTGCCGGAGCCGGCCCCGGCCAGCACCAGGCAGGGGCCATCGATATAGCACACCGCCTCTTGCTGCCGCGGGTTGAGCTTGGCCAGGCGCTGCTTGATCGACATCACTTACTCCTTGGTGGCGCCATCGAGGGCGCCCCGATAGCCCAACTGGCGCCAGGCCTCGAACACGACTACCGCACAGGCGTTGGAAAGGTTCAGGCTGCGGCTGCCGGGCAGCATGGGGATACGCAGGCATCGGTCATCCGGCAGGGCATCGAGCATCGCCTGGGGCAGGCCTCGGGTCTCCGGGCCGAAGACCACGACATCACCGGGGCGGTAGGTTGGCTCATGATAGCCGGTATGCCCCCGGGTCGAGATGGCGAATACGCGCGGCGGCGCAAGCGCTTCGAGACATGCCGCCCAATCGCGATGTACCCGCACCGCGGCCCACTCATGGTAGTCGAGCCCGGCACGGCGCAGGCGCTTGTCGTCGAGCACGAAGCCCAGCGGCTCGACCAGGTGCAGGCGAAAGCCGGTATTGGCGCACAGCCGGATCAGGTTACCCGTATTGGGTGGAATCTCGGGTTCGAACAGCACGATGTCGAGCATGGCGGGCCTGCCAGGTGGAACGCACACGGGCCCCCGTAGGGGCCCGCCGGCACAGAAAAAGGAGTCGGGTCAGAAACTCAGGCGCACGCCGACCTGCGCACCCCGGTCCAGCGTGCGGGTACCACGGTCATTGTCGAAATCGGCTGCCGACTGACGCAGACCCACATAGCCATCCACGTTGGGCGTGAAGGAGTAGCGTGCCCGTATACCCACTTCATAGCCGTCATCCAGGTCGCTGCTGGTCACGACGCTTGGCGTATAGAAACCGTACCCGCCCACCGAGACATCGGGCATCTGCGGCAGGTAGACATACCCGTAGCCACCCAGGCCCAGGCCGCCACCGTTGCCGTAGTCGGTATCGTACTGGGTCCAGCGAGCCCCCACGCCGACATCCCGGTCGCGGTTGCGCTGCACGCCCAGCAGTTGGGCATGGTATATCGTCGCATCGTCACGGTAATCGCTGTGGAGCACGCCGCCCCCCAGGGCGATACCGTGAGCCAGCTCGCCGTTCGCCTCGAACTGCACGGCATCGGGGCCCAGGTTCAGGTCCAGACTGCTGGATGCGGCATGCGCCCCGGTCGTAACCAGCAGGGCGCCGCCTACCAGGGTGGCAAGGGCAAGCTGTCTGGTGAGGGTTTTCATCGAACACTCCTTAATGAGATATACGCGATCTCGCTTCCAGAATCTAATCGACAACGACACCGTAACGGGCACGGTAGTCGTGGATGGCCGCTGCGTGACTCCTGAACGCCTCACCTCCCTGCTCTTCAAGATAGGCGAGTACCATATCCAACGTCACGATGCTGATGACCGGCATGCCATAACGGACCTCGACTTCCTGGATCGCGCTCTGCTCGCCGGCCCCACGCTCCTGACGGTCCAGGGCAATGACCACGCCGGCCGCCGTGGCGCCAGCGGCCTCGATCAGCGCCATGACGTCACGGATGGCGGTGCCGGCGGTGATGACATCATCAATGATAAGGATACGCCCGGCCAGCTCGGCACCGACGATATTGCCGCCCTCGCCGTGATCCTTGGCCTCCTTGCGGTTGAACGCGAAGGGCAGGTCACGGCCGTGGTGATCGGCCAGGGCCACCGCCGTGGCGGCCGCCAGGGGGATACCCTTGTAGGCCGGGCCGAACAGCACATCGACCGGAAGGCCGCTCGCTTCGATGGCGCTGGCATAGAAACGGCCCAGGCGAGAGAGGGCACCGCCGCTGCGAAACAGGCCGGCATTGAAGAAATAGGGACTGACACGGCCTGACTTGAGGGCGAATTCACCGAACGTCAGCACCCCTTGATCGATGGCGAAACGGATGAACTCTCGCTGGTAGGCTTGCATGCTGGCCGACACGTACTTCCCTCGTTACACATAAGCCCGAAATCAGGCAGCCTATGCTTTATCATGTTTATCAATACGGGCCATTTACCCAAACGTCGAAACGTCGGGTATCATACACGCGCGACGTCAAAGGGACCATGTATGAAAATTGCCACCATCAATGTCAACGGTATCCGCGAGGCAGTCGGCCGAGGCTTCCTCGACTGGCTGGCCGAGCAGGACGCCGATGTCATCTGCGTCCAGAACCTCAAGGCCAAGAGCTTTGAGCTCGACGACAGTATTCTTTACCCGGAAGGCTACGAAGGCTATTTCCTGGATGCCGAGCAGGACGGACTCTCCGGCGTGGGCATCTACTGCCGCAAGATTCCCAAGGCCATCATGTATGGCCTCGGCTTTCCCCAGTGCGACAATGAGGCCCGCTTCCTTCAAGCCGATTACGACCGCTTCAGCATCGTCAGCTTCCTGATGCCCGACGGCAGCGACTACGCCGCCAAGCAGGCCTTCATGGCCCAGTATCAGGAATACCTGTCCAAGATGGCTCGCAAGCGCCGCGAATACATCATCTGCGGCACCTGGCACATCGCCCACAAGACCATCGACCTGGCCAACTGGGCCGATAACCAGGCCACCCCGGGCTTCAAGCCCGAGGAGCGTGCCTGGATGGATCAGATATTCGGCCCCACCGGTTTCATCGACACCTTCCGTGAGATCAACCGCGATGCCGGTGAATACACCTGGTGGCCCGAACTCGACCAGGAAGTACCGCGTTCCCGGCAGGAGGGGTGGCGTATCGATTACCAGATCGTCGGACCCAACCTGCGCCGGCACGTGACGGATGCGTGGATCGACTACGACGCCACCTTCAGCGAATTTGCCCCGCTGTTCGTGGAGTACGACCTGACGCTCTGAGTCCCGCCCTTCGTCGCCATCCGGCCCCGGCCGGAACGCTTCGCGCCGGCCCTGTGGCCGGCGCGAAGCGTTTTCAGTCAATGCCCATGCCGCGATAGCGGCCTGCTCAGGTCGGGATGCCCAGCGCCTCACGCTGGTGGGCAAAGAGCTCGGCCCCGGCGCCTTCGGCAAGGTCGAGCATGGCGTTGAGTTCATTCCGCGAGAAGGTGCCCGCCTCGGCGGTCCCCTGCACTTCGATCAGCCCCGCCGACTCGGCCATCACCACGTTCATGTCGGTATCGGCGCCGCTATCCTCGGGATAGTCCAGGTCCACCACCGGCACGCCCTTGAAAATACCCACCGATACCGAACTGACCAGTTGCACGAAGGGGTCGCCCTTGATCATCTTCTTGCGCTGCAGGTAACGGATGGCATCGATCAACGCCACGCAGCCGCCGGTGATCGAAGCCGTGCGGGTGCCGCCATCGGCCTGGATGACGTCACAGTCCACGGTAATGGTGAACTCCCCCAGCTTCTTGAGATTCACGGCGGCCCGCAACGAGCGACCGATCAACCGCTGGATCTCCAGGGTACGGCCGCCCTGCTTGCCCCGGGCAGCTTCACGGCCACCCCGGGTATGGGTGGCGCGGGGCAGCATGCCGTATTCGGCCGTCACCCAGCCTTGCCCCTTGCCGCGCAACCACCGCGGCACTCCGGCTTCCACACTGGCGTTGCACAACACCTTGGTATCGCCGAACTCCACCAGCACGGAACCCTCGGCATGACGCGTGTAGTCACGGGTCAGACGGATTTCGCGGGGCTGCTCGGGGCGGCGGCCGCTGGGGCGCTTGAAATTGGAAGCCATACTACCTCTCGGGAGACGATGAAATGGAAGCGGTGAAAAGGCTCGCAACGCCTGATCGCGCAGGCGGGCAAGCATCGGAATGGCTGCCATTCTACACGGCAGGCCCACCGAATCGGTTACACTTCCGCCTGACATTTCGATGGGCGGCGGTTCACGCCACCGCCACCCGCTGAACAGGGGAGTCTCCATGGCTGACCGCAACACCAGAGTTCACAGCATGACCGCCTTTGCCCGCCAGAGCCGAGAGGCCGAGTGGGGCAGCCTGCAACTGGAGCTTCGCTCGGTGAACCAGCGCTACCTGGAGCCTAACTTCCGGCTGCCCGAGGCCTTGCGCGACCTGGAACCCGCTTTCCGCGAGATGCTGCGTTCCCGGCTGGCAAGAGGCAAGGTGGAGTGCAACCTGCGTTTCGAGCCGACCAGCGTGGCCGAGACACTGGCCGTCAACCATGTACGACTCACTGCCCTGGCCGAGGCACTCGGTGAGGTCCGGGAAGCCCTGCCGCAGGCCCCGATGCCCGATGCCCTGGCGCTGCTCGACCACCCCGGCGTGCTCGACGCCCAGGGAGTGGACCTGGATGCCGTAAAGGCCGAGGCCACCGCACTGTTCCAGGCGGCCCTGAGCGAGCTGATCGAGACCCGCGCACGCGAGGGTGAAAAGCTGGCGGCACTGATCCGGGAGCGTCTCACCGGTGTGGCCGAACAGGTAGCCGAGGTGCGCCGCCTGATGCCGACGATACTGGAGCGCCAACGCACCCAGTTGCTGGAGCGGCTCGAAGCGGTCAAGGCCGAGCTGGACCCTCAGCGCCTGGAAGCCGAACTGGTGCTGCTGGCCCAGAAGGCCGATGTCGACGAGGAACTCGACCGCCTGGTGACCCACGTGGCCGAAGTGGAGCGCCAACTGGGCCAGAAAGGCCCCATGGGCCGCCGCCTGGACTTCCTGATGCAGGAGCTCAACCGCGAAGCCAACACCCTCTCGTCGAAGTCCGTGGTGGCCAACACCACCCGCTGCGCGGTAGAGCTGAAAGTACTGATCGAGCAGATGAGAGAGCAGATTCAGAATATCGAGTGATGTCCAAGCAACTCCCATGATGCACATAACACACTGAGATTAAATAATTTCAACACATCATTATTAGTCCATTAGCGTTCAGCAATATCCAGGAAGGTGGCGGCTAGCGGCCGCCCAACCATACATGGGAAAGGACACGCTGAACCGAGCCACCGCCAAGCCGATCAGCGGCTTGGTCAGAAGCTGGCTGGCGAGGCGCGTCAGCTTGACCATCAGTACTCTGGTCGCTTCTCGGAGATGCCGAGAATCTTCAGGGTGTTGGTACCGCCATGGGCGTTCATGTGGTCGCCCCGGGTCAGAATGACATCTTCCCCCGGTTTGGCAATGCCCTGCTCGACCAGCAGCGCCAGCGCCCGTTCATTGAGTTCGGTGGGCGTCATGTCGCTGGTGTCAAAGGGCAGTGAGACGACCCCGCGATAGAGCGCCATGCGCCGCTGCGCCACCGAGCTGTGGGCCAGGCCGACGATCGGCAGCCCTGAACGAATCCGCGAGGCGATCAGCGGCGTGTAGCCGGTCGAGGTCATGCAGGCGATGGCCGCCACGCCAGTGAGGTGGTTGGCGGCGTACATGGCCGACAGGGCGATGGTCTCGTCGATCCGCGAGAAGCCTTCGTGGATGCGATGCCCAGACTCCTGGGCGATCCTCTCGCGCTCAGCGCCGAGGCAGACGCGGTTGATCGCCTCGATGGTCTCCACCGGGAAGTCGCCGGCGGCGGTCTCGGCGGAGAGCATCACCGCGTCGGTGCCGTCGAGCACCGCGTTGGCCACATCGAACACCTCGGCCCGGGTGGGCAACGGTGAGGTGATCATCGACTCCATCATCTGGGTGGCGGTGATCACCGCCCGGTTCAGGGTGCGGGCACGCTTGATGATGCGCTTCTGCATGCCGATCAGCTCGGCGTCGCCGATCTCCACTCCCAGGTCGCCACGGGCCACCATCACTGCCTCGGAGGCCTTGATGATACCGTCGAGCGTCGCCTCGTCGACCACTGCCTCGGCGCGCTCGAGCTTGGCCACTAGGCCGATCTCTTTCCCCGCCTCGCCCAATAACTCCCGCGCTTCATGCATATCGGCGGCGCTGCGCGGGAACGAGACCGCCAGGTAGTCGACGCCGATGTCGATGGCGGTCTTGAGATCGGCACGATCCTTGTCGGTGAGCGCCGGGGCCGAGAGGCCGCCCCCCTCCTTGTTGATGCCCTTGTTGTTGGAGAGCTTGCCACCCACCGCCACGCTGGTGTGGATCAGGTGGTCGGCCACCCGGTTCACATGCAGCACCAGCCGGCCGTCGTCGAGCAGCAGCCGATCGCCGGGGGCGACGTCGTCGGCCAGGGTCCTGTAGTCGCAGCCGACCCGGGTCACGTCACCGGCATTGGAGTCCAGCGCCATGTCGAGCAGGAAGGACTGCCCCTCCTCGAGCACCACCGCTCCATCCTTGAAGCGGGCGATGCGGATCTTGGGGCCCTGCAGGTCGCCCAGGGCGGCCACGGCCCGGCCCAGTCGGTCGGCGATCTCGCGCACCCGCTCGAGGCGGCGGCGGTGGTCGTCGGGAGAGCCGTGGGAGAAGTTGAGGCGCACCACGTCGACGCCAGCCTCGAGCATCGCTTCCAGCACGCCGTTGCGGTCGCTGGCCGGCCCCAGGGTGGCGACGATCTTGGTGCGGCGGACAGGGGAATGCAGGTGACGTTTCATGACATACCTAATTGAGTAGATGAGTGGCCAAGCCACTTTAGATTGCGCTCGATCACCAGGAGGCGATTGTACTTGGCCACGCGTTCGGAACGGCACGGTGAGCCGGTCTTGATCTGGCCTGCCGTTGTGCCTACGGCCAGGTCGGTGATTATGGTGTGGTGATCTTGGTCATATAGCGTTCCTCTGTCGTATCAGCAGGTGGTTAGCAAGCGATGATCAAACCGAGGCCTTGTGCTTGACCTTGAGGGAAGCCGACTGCCACAGGAAGACCAGCCCCCCGATACCCAGGCCGACCAGGTCGGTCATCCAGCCGCCGGCGATCATCGACAGGGCCGCTGCCAACAGCAGGACACGCTGCACGAGGTTGGCCGCACCGTTGAGGAACCACCCCTGCACGGCGGCGGCCAGCAGATAGATGCCCATCCCGGCGGTGACGACAACCCGCAGGATCTGCATCCAGGTGCCTTCCATCAGCAGGGCCGGGCTGTAGAAGAACATGAAGGGCACGATGAAGGCGGCCAGGCCGAACTTGAAGGAGGTCAGGGCCGTTTTCAGCGGGTCCGTGTTGGCGATGGCGGCGGCGGCATAGCCCGCCAGTGCGACCGGTGGCGTTATCGCCGAGAGCACGGCGTAGTAGAACACGAAGAAGTGGGCGACCAGCGGCGGGATGCCGATCTGCTGCAGGCCGGGTGCGACCACCGAGGCGGCGACGGCGTAGGCCGCGGTGGTGGGCATGCCCATGCCGAGCAGGATGCTGATGCACATGGCGAAGAACAGTGCCATCAGGTGGCTGGTATCGGCAATACCCAGCAGCATGGAGGCGAAGCGGGCACCGACACCGGTCAGCGAAATGACCCCGACGATGATACCGGCACAGGCACATACCGCGATCAGCGGGATCGCCATGCGCGCACCAAGGGACAACGCGTTGAGCAGTGCCCTGGGGCCCATCCAGTGCGGGGTGAACCAGGAGACCACGGCGGCACTGATCATGGCCAGGGTGCCGGCGCGAATCACCGAGTAACCCATGAAGAGGGTACCGATCAGGATGACGATGGGCAGGAACAGGTAGGCCTGCTTGACCATCTTGCGGAAGACCGGCAGTTCATCCTTGGACATGCCCAGCATGCCATCACGGCGCGCTTCCAGATCGACCATCATGTAGATGGAAAGGAAATAGAGCCCGGCGGGAATCAGTGCGGCAATGGCAATTTCGGTATAGGGAATGCCGGTGATCTCGGCCATGATGAAGGCGCCGGCACCCATGATCGGCGGCACGATCTGGCCACCGGTGGAGGCGGCGGCCTCGATGCCGCCGGCGCTGCGCGGATGGTAGCCGACCTTCTTCATCAGCGGGATGGTGAGTGAACCGGTGGCCACCACGTTGCCGGCGGAGGTACCGTTGATCATGCCCATCAGGCCGGAGGCGAAGACCGCCACCTTGGCCGGGCCGCCCCGTGCACGGCCGGCGGCGGCGAACGCGAAGTTGATGAAGTAGTCGCCGACCCTGGAAGCCTGCAGGAAGGCGGCGAAGGTGATGAAGAGAATGATATAGGTCGACGACACGGCGGTGGTCGGGCCGAGAATGCCGTTGTCGGTGTAGAGATAGGTGAAGAAGCGCGAGAAGGAGTACCCGCGATGTTCGAGCAGGCCCGGCAGGTAGGGCCCGGCAAAGGCATAGATCAGGAAGACGCCGGTGATGAGGATCAGAGCCAAGCCAGCCACACGACGGGTCAATTCCATGATCAGGGCCACACCCACGGCGGCGATCATGAATTCGGTCTGCCCGGCAAAGGGGGTGCCGGCGGCCATGCGCCAGCGATTCAGTACCAGAACCAGATAGGCGGCAACGAGGATCGAGGCAATGATCAGGATCGCGTCGGCCCAGTGGATGGAGCGGCTGGAGCTGCGCCATATCCAGCTGCTGACCAGGGCGATGGCGGTGGCGCCGGCCAGCGACCAGCTCAGGTGCACGACGAGCCAGTTGGCGGGCGGCGTGCCGGTTTCGCGCATGTACCAGGCGTAAAGCGTGCAAAAGACGGCGTAGCCGATGGCAGCGACCGCGGGAATCAGGGCGAACCATTCGACGCGGTTGATACGAACCTCACCGGGGCTGCGATCGAGCGTCATGGCCGCGGTGATGGCGAAGCCGACGGCAAGGCCGCCCGCGACGTGAATGATACGGAATGTCCAGGTCTCGATGGGTGAGACGTTGAGCGCATAGAGGTGCATGGCCGTGAACAGCACACAGGCGGCAAACACCGTCTGGCCGAGCAGGCCCGAGAGCACGCGCTCGTTGTGGGCGATGGGGATGTCGGCAACCCCATCAGTGCCGACTTTGGCAGCGGCTTCGTTGGGTTGGGTTTCGTGAGTCATACCGGAATGCCTAGGAGGTTACGGATGCCTGCGCAGAAGCGAGGCGTTGACGCCGGCCCGGAGACCGGCGTCGATGTCGCGTTGCGGAGGATCAGCCGCGCAGGTCTTCCGGAATGTCGTAGCCCTGCTCCTCGAACCAGCGCACGGCGCCCGGGTGCCAAGGCAGGAAGGAGTTGTATTCGAAGTTTTCGGGCAGCGTCTCGACCGCGGCGCCGTGGATCTGCACCATGCGGTCGTGGTTTTCCAT
>NZ_PNRF01000003.1 GCF_002879615.1 Billgrantia endophytica
TCGGACCAGACGACGATGCTGCCGCCGTCGCCGTGGTGCGTGGCATCGGCGCTGAGGGTGCTGGTGGCGTCCACCGTGGCGCTGCGGGCGTGGGGCAGGTCGCCGCCGCCACGGTAACCGCCGCCGATCTCGATGCTGCCACCGCCCGTGGCGCCGGAAACGTCCAGGGTGGCGCCGCTCAGGGCGATATGTTCGCCGCTGACCTGGATGCCGCCGCCGCTGCCGGTATCGCTGCCCGCGTCGAGGCTGCCGGCGATCTGGACGCGGCCGCTGTCGCCGCCTTCGAGCACGATCTGGCCATTGCGGGTTTCCAGGCTGCGGGCGCGCACGATGCCTTGCTGGTTGACGACGTTGTTGAGCAGGCTGTCGGCGGCGCTGGCGGTGAGCAGTACACGACCACCGTCGGCCTGGATCAACTGGCGGTTCTCGACCAGCGCGTCCAGGGCCGGCTGGTCGATCTCGACACTGAGCAGGCCGTCGCCGGCGAAGTCCAGCGTCATGGCGTCACCGGCGGCCAGGGCCACGCTGCCGAGCTGGGCCTGAATCACCCCCTCGTTGCTGACCCGGCCACCGAGCAGCGCCACGGCGCCGCCGTCGTGGGCGGTGATGGTGCCCTGATTCAATACCTCGGCGGCGTTGCCATCGGCATCAGCCTGGAAGCGGTAGTGGCCGTTGAGGAAGTCCTCGTCGCGGATATCCAGGGTGGACGCCACCAGGCCGGCGGTGTCGACTCGGGCGTTGGGACCGAACAGCACGCCGTTGGGGTTGACCAGGAACACCTGGCCGTTGGCGTCGAGCTGGCCCATGATCCGCGAGGCATCGCTGCCGAGTACGCGGTTGAGGGCCACCGAGGCGCTGCCGGGCTGGTCGAAGGAGACGCGGTGGCCCTCGCCGATGTCGAAGCTGTCCCAGTTGGCGATCAGCTTGTCGCTGGCCTGGGCGACGCGCAGGTGCTGGGCGCCGGGGGTGGAGATCGTGCCGCTGCCGTGGACGATCTCGCCGCCGCTGGGCAGGTTGGCGCCGTGGGCGGTGCCGGCGAGCAGCAGGCTGGCGGCGAGCAGGGAGCCGCTTGTCAGGGAACCCGAGGAGCCGCTGGATGCGCCGCGCCCGCTCTGGCCGCCGCTCTTGCGGCGCTGGCGGGCGTTCTCGGCCACCACCTGGAAGCGCCCCAGGCGGCGGTTGAATAGGGTGCGGTAGATGCGGTTCATATCGGGTTCCCCTGTGTTTTCTTTGCTTGAATGCTTTCTTCGCTTGGTTCGGCGTTTTTGAGCCGAGTGTTTCCGGGAAGCGCGTTATTCGGCGCTTCCTTGGGCATTTAAAGGTGTTATATTAAATTTATTTAGCTTTAAATCTATTTGGCTTTAAATCTACTCAGTGTTTCCTTGGCCTTGCGTTGACTTTCTATTTAATCGATTCATTCAACGTTGCCGTTGTTTCAGAGTGCTGCTTGCTTACTGCCTGAGCTTTATTGCCTGAGGCTTATTGCCTTGATTCAGGAGTTCAAGCCATTCGCGGCGCTCGGTTCGAGGGAGTGCGGGGTGCCGCTCCCGAAGGGGCGGCGGTTATCACAGTGGCGTCTTGCGTGACTCGCGACCGTTCAATTGAATGACAGGCAGAACTCATCGAAGATGTCCTGGCCGTCTTCGCTCCGCATGAAGTCGAGCAGCGCCTGGGCAGCATCGGTTTCACCACCGCTGCGCTCGATCACCACCGCGCCATGGATGGTCGGGGCGTAGTCCACGCCGGGCTCGAAAAGCCGATAGGTGGCGCCCGGTGGTGGTGTCACCTGCCCCGCCGTGCAGTGCAGCGAGGTGGGGACGAAGCCCGACTGCGTGCCGCCAGCTTCTCCCCCTCCGGCGACGATGGCTGCATTCACTGCATTGATATTGGGGTACTGGATCACCTGACTATCGTAGGGCGGTTGGGTGTAGTCGATAGCGTAGACGTTGTCCAACGCCTGGGTGGCGGCCACACCATAAGGTCCCATGGCGACATCGCAGATAGCGGTGGTGGTAAAATCCTCCCTGAAATCCACGGGGTCCAAGTTAGCATCGATACTGCTTGAGTCGCCGTTCGACCAGAGCATCAGGGTGCCCTCGGAGTAGTCCTCGGGTTCCCTCACTGGCCCGTCCTCATCAGGGCCGAAGTCATCGTACAACGCCTGGGGATCGTTCACGTCCGCGGCGAGGAATAGATCGTAGGGGCTGCTGTTTGGGTCCACGTTGAGAGCGTCCGTAATCGCATTCCGCAGCACTCCCGATGGGTCGTAGGTGAAGACGAACTCGTACTCCTCATCGTCCGCGTACTCAGGGTGTTCGAGCAGAAAGGCCGCGAGAATGCTCGGCATGGCGGTTTGTACCGCGGGTACCACGCCAATGGATACCTCCGCCGGCTGCGCCCAGCTTGCCGAGGCGCCCAGCGCCAGAGCCAGGGCGGTGGCACCCAGCAGGGGCCTTTTCGATTGATTCAGCACATTCTTCATTGTTCTACTCATGTGATCTCCTTTTCTTCCCATGGTGGTGAGTCATACCGGGTCGCCGCCGCGAATCCCGATACGGTTCAGTTCCATCTTTCGCTATATATCAAGAGATATAGATTATGGCGGGTAGCAAGTGCTATGCCAGGAGGAGAGGTTGCGCCATGTGGCGACCCGTCATGGGTCGAGAAGATGGCACTTAACCTGTTGTTTAGTCGATAGAGTCCTTGAGGTTTTATCGATATTTCCGAGGCGGGGTGGGCTCTCCCTGATCGCCAGAAGGGGAGCGGCGGGTATCACTCGTTATGTAGCAATGTAGCCAATGAGACAGCGGTTGTCGCAAAGGTGACAGGTTCGTGACGTTGGGGAGCGGGACGACGCTGTCGTGGGTTCGTGCGGTGGCACCGTCAAACGCGGTGCAGGTATCCGCCGACAGAGCGGGGCGGTATCCATTGGCTGACGTTTTGGCGAACATCGGCTTACGTGGACTTACCGCCGTTTCTCTATGCCGCCTGCCTTCCTTGAGCCTGTCTGCTTCACGCAGACCCGCGAAGCACCGAACTTCTCAAGACATGACAACTCGAGCCCCATGGCGATGCCCTATTATGGGGCATTAGCCCAATAATGCGCACCAATTCTGAAATAATGATTTATATATTGTGTACAATTTATTGAAATATATCCTCGAATACACTTCTCTTTTTGTAATAACTTATTGTAAGTTAAGGTTTATTTTAAATGTGGTGTTGATTTTGCCCTCCTCTTGTCGAAGGTTGGATGTCTTACATGACGGGAGAATTCATGCCAAGTGTCATCGATCTCACCCTGCCCCTTGAAGATGGCCTGCCCGCGCTGGGTCGGCTGGCGCGGCCCGTGGTCATTCCCCATACCACCCACGAGGCCTCCAAGAAATTCAAGCAAGGCACCCCGGACGACCTGCTCACCTTCAGCACCTGCTACATGGGAATGCTCGACCATACCGGCACCCATGTGGATGCGCTTTTCCATAACAATCCGGAGGGCGCCACCATCGATGAGATGCCCATCGAGATGTTCATGGGCAAGGCGGTATGCCTGGACCTGCGCCACGTGGGCGACCGCGGCGATATCACCCGTGAGGAACTGGAGGCTGCCGAGAAGGCCGCGAAGGTGAGGGTGGATGGCCATATCGTGCTGCTGTGTACCGGCCTCAACGCCCGCCACTGGCCCAACGACAGCATCTGTACCAACAACGCCCAGGTGACGGCGGATGCCACCCGCTGGCTGTATGAGCGCGGCTCCATGGTCCACGGCGTGGAAGGCCCCTCCACGGATCGCGTCGACGAGAACCTTTTCGAGAACCACCGTGTTTGCCGCGACCTGGGCATGGTGCATTACGAATGGCTGTGGAACCTGGAGGCGCTGCTGGGCAAGGGCGAGTTCACCTTCCAGGGCATTCCGCTGCGTATCAAGGGCGGCTCGGCCTCGCCGGTACGGGCGCTGGCCTTCATCGGCTGAATCCGAACACACACTTTTATAACAACAGGAGAATTCCCATGGCTCGACACACCCTGACCAAGGTCGCCGGCATCACTCTGGCGGCGCTGGCCGCGGCTCCGCTGGCCGCGGAGGAAGTGCGCCTCAACGCTATCGGCATCGTGTCCACTCACCAGCACCACACTGCGCTGGAGCGGGAGTTCTACGACACGCTGGGAGAGCGGACCGGGCTCGGCGTCACGGTCAACTTCAACCCGCTGGACGTGGTGGGCGTGGATATGCAGGACACCCTGCGCATGGTGCGCACCGGCAGTTTCGATGTGGTGGAAACCACCATCGGCGCCGCTTCGCGGGACGATCCTTTCCTGGAAGGGCTGGACCTGATTGGCGTCTCGCCGGATATCGAAACCCTGGGAGAGGTGGTGGATGCCTACCGTGAGGTATTCGCCGAGCGGGCCGCCGGGCGCTTCAATGCCCGGGTGATGACCCTGTTCCCCTTCGGCCCGCAGGTCTTCTACTGCTCCGGCGAACTGGACGGGCTCGCCGATCTGGCCGGCAAGCGGGTGCGCACCTTCACCCCCAGCATGTCGGCGCTACTGGAGTATCTCGATGCCACGCCGGTCACATTGCAATTCGCCGAGGTCTATCCGGCCTTGCAGCGTGGCGTGGCGGAGTGCGGTATCACCTCGCCCACCTCGGGCAATACCGGCAACTGGCCGGAGGTGACCGACTCCCTCTACACCCTCGGGGTGAGCTGGTCGGTGCAGGCGCACATGATGAACCTGGATACCTGGAACGCGCTCTCGCCGGAGGCCCAGGAAGCGCTGGACGCCGCTTATGCCGACCTGGAGGAACAGTACTGGGAGATGGCGCGGACCCTGACTCAGGATGCGGTGAACTGCTCCACCGGCAGCAATGAGTGCGAGAGCTACAACCGCTTCGACATGGCGCTGGTCGAGCCCAGCGAGGAGGACGTCGCGCTGCTCAACGAAGCCGTGTCGGAAGTGATCCTGCCCACCTGGGCCGAGACCTGTGACGCCAACTACGCCGAGTGTTCCAGCCTGTGGAATGCCACCGTGGGCGAGGTTCGCGGCCTGAGCATCGAGTGACGCCATGCGTAACGACAGACTCTTCGCGCCGCTGGAGCGGCTGACCACCTGGATGGCGGTGGCTTGCGGTTACGCCTGTCTGGGGCTCTGTTTCCTGATCGGCTACGAGATCGTCGCCCGGCGGCTGCTCTCCCATTCGGTGCAGGGGGTCGACGAGATCGGCGGCTACGTGCTGGCGGTAACGGGCGCTTTCGGCTTTTCGGCAGCGCTGCTCAACCGCATGCACACCCGCATCGAGCTGGGTCTGCACCGCCTGCCGGTGGCGTTGCAGGCGTTGCTCAACGGTACGGCGGCGGTGCTGCTGGCGGGGTTCGCCATCTTCATGCTGAGCCGCGTATGGGACGCTTGGCAGGAGAGCATGAGCTACGGCAGCCGCGCCAGCACTCCACTGCAGACACCGCTGTGGATTCCCCAGGGAATCTGGCTGGCCGGGGTGGCGCTGTTCGCCCTGGTGGCGGCGGCCCTGGCACTGCATAGCCTGTGGCTGCTGGTACGAGCGCGGCATGCCGAGCTCAATGCCCGCTACGGTCCGCCGACCCTGCAGGAGGAGGTCGACAAGAGTCTTTCGGAGGCGGAGGGGCAACTGGAAATGAGCGGCGAGGAGCGGCCATCATGATCGATATCACCGGCGCCGCCATCGGCTTCGCCATCATGCTGGGGATGATGATCCTCGGTGTGCACGTGGCCGTGGCGATCTTTCTGATCAGCGCCCTCGGCGCGGCGGTCTATCTCTCGCCGGCCATGCTCGGCACCTTCGGCAACCAGTTGTGGGCGGTGATGAACGACTTCCTGCTCACCGCCATTCCGCTGTTCATCCTGCTCGGCGAGCTACTGCTGCGTTGCGGCGTGACCCAGCGCATGTACTCCGGCCTGGCGGTGTGGCTGGGGCGGCTGCCGGGCGGGCTGTTGCACACCAACATCGGCGCCAGCGGGCTGTTCGCGGCGGTCTCCGGTTCCTCGGTGGCCACGGCGGCGACCATCTCCACCGTGGCGTTGCCGGAGTTCAAGCGGCGCGCCTACAACGAGCGCCTGGTGCTGGGCTCCATCGCCGCCGGGGCGACCCTGGGCATCCTGATTCCGCCCAGCGTCAACCTGATCATCTACGGCGCTCTCACAGGCACTTCTGTGGGTCGGCTGTTCGCCGCCGGGCTGGTGCCGGGGCTCCTGCTGATCGCCCTGTTCATGCTCTCCATCGCGTTGCTCTGCATGCTGTTCCCCAACCTGGCAGGCAAGGCGGAGGAGAAGAGCTCCTGGGGTGTGAAGTTCACCAATCTCAAGCACCTGGTTCCGCCGCTGCTGGTGTTCGCGGTGGTGATGGGCAGCATCTACCTGGGCTGGGCCACTCCCACCGAGGCCGCCGCGGTGGGCGTGCTGATGGCGCTGGGACTGGCGGTCTACAACCGCGCACTGAGCTTCGCCATGCTCCACGAGGCGTTCCTCTCCACGGTGCGTACCACGGCGATGATCCTGTTGATCATCGTGGCCGCCTTCTTCCTCAAGTTCATCGTCGGCGTGCTCGGTGTGCCCCAGGCGCTGACCAGCTTCGTCGCTTCCATGGAGCTCAGTGTGCTGGGCTTCCTGTTGGCGCTGGTGGTGTTCTACCTGATCCTCGGCTGCTTCATCGAGACCCTCTCGATGATGGTGGGGACCATTCCCATCGTCTTTCCCATCGTGGTGTTCATGGGCATCGACCCGGTGTGGTTCGGCATTTTTCTGGTGTTGATGATGGAATTGGCGCTGATTACCCCACCGGTAGGTATGAACCTTTTCGTGGTGCAGGGCGTGCGCCGCACCGGCTCGGTGACCGATGTCTTTTACGGCATCGTGCCCTTCGTATTAGTGATGTTGCTGGCCGTCGCGCTGATCATCGCTTTCCCGGGGCTGGTCACCTGGCTGCCCTATCGGTTGATGTAATGGATATGTTGAAGCATTCCGCCACCCGGCTGGCCGAGTTGCTGCGGGAAGACGGGCTGAGTTCGCTGGAACTGGTGGAGCACTGCCTGGACCGCATCCGGCGTCTCGACGACGAACTGCAAGCCTTCGTCAGCGTGGATGAAGAAGGCGCCCGACGGCGGGCCGAGACATGCGATGCGCGCCGCCGCCGGGGCGAACCGCTGGGGCCGCTGCACGGCCTGCCGGTGGCGATCAAGGACGTGACCGCCACCGCCGGGCTGCGTACCACCCAGGGTTCGCGTTTGCTGAGCGATCACGTGCCCGCCGAGGATGCGCTCAGCGTGGCGCGGCTCAAGCGGGCCGGAGCCATCGTGCTGGGCAAGACCAACACGCCGGAGTTCGCCTTCGGCGCGGTGTGCACCAACGCCTTGCGCGGTCCCACCGCCAACCCCTGGGATACCCGGCTCACCTCCGGCGGCTCCAGCGGCGGCTCCGCCGTGGCGGTGGCCACCGGGATGGTGCCGTTGGCCCAGGGCACCGACTTCGGCGGCTCGGTGCGCACGCCGGCGGCCTTCTGCGGCTGCGTGGGGCTGCGCCCGACGCCGGGTGTCATCGCCGAGCCCTCGCGTCCGCTGGGTTGGAGCACCCTGGCCACTCAGGGCGTGCTGGCGCGCGGCGTCGAGGATGCCGCCCTGATGCTCGCGGCGATGGCCGGTGAGCATCAGGATGACCCCTCCTCTCGCGGTATGGCCTGGCCCGCGCCTTCAACCGCGCTGGAGCGGCCGTTGAAGGTGGCCGTCTCCGTGACGCTGGGCGACGCCTACCCCGTCGAGCCGGAGGTGCGCGCGGCCTTCCAGGATGCCGTCGCGGGGCTGGAGGCGGCGCTGGGGCCGGTGGCACGCGAACATCCCGACGTCGGCGGCGGCGTGGAGGCCTTCAAGACGTTGCGGGCGGCGGAGTCGTGGCTGACGTTCGGCGAACTGGTGCGCGACCACGCCGACCGACTCACCCCCTCGTTCGTATGGAACGTCGAGCAGGGCCGCCATACCGGTGCCGAGGCGTACCTCCGGGCGGAGCGCACCCGCACGGCGCTCTACCGCCGCTTTTTCGCCTTCCTCTCGCGCTTCGACGTACTGGCGCTGCCCGCCACCAGTGTGCTCGCCTTTCCCAACGCGCAGGAGGAGGTGTGGGAGATCGACGGCCAGCGCTGCGAGTCGATCATCGACTACCTGGCCTGCACCTTCCTCATCTCGCTGGTGGGCTTTCCGGTCGTCACCCTGCCGGCGTCCCGGCGGCCCGGCGAGAAACGCTTCGGCATCCAGCTCGTGGCCCGCCCCGGCAACGAGGCGCTGTTGCTGCAAGCCGCCCTGCGCCTGGAACGCCAAGGCTTCCGCCACCACTGGCCGCCGCTCGCGGCGCCGAACGCAGGAGAATCCTGATGCCTGCGGCCATTCGCTTCGACCTGTCCGAGCGTCTGGACGACCTGCGCGGCTACGGCGAGACGCCGCCCCACGCTGCCTGGCCCGGCAACGCCCGGCTGGCGCTGTCGCTGGTGCTCAACGTCGAGGAGGGAGCTGAGCGCCATGTGATGGATGGCGACGCGGCCGCCGAGCATCTCAATGCCGACATGCTCTGCCCGCCCTGGCCGGGGCGGCGCAACCTCAATCTGGAGTCGCACTACGAGTACGGCAGCCGGACCGGTGCGTGGCGGTTGCTGGAACTGTTCCGGCGACGCGGCGTGCCGATCACCGCCTTCGCCGTGGGCCAGGCGCTGGAGCGAGTGCCCGACATCGCCGAGCGGCTGGCACGCGACGGCCACGAAGTCGCCGCCCACGGCTGGCGCTGGATCGATTATCGCGACGTGCCGCCGGCGGAGGAGGCCGAGCACATCGCGCGCACCATCGATACCATCACCCGCCTCACCGGCGAGCGCCCGCTGGGCTGGTACACCGGGCGCGGCAGCGAGATGACCCGCAAGCTGGTGATCGAGGAGGGTGGTTTTCTCTACGACTCCGACGCCTACAACGACGACCTGCCCTATTGGGTGCCCCATGCCCGGGGCCACCATCTGGTGCTGCCCTACGCCTTCGACACCAACGACATGCGATTCGCCTCCGCGCCCGGTTTCAACGGTGCCCGGGAGTGGCTCGACTATCTCGTCGACACCTTCGACTGGCTCTACCGCGAGGGCGAGCGCCAGCCGCGCATGATGTCCGTCGGCCTGCACTGCCGTCTCGCCGGGCGGCCCGGACGCGCCCTGGCGCTGGAGCGCTTTCTCGACCATGTGGCTAGCCACGAGGGCGTCTGGATCGCGCGCCGGGTGGATATCGCCCGGCACTGGCGGGAGTGCCATCCGGCACCGTAAGGCTCGAACCACTCCACGGCATCCCTATACCGCCTCGCTCGATGTCATCCAGCATCGCGGCGCTCGCCGCGGGGCATTGGAGTCGGTCAATATCGGCGGCTGGCTGAGAATGGTGGCGTTTTCCTTGGTGGGATCATGCTGTCTCGGCGTGGCGATGATCGCCTGCCCAGGCATCAGCCGTAGAGCGATTCCCAGTGAATGTCGCGGCTGGGCATGGCGTCCAGCTTCAGTTCGCACTCGATGTGTTTCAGATGATGGAGCATTAGATGGATGGCGGTGGCTTCGTCCTGGGCGGCGATGGCATCGACGATGCGGCTGTGCTCGTCCTCCGGGCAGGCGGGGGTCTGCGGCGCGTCGTAGAGGGCGATGATCAGGCAGGTGAGTGGGCACAGCTCAGCCATCAATTTCTGAATGAAACTGTTTCCGGCCAGTTCGGCGAGCAGCATGTGGAAGCGCCCGGAGAGACGGATGATGCGCCGCCGGTCCCCCTCGGCGCGGGCCGCATCTTCCTGTTGCAAGTGCTCGCGCAGGCGAGCGATGTCCAGTTCGCTGGCGCGGGAGATCACGCAACGAACGATCTCCGGTTCCACCAGGCGGCGGGTGGCGAACAGGTCGCGGGCCTCGCTGGCGGTGGGGCGGGTGACGAAGGCACCGCGGTTGGGGTGGAGAGTGACCAGCCCCTCCTGGGCGAGCAGCGTCAGTGCCTGGCGGATCTTGGTTCGGCTGACCCCGAAGGCGCTCGCCAGCTTCTCCTCGACCAACTTGATACCGGGCGGCAGGCGATGCTCCATCACCGCATCGGTGATGCGTTCGGCGATCTGTTCAATGGCGGGCTTGGTGGCGGAGGTGGTTTCCATAAAAAGTTGTTGTCCTGTCGGTCACGTTTCCAGTATGCCGCACCTTGGCGAGAGTGAGTAGGGATGGCGCTGCCGCTCGGAGCCGGCGGCGCCGGGCACCATGCACTCCCGTGGAGCATAGGGCTCATTCATGCACGATATCTGTGCTTTTATTTGTCTGTATAGATTGTATGCAATATTTTAAAATATAGTGATGAGTAATTTTGTTCAAGGCTTAGGGTAGAGAAAACATGGCGTTAGGGGAAGCCCCGGTAATTCCGGTTCTCCGCATGGCATGAGGATTGCTGATGCCTGGGTAGACGGCCGTTTGGCCGTGACCGAGTTCACACATCCACCGGAGATTTTTCTCATGCACAAGTCTCGCGCCATTCAAACCGCCACCCTGTTCGCCGCCGGCATGCTGCTCGCCTCGCCGCTGCTGGCCCAGGAACGCTTGCGGGTAGCGGGCAACTTTCCCACCGATCACTCCGTTTCGCGCGCCATGGAGGTGTTCAAGGAGCATGTGGAGGAGGCTTCCGATGGCGAGATTCGGGTCGATCTGTTCCCCGCCATGCAACTGGGCGGCGCCACCGAGAACGTCGACCAGGTACGCTCCGGCAGCATCTTCGCCAACTTCAATTCCATCGCCTACTTCGCCCGCAGCGTGCCGGAGTACGAGGCGGTGAGCCTGCCCTTCCTGTTCGACAGCCGCGAGCAGGCCTTCGAGGTCATGGATGGCCCGGTGGGTCAGCATCTCGACGAGCGCATGGCCGAGCTGGGCCTGCTCAACCTCGGCTACGGCGAGCTGGGCTTCCGCCACGTGACCAACGACCGGCACCCGATCACCTCGGTGGAGGACTTCGAGGGCATGCGCATTCGCCTGCAGCCCAACGAGGTGCACCTGCAGACCTTCCGCGCGCTGGGTGCCAACCCGGTCTCCATGGATGTCTCGGAACTCTACTCGGCACTGCAGCAGGGTGTGCTCGACGCTCAGGAGAACCCCTACAACATCATCGCCAGCCGTCGCTTCAATGAAGTCCAGGAGCACCTCTCCGACAGCGGCCATTTCTACGATTTCATCAACGTTGTGGTCAACCAGCGCCACTACGAGCGCCTCTCCGAGGAGCACCAGGCCATCGTCGACGCCGGTGCGCAGGCGGCCATGGCGTGGCAGCGCGAGGCCGCCGCCGAGGAGGAGGAGGCGTGGCGCGAGCAGCTCATCGAGTCGGGCATGGTCTTCACCCCGATCTCCCCCGAACTGCGCGCCGAACTGCGAGAGGCGACCATGGAAGTGGTCGAGGGCCTCGCCGAGCGCATCGACCCCGAGTTCATCGAACTGGTGATCCGGGAAGCCGAAGCGGCGCAGTGAGGTCGTCATGACGCTACCTTCCGATGCATCGCCCCCCGTCGCGCCGCCGGCAGGCGCGGGCCAGGCCGCGCCGCCCCCGCGGGGCGGCGCCTTCGCCGTCTTCAAGCGCCTGGTGGGCGTCCTGGACACCGCCACCTACGGGGTGATCGTGCTGACCATGGGGGCGATGGTGTTGATCGTGTCGCTGCAGGTGTTCTGGCGCTACGTGCTGGGCTCCTCCATCGACTCCGCCGATGAGCTGTCGCGGCTGTTCTTCGTCTGGTCGATCTTCCTCGCCATTCCCCACGGCGTGAAACACGGCGTGCACGTGGGCATCGACCTGTTCGTGATGATGATGCCGGCGGGTCTGCGCGAGATGCTGTTCAAGCTCATGGCGGTCATCTCCACCGCGCTGATGCTGCTGGTGATGCTCGGCGCCTTCGTCGCCACCCTGGATCGCTGGCCGGAACTGATGCCCACTCTGCCGATCACCTCGGCGGTCTACTATATCGCGGTGCTGATCTGCGGGGGGCACGCCTTCCTGCATCTGGCGCTGCTGGCCTGGGGCGGCTCGCGCACCTGGGAGGGAGAGATCGCATGACCTGGCTCGCCGTGGGACTCTTTCTGTTGCTCGCCGTGCTCGGGATGCCGCTGGCCTTCGCCCTGGGCTTCGGCTCCCTGGCCGGGCTGTGGATGCTCGACTTCGAACTCTACGTGATGCCCCAGCGCATGATGCACGCGGTGAACAGCTTTCCGCTGATGGCGATTCCGCTGTTCATGCTGGCCGGCGAGCTGATGGTGCGGGCCGGGATCATGGACCGCCTGATCGGCTTCGCCAACAGCCTGGTGGGGCGCATGCACGGTGGCCTGGCCCATGTCACCATCACCTCCGGGACCATCTTCGCCTCGGTGAGCGGGGCGGCGGTGGCCAGCGCCAGCGCCATGGGCAGTACCCTGGTGCCGTCGCTGCGCAAGTACTACCCGGATGCCTACTCCGGCGCGGTGATCGCTTCGGCGGCCAACCTCGGCCCGGTGATTCCGCCCAGCAACGCGATGATCGTCTACGCCCTGATGGCGGGCTCCTCGGTGTCGGTGGGCGGGCTGTTCCTGGCCGGCATCGTGCCGGGCATCCTGCTGGCGCTGGGCTTCATGGCCATCGCTTCGTTCATCTCCTGGAAGCGCGGCTACGCGCTCACCGGCGAACGCTTCGAGCTGCGCAACGTGCTCACCCAGGCGCGGCGCGCCATCGTCATCATCCTGATGCCGGTGATCGTGGTCGGCGGCATCGTCGGCGGGGTCTTCACCGCCACCGAGGGCGCCGCCATCGCGGTGGTCTACTCTGCCTTCATCGGCTTCGCGGTGACGCGCAGGCTGAGGCTCGCCGACCTGCCGGGCTGCCTCTACCGGGCGGCGGTGACCTCGGCCATGGTGGGGGCGCTGATCGCCTTCGCCTCGGCGCTGACCTTCGTCTTCACCATCGAGATGGTGCCGATGCTGCTGTCGAACTTCATCCAGTCGCTGACCAGCGACCCGATGCTGTTCATCCTGCTGACCATGGCGTTGCTGGTGCTGGTGGGCATGCTGATCGAGTCCAACGCCGCCTATATCATGCTGGTGCCGCTGTTCGCGCCGGTGGCGCTGGTCTACGGCATCGACCCGCTCTATTTCGGCTTCCTGTTCATGTACAACCTGGTGATCGGCATGATGACGCCTCCCGTGGGGGTGCTCTACTTCGTCATGAGCGGCATCACCCGGGTGCCGATGATGAAGCTGGTCGCCGAGTCGCTGCCCTTCGTCGCCTTCCAGTTCGCCATGCTCGGCCTGTGCATCCTGTTTCCGCAGGTCGTCACCACCCTGCCGCGGCTGCTGGGCTACTGAGGCCGCTTGAATGGAGAACACAATGGAATTCGATGCGGTGGAATTCGATGCGGCCAACCCCGCCGACCTGGTGATCCACGGCCCGCGCGCGCTCACCGTGGATGCCGAGCTGGGCCCGAACCTGGGAGAGATCCCCAACGCCCGGCTGGTGATCCACCAGGGCCGCCTGGTGGCGGTCGGCCATCACGACCCCAGCGTGCCGCTGCCGCCGGCGCGGCGCACCCTCGACCTGAGCGGGCGGGTGGTCACGCCCGGCTTCGTCAACGTGCACACACATACCATCCTCACCATGGTGCGAGGTGTCGCCGAGGACATGGGCTTCGCCCCGGCCTACACCCCCGGCGTGCCCCACGGCCACGAGGTGAGCGAGGGAGAGGCCGTGGCCCTGGCGCGGCTCGGCGCCGCCGAGGCGCTGCTGTTCGGCTCCACCCTGATCAACGACAGCTTCGTCCACACGGATCTCACCCTGCCCGCCATGGGCGAGCTGGGCATGCGGGTGATCGCCTGCGGGCGCATCCACGACGTGGACTTCAGTCGCGTGCACGAGGGTGTGTGGGAGCACCGCGACGCCATCGGCGAGCGCACCCTGGGCGCGGCGGTGGCACTGCACGAGCGCTGGCAGGGCGCCATGGACGGGCGACTTGGCGTCGAGCTGGCCGCCCACGCGCCGGACACCTGCACCCGGGCGCTGCTGAAGAAGGTCGCCGCCACCCGCGACACCCTCGGCATCCAGGTCAACGGCCACCTCTCCCAGAGCCGCAAGGAGAACGCCCGGGTACGGGAGCGCGACGGCATGAGCCCCACCGAGCTGCTCGACGACGTCGGCCTGCTCGGGCCGCGCTTCACCGCCGCCCATTGCATGTACGTCAGCGACAGCGATCTGGCGCGCATCGGCGCGAGTGGCACCAACGTCGCCCATGTGCCCCGGGGCAACGCCACCGGCGGGCGCATCGCCCCCACCACCCGGCTGCGCGAGGCGGGCGCCAACCTGGCCCTGGCCACCGACAACATGCACGCCGACATGGTCGAGGTGATGCGCTGGGCGCTGATCATGGGCCGCCTGCAGGAGGGCGAGGTGAACGACACCTGGCAGCCGCGTCACGTGCTGGAGATGGCCACCCTGGGCGGCGCCAGGGCGCTGGGACTCGAGCGCGAACTCGGCTCGCTGACGCCGGGCAAGCGCGCCGACCTGGTCGCCTTCGACTTCCGCCGCCCGCACCTGACACCATGCATCGACGCCCTCGGCAACCTGGTGCATACCGCCCAGGGCCGCGACGTGGAGCTGGTGGTGTGCAACGGCGGGATCGTCGTCGAAGGCGGCGAGCTGTGCCGGGCGGACGCCGCGCGTCTGTTGAGCGACGCCCAGGCCGCCGCCGAGGCGCTGTGGCGGCGCGCCCGCCAACAATAGGAACACGCCATGAAGCTACTGATCGTCAATCCCAATATTTCCACCAGCGTCACCGAGTTGATCGAGGCCGAGGCGCGGCGCAGTGCATCCCCCGGCACCGCACTGACGCTGCGCACCGCGCCTTTCGGCGTGGCCTATATCGAGACCCGCGCCGAAGCCGCCATCGGCGCCTACGCCACCCTCGTCGAGCTGGCCGAGCACCATGCGGGACACGATGCCGCGGTGATCGCCGCCTTCGGCGATCCCGGCCTCGCCGCCGCGCGGGAGATGCTGCCGATCCCGGTGGTCGGCCTCACCGAGAGCGCGCTGATGAGCGCCGCCCAGCTCGGCGGGCGCATCGGCATCGTCGCCATCTCCCGGCGCATCCGTGCCTGGTACCGCGAGACGGTGGACGCCTGCGGCATGCACTCGCGGCTGGCGAGCATCCGCTGCCTGGATGAGCCGCTGGCCGACATCGGCAGCGTGCAGCGGGACAAGGGCGAGCAACTGGTGGCGCTGTGCCGGGCGGCGGTGCGCGAGGATGGCGCCGATGTGCTGATCATCGCCGGCGCGCCGCTGGCCGGGCTGGCGCGCCAGGTCGCCGAGCGCATCCCGGTGCCCATCGTCGATGGCGTGAGCTGCGCCGTGCGCCAGGCCGAACTGCTCGCCGGGCTCGCCCCGCGCCGCGCCAGTGAAGGCAGCTACGCCGCGCCGCCGACCAAGGCGTGCCAAGGACTGCCACCGGCACTGGCCCGGCTGGTGGGGCGCGAAGGCCACGATAACGAGAATGAAGAAGGAAACTCCTGAATGACACACCACCGCTTAGGCGTGCTCACGCCCTCATCCAACACCGCGCTGGAGCCCCTCACCTCGGCCATGGTGAGCCTGGTGCCCGGCGTCAGCGCGCACTTCTCGCGCTTCACCGTCACCGAGATCGCCTTGAGCGACGCGGCGCTGGGCCAGTTCGACCTCGACCCCGTGATTGCCGCCGCGCGGCTGTTGCGTGACGCCCGGGTCGACGTGATCGGCTGGAGCGGCACCTCGGCGGGCTGGCTCGGCTTCGAGCACGACGAGGCGCTGTGCCAGCGCATCAGCGCCGAGACCGATATCCCCGCCACCACCTCGATGCTGGCCCTCAACGAAATCCTGGCGACCTACGGCATCCGCGAGTTCGGCCTGGTCACGCCCTACACTCAGGACGTGCAGGCGCGCATCCTCGCCAATTACCGCGCTGCCGGCTTCACCATCAAGGCCGAGGAGCATCTCGGCATCAGCGAGAACTTCGCCTTCGCCGAGATCGCCCCGGAAACCCTGACCCGGCAGGTGGAGCGGGTGGTGGAGCGGGGCGCCCCGGCGGTGGTGGTGGCTTGCACCAATCTCAAGTCGGCGGACCTGGTGGCGGACTGGGAAGTGGTCTTCGGCGTGCCGGTGCTCGACACCACCGCCACCGTGGTGTGGAAGATGCTGCGCATGACCGGCCACGTCACGCCGGTTCCCGGCTGGGGCCGCCTGATGACGGGAGGGCTGTGATGGGTGCCTTCGACCTGGTGATACGCAACGCCCGCTGCGCCACGGCGGCGGACGTGTTCGAGGCGGACATCGGTATCCGCGACGGCGTCATCGCCGCCCTGGGACGCGGCCTGGCGCCGGGGCGCGAGGAGATCGACGCTGCCGGGCGCTGGGTGCTGCCCGGCGGTATCGACGGCCACTGCCATCTCGACCAGCCCACCTCGGACGGCTCGCGCATGGCCGACGACTTCCTCACCGGTACCCGCTCGGCGGCCTGTGGCGGCACCACCACGGTGCTGCCCTTCGCCTGCCAGATAAAGGGCCAGAGCCTGCGCGCGGCGGTGGACGACTACCACCGCCGCGCCGAGGGCAAGGCGAGCATCGACTACGCCTTCCACCTGATCGTCACCGACCCGACGTCCCAGGTGCTGGGCGAGGAACTGCCGGCGCTGATCCGCGAAGGCTACACCTCGTTCAAGATCTACATGACCTACGACGACCTCAAGCTGGCCGACCGCGAGATCATCGACGTGCTGGCGGTGGCCCGGGAGCACGGCGCCATGGTCATGGTGCATGCCGAGAACGCCGACTGCATCGCCTGGCTCACCGAGCGTCTGCTGGCCCAGGGACATACCGCACCGCGCTATCACGCTCAGGCACGGCCGATGCTGGTAGAGCGCGAGGCGACCCACCGCGCCATCGCCTATGCCGAGCTGGTCGACGTGCCGATCCTGATCGTGCACGTCTCTGGCCGCGAAACGGTGGAGCAACTGCGCTGGGCGCACGGCCACGGGCTGCGCATCTACGCCGAGACCTGCCCGCAGTACCTGTTCCTCACCGCCGAGGACCTCGGCATCGACGATGACGACCGCCACGGCGCCAAGTGCATCTGCAGCCCGCCGCCCCGCGACCGCGCCAACCAGCAGGTGGTGTGGGACGGCCTGGAGAGCGGCGTGTTCCAGATCTTCTCCTCGGATCACGCGCCCTTCACCTTCGCCGGGCCCCAGGGCAAGTTCGCCGCCGGCGAGAAGGCCAGTTTCGAGCGCATTCCCAACGGCATACCGGGGCTGGAGACTCGCCTGGCGCTACTGTTCAGCCACGGTGTGGAGACCGGGCGGATCACCCTCCAGCAGTTCGTCGCCCTCACCGCCACCAACGTGGCGCGGATGTATGGTCTCTACCCGCGCAAGGGCTCCATCGCCGTGGGCGCCGACGCCGACCTGGCGATCTGGGAGACCGGGCTGTCCCGCACGATCCGCAACGCCGACCTGCACCACGGCGTGGACTACACCCCCTACGAGGGTATCCCGGTCACGGCCTGGCCGGCATTGACTCTCTCCCGGGGCGAGGTGGTGTGGCGCGATGGCCAATACCTGGGAACGCCGGGGCGCGGCGAGTTCCTGCGCTGCGTGCTGCCCGAGCCGGCGCGGCCCAAGTCGCGTCCGGAGAATGATACGTCATGGCGGAGTTGAGCGGCATAAACACGGACCTTGTCGAGGCGCAGTGGCGGGTCTATGCCCGGCCAATTAACCTGCCTCTCTCTGAGCCGCCTGGATCGCGGTAAGCGCGATGGTGTAGACGATATCGTCGACCAGGGCGCCGCGGGAGAGGTCGTTGACTGGCTTGTTGAGGCCCTGCAGCATCGGGCCGACACTGACGACCCGGGCGCTGCGTTGAACTGCCTTGTAGGTGGTATTACCGGTGTTGAGATCGGGGAAGACGAATACCGTGGCACGGCCGGCTACCGGTGAGTCCGGGGCTTTCTGGCGGCCCACGCTCTCGATGGCGGCGGCGTCATACTGCAGCGGGCCATCGATCAACAGCTCCGGCGCCTGCCGCCGAGCCAGCTGCGTTGCCTGGCGTACCTTTTCGACATCGACCCCGCTGCCGGATTCACCGGTGGAGTAGCTGATCATGGCGACCCGCGGCTCGATGCCGAACGCCTGTGCGGAGCGGGCGCTCTGAATGGCGATCTCGGCCAGTGTCTCGGCGTTCGGATCGGGGATGACGGCACAATCGCCGTAGACCACCACCTGTTCGGGCAGCAGCATGAAGAAGATCGACGACACCTGGTCATAGCCGGGCGCTGTCTTGATCAGTTGGAAGGCCGGTCGGATCGTATTGGCAGTAGTGTGTATCGCGCCCGAGACGAGCCCGTCGACTTCGTCGAGCTGCAGCATCATGGTGCCCAGCACGACATTGTCTTGAAGCTGGTCCTCCGCGGTCAGCTCGTTCACCTTCCCATAGCGACGCTCGACCATGGGACCCACATAGCGACTGCGGACACTGTCGGGATCGATGATTTCCAGGTCTGGCGGCAGTTCGATGCCGCGGTTGCGAGCGACTTCCTCCACTTCCTCACGATTTGCCAGCAGTACGCAGCGGGCGATGCCGCGGCGTTGACAGATGGCAGCGGCTTCGACCGTGCGTGGTTCGCTGCCTTCGGGCAGCACGATGCGGCGATTGGCCTGTTGTGAAAGCTTGACCAGCTGATGCCGGAAGGCAGAGGGCGAAAGTCGGCTGGCATGGCCGCGGCTCAAGTGGTCCTTGAGCCACTGCAGGTCGATGTGGCTGGCCACGAAGCGGGTTACCTGCTCGGCCCGTTCCAGGTCATCCATGGGGATGTCGTTGCCCATGTTTCCCAGGTTCTTCGCTGTGGTGAAGCTGTCGGTATCCACCGCCAGCACGGGCATGCCGGTGTTGAGGGCGGGCCGGCACATCTCGATCATATTGTCGTTGGGCATGAAACCGTTGGTCAGCAGTACGCCCGCCATGGGAACGCCGTTCATGGTAGCCAGCGCCGAAGCCAGCACGATGTCGTCGCGGTCCCCCGAGGTGACGATCAGGCTGCCGGGGCGGAAGGCGTGCAGTGCATTGGCAGCGCTGCGCGCGCAGAGGCTGGTGGAGAGTACCCGACGGTTTGCCGCATCGCCTTCGTTGAGAAAGCGGGCATCCAGGGCACGAGCCACATCGATGATACGCGGCGCGATCAGTGCCGGGTTGTAGGGCACCACGCCAATGAGGTGGAAGCGGTCGGTGGCCAGCGTCGGGGAGTATCGGCGCAATTCGGTCAACAGGCCTTCATCGAGCATCGGGTTGCTTGCGCCGGACACCAGTGGTGGCGATGCTTCTTCGCTACCGGGAAGGTTCTGCATGCGCATCAGGATGCAGCCCAGGGTCCGGGCGGAGCCAATGCCGCCGAAGGCCTGGGCGTGCATGTCGAGCTGTTCGGCCAGCGCCTGGGGATCGGTCGTGTCGCCGCTGCCGACCAATATGATGCGGGCGTTCAGCGCATGGGCCAGTTGGGTATTGAGCTGGGTGGCATAGGTACCGTGTGCCGTGGGTACCAAGCCCTCCACCACGATCAGGTCCGGGTGGCCATCAAGCCCCTCGGCGGCCTGGGCGTGCAGCTCGATCACCTGCTCCATCAACACGTCCAGCCGGTCCTGGCGCAGTAGACGCTCCATGTCGGCCTGTGTCATGGGGGCGGGTGGGTGCAGGCCAAGCGTACTGCTCACCAACGCGGTGGAACGGTCGGGTCCGGGGCCATTGAGCTCGTCCTGTCGGAACGGCTTGAGAAACCCGGCCTTCAGGCCAATGGTGTCGAGTGCCTGGATCAGGCCCAGGCTGGCCGAGGTCAGTCCGACCCCTACGCTGGTAGGAACCATCAACAGTACTTGGGGTTGCGGGCGAGCGTTGCGTGGTGTCATGCGTTGTTCTCTTCCAGAAGCTGGCGAGTTTCGGCGGCGATGCGGCCCTCTTCGTCGGTGGGGATGACCCATAGACGGGGCGCCGCGGGATGCCGACCATCGATTCGGTCTTCACGGCCTCGCACCGTTCGGGCATTGGCGGCACGGTCCAGGCCGAGTGTGAAGTGGGGCAGGTGGGCAACGACCTTCTCGCGTACCAGCGGAGAGTTTTCACCGATACCCCCGGTAAAGACGATGCCGTCCAGGCGGGGCAGGGCGCAGGAGAGCGCCGCCAGAGACTTGGCGATGCGATAGCAGAACACCTCGATGGCGAGTCGGGCGCCTTCGTGTCCCTCGCCGGCGGCGTCTTCCAGCTCGCGCATGTCATTGGTCAGCCCCGAGAGCCCCAGCAGCCCGCTGCCGCGATTGAGCACGTCGTCGATGCGTTCCAGGCTCCAGCCGAGCTGGCGCGACAGGTGAGCGTGCAGGCTGGGGTCGACGTCGCCGCTGCGAGTACCCATCATCAGGCCCTCGAGGGGCGTCAGGCCCATGCTGGTGTCCAGGCTCTTTCCCTCCCATATGGCGGCAGTGGAACAGCCATTGCCCAGGTGGGCGGTCAGCCAGCCGCCACCCACGAGGCTACTCAGCGTATCGGCACGCTCGCTGACATAGGCGTGGCTGGTGCCATGAAAGCCGTAGCGACGTATGCCATGGTCGCGGTAGAGCGCTTCCGGCAGGGCGTACCGGTAGGCTCGCGGTGGTAGTGTCTGGTGAAAGGCGGTATCGAACACGGCCACCTGGGGCAGGTCCGGGAAGAGCTGGCGGGTGGCCGCCACACCCTGGAGGTTGGCCGGATTGTGCAGCGGCGCGAGGGCGGCCGTCTCTTCAATGGCTGCCGCCACGTCGTCGTCGATCAGTGCGGCTCGAGTGAAGCGCTCCCCGCCATGCACGATACGATGACCCACCGCGTCGGGAAGTCGACCTTCCAGTCGGTCGAGTATGGCTTCCAGGGCCCGGGTGTGGTCAGTATCGGTCAATGCTTGCTCGAAGGCCCGGCCTTGGCTGTCGACACCCTTCAGCCGGGCGTTGCTGCTGCCCAGCCGTTCGGCAAGCCCGGCCAGGCGCGGCTGGTTGGGCTCGGCGGAAATCAGGGCGTACTTGATCGAGGAGGAACCGCAGTTGACGACCAGAACCGAAGGCTTCATCGACTCTCCATGGCGGACAGAAATGGTTAATGAGGTTGGGTGTAAGACGTTAGTCTAGCATATTGCATTGCAGCATAATTCGCTTAAAAGGTGGCGTGAATTAGTCTTTTATTGAAAACGATGCCATTCTGGGCGAGCCCACCGAGTCCCTGGAAATTGTCATGTCGTCATCCCCCACGACGGCGGTCGTCATGCCTGCGCTGCCCCGTCATCTTGCTGTCCTCATATTGGCCGGCGTTGCCACGCTGTTTGCCGGAAACCACGTGGCGGCCCGTCTGGCCTTCGACGACGGCACCGGCCTGCTGTTGGCTGTGCTGGTGCGCTCCACGATGGCGGTGGTCGTGCTCGTGGCGCTGTTCCTGTGGCAGCGCAAGAGCTTCGCGCTGCCGGCCGGTACGGGCCGCTGGCAACTGCTGGCGGGACTGATGGTGGCCGTGCAGAGTCTATGCCTTTATTCGTCCGTGGCACGTATACCGGTGGTGGTGGCGCTGCTGCTGATGAATACCTTTCCGATTCAGCTGGCACTGCTCACCTGGGCACTGGGTGGCCCACGCCCAACGCTGCGCGCATCGCTGATCATGGCGGTGATCCTGGCGGGGCTGGTCGTGGTGCTCGACGTGCCGGCCTGGCTGGCTTCACCTGAATCCATGGGACCCGACTGGGTGGCTGGCGTGGCCTATGGGCTGGGGGCTGCCGCGGCCTTCTCATGCGCCCTGTGGGTGACCGAGCATCACCTCGGGGAAGTGGGCAGCACCCTGCGCAGCCTGCTCACCATGCTGACGGTCTTCGTTGCCATGCTGGTGGCTGGCATGGTGAGTCTGGTGCCTGGGGGGATGGCACCACCGGCTTCCGGAACCGGCTGGGTAGGCCTGGGGGCGCTGGCCGTGCTCTATAGCGTGGCGTTTTCGGTCCTGTTCATCAGCGTGCCGCGGCTCGAAATGGCCCGCAATGCGCCAGTGATGAATGTCGAGCCGGTGGCATCGCTGGCATTGGGATACCTGGTTCTTGGGCAGATGCTGTCAGGGATGCAATTGCTCGGGGGCGGAATCGTGCTGGGGGGTATCGTGGGCTTGAGCCTGTCCCGCCGTGCGTGACTGGAGCAAAACACCGCTTGCACGTGAGAGGGGGCTGTACCAGAATGAGAGCTGGGTAAGGAAACGCTGTTTCTTAATAGGAGATTCACCATGAAACTGCTAGCCATTCCCGCTGCTTTGCTGATGGCTGGTGCCTTCGCATCGTCCGTGCAGGCCCAGCAGTACCAGACTCCCCTGTACCCTCAAGGCTATGTCGGTGGCGATGCCCTGTTCTGGGATCTCAATCCCGATGGCGCTTCGTCCGCCGATTCGGTGGGGCTGCGCATCACCGGTGGCGCCAAGTTCAATGATTATTTCGCCGTGGAAGGCCACCTGGGTGCCGGTGGTTCCGATGGCGATGTGGAATTGGATTACCTGGTGGGTGCCTATGCCAAGGGTATTGTGCCCATCTCGCAGGAATTCCGCCTGTATGGCCTGGCCGGCTTGACCGAGGTGGATTTCGATACCGACCGTGAAAGCGGTTTCTCCTACGGGGGCGGAGCCGAATTCGACGTGGCGCCCAATCTGGCTCTTGGCGCCGACTACATGCGCTATCTGGACAAGTCCGACTACACCTTCGACGCGGCCAGCGTCGGCTTGCGCTACCGCTTCTGACCGGTCACTGCAGTCTGCCACCCCGCCGGCTCTGAACTGCCCCCGGCGGGGTGTTCTCGTCCAGGGTCAGGTGATGGACCAGCGTCCACTCTCCATCCAGCTCTTGAAGTGGTCGGGTAGATATTTCAGGGCGGCACTTTCCATGACCTCGACCTTGAGTCCCTGGGTGCGCCGAATGTCGGTCAGGTGTTGATGTGCCTTGTCAAACTCGCCACAAGCGATCAAGACACTGGTACCGGCCAACCCAGCCGAATGTTCGGGTATCTCATGCAGTTTTCGCAGCCCCTGCGACAGGCAGGCCTCCGGCCCCGGCCGGGTCGTCAGGCATTCGATGAACAGTAGCTGGTTATGGTGCATGGCCAGGCAATCGGATACCACCGGGGCACCATTGTGCTGGCCGCTCAGGTCGAGGATGTGGGCAGTGCAGGCGATATGGGCCAGCCCGGCATCCCGGGCACAGTGCCAGACGTATTCCGTCAGCCAGGCGCCCCCGAGATAGAGCGCGCCTTCCAGAGTGGGGAAGGCGACACGCCGGGGCTGGTCGCTCGTCCATTCCAGCAGGCCCGCGTCATTCAACTGGGTCAGCGCATCGGTACAGGGAAAGCGGGGTGGGTGGCCAAGCCATTGTTGCCGGGCTGCCGTGTTCAGCCTTGGTCCCTCGCGTGGACTGGGTTCTTCTATGACGCCGCCTTTGCCATGGACCAGTTCATGGAACTCTCCCATCAAGCCGGCAAGCTTGTCGGCCTGGTGTGCCAGGTAACGGGTCAGGGGCTTGCGTTGTCCAGCGGCGGTTTGCCATGTGGTGCTATCGGACAGCGCCTTGACTCGCTTGCGGCCATTGGCCTGGAGATAGATGTCGATATCCAGTACCGACTCGATGGCGTGGGCCTGGAGGCTGGTTGGCTGAAACTCGGGGTCCATTCGGTAGAGTGTGCCGGCCCTGGCATCGATGTAGAGCCATTCCGCATCGCAGTGTCGCATGGCTTGCTGAAACAGCAGGGTGGTGAGCTTGTTGCTGTCCGCCAGGTCATAGGTGACGTGCAGCCCGGGGGTACTGGCCCGCTGCTGCTGCAGGGTATCGGCCAGGCGGGCGGCGTACGAGCTGATGCGCTGCGGGTCGTTCTCCGGCAGATCGTCCAGAATCCGGATCCGGGTCGGGGAGGAGAGTTCGTGCTGGAGCAGGATATGTAGTCGTTCGGCCGCCTGACGACGCTGTCGGTCGGCAACCAGCCATATCTGCTGGGGACGCAGTTGAAGGATGGGGATCAAACTGGCTTCGGGGCGCTCTGTTACCAGTGCGACATGCAGGTGGGGCATTACCTTGGTCCTTCTGCACGTGTTGCTTCCATGGGAGGCGACGGGCAAACCGCCTTCGTAGCGTATAGGCTACATCCGACCCTTTCCTCCTGTCGCCATCAGGCGGAAAAAAGCACGCCGGCCCCGGGCCGGCGTGCTGAAGGAGGAAAACGGACTGCATTACACTTCCTTGTAGAGTTCCGCACCTTGCTGGCGGAACTTCTTCGCCTGCTCTTCCATGCCCTTCATGACCGCTTCCTGGTCGCCGTCGAGGCCGTTGTCCCGGGCGTAGTCGCGGACTTCCTGGCTGATCTTCATGGAGCAGAACTTGGGACCGCACATGGAGCAGAAATGGGCCACCTTGGCGGAGTCCTTGGGCAGCGTCTCGTCGTGGTACTCCCGGGCAGTGTCGGGGTCCAGGCCGAGGTTGAACTGGTCTTCCCAGCGGAATTCGAAGCGCGCCTTGGACAGGGCGTTGTCTCGGCGCTGAGCGGCCGGGTGGCCCTTCGCGAGGTCGGCGGCGTGGGCGGCGATCTTGTAGGTGATGATGCCCGTCTTCACGTCGTCCTTGTTGGGCAGGCCGAGGTGCTCCTTGGGGGTGACGTAGCAGAGCATGGCGCAGCCGTACCAGCCGATCATGGCCGCACCGATGCCGGAGGTGATGTGATCGTAGCCCGGTGCGATGTCGGTGACCAGCGGGCCCAGGGTGTAGAAGGGGGCCTCGTCGCAGTATTCGAGCTGCTTGTCCATGTTCTCCTTGACCAGGTGCATGGGCACGTGGCCGGGGCCCTCGATCATCACCTGGACGTCGTGCTTCCAGGCGATATGGGTCAGCTCCCCCAGCGTCTTGAGCTCGGCCATCTGCGCCTCGTCGTTGGCGTCGGCCACCGAGCCGGGGCGCAGGCCGTCGCCCAGCGAGAAGGCCACGTCGTATTGCTTGCAGATCTCGCAGATTTCCTCGAAATGCGTGTAGAGGAAGCTCTCCCGGTGGTGGAAGAGACACCACTTGGCCATGATCGAGCCGCCGCGGGAAACGATGCCGGTAACACGCTTGGCGGTCAGCGGCACGTAGCGCAGCAGCACGCCGGCATGGATGGTGAAGTAGTCCACGCCCTGTTCGGCCTGCTCGATCAGGGTGTCGCGGAACACCTCCCAGGTGAGATCCTCGGCCACGCCCTTGACCTTCTCCAGCGCCTGGTAGATCGGCACCGTGCCGATGGGCACCGGGGCGTTGCGGATGATCCACTCGCGGGTCTCGTGGATGTTCTGCCCGGTGGAGAGGTCCATGATGGTGTCGGCGCCCCAGCGGATGCCCCAGGTCATCTTGTCGACCTCTTCCTCGATGGAGGAGGTCACCGCCGAGTTGCCCAGGTTGCCGTTGATCTTCACCAGGAAGTTGCGGCCGATGATCATCGGCTCGGATTCCGGATGATTGATATTATTGGGGATGATTGCCCGGCCCTCGGCCACTTCCCGGCGCACGAACTCCGGCGTGATCTCCTCGGGCAGGCGGGCGCCGAAGCCCTGCCCCGGATGCTGATGGCCGAGAATGCGCTCGACCTCTTCGGTCCCCAATGCCTGGCGGCGCTGATTCTCGCGGATGGCAATGAACTCCATCTCCGGGGTGACGATGCCCTGGCGGGCATAGTGCAACTGGGTAACGTTCTTTCCAGGCTTGGCGCGGCGTGGCGTGCGGGTCAGGTCGAAGCGCAGCTGGGCCAGCAGGGGATCGTTGGCGCGGCGCTGGCCATACTCGCTGGTGGGGCCGTCGAGGAACTCGGTGTCACCGCGTTCCTCTATCCAGGCACGACGCAGTGCGGGAAGGCCGCGACGCAGGTCGATGGCGGCGTCCGGATCGGTATAGGGTCCTGAGGTGTCGTAGACCAGCAGCGGTGGGTTCTCCTCGTCGGTGCCGGAGGTCTTCGTCGGCGACAGCGATATCTCGCGGAAGGGAACGCGAATGTCGGGACGCGAGCCCTCGATATAGAGCTTGCGCGAGCCGGGTAGCGGTTGGATGGCTGCCTCGTCGACCTGGGCGGTATCGGCGAGGAAGTGGACGGTCTTGCTCATGGGCGGGGTCCTTGTTGCGTTTGTTGTCGTCGCGGGGCGGTCAGAGGCTGCGGTCGAGCCCCATCTGCCAGAAATCGATCTCCAGGCGCGTGGCGTCGCGAAATACCGCGCAGAGTTCATCGAAGCGGGCCGGCGTGACGTCGGCCAGGCGTGCATCGAGCCAGGCGAGCTCGGCATGCATGGCGGCTTGGAACTCCTCACTCTCGTACATGGCGATCCAGGCGTCATAGGGGTTGGCCTCGCCGCGCACCGTGAAGACCTGGGTGTTGAGCCAATTGGCGATCTCGCCGTAGCCGACCAGGCAGGGCGCCAGGGCTACGTGGAGATCGAGCAGGTCGCCGCGATTGCCGGTATCCAGCACGTAGCGGGTGTACGCCATGGTGGCTCGGGCCTCGGGCAGCGTGGCCAGCTGCTCTTCGCTGATTCCCCATTCGCGGCAGTAGCCCACATGCAGGCCCAGTTCCACATCGACGATGGCCTTGAGGCCTTCATGGGCCTGGCGCAGGTCGGCGAGGGTACGGCTCTTGTAGGCGGCCAGGGCATAGGCCCGGGCGAAGTGGATCAGGAACAAGTAGTCCTGCTGCAGATAGTGTCGAAAGGCGCCGTCGTCGAGCGTACCGGTACCCAGGTTGCGCACGAAGTCGTGTTCGATGTAGGCGCGCCAGTCGTCGTGGCAGGCGCGGGTCAGGTCGGTGAAGTGATAGCCCATCTTGCCTCCGGGTCTGAACGGATCCGGAGCGTGGCGGGAGGGGAGGAAGGGTGGCTGGGATGGGGCGGCGAGAGATGCCGCCAAGGGGCCACCGCTTGATCCCTACGCCGGTACGAGCCGGATCAGGTTCTACGGGCCCCGCTGTGACGACAGGCCTGGCCAGCATGTCGTATGGCGATCTCAGCCGGTTCCACCGGCACCCCGTCAAGCGTTGTGGCCAGTCTAGCAGGTCGGCGGCCTCTTTCCAGCCATCCGTATCACTTGATTCATTCGGCCTGGACGTCCAGCCGTTCGAACCAGGCCCCGCCCTCGGGCAGCTCCAGCTCGCTGGCGGGCTGGCCGCTGACGTACCACGACCGGGCGTTGCGCAGCTGCCAGCGTCGCCTGCCGTCGTCGATCTCGATTCCCAGCCGCAGCGGTCCGTAGCGGGCGAAGGCACGGCCGGTGAGCTGTGAATCGCGCAGGGCGAGGTTGGCCAATAGTTCCAGGCGCTCGCCGCTCCGCACGGCGAGATTCTCCAGGCGTACGGTGTCGTCGCTCAGCATGACCCGAGTCTCGCCGTGTACCTCGCCGAGGGTGAGGCGTTCGCGCAGCCAGCGTCGCTCGCGGGCGGCATCGACGAGCAGATTCACCAGCAGGCCGCTGTCGCGCATGGCCAGTTCGAGCTGGGCGTCAAGCTCCAGTGGCCTCTCCCAGCGCATGCGCCCCTCGGGCAGCGCGAGCCGCGCCCACCAGCCGTGGCTGAGATTGCCGCCGGCGTCCGCCAGACGCACGCCGTCGAGACTGAGCCGCGAGCCGGAAACGTCGAAGTCGAGGGCTTCCAGATCGCCGTCGGTGAGCCGGGTTTCCAGGTGCAGGGCGCCCTCGAGAGTCTGCTCGTGCAGGGCGAGGCGGGCGTCCGGCGCATGCAGCTCCAGGCGGCCGGCGGCGCGCATGCCTTCGAGCTGCAGATGGGTGGCGATGTGCGCCTGGCCGGCGAGCAGCTCGATGGCGCCGCCCCGGGGCAGGTAGTCGTTGAACGCGGCCAGATCCGGTGCCACCAGGTGGGGAATGTCGATGCGCGTACTCAGTTCGCGTAGCCCTTCGGACAGATCGAAGTGGCGTGCCCGGCTGTGAATGTCCAGCAGCCGGCCCTCGATCAGGGCGCCTTCGTCCGTCTGACGGCGCAGGCCGAAGCGGGGCAGCGACAGGTTGAGCTCCGCTCCTGGGTCGTCGACCGTCACTATCAGCGAGCCGTCGCCGAAGGCCGCGTAGTGCAGGAAGCGGGCACTGAGCCGCTCGGAGTGAACGCGCAGCTGGCTGCCGGGGGTGGCCTCGCCGTCGGCGAAGCGCAGGTCGGCGCTCAGGCGTCCGCCACCCTGGATCGCCAGGCCGTGTTCGTCGGGTAGAAAGGCGTTGAGAAAGCCGAGTCGGTCAAGCAGGCCATCCAGCCGCAGCGTGCCGGAAAGCGGCATGCGCGGCGCCTCGCTGCCGGGCCAGTCGATACCGCCCTGAAGCCTTGCCTGACGGACCACCAACTGGGTACGCAGGGGTTCGGCGCCGTTCGTCGAGGCATCGAGGGTCAGGCGGCTGCCGGAGAGGTCGAGGCGCTGGCTGGCGGGGTGGAGGTCGCGCAGCTCGAGGGTCAACTGCAGCTCGCCATCGAACGCTTCCTGCAGCAGGCGGCCGCGGATGGCGCCCCCCGTCAGGGTGGCCCGTCCCTGGGCGCGCTCCTTGGCGATCAGGAGCTGTCCGTCGCTGCCGGCCCGACCGCCATGCAGCCGCAGCGGGGCCGTCTGGGGCAGGTAGGCATCGAGCACGCTGACGTCGGGAATACGTGCGCCGCGCCACTCTATCTCCGCGGTGGTGGGGCTCGCAGTCTGAGGGCTTGCCTTGGCGGTGGCGGCAAGCGCGAGATGTTCGGCCTGGAACAGCCGGCGGCCATCCGTGAGGCGAGTCAGGTCTACGTCGCCGAAGGCGAGCTCGACGCTTGCCGCGGGGTGGGGCTCGCCGGGTGTCAGGAGTAGGCGCGCACGGCCGTCGCCACGGGCGTGAAAATCGAGAAAGCGCGCTCCCAGCGCTTCGGAGCGGACATCGAGTTGGCTGCCCGGCAGCGGCTGGCCGTCGCGCACCTGAAGAGCGGCATCGAGCCGGCCGTCACCCTGCAGGGCGAGGCCGCGTCCGTCGAACAGCCCGATGAGGAAAGGGTCGAGCACGCCGAGATTGGCAACGTGGCCGCGTAGTTCCAGTTCCGCTTGCCATGGGATTTTACGATCGAGCAGGGCGTCGTCGTCCAGCTCGCGCCAAGTCAGCGGCGAGTGAAAGCGGGCGGTGGGCAGCTCGAGGGCGGTGGTGAGCGGCTGCGCCTCGCCCGGGGCCGCCGCCTCGAGATCGAAGCGCGTACCGGAAATGTCCACTGCGCCACGTTCGACGTCGAGCTCGACGATGGGCAGGTGCAGGCCTAGCCGACCGGTCAACGGCTGCTCCCCGAGTCGCACCGAGATGGCCTCTCCGGCAAGATCGAAGCCGCCGGCGAGGCGCTCGGTGTCATAGACAAGTCCGCCCTGAAGCCGTGCCGTGCCGCCTTCCAGCGTCAGCGGCACGGGGGGTGGCAGGTAGCGATCGAAGACGGCGATGTCGAACGCCTCGGCGTTGCGCCAGTGCAGTTCGGCGCGCTGCAGTTCGTCCGGCGGGGCGTGCAGGCGCAGCACGGGGGTCTCCAGCGCCAGTCGGAACCCTTCGCCGCCGAGCAGCGGCTGGGTCGAGGAGGCGGTGCCGGGCGAGGTGTCGGGTGTCGCCTCGAACATCTCGATGTCGTCGAGTTCGAGGGCCAGGCGAGCGCTTTGCGCCACCTCGACCTCAATGGCACCGGAGCCGTCGATCCGATAGAGCGCTCCCGCTTCCAGCCAGTGACGCTCGTCGAGCCGTACGCTCAGGCGAGGGGAGTCCAGGCGCAGACGGCTGCCCGTCTGCACGTCGCCGTACTCGATGGCGATGTCGCCGGTCAGATCGCCGCGGCCGTCGATCTCGAGCCAGCCCAGTGCGGCAAGGTAGGGGTTGAAGACGTCGTAGGCGTCGCTGTGCCCGGCCAGGGCGAAGGTGCCGGAGACGAAGCGTGTCGCCTCGGCACCGGGGTGTTCGGCCAGGATCAGCGGTGCCAGGCGCAGGTCGGCGTCCAGCGTCACGCCTTCCACCAGTACCGTATCGCCATGCAGCACGGTGCCCTCTTCCAACTGCAGCGAGGTGCTTTCGGTGCCGATCTCACCGGCGCGCCAATGGAAGCCCGCCAGCTGCAGGGTGCCACTGCCCTGCAGGCGGTAGGCGTCGAGGCTGGCCTGACGGATCCCCTCGGCTTTCAAGGCACGAACGCTGACTTCTCGGTGGAGCAGGGGAGCGAGGGCGAAGCGCAGGGTGGCGCGTTCGGCCGCGAGCGTGAAGTCACGCTCGGCGGCGCTGCCGACAAGGCGCAGCTGGGTGACCTCGAGCTGACCGGGAAAGAGCGTCCAGGCGCGCTCCCATTCCAGGGAGAACCGTGGCGAGCGGTCGAGCTGGGTGCGGCCCCAGGCGCTGGCGAGCAGGGCATTGGCGCTGACCAGATAGAGTGCGTAGAGCAGCGCCAGGGGCAGTAGGAGCCATGCCAGCGCCCTGAGCGGCGTGGTACGGGTCATGAATGGCGTTCTCGTCCTTGAGGCATTCACCCCTCCTGCGTACGAATGGCGGCAAGGTTCAGTAGAGCCGATACTCCTGGTGGTTCGGCACGCCCTGCTGCTCCTCGATCACCTTGCGGTAGCGCTTGTATTCCCACTGGTACTGGGCCGGGTCGAGAGCGATGGCGGCTTCCACGCAGGCATTCACCCCGCCAGCGGAGGCGGCTTCATCGGTCTCGTAGACGCGCTCGTCGGCGGCCAGGAAGTGGATGGCGAAGCCGCGGCCGGGCAGGCGCATCGCCACGCCGGTCACCACCCGCGCGTCAGTGCGGGCGACCAGCTTCGGTAACAGCGTCGCGGTGTAGGCCAGGCGATGGTAGAAGGGGGCGAAGACGCCGCTGCCCCAGCTTGGCTCCTGGTCGGGCAGGATGCCGATGGCCTCGCTGCGCTTGAGTGCCTTGAGCAGTGCCGCCACCCCGCGGGGGTTGGTGGGCACCAGGCTGGCACCCATGCGCTCACGCCCCTGGCGAATTACCGGGTCGAGGGTCTCGATCTTGGGCGGCTCGTACATGGCGGTAAAGGGAAAGTGGCCGGATAGCCAGAAGTTGAGGACTTCCCAGTTGCCGAAATGGGGGGCCAGCACGATGACGCCACGGCCTTCGGCACGTGCCTCGTCCAGCAGTTCGCGGCCATGGACCTCGACAATCGAGGCCTCGACCCGCGACGGGGCCGCCATCCAGGCGAAGCCCAGTTCGAGCATGGTGGCGGTGGAATGGGTAAGGCTCCGGCGAGCCAGTGCGCCGCGGTCACGAGGGTTCTGGTCGGGATAGACCTGAGCCAGATTGATGTCGGTCACTTCGCGCTCGCGATGGCTGAAGCGGTGGACCAGCGGGCCTGTCCATCGGGCCAGGCGCCAGAGCGTGGTCAACCGGCGCCCGGCCAGTGTTCGCCAGAGTGTCGCAATGGCTCGAGCCTGCAGGGAGGCGGGATGTTTTTCGGATGTCGCCATGATCAATCAGAACAGCCAGGTTTCCACGTTGTCGGGAACACGCTTTTCCTGCAGTCCCTTCAGGCCCTTTACACAGCGGACGACCAGCCAGACGACGGCCAGCAGCCAGGTCACGAAGCCGATCATGACCAGGGTCAGCAGACCGGAAACGGCGAAATAGAGCAGGGCCAGCCAGAAGGTGCGAATCTGGTACCGGTAGTGTTCATCGAGCCAGTACGGCCCCTTTCCCCGATAGACATAGGCGATCACGACGCCAATCAGCGCTGTCAGGCCGCCGGTGACCACCCCGGCCAGATAGAGGGTATAGACGACGATGGGGACGGTGGTGTCGGGCGAGTTTCCCGTTTCGGTGACGACACGGTTGCCATGGTCATGGTCCTTGTCGCGGTGCAGGTTATCGGTCATGGTGCGTCCACGAAGGTGAATGGCTAGGCGCCAATGATACCGACCAGCGGCGCCAATGCCACCCGGCGATGACGGATTCGGCCGTTACTCACTACCGGGCTTCATCGCACGGCTGATTTCCAGCAGGTTGCCATCGGGGTCGCGCAGATAGAGTGACTCGATGGGGCCGTTGGCTCCCTGGCGAGGAACAGGACCGAGCTCCACCTCGACATCGAGTGCTTCCAGGTGGCGCTGTACCTCTTCCAGCGGCAGCAGGCTACGCAGGCACAGGTCGAGGCTGCCGGGGGTAGGGGTGGCGGCGCGGGGTTCGATGTCGGTCGCTGTCCAGTGCAAGCGCAGGGCCAGGTCGCCCAGCATCAGGTCAACGCGCTCGCGGTCGCGATAGCGGACTTCCAGCCCAAGCACGCGGGAATAGAAGTCCACGGCACGTGATATGTCGGTCACGGTGATGACCAGGTGGTCCAGACCCGACAGCATTGCGGCCTCCTTGTTGTGATGTGTTTCGATACGCTCTGATTCGTCAGGCCCAAGAGGATACGACGATGCCGACCTGCCCGCTATGCGCATCCACCGAGACGCCACACTTTTATCATGATTCTCGGCGTGTCTATCATCGCTGCGCCTGCTGCGACCTGATCTTCGTGCCGGCGGAGCAGCACCTGGGGCCGGAAGCGGAAAAGGCGGTCTACGATCGGCACGAGAACAGCCCCGATGATCCGGGTTATCGGCGATTCCTGTCACGACTTTACGGCCCGCTGTGCAAGCGGCTGGCTCCGGGGGCCCGGGGGCTCGATTTCGGCGCAGGCCCCGGTCCGACTCTATCGGTCATGTTCGAGGAAGCGGGCCACCCCATGGCGATCTTCGATCCCTTCTATGCACCTGACGTGGCCGTGCTGGAGCGACGGTACGATTTCGTCACCGCGACCGAAGTGGCGGAGCATCTTTTTGCACCGGGCCAGGAATTCGAGCGCCTCTCCGGCCTGTTGAAGCCGGGTGGCTGGCTGGGGCTGATGACCAAACGGGTCACCACCCGGGAATCCTTCGAAAGCTGGCACTATATCCTCGATCCCACCCATGTGTGCTTCTTCAGTGAAGCGAGTTTCGAGTGGCTGGCGAATCATCTGGAGATGCATGTCGAGTTTCCGGCATCGGACGTGGTATTGATGCAAAAAAAGTCAAGGTAAGTTGTGTTTAACCCGCCATTGGGTGGCGCGGCTGGTTTTGTTACGTCTGGTGTTTGTCGTTACTTGACTTGAGTCAATCATGCCGCAAACTTAAAGGAAAAACATGGAGAACTTTGTGGGCGATGCATACTTTCACCTTAGCAAGATGAAGTGTGTCGTTGTCATGAAAAGGAGCATCCTTTTCTTATGCGAAGTTAGTGGGGATTTCAGACTATGGAAAACGCTGAATCTGAAGTGAAGGGTGGTAGAGCCAAGTTTCGTTTTCCCACCGCATTTACTATTTTATTTGCGCTAACGATTCTGGCCGCGATACTGACTTGGATCGTGCCCGCCGGTCAGTACGATAGAGTCAGCGATGAGGAACTGGGGCGCGATGTACCGGTGGCAGGCAGCTATCAACAAGTTGACGCCAATCCGCAGGGCATCACCGAGATCCTGATGGCTCCGATCGCCGGGCTGTACGACCCTGATAGTTATGAAGCCAATGCGATCGATATCGCGCTGTTCGTATTGATAATCGGAGGCTTCATCGGCGTAGTCACGGCGACCGGTGCTATCGATGCCGGCATTGGTCATGCCATGAAGGGAATGGCCGGTCATGAAAAATGGATGATCCCCATTCTTATGGGCCTGTTTGCCCTCGGTGGCACTACCTATGGCATGGCCGAGGAGACGCTGGCATTTTATATGCTGCTGATTCCCATCATGATTGCGGCAGGTTATGACTCGGTAACGGCCGTCGCGATCATCTTGCTGGGAGCGGGGGTGGGGGTGCTGGGTTCCACCGTCAACGCTTTTGCCACGGTGATTGCATCCGATGCAGCGGGTATTCCTTTCACCGATGGCCTCGTTCTGAGGCTGGTGATTCTCGTCCTGTGCTTTGTTGCCTGTGTATGGTACGTGATGCGCTATGCGGAAAAAGTTAGACAAAATCCGAAAGCCTCCATTGTCTACGACCAGCAAGATGCCAATCGCAAGTATTTTCTAAGCAGCCGGGATATGGAGACCGATATAGCGTTTACCCGGACCCACAAGGCCGTACTGGTACTCTTTGCCTTTACCTTTCTGGTCATGGTCTGGGGCGTTCTGATTGCCGGTTGGTGGATGGGAGAGATGACGGCACTGTTCCTGGCTGCCAGTCTTGTCATTGGCCTCGTGGCCCGGCTGGGCGAGGAAGGTTTTGTAAACTCCTTTGTCGGCGGTGCCAAGGAGCTTTTGGGTGTCGCTCTGATCATCGGTCTTGCCCGAGGCATCGTGGTCATCATGGATTCCGGAATGATCACCGATACCATCTTGCACTGGTCCGAAGAAACGGTGAGTGGCCTGCCAAGCGTGGCGTTCATCAATGTGATGTACTGGCTGCAGGTCATGATGTCGTTCTTCGTTCCCTCCTCATCGGGCCTTGCGGTCATGACCATGCCGGTCATGGCGCCCATGGCGGACTTTGCCGGCATCGGCAGAGATCTGGTGGTGACGGCCTATCAATCGGCGAACGGACTGGTGAATTTGATCAACCCGACGTTTGCAGTGGTCATGGGGGCGCTGGCGATAGGGCGGGTTCCCTATGAACGCTGGCTGCGCTTCATGTGGCCACTACTGCTGATCCTGACCGTGATCATTCTGGCCAGTCTGAGTCTGTCGGCCCTGCTTGGCTGAAGATGGCGGTGGCAGGCAGCGTGCCGGGTCAGCGCACTGTTTGCCACCATACCGCGCAAGCCCTCGTCTTTTGTTCCCGGCCATGGCCACAAGCCGCTGAGTCGCTATTGAAACGATGCATGCATACCGACATGCGAAAAGGAGAAGCGTCATGTCTTCCAGCCCCCACAAGTTCGGTGTCCATTCCGAAGCAGGCAAGCTGCACAAGGTGATGGTCTGCTCACCCGGGTTGGCTCACCAGCGTCTGACACCGAATAATTGCGATGACCTGCTGTTCGACGATGTACTCTGGGTCAGTCAGGCCAAGCGTGATCACTTCGATTTTGTCACCAAGATGCGCGAGCGTGGCGTGGAAGTCCTGGAGATGCATAACCTGCTGACCGACACGCTGAAGAACCCTGAGGCTCGTAGATGGATACTTGATCGCAAGATTACCGCCAATCATGTCGGCCTTGGGTTGCAGGACGAGGTGCGCGCCTGGCTTGACGAGATGGAGCCCCGCCGCCTCGCCGAATTTCTTGTCGGCGGCGTGTCGGGGGCCGATATGACCGGGTATCATGGAGGGGAGGTCGTGAAGATGTTTCGCGACTACCTCGGCCATTCAAGCTTTATCCTGCCGCCATTGCCGAACACCCAGTTCACCCGCGATACGACCTGCTGGATCTACGGCGGAGTGACGCTCAACCCCATGTATTGGCAGGTTCGGCGCCAGGAGACGCTGCTTGCCACGGCGATCTATAAGTTCCATCCGATGTTCACCGAAGCCGACTTCCCGATCTGGTACGGCGATCCTGATGTCGACCATGGTCTGGCGACTCTGGAGGGCGGTGACGTGATGCCGATCGGTAACGGTGTCGTATTGATTGGCATGGGTGAGCGTAGCTCGCGGCAGGCTATTGGCCAGGTGGCACAGGCGTTGTTTTCAGCCGGCGTGGCCAAGCGAATCATCGTTGCCGGCCTTCCTAGATCGCGCGCGGCCATGCATCTGGATACCGTTTTCAGTTTCTGCGACTACGATCTGGTGACCGTCTTCCCCGACGTGGTGCGGGATATCGTCGCATTCAGTCTGCGACCGGACGAGAGCAAGCCGGGCGGCATCGATTTGCGCCGTGAAGAGAACGGCTTTCTTGCCGTGGTAGCCGACTCTCTTGGCCTGCCGGCATTGCGGGTCGTCGAGACAGGCGGCGACAGCTTCGAGTCCGAGCGCGAACAGTGGGACGATGGCAACAATGTCGTGGCGCTGGAACCCGGGGTCGTCATCGGGTACGACCGCAATACTCACACCAACACCATGCTGCGCAAGGCCGGGGTTGAGGTTATCACCATCAGCGCCAGCGAACTGGGTCGAGGGCGGGGAGGCGGCCGCTGTATGACCTGTCCGATTATCCGTGACCCTATCGATTACTGAAAGGGAGATCCGCCATGGCATTCAATGTTCACCATCGCAGCCTGCTTAGCCTGCTGCATCACAGTGAGCAAGAGCTGCGCTACCTGCTCGACCTTTCCCGCGATCTCAAGCGAGCCAAGTATTCCGGTACGGAACAGCAACTCCTCAAGGGTCAGAACATCGCTCTGATCTTCGAGAAGACATCGACCCGCACCCGCTGTGCCTTCGAGGTGGCGGCCTACGACCAAGGCGCCAACATTACGTTCATCGACCCGAGCTCCTCGCAAATCGGTCACAAGGAGAGCATGAAGGATACCGCTCGCGTACTGGGTCGCATGTACGATGCCATCGAGTATCGTGGTTTCAAGCAAGAGGTAGTCGAGGACCTGGCCAAATATGCCGGAGTGCCGGTATACAACGGCCTGACCGAGGAATATCACCCGACCCAGATGCTCGCTGACGTGATGACTATGCGTGAATACAGCGACAAGCCGCTGCACCAGATCAGCTATGCCTATCTCGGAGATGCTCACAACAACATGGGGAGGTCCCTGTTACTGATCGGTGCCAAGCTGGGGATGGACGTGCGCATTGCCGCCCCCAAGGCCCTATGGCCCCATCAGGAGTACATCGATACCTGTCAGCGGTTTGCCGATGAAAGCGGTGCGACAATCACCCTGACCGAGGATCCCGAGGCCGCGGTCAGCGGCGTCGATTTCATCCATACCGACGTCTGGGTTTCGATGGGTGAACCGGTGGAGACATGGGGCGAACGTATCGAGCAACTGTTGCCCTACCAGGTAAACAGTGAGCTGATGCAGTGCTCCGGCAATCCGCGGGTCAAGTTCATGCATTGTCTACCCGCCTTCCACAACACGGAGACCGAGATCGGCAAGCAGGTCGCCGACCGGTATCCGTACCTGTCGAATGGCATTGAAGTGACCGAGGAGGTCTTCGAATCGCCGGCCTGTATCGTTTTCGAGCAGGCAGAAAATCGCATGCACACCATCAAGGCAGTACTCGTCGCCACGCTGGGTGGCATCTAGGCTCTGTACGAAAACTGTCTGCGCTCGACCATACGGCGTTAAAAATCGGCTCAAAGTACTCATTTACACCCCGTAAAC
>NZ_PNRF01000013.1 GCF_002879615.1 Billgrantia endophytica
TAAGTGGCTTTTCAAAATTAATCGCGTACTCAGATCCGTAGCCACCGAGTAGGCGATCGACCTCGTTGCAGAGCCGATCAAACGAGAGATAGGCACTCAACGGCAACCATGCGTACTTCATCTGCCGCCACAGAATCTCAATCAGATTCAGCTCCGGCGAGTAAGCCGATAGGTAGACCAGGTGTACACGATGCGACATCCACTCCACTATCTTCCGTCTGAAGGCTTTGGAACGATGCATGCTGGCATTGTCGAGCACCACGACGGCGAAGGTATCGGGGTCTTTCTGGGCCACAAACTGGTCAAACGCTTCGATGACCGTCTCGGTGGTCACCGCTTTGGTGGCGGTGTGGTAGATCAGCTTCCCGGCACGGCTGAGGAACCCCAGTACGTTCAGCCTTCGGCTATGAGAGTAAGCGGTCACCTCGCAGGGCTTGCCGATGGGGCTCCATGCATATGGGACCGATGACGATTGTGAGAAGCCCGATTCATCAAAGTAGTAGAGCTCATGTTCCCCTTGGTCTTCACGCTCCTGGAGCGCTTTCAGCAGGCCCTGAGTGTTGCGGAAATCCGTCTCGTCACGCCGCGCCTTGAGGGAGTGCCGAATGCGCTTGAAGCTGAAGTCATTTTTTTTTCAATGCCCGGCGAAGGGTCACCGTGCTGACCGTCTTGCCGGTCTCTTCTTGCAGACGTGCCTGCAAAGATCGAATCTGATGAGGTTGCTCGGCGACCAGCTCCTGCAGCCGCTGGTGATCGCACTCATCCAGGATCGGCGTGCGTCCACTGCGTGGCTTATCGATGAGCCCGTCGAGGCCCGACGTCTCCCACTGTTTGAGCCATCGAGATACGGCATCGCGGCGGACCTGCAGTATCTCACTGATCTGGTCGATGGTATGGCCTTGATCACTCAGCAGGATGGCATGCGCACGCCGACGTGAGGCGCGCTTCTCACCGTGGTGATAGGCGGAGGTCAGCGTCTGCTGCTCAGATTCAGTGAGAGGGGCAACGAAGCGCCTAGCCATGGTTCCATCCGTGTTAGAGATCCTAGCATGGATTCTACACGAAAATTTTTGATCAGGTACTTAACGCACGGCGAAGCCCACGCCGTTCGTTAGCGGCTAGCTTGGTTGCACCGGACCGCTCAATCAGTGCCTCTGCAGTCAACTGCTGGTCGAAGCGCAACCTCAGCACATCCGAGAAAAGGCTTGCCTCGGCTGCCGGCGCGGCCTGGAAGGGTCTCTCTTCGAAAAGATGGTGGTCAAGGCCAAGGTGGTCAGCAATTAACCGCGCTGAGTGCTGATGTCGGCACAAAATAGCGACCTTATCTGCCGATGCAACTTGGTAGTAGTGCATGAGATGGGGAACGGCGGTTGCCAACCAGGCACTCATCTCACGTTGGTCACCATTGATCGTCTTGATGAACACTCGCATGTCGTTCGTCGACACGATCGGGTGATTCGGGTCAAGTAAGCGACGCGCAAAGTTGTTGATGGACGGATGGCTACGGAAGTTGGTGGTAATGGAAAAGCACGCAAAGCCGCTGCCTGGCTGCGTAAGGTCCCTCAAGTAAGTTGGGTCTTTATGGGCGAATGCGTAAATGGATTGATCAAGGTCACCGACCGCGACAGCGATCAATCCTAGAGCCTTGAGCTGCTGAAAAAGTCGATTCTGAAAATACCCGCAGTCCTGATACTCGTCGATATACACGGCGCGATACCTTGCAACGAGGTATTTCTGACAGGCAATTGACTGTTTGACAATGTAGCAGGCAAGCATACCCACCGCTTCAAGGGGGACGAATCCCTGTGCCAGCGCCCCCTGTAAAAAAGGCAGGGATTCTAGCGTGTCTGCAACGATAACGTTCTGGATCGGTTTTACCGGCAGCAGGCGTGTCACTGACTCGGGCAGCTCCCTGATCTTGACCGTCTTGATTTCAGCGGCCACAGGCATCAGCTGCCGCGCGAACGGAAACACGATCTCACGAAGGCTGAAATCGTCTATCGTGCCGAAGAAAGAACTCTTCACATCGAAAGCGTCGGCTTTGCAGCGACGCTCCAACTCATCGCTCGCTTTGTTAGTGAAGGAAATGGCGATGATGCCTTGGTAGGGGCGCAGCTCCGAAACTAGCTGCCTGACCTTACATGACAGAACGCTGGTTTTTCCGCTACCGGGACGGGCGACAATAACCATGTTGCTCTGGCATTGAATGGCTTGGTCTTGTTCCGCACTTGGAATGAAGGGAGCCATTATTAGGCCTGCGCAGTAGCGTTTATGCAATAGAGCAGCGGCTTTAGCAGATGCCCATGGGCCGGTGCGCTGAGCTGATCACCGCAGTGTTCAACAAACTCATGCATACGGATGGCTTTCTTGCCTTGCAGATAATCGACAGCTTGAGCCAATGCATGGCCCTTGAAGCCGTTCAACAGCATCGGGAGCTCGGTGGCAATGTCATGCTCCAGATCGATCTGCGAGAGAAATATGCCATAGGGGGCAACGGCGACACTGACTGCTTGCCAGGTGCCATCTGCTAACGTGGCTCTTTGATCGTATGGCGTCCGGCGGTGTGGCTGGGTAGGCATACCTGCCAACGACAGAGCGCGATTGATGCCAGCAACTTGGCGCCACACCACTTGCGACCCTTGGGGGCCGAGCTGGATATTGGAGATGTCGTTGTCGGTTCGCATGGCCCATGGAATTTCCAGCGCGTCCAACACACGCTTGTAAACCTCAAACGCCACCCCATCGACAGACAGCAGGGATATATTGTGATGATCAAGATCGAAGCCGTGTGCGCGTGCCAGCGCGGCGTAGAACAGCATTTCCGACGGACCCTCGACCAGCATGACTGCTGAGGCGAAAAACGCTTCCGCAGGAAGGATGCTTATTCGATAGCCAAGCCCTGTCCATGCACTCTCGATGCAATCAGAGCGCCCCTGACTTGCCGCGCGAGACGCTCCGTTGTCACGTAGTAGGCGGACGACCGAGTCAGGTCGGTAGCTTGCAGCGATCTGCGGAGAATGCGAGGTTACAATGGTCTGGCCGGGCAACGCGCTGATAAGATAGCTCGCAAGCTTGCGCTGCTGATGGGGGTGCAGGTGCGCTTCGGGCTCTTCGATACAATAGATCACCACCTCGCTGCTTTGATCGTGCTCAAGCACGCTCTTGGCCTTCCACAAGGCCAGCAGGATTTGGTTATTGCGGCCGTCGCCCCCGAGCATCACGCGCGAGCCGTTGGTGCTTGCCCCCAGCTCCAACTGTTCGATGAACTGCTGAATGCCGATTGCACCGGTATCCAGCGACACGTTGTACCCTGCATGATGATGGGAGAGCGCCCTCAATTCGTCGTTGAGGTCTTTGGTCGCTTCGGCTACGTAGTGTAGATTCTTCACCCCATCATTCACAGACTCCAGCAGCACATTTAGCGCCTGCAGTTGCTGGGCGTCGGCATCCGCCTCAGCCTGGCTGCGGGCCGCCTGCGCAAGACGTAGTAGGTGACGCTTCTCCGAGCGGATATATCGCACCAAGTCACGCTGGGAATGGATGTACTTCAGATGAAGATACTTCAGATAGAAGCGGCTAGGAATAACCTCCATCGCATCGGGGTCATGGCCGGCAGCAATCTCATAGCTGTGGTCCGCCCTGGTGGCGCGGAACTCAAGGAAAAAGTGACCAGTAGCACTCACAAGGCCCTTGAGCTGGGAAAGAACGGCGTCCTGCGTTACTTCGGAGAACGCAACCCGAATGAAGAAGTAATCAGCCTGCGTGCTATCTTGCGCACAATGGAAATCACGTGTTGACGGCTCGATATCCGCTTCCGACATACTCTTGTCCAGCAAGAGCCGCAACGCATGGATCATGTTCGTTTTTCCAACGTCATTGCTTCCGATCACCAGGCTTTTGTTGGCCAGATTGATGTGAGCATCAGTAAAATTTCGGTAGTGCTTTAATTTTACGTAGTCAATTTTCATAAGAAATGTAGAATAGCGTGCCGTGTGTTATTGGGAAGCCTACTAGAAAATGGAGCCTAATGATGGGGAACCATAAGTTTGGATAAATAGTCCATAACGCCATGCTAGCCGCTAAGATTTCAAAGGAGCCAGCAGCGCGCGCCGAAAAGAGCACCCAAAAGGCCGTCTAGGGTCGCCATCTTCCAAGTTCGTTTCATCAGCCTAGACTCAAATTTCTCATTCAGGCCGAAGCGGCCATTGAGATTTTTTTGATATACAGCCCCTGAGCTCTGGTGCGTTTAAAACAACACCTGTTTTCGGTAGAAAAATGGGCAGTGGCTCTAATATCACCTGCATCGATTTGTTAGGCTTTTCCTGTCATGAACCAATAATCTTCCTCACAAATCTCTCTTATCGCGATTACAAGGGATACAAAGCATCTGGCAGTTTTCCGCTACCGTCTTGCCCCCTTTTGACCACGGGGTGATATGGTCACCATGCATTTCTTCAAGCTCAAAGACATGACGACCATCATCGTTTCCTGGTGTTTTGCACTTGGCTCCGGCGCCACACATGCCGTTTTGGGCTTGGTAGGCGGCATGTTTCATATTGTCATCAAACTGCCGGATGCTCAGGTGCCGCTCATCTCCGGTGAGTATGTACGTATAGATCCCTTTTTTCTTGGTCACATCCGGATCACGCACTAAGGCGACAATCCTCTTCTCTAGCTCGGCCGGGTCGTACGGCTCATCCTTGAACTTGTCGTAGAGCGGCCCCCACTCGATACCTTTCATCTCTTTACGGTATGTTGTGAACGTTAGCTGAACCCACTCTATTACGTTCCGGAAGTAAGTCCATAGCTCGTTGGCAGTTGGATCGTGTTGATGATCGGACATGTAGTACTCGATCTTGCCGCCTGACTTCCACTTGAGCGCAATCTCCAGCAGCTCCTGACGAATGGGTGAGCCCGGGACATACTTGCTAGCCAGTCCGTAGGCCGCTCCGTTGGATTTGCTGAAAATTGACTTAGCGTGAGTCAGCCAAGGCCCAGTATAGACGGCATTGCGCAGTTCTTGATCGGTAAGCTTTTCACCAGCAATATTAATCGTTCGGAACCAGTCGAGCTTTTCGGTTTCGTTGCCTTCACAAACATAGACCATCAGCTCGTAGTCGAGAATAGCCTCTTTCTGGGGTTGTGTGAGATTATGGAAGGCCATCGGGCGGCCATCAATCGAAATCGAGAAATCACCAGCAACATACTGACAAAATGAGATCGTGCGTTGCTGACCATCTAACACCTCGTAGGTGCCATCCTCATTAAGTGCCCAATAAATAACATTCAATGGGAATCCTCTTCGGATCGTATCTAGGACAGCTCCTCGCTTTTTCTCATCATAGACAAACTCCCGCTGATACTTTGGTCTTATATTGAGCTTGCCTTTATAGCCGGTTACGCCTTGCTCATCGTTATCAACGAAGTCTTCGGCGACATCGCGGATTGTCACCTCTTTTAGCTCAATCTTCACGCCTCACCCCCCCTCACATGCTTAATTACAACACGCTGATAAACGCCGCGGTGCTTTCCGTCCCCGATAGGGACGAAAAATTTTCCGGTTCCACCCACAATACGACCGGATGCGCTGGCGTAGTCTTCCTTTGCCGCATATCGTGACATGGGTTCTGCAAGCTCTATGCTTTGACCAATAATTTCAAACTGGTCAGGACTATACTTATCCAGAAAAGTTACAGGGACACCCATTTCTTTATCGTAGTTCATCGGTATTTCGGAAACCTTTGAAACTTCAATTGCCGGATAATTAGTATAGGTTGGATATTCCTCGGGGGAATAACGCTTATACAGGGTTAAGGGCTCGTGGCGCTTACTGTGGTCAAGGTTTGTAAACCAGCATGCTCGTCCCATGCTGAAGTATTTAACCCCGTCAACGATTTTCTTGCGTGTTTCTGTCTTTATCTCGTAGTCGTTGGGCACTCGGAACCATTTTGTGCCGCCGTTGTTATAGCCGAACCACAGTTTATTGTTCTGAATTTCTCGAAATATCTCGCGATACGTCACGAAATTCTGATCGCCGAGCACGAGGAATTGCTTACCGTGGTCCAAGAGCAGTGGGATGAATGACCGAATCAAGCTCCATGGGGGGTTCGTTACAACAATGTCGGCCTCGCTCAGCAGAGCTACACATTCTGGACTGCGGAAGTCGCCATCATCTTGCAGTGGAATAACAACATTCGAGTCGTAGCGCAGAAGGTGCTCAACGTCAAGCAGATCAATTGCACCGTCAGCATTGAGGTCTGGGACTTCGGTGATCTCAACCTTGTAAACGCCACGAACGGGTCGAGTGGTGCGCAGACCTTCAACATCGAAAAGAGACAACTGCTTGCCAGTGATTGGCGAGCCGGCATAGCTGGTCGATATTAGCTTCTTTAGGCCAAGGTGATGGAAGTTCATGGCAAAGTACTTGAAGAAATTGCTCTCGAACGGATCGTCGCAATTGCACAGTATGACTTTCCCCTGAAAATGTGCACGGTAGTGCCGCAGTTCATCTTCGATATCGGCAAGCTGAGTGTAGAACTCATCTGCTGAGTTCCGATTTCTTGCGCTCAACGCCTCGTTAAGTGCCATTCGTGATGCCTCCTAGCAGACAGTTGTTCTGTTTCGCCCCTCATTGTACCTGCTGGAGCATTGGCTGTCCCTCGGAGAAGCCTAAAGGCATTGACGCCCAAACTCTTCGGTGGCGATAGAGCGTAGCGGAATTGCCATCCGATGCAGCGTCTGGTTCGGCTTCAGCACCTCGCCACCACAATTGAGGCTATTTGGTTGACAGGACCGGGATCAATCCTAGGCATTCGCCGGAAACCATTCCCAGCATCCTTATACGCAACATAGATATCCGAATTCTCGGTAGGCCTGAGTTCAACTGTCCCAGTGGGGAGAGTGATCGTAGGGATGTTATTTTGCCAACGCCAATTTTGAATACGTGTTCGCATCGAGGTAAGTTCTGCGGCCACATCCGCCGTACTTGCCAATCTATTATTTGGATCAGGGTGCGTCATTCGTTTAATCGCCCGCCGAGATGCACCATCTATCCATCCTGGCAGCGTACTCATGTCAACCATTCGTCCGGCTTCTGCCTTTTGTTGAATCACGTCGTCTATGAAGAGTGATCGTTCAACCTCGTCAGCGATTGCAGCATATTCGTTCCTCTGGCGCGCTGAAAAATATTCGGTCCCGTCGTACGGCAACAACCCACCGAGAAGCTGATAGGTAACCAAGCCAATCTGATAGACATCACCTCTTACTGAATAGCGGCCAGATCCGAAGGATTCTGGCGGCCTATAAAGAATGCTGTGTTTAGATGCATTAATATCTTCTGTATCATTAGAAAGCCGCCTGACACTACCAAAATCGGCGATTCTTGGCTGTCCTGACGAAACCACGATATTGCCTGGCTTGAGATCACGGTGAAGCATTTTAAGAGCATGGATTGCGCTACACCCTGAACATATACCGAGAGCCACATCAATCGCACGGTGCGCTTCCGGGCATGCACTTATCAAGTCATCCAAATCACCTTCAAAACAACGCGGCGTAATGAAGTAACCCCACTCATCGGAAACCACCCTTGCGTCCAAAATCTGCAATACATTAGGATTGGCTACCGCGGTCAACTGTCTGGGCTCATCGTGCCTACCATCACCGGGTTCTCCGTAATAAAACTTGATAGCAACATCCATGTGAGAAACCGAATTTCGCGCGAATATCATGTATCCATTTGCGCCTCGATCGTTTCGTTCGAAGCCTTCGTAATGTTTCTGCAGATGATCCAAAGCTTCGATTATCGCTGGCGGCAGATCGTCAGTTTCCATAAAAAGTATTATCCTAGGGCTACTACGGCGGCCCTTAGCGCAGGCTCAAAGTACTTTGGCAGCACTCCCCGAGAAGCTGTGCATTGATTTATGCGGGCACCAGAGATAAATTCGACAGGGCAAGGGGCGTTTGCCAATGTGATTCCCTCCATTTTTAACGCTGCAGCGCCCGCCTTCATCCTGCCTGACTCCGGTTTTTCCTTTATTGCTACGCGGTCCGGCGCAGTGGCGTTGTATAATGTCTGCATCGCATTTTGAAATGCAATCAACGCATCTCGGGAACGGGTTTCGGCAAGCACCAGGCGATTACTCTGGAGAACCTGGAAGTCTTCTCCGCCTTCTTCCACTAGCACATAGTGAAGGCTGTTGCCGCTGAATTCGATTCCCAATACTTTCATATTTATCCTAGGCAGGCCTCACATGTATGACGTCGAACAGAGAAAAACGTGCACGTCACTTATTTGGTAATGCACGCTACCGCCCGGGGATGACATCCTTTCCCTGCGACAGCCCTGTCTGCGTTGTGCTACCTGTTCTATCGGCGGTCGTCTCAGCAACCTTAACCTGAGTTAACTAGACCCTGTAACGAATTGCAAAGAAAAAGGGCCTACCCTTTGGTAGACCCTTGATCCCGATCATCTTAGCCGCATCAGACGTTCTGCCTAGGCGTGCCTCACTCCCACTCAATCGTCGCCGGCGGCTTGCTGCTGACGTCGTACGTCACGCGGGATACGCCAGCGATCTCGTTGATAATGCGGTTGGAGACGGTCTCCAGCAGCTCGTAGGGCAGATGCGCCCAGCGGGCGGTCATGAAATCAATGGTTTCCACGGCGCGCAGGGCGATGACCCATTCGTAGCGGCGGCCGTCGCCGACCACGCCGACGGACTTCACCGGCAGGAACACGGCGAAGGCCTGGCTGGTCTTGTGGTACCAGTCGGCGTTGTGCAGTTCCTCGATGAAGATGGCGTCGGCTTCGCGCAGGATGTCGGCGTACTCCTTCTTCACTTCGCCGAGGATACGCACGCCCAGGCCCGGTCCCGGGAAGGGGTGCCGGTAAACCATGTCATACGGCAGGCCGAGTTCGACGCCGAGCCGGCGCACTTCGTCCTTGAACAGCTCGCGCAGCGGTTCGACCAGCTTGAGCTTCATGGTCTCGGGCAGGCCGCCGACGTTGTGGTGCGACTTGATCACGTGGGCCTTGCCGGTCTTGCTGGCGGCGGATTCGATCACGTCGGGGTAGATGGTGCCCTGGGCCAGGAAGTCGACGCCTTCGATCTTGCTGGCTTCCTCATCGAACACGTCGATGAAGGTGTTGCCGATGATCTTGCGCTTGGCTTCCGGGTCGTTCTCGCCTTCCAGCTTGCCGAGAAAGAGCGCTTCGGCGTCGACGCGGATCACCTTGACGCCCATGTGCTTGGCGAAGGTCTCCATCACCTGCGCGCCTTCGTTCTTGCGCAGCAGGCCGTTATCGACGAACACGCAGGTCAGCTGGTCGCCGATGGCGCGGTGCAGGAGTGCGGCCACCACGGAGGAGTCGACGCCGCCGGAGAGGCCGAGCAGCACGTGGCGGTCGCCCACCTGGTCACGCACGCGGGCGATCTGGTCCTCGATGATCTTGGCCGGGGTCCACAGGCATTCCGCTTGGCAAATACCGACCACGAAGTGCTCAAGGATGCGCTGGCCCTGCAGGGTGTGGGTTACCTCGGGGTGGAACTGCACGCCGTAGAAGTGCTTTTCGGCCCAGCTCATGGCGGCGATGGGGCAGCTCGGGGTGGAGGCCGTCACGGTGAAGGTGTCCGGCGCGCGGGCGACCTTGTCGCCGTGGCTCATCCACACGTCGAGCAGCGCCTTGCCGTCGTGGTCCACATGGTCCTTGATGTCGCGGAACATGTCGTCGCTGCTGTCGATGGTGACCTGGGCGTAGCCGAATTCATGCTTGTTGGAGCCTTCCACGGCGCCGCCGAGCTGCTCGGCCATGGTCTGCATGCCGTAGCAGATGCCCAGCACCGGCAGGCCCAGCTCGAACACGCACTGCGGTGCCCGAGGCGAGCCCTCAGCCACGGTGGACTCCGGCCCGCCGGAAAGGATGATGCCGTTGGGGGCGTACTCGCGGATCTCGTCTTCGGTGATGTCGAAGGCGCGAACCTCGGAGTAGACGCCGATCTCGCGCACGCGGCGGGCAATCAGCTGAGTGTACTGGGAGCCGAAGTCGAGGATCAGGATCTTGTGGGCGTGAATATCGGTCATCTGGGCGTCTCTACTGGCAACGTAATGCGGCGGGCCAAGGGCAAGGCATAGGTAAGAGCGAGCGGTGTCGCTGGCTGAGCGTCAGGCTAGGCGAAAACGGCCGAAGCAGCGGAGTTGACGTGGTTGTCAATGAGCATGCTGAGGCCGTTTTCGACAACGCATGGCGCCAGATCAGCGGCGCCGCTATCCCGCTCGATAGTTCGGCGCTTCTTTCGTTATCTGCACATCATGCACATGGGATTCGGCGAAACCGGCACCGGTGATCTGCACGAATTCCGGCTTGGTGCGCATCTGCAGGATGTCGGTGCAGCCGGTGTAGCCCATGGAGGCGCGCAGGCCGCCCATCAGCTGGTGGACGATGGCGCTCATCACACCCTTGTAGGGCACGCGGCCTTCGATGCCTTCCGGCACCAGCTTGTCGGTACCGGCGTCCTTGTCCTGGAAATAGCGGTCGGAGGAGCCCTGGCTCTGGGCCATGGCACCCATGGAACCCATGCCGCGGTAGGCCTTGTAGGTACGGCCCTGGAACAGCTCGACCTCGCCCGGGGCTTCCTCGGTGCCGGCCAGCAGGCCGCCGACCATCACCGCGCTGGCACCGGCGGCAATCGCCTTGGCCAGGTCGCCCGAGAAACGCACGCCGCCATCGGCGATCAGCGGGATATCGTAGGGCTTGAGCGCCTCGGCCACGTTGGAAACCGCGGTGATCTGCGGCACACCGACGCCGGCCACGATACGGGTGGTGCAGATGGAACCGGGGCCAATACCGACCTTGACGCCGTCGGCGCCGGCTTCGGCCAGGGCGCGGGCGGCATCGGCGGTGGCGATGTTGCCGCCGATCACCTGGATGTGCGGGAAGTGCTCCTTCACCCAGGCGACGCGGTCGATCACGCCACGGGAATGGCCGTGGGCAGTGTCGACGATGATGGCATCAACGCCGGCTTCGGCCAGGGCGGTCACGCGGTCCTGGGTCTCGGGGCCGGTGCCGACGGCGGCGCCAACCAGCAGGCGGCCGTCGATGTCCTTGGCAGCGTTGGGAAAGGTACGGGCCTTCTCGATATCCTTGAAGGTAACCAGGCCGCGCAGGTGGAACTGGTCGTTGACCACCAGCATCTTCTCCACGCGGTGCTCCTGCATCCTGGACTTGATCACGTCCAGGGTGGTGTCCTCGGTCACGGTAACCAGGCGCTCGCGAGGGGTCATGATGTCGGCCACGCGGTCGCCGTGGTTGGGCTGGAAGCGCATGTCGCGCTCGGTGACGATGCCGACCAGGGTCTCGCCCTCCACCACCGGGAAGCCGGAGAAACCGTGCTCCTCGGCCATGGCAAGCAGGTCTTCGAGCTTGGCCTTGGGGCCCACGGTAACAGGGTCCTTGACGATCACGCTTTCGTGCTTCTTGACCTTGCGCACCTCTGTCGCCTGCTGCGCGATAGTCATGTTCTTGTGAATGATGCCGATGCCGCCTTCCTGGGCCATGGCAATAGCCAGTCGCGCTTCGGTCACGGTATCCATGGCGGCGGAGACGAGCGGAATGTTGAGAAAGAGGTCGCGGGTCAGGCGGGTCCGGAGGCTGACATCCTTGGGCAGGACCTCCGAGTAGCCGGGTACGAGCAAGACGTCATCGAACGTAAGAGCTTCTTGTGCCATGCGGAGCATAATCGGCAACACCCAGTGCGCTGGTGGGAGGGGAGAAGGTTAATCGACCATTATAACGGGCGGGCTCGGGGTCGGGCAATGCGTAGACGCGGGCCGTGGCAGCAGCGAAAGCGGAAACATTTTGCAACCCAAGGAAACGTCTTCTCACTTACAGGATGGCAATCCTGATCTAGGGTGAGAAGTGCATGCATGGAATCACTCGAGGCGGAACCACTCAAGGATAGGAGTGTTGACATGAACTGGGACCAGATCGAAGGCAAGTGGAAGGAAATGAAAGGCAAGGCTCGTTCCAGTTGGGGCGACCTTACCGACGATGAACTGGATCAGGTCGGCGGCAAGAAAGATGAGTTGATCGGCAGGGTGCAGAAGCGGTATGGCCTGGAGCGCGAGGAAGCGGAACGCCAGGTCGACGATTGGGCCAAGGGTCTCTAAGAACTGAGACAGGGCTTCAATCGGCAAGGAAGCAGGAAAGGCAGTTTTCATGGATGTCAGCAAATCAAGATCCAAGGTCTAAGGATAGGTCTAAGGAGAATCAAGATGAAGAAGCGTGTAATGACAATCGCTGTTGCGGCCATGGCCGGTGGGCTTGCCTTCGGTACCCAGGCGGTTGCAGAGGAGGATCTCAGAACGGCACAGGGTCTGTATTCAGCCAATGATATTATCGGTGCCAATGTCTACCACGCTGATGATCCCGACGATGAAGTCGGTACCGTCGAGAACATTCTTCTGGACGATGACAGGCAGGTAACCGCGCTGGTGGTGAACGCCGGCGGTCTGTGGGGCATGGGTGGCGATGACGTCGTCGTCGATGTCGATCAGTTCAGCCTGGAAACCGAACTCGACGACGACCAGATGTTCGGTGATGGCAATGTCACCCACCGCATCGTGGTCGATGCCAGTGAGGAAGAGCTGGAAAACTTCCCGGAATACAACGAGGATTGGTTTAACGAAGAGCGTGAGCAGCGCCGCACCGACGGTGAAGGCTCCTGGTAGGGTAAGCCACACTGGAAACCGTCATGACCCACCGGTCATGACGTACTGAACGATGATGACGCCGGGCCTTGCCCGGCGTCATTTCGTTGGTGCCCCGTATGATAAAGTAGTGCCTTCCCCGTCAGGAAAGACACCGTATGCCCCGCTCCGACGACCCAGCCCTTTCGGTCAGTGAAGTGAACCGCCGCGCCCGGCAGCTGCTCGAGAGCGGCATCGGCGAGCTGTGGGTGGAAGGCGAGCTGTCCGGAGTGTCTCGCCCTGCCTCGGGGCATATCTATTTCACCCTCAAGGATGCCTCCGCTCAGTTGCGCTGCGCACTGTTTCGCACCCGTGCCCGCTTCGTGGCGGCCCCGATGCGCGATGGCGATAGGGTCAAGGTACGCGGACGCGTGTCGCTGTTCGAACCCCGTGGCGACTACCAGCTGATTGCCGAAGCGGTGCAGGCCGCCGGTGAAGGCGAGCTTCTCGCGGCATTGGAGCGATTGAAACAGCGCCTGGCCGCAGAAGGGGTCTTCGCCAACGCACGCCCCCTGCCCTGCCCGCCGCGCCACCTGCTGGTACTCACCTCGCCTACCGGAGCGGCGATCCGCGACGTGCTGGCGGTACTGGCCGCTCGCTGGCCGCTCGCCCAGGTCACGCTGATTCCCGTGCCAGTGCAGGGGCATGAATCGGTGCCGGCATTGATCGCCGCCCTCGGGCTGCTCAACCGCCAGCAGACGCTCGACCCTGGCCAGGACGTGATATTGATCACCCGCGGCGGCGGTAGCCTGGAAGACTTGTGGGCGTTCAATGACGAGAACCTGGCCCGGGCCATTTTCCATTCACGGCTGCCGGTGATGTCGGCGGTGGGCCACGAGGTGGACACTACTCTCTCGGACCTGGCTGCCGACGTGCGTGCACCGACACCCTCGGCGGCGGCGGAACAGCTGGTACCGGACCGACACGACCTGCTTCGCGGCCTGGATAGCCTGGAGCGTCAGCTAACACGCACCACCCAGGCCCGACTGAATCGCGAGGCGCAGCGCCTGGATCACCTGAGGGCACGGCTGCGCCACCCCGGCGAGGTGTTGGTCCGTCAGCGGCGCATGCTGGACGAGGTCGATGCCCGCCTGTCCCGGGCCCTGAAACGCCGGATTGGCGAAGAATGCTACCGCCTGGACCAGTTGCAGCGGCGCCTTTCGGCGCGACCGCCCAGGCGTGAGGTGGAGCTGGCCGGCAAGCGGCTGGCAAGTGCCGGGGCCCGACTCGGCCAGGCCATGCAGCACGGCCTGACCCGCCAGCACGAACGGCTTGCCGGCCTGGTCCGCCAGTTGCAGGCGGTGAGCCCGCTGGCGGTATTGGGGCGCGGCTACGCCATCCTGCAGGACGATTCGGGCAAGGTGGTGCGGCGGGCGGCCGACACCCAGCCCGGCCAGGCACTGACGGCCCGGCTGGGCGAAGGGAAGCTGAAAGTGGAAGTGAAGCGCCGCCTGAAGTAGGGAGAAGTTAAAGGTTTCTTCTGCGTCGCCGATATACCTAATATTCCTTTCTCCGCTACACGGAAGCTGCCCATGGAAATGGCCAACGGCCTCGGCCCGACTTTCCGTCCCCTGCCTTCCACCGGCGAGTCGCCGCTGGCTAAGCGCATGCAGACGCAGCTGAAACAGTTGCAATCGCTACCGAGCCCCGATGAGATCAAGAAGGAGAAGGATCGCAACAAGATCGGCATGTTGCTAATGCGCCTGGAAATGCTCAAGGCGATGTTGAAATACGCCTCGCCCCAGCAGCTCAAGGCATTGGCCCGGGAGATCAAGGAGATCGCTCAAGAGCTGGCTGCCCTGGCCAAGCAGGCCGGCAGTACATCGCGCGCCACGGATCACCGCGAAGGGCTGGTCCAGCCCCAGGTAGAAGGCACGCCGGAACCGGCCGAGGCTGCATCGGTCGCTCCCACACAGCCACCTTCCGCTTCCGCCACTGGCGATGTGGAGCTGCGTGCCTTACTGGAGCTGGCAAAGGAGAGGTTGCAGGAGGTAATGGACCTGCTGCGTACGCGGGCGGCCGAACTCGACCGAGAATCGAAGCGTGATCTGAAAGAGGCCGAGGAGGCCTTGGGCGAGCTCACCCGCGGCCTCGACGCCACACCTCGCGGCGATTCGTTCTATGACAGCTTGGGCCAGATCGGTTCCACCGCCTTGGGCGGGGGAGTGGGGTTGGTCTCAGTCGACGTCTAGCAAGCTTTTCGAGCAAGTTGAAAGCAAAGGCTACCGCACTCGCCGCCGTATCACTCCGGCTTGAAGGTGCTCGGCTCCAGCTCATGCCGGGCCAGCAGCTTGTAGAAGTCGGTTCGGTTACGCCCGGCGATACGGGCCGCCTGTGTCACGTTGCCCTCGGTGATCTTGAGAACCTTGACCAGGTAACTGCGCTCGAAGGTGGCGCGGGCGTCATTGAAGGTGGGCAGGGCACACTCTTCAGCGACCAGGGCCTGGGCCACCAAGGCCTCGGGGATCATCGGCGAACGGGTCAGTGCCACACACTGCTCTACCACGTTGACCAACTGACGCACGTTGCCCGGCCAGGCGCTGGTCGCCAGCAGGTTGAGCGCTTCCGGCGAGAAACCTTTCACGAAGGGCTTGTGCCGCGCCGCCGCCAGGGCCACCAGGTGGCGCGCCAGCAGCGGCACGTCCTCGGCACGCTCCTTGAGCGGCGGAAGCTTGAGATTCACCACGTTGAGCCGGTAGAAAAAGTCCTCGCGGAACTCGCCCTGGTGCATGGCCTGACCGAGGTCCCGGTGGGTCGCGGAAATGATGCGCACGTTCACCGGCATCGAGGTGGTGGAGCCCAGCGGGCGAATCTGGCGCTCCTGCAGGGCCCGCAGCAGCTTGACCTGCAGGGCCAGCGGCATGTCGCCGATCTCGTCGAGGAAGAGCGTGCCGCCGTCGGCCGCCTGGAAAAGGCCCTGGTGTTCGCTCACGGCGCCGGTGAACGACCCCTTGGCATGGCCGAAGAGTTCGCTCTCCAACAGTTGCTCCGGCAAGGCACCGCAGTTGATGGCGACGAAGGGCTTGCCGGCTCGCGGACTCGCCTGGTGAATGGCCCGGGCCAGCAGTTCCTTGCCCGAACCGGAGGGGCCGGTGACCAGTACGCTGACGTCCGAGGCCGCCACCATGCGCGCCTGTTCCAGCACCCGCTCCATCTCCGGGCTGCGCGTAATGATCTCGGCACGCCAGGCGTCGTCGCCCTCGCCGCCTGCCGGCGCCTGTGACAGGGCTTCGTCGATGGACTGGAAGAGCTCGTCCCGATCCACCGGTTTGGTGAGAAAGCTGAACACGCCCTGCTGGGTGGCATTGACCGCATCGGGTATCGAGCCATGAGCGGTCAGGATGATGACCGGCAGGCCCGGCACCTGGCGCTGGATCGCCTGGAACAGCGCCAGGCCATCCATTTCGTCCATACGCAGATCGGAGAGCACCAGATCGGGCCGCTCGGCACTCAGGCAGCGCAGCGCTTCCGAGCCACTCTCGGCCGTGGTGACACGAAAGCCGCGGCTCTCGAGCCGCATGCCCAACAGGCGCAGGAGACTGACGTCATCGTCTACCAACAGAATATGTGCGCTGGATACCTTCGCGCCGGGTATCCGGACGCTGGCATGTCGAGCCTCGGACTTACGAGCATCAGTCAGTCGAGCCGCATCCATCACGTCGTTTCTCCCATGTCGCTCAGGGCGACTGCTGTCTCAAGTTGATATTCTGCTCGATGGCGGTCAACGCCTCGAGCTTTTCGGCGAGCTGTTCGTTTTCCTGCTTCATGGCGGCCACGTCGCCGCGGGCGCGCGCCAGTTGGCCGGACATGGAGCGTCTTCCCTCCAGCTCATTGAGCCAATAGCGCAGCAGCGGCTGCAGCTTGGCAGGCGCCTCGTGGAGGTTGTCCCTGTAGAGGTCCGCAGCCTGTGACCACTGGCGCTCACTCCCCCAGGCCAGGGCCACGGCCCGGGCCAGGCTCAACTCGATCTCTCGCCCTGCCAGCCGTGCTTCCAGCGTTTCCAGCTTGGCGTTACGCCACGTGCTGTCGCCTCGCTGGGAGGCCAGCCCGAAGGCGATCCAGTCGGGCAGCAGACAAACTTCCTCGTCAAAGGTCGGTACGGTGGCATGGCATTCCAGCGCCTCGGCTGCTTCTTCTGGCCGGGCGTGAGTCTGTTCGGGCAGAAGCTCGCAACCCGCCAACCACAGGGCCGAAAAAAAGGCACAGAAAATCTTCGTCGTCTTCATCGTTCGCTCCTTGCGCCGATACCCGCCTGCACGGGTTTCCTATTATTTATAGTGGTACTCAGCGGTACCGCCCGATGCGGCAGCGTCAGGCGGAAACACACATCCAGCTGCCTATCCTCGACAAGCTGCAGGCTGCCTTGATGAAGCCGGGCGCAGTCGGCGGCCACGGAGAGCCCGATGCCCGAACCCTTGAGCGGCCCCTTGCGCCGGGAGCGCCCCTGGTAGAAGGGTTCGAAAAGCTGCATGCGGTCATGCTCGGCAATGGGCTGGCCACTGTTGGCCACGTCCAGCACCAGATGCTCATGCCCTGCATGTGCCCGGATCAGCATGACGCCGTCATCTTCGCCGTAGGCGATGGCGTTGGACACCAGATTATCGAGAATGCGCCCCATGGCGGTACGATCGACGACCCATTCCAGCGGGCCATCGAACGCGGTCACCCGCATGCCCTTCTGCTCCAGCGCCAGCCGATGCTTGGCGAGGGTGCTCTTGACCAACGTAGCCAGATCCACGGGCTCGAGGGTAAGCCGATGGTTATGCTGCAGCAAATTGTAATCGAGAAGCTGCTCGATCAGTCGCTGAAGCTCGCTGCCACTCGCGTCGATCAATGTGAGTATCTCGCGCTGATGCGGGCTCAGCTCACCCGCCACCCCATCGGCAAGCAGCGCGGAACCTTCCCGGACGCTGGCCAGCGGGGTCTTGAGTTCATGGGACATGTGACGCAGGAACTGCTGCTTCTGTGCCTCCAGCTCGTTGAGGCGAGACGAAAGCCAGGTCAGCCGTTCGCCCAGTTGCACCAGTTCTGCCGGGCCCTGGATCTTCTCCATCTCGGTATCTTCAACACCGCTGCCGATACCCAGGATACGGCGCTCCAACTGACGCACGGGCCGGATGATCAGCCAACTGAACAACAGCATCAACAGCAGACTGGCCGAGACCAGGGCGCCAGTCTGCAGCCAGAGCCGCGACTGCACGGCCACGGCCTGCTCACGGATCATCTCGATACGAGCATCGATGTGGCGGTTGGTGGCCCGCCGCATGGCTTCGGTATGCTGGGCGAAGGGGGCGAAGAGCGACAGCCAGACCTCCAGCTCCTCGGCATTCAGCTCCGGCAGCTGGGACAACAGCAGCAATTGTTCACCCAGGGCAATGACGTCGGGGTTATTGGGCAGCAAACGACGCTGCTGCGCCAGCAGATCCGCGAATTCGGCATGCCGCTCGGCATAGATATCGAGCAGGCTCTCCTGTTCGATAACCGCATACTGGCGGGCGCTGCGCTCCATCTCCAGGGCCAGGCTGCTGAGTACTCGGGCGCGGCGGGTTTCTTCGATTGCCTGACGCGCGCTGACATCCGCCAGTCGGGACAATTCGGAAAGGGCCTGACCAGCCTGGAACATCAAGATACCCAATGGCAGCATCACTACCAGAAAGGCCATCAGCACCAGCTGCGGCAGAGAGCGTGGACGCCATTGGCGCGAGACCCGTTCGGTCATGACCAGTGTTCTATTCAATAATAAAGAGGGAACCACCATGGTGCATGCCTGAAGGATAACAGAAATCGTCGCATTTAACGGCGCCTGGTTCAGCCCACCGTGCGCCTTGGTCCTATAAAAAAAGAGGCCGGCATAGCCGGCCAAGTACGCAGGGAACTGAAGGGGTTGAAAAATATGGGCATCGGTCGCCTGGCCGAGCCATGTCCATACTTTTCATGGGCCCGAGGGCCCCGAAGCACTGTTGCCGAACCATGGCCACCAGGAGCAGGCCGAAACAGGTGAGCGGTGAACCACTCGGCTTCGTTTCCGTTGCACCACCGCCGGTGTCGCTTAGCCAGCGGTGGTCGTGCGCAATTCGATCCCCCGAGGGGGAGAGGCATCCTTGCCGGGGCATCCTTGCCCTACTGGTACCATTCCTTGCCTGTTGGCGGTACCCGTCTCATCGCAACCTAAGTTACACATCGCGGAGCAGACGCCGATCATCGTTGGGCCCGGGTGCACAGGGCATGGGGGGTGGTACCCGAGCTTCCCGATGATCAAAAGTGGTTCGAGCCGTTTGAACCACTTCCGTTGCTCACCATGCATAGTGCCAAAGGCATGCCATAAGCAGTAAATTTCATGTAAATGAATAAGTTATACCCAAAAAAACATCCAGCTCGTTTATTGATCCGCAAAACAGGAGGAAAAAGCGGGCTCGCAAGGCCTTTTCTGTCACCATATGGCGACAGTAAAATCACTTAAATACATATAGCCTTTTGAATCAATGGTTTGAAACGTAGCTTTTTAGAGACAAGGCTTCAGGCAGCGTTGCCCCGAAGCGACAACCCGCCGCCATCGGCGGGAGTCGGGGCAACAAGGTCTTCACGCGAGGGATTTGATAAGGATTTTCGACTTGCGGGCATGGTTATAGGTGTCCCGCTTCAACGGCGGGAGCGCCTCTATATCGGCATCGCGGAAGCCTTGCTCGACGAACCAGTGCGCCGTGTGAGTCGTCAGTACGAACAGGGCAGAGAGCCCCATTCGCCGGGCCCGGTGTTCGATCGCAGCCAGCAATAGCGCTCCCCGGGCTCCACCCCGGTAATCGACGTGGATCGCCAGGCAGGCCAACTCGCCCATCTCGGCCTCACCGAAGCGATGCAGCGCCGCGCAGCCGATGATCATCCCGTCCCGGTCGATCACGTGATAGTCGTCGATTTCATGTTCCAGTCGCTCGCGAGAACGCGGCACCAGCATGTCGCGGCGTTCCAGCGGCTCCAGCAGCTCCAGCAGACCACCGATGTCAGCCAGTTCCGCGGGACGAAGCTGTTCATATCGATGCTGGGTGATCATGGTACCCACCCCGTCGCGGGTGAACAGTTCGCCGAGCAGGGCGTTGTGATCGTGCCAAGACAAGAGGTGGGTTCGCGCCACGCCATGGCGGGCGGCCGCACAGGCGGCGGCCAGATGACGTGCCTGCTCGCTGCCCGGCTCGGACTGCCCCAGCAGCGGTTCGGCTTCGGATGGCGTCAACTGACGCTGCAGGGCCCCGCTTTCATCGTAGAGACCGACGGCCTCGCCCAGCAGGATCAGTTTGTCGGCTGCCAGTGCCATGGCCGCATGCTGCGCCACCTCGGAGGCATCCAGGTCGAATACCTCGCCGGTGCTGGTAAAGCCCAGTGGCGGCAGCAGCACCAGCGAACCCCGGTCCAGCAGCCCCTGAACGGCCGCCGCCCTCACCCGGCGTACTTCGCCACTATGGTCGAAGTCGATGCCCTCACGTACGCCCAGGGGCTTGGCCATTACCAGATTGCCCGATACCGCCGTCAGCTCGACGCCGTGCAAGGGCGTGTTGGGCAGGCCCAGCGAGAGCCGGGCCTCCAGCCACAGGCGCTGTTCGGCGGCCACCCTTTCCACATGCCCCATGATGGCGGCATCGGCTACCCAGCGGCCAACATGGCGAACCGGATCGATTCCCGCGGCGTCCAGCGCCTGCTGCACCTGGGGGCGAATACCAAACACCACGACCAGTCGCACACCCAGCGTATGCAGCAGCGCCAGGTCCTGGATCAACTGCTCGCCTCGCCCTCGCGCCATGGCTTCTCCTTCGATGAGAATCACGAAGGTTCGGCCCCGATGCGCATTGATATAGGGCGATGAATTGCGGAACCAGTCAACGAAAGGGAAACGAGTATCCAAGGCCGCTCTCCGGCAGCAGATGAAAAGGAAGTGTCTGCTTTTCGACTATATCAGAGCAGCGAAACGGCGGTAGGCATGTCGCCGTTTCGCTGTTGGAAACAGGCCAGGGCGTCAGCCGCCGAAAATGGCCTTGAAGAGGAAGAAGAACATGATGGCCAGGCCGGCGCCAGCCGGCAGGGTAATCAGCCAGGACATGACGATGGTGCCGATCACGCGCATGTTGAGTGCCGCCATGCCTCGCGCCAGGCCCACGCCCAGCACCGCCCCCACCAGGGTGTGGGTAGTGGAAATCGGCAGGCCGGTTCCCGAAGCCAGTACCACCGTGGTGGCGGCAGCCAGGGTGGCAGCGAAGCCACGACTGGGGGTCAGCTCGGTGATACCGGTACCGACGGTGGCGATCACCTTGTGGCCATAGGTGACCAGGCCGACCACGATACCGCCGCCGCCCAGTATCAATACCCACCAGGGTACCAGGGCCGATGTATCGATCATCCCGTCGCTGTGGACAACACTGATGACCGCGGCCAGCGGGCCGACGGCGTTGGCCACATCGTTGGAGCCGTGGGCGAAAGCCATGGCGCAGGCGGTGAAGATCATCAGCACGCCGAACACGCGCTCGACGTTGTCGTAGCCGAACTGGTCGCCGGCACGGCGTTCGACCTTGACCCGATTTTCCAGCACGATGCCGATGCCCGTGATGACGAGCCCCAGCGCCACCGAGAGCATGAAGCTTTGAGCGAAGGTGAAATCCAGACCCACATGGGTGAGACCCTTGGTCAGGGTCACCATGGAGACGACGAAGCCGACCAGGAAAATGTAGAACGGCACGGTGCGCTTGGCCGCGGCGAAGGGGTCGCGGGCTTCGAAGATGAGATGCTGTACCGACTTGAACAGGATGAAGGCAACGGAGCCGGCCAGCAGCGGCGAGAACAACCAGCTCGAGGCGATGATGCCGACCTGGCCCCAGGCCACGGCCTCCACACCCAGCCCCACCGCGCCAAAACCGACGATGGCGCCAACGATGGAGTGGGTGGTCGAGACCGGCCAACCCTTGGCCGAAGCGATCAACAGCCAGATGGCCGCCGCCAGCAGCGCCGACAGCATGCCGTATACCAACAGATGCGGGTCGTTTCGCAGCAGGTCCGGATCGACGATGCCGCCACGAATGGTCGCGGTGACTTCACCACCCGCCAGCCAGGCACCGAGGAATTCGAAGATGACGGCGATGATGATCGCCTGCTTGATGGTGATGGCCTTGGACCCCACAGAGGTACCCATGGCATTGGCGACATCGTTGGCACCGACACCCCAGGCCATGAAGAAACCGAAGAGGCAGGCCAGGATGATGAAGATTTCACCATGCTGCGCGATGATCGACATAGGGGGTTGGTTCCTATGTGGCTGTCAAAGTGGGAGAGCATCGCCCCGGGATCGCTGGGGGGAAGGCTGTCTTACCGGGCAGTGAGTATCTGCAGGCGGCTGCCGACACGTTCAGCACGGTCGGAGAGTTCACCCACCCAGTCGATGATCTTGTAGAGGAAGATCACATCCACCGGCTTGAGCCGGCCCTCCAGGTCGAAAAGCTGGCGGCGAATCGCCACCTGCTGGTGGTCGGCCTGCTGTTCGAGAATGTGCAGCTCGCGAATCATGTTCTGCATCACGTCGGAGACATGCCTGCCGAAGCCGGATTCCAGAAGATCCTCGAGCTCTTCCAGGGCCTGGCGGGCCTGGGCCACACAGGCGACGGCCGTCTGCATGTAATCGCGCATGGGCTGGGCCAGCTCGGCAGGCACCTGCATCTTGCGGCCCAGCATGATCCCGGTGATGTCGCGTACCTTGTTGGCGATCTTGTCCTGTACGGTGATCAGGTCCAGCAGGTCGCTGCGGGACACCGGCAGGAAAAGTGTATTCGGCAGGTTGAGGCGCAGCTCGGTCTTCAGGCTATCGGCTTCATGTTCGAGCCGGGTGATGGTCTCGCGGACCCTGCCTGCCTCCTCCCAGTCACCTGTCAGTGTGGCTTCGAAGAAGGGCAGCAACTGATCGGCACATTCACTGGCCTTGACGATATGCGCCAGCAGGGGCTGGAACGGCGAGCGACCGAACATCGCGGAAAACGGATTGGGTTTGACCATGGCGTATCATGCGCTTGGGAAATGGCGGCGCCAGTATAAAGACAGCCGCCCTGCTACGTCATTGAAAAATTACCGATGCTTGTACTGACCAGGGTCGTTTCACAGGGAGCCGTACCGTGAGCCAAGAGATCGAACTCAAGCTGGCACTGGGTAATGAAGGAGCCGAAAGCCTTTGTTGCCATTCACGTCTGTCCACTCTGCAGGCGGAAACACAGCGGCTCGCCAATACGTATTTCGATACACCCCAGGGCGATCTGGAAGCCGCACGCATGGCCCTTCGGCTGCGGTGCCGGAACGACAGATGGATACAGACCCTGAAGACCAGCGGCAAAGCCTCGGGGGGGATGAGCCACCGCGGCGAATGGGAGTGGACGGTAGCGGGCCCGGAACTCGACCGGGAAGGACTTGCCGCCCTGCCGCCCTTGGCGGAGCTTGGGGCCTCGGTGCTCGACCGGCTGACACCACGCTTCACCACCGATTTCCAGCGCCGGCTCTGGCTGCTCGACCACGCCGGCGCCACCATCGAGGTGGCACTCGACCAAGGCGAGATTCGCACTGCCGGCCATGCCGTGCCGATCCGCGAGCTGGAACTGGAGCTCAAGCGTGGCAACCCCGACGCACTGTGGGAACTAGCTGTCGGGCTTGCCGAGACGATACCGCTGCGCCCCGCCGACGCCAGCAAGGCCGCCCGGGGTAGCGCCCTGCTCGCCGGCCACTGGACGCTGCCGGAAGGCGACACTGCCAGCGAGCGGCTGCACCACGCCATCCTGGCGTTGGACGCCCTGGGCGATACCGGCAACGATACCTGGAGGATGACGGCCCGGGATGCCTTCAGGCAATTGGCCGAGAACGGCGAGACCGAAGCCGGCGCGCTCGCCGCCATGCTCGACGAGCCGGACTGGCTGAGCATCGACTTCGGCAGACAGGCACTGAGACTCGCGCATCGCCTGGCCCCGTGAGACGGCACAACCAGCAGGGGATGTCACGCTAATGAGCGAAGCACGGCAGGGAGCAATCGTATGACCGAGCCATTTCGGCCGGCCGAAGACGGCCTGCGCACGCGCCTGTTCCAGGTCATCTTCGAATCGGACACGCCTCTGGCCAAGGGCTTCGATATCGCCCTGATACTGATGATCCTGGCCAGTGTGCTGGTGGTAATGCTCGATACCGTCGAGCGGTTCGGCGCCACCTATGGCGTATGGTTCTACTGGATCGAGTGGGGCTTTACTCTCGCGTTCACCATGGAGCTTGCGATACGTATCTACATTCTCGACAAGCCGCTGCGCTACCTGCGCAGCTTCTACGGCATCATCGACATCGTGGCTATTTTACCCACCTGGTTGATGCTGTTGATTCCAGGCACCCAAACCCTGGTGATCGTGCGCCTGCTGCGCGTGCTGCGCATTTTCCGCGTGCTGAGGCTGATGCAGTTCGTCGGTGAAGGACGCCTGCTGGTGGAAGCACTGAAGAACAGCTGGCATCAGATCTTTCTGTTCCTGTTCACGGTATTCCTGCTCGTCACGCTGTTTGCCGCGCTGGTCTACATGATCGAACCCGCCGAGGCCGGCTTCACCAGTATCCCCATCTCGGTCTATTGGGCCATCGTCACCATGACTACGGTCGGCTATGGCGACATCGTTCCCGTCACGCCCCTCGGCCAGGCCATCTCGACCCTGGTGATGCTGATCGGCTATTCGATCATTGCCGTACCCACCGGGGTGTTCTCGGCCGAAGTGATCCGCTCGATCCGCGCCGACCGCTACTCCGACCAGGCCTGCCCCGGCTGCGGTCACGACCGTCACGAGAAACGCGCGCTCTACTGCCTCAAGTGCGGCACCTGGCTCGATGAGGAGACGCAGGACCCCAACGCACCAAAGGCGGGGGATGAGCGGTAACCCCGCTCCCCCCTTTACACCCTGAACGGTGTCAGGTCGCCACGTCCCTCTCGGACGATCGTTGGCGGCAGTTCGCGCAGGTCGATGACGCTGGTGGCGTCCAGGTGACAGGCGCCGCCGTCGATGATCAGGTCGAGCTGTGTACCGAAACGGTCGCGGATCTCTTCCGCATCGGTCATCGGCAGGTCGTCGCCCACCGGAATCAGCGTCACGCTCATCAGCGGCTCGCCCAGCGCCTCGAGCAGCGCATGGGTGATCCGATGATCCGGCACCCTCACGCCGATGGAGCGCCGTTTGGGATGCAGCAACAGGCGCGGCACTTCGGTCGTGGCGTTGAGGATGAAGGTGTAGGCCCCGGGCGTATGCGCCTTGAGCAGCCGGAATACCGCATTGTCGACCTTGGCATAGGTCCCGATCTCGGAGAGGTCGGAGCACACCAGGGTGAAATTGTGCTTGTCATCCAGTGAACGCAATCGCTTGATGCGCTCGACGGCCTTCTTGTCGCCCAGATGGCATCCAAGGGCATAACCCGAGTCGGTGGGATAGGCCACGACACCGCCATTGCGAATGATCTGGATCGCCTGGTCGATCAGACGCTTCTGGGGGTTCTCCGGATGCAGCTGGAAATACTGGCTCATGATCACTCCCTGACGGTCATCGTTCAAAGCGGGTCGACTCCTAGTCTCGTGCGATGCCCCAGTTTATCGTGCGGCCGGGCCATGCGCGACATCAGGCCGGGTCGTTGGCTGACTGGAGAAAGCCGGCCAGGCGCGGGTGCGTCCAGACCGGCGCCACGGCGGTACGAGGAACCGGGCTCATGCTCCCCGGCGCCAGGTGGCCACCGAGGAAATGGAAGTCGCTGCCCACCGAGGCATAGAGTTCCCGCTCGTCGAGCTGGCGGGCCAGGTCACGGGTGACATCGGCATTCTGGAAACCGCTGATCAGCTCAGCGGCTTGCCCGCCGGTCTCGCGGAAGTCGTCCAGCAGCAGCCCCCTCTTGCGACGGGTCAAGCCATGCCGCAAGGGGTGGGCCAGTACCGCCACGCCACCGGAGTCGACGATCCAGCCCACGACTTCGCTCATGGCCGGCCAGTACGCCTTGACATCACCGGCCTTGCCGTTGCCCAGATGCTTCTTGAAGGCAGTCGTGATGTCCGGCACCAGCCCCGCCGCCACCAGTGCACGAGCAAAGTCCGGGCGACCCAGCGGCCGGTGCGGCCCGGCCTGTTCACGGGCCAGGGCCAGCGCGTCATGCAGGCCAACCTTCTCGAGCCGCCTGGCAATATCCACGGCACGCGCTTCACGTGCCTCGGCCTGGGATTGCAACCCCAGGGCCAAGGCACCGCTGGCTCCCTGGGGCAGCAGGCCCACCACATGGATGTTGATGCCATGCCAACGGGTCGAGAGCTCGGTGCCCGGCAGCAGTCGAATCGCCAGACGGCTGGCCGCGTCATGGGCCTCGTCGATGCCGGCCATGCTGTCGTGGTCGGTCAAGGCCATCAGCCTCACCCCCCGTTCGGCACACAGGCCGACCAGGTCGGCAGGTGCCAGGGCACCGTCCGACGCAGTGGAATGCATGTGAAGGTCGACACCCAGAGGCACGGGATCGCCGGTAAAATTGGCGGGAAATAAGGACATTGGCATGACGCAGGGGAGCGATTTTGTCAGAATAATGGCCCCATGGTGCGCGCCCGGCGATGACCGGTCAATGTCAGCGCCCCGTTCGAGACCTGCGGCTCACGCCGCGCAAGCCCGAGGAAACACTGCGATGCTTTACGCAATCATCAGTGACGACGTCAAGAACAGCCTGGAACGCCGCCTGGCTGCCCGTCCGGATCACTTGGCACGCCTTGAGAAACTGCGTGACGAAGGCCGCCTGGTGCTGGCCGGCCCCCATCCCGCCATCGATGCCGACAACCCCGGCGACGCCGGTTTCAGCGGCAGCCTGGTGGTGGCCGAGTTCGACAGCCTCGAGACCGCTCAGGCCTGGGCCGATGCCGACCCCTACATGATCGCAGGCGTCTATGCGAAGGTCACGGTGAAGCCGTTCAAGAAAGTCCTGCCCTGAGCGCGAGCCGACAGCTTCCGGTTCCATATCGTCATCCCCTGACGAACGAGAACACGGCTGGCCGCAACGGGAATCGAGGCCGCTGAGCCATAGCCTGCGGTCATGGAGGGGCAGCCATTGTCCACGGTCATCATCCACAACGCGTTACTCACAGCTCCTGTGGATAACACTGTTGAAACGACGAGTATGGCCGCCGCTACGCCCCATGATCGGCCGCTGACATGAAATTGATCATATCTTGAGCACCGGCCAACCAGCTCGTGCTCCCTGGAGAGGCCCGTGTCCGCCAGCCCCCCTACCCTGCCCCCACTGGCCGGCCTCGAGACGGCCAAGCTCGACTGGTCGACCAACGACCTCGGCGAGACGGCCCCCCTGTCGGCCCAATTCGACGATGTCTATTTCTCTCGACAGGATGGCCGAACGGAAACCGAGCACGTCTTCCTCGCCGGCAACGACCTGTCGAACCGCTTCGCCAGTTGGCCGGCCGGCCGCCCCTTCGTGATCGGCGAGACCGGCTTCGGCACCGGGCTCAACATGCTCTGCGCGTGGGCCTGCTTCGATGCCCACGCGCCGTCAGCGGCACGGCTGCACCTAGTGTCTACCGAGCGTTATCCGTTGTCCCGGGAGGATATCGAACGGGCACTGTCCGCCTGGCCGACGCTTGCGTCGCGCGCCGAGCGGTTGGTGCGCCAGTGGCCCCAGCCGGTGGCCGGCGTGCATCGCCTGTGGCTGGATGAACGGGTCACCCTGGACCTGCATTTCGGGGATGCCGCCGAGCGGCTGCAACTGCTGGAGGGCGAGGTCGATGCCTGGTTCCTGGATGGCTTCGCACCATCGAAGAACCCCGACATGTGGCGACCCGAGCTTTTCGCCGCCATGGCGTCACGTTCACGGCCGGGAGCCACCTTTGCCACCTTCACCTGCGCGGGTATCGTCAAGCGTGGACTGGCCGAAGCGGGCTTCACCTGGCGCAAGGTACCGGGTGTCGGCCGCAAGCGGGAAATACTCACCGGCCACATTGCCGAACCACCGACACTGGCGCTGCGGGGATCGTCCCCCTGGTTCACCCCGCCTCCCCGCCGTGCAGCCCGGCACGTGGCGGTGATCGGCGCCGGTATCGCCGGCACCAGCATGGCCCGCTCACTGGCCCGGCGCGGCCTGCGCGTCACCCTGCTCGACCGCGAGGCACCGGGCGCGGGCGGCTCCGGCAACCGACAGGGAGTGCTCTACATCAAGCTGGCAGCGGACCCCAACGACCACAGCCGTTTCTACCTGGCCGGGCTGCAGCATACCTTGCGCTGGCTGCAGCACCTGGACCCCGGCCATGAGCTCTGGTCCCCCTGCGGACTGCTGCAGCTGGCCATGACCGACCGGGAAGCCCGGCGCCAGGTGCGCTTCCTTGCCGCCCATCGTCTGCCCCAGGCGCTGCTCGCCGGCGTCGATGCCGACACGGCCACGCAGCAGGCGGGCGTCGAGCTCGATCACAGCGGGCTGAGTTACCCGGCCGCCGGCTGGGTCCGCCCCGGGGCCCTGTGCCAGTTCCTGGCCAGCGGCCCAGGCGTCGACTTCCGTCGCGGCGAAGTCACGGCGCTGGATGTCACGCAAGCCGGCTGGAAACTATCGCTGGCCGACGGCGAAGCCCTGGAGGTGGATCAGGTGGTTATCGCCAATGCTGACACGGCCAACCGCTTCGCACCCACCCATGGCCTGACGTTGCAGGTCATTCGCGGCCAGATCAGCCAGTTGACCCTTCCCGAGGGGGCCCCGGCGCTCTATCGCGTCGTCTGCGGCGGCGGCTATGTCACCCCGGCGCTGGATGGCGTACTGACGTTCGGTGCCACCTTCCTGCCCAACGATGCCGGCACGGCCATCCGTGAAGATGACCATGCCGCGAACCTGGCGGAACTGGAAAAGGGACTGCCGGCCTTCACCCGTGCGCTGCGCGAGGCCGGTGTGTCACTCGACCCGGCGAGCTGCCAGGGGCGCGCCTCCGTGCGTGCCGCCAGCCCCGACAAGTCGCCCTACGCCGGCCCGGTGCCGGATGTCGCCGCCTGGCGCAAGGACTACGCCGTGCTGGCCAAGGACGCGACCCTGAGACCGGCCGTGGCCGGCAGGCACCATCCGGGTTTGTGGATCAGCGCCGCCCATGGCGCCCGCGGCATGGCCAGCGCCCCGCTGTGTGCCGAACTGATCGCTTCGAGGATCTGCGATGAGCCGCTGCCACTGGAGTGGCCGCTGGTGGATCACCTGCACCCGGGCAGGCGGGTGCTGCGCGACCTGGCACGTGGGAAGTAGGGCGGCGCTGGCGGACAGCCTTGTCTACCGGGCCGTCCGCCGGGTCAGTCGGGGAAAGTGAGCCGATACGGCTGCCTGGCGGGGGCTCGATCCATGACAAAATTCAGCGACGGCCGCCCCAGGTGATAGCCCTGTCCGAAGTCGATGCCCAGCTCCGCTACCGCCGCGAGCACGTCCTTGTCCTCGATGAATTCGGCAACGGTACTGACTCCCAGGCTCTGGGCCAGGGTCACGATACTCTTGACGAAGGCCATGTACTTGTCATCGTCGAGCATGTTGCGGATGAAATCGCCCTCGATCTTGATCACGTCGATGGGGAACTGCTTCAGGTAGCGGAACGATGAGTAACCCGAACCGAAGTCGTCGATGGCGAAATTGAAGCCTTCCAGCTTCAGGTCGAGCACGAATTTTTCCAGCAGCTTGAGGTTGCTGACGGTTTCCCGCTCGGTCAGCTCGAAGACGATGCGTTCCGGCAGTATGTCGTAGTCGATGGCGAGCTGGTGAATGTGGCCGATGAACTCACCGATGATGAGGGACCTGGGCGACAGGTTGATGAACAGCAGGCCCTGGTAGCCCTGATCGTGGATCTGGGCGAAGGCCTTCTCGATCAGCAGGTAATCCATCTTGTGGATGACGCCGATGCTCTCGGCGATATCGATGAATTCGCCCGCCGGCACGATCCGGTCATCGACCTGGATACGCATCAGCAGCTCATGGATGTGCACCTGCCCCGTGCGTACATCGACGATGGGCTGGAAATAGGGCACGATCCGCTCTTCCTCCAGCGCGCTGAGCACCATCTGGTTCTTTGCTCCCACCTCGCGGAAGACCGCGGCCACTTCCTCGCTGTCAGGCAGGGCAACGCAGTTTTTCCCCTTGCGTTTGGCCTTGTACATCATGTTGTCGGCCATCAGGAAGAGATCGCGGGCATTGGTGGCATGGCGCGGGTAGGTGGCAACGCCGATCGAGATCGTCGCCCTGACGGTCGACCCGTCCGGGGCGGCCAGCGCCTGGCTGGTCAGGCTGTCGGCGATGCGCAGCGCCACGGAGTAGGCCTGCTGGTCCCCGGTTTCCGGCAGGATGATGGTGAACTCGTCGCCGCCATAGCGCGCCAGGAAGTCGCCGGGTCGCACCGAGCGTGTCAGGGTCTCGGCAACCGCCTGGAGGAAATGGTCGCCGAAGGCGTGGCCATGCCGGTCGTTGACGGTCTTGAAGTTGTCCAGATCCAGCATCAGCAGGCTGAAGTGATCCTGGTGCCGGGACGCCCGGCCCACTTCGTAGCTGAGCATGTCCTTGAAGATGCGCTGGTTGTGCAGGTTGGTGAGGGGATCGCGTGTGGCGTAGAACTCGAGGTCCTGCGTGTACTTGTAGATGGCCTTGACCGACCCCACCAGGTTCAGCAGTGTCGAGAGGATGCCGTCGATGACGATGTGCCGGATGGGGTCCTGTGCCAGATCCGACTGCACGCCGATGCCGACGATGCCGCCGATCTTGGGCGCTTCCAGCAGCAGCGACTTGGTCTGCAGCCGGATGTCATCGGGAGTCAGATCCATCACCATGCGCTCCCCCGGCCCACAGGGGTGAACGGTGTGGTGGATCACCTTGAGTACCGTTGCTCCCGTCAGTCCCTGGGGCTTGTCTTCCAGCAGCTGCGTCAGGATTCGCTCGAAGGTTTCGCGCGTTTCCGCCGACACCTCGCGGTGCCAGAAGATTTCCAGCTCATAGCCTTCCTCCTCCACCTGGAAAATGGTCACCAGCGTATGCGCCTGGACGATGGTGTTGATATCCGACAACAGCTCCTTGATGAATTCCCGCCAATCCCTCACCACGTCGGAGGTGATGATGAACTTGCTCAGCAGGCGAATCTCGAACTCCAGGATGTCCTTATCGACGGCAACGTTCTTGAGCCGCCCCACCAGCTCATTGACGTGCTGGAAGGCAGCGTCGAGCTCCCTGAAGTGCACATTGGCGACGCTCACATCCAAGTGGCGGAAGTCTTCGACGGAATTCACCGCCGAGAGACGCGAGCGGAAGGTATTCAGCGATTGGCGAATACGGCTGGCAAAGAACGTGGAAAGGGCCATGGCCAGCAACAGCACCATCATGGAGGCAGCGAGGAACAGGGCCACGTAGTTGCCACGCATTTCGCTGCTGATGGGGGTCATGTCGTGCTGGATATCGATGACTCCGAGCACGTCCCCGATAGCGGCGTTCTGGTGGCAGCCCAGGCAGTCGGACGTGGCCACCAGCGGCATGACGCGACGCACCTGGCCACTCTCCCGGTAGACGCGCTCCTCGCCGGATTCGAAGGCCTCCCCGATGGCGATATCCCGTGGTGGCTGATCGATCTCGCCGTACCGCTCGGATACCAGCTCACCGCGATATATCTCGAACTGGTAGGGAGAGCCGGCGTGAATGCTCCTGGTGTCGGCGATGAAGGCTTCCCTCTGCTCCCGGCTCCAGCCCTGGCGCATCACCTGAAGCATGGAATTGAAGCTCTGTCGCGCCAGGGTTTCGGAAGTTCGTTCGGCCTGCCGGGCGATGATGTCCTCATAGAGCAGGGAAGCGACCAGGGTGACGCCGAGAAATACGATCAAGGAAGTCGACAGGATGGCCACCAGCACGAACCCCTTGAGGGTTCGCAGGTAGGCAAGGAGAAGGCGGGCCATGGTTAGCATTGTTATCCCCATCGCACGAAGACAGAATCCTGCCAAAACCATTACCCTAGATTAACGGCCGCCAATTCAGATACTAAAAAATTCATCCCCCATGGGGCAAAAAAGCCATGCCCTGACATGGATCAATTCCCGGTGAACCTCTCAGGCTACGGAGCTTGGACGATGGTAGGGCTCGCATTTCTCTAGCCCTCCTCCTCGTCATCCGCCAGGTCGCGACCGAAGGCACGCCACTGGGCAAGCGTCATGACTTCGGTCGTCTCGGTCCGCAGGTCGTGAGCGATGAGCAGATCACCGCGCTCGAGCTGCTTGCTGAGTTCACCGACCCAGCCTTTCATCCCCTCCCCCGTATCGGTCGTGTCGTACCCCTGGCGCGTCACGAAGCTCTCGAGCAGCGCTTCCAGCGTATCGGGAGGAAGCATGCGATAAGGCACCTCGATGAAACGACCGCTCATGATCCCGTCTCCCACGCCCGCAGCCGTTCGAGAAAGGCTGGCTCGTCGAGTACTGGCACGCCAAGCTCCTCGGCCTTGGTCAGCTTGCTGCCGGCCGCCTCACCGGCCACCACGCCGGCGGTCTTCTTCGACACGCTACCGGCCACCTTGGCGCCCAGCGCCTGCAGGCGCTCCTTGCCCTCGTCGCGGGTCATGCTCTCCAGGGTACCGGTGAGTACCCAGGTCTGGCCGGCCAGGGGCTGGGGGCGCTCGCCAATCTCCTCCTCTTTCCAGGTCAGGCCCAGGGCACGCAGTTCGCCGATGGTGTCGCGATTGTGGGGCTGACGGAAGAAGGTGTGCACATGGGCGGCGACCACTGGACCCACGTCCTCGACGGCTTCGAGGTCGGCGACTTCGGCCTCCATCAGGGCATCCAGGGTGCCGAAATGGCGTGCCAGGTTGGCGGCCGTGGCCTCGCCCACCTCTCGGATGCCCAGCGCATAGACGAAGCGCGCCAACGTGGTATCCCTTGCCTTGTCGAGGGCCGCCGCCAGGTTCTCGGAGGACTTCTTCGCCATGCGCGGCAGTTCGGCGATGCGTTCGGCGTCGAGGCGAAACAGGTCGGCCGGGGTCTTTACCCAGCCCCGCTCCACCAACTGGTCGATCAGCTTCACGCCCAGGCCGTCGATATCCAGTGCGCGCCGCGAGGCAAAGTGCTTGAGCGCCTCCTTGCGCTGGGCACCGCAGTAGAGCCCGCCGGAACAGCGCGCCACGACTTCGCCCTCGAGCCGCTCGATCTCGGAATCGCAGACCGGGCAGCGCTCGGGAAAGACGATGTCGCGGGCATCGGAGGGGCGCTGCTCTTCCAGCACTCGCACCACCTGGGGGATGACATCACCGGCGCGACGAATCATGACGGTATCGCCGATCTTCACACCCAGGCGGGCAATCTCGTCGGCATTGTGCAGGCTGGCGTTGGACACGGTGACGCCGGCCACCGTCACCGGTTCGAGCCTGGCTACCGGTGTGATCGCCCCGGTGCGGCCGACCTGGAATTCCACATCGTTGAGGCGTGTCGTCTCTTCCTGGGCGGGAAACTTGAAGGCGATCGCCCAGCGCGGCGCCCGGGCCACGAAGCCCAGCTCCCGCTGCAGGCGCAGGTCATCGACCTTGATGACCACACCGTCGATGTCGTAGCCAAGACCATCGCGCTGCTCGCCCAGCCTGCGGCAATAGTCGATCAGCTCCTGGCTCCCCGTTACCACCTTGAGTTCCGAACCGGAGCGGAAACCCAGGTCGCCCAGGCGGGCCATCAACGCGCTGTGCGTGCTGTCGCCCAGGTCGGGCTCGATGCGCGCCACCTGATAGGCACTGAATTCCAGCGGCCGGGTAGCGGTGACCTTGGGATCGAGCTGACGCAGGCTGCCGGCGGCGGCATTGCGTGGATTGGCGAATATCTTGCCATCGTCCTCACGCGCCTTGTCGTTGAGCTTCTCGAAGCCTGCATGGCTCATGATCACCTCGCCACGAACTTCCAGCAGTTCGGGATACTCCTTGCCACGCAGTTTCAGCGGAATCGAGCGCAGGGTACGCAGGTTGGAGGTGATGCCTTCGCCGGTACGACCATCGCCGCGGGTGGCGCCGCTGATGAGCACCCCCTTCTCGTAAACCAACGATACCGCCGCGCCATCCAGCTTGGGCTCGCAGCAGAAGGCCAGGGACTCGGCATCGGCCTCCAGCCGGTCGGCGACCCGCTTGACGAATGCCGTGAGCTCACCCTCGCTCAAGGCATTGTCCAGGGACAGCATGGGGACCGCATGCTTCACCGAGGGGAAGCCGGCGTCCGGCGCGGCACCTACCCGCTGGGTGGGTGAGTCCGGCGTCACCAGCTCGGGATGCGTCTCCTCGAGCTGGTGAAGACGGCGCAGCATGCGGTCGTAATCGGCATCGGTGAGCCGTGGGTCGTCAAGCACGTAGTAACGATAGTTGGCGTCATCGAGCTCGGCGCGCAGACGCGCCACCTCGTCGAGAATAGTCTGGCTGGGCTGAGTCATGCGTGTCGGTGTCTCGGTCGATGTCTCTCAACAAGACAACCCCGTGATCGCTCACGGGGTTGTCGGTACGGCAGGCAGCAGCTGGCTTCGTGCAGGCCTTCAATTGACCTGGTAGCGATTGAGGCGGTTGCGGCGCTCGAACTCCTGAACGCGCTGACGGGCGAATTCCACGGTCTGTGCCGTCATGACACTATGGTTCTCGTCCTTCAGCTCACCACCCAGGTGACGCACGATGACCATGGCTGTCTCCACCATGGCCTCGAAGGCGGCAGCGGTGTCCAGCGCGCCCGGCAAGGGCATCAGCAGGGTGATGCCCGGCGTGTGGAAGTCGTCCATGGCTTCGATGGGGAAGGTGCCCGGCTTGAGCACGTTGACCATGGAGAACTGCAGTTCACTTTCCGGATCCTCGGTCTCGAAGCGGTGGAAGATGCCCATCTCCCGGCTGTAGCGCAGGCCGCAGGCCAGCATCAGGTCAAGCAGCGCCTCGCCGGAGAAACCCTCCTCCTGGCGGGACAGAACGCTGATGACGATGACTTCGTCGGCATGGCTGAGCGTATCCCGGGCACGCTCGGCGTTGACATCGTGGCGCAGTGCCTTCGCCAGGCTCGGATGCGCACGCACCACGTCATCATCGAGAGCAGCCTCTTCGGCCGCACCGACGTCTTCCGGCCTGGCAGCAGCGCTGCCAGACACCGGCTCGAAGCTGCTGTCAGCGCTGTGATCGAACGCCTCGTCTCGGGCCGTCGGAGACGCCGAGTGCCGTGGACGCGGTGGCGCGAACAGTGGATCGTCGTCATCGGCCTGCTCGATGGCCTGGGCTTCCAGGCGACGGCGTTCGGCGTCCCTTGCCGCCTGCTCGGCTTCCGCCTCACGACGACGCTGGGCATCCAGGGCGGCCTTTTCGGCACGAGCCTTCTCGCGACGCAACTTCTCCTCGCGCTTCTGTTTACGACGCTTGGCCAGTCGCCGCTGCATCGAGACGCCGAATCGCTGAACCGATTGGCCCATGCGGCGTGAGCCGCTCTTCAGGGAGTCTCCCATGCCTTCCAGGTCGACGAGCCGGTAGCGCTCGTCTTCGTCGCGGAGTTCTTCATGATCCTCGGGATCGGCTGCAAGCGGCTCGGCAGCCGTGGCGGCGGGCGCCTCGTCGTCATCCAGCGCAGAGAGCGTCGGCTCACGACGCTCCGCCCGTGCCTCGGGCGAGCCCGAGGCTTCCGCGCGCGCATCGGCGATTTCCTCGTCTTGACGCTGGGTCTGGCCCGTCGGTTCCGAGCTCATTTGGACCACAGGTTCTACGCTCCGCGACTCGGCGGAACGGGACTTGACGGGTTCAGGCGCAGCAGGCTCGGCAACATCGTCCCTGGCGCTCATGGCCGCGGTCTCTGCTTCTTCTGCACGCGCGGAAAGGCCGGCATCAGAAGCCGACGAAGACGAAATCGGAGCAGCGGGTTCACGCCGGGCAGCATCGGGCCGCAGTGGCGTTTCGCCACTGCGGGGCGCTGCCACGTCATCCGACAGGCTCGCACTCGACAGGCCGGGCTCGGGCCGCCCGGGAGACACCGGCGCCCGTTCCGCCCGGAGGCTAGCCAGCACCCGAGACGGCCCGGGGTGCTCCTGACGCTTCAGCTTCGGCTTGCCCTGCACGCGTTCATAGCTGGCGGGCTTGACAACACGAGCCCCTCCATTGGGCAGTTCCCAGTTGGTGTCATCCCCAGACTCGGCAATCGCATCGGTGCCCTTGCCGTCGAGGTTCCTGTTATCCCCTACCTGGTCCAGGCGGGGCACTCGGCGCTGGCGTTTAAGGCGACGAACCCCATCTACAACGATGAGGGTCACCAGTGCCAGCCCCAGAATGATCAGCCATTCTCTAAGTTCCATGGGTCGTCTTGCCTATCACTAGGGCGCCATGCCGGATGGATGTCCGTCAACAGCATAGCGCGATTGCCAAAAAAAGGGCTACTTTTTTTGTTTGTCAAGCCCAGGCATTCTCGCTTGAGAGTCCAATCGACCCTGCGCCTTTCCCTGTCATATCACTTTTCAAGAGAGCGATACGACCATGATGATCTTTCTGATATCGCGTTTAATACGCGCTTGCAAGTCCTGTCAGGCTTCAGCAAGGGCGGCCGCTTCTTCCACCCCAACGGCAACCAGTCGCGAGACCCCCGGTTCTTGCATGGTCACCCCCATCAATCTTTCCGCCGCTTCCATGGCGATCTTGTTGTGAGTGATATAGATGAACTGTACCGAATCGGACATGTCCTTCACCAGCTTTGCATAGCGTCCTACGTTGGCATCATCCAGTGGCGCATCCACTTCGTCTAGCATACAGAAAGGAGCCGGGTTGAGCTGGAAGATGGCGAAGACAAGAGAGAGGGCAGTCAATGCCTTTTCCCCACCCGAGAGCAAATGAATGGTGCTGTTCTTCTTGCCGGGAGGGCGCGCCATGATGGCGACACCGGTATCGAGCAAATCCTCCCCGGTCAGCGTCAACCATGCGGCTCCACCGCCGAAGACTCGAGGAAAAAGCGACTGCAGACCCTGGTTGACACGCTCGTAGGTGTCACGAAAACGGGTGCGGGTTTCCTGGTCAATGCGACGAATCGCCTTCTCCAGTGTTTCCAGCGCTTCATTCAATTCGGCCTGCTGAGCCTCCAGATAGTCGCGCCGCTCGGCCTGTTGGTCATACTCCTCGATGGCGGCCAGGTTGATGGCGCCCAGCCGTCGGACCCGGTCGCCGACCTCCTCCAGCCGGGTTTGCCAGGCGGATTCCGTGGCGCCGGGGTCCAGCGTTTTCGTCAGTGCCGCGGCGTCGTGGCCCAGCTCCTGTAGCTGTTCGTCCTGGGTCTCGGCCTTGAGCGCCAGTGCCTGTACCTGCATGCGGGCTTCCTGCAGGCGCTCGCGTATGCCGTCCAGGTTACGCTCGTGTCCCTGGCGTGCCAGCTCATCCTCACGCAACCGCTCGACCAGCTCGGCGGCCCGGCCACGGACCTCGTTCAGGTCGCGCTCGTCGCGTTCGCGCCGATGCAGCAGCTCGTCGAGGCGCTCACGCTGCTCTTCATCCGGTTCTCGCAGTCGCTCCAGGGCTTCCGCCAACTCGCTGCAGCGCGCGGCGAGCCGCTGTCGAGCGTCGCCAGCGCGCCCTTGCTGTTCGGCCAGACCGGCACGCTCGGTGAGCAGTCGCTCGTGCTCCAGCGCCAGCTGTTGGGTACGCTCGTTCAGCGGACGCTGTCGGGCACGCAGCGCGGCAAGCCTTTCCCGAGCCTCGCTGCGCGCACGCTCGAGCCGTTCACGACGTTCGGCTCCCTCCTCCAGCCGGGCCATGACCAGTTGCCACTGCTCCCGGGCCTGTTCGATGGCCAAGCGCGTCTCTTCCCCGGTTTCACGCAGAGCCTCTATTTCGTCGGTCAATTCCGCAGAACGGCCCTTCAGGTGTTCGAGCCGGCTGGCCAGGCCAGTGTCCTGAACCGCCAACTGTTGGTGTTCTGCGGCGAGGCGGCGCTCGTCCTGCCGAATCGCCTCGAGGGCCTGATCCGCCTGCTCGACCCTCTCCCGCTCCTCGGCAAGGGCCGTATCCTGAATGGTCAGACAGGTTTCCACCTCGTCGAGTTCCGCGACGACTTCATTCCGGCGGCGCCGGCTGACCAGCAGGGCGTCAGGACCCGCGCCCTCTCCCCGGTGCCGGACCCAGTCGACTCCCAGCCAGAGTCCCTGCGGCGTGACCAGACTTTCGCCAGGCGCCAGGGTGTGGCGCTCGCTCCAGGCCTGTCGAGGCTCTTCCACGCAACGAATCGGCGCCAGCCAGGCCGCTGCCGCACCGGCCCCCCGGACCCGGGCCGCCAGGCTTCGGGGCGATACCTTGATGTCAGTATCGGGGGATAACGCTCCCAGCTCGGCGGGCGGCGCGCCCGTGGCGGCCTGAAAGGAGTCGGGTGTGGCGAGCCTCGCCTTGAGCCATGGTGCCAGTACCCAGGAGACGCTGGCCTCCCAACCGGAATCGACCTCGAGGGACTCACCCAGGCGCGGTGCGTTGCCCAGCCCATGGTCGGCCAGATGCGTTGCCAACGCGTCGTCAGGATCGGTCAGGGCGGCCTGTATCAGTGCATCCAGTGAGGAGAGCTCACCTTGAAGGGTGCTGCGCCGGGCACGCTGCGCTTCGCGTTCCTGCTCCAGCGACGCGGCGCCTGCCCGGGCGGTATCACGCTGTTCCTGCAACTGCCGACGTCGCGCCTCGACGCTCTCCTGTTCCAGGGTGAACTCGGCCAGCCGCTCACGCAGCTCGTCCCGGCGCGCCTGCAGCTCGGCAAGGTCGGGCAGTTCCTGCTGCTGCTGACGACGGCGCTGCTCGTCGGTATCCAGTCGTGCCAGCCGGTTCTCCAGCTCGCGCAGGCGATCCTGGGCGCGCTCCGCCTCGCGGCTTGCTTCACGCCAGCTTTCATTGAACGTTTCAAAGGCCATCTCGGCCTCTTCGGTACCCGGCTCGGCCTCCTCCAGCATGGCCTCAAGCTCGGCGAGCTGTCCGGCGAGCGCCTCCTGTTCGGGGCCTACGGTCTCGAGCCGCGCTTCCAGCCCAGCCAGGCGCTCGTCGTCATCCTCGCCAAGGAGATCGAGTTCGGCGAGCTCCCGGCTGGCATTCTCCAGGTCCCGCGCCAGCTGCGCTTCACGACTGCGAGCGTGCTCCAGAGTCTGTTCGAGGCGGGCGATGGCGTTGGTGGTCTCGAAGAAGCGCGCCTGGCGGGCCTCGAGGGTTTCGGCCAGCTCATCGTGGTCGGCACGGGCCTCCTCCAGGCGGGCCTCGCACTGGCGCATGCCGAGGATCTCGCGTTCCACGGCGGTTTCGAGCTCGCGGACCCGTGTCTCCTCCTCGCCCTGCCGGGCACGCAGGGCACGGCCGCGCAGCAGCGCCAGCTCGCCCTTGAGCCGGTGTTCCTCCTGCTTGAGGGTCTGGTAGCGGCGTGCCGCCTCGGCCTGGCGACGCAGGCGCTCCAGTTGCTTGTCGAGCTCCTCGCGGATGTCGTCCAGGCGCTCCAGGTTCTCGCGGGTCCGCCGCATGCGGTTCTCGGTTTCGCGGCGACGCTCCTTGTACTTGGAGATACCGGCGGCCTCCTCGAGGGTGGCACGCAGTTCCTCGGGCCGCGCCTCGATGAGACGCGAGATCATGCCCTGGCCGATGATGGCGTAGGAGCGGGGGCCGAGACCGGTGCCCAGGAAGAGATCGGCGATGTCGCGGCGGCGACACTTCTGGCCATTGAAGAAATAGGCGGACTGGCCGTCGCGGGAGACCTGGCGCTTGACGGCGATCTCGGCGTACTGGGCGTAGAGGCCGCCCATGCCGCCGTCGCTGTTGTCGAAGCGAAGTTCGATGGCAGCGAGCCCCACCGGCTTGCGCGCGGTGGAGCCATTGAAGATGACGTCGGTCATCGATTCGCCGCGCAGGGTCTTGGCCGAGGACTCGCCCATGACCCAGCGCACCGCATCGATGATGTTCGACTTGCCACAGCCGTTGGGCCCCACGATGGCGGTCATGTTGCCATCGAAGGGTACCGTGACCGGGTCGACGAACGACTTGAATCCGCTCAGGCGGATCGAGGTGAGTCGCATCCTGGCTACTCGATGACGCGGTCGATCACGACCTCCGCGGGTTCTCCGTCGACACTCCCCACGGCAACGCCGTCCAGGTCGCCGTACATGTCGCCCGTCTCGGGGGTGGCATCGCCGCTGACCGTGACACGCACCAGCAGGCGCACCTCGCTTACCTGGGAGAGCGACGCCTCGCCGGACATGGCATGCCGGTCGTCGAGCACCAGCGTCGTCGGCAGGTCACCCAGCGTCACCCGAGCCACGGCCAGGGGAGGCAGTTCGCCCTCCATGTCCCGGGCCACGATGAACACGCGGGTATCGTCACCGAGCCGGCCCTGCAGGGCCTCGTCCAGACTCACCCGGAGATTGATGCCGGGCCCCTGGGCAACCGGCTCCGGCTCTTCCGGTGCCACACCCATGCGCTGCTGGGCAATGCGAATCCCTTCACGCAGGGCTTCCGACGAACTGGAGTCGGACATGCCGGCGATGGCACGCCGCCAGTTATCGATGGCCAGTTCATAGTCGCCGCTGTCGAATGCCTGGACGCCGAGCATGCCGAGGATGGTCGGCTCCCGGGGGTCGCGTTCGAGGGTTTCATCGACCAGTGCCTGTACCTCGGCGGTCACGTTGCGGTCGGCCATGAAGAATTTCAGCTGCGCCTTCTGTGCCAGCAGCGATGGTACCCGCCCTTCCAGACCGATCAGGTTCTCCAGCGCATTCAGGGCATTGTCGCCCTGGCCGGAGTCGCGATAGATGGGATAGAGGGACGCCCAGACGTTGGGATTGCCCGGCTGACGTGCCGCCTCGCCTTCCAGGCGCTCCACCAGCGTCGGCAGGGAATCACTCTCCTGGTAGGCGTTGTACAGGGCCAGGTCTCCCTCGGCCCCATGCTGCTGATACCAGACCACCGATACGATCACCACGGCCACCGCCACCAGTGGCACGACAAAACGCCCGGATGTCGGCGAGTGCAGCGGCCCACGCTTCAGGGACTCGGTGTCCTCGAGCAGGCTGCGGTCGAGCTCCAGGCGATCCTCCTCGAAGGTCGCCTGGTCGATATCGCCCCGTTCCAGCGCGGCCTCCAGCGATGCCAGCCGGCGACGATAGATCGACACGTTCTGCTCCGCAGACTGGTCGTTGGTCTCGAAGGCGGTCTGGGCATCGTAGACCAGGCGTGCCCGGCGCAGCGGGGCGACCAGCAGCCAGAGGGCGGGCAGCAGCAGGACGGCAAAGGCAATCCACAACAGGATCATGGGGTTCTCCCGCGATTGATCAGGGCCTCGAGACGCGCGCGTTCTTCCTCGCTCAGGGCGCGAGCCGAGGCGTTACGCCGCGCCCGCACGACCAGGACCACCAGAATGCCGCCGAACACCACCAGGCCCCCCGGCAGCCCCCACAACAGATAGGTGCGGCCATCCAGGCGCGGGTTATACAGCACGTAGTCGCCGAAGCGCTCGACCATGTGATCGCGGATCTCCATATCCGCTCTGCCGTCCTGCAGCATCATGTAGATACGGTCACGCATGTCGCGTGAGACCGGCGCGTCGGAATCGTTGATGGCCTGGTTCTCGCAGGTCGGGCAGCGCATGGAAGCCGTCAGGCTACGGTAGCGCTGCTCCATGACCGGGTCGTCGAATTCACGGACCTCGATGGCACCGGCCTGCGCCAGGCCGGCCATCAGCAACAGCGCGAGGCCAGCGAGCGTCAATCGAATCACTGCCATTTTTCCACCTCCGGCAGGATGTGTTTACGGATGTCTTCCGGCGAGATATAGCCGGTATGGTGATAGCGGATGATGCCGTCGCGATCCACCAGGAAGGTTTCCGGCGCCCCGTAGACGCCGAGCTCGAAGCCCAGGTCGCCTTCGGGGTCAAAGATATTGACTTCGAAGGGGTCGCCGAAATCCTGCAGGAAACCCATGCCTTTCTCACGGGTGTCCTTGTAGCTGATGCCCACCAGGCGGATGCCACGGTCGGCGAGGTCCAGCAGCTGCGGCATCTCGCGCTTGCACTCCGGACACCACTCGCCCCAGACGTTGACCAGGGTGACCTGCCCGCGGAACAGGGACTCATCCACCCGGCGCTCGGGATCTTCCAGGGTTTCCTTGTCGAAGACCGGGAAGTCCCGTGCCATCAAGGCGGAATCGCGATGAAACGGGTTCAGCGACAGGCCCTGGTAGAGAAACACCGACAGCACCAGGAAGCCGATCAGTGGCAGCAGCAGCAGCAGACGACGGATCATGCGGTGGCCTCCCGGGGCTTGGCCACGGTCGCTGCCTCTTCTTCCGGGTCGCGAGACGTCGCCAATCGACGATAGCGACGGTCGATCACGGCCAGGACACCGCCACCCGCCATCAGCAGGCCGCCCAGCCACAGCCAGCGCACGAACGGCTTGTACTGCACGCGCATGGCCCAGCTGTTGTCGCCAAGATCTTCACCCATGGCCACGTAGAGGTCGCGGAACAGGCCAGGGCGCAGGGCGACCTGGGTCATGGGCATGCCACGGGCGATGTAGAGCCGCTTCTCCGGCGTCATGGTGAAGCTGCGACGGCTGCCGTCACGCTGCACCTCGATCACCGCGCGGTCGGCCAGGAAGTTGGCCCCGCGACGGCTGGTGAGCTCGGTCATGGTGAAGGTATAACCCGCCACCTGGGCGCTGTCGCCGATGCTCATGCGCACGTTGCGCTCAATGTTGTAGTTGGATACCACCGCGACACCGATGATGGTCACCGCCACACCCAAATGGCCCAGCTGCATGCCCCAGTAGGCCAGCGACAGCTTCTTCAACCCGGCGAGGCGCGTCGGTGCATGACGGGTCTTCTCGAAGATGTCCCGGAACATCGGCAGCACGATCCACATGGCGGTCACCAGGCCGATGGCGACCCAGGCGTTCCACTCGTTGCCGAAGATGAACGGCATGATGATACCGATGGCCAGCGCCGCGACACCGGCAAGCCACAGCCGCTTGACCAGTGCGCGGGCGTCGGTCTGCTTCCAGCGAGCTATCGGCCCCAGACCCATGAAGATGCACATGATCACGGTGAGTGGCACGAACAGGGCATTGAAGTACGGGGGGCCCACGCTGATCTTGCCCAGGTCGAGGGCGTCGAGCAGCAGCGGATAGACGGTGCCCATCAGCACGGTGACGGTGATGATCACCAGCATGATGTTGTTGATCAGCAGCAGGGCGTCACGGGAGAGCCAGTTGAAGCTGGTCTTGTGACTGACCCGCGGCGCCCGCAGAGCGAAGATCAACAACGACAGGCCGACGGTGATACCGAGCAGCACCAGGATGAAGAAGCCGCGGGACGGATCGTTGGCGAAGGCATGTACCGACGTCAACACGCCGGAGCGCACCAGGAAGGTGCCGAGCAGCGATAGCGAGAAGGTGGTAATCGCCAATAGCAGCGTCCAGCTCTTGAAGGAGCCGCGCTTCTCGGTCACCGCCAGGGAGTGCATCAATGCGGTGCCCGTCAGCCAGGGCAGCAGCGAGGCGTTCTCCACCGGGTCCCAGAACCACCAGCCGCCCCAGCCCAGCTCATAGTAGGCCCACCAGCTGCCCAGGGCGATGCCGATCGTGAGGAAAGCCCAGGCCAGATTGGTCCAGGGGCGCGCCCAGCGTGCCCAGGCCGCATCCAGGCGCCCTCCCAGCAGCGCGGCGATGGCGAAGGCGAAGACCACCGAGAAGCCCACGTAGCCCATGTAGAGCATTGGCGGATGCAGGATCAGGCCGATGTCCTGCAGCAGCGGGTTCAGGTCGGCGCCATCCTGCGGCACGTTGGGCAGGATGCGCTCGAAGGGGTTGGAGGTGATCAGGATGAACAGCAGGAAGCCGACGCAGACCGCCCCCAGCACGCCGATGACCCGGGCCACCATGTCGCGTGGAAGTTCACGGGAATAGCGCGCGGCGAAGAAGCCCCAGCCGGCCAGCATCAGGCTCCACAGCAGTACCGATCCCTCGTGGTTGCCCCACACGGCACTGAACTTGTAGTACCAGGGCAGCATGGAGTTGGAGTTGTTGGCCACGTTGAGCACGCTGAAGTCGTCCAGCATGTAGCTGGCCGTGAGCGCGGCATAGGCAATGGCCACGAACAGGAACTGCCCGCTTGCCATGGGGCGGGCATAGGCCATCAGCAACGGCCGGCGCAGGGAGGCGCCGGCCAGCGGCATCAGCGTCTGGGCCATCGCCAGCAACAGGGCGATGACCAGGGCGAAATGGCCGATTTCGGGAATCATCTGGATCTGCATGGACACTCCGGATCAGTACTGGCTCGCGCCTTCACTTTCCTCTCGTTCCTCGACGCGCTTGGCTACCTTGGCGGCCTTGGTCTGAAAGTCGGCGGGTGAATAGCCGGCCGCTTCCAGGGCATCGGCCACCTCGGGCGGCATGTAGTTCTCGTCGTGACGTGCCAGCACCTGGTCGGCACGGAACAGGCCATTCTGCTGGAGTTGGCCGACCACTACCACGCCCTGTCCCTCACGGAACAGGTCCGGCAGGATACCACTGTAGGAAACGCGAAGGTCCTCGACATAGTCGGTAACGGTGAACTCGACGTCCAGGCTGTCCGGATTTCGGGAGACGGTCCCTTCCCTCACCATGCCGCCTGCCCGGATCTGGCGTTCATAGGGCGCATCGCCGGCCGCGATCTCGATCGGGCTGAAGAAGAGGTTGATGTTGGAGCGCAGTGCATAGAGCGTCAGGCCCACGGCAATTGCCGCAAGTGACACCAGGCCGAGGATCACGAACAGTTTCTGCTTACGTTTAGGCGTCATTGGTGCTTCCACCCCTGCTAGTTTGAATCGGTTGCGCCCCGGCGGCCCGGGTCGCCAGACGGCTTTCACGGCGAACGCGACGCGCAAGCTGCCGCAGCAGCTGTCGGCGCTCGGCGCGAGCATGTATCACGGTTCCCAGCAGCAGCGCTGCGGTAACGCCCCAGGCCGCCCAGACATAGGGGGCGTGGCCGCCCATGGCGAAGAAATCCTGCAACGTGTCGAATGCCATCAGTTCGCCTCCCCGGCCAGCTCACGGACCCAGCGCTTGTTGGCTTCCCGGCGCAGTATCTCGCTGCGGGTGCGCATCAGCGTCAGGGCGATGAAGAAGCTGTAGAAGCCCAGCACCATGATCAGCAGCGGCAGCCACATCTCCATGGGCATGGTCGGGCGGGATGTAATGGTGAAGGTGGCGGGCTGGTGCAGCGTATACCACCAGTCCACGGAATACTTGATGATGGGAATGTTGATGACCCCCACCATGGCCAGCACCGATGCGGCCCGGGAAGCGCTGTCGCGGCTGGTGAAGGCACCGCGCAGGGCGATCACTCCCAGGTAGAGGAACAGCAGGATCAGCATCGAGGTCAGGCGCGCGTCCCACATCCACCAGGTTCCCCAGGTGGGTACCCCCCAGACCGCCCCGGAGAACAGTGCAACGAATGTCATGGCGGCCCCGAGAGGCGCCATCACGGCAGCCGCCATATCGGCGATCTTGATCTTCCAGACCATGAAGATCACCGCCGATACGGCCATCGATACGAAGATGGACTGGGCCAGGAAGGCGGCCGGCACATGGACGTAGATGATACGAAAGCTGTTGCCCTGTTGGTAGTCGGCCGGGGCGAAGGCCAGCCCCCAGATGCTGCCTACCACGATGAGGATCAGCGCCGCCACCCAGAACCAGGGCTGGAGCCGTGCACTGATACCGTAGAACCACTTGGGAGAACCCAGCTTATGAATAAAGGCCCACATGCCTCGTCAACCTCTCAACCGTTGATACTGATACGCAGCGACGCCGCGATCGCCAGGGGTGCCAAGATCAGCGCGAGCGCCAGCAGCGCGCCGAGAATCGCCAGATGCGCCATGACACCGTCACCCAAGATGGCGGCCTGCACGGCCCCGGCGCCGAAAATCAGCACCGGTATGTAAAGGGGAAGTACCAGCAGCGACAATAATACGCCGCCACGGGACAATCCCACCGTCAGCGCCGCTCCGATGGCACCGATCAAGCTGAGGCTGGCACTGCCCAGTGCCAGCGATACGGCCAGCACGGCATAGCTGCCGGCCGGCAATGCCAGCATGATGCCCAGCAGCGGCGCCATCAGCGCCAGCGGCAGGCCAGTCAGCAGCCAGTGCACGGCCACCTTGGCCAGCGCCAGCAGAGCCAGCGGCTGTGGCGTCAGCAGTAGCTGCTCCAGGGAGCCGTCGTCATAATCGGCCCGGAACAGGCTGTCCAACGACAGCAGCGCGGCGAGCAGGGCCGCCACCCACAGCAGGCCGGGAGCGATGGCCGCCAGCAGCTGCGGATCGGGCGAGATGCCGATCGGAAACAGGGTGATCACGATGGCGAAGAAGACCAGCGGGTTCATCACCTCGCTGCGACGACGAAGCAGAAGCACCAGATCACGCTTGAGCGTCGCCCAGAATGCGACCGTCAGGCCACCGTGGGGTTCCCCACTCGTCAGCGTCATGGCTTTCCCTGTCAATGTGCCGTCAGTTCCCGTCATCGAGGCCTCCCCCACCGAGTCGAATGCGGCGCAGCTCGGCACAGGGCGTCAGCTCGTGGTGGGTCGTCACCAGCACGCAGCCACCCTGGCGAGCGTGGTCGACCAGTCTCTGTTCCAGGGCATTGACACCGTCACGGTCGATGGCCGTGAAGGGCTCGTCCAGCACCCACAGCGGACGCGGCGTCAGCACCAGGCGAGCCAGTGCAACCCGCCGCTGCTGCCCGGCGGAGAGCTGACCCGCCGGCAGGTCCTCGAATCCCGCCAGGCCCACGTCTTCCAGGGCGGCGTAGCGGGCGGCTTCGTCCCGAGGCTGCCCTGCGATGGCCTGGTACCAGGTCAGGTTCTCCAGCGGCGTCAGCGCCGCCTTCACCCCTGGCGCATGGCCCAGGTAAAGCAGGTTGGTCAGGAACGACTCACGGGCATCACGCATGGGACGATCGTCCCAGAAGAGATCCCCTTCATAGTCGGCGAGCTGACCGGACAGGATTTTCAGCAGGGTGGTCTTGCCGCTGCCGTTGGGACCCTCGACACGCACGATTTCGCCTGTGCGGATGTCCAGATCCAACTCTCTGAACAGCCAGCGGTCGTCGCGCTCACACGCCAGATTTCGCGCTTGCAGACGCAGGCTCACGGCTCTCTCCAGGAATGGCATTTTCGCCGCAAACTCTACACGGAATGGGTTTTTGCCGCTAGTGACCGGCCCGCGTCACGGCGTCACTCTTGCCACAGGTCAAGGGTTGTTTGTGACAAGGGAACTTGCCAGCGGGCACCCTGCTGCTATGATGTTTGATACCTGTACATTTCAACAGGCTCGTCCAGAAGGAAAACGCCACATGTCGCAGGCTTCCACGCACTATCTGCACCGACGTCCCAACCTGCCCCTGGCCCATTCCTGGGTCAGCATCGAGGGCGTGGACCTCGTCGAGATCCCGTTGCTGGGGGATGTCTCGGCCGGCATGCCCATCGAAGCCTGCCCCACCAACGGTTCCATTCGGGCTCCGTCCCGCATGGTGCGCCGCAATACCTACGCCTTGAGAGTTCGCGGCGACTCCATGATCGATTGCAACATCTTCGATGGTGACGTGATCATCATAGAGCGCCAGGAAAGCGCCGAGAACGGCGAAACGGCAGTGGTCCTGATCAACCATCAGGAAGTCACCCTCAAGACCCTCTATATCGAGAAGACCGGGGTGAGGCTGCAGCCGGCCAATACCAGCATGCCGCCCATCTACCTGAAGAACAGCGATATCCAGGTGCTCGGCATGGTCATGGGGGTGGTGCGCCAGCGCGAGCTGACCCACTGATGCGTTACCCCGTGCCCGACATTGCCCCCGGCCAGTGGCTGGAACACGAGCTTATCGTCGAAAGGAGCCGTTTCATCGCCTGGGTCTGTCACGCCCCCGACGTGGCGAACTTCAATGTCTTGCTGACAGAAGCCCGCAGGACCCACCCCAACGCCAGCCATCATTGCAGCGCCTTTATCGCTGGAGCCCCCGGCGAACAGAGCGCCATCGGTTTTTCCGACGATGGCGAGCCCGGCGGCACCGCCGGCCGCCCCATGTTCCAGGTGCTGGAAGGCGCCGGCCTCGGCCAGGTAGGCTGCGTGGTCACGCGTTACTTCGGCGGCACCAAACTGGGAACAGGGGGACTGGCCCGAGCCTATACCCAGGCCGTGAGTCAGGCCCTGGCCATGATCCCACAGCGCCTGGTGACCGAAAGGACCCCGCTGAGGCTGATGGTCGATTTCGCCGGCGAGGCCGAGGCACGCCACTGGCTCGCCGAACGGGAGATCCCCGTGAAGGCCGCCGACTATCACGCCAGCGGCGTGACCCTTCAGGTCGGCTGGCCCACCGGCGAAGACAGCGCTCACCTGAATGAGCTGGCCTCGCGGCTCAAGGGGCGACTCAACGTCACCGCCTGACCCTACTTGCAGCTGCCCAAGGCCACCTCGTAGGAGCGCTCGATATGGTCTTCGAGTAGCGCCCGCGCCGCCTTGACGTCGCGCTCCAGCGCCAGCTCGACCAGCTCACCGTGCTGGGCATCGAGGATCCGGCGTACCGCCGGTACGCCGGGAGCCATGCGTCGGTAACGGTCGAACTGATCATGCAACTGGTCGATGAAGCGCAATAGCCATACCGACCCGCAGGGCGCCACTAGCGTGCGATGAAAACGTCCGTGAAGTCGCTCCCACTCATCCACCTTGTCCAGAGACAGATCCGCACGCTTGAGGCGATGAGCCGCCGCCAGCAGTTCCGATTCCCACTCGGCATCGCCGTTGAGAATAGCCCGCTCCAGCGCCATACCCTCCAGCTCGCGACGCATGCCCGCGATATCATCGAGTTCGCGACGATCGAGGCGCGGAACACGAAAGCCGCGCTGATTCTCCTGAACCAGCAGGCCGTATGCCGCCAGTCGATTGAGCGCCTCCCTCAGAGGGCTCAGCCCCACCCGGTACTGCTCCTTGAGCCCATTGATGGCCACTTTCTCACCAGCCGCGAAGCGGCCGTTGACCAGATCCTGACGCATGGCGTCGAAGACTCTGCTGGAGGTCGTGGCACTCTCCTTACGTTCCTTGCGCTGCGGTATGTCCATCTCGCTTCGCCCCCCACGGGATGACCTTTCAATGATGACAAAGCTTGACGCATGCGGGGAAAATAATCTACTTTTCGATCTCAAAATCGATTTATTCATACCAAGACGATTACTGATGAAAAAATCACATTCTAACCAGGCAACAACAGCCGCAGGCGGGGCTAGGCGATGAACCACTCCTCGACCGAGCGGCTTCACGCCAGCCAGCGCGATCTATTCTGGACCTTCCTGCGCGTGGGCCTGCTGGGCTACGGCGGCGGTCCTTCGATGATCCCGCTCGTCCAGCAGGAGGTCGTCAAGCGACACGGTTGGTTCAACGATGAGGAGTTCGCCGATATCCTCGCCATCGGCAATACCCTCCCCGGCCCCATCGCCACCAAGATGCCCGGTTACATCGGCTATCGTCTGGGCGGCACCCTGGGCTGCATCAATGCCGTGCTCGCCGTGATTCTTCCCACCATTATCATCATGGTCCTACTCTTGGTAGCCTTCACCCGCTACCGTGATATCGGCTGGATACACGGTATGGGCAAGGGCGTCGTCCCGGTGGTGATGGTGATGATGGCCCAGTTGACCTGGGATTTCTGGGCAAAATCGCGCCAATCACTGGGCTGGATGATCAGCCTGGGCATGGTGGTTACCGCCGGGGTATTGATCTATGTGCTCGGAGTCCATCCGGGGGTAGTCATTGCGCTATTGCTGGCCACCGCCCTGCTGAGCCCCGGAGCCAAGCGGGAGGACGCGCCATGATTTACTGGCACGTATTCCTGGCCTTTTTCATACCTAACATCATTGGCTATGGCGGCGGTCCTGCGACGATTCCCCTGATAGAAGCAGAAGTAGTGGGCCGCTATGGCTGGATGAGCAGCCAGGAATTTGCCGAAACATTAGCGCTAGGCAACGCGCTGCCCAGCCCTATCAACACCAAGATGGCCGGCTACATCGGCTATGAGGTGGCGGGCTTGAGCGGAGCCGTAATCGCCGTACTGGCCACCGTGGTGCCATCGCTGCTGCTGATGCTCGGTGCCCTGGGGTTGCTCTATCGCCACCGCGACTCGCCACGCGTCAAGCGCATGAGCCAGTGGGTACGCCCGGTGGTCGCGCTGATGATGGCCTGGCTGACCTGGAGCTTCTTCAGCGAGGGGCTGGCCAATGCGGGGCTGATCCACACCCTCATCATCGGTGGTATGGCCGCCATTGCATTGCTGCGCTTCAACGCTCATCCGGCCTTCGTGGTCATGGCCGCCCTGGCCTATGGAGGAGTGTTCCTCGGCTGAGAAAACCCCGTCTCTTCTTCGGTCTTTCTCCTGCCACCTCTCTTCCGATCACTTCCCTTTCAGCAACCTCTTAGCGCACTGGTCCGCCACGCCGGGATGATTTTCCTCATTCCCGGCTTGGCGTTTTCGGCGTATTACGATGGTCCCCTGCGGGCCGATCTCTCTCCATCTTGGTGCGCGAGCAGCATCCGGCAGCCTCTTTCACTGACCGATGTTTTTTCCTTAAATACTTTATAACAAAGAAAATCGATTTTATGGCATGACGCTTGCAGAGCAAGGAATGTCAGCACCACGTCCATAACAATTGCAAAGGTGACTTTCATGACCTTCTCGCGTCGCAAATTCCTGACTACCGCCGCTGTCTCCTCAACTGCCGGCATGATCATGGGCGCACCCGCCATTGCCCGGGCCCAGCCTGCCGAGTCCTTCAACTGGCGCATGACCAATGCCTATGGCCCCAGTGCTCCGTTCTATACCGTAGGCCCCGGCAGCCCCACCGATGTCATCCAGAAGATCAACACCATGTCGGGTGGCAGGCTGAATATCCAGCACTTTGCCGCCGGCGAGTTGATCCCCGCCTTCGAAGGATTCGAAGCCGTGCAGAGCGGCACCATCGAGATGAATGCAGCGAACAGCTATTTCTGGTCCGGTAGTACCTTTGCCGCGCAGTACTTCACCACTGTGCCCTTCGGCATGAGCTATATGGGCCATATGGCCTGGCTGTACCACGGGGGCGGTCTCGAGCTGTGGCAGGAGGTCTATGAGCCCTACGGCCTGGTTGCCCTACCGCTCAACAATACCGGCGTGCAAATGACAGGCTGGTTCCGTGAGCCGATCGAGGACGTCAGCCAGTTGAACGGCCTGCGGATGCGGATCCCCGGGCTGGCGGGTCAAGTCTATTCCGCCCTTGGAGTGGACGCACGGGCACTTCCGGGGGGCGAAATCTTCCCCGCGCTGGAACGCGGCGTCATCGATGCGGCGGAGTTCGTCGGCCCCTATCAGGACCGACGCCTGGGGCTGCAGAATGCCGCCAAATATTACCACACCACCGGCTGGCACGAACCGGCCACCACCGGCGAGTTGCTGATCTCGAAATCTCACTGGGACAACCTGCCCGAAGACCTGCAGATGATCGTACGCACCGTTTGCCAGGCTGCCTGCCTGGAAAGCTTGAGCTGGTCCGAGGCGGTGAATGGTGAGGCACTGACCGACCTGGTGGAAAATCACGGTGTAACGGCGTCCGTGCTGCCCCCTCCTGTCGTGGATGCACTGCGCGAAGCCACCCTCGACACGTTGGAAACGGAAGCGAATGCCGACCCCCTGGTGCGCAGGGTTCACGATAGCTACATGACCTTCAAGGCCAACCATGACCGTTGGGCGGCCATCAGTGAAGGCCCATGGCTCAAAGATATCCTGGGAGTCGTTTGAGATGAGAGCCGTAGAACGGTTGGTTCTAGGGCTTGAGGCGGTGGTCTGGTTCTTTGGCTGGGTCGCTGCCTGGACCTGCATGGTGCTCGTTCTGTTGGTCACCGGAGATGTTGTCATGCGTTCTCTGTTTCGGATGGGGGCTATCTGGCTGCAGGAACTGCAATGGCACCTGATTTCCCCCATTGCGCTCTTCGGCATGTCCTATGCCCTTTACTGCGGGGAGCAGGTACGGGTGGACGTGTTTTACGAACGTTTTCCCGATGGGCTGCGCCGTGCGATCGAGGTGACGGGCGGGCTGTTACTGATGGGTATCGGGCTTTACATCGCCTGGCTGTCATTACCCTGGCTGATCCAGTCCTGGGGGCGAAACGAGGGATCGCCCAATCCCGGTGGCCTGCCCTGGCGGTGGGCGCTGAAAGCCTTTATCCCGCTCGGGTTCGTACTGCTTGCCCTCCAGAGCCTGGCCCACGCACTGCGTCACGGGTTTGCCCTTACGCCGAGAGGTGAATGATCGATGTCTCCCAACGAACTGCTCGCGATCGGCATGGTCGCGACATTTTTCGTGCTGCTGTTGGTTGGCTTACCGGTTGGAATCGCCATCGCCATCTCGGCGTTTTTTTTTGGCTATGTCGGCTTCGGCCCCTCCCTGTTCAACCTCCTGCCGTCGCGCATCTATGGCGTGGTGACCAACTACACCTTCATGGCGATACCGCTGTTCGTATTCATGGGGGTGATGCTGGAGAAGTCACGACTCGCCGAAGAGTTGATCGATGTCGTCGGGCATCTTTTCGGGAATATCTCCGGCGGCATGGGCGTGGCGATCATCTTGGTTGGCGTCCTGTTGGGTGCGGCCACCGGCATCGTCGGGGCGACCATCGTCACCCTGGGCCTGCTGACCCTGCCGACACTGTTGCGGCGTGACTATCCCAAGGCACTGGCGACGGGAATGATCTGCGCCTCGGGCACCCTGGGCCAGATCATTCCTCCGAGCCTGGTGCTGATCCTGCTGGCCGAGATACTGGGGGAGTCGGTGGGCACCATATTTGCCGCGGCGATGGTCCCCGGGCTCACTCTGGCCACGATCTATCTCGTGGCGATTCTGGTACTGGCGACCCTTCGCCCGGACCTGATGCCGCCGATCCCGGCGGCAGAGCGCGCGGCGCTGTCTCGGAGACAGCTGTTGCGCAAGCTGGTGCTGGTGGTCGGCCCGCCGGTGGGCCTGGTGGTAGCCGTACTCGGCTCGATCATCGGCGGTATCGCGGCACCGACGGAGGCAGCGGCCATGGGGGCGTTCGGTGCACTGCTGTTCGTCGGCCTCTCCGGTCGACTGACCATCAGGTTGCTGGCGCAGGTAGTCAAGGCCACGCTGCTCATCTCGGCCATGGTGTTCTTCATTCTGATCTGTGCACAGGTATTCGGCCTCGCCTTCCGCGGGCTTGGCGGCGAACACCTGGTAGGCCGGATGTTCGACTGGATACCGGGGGGCACCACCGGCTCCCTACTGTTCATGCTACTGCTGGTATTCGTGCTGGGCTTCTTCCTCGAATGGATCGAGATCACCTATATCGCCTTGCCATTGTTCCTGCCATTCTTCGTCCAGATGGGAGTGGATGTGGTCTGGATGGGCATACTGGTCGCCCTGGTCCTGCAAACCTCATTTCTGACTCCGCCGTTCGGCTGGTCGCTGTTCTTCCTCAAGGGCGTGGCTCCCAAAGAGGTCAGCACCCTGGATATCTACAAGGGAGCGATACCCTTCATTGCCTTGCAAGTCCTGGCAGTGGGGGTGGTATTCGTATTTCCACCCATCGCCACCTGGCTACCCGTGGCAATAGGCTGGTAAGCATGACGAACAATCAAGGGTATTGCATGATTCACACTCGACGCAGTTATGGCGGCATGTGCGTAGCCCCTCATCATCTCGCCGCCGAAGCCGGCCGCGACATCCTCAAGGAGGGCGGCAACGCCGTCGAGGCAATGGTCGCTGCCGCCGCTACCATTGCCGTGGCCTACCCCCACATGAACGCCCTCGGTGGCGACGGCTTCTGGCTGATCCACGAACCCGGCCAGCCACCAGTCGCCATCGATGCCTGTGGCCCCGCCGCCGGCTTGGCAACACCCGAGCTCTATGACGGCCACGATACCATTCCCGAGCGCGGCCCCCTGTCGGCACTGACCATGGCCGGCACCGTCGGTGGTTGGGATGCAGCACTAAGCGTGGCCAGCGGTTGGGGCCGGGGGTTGACGCTGACGAGATTGCTGGGCGATGCCATCCATCATGCTCACCAGGGCGTTGCCGTCTCGGCCAGCCAGCAGCAGCTGGCCACCAAGCACCAGCGACATCTCTCTCAGAGCCCCGGCTTCGGCGATACCTTCCTCGTCGACGGCAACGTGCCGTCAGAAGGCCACCGCTTGCGTCAGCCACGCCTGGCGACCACCCTCGAACGTCTGACCGATGCCGGGCTGGACGACTTCTATCGCGGTGAGCTGGCCGCCGGCATGGCCCGCGACCTGGAAACACTGGGCAGCCCATTGCGCCAGGCCGACTTCGCCAACTATCGCGCCCAGTACGTCACACCGCTGGAAGTCGCGCTCAATAGCGCCACGCTCTACAACCTGCCTGCGCCAACCCAGGGCGTCGCGTCGTTGCTGATTCTGGCACTTTATGAACGACTGAAGGTCGCCGAAGGCGAGAGCGTGGCCCACCTGCATGGTCTGATCGAAGCCACCAAGCGAGCCTTTATCCTGCGCGATCAGCATGTCACTGACCCTCAGCGCCTGCCCACACCACTGCAGGACCTGCTCAGCGATGCGGTGATCACCCGTGAAGCCGACCGGATCGATATGGCCCGTGCCCTGCCCTGGCCCCACGAGCCAGCCCCTGGCGACACCATCTGGATGGGCACTGTCGATTCCGAGGGGCGCGCAGTAAGCTTCATCCAGAGCATTTACTGGGAATTCGGCAGCGGTGTGGTACTGCCCGAAAGCGGCGTGCTATGGCAGAATCGTGGCATCGGTTTCTCTCTCGATGCCGACTCGTTGCGCGGCCTCGGCCCGGGCCGCAAACCCTTTCATACGCTCAATCCGGCATTGGCACTCTTCAAGGACGGTCGGACGATGGTCTACGGCACCATGGGCGGCGAAGGACAGCCCCAGACCCAGGCTGCGGTATTCTCTCGCTACGCCCTGCACGGCATGCCACTCCAGGAGGCCGTCAGCGCACCCCGCTGGCTGCTCGGACGCACCTGGGGAGAAACCAGCACCAATCTGAAGCTCGAAGCACGCATTGCCCAGCCGACCATCGATGCTCTGCGCGCTGCTGGCCACGATGTGGAAATACTGGACGCAGCCTTCAGCGATACCATGGGCCATGCCGGTGGCATCGTATTGCACCCGGATGGCCTGATGGAAGGCGCTCACGACCCGCGTAGCGACGGCGGCGCCGCAGCCTGTTAGATCCCAAGGAGCCTGTATTCAGCGTTATGACGTGGTCCACTGCAGCGAACGAACGCCCCGATAAGTCTCATAATGGAGACGAAAGAGGTGTTCATGACCAAGAAGACTCGACGTCAATACCAGAGTAGTAGCGCTGCCTCTTGACGGGTCCGCCCATCACGAACAATCCCACGTCCATATCTGGTTCGGCGCCGTGGTCCAACTGCTCGGAATAGACACGCGGCGCCGACAATACTAGATGATCCCTGAGCATTCATCGGTCTCTACCACAGCGGTGTACTTGCCCCGGAAGGACCAGCCGTCCGCCCCTTGACCCCAAGGAGGGAGGGAGGCGGGCAGACAGCGACCCTCGGCATGGATTCCCTTGCGCCACTTGTAGACGGACCCAACGAGATCCCCCCCTACTCCCCCACCTCCTGCGGGGAGAGGTTGTGAGGGGTAGCGGCTTGGCCACCACGGCTTGTCGGCATTCCTCGGAATAGCGAGGCATGAACGTCTCCTTTCGCCCCTTGGTCGGTTTATAAAAATAGGGTATCAGAGGGCACGACAGTCATCCTGACACTGGAGCGCTAAGCAGCTCACAAAATAAAAAATCGTCATATAAAGAGCCAGGACGAGCACAAAACAATATTTATCATTCCAATGAATAGGACTTACAATGTATTTGAATAATAAAAACGGTAAGACCCTCTAGGTTTACCCTTTCCTGCAGCACGCGAGCTATCAAAACACGAATCAGGTCAACACTATTGGCTTTGTCTTCGTGTTTGGCCTCGCACAGGGAGGAAGCTTATGAATATGACTAACCGAAGCCTAGAGATTGTGCCAGGCGGCACCTCCAACTTGGCTGATGATGCCTATCATCGTATACACAGAGATATTATTTCGTGTCGTCTATTACCCGATTCGACAGTGACCGAGCCAATGCTGATGGAAACCTATCGAATTGGAAAGAACAGCTGCCGCAGTGCTCTTGCTCGTCTTGCTCACGACAACCTGATTATCTCCCGACCAAGAAAAGGTTATAGAATCTCCCCTATTCTTCTCCAAGATGTAGAAGAGATATTTACCATGCGAGCCGAATTGGAGCCTTTGGCGGCACGCTTGGCTGTCGGAAAAGTAAACATCGAAAGCCTTAAGCAGCTAGAAGCGGCTTGCCGTCAGCGTCATAAAGTCACTTTACCGGAGCGGATCGGGATATTCATGGACGCCAACAAGCTATTTCATCTGGAAATTGCAAAAGCGTCGGGCAATCAGCGCTTATTTTTAACACTTTCACGACTAATGAATGAAATGTCACGCCTGGTCGCTCTGGGTTACAATGTCCAAGGAACGCAACCAGAAATAAAACATGACCATAATGCCATGATAGAGGCATTCATTAAAGAAGATAGCGACAAGGTGGAATCTATAACAAAACAGCACATACACACGTTTCAGAAAATGACATATGAGCATTTATACTCGACATTAAAATCATCTAAAACGATACTACCCTTGATTGACAGAAGGATTTTTGGATGACTACCGAGGAGAAGACAAAAACGAAAACACTTGGTAAAGCTGCGATATCTCTCAATGGAGTAGGGAAGAAATTCTCCAACACTCAAGTGCTTGAAGGCATCAGCCTAGATGTGTCAGAGGGAGAAATTGTTGCCCTACTGGGAAGGTCGGGATGCGGCAAGAGCACTCTGCTCAATATTATCTCGGGATTACTGCCCTTTGATCAAGGCACAGTATCTATCGAAGGAGTCATATCCAAGAATTACACTGACTGGCACTCTATCGCATACATGTTCCAAGAGGACCGATTATTACCATGGAGGAGTATAATAGAAAATGTTTGCTTAAGCTTGGAAACCGGCTCGTCAAGTTTTAACGAACGCAGACAACGCGCCATGAAAGTATTAAAAATCGTGGGGTTAGAACAAGTCGCTCATGCTTGGCCATATCAGTTATCCGGGGGAATGCGCAGTCGTGCTGCATTAGCTCGCAGCTTGGTCATAAACCCTAGCATTCTTTTAATGGACGAGCCTTTTTCAAAACTCGACCCCCTGACGCGAAGTCTGATGCACACTGAAGTTCTCCGGCTTCAGCGTGAGCGGAAAGTGAGTGTTCTTCTTGTAACCCATGATGTTGAAGAAGCGGTAGTCCTCGCTGACCGGATAGTCGTATTAGCTCCTTCTCCAGGAAGAGTTGCCACGATCGAGCCAAACCAGCTTTCTCATCCCCGCGTACCGACCGATCCGTTGGTTGCGGAGAAGATTCGTCAGCTTAGATTGAAGGTCTGACCCATGTCTATCATCAATCAACATTGGAGCCTGATTCTACAACGTCTCGTTCTTGTTTCCGTGTTCGTTATTGTATGGTGGCTGGCTTCTCTACAAATGCCTGCTTTCATACTGCCGGGACCACAAAGAGTTATCGAAGCCGTTCGAAGGTTGTTTGAAACACCATCGTTTCTCAACGATGTAAGTGCCACGTTCCGACGCGTACTCCTCGGCTTTACGCTAGCGATGATCGTAGGAGCTACCCTCGGCTTGCTCCTCGGTGCCAACAAGATATTGGCAAGATTTTTTGAGCCAGTCCTTGCTGTGATCAACACTGTGTCATCTGCCATCTGGGCCATCTTCGCCATTATCTGGTTCGGCATCTCGGATGCCACAACGGTTTTCGTAGTTTTCATGACAGCTATGCCTCTGATCCTAACCAATGTCTGGCAAGGAGTGCAAACAGTGGATCGACAGTACATTCAGCTGGCGTTGAGCTTACGCATGTCAAAACTGGCGATTCTTCGTAAGATAGTTTTTCCGAGTATTCTTCCTTATTTTTTTTCCAGCGCCAGGTTAGCTTTCGGATTCGGCTGGCGTGTCTCACTGGTAGCCGAAACCATTGGTGCATCCGAAGGTATCGGCTACCGATTACGGCAAGCGGCAGACTTAGTGCAAACCGATCAAGTGTTCGCTTGGACCCTATTGCTTGTCATGATGATGCTATTCATCGAATCCAGTGTATTAAAGCCACTAGAAAAAAGGTTGTTCCGCTGGAAGGCAACCACTTAAACAACCCCTCTATCATACCAAGGATAACGAAATGAAAAAGTCTATCTTGATTGCGACCATGACTGCGGGAGCACTGCTTTCCATGACTTCTAAAGCTGATGATATAATTCGAATCGGCTACTGGACCAGCGGTGTCAGCCTGGGCTATGGCTCCGTACTTGAAGCGAAAGGTTTCTTAGCAGAACGAGGGGTAGAAGCGGAATTCATGCACTTCCCCAGTGTCAATGCGCCGATGCAAGCTTTGGCTTCAGGATCAATTGATTTAGCCTTTGGGGCACCAGCAGCCGGAGTTCTGAACTCGGCATCTGAGGGAATACCAATAAAAATATTTGCCGCTACACAACCTGCAAATGTGCATTTCGTGGTACCGGAAGATTCGAACATCCAGTCGATCTCGGAGTTCAGAGGAAAGTCAATCGGTATGTCTCCAGAAGGATCATCAGTAGCGGTTATCGCTAGCGCCATCCTCGAGGAAAACTATGGAATCTCGTCCAACGATTTTTCATTGATAGGGGGAAACGAATCCCGGCTAGTTCAGTTTATCGCTCAGGAGCAAGTCGATGCAGCGGCACTCAGAGCGGTAACGGTTGAGCAGCTTAGTGATGACTTAAAGGTCCGTAAGCTAGGTAGTTTTGCTGAAGAATGGAGCAAGCTAACCCAATCCGACGCTGTACCCTATATTGGCGTTGGCGCCGTCTCTAGCAACTTGGTCGACAACAATCCTGAAATCATCGCCAATGTCATTTCCGCCTTGCGCGACACCTTAGAATGGGGAAGTAATCACCAAGATGAAGTCGCACACATTCTTCAGGAAAATGCCAACCTGCCGGCACATGATGCACAAGTCTATGCCGGGTTGTGGGATGAAATGTATAGAATTTCACTTGAGCCGGAAGATATCGACACGCTGACATTGCAGCATCAGATATTTATGGATAATGGTGTCATAAGAGAAGAAATGCCGGACGACTTATTCGCCACCCGACCCTACGAACTCGCTACCAATCAATAAGATTGATCAACAAGGAGAAATTTATGATAAGTCAAATGCGAGCCTTAGTGTTAAGTGAACATGGAAACCTTGATCAGCTTCAGGTAGTGGATGACTATGCGTTGCCCATTGCTGACAAGGGCCATGTGGTCATCCGAGTCGGAGCCTCCTCTTATAATTACCATGATGTTTTCACGGTAAAGGGCATGCCGGGTATCAAAGTACCCTTGCCAGTGATTATCGGACTGGATATTGCCGGGACCATCACAGAGATCGGTCCAGACATTGAGGGGTGGAAAACTGGAGACCGCGTATTGGTGAACCCGCTTAAGCCCAATGTGGGATTGATGGGCGAAATGGTTAACGGAGGAATGGCCGAATACGCCCGGGTTGATGTGAATCAACTGATACGGTTGCCAGATCAGGTCAGTTTCGAGCAAGCGGCTTCGCTACCGGTTGCCTATGGTACCGCACATCGTATGCTCATAACCCACGATACGATAAAGACCGGTGACCGGGTCATGATTCTAGGGGCCAGTGGTGGGGTAGGTACCGCCTGTGTAGTACTGGCCAAGTTGCTGGGCGCCGAAGTCATTGCCTGTGTCGGTAGTGATAGCAAGGGTGAGCGGCTTAAATCTCTCGGTGCAGATCACACTGTCAATTATCGCACCACCGATTTCTCCAAGTGGGCCATTGCCGAGTATGGCAAACCTCAGCGACGTACCTACGAAGGCGGTGTCGATGTGGTGATTAATTTCACCGGTGGTGAGACTTGGGTGCCCTCTCTCAAATGTCTTAAGCGGGGCGGCAAGTTGCTTGTCTGTGGCGCCACGGCAGGTCATGACCCTAAAGAGGATCTGCGTTATGTCTGGAGTTTCGAACTAGAAATAAAGGGTTCAAACAGTTTTTATAAGGAAAATTTAGAGGCGCTACTGCAGTTGGTCGCGGACAAGAAAATCGATCCCGTAATTGATCGAATCTTACCCCTTGAGCATGCGGCCGCTGGTCTCGCTCTGATCCGAGATCGCGAAGTATTGGGAAAAGTCGTCGTAACTCCCTAGTTTTAATACTTCTTCAGCCCACCTTCATTGGCGACGATATTGCTTCGTCGTGCCTACCTGGTTAGTTAAGGAGCCAGCATGGATATAACCGAATCTACCATTTTGACGGCACAAGAGGTGCAGGCACTGTTACTTAAAGGCCCGTTTCACCAGTGGCTGGGGATAGAAGTCGCCCAAGTCGGGGAGGGTACCATCGAACTGAGCGCTACTTGGCGTGAAGAATGGGTAGTCAACATTGCCGGGGGTTACACACACGGAGGGATCCTGGCGACGTTGATAGACCTGACCGCCGACTGGGCACTAGTATCGAAGACTAGACGCGGGGTGCCGACCATTGACATGCGAGTTGATTATCACCGACCAGCGAAAGGTAACTTGCGTTGCTACGGCAAGGTCATCAAGTTTGGTCGTAAAACCTCAGTGGCCGAAGCGCAAGTGCTCGATAGCGATAGTCAATTGGTCGCCAGCGGCCGCGGAGTCTACGCCATGCCCAGCGAGAGGGACTGAAAAATGTCAGGTGTCCTTGACCACCTCGTGATTAATACGAAGTTTGACACTGATGCAGTCTTCGATATTTTTCAAGCGCTTGGATTTACGTTATCCCCTCGTGGTTATCATTCACTTGGTTCGATTAACCATGTAATAGTTTTTCCCCAAAGCTATCTAGAACTGGTCGGATTGCCGGTGGGAGGGGAGCGACTCCGTCAGGAAATACTCGACAGTCCCATCGGAATAGATGGGTTGGTCATGGCGAGTGACGATCCTGAGAAAACACGTAACACCCTGCTTGAGAAAGGTTTCGATGTTCAACCAGTCCAGAGATTTTCACGGTTGGTTGACCTCGAAGAGGGTGAGCGGATGGCCAGCTTCGCCACGGTTCGCCTTGCACCAAATAGCTTCGCCGCGGGTCGAGTCTATTTCTGCCACCACGTTACACCGGAGCTGGTATGGCGCAGCGCGTGGATGGATCATGCCAACGGGGTAGAAGCGATCGTCGGACTCACGATTGTCAGCGAGTCTCCGTCGTCTACTCGCGCCCGTTACGCCAAGCTAGGCGATTTCGATGAATCATTTCAAATAGACATCATCGACGCCTCTACCTTTCACGAACGCTTCGGTTCGTTAGCAATATATGCCGGTGACCGCCGTGAACATTTCGCTGCTATTACGCTACGCACGGCAAGCCCTAGCACTCTTCGTGACAGGGCGTCGAGTCAAGGGTTGCCTCACTGGATGGATAAGGACGGTCACCGACTAGTGATCGCACTGCCCCAGCAAGCCACTCTTCTGGAGATTTTATCGTGAAAGAAAAGACGAATCTCGGATATATACTTTCCTCTTCAGCGAGTGGTATGGGCGAACCAGGGGATCAGCCCGCCTTGATCGGGTTGGATTCCGAACGTCGCGAAACGAGAATTAGCTATCCTGAGCTGGATCACCTGGCCGACGGGGTCGCTGCCGGCCTGATCGACCGTGGGTACCAACCCGGCGATCGGATCGCCTTGCTTGCCGCGAACTCGATCGCCCAGGTTGCTGTGCTGTTGGGTGGCATGCGTGCCGGGGTGGTGGTCGTCCCGGTCAATTATCGCTTTCCTGCCGAGATGATTGCCTACGTGATTGAGGACTGTGGGGCACGACTCATCTTCCATGACCTAGAATGCGCCTCTTGCCTTCCTCCAGCGGTAACGGCGGTGGCCTTGGACGGCGATGAAGGCCTTTCAGGCTTCATCAGCGCTGAACGCTATCTCCCCTACCTTCCCGGAAAGCACGATCCCGCCTTGATGCTGTACACCTCTGGCTCAACCGGGCGCCCGAAAGGCGTGCTGCTTTCGCATGCCAGTCAATTATGGGTGGCGAAGGTACGCCAGACCGAAGGGTCACTCGCCAATGAGCGCGCCGTAATCGCGGCCCCGCTTTACCATATGAATGCGTTAGCCTTGGTATTTCTTAGTCTTTCCTCGCAATCGACGACTATCTTATTGCCACGTTTCGAAGCGGCTCTCTACATTGATGCTATTCAACGATACCGAGCCACATGGCTCACGGCCGTTCCGCCGATGGTCGCCATGTTGATGAATACGGGTGACATCCTGGCCAAATCCGATCTCTCTTCGGTGCGGGTCGTTCGCATGGGCTCAGCACCCGTCAGCGCCCAGCTGTTGGAGCAAATACATGAGCTACTCCCCAATGCACGAGTAATTAATGCCTATGGCACGACGGAAGGTAGCCCGGTGGTATTTACCCAACCGCCCAATGAGCAGGCTACTCCCCCTTTATCGCTGGGCGTGGCACATCCGGCAGTGAATATTCGGTTACGCAATGAGAAGGGAGAGCTTAGCGATCAAGGCGTACTTGAACTGAAGAGCCCAGGCCTCATGTTGGGTTACCATAGTAGATCCAAGTCCTCTGCAATCTTTACGGAGGATGGATACTATATCACTGGGGACGTTTTCTACCGTAATGCAGAGGGCTTCTATTTTTTTGTCGGCCGCCATGACGATATGTTCAACTGCGGTGGAGAAAATGTCTGGCCTGGTGAAATCGAGCGGTTGCTGGAGCGACACGATAAAGTTCAGCAGGCCTGCGTTGTCCCTATAGAGGATGACGTCAAAGGATACAAGCCAGTGGCCTTTGTTGTGCCTAGTCACGGCGCCGAAACCGGAGAGGAGGAGCTAAAAAACTTTACGCTCGAGCATGCACCAGCTTACCGCCATCCCCGGCGCATATGGACCGTCGAGTCCTTACCTCTGGCAGCCACGAATAAAATTGATCGTCGTGCACTCATCGATGAAGCCAGGCGACGCTTGCAGAACTGAAGCGTCGGCTGTGGAGCTCATCGCCGCGACCTCATCAACCTGAACGAGCAAATCAGTATGCCAAAAGGATATATGTCACCTAGCTTCGCTTCACTAAAGCTACCGAATATTGAAGATAAAGACTGGGAAAAACGTGCACTGTCCATCTTACAGGGAGACGGACTACGATCTGCCGACACTCACCTCATAAAACCTGTATTTCCCGGGCTTAAGGGTATTGATATTTATCTTAAGGATGAATCAACCCACCCAACGGGAAGCTTAAAACACCGCCTTGCTCGCTCGCTGTTTCTTTACGGAATATGTAATGGAAAAATTAAAAAAGGAACCACTTTGGTAGAGGCATCATCAGGCTCTACCGCTGTCAGCGAGGCATATTTTGCTCATTTACTTCACCTCCCCTTTATCGCGGTGATGCCTTTATCCACAAGCAGAAAAAAAATTGATGCCATAGAAAACTTTGGCGGAACTTGCCACTTCGTCTCCAACCCTTCAGAAGTATACGAAGCAGCTAGTCAAGTCGCTAGGGAAGTCGGTGGTCATTACCTTGATCAATTTACCTACGCGGAAAGAGCCACCGATTGGCGCGGCAACAACAACATAGCAGAAAGCATTTTTAACCAGATGCGGCAGGAAGCTCAACCAACCCCTGAGTGGGTCGTAATGAGTGCTGGTACGGGGGGGACTTCCGCCACACTGGGGCGCTATATCCGATACCGTAATTTCGATACTCGATTATGTGTTGTTGACGTTGAACATTCCGCCTTTTACAATGCCTACTTAACTGGAAACATGCAAGCAACATGTGTAACCCCTTCTCGTATCGAAGGGGTAGGTCGGCCCAGGGTGGAGCCCTCTTTCATTCCCAGTGTCATTGATCATATGATAAAGATATCAGATGCCGCTTCCATTGCCGCGATGCATGTATTATCGGAGCGCTTATGCAGACGTGTCGGCGGCTCTACCGGCACCAATTTTTTTGGTGTCTGCTGGCTAGCGGCAACCATGCTGAAAAAAGGTCAACGAGGCTCTCTAGTCTCTCTTATTTGCGATAGCGGTGACCGTTACAGCTCAACTTATTACAATCCAGTCTGGCTTGAAGAAAACAATATCGACATTGCTCCTTATAAGAAAATGCTGGACTACTTCCTTGACACCGGAGAGTTCATTTGCAACATGAAGACATGACCTAGGTAAGCTTTGAAAAAACAAGACAAAGGTTACATCAGCCAAGTTTCTGATGACATTCAGCACTGGCACTCCCTGGATAGTTAAAGTCGCGCCTCTTTTGTGTTCTGGTATAACGGTATATATAAGTATAATATGCGGATTTTGTCGAACCATCGCGCTGCTCGCCACCGTAGGACCACCACCGAAGCTTGCCATCTCAACGAACCGTAGGAATATTTATGAACATAGAAGCCCTCTACTATCCCGCTCCCTCGCGTCGCATGGCCAGCTTCGGCAGTCGCGGCATGGTGGCCACATCCCAGCCGTTGGCTGCCCAGGTAGGCCTGGCCATCCTGCAGCAGGGGGGCAATGCCGTGGATGCGGCGATCGCAACCGCCGCGGCGCTGACCGTGGTCGAGCCGACCTCCAACGGCATCGGCGGCGATGCCTTCGCCATCGTCTGGGTAGACGGCAAATTGCACGGTCTCAACGCCAGCGGCCCGGCGCCACAAGCTGCTACCATCGAGGCCGTCAAGGCGCTCGGCCACGAACGCATGCCCAAGCACGGCCTGCTGCCGGTGACCGTCCCCGGCGCTCCGGCGGCCTGGGCCAGCCTGTCGGAACGCTTCGGCAAGCTGCCCTTCGCCGAGTTGCTGGCCCCCGCAATCACCCTGGCGGAACAGGGCTTTCCGGTATCGCCTACCGTCCATCAGATGTGGGCAGAGGCCTTTCATGGCTACGGCGTCCATGACGACACCGTCTTTGCGCCCTGGTTCGAAACCTTCGCCCCCCAAGGGCGCGCCCCTCGGCCGGGCGAGCTGTGGTCGTCTCCCAACCACGCCGGCACCCTGCGCGCGATTGCCGAAACCAGGGCCCGCGCCTTCTATGAGGGAGAGCTGGCCGATGAGATCGACGCTTTCTTCCGCAAGCACGGCGGCCTGCTGCGCAAGGAGGACCTGGCATCCTTCCAGCCCGAGTGGGTCCAGCCGATCGGCGTGCGCTACAAGAATCACGATATCTGGGAGATACCCCCCAACGGCAGCGGCATGATCGCCCTGCAGGCGCTGGGCATGCTCGAACGACTGGGAGAGGAAGGGCGTGATCCTGTCGAGACCCTGCACCGGCGCATCGAGGCCACCAAGCTGGCCTATGTCGACGGCACCCACTACATTACCGAGCGCAGCCAGATGGACCCCAGCGTCGAGCAGATGCTGGCCGACGGCTACCTTACCAAGCGTGCCGGCCTGATCGGCGAGCGCGCATGCGATCCGGTACATGGCAACCCCGTCATGGGAGGCACCGTCTACCTGGCCACAGCCGATGGCGACGGCAACATGGTGTCGTTCATCCAGAGCAACTTCCATGGCTTCGGTTCGGGCATCGTGATTCCGGGCACCGGTATCAGCCTGCAAAACCGAGGGTTGTCATTCTCGCTCGACCCCGAACATGCCAACGCCCTGGCGCCGGGCAAGCGCACCTATCACACCATCATCCCCGGCTTCATTACCAGGGACGACCAGGCCATCGGCCCGTTCGGCGTGATGGGCGGCTTCATGCAACCCCAGGGTCATGTGCAGGTGATCACCGCCATGCTGGCGGATCGTCTGAATCCTCAGGCGGCGCTGGACATGCCGCGCTGGCAGTGGGTCAAGGGTAGAACCATCGAAGTCGAGCCGCACTTCCCGGATCATCTCGCTCAGGCGCTGGCACGTCGTGGCCACCATGTCGTCAAGTGTGTCGACTCGCTGAGCTTCGGTCGTGGCCAGATCATCCTGCGTGATGCCGAAAGCGGCGTATTCTGCGGCGGCACCGAGCCCCGCACCGATAGCGCCGTGCTGCCCTGGTAACCGTTATCCGGCCTGGCGCCCACTCTCTCCGGGCGCCTCACCCCTGTTGATGCCGGGACCACCAGAAAAGAGAAAAACGACAAGGCGGTATACCATGATCAATACATTCGTTTTTTCTCATTCTGGACGTACTGCCACAACGTCAATTGCTGACATTGCATGAGCCCCAGCATCCGCCTCGTAACCGGCTCCCCTCCAAGACGGCTCGGTATCCCCCTTCCAACACCAACATTACCGCCTTTTCCTCCCCCTTGGAGCGCCTCCATTACCGTCTCGTCCTGCTGCTCAAGTCCCGTTTCTGGCTACGCACGCCGCAAAACTTGACTCAGGTCACAAAAACGCTTGACAGGCTCCGAGGGAGGAAATTACGCTTGTCACATGGCTTTTGGTATACCAAGAGCCATTTGAGACAGAAGGCATCCCATAAGACAAATTGCCCTGTCTCACCCGATTCCCTTTGGCAGACAAGACAAAACAGACCGTTGCCTGTCAGTCCTTCAGCACCAGGCAACCAAGGAGACTTTCCCATGGCAGAGTTGATGAATCGCGACGAATTCCGCAGCGCCCTCGAAGAAGCCATCAAAGGCAAGAGCGCCAACAAGGCTCCCTTCAGCGTGGCTTGGGCCAGCGGCAAGCTGACTCGTGCCCATCTGGCCAAGTGGGCCGAGAACCACTATCACTACGTCGGCCCGTTTGCCGATTACCTGGCCTACATCTATGCCAACACCCCGGACACCTATACCGAAGCCAAGGATTTCCTGCTGCAGAACATGTACGAGGAAGAGCTTGGCGGGGACCGGCACACCGACCTGTTGATCCGCTTCGCCGAAGCCTGCGGCACTACCGCCGAGCGGGTCGAAGACCCGGACAACATGTCACCCACAACTCGCGGCCTGCAGAGCTGGTGCTATGCCGTGGCCATGCGCGAGCATCCGGTCGTCGCCGTGGCAGGCCTGGTCGTCGGCCTGGAGTCCCAGGTGCCCTCCATCTATCGCAAGCAGACTCCGACCCTGCGCGAGAAGTATGGCTTCACCGATGAGGAGGTCGAGTTCTTCGATCTGCACATCGTCTCCGACGAGATTCACGGCGAACGCGGCTACCAGATCGTGCTGGAGCATGCCGACACCCCCGAGCTCCAGCAGCGCTGCCTGAAGATCTGCGAGATCGGTGCCCAGATGCGCCTGCTCTACACCACCGCGCTCTATCACGACTACGTTGCGGGCGACCTTCCCCTTTCCGAGCTCGAACTGGCAGCCTGATGCACCCCGACGGGGCTCCATTCGTCAGGACACTGCCGCCAGGACACCTGCTGGCCAGCCATGGCCAGCAGTGTCAGCCGCACGACAGAAAGCTCCAATGACCAAACGAGGTGAGCTTCTTGGAAAACGTAACTGAGTTCCTCAATTACATCGATGGGAAGTGGCAGCCGTGTGGCTCGGGGTCGACCTTCGAGAACCGCAACCCGGCGGACCAGGACGATCTCCTGGGCCATTTCCAGGCATCTTCCGCGGAAGATGCCCAGCAGGCCATCGCCGCTGCCGAGAAGGCATTCCCGGCGTGGCGGGACACGCCGATCTCCAGGCGTGCGAAGATCCTTAACCAGGCCGCGGATTACCTGGTCGAGCATATCGAGCAGTTCGCCCAGGAACTGACGCGTGAAGAAGGCAAGCTGCTGGCCAACAGCCGTGACGAGATTGCCCGCTCGGCCCAGACCCTGCGCTTCTATGCGGTCGAAGGCCAGACCATCACCGGGGAAACCTTTCCTCAGGACGATGCCAGGATGATGGTCTACACCCAGCGCGAGCCGCTCGGTGTGGCAACCATCATCACGCCCTGGAACTTCCCTATCTCGATCCCGGCGAGAAAGATCGCGCCTGCCTTGATCACCGGCAACACCGTGGTGTTCAAGCCGTCATCGGATGCACCGCTGATCGCCCATCGCCTGGCGGAAGCCCTGCACCACGCCGGTATTCCCGAGGGCGTCTTCAACTTCATGACTGGCAGCGCCTCGGCCATCGGCCAGGAGATCACCGGCACGCCCGCGGTGCGCGCCGTCTCCTTCACCGGCTCGACGGCCGCCGGGGAGAAGATTCATCGCTCCGTATCGCTGGCGACACGTACCCAGATGGAGCTCGGCGGCAAGAACCCGCTCATCATCCTCGATGATGCCGATATCGATACCGCCGTCGACCTGACCATCAAGGGCGGCTTCGCACTGACAGGCCAGGCCTGCACCGGGACCAGCCGCGTGCTGGTCGCTCGCTCCATCAAGGCCGAGTACCTGAGCCGCCTGGTAGAGCGAATGAAGGAACTGCAGGTTGGCAACGGCCTGGACAAAGGCACGCAGATCGGCCCCCTGGCGACCCGTCAGCAGCTCGATACCGTGCTCGGCTACATCGAGACCGGCAAGCGGGAAGCAACCCATGTCCATGGTGGCGAGCGCCTGAGCGGCGGTGCCTATGACAAGGGCTTCTACGTCTCGCCGGCCATCTTCAGCGATGTGACCCAGGAGATGCGCATCGCCCAGGAAGAGATCTTTGGGCCCGTAGTGGCCGTCATCGAGATCGACGGTTACGACGATGCCATCGTCAAGGCCAACGACACGCCGTATGGGCTGTCTGCCGCCCTGGTGACCCAGAACATCGACTATATCCAGCGTTTCCCCCTCGATATTCAGGCCGGCACCGTCAAGGTCAACCGGACCACGACGGGCAATCTGATCAACGCGCCCTTCGGTGGCTTGAAGCAGTCCAGCACCTCGACCTTCCGCGAATCCGGTCGCGCTGGCCTCGACTTCTTTACCCAGACCAAGACGGTTTACGTGGGACGTTGATCCCGGCACATACGACAAAAAAGGTGATCCCATGAAGAAGATCTTTCGTCTCGAACTCGAGGAAGCCAAGTTGATGGTCGAAGCGGCCAAGCAGAAATCCGAGGAGATCAATGTCCTCGAGAGCATCTGCATCGTTGATGACGGCGGCTATCCGCTGGCGCTGGAGCGCATGGACGGCGCTCGCATCACCGGCCCGCAGATCGCCTGGAACAAAGCGTTCACGGCTGCCGGCCACAAGCGCTCCACGCACTTGTTCAACACCGCTCCCAACGGCCCGGCGCTGCCTGGCAACGAGGCGTTCGGGATCCAGTGGAGCTTCGAGGGCAAGTTCGCCGTGTTCGTTGGTGGCTTTCCGATCGTGGTCGACGGCGAAGTCGTCGGTGGCGTCGGCCTCAGCGGCGGCAACGGCGAGCAGGACACCAAGGCCGGCCTTGCCGCGCTCCAGGCCCTGCAGGAACACCTGAGCGCCGCCGGCCACGAAGTGATGGTCGAAGCCGACATCAAGAAGTAATACCCGAGTCCGTCGGCAAGGCGGCCTGCCCTTGCCGGCGCATGACAACGACTGGGCCTTGTGCGAAAAGTCGTCGAGCGTAGGCCAGACAAGGCAAAAATCGGCGAAAGGACGGAGTTTACACGGTGTAAATGAGTATTTTGAGCCGATGTTTAACGCCGTATGGGCAAGCGCAGGCACTCTTCGTACAGAGCCTAGTCAGGTGCGACACCCGCCCATAAGAACAAAGCCATGCCAATGACACGGGTTTGCCTCAGGAGGTTGCCATGACATACCGAATCACCCTCACCGATACCTCTGACTCCTTCGAGGTCCAGCCTGGCGAGCCGCTTCTCGAGGCGGCCGAACGGGCGGGTTTTCCTCTCGTTCACGATTGCCGCTTCGGCGGCTGTGGCACCTGCCGAATCAAGTTGCTGGAGGGCCAGGTCGCCTACGAGGAGATGCCGATGGGGCTCTCCGAAGAGGAGCAGCAACAAGGCTACGCCCTGGCGTGCCAGGCAATTGCCCAGAGCGACCTGACCATCAGCGCAGAGGTGTTTCCAGCCGGCTATATTCCGCCCGATTATCATGAAGCCACGATCGTGAGCCTGGAGAAACTGAGCCACGACGTGACCCACCTGGTGCTGAGCATTCCCACCGCCAGCGAGGTGAGGTTCCTGCCGGGGCAGTATCTCAACATCATGCTGGATGACGGCACGCCCCGCAGTTTCTCGATGGCGTCTCCGCCGCGCAGCGATACCTTCGACTTCCATATCCGCCGGGTGCCGGGCGGCTACTTCACCGAGCGCCTCGATACTCATTACCAGCCTGGCGACACCCTGGACGTGGAGCTGCCCCTGGGCGCCTTCAAGCATGATGCCGAAAGCGCGCGCAGCCTGCTGATGGTAGCCGGCGGCACTGGCCTGGCGCCGGTCAAGAGCATCATCGAATCGCTGAAGGATGAGCCGCATGCGCCACACATCAAGCTCTACTGGGGTGTCCGCAAGGCCGAGGATCTCTATCTCGACGAACTGCTCGTTCACTGGGCCAGGACCCTGCCCAACTTCAGCTATGTCCCCGTCCTGTCGGAGGCGGATCAGGAGTGGGGGGGAAGGCGCGGTTACGTCCACGAGGCCGTGTGCCAGGATCATCCGGAGCTGAACGAATTCGATGCCTATCTCTGCGGTCCGCCACCGATGATTGCCGCGGCGAAAAAAAGCTTCTCCGAAAGAGGGTTGTGCATCGAAAGAATCTATTCCGACAGCTTCAACTTCACCCATGAGCTCAACGACAGCGTGGCTTGAAACCCAGCGGCCATAGAGAGGTTGTCGCCATGTTAGATATCACCTTCATCACCAATGACAACAAGACCATTTCCGCCCCGGAGGATTCCAATCTGCTGCGTGTCTCGCTGCGTGAAAAAGGCGGAATCCCCTTCAAGTGTGGTGGTGGCCTCTGCGGCACCTGCAAGTGCCGTATCGAGGAAGGCATCGAGAACACCGATGCCGTGAAGAAGAAGGAAGAGAAGCTGCTGAAACCGGATGAGATCGAGCAGGGCTACCGTCTGGCCTGCCAGACCTTCCTCTCGGGCAGCGTCAAGGTCTCCTGGGAAGAGGGCAAGACCGGCAAACCCTCGGCAGCCCGGCAGGTACGGCCGAAGACAGAGGCATAAGCCCCGGGATGCCTTCGGGCAGTAGCGGAAACAACGGATGACGCGCGGCGAAATTTTCCATGCCCGCTGGCGATTCAGCAATCTTGCGAGGTCATATGATACGCGTTGGACTCATAGGCTATGGCACGGCCGGCAGGGATGTCGCGGACGCCATCCTGGCCGGCCGGGCCGGCGACAGCGAGCTGACCAGCATTCTGGTCAGGAACGCAGGCAAGCTGGACGGCCTTGATATTGAAGGATGCCAGCTCACCGACAGTGCGGCGCAGTTCTTCGCCAGACAGCACGATGTGGTCGTCGAAACGGCAGGCCACGACGCGGTTCGGCTCTATGCACAAAAGGCGCTGGAGCATGGCAGCGACTTCATGGTCGTCTCGGTAGGCGCCTTCTGCGACCAGGGGCTGCTGGACCGGGTGACCGCTACCGCCAGGGCCCATGGCAGGCGTGTACTCATACCGTCTGCGGCCATAGCCGGCCTCGACCGTATTGCGGCAGCCGCACAGGGACCACTCGCCAGCGTGACACTGACGACCAGGAAGCCCGTGAAGGCCTGGCGAGGGACCTTTGCCGAGGAGGTCGTCGATCTCGAGACGGTCAGTCAGCCCACACTGATCTTCGAAGGTAATGCGCGCGAATCCTCCCGTGTGTTTCCCGAAAGCGTCAACGTCTCGGCCGCCCTGAGCCTGGCTGGCGTCGGTTTCGAGTCGACACGGGTACGAGTCCTGGTCGATCCCACGATCGAGAAGAACGTGCATGAAGTCGCCGCCGAGGGCCTGTTCGGCGAGGTTCGGATCGACGTCCGGAACACGCCATCTCCCAACAACCCAAAGACTGGCCACATCGTGGCGATGAGCGTCAGCCAGTCACTGAAGAACCTCACCAGCCCGCTCGTCATAGGTTGACGAACCGGTCAGCTCGCTCGGCAGGTCAGGCCTCTGCCCTGCTGACGTAGGCTTTCCGGGATTTCTCCAGATGGATGCGGGTAAAGTTCTCGGCCAGGTCGGCTTCTCCACTCTTCACAGCCGACAGTATGTCCTGGTGTTCTCTCAGTGCCTCTTTCGTGCGCCCCGGCAGGCTACTGCTGAGGTTTGAAAAGGCCCGCACGTAATCCTTCAGGTCGACGAGCATCTCATGAAGCTTGGGATTGCCGGAAGCCCGCCCTATCAGCTCGTTGTACCTCACATTCAGCTCTACCGCATCCTCACCGTTGCCGTTCTCCAGCGCCTCGTCCATCTCGGCCATGAGTCGATCGATTTCGGCGGCGATCCTGTCGTCGACCTTCTGTGCGGCAAGGCGGGCGGCCAACGACTCCAGCGATGCCAGGATCATGAAGACCTCGAGGATCTCCGCCTGGGTTATCTCGTTGACCACCACCCCCTTGCGTGGCACCGTACGGACAAAACGCTGGGTTTCCAGCCGGAACAATGCCTCACGAATAGGCGTACGGCTGATATTGAGTCTATCGGCCAGTACGCGCTCGACCAGGCGATCACCCGCCTTGTACTCTCCGCGCAGAATCGCGTCTTTCAAGTAGGCGTATACTTTATCTCTAATCGGGGAGAGTTCTTCCTGCGTCCAGGGCTCTGCCATCAGGGACACCTTCATGCGGCAAACAGGTAAAAGAGGGGCACTATATTATCACAGAGTGTCATTCCGGCATACGAGGCGCCAGGTCGTTTGACATCACGCCCTGAGCCCCGTCAAGGACGGTAAAAAAATGAAACCCCATCTGGCAGGGCCGATGGGGTCCATACACCGGGAGGCCGGCCGTGCAGTCAATGTCGTCAACGACTACAGGGGGGCGGAAACTCTCTCGAGACGCGTATCGATCGTGCCGAAAGTCACCAGTTGCTTCAGCTCTTTTCGAGCCTCTTCCACCGTTTCGAATTTTTCGAAGAACTTGATCGGCACGCTATTGGTCTGCCCGTTCTCGTCGCACTCGACGATACTTACCCGCTTGCCATCCGCCACCACTTCCGCAATGGTAAAGTCGGCCTTCTTCTTGTCGTAAAAATAATATTCATACGACTCGATCGGCATGATGCCCTCTTCGGGCCTGGCATCATATTCGTCAATCTTGCTTGTCAGGATGATATACATTGCAATGCCCTCCAGTCATTTCTAGTCATTGTGTGGTAAAGGCAGGGGTGCGAAAGCCCCCCTATGTCAACGAGGCATTTTCCGCCGGAACCGCCACGTCGGGCGCCCCATCGAGAACCTGCCGAACCGCCGTGGCAAGGCCTTCCAGCGCCTCCTCCACGATGGCCCTGCCTATTTCGTAGCTGGCCTGGGTGGCGTCCCCGATGCAGCCGTTCCGGGTCATCTCCTCATACCGGTAGAAACCCTGCAGCGGGTTGCCAGGACGCAACCCCTCCCAGCGACCTCCCTCCACGATATCGCCCTTCTCCAGTCGCTCGGGTCTGACCAGATGGGGCGCCAGGTAATAGGCCTCCGACACTTCCCGTTCACAGCTGTGGCCATAGAGCATCGAGTGAATGTGCTTCTTCATCGCCACCTTGGCTGCCGCCGTCGTCTTGGCGTAGTAGCACTCCACTCCCAGTTCCTGGGTAAAGGTGGCACAGGCGATGCTCAAGGTGGACTGATTACCGCCGTGCCCGTTAAGGAACAGAACCTTGGTGAGGCCATGCTGTTTCAGGGACGTCACCATGTCCCTCAATAGGGCCAGCAATGTCTCCGGGCGCAGGCTGATGGTGCCGGGGAAATTCATGTGGTGCGGTGAAATACCCATATTGACGGTAGGCGCCACGACGACCTCGGGGTAGAGAGCGGTGGCGAGACGCTTGGCCATTTCGGTAGCCAGCACCGCATCACAGCTTTCGTTCATGTGTGGCCCGTGCTGCTCATGGGCTCCCACTGGAATGATGGCCATCCTGGCGGTTTTCAATGCATCCTCGACCTCTGGCCAGGTCATCTCGGTCAGCACATAACTGTTCATCCCGCTTTCTCCTTTCGGGCCTTGCTCACGCCAAGAACCAAAGCCAATCCGTCGAGGCAAGACCTTCGTATCGTCAGGTCATCAGGGTAGCACTGGAGGCGCCATTATCGAATCATGGTATACCATATGCCAAAAACTAGCGGAAATGCAGCCCCCTGTAAAGCCTCTGCCCTATCCTGAACAAGGGGTCAGCGACAGCTGCGCCACCTGACTGGAAAGCGTGATGTGATCTTCGATCAGCTCCCTGGCGCCTTTGCGATCCCTGGCCAAGACCAGATCCACCAGCTCCTTGTGCTGCGCATCCAGCCTTCCTCTCAGCTCGGGCGAACCGGGCGCGACACGCCGATATCGATCGAACTGGTCATGCAGCTGACCGATGAAGCGCAATAGCCATACCGAGCCACAAGGCTCTACCAAGGCGTTATGGAAGCGGGAATGCAAAAACTCCCATTGATTCACCGAAGTGCTCTCGTCGGTGAGCGACAGCCGGTGGTTGGCGGCTAGCAGCTGGGATTCCCACTCGTCATCGCCGTGCTCGATGGCGCGTTCGATTGCCATGCCTTCCATCTGGCGCCGCATCTCGGTGATGTCGTCGAGCTCTCCCCGCGACAATTCCAGTACCCGAAAGCCGCGCTGGTTTTCCTGGCGCAGCAGCCCATAGGCTGCCAGCCGGTTGAGCGCTTCACGAAGCGGGCTCAACCCCACCTGATAGGTATCCTTGAGCGCGCTGATCGATAATCTTTCACCTGCACCAAACCGGCCGTTGAGCAGGTCCTGACGAAGCACCTCGAAGATCCTGCTGGATGCCGTCGCTCCTTGCTGATTGGCGTTCTTTGTCATGGCGTGCTTCCCACTGAGATTTTTTGGAATTTGGTATACCGATGCCTTGACGTCTCTCTCCCCTACATCATACTCTAAGTCAAATAATCGATTATTTCTAGAAAAAAATATTACCTGAGCCAGCTATGTCATTGTTTACGAAATCGTTTCATCCCGACGGCAACCAAGGAGCCATTACGTCATGAGCACATCGCAGCAGGGAAAGATCGTTGTCTCCTTCCTGCGAACCGGCCTGCTGGGCTTCGCAGGAGGCCCCTCCATGACTCCTTTGGTACACCAGGAAGTGGTCAAACGCCATGGTTGGCTACATCGGCTAGCGCATTGGCGGCCTGCTGGCTGCATCGGGACCGCCGCCATTGCCTCGTTGCGCTTCACACACCCCGCATTCGTTGTGCTGGGCGCTCTGTCCTATGGCGGCGTCATGCTGGGCTAGACGATATGACAACCGGCTTCGAAGAAGCCGACAAAGGAGGAAACAGCCATGTTGCAAGACAAACTGCGATGAGCCTCGAACCCGCATAACGAGACGGTAGCCTTCATGCCAGGCATGACGGACCAATACCGCGACAGCGCAGCTTACAAGAACAACGACTGATGGCCGTCATGATCCGAGATGACACCGACCATCGCTCCCAAGCCTGACAACACAATAGAAGGTGGAACATGGAACAATTGGAACAGGTACAACTAACGGCATCGCACTGGGTGTTCCTGCTGGTCATTCTGGCGATTTTCGTCTCCATCGGCTTTCGCAAGGGAGTGATCATCCCTTCCATAGCCGGTATCTTCATGCTGGGCCTGCTGGCCGAGGCGCCTCATGATGGTGCGCTCAACCAGCTCATCTTTGCCGTTCAAGTCGTTTTTCGAGCCCTGCTGAATGCCGGTATCGAGCTCTTCGATATCATGCTGGTCATTGCGCTGATGGTGGCCATGCTGAAGTCGTTACAGAGCCAGGGCGCTGACCGGCTCATGGTGGCACCGATGAAGAAGCTGATGATTGGTCCCTGGACCGCCTTCTTTGTCCTCGGTGTCACCATGTACATTGCAGCGGCTTTCTTCTGGCCGACACCGGCCGTTGCCCTGGTCGGTACCGTGCTGATCCCGGTGGCCATGCAGGTTGGCCTGCCGGCGATCGGTGCTGCCATGGCAGTCAACCTCTTCGGCCACGGCATGGCGCTGTCTGCCGACCCGGTGATCCAGGGCGCCAGCCGCCTTACCGCCAGCGCCGCGGGCATCGAGACCAGCGCCCTGTTGCCCTATACCCTGCTGTTCTCGATCACGGTGGGTGTCGTGGCCATTACCATCGCCTGCCTCAACCTTCGCCGCGACATGCGCTCTGGCGTACTACAGGCGCCACAGACCGACGAGGTATTCACGCCCCAATCAGTGGGTGCCGCCGCGGTCGAAGCCGACACCATTTCGAAAACGCCTGAGCCTGAGCCTGCGCCCGGCCCCTATGCACGCTTCTTTGCCGTGGCCGTGCCGGTGATCCTGATTGGTGTCGCCGTCCTGATGATCTACCGGGCCCTGTTCGTGCCCGACCAGGCGATTCAAGGTGGCGGCGCCACGGCCCTGCTGGGCGGGACGGCCACCGTGCTGCTGGTGCTCTCGTCGTTCGCCGCGCACGGTCATCATGCCCTCGACGGCATCAGCAGCTATACCCGGGAAGGCTTCTTCTTCGCCATCAAGATCTTCGCGCCTATCATCCCCATTGCCGGCTTCTTCTTCCTGGGTCATCCGGAACATTCGGCCCAGGTCATAGGCAGCGGCTCGGCCGGTTACCTCTTCGACATCGGTAACAATATCGGTCGTTACATCGATGGCAATGTGTTCCTGCTGACCTTCGGCATGGCCTTCATCGGTCTGCTGACGGGGATGGACGGCTCCGGCTTCTCCGGCCTGCCGCTGGTGGGATCGCTGTCGGGCGCGCTAGGCACAGGCGCTGGAGTCGATGTCCACGTACTGGCCGCACTGGGTCAGGTGGCAGCGATCTTCGCTGGCGGCGGCACCTTGGCGGCATGGGCCTTCGGCGTGGCGGCTGACGCCGGTATCGCCGGTGTCAGCCCAGCCGCCCTGGTTCGTCGCAATTTCGTGCCGGTGATCTCGGGCATCGTGGTGGCATGTGGCCTGGCCATCATCCTGATGATATAGCCTGGATTCGGGGTCGGCGAGCACTGACCAACTGGCGGTACGACGACTGTCCCGGCGCCATACGGCGCCGGGATGCTCTTTACACGGTGACCGCGGCGGCCACTGTCCCGACAAAACCGGATGAAACGCAGGCGGCAGGAGGGCTTGACGAAACGCTTCACGTATAACATGGTATACCAAATACCATCATGGCAACGAATGTCTGTTGGCCCACCAGAAGATGGCATACAGACGAAACGCAGAACGGACCAAGGAAGAGAAAACCCGCTTCGAATAGCTAGGTGAATACTATGCCCCTGATCAAGATCCATAAGAATGGTGAAGTTTACGAAGGCGAGGTTCAGCCCAATACCAACCTGGTAGTGCGAGCCGGTATTCGCCAGTTCCCCTACCCTCACCTCAGCTACGGCTGCGGCATGGGCAAGTGTGCCAAATGCATGTGCCGGGTCGTGAAAGGGGGTGAGTCACTGCCAGAGCCGAACTGGAAGGAGAAGAAGATGCTGGGCTCGCGCCTCGAACAGGGCTACCGGCTCGCCTGCCAGCTCTGGGTGGAAGAGGATCTGGAACTGGCACAAGAGAGTTCCGGCGCGTCCTCAAGTCAGGGTAAGTCTGACGCCGTCACTACGTCGTAGAAGCGCATCGACCAAGGCAAAAAGCCCATCAGGTCCACCTGATGGGCTTTTTCGCGAGGCAGGAACCTCAGCCCAGGTACTTGATCATCACCCCGGCCGCGACCGCCGAGCCAATGACACCGGCCACGTTCGGCCCCATGGCGTGCATCAGCAGGAAGTTGTGCGGATTGGACTCCAGCCCCACCTTGTTGGCGACGCGCGCCGCCATGGGTACCGCCGAGACACCCGCGGCACCGATCAGCGGGTTGATCGGCATCTTGCTCGTCAGGTTCATGATCTTGGCCATGATCACCCCGGCGGCCGTGCCAATGGCAAAGGCCACGATGCCCAGCGCCATGATCCCCAGGGTTTCGACGGCAAGGAAGGTCTCGGCCATCAGCCGTGAACCGACCGCCAGGCCCAGCACGATGGTGACGATGTTGATCAACGCGTTCTGGGCGGTGTCGGACAAGCGCTCCACCACGCCACACTCGCGCATCAGGTTGCCGAAGCAGAACATCCCCAGCAGCGGCACCGCATCGGGAAGGAACAGTGCCACCAGGATCAGCAGCAACAGCGGGAAGACGATCTTCTCGAGCTTGGAGACTGGCCGCAACTGCGTCATGCTGATCTCGCGCTCCTTGCGCGTGGTCAGCAGTTTCATGATCGGCGGCTGGATCAGCGGCACCAGCGCCATGTAGGCATAGGCCGCCACGGCGATCGCCCCCAGCAGTTCCGGGGCCAGCACGCTGGAGACGTAGATCGAGGTGGGACCGTCCGCGCCGCCGATGATGCCAATGGCGGCCGCCTGACTGAGCGAGAAATCCATCCAGCCCAGGCTCGTCAGCGCCACTGCCCCGAATAGAGTGGCAAAGATGCCGAACTGGGCCGCCGCCCCCAGGAACAGGGTCCGGGGGTTGGCCAGGAGCGGGCCGAAGTCGGTCATGGCCCCCACCCCCATGAAGATGATCAACGGAGCGATGCCCGAGGCCACGGCCACCTGATAGAAGGTGTAGAGCAGGCCGTCACCGTAGCCCACGTTGACCGCGACGTCGTGAGCGGCACGCAGCTGGTCCGGCGAGGCACCGTTGTCGATGAGAGCCTTCAGGGTGGAACGCCACACGTCCTCGCCAGCCAGCGGGTCCAGGGTCGCCCCCAGCGCCGAGGCGACCTGGTGCAGTACCGCCGGGCGCGCCACGTCAATGGCCTGGCCCAGCGCCGAGATGGCCAGTCCCGCCTCGGGAATATTGGCGAGCACACCGCCAAAACCGATCGGCAGCAGCAGCAGCGGCTCGAACTTCTTGTGAATCGCCAGGTAGAGAAGCACCAGGCCCACCACGATCATGACCGCCTGGCCCAGCGACAGATTGTAGAGGCCCGAGCCCTCCCACAGGATCAGTAGCTTGTCCATGAGGAGCCGCCCTTACAGCACGATCAACGCATCGCCGACGGATACGCTGTCGCCTTCGCTGACCTTGACCTCGGAGACGGTGCCGGCGCTTGCCGCCCGCACCTCGGTTTCCATCTTCATGGCCTCGAGGATGATGACCACGTCACCCTCCTTGACCGCATCGCCCGGCTTGACGTTGACCTTGAAGATATTGCCCGCCAGTGGCGCGGCGATGGTCTCACCGCTGGGCTTGGCCGGGGCCGCCGGGGTCGAGGCTGCGCCGCTCTGCTCCGACACCTCGCCGATCTCGCCGCCTTCGGCCACTTCCACCACGTAGGCCTTGCCGTTGACCGTGACGGTATAGGTCTCGGGGCCGGCAGGGGGCCCGCCTTGGGGCAAAGCGGCCGGCACCTTGGCTTCGCTCCCGCCCTGTGGGGAAGCGACCGGCTGGCTGGCGGTTGCCTGGGCGCCCGGAGCCTGGGGAGCCGGTTCGAAGGCATCCGGGTCGTCGCGATTCTTGAGGAACTTGAGCCCGATCTGCGGGAACAGGGCATAGGTCAGGACGTCATCGATCTCGCGCTCGCCGTCGGCCAGACGAATACCGTCGGCCGGGGCCTTGTTCCTGAGCTCGGCGGCCAGCCTGTCCATTTCCGGCTCGAGCAGGTCGGCGGGGCGACAGGTGATCGGCTCGCCGCCGTCCAGGACCCGTTGCTGGAGTTCACGATCGAGGGGGGCCGGCGCGGCACCGTATTCGCCCTTGAGCAGCGCCTGGACCTCCTTGGAGATTGACGCATAGCGGCTGCCCATCATCACGTTCATGACCGCCTGGGTACCGACGATCTGCGAGGTCGGGGTGACCAGCGGGATATAGCCCAGGTCCTCGCGCACCCGGGGAATCTCGCTCAGCACGTCGTCGAGCTTGTCGCCGGCCCCCTGCTCCTTGAGCTGGCCTTCCATGTTGGTCAACATGCCGCCCGGCACCTGGGCGACCAGGATGCGCGAGTCGATGCCCTTGAGCGAACCCTCGAAGGCGGCATATTTCTTGCGCACCTCGCGGAAGTAGCCGGCAATGTCCTCCAGCAGCGCCAGGTCGAGCCCCGTGTCACGCTCGGTCCCCCGGAGGATGGCCACCACCGATTCCGTGGGGCTATGGCCATAGGTCATGGACATGGAGGAAATCGCCGTATCGACGTTGTCGATACCGGCCTCCACGGCCTTGAGGATCGAGGCGGTGGACATGCCGGTGGTGGCGTGGCACTGCATGTGGATGGGGATCGACAGCGCCTTCTTCAGGCGTGTCACCAGTTCGAAGGCATCATAGGGCGTCAACAGGCCGGCCATGTCCTTGATGCACAGAGAGTCGGCCCCCATGTCGGCAATGGTCCGGGCCAGTTCCACCCAGCTGTCGAGGGTATGGACCGGGCTGACGGTATAGGAGATCGTGCCCTGGGCATGGCCTTGCACGTCGCGCACGGCCTTGATGGCCCGTTCGAGATTGCGTGGATCGTTCATGGCATCGAACACACGGAACACGTCGACACCGTTGGTCCTGGCACGCTCGACGAAGCGGTCCACCACGTCGTCGGCATAGTGCCGGTAGCCCAGCAGGTTCTGGCCGCGCAGCAGCATCTGCTGCGGGGTATTGGGCATGGCCTCCTTCAACGCCCGTATCCGCTCCCACGGGTCTTCGCCGAGATAGCGGATACAGGCGTCGAAGGTGGCGCCGCCCCAGGACTCCAGTGACCAGAAGCCGACACGATCGAGCTTTTCTGCGATCGGCAGCATGTCGTCCAGACGCAGGCGTGTGGCGAACAGCGACTGATGGGCGTCGCGCAGCACGACGTCGGTGATGCCCAGCGGGCGTTTGGTCTCACTCATGACGATGACCCCGTAGGAGATGGCAATGTCGTTATGTCGTAATAGTGGCGGCCGCGCGCCATGGCCACCGTTCAGCGACGATGGCGGCGGCGATAGCGATGTACGGCGGCGCTGATGACGGCCATCCGTTCGGCATCATCGGCATTGTCAGAAACGGAGGCGGCATCGGATTGCACGGCGAGCGTCGGCGTCAGGCGGCACACCACCCGCGACATCAGGGTCGTGGCGAACACAAGAGCGGTAAGAAAAACAAATACGAACCCCATGCCGAGGCCCATAAGGACCAGGCCGTCCAGCAACAGCTGCATATCCTGCATGCGGTTTCTCCCGTAATCTACTCGACTTGACTGCGATCGGACGGCATCAGGCCGAATAGCGTAAAAATCCGGTCGTCTAAACTGCCACACTCTGGATAGATTGCAAGCACCCTATGGTGGAAGCCAACGTTGTTAATTTACTACAAGAAGATCGAATCTCGGGTCGAATCGGTCTCGCCCCCATGGAAGGCGTGATCGATGACGTCACCCGCGACCTGCTGACCCGGCAGCCTGGCTTCGACTGGGCTGTCACGGAGTTCGTCCGCGTCGTCGATGCGCAACTGCCGCCGCGAGTCTACTACAAGCACTGCCCTGAATTGCTCCGGCAACCGGTAACCACGCCCTCCGGAGTGCCGGTACAGCTACAGCTGCTCGGCAGCGATCCTGCCACCCTTGCCACCAATGCCCACCAGGCGCTTCTGCTTGGTGCCATCGGTATCGATCTCAACTTCGGCTGCCCGGCCAAGCTGGTCAATCGCCATGACGGCGGGGCCTCGCTGCTGCGGGACCCGCGGCGGGTACATGTCGCGGTAGCCGCAGTCCACGGCGCCGTCGGCGACACCATCCCCGTCACGGCCAAGATCCGGCTCGGCTTTGCCGACCGCCGCCTGGCACTGGCCTGCGCCAGGGCCGCCGAAGACGGTGGCGCCGCACAGCTCGTCGTTCACGCCCGTACCCGTGACGAAGGCTACCGACCGCCGGCGCACTGGGAATGGATCAGCCGCATACGCCGCCATGTGTCCATTCCCGTCGTCGCCAACGGCGACATCTGGACCCTGGAAGACTACTGGAAGGCCAGATCCCTCTCCGGTTGCCGGGACGTCATGATCGGCCGTGGCGCACTAGCCGACCCTTGGCTGGCCATGCGAATTCGGCACTGGCTCGATACCGGCGAGCGTCTACCGGAAACCCTGTGGCAGGCCAGGGCGTCGATACTGACCGCCTATGCTGCAGCGCAGCGCGAAAAACTGCAAGCCAAAGTCGTGATTTCCCTGGTGAAGCAATGGCTGAACCAGATGCGCAGCCGCGACCATGAAGCAGCGCAGCGCTTCGAAAGCCTCAAGCGCATCACCGACCTGGACACACTGCTGGCAGGATTACGGGCCACGCCAGAGAATCGCTACCCGCACCAGGCACCAAGCGTTATCCGAAAACTCAACGAGTGAAAAAAGCAGACAAGGCGTAGCCTGAACGCTCTCCCAGACCGCACCCAACGCGACGACTGGCCATGAAAAGAACAAAAAAAAGGTGCACGTCGCAAACAACGGCACCCAAACGATCGCCCGATCAGCATCGGCGTGCAGAGCACGCCGATGGCTCGGCTAGCAGACAACTCATGGGCCATGTACCCCAAGAAGGAGATCGTAGACCACAAACAGGAAGACCCGCCCTCCGTAGAGAGCGGGTCGAAATCTGGCGCGCCCGGGAGGATTCGAACCTCCGACCACCTGATTCGTAGTCAGGTACTCTATCCAGCTGAGCTACGGGCGCTGAGAGCAGAACCCTATACTTGGATCATGTGCTGCTTGATCCATTCAACAAGCTTGCATCACACGTGGGTCACACGATGCCTTGAAACATGAACCTGGTGAATGACGTTGGCACCCATACAGGTGGCGCGCCCGGGAGGATTCGAACCTCCGACCACCTGATTCGTAGTCAGGTACTCTATCCAGCTGAGCTACGGGCGCATTCTCTTCACGTTTCGACTTGCCATGTGTCGCATGGCGGAGAGGGAGGGATTCGAACCCTCGATGGGGCTATAAACCCCATACTCCCTTAGCAGGGGAGCGCCTTCAGCCACTCGGCCACCTCTCCCTCAACGACACGGCGCATATCCTATCGTTCCCGTGCCCCTTTGTCCAGCGTATTCAGGGATTTGTTTCCCGGTATCGGAATCGCGAGGCCAATACGCGTACCTCACGAACCTGCGGTACCACCCCCTTCTTCATCAGACTTCTCGCGCTGAATGCGCTGATAGATTTCCTCGCGGTGTACCGCAACATCCTTGGGCGCATTGACGCCGATGCGGACCTGATTACCCTTGACGCCAAGGACGGTCACGGTGATGTCATCACCGATCATCAGGGTTTCTCCGACACGGCGGGTCAGAATGAGCATGACTGATCTCCTTCTCAGACGATTGGCAACGGGATATACGCCGCTCCAAGCGACGCTCAGCGTATTATGTGACACGACACCGCCGTGCACCAAATCTAGTGCACCATGACATCATGACTGCGTTGAAGGGAAGCCCACGAAAAAGACAATATGGACCGCCTATTTCAAGCAAAAGACGCACCGATGGTAACGGAGTCTTCTCGCGTCACTCGCTTTCGATATCGCTCTTGTCCAGGCCGAAAGCCTTGTGCAAGGAGCGAACCGCCAGCTCCATCTGCTTTTCATCGATGACCACCGAGATCTTGATCTCCGAGGTGGAAACCATGCGGATATTGATGCTTTCTTCGGAAAGCACACGAAACATCTTGGCCGCCACTCCGGCGTGAGAGCGCATGCCCACACCCACCAGCGAGACCTTGGCGATGTTGTCGTCGCCCTTCACCTCTCCCTCACCCAGATCCGGCAGCACCTGTTCCTGCAGGATGCGCATGGTCTTCTTGTAATCGCCCTTGGCGACGGTGAAGGTGAAATCGGTGTAGTCGCCAGCCGGCGCCACGTTCTGCACGATCATGTCGACTTCGATGTTGGCATCGGCGATCGGCCCCAGGATACGGGAGGCCACACCGGGCACGTCGGGCGTATTGAGCAGCGTGAGCTTGGCTTCGTTGGCGGTAAAAGCGATACCGGAGATCAGCGGTTCTTCCATGGAGTCCTCGTCTTGGTCGGAGTCTGCAACGATCAGGGTGCCGGGGCCATCCTCGAAGCTGGACAGCACACGCAGCGCGACATTGTACTTGCCGGCAAATTCGACGGCGCGGATCTGCAACACCTTGGAGCCCAGGCTCGCCAGTTCCAGCATTTCCTCGACGGTAATGGTGTCGAGCCGCTGGGCCTTGGAGCAGACACGGGGGTCGGTGGTGTAGACACCGTCAACGTCGGTATAGATCTGGCACTCGTCGGCCTTGAGCGCGGCAGCCAGCGCCACGCCGGTGGTGTCCGAGCCACCACGCCCCAGGGTCGTGATGTTGCCCTCTTCGTCGACTCCCTGGAAGCCGGCGACCACCACGACCTTGCCTTCGTCCAGGTCTTCGCGCATCTCGTCGGTCTCGATGCGCTGGATACGCGCCTTGGTGTGGGCGCTGTCGGTCAGGATACCGACCTGGGAACCGGTATAGGAGGTGGCAGGCACACCCAGCTTGTGCAGCGCCATGGCCAGCAGCGAGATCGTGACCTGCTCGCCGGTGGAGACCAGCATGTCCATTTCGCGCGGCGTCGGCTCGTCATTGATCTCGTTGGCCATGCCGATCAAGCGGTTGGTCTCGCCGCTCATGGCGGAGACCACGACGACGATCTGATGGCCGTTGTCGCGAAAGCCCTTGACCTTCTCGGCCACGGCCTTGATGCGCTCAACGGAGCCCACCGAGGTGCCGCCGAACTTCTGAACGTATAGTGCCATATGCGGTTTTCCCTCGTTATTTTCGAGTGCGTAGCGCTCGGATGGGTGAAGGGTGAATGAAACCGATGGAGGCCGGCGCCACTGGCAGCCGGCCTAGGGGGAACAGGACGCTTACTGGAGGCGACTCTCCAGCCAGGCCGGCACGCTTGCCAATGCACCCGGCAGGGCAGCGACATCGTTGCCGCCGGCCTGGGCCATGTCGGCACGACCGCCTCCCTTGCCGCCGACCTGGGAAGCCACGTGGTTGACCAGTTCGCCGGCCTTCACGCGTCCGGTCAGGTCGTCAGTGACGCCGGCGATCAGGCTGACCTTGCCAGCCTCCCTGTCCGCCACTCCGAGCACCACGATTCCCGAGCCCAGCTTGTTCTTGAGCTGATCGAGGACGCCGCGCAGCTCCCTGGCGGACACTCCCTCGAGACGAGTGGCCAGCACCTTGATGCCGCCGATCTCGCGAGCCTGGCTCAGCATGTCGCTGCCGGCGGCGCTGGCCAGCTTGGCCTTGAGCCGCTCGAGCTCCTTTTCCAGGGCGCGATTGCGCTCGACCAGCGACTCGACGCGCTCCTCGACCTGCTCCGGCTTGGCCTTGAGCCGTTCGCCGATGCGATTGACCCGGGCTTCCTGCTCACGGAACCAGGCGAGCGCTCCTTCGCCGGTGATGGCCTCGATACGGCGCACGCCCGAGGCGATGCCCTGCTCGCTGACGATATGGAAACAGCCGATGTCACCGCTGCGCGTCACGTGAGTACCGCCGCACAGCTCGATGGAGAAATCGTCGGCGCCGATGGTCAGCACGCGCACGCTATCGGCGTACTTGGCCTCGAACAGCGCGGCGGCCCCCTTGGCCTTGGCCTCGTCAAGGGTCATCTGCTCGATGAGCGTCGATGCGTTGGCCAGTACCTGTTCGTTGACCAGACGCTCCACCTCGGCCAACTGGTCGGACGTCATGGCCTCGAAATGGCTGAAGTCGAAACGTAGACGTTCGGGCGTGACCAGCGACCCCTTCTGCTGCACGTGGTCGCCCAGAACCATCCTCAGCGCCTTGTGCATCAGGTGGGTCGCCGAGTGGTTGCGTACCGTGGCCGCACGCAGCCTGGCATCGACCTGGGGACGAACCTCGGCGCCGACCGCCAGTCCGCCCTCGAGCAGTACGCCGTGATGCAGGTGGTGCCCGCCCTGCTTCTGTGTATCGGTGACCAGGAAACGCCCACCCTCGACATGCAGATAGCCGGTGTCACCCACCTGCCCACCGGATTCGCCATAGAACGGCGTGCGGTCGAGCACCACGAGGCCACGCTGCTCGGGTTCGAGTGACGCCAGCGCATTGCCTTCACGGTCGACGATGGCGGTGACGATAGCGCGATCCTCGAGCCGGTCGTAGCCGGTGAACTCGGTTTCGCCTTCGAGCGCCAGTGACGCACCGTAGTCGGCACCGAACTGGCTCGCCGCCCGGGCCCGCTCGCGCTGGGCCTCGAGATGACGCTGGAAACCGGGCTCATCGAGAGTCACGCCCCGCTCGCGGCAGACATCGGCCGTCAGGTCATAGGGGAAGCCGAAGGTGTCGTAGAGCTTGAAGACCGTCTCGCCGGGCAGCACGTCGCCATCGAGCTCCTCCAGCGCTTCCTCGAGCAGGCTCATGCCGTGCTCCAGGGTACGGGCGAACTGTTCCTCTTCCTTGAGCAGGACGCGCTCGATCTGGTGGCGTGCCTCGCGCAGCTCCGGATAGGCCTCGCCCATGACCACGTCGAGCGCACCCACCAGCTTGTGGAAGAAGTTGCCCTTGGCGCCGAGCTTGTGCCCATGGCGAACGGCACGACGAATGATCCGGCGCAGCACGTAGCCACGCCCCTCGTTGGAAGGCAGTACGCCATCGGCGATGAGGAAGGCGCAGGAGCGGATATGGTCGGCGATCACCCGCAGCGACGGCGTGGTGGTATCACCATGGCCGGTGGCCCTGGCCGCAGCCTCGAGCAGGTACTGGAACAGATCGATCTCGTAGTTGGAGTGCACGCCCTGCATTACCGCAGCGATGCGCTCCAGACCCATGCCGGTGTCGATGGAAGGCTTGGGCAGCGGATTCAGGTTACCGGCCGCGTCGCGGTCGAACTGCATGAAGACCAGATTCCATATCTCGATGTAGCGGTCCCCATCCTCCTCGGGGCTTCCCGGCGGCCCACCCCATACCTCGGGGCCATGATCATAGAAGATTTCCGAACAGGGCCCGCAGGGGCCGGTATCGCCCATCTGCCAGAAGTTGTCCTCGTCGAGCTTCGAGAAGCGTGACGGATCGATACCCACCTCGTCCTTCCAGATGCACTCGGCTTCGTCATCGCTGATATGCACCGTCACCCAGAGCTTCTCTTTGGGCAGCCCGAGGGTCTCGGTGAGGAACGCCCAGGCGAAGCGAATGGCGTCACGTTTGAAGTAGTCGCCAAAGCTGAAGTTGCCCAGCATCTCGAAGAAGGTGTGGTGACGTGCGGTGTAGCCGACGTTGTCCAGGTCGTTGTGCTTGCCGCCGGCCCGCACGCAGCGCTGGGAAGACACCGCCCGGACATAGGGGCGCGGGTCGCGGCCCAGAAAGACGTCCTTGAACGGTACCATGCCGGCATTGGTGAACAGCAGGGTCGGATCGGTGCCCGGCACCAGGGAGCTGGACGGCACGGTGATATGGCCATGCTCCTCGAAGTAACTCAGAAATGCCTGTCTGATGTCTGCGCTTTTCATTGGGTATCCGTGGCGATAAGCATGGTGACCCGGCGGGCAGGCGAGAATCCACGGCCAGACGATCAGGCCGAAAAGGCACGCCGGAGCGCACAGAAGCGCCACCCGGGGCGTTCGCAAAGGGGGATATTATAACGTAGTTGTCAAGCGACTGAAGAGTAGGGGCAGCGACGGGCTTAAATCAGTCGTCGTGCCAGGCATGGGCAAGGGCGTGGCGGAGCTGTTCGAAATCGAAGCCGCGGCTGGCCAGGAAGCGTTCGCGACGCGCTCGCTCACGGGGGGTGTCGCCGGGCCCTGCAAAGCGTCGCGCCAGGGTCACGGCGGCCAAGGCGAGCCAGTCTGCCTCTCCCTGCCGTTCGGCTTCGGCGAAGGCGGCCGCTATCCTGTCACGGTCGATGCCGCGACGAGCCAGCTCGCCGCGAATCTTCAGCGGCCCCTGGCCCCGAGCGATGCGCGAACGCAGGAACGTCTCGGCAAAGCGGGTATCCGATTGCAGGCCTTGCTCAACCAGGGCATCCAGGCACTCTCCGATCGCAGGCCCGGCATGCCCCTTCGCGGCAAGCCGCTCCGCCAGCTCGGCGCGCGAGTACTCGCGCCGGGCCAGCAGGCGAATGGCATCCTCCCGGGGGAAGGCCTCGCGGCCCGGAGCAGGCAGGCCCATCATGGCTTAGAGCAGGCTGCCTTCGTCGGCGTCATCGGCCAGCTCGGCAGTGGCTTCCTTCTCCTTGGGCTCTACTGTCGCCAGCAGCTGACCGCGGATCTGGCTCTCGATTTCCTCCATCACCGCCGGGTTATCCTCGAGGAACTGAGCGGCATTGGCCTTGCCCTGGCCGATCTTGTTGCCCTTGTAGCTGTACCAGGCACCCGCCTTGTCGACCAGGTTGCACTGCACGCCCAGGTCGACCACTTCACCGGCATGATAAATGCCCTTGCCATAGAGGATCTGGAACTCGGCCTGACGGAACGGCGGCGCCACCTTGTTCTTGACCACCTTGACCCGTGTCTCGTTGCCGGTCACCTCGTCGCCCGACTTGACCGAGCCGGTGCGGCGAATGTCGAGGCGCACGCTGGCATAGAACTTCAGTGCGTTACCCCCGGTCGTGGTTTCCGGCGAGCCGAACATCACCCCGATCTTCATGCGGATCTGGTTGATGAACACCACCATGCAGTTGGCGTTCTTGATGTTGCCGGTGATCTTGCGCAGCGCCTGGGACATCAGGCGCGCCTGCAGGCCGACATGGGAGTCGCCCATCTCGCCCTCGATCTCGGCGCGCGGGGTCAGAGCCGCCACCGAGTCGATGACGATCACGTCGACGCCGCCGGAGCGCACCAGCATGTCGCAGATTTCCAGTGCCTGTTCGCCGGTGTCGGGCTGTGAAACCAGCAGGTCGTCGAGATTGACGCCGAGCTTCTCGGCATAGCTGGGGTCGAGTGCATGTTCGGCATCGATGAAGGCGCAGGTCTTTCCCTGCTTCTGGGCCTGAGCGATCACCGACAGGGTCAGGGTGGTCTTGCCCGAGGACTCCGGCCCGAAGATCTCGACGACACGCCCAAGCGGCAGGCCACCGATACCCAGGGCGATATCCAGGCCAAGGGAACCGGTCGACACCGATGGCATGATCACCCGGGGCGTATCGCCCAGCCGCATCACGGTGCCCTTGCCGAACTGGCGCTCGATCTGGGAAAGGGCGGCATTCAGTGCCTTGGAACGGTTGTCATCCTGTGCCATTTGGCTCTCCTCGCAGAACGTATTTGCAAACGTGTCATGAATCCCGGCTTCGCCGGATGTCTTTACACAACCAGTCTTGTAAAACAAGACCTGCAAAACAATGGCGCTGGCGAGCCGGAATGGCACCCGCCGCCATACTGTATGATTGGCCAGTAGTATGGCGAAAAAATCGACGCGCGACTAGATGCAAACTCACTCTCGTGTCGACGTGGCTTCCACGTAGCGGATCAGGCCGACAATGGCTTCGCGCACAGCGCGCTCGCGCACGGCCCGCCGGTCGCCGGGAAAATGCCGTTCTTCGACCTGCTGCCGCTCGCCATTACCCCAGGCGAGCCATACCGTGCCCACTGGCTTGTCCACCGTTCCGCCACCGGGGCCCGCCACGCCGCTGACGGCCACGCCAAGCTGTGCGCCACTGTCACGACAGGCACCGGCCACCATGGCCTGGACCACGTCACCGCTAACGGCGCCCTGTTCCGCCAGCGTGTTTTCCGGCACCCCGAGCAGCCGAGTCTTGGCGGCATTGGAGTAGGTAACGTATCCGATCTCGAAGTAGTCCGAACTGCCGGCAACCGACGTGATGGCACTGGCCACGCCCCCCCCGGTACAGGACTCGGCAACGGTAAGCGTCACACCACGCTCACGACAGCGTCGGCCAAGACGCTCGGCCAGGGTGCTCAGGTCGAGATTGGCAAGACTGGAGGCACTATGGGACATGGAGATGCTCCTCGAAACGGATCGCGCTGTGCTCATTCATCGTATCACCTCACCGCCTGTCGACTCTTCGCAACGCATGAAGTTCTTCACCCGTCCTTACACCTTTTCACCCGACGCCCCCTTGCACTGCGGCAAATTGCACTGCGGCAAATTGCTGCAGGTCCCGCAATGTCGGTCGCAGTCTGTTTCTCGACGCCTTAGGATGGAATCTCGTATCACGAAACCGTAAGAGGGGTTACACCATGCTTCGCTGGATTGTCGTCGCTTTACTGCTACTCTTGGCCAGTTTTCCGGTTCTTGCCGCCGAGTGCGAGGTGGATATTGCTGCCACCGACCAGATGACCTTCGATACCGACGCCATTGAGATCAGCAAGAGCTGTGACACCTTCACCGTCAACTTGACCCATGAAGGCACCATGCCCGTGACTTCCATGGGACACAATTGGGTATTGGCCAAGGAGAGCGAGATAAATGATCTCGCTAGCGATGCCGTCGCTGCCGGGGCCGACCAAGGCTACCTGCCGCCCGACGATGAGCGCGTCATCGCCCATACCGATATGATCGGTGGTGGTGAAAACACCTCGGTCACCTTCGACGTGGCCAAGTTACAAGAAGACGAGGAATACCTCTTCTTCTGCAGCTTCCCCGGTCATTCCATGATGATGCGCGGCAGCGTGACTCTGGTCGACTGACCGGCAACCGAATCACCCACTGCCAGGGAGCGCCTGGGCGCTCCCTGACTTATATCATCGGACCACCTTCCCTGCCCCAGTGGCGCGATATCACCTCTCCGGCTTGTGCCGCCTGTCGAAACCGCCCCAGTCGGTTCCCGGCCCACTCCCGACCATGGCATGACACCTCCACCGACGCTCCACCAAAAACTCCAGCAGCGGCCACTGACACCGCCGCGCAAAGGCGCGGAGTTTTGCGTAGAATATCGCCTTCGCCTACGGTGCGCTGGGGCGACCAAGATCACGCCAGCGCATCATCCCAACCGACGCAACACCACGGGATCGCCATGAGCCAGGCCAGCCCTTCTCACACGCCGATGATGCAGCAGTTCCTGACAATCAAGCGCGAACACCCCGACGTGCTGCTGTTCTACCGCATGGGCGATTTCTACGAGCTCTTCTTCGACGACGCCAAGCGCGCTGCGGCGTTGCTCGACATCACCCTGACACAGCGCGGCCAGTCGGCGGGTAAACCGATTCCCATGGCCGGCGTCCCCTACCATAGCGCCGAAGGTTACCTCGCCCGCCTGGTCAAGGCTGGCGAATCGGTGGCGATCTGTGAACAGTTCGGTGACCCGGCCACCAGCAAGGGGCCGGTGGAGCGCAAGGTGGTGCGTATCGTCACCCCCGGCACCCTCTATGATGAAGCCCTGCTGGATGCCCGCCGCGACAACCTGCTGGTGGCCTTGCACCCCGTGGGGCACTGCTGGGGGCTGGCCTGGCTGGAGCTCTCCAGCGGCCGCTTCAGCGTGCTCGAAGTCGAGGGCGAAAGCGAGATGCTGGCCGAACTCCAGCGCCTGGATCCCGCCGAACTGCTGGTTCCGGAGAGCCTGATTCTGCCGTCCGGCCTGGAAGGCCGCCGGGGCCTGCGCCGCCAGAGCGACTGGCTGTTCGATCTGGAGGGCGCCACCCGCACCCTGTGCGACCAGTTCCAGAGCCAGGACCTGCGTGGTTTCGGCTGCGCCCACCTCGAGGCGGCCATTACGGCCGCCGGCGTACTGATCGAATATGCCCGGGACACCCAGCGCTCGCGCCTGCCCCATGTGACCGCCCTGGGTGTCGAGAGCCGCGATGATGCCGTCGTCATCGATGCCGCCAGCCGTCGCAACCTGGAGATCGATACCAATCTCGGCGGCACCGGCGACAATACCCTGGCCAGCGTGCTCGACACCACCGCAACCGCCATGGGTTCCCGGCTGCTCAAGCGCTGGCTCAACCGTCCACTGCGGGATCGTGTCCAAGTACAGAACCGACAGGCGGCGGTGGCCCTGCTGCTCGACCAGGAAGGCTTCGCTGCACCGAGAGACCTGCTAAAGGCCATCGGCGACGTGGAACGCATTCTGGCCAGGGTAGCGCTTTACAGCGCCCGGCCACGGGACCTTGCCCGGCTGCGTGATGCCCTGCTCGCCCTGCCGGCGCTACAGGGCGAGCTGGCCACCTTCAGTGGCGGCACCGCCCTGGACGATCTGCAACATCATGTTCGCCCCTACCCCGAGCTGGCCGACACCCTGAGCCGCGGCCTGATGGACAACCCTCCGGTGGTGATCCGCGACGGTGGAGTGATCCGCGAGGGGTTCGACGCCGAGCTGGATGAGTACCGCGGCCTTGCCGAGCATGCGGGCGACTATCTGGTCCAGTTGGAGAGCCGGGAGCGTGAGCGTACCGGCCTGCCCGGCCTCAAGGTCGGCTACAACCGCGTGCATGGCTATTACATCGAGATTCCCCGAGCCCAGGCCCAGGAGGCACCGGTCGACTATATCCGACGGCAAACCCTGAAGAATGCCGAGCGCTTCATCATCCCCGAGCTCAAGGAGTTCGAGGACAAGGCGCTATCGGCCAAATCTCGTGCCCTGGCTCGTGAGAAGCTGCTTTACGAGAGCCTGCTGGACCAGCTCAATACCGAGCTGGACGCACTGCAGGCCACCGGACGTGCGCTGGCGTCGCTGGATGTATTGGCCACTTTCGCCGAGCGCGCCCGGGCGCTCGACTTCGAGCGCCCTCGGCTGCTCGACACGCCCGGCATCGAGATCCGTGGTGGACGCCACCCGGTGGTGGAACAGGTCAGCGACGCTCCCTTCGTGCCCAACGATCTCGTCATGGACGATGGGCGAAGAATGCTGATCATTACCGGCCCCAACATGGGCGGCAAGTCGACCTACATGCGCCAGGCTGCCCTGATCACCCTGCTCGCCCATACCGGTAGTTTCGTACCGGCCGACCATGCCTGCATAGGGCCCGTAGACCGCATCTTTACCCGGATCGGCTCCAGCGACGACCTTGCCGGCGGTCGCTCCACCTTCATGGTGGAGATGACCGAAACCGCCAGCATCCTGCACAATGCCACTGAGCAGAGCCTGGTATTGATGGACGAGATCGGGCGTGGCACCAGCACCTTCGATGGCCTGTCCCTGGCCTGGGCCAGTGCCGAGCACCTGACCCGCACCCGAGCGTTCACCCTGTTTGCCACCCACTACTTCGAGATGACGGCACTGCCCGAGCAGGCCGAGGGGGTGGCGAACGTGCACCTCACCGCGGCCGAGCACAAGGACGGCATCGTTTTCATGCACCGGGTAGAGGAAGGTCCGGCCAGCCAGAGCTATGGCCTGCAGGTAGCCCAGCTGGCGGGGGTCCCACAGACCGTGATCGTACGAGCACGCGAGAAGCTGGCACAGCTGGAGCAGCAGGAAATCGACCAGGGTAGCCGTGTCCCGGCTCGCACGGATGGCGAGACGGCGCCCTTGCAGACCGACCTGTTCGCCAGCACGCCGCACCCGCTGCTGGAGGCGCTGTCGGGTCTCGACCCGGATGACCTGACGCCACGCCAGGCACTGGCACTGCTTTATGAGTGGCGCGAGCGGCTGTAGCGGCTTGCCCCGGTCGGAGCGCATGTCTAGAATGAAGCGTTTATCGATTTCAGGCTTCTAAAAAGTCTATTTCTTATAACCAGCAGGCCTAAGTGCCTGGCACCCAAATTACCATCACCCGGGCACTGCACACCCCGGCCCCTAGGAGGGAGACAGGCATGACATTTGTCGTTACCGAGAACTGCATCAAGTGCAAGTACACCGACTGTGTCGAGGTCTGCCCGGTGGACTGCTTCTATGAGGGCCCCAACTTCCTGGTCATCCACCCGGACGAATGCATTGATTGCGCTCTATGTGAGCCGGAATGCCCAGCCGAGGCCATCTTCTCGGAAGATGAATTGCCGGAAGGACAGGAGGAATTCATCGCCCTCAATGCCGAGCTGGCCGAGGTCTGGCCGAACATCTCCGAGAAGCAGGACCCGCCGGCCGATGCGGAAGAGTGGGATGGCAAGCCAGGCAAGCGCCAGCACCTGGAGCGCTGAGCCGGCCTGGATTCGGCACGCAAATCGCCGAATATCCGGCGATTCCACGAATGATACGCAAAAAGGCGACCCTAAGGTCGCCCGTTCCCAGCCGTCCCTGGACGGATCCTTCCGTCCTGTCTCCTGTGGCAACTTCCCTGCCCGGAAGCAACTTCCTGTTACACCGGGCGCACCACCTGTAATGCATCCCGTTGCATCCTGCCGGAGAGCTCTCCCGCTCTCCCTTGTCCCACCTGTATTGTGGCATTTCCGGCCTGGGACGCAAACGGCGCAAAGCATTAGACCGTTCTTGACCCAAGCTGAGCCGCCAAAAAAAATACTCGCAAAAACAACACTATTAAAAAAGGCCGACGCGATTGACGCCAGCCTTCCTGCTATGAATCAAGCTTGGAACGTCGCTTTTTTGTAGGCAATTTCCTACGTGGATAGTCGGCGATATCGCCGCTTCAACGGTAAAACATCGGCTCGAAAAAACTACTGTCCCCTGATGGCGGCACGCCCCGGATAGGCGGCCTGCCCACCCAGCTGTTGCTCGATCACCAGCAGCCGGTTGTACTTGGCCACGCGGTCCGAGCGGCACAGTGAACCGGTCTTGATCTGGCCAGCCGAGGTACCGACCGCCAGGTCGGCGATGGTGGTGTCCTCGGTCTCGCCGGAACGGTGGGAGATCACTGCGGTAAAGCCGGCATCCTGGGCCATCCTGATGGCATCAAGCGTCTCGGAGAGCGAGCCGATCTGATTGAACTTAATCAGGATGGAGTTGCCGATCTGCTCGTCGATACCACGCTTGAGGATGCGGGTATTGGTCACGAACAGGTCATCACCGACCAGTTGGACCTTGCTACCGAGCTTGTCGGTGAGCGCCTTCCAGCCATCCCAGTCGGACTCGTCCATGCCATCCTCGATCGACACGATGGGGTAGTCGTCACACAGGCCGGCCAGGTAGTCGACAAAGCCATTCGCATCGAAGGATTGGCCCTCCCCGGCCAGGTTGTACTGGCCGTCCCGATAGAACTCGGAGGCAGCGCAGTCCAGTGCCAGGGTAATATCGCGACCCAGCTCATAGCCGGCATCGGCCACGGCCTGCTTGATCACCGCCAGCGCTTCGGCGTTGGACGCCAGGTTGGGAGCGAAACCACCCTCGTCGCCCACGGCGGTGGCAAGTCCTCGGGCGGACAGCACTTTCTTCAGGGCGTGGAAGATCTCGGCGCCCATGCGCAGGCCTTCACGGAAGTTCGGCGCGCCCACCGGCTGAATCATGAACTCCTGGATATCGACATTGTTGTCGGCATGCTCGCCACCATTGAGGATATTCATCATGGGTACAGGCATGCTGTACTGGCCCGGCTGGCCATAGAGTTCGGCGATATGCGCGTAGAGCGGCACGCCCTTGGCGTTGGCAGCCGCCTTGGCGGCGGCAAGGGATACGGCGAGGATGGCGTTGGCGCCGAGCGTGGCCTTGTTGTCGGTGCCATCGAGCTCGAGCATGGCATCATCCAGGCCACGCTGATTCCGGGCGTCCATGCCCACCAGCCTGGTGCGAATCGCCCCGTTGACTGCCTCGACGGCTTTCAGCACGCCCTTGCCCAGATAGCGCGACTTGTCGCCATCACGCAGCTCCAGCGCTTCACGCGAGCCCGTGGAGGCACCGCTGGGCGCGCAGGCCACGCCCACTGCACCACTTTCGAGCCGCACGTCAACCTGCACGGTAGGGTTGCCGCGGGAATCGAGTACTTCAAGGGCGTGGATATCGACAATCTTGGTCATCGTGTATCGTCCTTTACTAATGGTCAGCGTTGAGTGGAGCAGTCGTGAACAGCCATCAATTTATCGTCAGCGCCGGCAGGCCCTTGACCAGATCATCGAGGGCCTTGAGCTGAGCCAGGAAGGGCTCCAACCGATCCAGGGGCAGCGCGCAGGGGCCGTCACAGAGTGCCGCGTCCGGATTCGGGTGGGCCTCCAGAAACAGCCCGGCCAAGCCCACGGCAACACCGGCACGCGCCAGTTCAGCCACCTGGGCTCGACGCCCACCGGCACTGTCGGCTCGCCCGCCAGGGCGCTGGAGAGAGTGTGTGACATCGAAAAAAACCGGGTAACCCGACTGCTTCATGTCACCAAAGCCAAGCATATCCACCACCAGGTTATTATACCCGAAGCTGGAACCGCGTTCGCAGAGCAACAGTCGGTCGTTGCCGGCCTCCTCGCACTTGCGCAGGATGTGGCGCATTTCATGGGGCGCCAGGAACTGTGGCTTCTTGATATTGATCACCGCCCCGGTCCTGGCCATGGCCACCACCAGGTCGGTCTGCCGGGCCAGAAAGGCCGGCAGTTGGATGATGTCGGCCACCTCGGCGACCGGGGCCGCCTGCCAGGGCTCATGCACATCGGTGATGATCGGCACACCGAACCGGGCCTTTACCTCGGCCAGCATCTCCAGCCCCTTCTCGAGGCCCGGGCCGCGGAAGGAGTGGATGGAACTGCGGTTGGCCTTGTCGAAGCTCGCCTTGAACACGAAAGGCATGCCGAGCCGGCCGGTGACATCGACATAGGTTTCAGCGACCTCGAGAGCCATCTCGCGAGATTCGAGGACATTCATGCCGCCCAGCAGCATCAGCGGCAAAGAATTGCCGGCCTCTAGGCCGGCAAATTCGATATGACGCTCCGGAATGTGATGGTCGGAAGCAGACATGACGTTCACTCCTGATGCGAAGGCTGGACGCGGGTGCGGGCTGCCTTGTGCTCCAGCGCCGCGTTGACGAAGCCGGTGAACAGTGGATGGCCGTCGCGAGGCGTGGACGTGAATTCCGGATGGAACTGGCAGGCCACATACCAGGGGTGGTCGGGCAGTTCGATCATCTCCACCAGGGAGTTGTCGACGCTCTTGCCGGAAACCACCAGTCCCGCCTTCTCCAATTCGTCGATGAACTGGTTGTTGACCTCGAAGCGGTGACGATGGCGCTCGACGATCTCGTCGGCCCCGTATGCTTCACGCGCCCTGGTGCCCGCTTTCAGACGGCAGACCTGGCCGCCCAGGCGCATGGTGCCGCCCAGATCCGACGCCGAGTCACGCAGCTCGATCTTGCCTTCGGCATTGAGCCACTCGGTGATCAGCCCCACCACCGGGTGCTGGGTGTCGTGGGTGAACTCGGTGGAATTGGCATCTTCCCAACCGGCCACGTGCCGGGCATATTCGATGACCGCCACCTGCATGCCGAGGCAGATTCCGAGGTAAGGGATGTCGTTCTCGCGGGCGAAACGAGCGGTCAGTATCTTGCCCTCGACCCCACGCTCGCCGAAGCCGCCGGGGACCAGGATGGCATCCTTCCCCGCCAGGCGGCCGATGCCGTGGCGTTCGATGTCTTCGGAGTCGATATAGTCGACGTTGACCTTCACCCGGGTCTGGATACCGGCATGGATCAACGCCTCGTTGAGCGACTTGTAGGCGTCGAGCAGCTCCATGTACTTGCCCACCATGGCGATATTGATCGACTTGAGCGGGTTGAGCTTGGCATCCAGGACATGAACCCACTCGGTGAGCTCGGCCGCGTCCGCCTCGAGGCGCAGCTTGTCGCAGACGATCTCGTCCAGGCCGTGCTCATGGAGCATCAGCGGGATGCGATAGATGGTATCGGCATCCTGCAACGGGATGACGGCCCGCTCTTCCACGTTGGTGAACAGAGCGATCTTGCGGCGCTCGGTCTCCTCGAGCTCCACTTCACTGCGACAGATCAGGATGTCCGGCTGGATGCCGATGGAGCGCAGCTCCTTGACGCTGTGCTGGGTCGGCTTGGTCTTGGTCTCGCCCGCCGTCTTGATGTAGGGCACCAGCGTCAGGTGCATGAAGAGCGCCCGGCTTGCGCCCAGTTCACTGCGGATCTGACGGATCGATTCCAGGAAGGGCAGCGACTCGATGTCGCCCACGGTACCGCCGATTTCCACCAGGGCCACGTCGAAACCCTCGCCGCCGGCATAGACACGGCGCTTGATCTCGTCGGTGATGTGCGGGATCACCTGCACGGTGCCGCCCAGGTAGTCGCCCCGACGCTCGCGACGCAGCACGTGCTCATAGACGCGGCCGGTGGTGAAGTTGTTGCCCTGGGTCATCTTGGTACGGATGAAGCGCTCGTAGTGGCCCAGGTCCAGATCGGTCTCGGCGCCATCTTCGGTGACGAACACCTCGCCGTGCTGGAAGGGGCTCATGGTGCCCGGATCCACATTGATGTAGGGATCGAGCTTGAGCATGGTGACCTTGAGGCCACGGGCCTCGAGAATCGCCGCCAGCGAAGCCGACGCGATGCCCTTGCCGAGAGAGGACACAACGCCGCCGGTCACGAAGATATATCGTGTCATGAAGAACCTGTCGAAACGTGATCATGAGGCTCGGCAGAAAGCCGCGCCGGGATGGGACGACAGAGTAGCAGATTACGACCAATGGCTCAATTTCGGCCGACTCGGCAACCTTGAGCGCGGCTTGATCGGGGACAGGCCGAAGCGAGGGTCTTTTTTCAGGGATGGAAAAAGTAGCGCCCATGGACGGGTTCACAGCGCCCCCGCAGAGGCCTGTCGCCGGAAAAGCCGGACTTCATGCCTAGCGGCGCCGGGGGCAGGCCGAAGCGGGGGTCTTTTTCCAGGGATGGAAAAAGTAGCGCCCACGGACGGGTTCACAGCGCCCCCGCAGAGGCCTGTCGCCGGAAAAGCCGCGGGGGCAAAGCCACCGAAGCCGGCAGCCTCGACCCGTCGTGGTCTTAGACCCCCAGGTAGTCGAGAATACCTTCACCAGCCTGGCGGCCCTCGTAGATGGCGGTAACCACCAGGTCGGAGCCACGCACCATGTCGCCACCGGCGAAGATCTTCTCGTTGGTGGTCTGGAAGGGATAGGCCCCCTGCTCCGGCGCCTTGACCCGGTCACGTTCGTCGAGTTCGATGCCCACCTCGGCGAACCAGGGCGCCGGGCTCGGCTGGAAGCCGAAGGCAATGACCACGGCATCGGCCGGCAGGATCTCCTCGGAACCCGGCACGACTTCGGGACGCCGGCGACCATTCTCGTCGGGCTCCCCCAGGCGGGTCCTCACCACCTTGACACCCTCGACCTTGCCTTCGCCCACCACGGCCACCGGCTGGCGATTGAACAGGAACTCCACGCCCTCCTCGCGGGCATTCTTCACCTCGCGCTTGGAGCCCGGCATGTTCTCCTCGTCGCGGCGGTAGGCACAGGTCACCATCGAGGCACCCTGCCTGATGGCCGTGCGATTGCAGTCCATGGCGGTATCGCCGCCGCCCAGTACCACCACCCGCCGGCCTGCCAGCGAAACGTAATCGGCCGGGTCCTTCTCGAAGCCCAGGCAATGGTTGGCGTTGGCGATCAGGTAGTCGAGCGCCTTGTGCACCCCGGGGAGATCCTCGCCCGGAAAGCCGCCCTGCATGTATTTGTAGGTACCCATGCCCAGGAAGACGGCATCGTACTGCTCAAGCAGCCCGTCGAAGGGAATGTCCTTGCCCACCTCGGTATCGAGCCGGAACTCGATGCCCATCTCCTCGAATACCGCCCGGCGGCGCTCCATTACCGTCTTCTCGAGCTTGAACTCGGGGATACCGAAGGTCAGCAGGCCGCCGATTTCCGGATACTTGTCGTAGACCACCGGTTTGACGCCGTTGCGTACCAGAATATCGGCACAGCCAAGCCCCGCCGGGCCGGCACCGATGATTGCCACCTTCCTGTCGGTCCAGGCCACCTGGGACATGTCGGGGCGCCAGCCCATGGCGAAGGCGGTGTCGGTGATGTATTTCTCCACCGACCCGATGGTGACCGCACCGAAACCGTCATTGAGGGTGCAGTCGCCTTCACACAAGCGATCCTGGGGGCAGACCCTGCCGCACACCTCGGGCAGGGTATTGGTCTTGTGCGACAGCTCCGCCGCCTCGAGGATATTTCCCTCGGCCACCAGTTGCAGCCAGTTGGGAATATAGTTGTGGACCGGGCACTTCCATTCACAGTAGGGATTGCCACAGTGCAGGCAGCGATGCGCCTGACTGGCGGCCTCTTGCGGCTTGTAGGGCTCGTAGATTTCGGAGAACTCCCGCGAGCGGGTGCGCACTTCCTTTTTCCGAGGGTCCTGACGACCCACGTCGATAAACTGAAAATCGTTTCTGGTCAAACGGTTGGCCATGATCGTTTCTCCTGGAAATCCGGCTTACTCGGGGCGCCTACGGGATTCGTCGAGCAGGCTGCCCAGGCTTGCCGCCTTGGGCTTCACCAGCCAGAAGTGACGAACGAAGTCGCTGAAATCATCGAGAATCGCGCGCCCTCGGGCAGAGCCGGTTTCGGCAACGAACTCCTCGATGACTTCCCTCAAATGCCGCCGGTAGGCCTCCATGGCCTCGGTATTCACCCGGTGGATCTCCACCAGTTCATGGTTGTAGCGGTCGACGAAGGAGCGATCCTCGTCGAGTACGTAAGCGAAGCCGCCCGTCATGCCCGCACCGAAATTGACGCCGGTCTCGCCGAGCACGCAGACCTGGCCGCCGGTCATGTACTCGCAGCAGTGGTCGCCGGCCCCTTCGATGACCGCATGGGCGCCGGAATTGCGCACCCCGAAGCGCTCACCGGCGGTACCGGAGGCGAACAGCCTGCCGCCCGTGGCGCCATACAGACAGGTATTGCCGATAATGGCCGTCTCGTGGCTGGCGAAGCGGCTGTCTCGCGGCGGCACGATGACCACCTTGCCGCCGTTCATGCCCTTGCCCACGTAGTCGTTGGCATCGCCCTCCAGATAGAGATGCAGCCCACGCGCGTTCCAGACACCGAAGCTCTGGCCGGCCACCCCCTCGAAGCGCAGGGTGATGGGCGCATCCTCGAGCCCCGCCTCACCATACCGCTTGGCAATGGCCCCGGAACTGAGCGCCGGCACCGAGCGATCACAGTTGGTAATGCGGAAGGCGAACTCGCCGCCGGACTTCTGCTCGATGGCATCGGTCAACGCCGTCAGCACCTCCTGGTTCTTGGCACCCGGATCATGGGGCACGTTGCGCCGGACCTGACAGAACTGCGGCGCATCGGCCGGTACGAAGTCGTTTGCCAGCAGTGGCGTCAGGTCGAGCTTGCGCTGGGAAGCGGTGTCGCCCTCCAGTACCTCGAGCAGATCGGTGCGGCCGATCAGGTCGGTGAGCTGACGCACCCCGAGCATGGCCATCAGTTCGCGCACCTCCTCGGCAATGAAGCGGAAGTAGTTCTTGACCATGTCCACGGTGCCGCGGAAATGCTCGTCACGCAGGTACTGATGCTGGGTGGCGACCCCGGTCGCGCAGTTGTTGAGATGGCAGATCCGCAGATACTTGCAGCCCAGCGCCACCATCGGGGCGGTACCGAAACCGAAGCTTTCGGCACCGAGGATGGCCGCCTTGATCACATCGAGGCCGGTCTTGAGGCCGCCGTCGGTCTGCAGGCGAATCTTGTCACGCAGCCCGTTGATGCGCAGCGCCTGATGCACCTCGGGCAGGCCCAGCTCCCACGGGCTGCCGGCGTGCTTGATCGAGGTCAGCGGGCTTGCCGCGGTGCCGCCGTCATAGCCGGACACGGTGATGAGATCGGCATAGGCCTTGGCCACGCCGGTGGCGATGGTGCCGATGCCGGGCTCGGATACCAGCTTCACCGAAACCTGCGCCTCCGGATTGACCTGCTTGAGGTCGAAAATCAGCTGCGCCAGATCCTCGATGGAGTAGATGTCATGGTGCGGCGGCGGCGAGATCAGAGTCACGCCGGGCACCGAATAGCGCAGCCGGGCGATCAGGTCGTTGACCTTGCCACCGGGCAGTTGGCCTCCCTCGCCGGGCTTGGCGCCCTGGGCCACCTTGATCTGCAGCACCTCGGCGTTGACCAGATAGGCCGGCGTGACGCCGAAGCGGCCCGACGCGATCTGCTTTATCTTGGAGGAGCGAATGGTGCCGTAGCGTGCCGGGTCCTCTCCACCCTCGCCGGAGTTCGACCGCCCACCGGCCTCGTTCATGGCCTGGGCCAAGGCTTCGTGGGCCTCGGGCGACAGGGCGCCCAGCGACATGCCGGCACTGTCGAAGCGCGGAATCAGATCCTCGACCGACTCCACCTCCTCCAGGGAAAGCGGTGTCTCGGCGAGCTTCAACCCCAGCAGGTCACGCAGGGTGGCGGCCGGACGCTCATTGACCAGGGCAGCAAACGTCTTCCACTTGGTGTAGTCACCCTCTTGCACGGCCTCCTGCAGCGCCTTGATCACGTCCGGGTTATAGGCGTGATACTCATGGTCGTGGACATACTTCATCAGCCCACCCTGAGAGATGCCCTTGCGCGGCGTCCAGGCATCCCGCGCCAGCAGTTCCTGCTGCAGCTGCAGCTCGGCGAAGCCGGCTCCTTCGATACGCGAGGCCATGCCGGTGAAGCACAGCTCCATCACCTCGGAGGAAAGACCCACGGCCTCGAACAACTGGGAACCGCGATAGGAGGCCAGCGTCGAGATACCCATCTTGGAGAGAATCTTGTAGAGGCCCTTCTGCAGCCCCTTGCGGTAGTTCTCACGGGCATCCGCCGGGTTGCCGGTCAGTTCCCCGGTGCGGTGCATGTCGGCCATCACCTGGTAGACCAGCCACGGAAAGACCGCGGTGGCGCCCACGCCGAACAGCACGGCCATCTGGTGAGCGTCCCGGGCATAGCCGGTTTCCACCACCAGGTTGACCCGTGGGCGCAGCGCCAGCCGGGCCAGATGATGATGGACCGCACCAACGGCCAGCGCCGCGTGAATGGGCAGTTGGCCCTTTTCGAGATGGGCGTCGGAGAGCACCAGCAGGACCTTGCCTTCACGCGTGGCGGCTTCGGCAGCTCGACACAACTCGACCAACGCCGCCTTGAGGCCGATCCGCTCGGGATCGTACCCCAGGCTCAGCGTGTGGCTGGTGAAAGCCGGGTCGTCCTGATCGAGCAGCGCCGCGAACTTGCGCGGCGACAGGACCGGGGTGGTCAGGATGATCCGGTGGGCATGCAGGGGCGTGGCCTTGAACACATTGAGTTCGGGCCCGATACAGGTTTCCAGCGACATCACGATCGCTTCGCGAAGCGGATCGATGGCCGGGTTGGTGACCTGGGCAAACTTCTGCCGGAAGTAGTCGGTCAGCAGGCGGTGCTTGCGCGACAGCACCGCCATGGGCGTATCGTCGCCCATGGAGCCCACCGCCTCCTGGCCGCTTTCACCCAGCGGCCGCAGCACCTGATCTCGCTCCTCGAAGCTGACATGGAACATCTTCTGCCAGGTCTTGACCGCCTCGTGATCCATGTTCTGGAAGCTGGCCAGCTCGGTCAGGGCCGATTCCAGATAGTGAGCCTCCTCCTTGAGCCAGCGCTTGTAGGGATAGGCCGACTTGAGGCGAGCGTCGATATCCTCGGTATGCAGCACCTCGCCGGTCTGGGTATCCACGGCCAGAATCTGACCCGGGCCGACGCGCCCCTTGGCCACCACGTCCTCCGGCTTGTAGTCGTAAGTACCGATCTCGGAGGCCAGGGTGATATAGCCGTTCTTGGTGATGACCCAGCGGGCCGGCCGCAGGCCGTTGCGGTCCAGCATGCAGACCGCCTGACGACCATCGGTCATGACCACCCCTGCGGGGCCATCCCACGGCTCCATATGCATGGAGTTGTATTCGTAGAAGGCACGGAGCTCGCCCCCCATGGTTTCCACATTCTGCCAGGCCGGTGGCACCATCATGCGCACGGCACGGTGCAGCTCCATGCCGCCCATCAGCAGCACCTCGAGCATGTTGTCCATGCTCGACGAGTCGGATCCAACGGTATTGACGATCTCGTCCAGCTCGGCGATGTCGGGCAACCGCTCGTTGACGAAGTTTTCCTTGCGCGAGTTGGCCCAGCCGCGATTGGCCTCGATGGTGTTGATCTCGCCGTTGTGCGCCAGCAACCGGAAAGGCTGAGCAAGCGGCCAGCGCGGGGCGGTATTGGTGGAGAAGCGCTGGTGGAAGACGCAGATGGCCGTTTCCAGACGCTTGTCGCTCAGGTCATGATAGAACGCCGGCAGATCCACCGGCATCACCAGGCCCTTGTAGGAGACCACCTGCGAGGAGAGCGAGCAGACATAGAAATCCTGCTCGTCACGCAACATCTGCTCGGCACGGCGCCGCGCCATGAACAGGTCGACGTCGAAACGCTCGGGGTCGCTCAACTTGCCGGGCTCGACGAACAGGTGCCGTATGCGCGGCAGGCACTCCAGCGCCATGGGGCCGCAGAACGCGGGGTCTACCGGCACGTCGCGCCAGCCACGGATGACCAGGCCACAGGCACGCAACTCTCCCTCCAGCACACCTCGCGCACGGGCCTCTCCAGCATCATCATCGGGCAGGAAGATGACACCGACGGCAAAGCGTTCACCCAGGGAGACATCCAGGGCCTCGGTGGCGACTTCCCGCATGAACTCATCGGGCATTTTCAGCAGAAGGCCACATCCATCGCCGGTCTTGCCATCGGCCGCGATGCCACCGCGATGGGTCATGCAGGTCAGGGATTCAATGGCGGTACGAAGCAGGTCATGGCTGGCCTGCCCCTCCATGTGGGCGATCAGCCCGAACCCACAGTTGTCACGGAACTCGCCTGGGTGATGAAGGCCTCTGTTCATGGGCGTGCCTCAAAAAAATACTATTGACCTAACAGCAGAAAATTTATATCTTATCCGGTTTTTTTATTTTTTATTAGGCCTGTAGTGGCCAGCTGCTGTCGCGAATAAAGGACGCCTAGCATAGACACCCACGGACACGACACGCAATTACCTGCCCCTCCCACGCCTCAAAAATTCCCGTCAAATCCGCAACTTGCCATACGCCTCGGCAGGAAAAAAACCAGCAGTTCAATGACTTGCGCTGGCCATAAACGATTTTCAAACGACCATTGATGGATGCTAGACTTTAGTCTAATGCCTGCCGAAATCATCATGCCGATATGGCATGAGGCATGCTGATTTATGGAATCCAGGCATCCAGGCTGCTCAACAGCACCAGCGAACTGGGCGGGATCATCAACATGGTGTGTAAGCGTCCCGGCGATACCCTTCACGGTGAGCCAAGGACGCAACTTCTACGCGGCGGGCGGACTGGAGCAGTCACCGAGGCCGGGCAAGGAGGGTGGCGAGCGGGCGCGGCGGGCCGCCTTGTCCGCTCAATGCCGTGCGCCGCGCACCCCTTCGGCGAGTTGGGCACAAAGGTCGAGCACGGCATCGATGGCCAGGGCGCGGTCGCCGTTGGCAGCGATCCGGTCGACCAGCGCCGAGCCGACCACCACGCCGTCGGCCAGCCGGGCGATGCTGGCGGCATGTTCCGGCGTGCGGATACCGAAGCCGACGCACACCGGCAGTTCGGTATGCCGACGCAGGCGTGCCACGGCCTGTTCGACATGCTCCAGGGTCGCCGCGCCGGCACCGGTCACGCCGGCCACCGAGACGTAGTAGACGAAGCCGGAACTGCCGCCGAGCACGGTCGGTAGACGCCTGTCGTCGGTGGTCGGCGTGGTCAGGCGGATGAAGTCGATGCCGGCGGCCCGGGCCGGGTCGCAGAGGTCCGAGTCATGTTCCGGCGGCAGGTCGACGACGATCAGGCCGTCGACGCCGGCCTCCCTGGCCTCGGCGATGAAGCGTGGCACGTCGTACCGGTGGATCGGGTTGAAGTAGCCCATCAACACCAGCGGCGTGTCCGAATCCTCTTCGCGGAATTCGCGCACCATGCGCAGGGTCGCGGCGAGGTTCTGACTGTTCGCCAACGCGCGAACATTGGCCAACTGGATCGATGGGCCGTCGGCCATCGGATCGGTGAACGGCATGCCCAGCTCGATCACGTCGGCGCCGGCTTTCGGCAGCCCCCTGAGAATCGCCAGGGAGGCGTCGTAGTCCGGGTCACCGGCGGTGACGAAGGCCACCAGGGCGGCGCGGTTCTGCCGCTTCAGCTCGGCGAAGCGGGTATGCAGGCGATTCATGCCTCGTTCTCCTTCTCGGCCGTGGCAGCCATGTGGTGCATCACGGTCTGCATGTCCTTGTCGCCGCGACCCGAGAGGTTGACCACCATCAGGTGTTCGCGGGACAGGGTCGGTGCGCGCTTGAATACTTCGGCCAGGGCGTGGGCGCTTTCCAGCGCCGGGATGATGCCTTCCAGACGGCAGCAGGTGTGGAACGCGTCCAGGGCTTCGTCGTCGGTGATCGAGGTGTACTCGACGCGGCCGATGTCGTGCAGCCAGGCATGCTCGGGGCCGATGCCGGGGTAGTCGAGGCCGGCGGAGGCCGAGTGGGCATCGATGATCTGGCCGTCGTCGTCCTGCAGCAGGAAGGTGCGGTTGCCGTGCAGCACGCCGGGCATGCCACCATTCAGGCTGGCGGCATGCTTGCCGGTCCCGATGCCGTGCCCCGCCGCTTCCACGCCGACGATCCGTACGCTCTTGTCATCGAGGAAGGGGTGGAACAGGCCCATGGCGTTGGACCCGCCGCCGATGCAGGCGACGAGCGAATCGGGCAGGCGCCCTTCCTTCTCGACGAGCTGTTCGCGGGTCTCCTTGCCGATCACCGCCTGGAAGTCACGGACCATGGCCGGGTAGGGGTGCGGGCCGGCCACGGTACCGATCAGGTAGAAGGTCGAATCGACGTTGGTCACCCAATCGCGCAGCGCTTCGTTCATGGCGTCCTTGAGGGTGCCGGTGCCGGAGGTGACCGGAACCACCTCGGCGCCCAGCAGCTTCATGCGGAAGACGTTGGCCTGCTGGCGGTCGATGTCGGTGGTGCCCATGTAGATCACGCATTGCAGGCCAAAACGTGCGGCCACGGTGGCGGTGGCCACGCCGTGCATGCCGGCGCCGGTCTCGGCGATGATACGCCGCTTGCCCATGCGCCGCGCCAGGAGGATCTGGCCGATGCAGTTGTTCACCTTGTGTGCGCCGGTGTGGTTCAACTCCTCGCGCTTGAGGTAGATCTTCGCCCCGCCGCAGTGCTCGGTCAGGCGCTCGGCGAAGTACAGCGGGCTCGGCCGACCGATGTAGTCGCGCTGGAAATAGGCCAGTTCCTCGTGGAATTCGGGATCGTTGCCGGCTTTCCCGTACTCGGCGGCCAACTCGTGGATGAGCGGCATCAGGGTTTCGGCGACGTACTGGCCGCCGAAGGTGCCGAACAAACCGTTGGCATCGGGGCCGTTGCGCAATGACGTCATGGTGGCTCCTGCTCTTTGCGTTTCCTATGCCGTCATTCTTACCCCTGGCCACCATTCGGAAAAGCGATTAGATTGCCATGACCTGTCAGAAAAACTCACGGATATCATGAGCCGAGACCTGCCGTCGCTGAATGCCCTGCGTGCCTTCGAAGCCGCCGCCCGCCTACAGAGCGTGAGCCATGCGGCGGCCGAACTGCATGTTACCCATGGCGCCGTGAGCCGCCAGATTCGTGCCTTGGAGGAACAGCTTGGCGTGACTCTGTTCGACAAGGATGGCCGCGGCGTGAAACTCACCACTGCCGGTCTGCGCCTGCGCGACGTGGCCTCCGAGGCCTTCGAACGGCTGCGCGGCGCTTGCGCCGACCTGCGTCGCGAGGCCGAAGATCGGCCGTTCGTGCTGGGCTGCCCTGGCAGCCTGCTGGCGCGCTGGTTCATCCCGCGCCTGGATCGACTCAACCGTGAGCTGCCGGAGCTGCGCCTGCAACTGTCGGCCAGCGAGGGTGAGCTGGACCCGCGCCGACCGGGGGTGGACGCCTCCCTGCTGTTCGCCGAGCCGCCCTGGCCGACGGACATGGAGGTCCTCGAACTGGCCACGGAATGCATTGGTCCGGTGGTCAGTCCCCACTGTCCCGTTTTCGACGCCGTGCGCAATGTCGAGCCCGCGGTGCTGCTGAAGCTGCCTGTACTGCACACCATGTCGCGTCCGCAGGCCTGGCCGCAGTGGCTACGGGCGCAAGGGCTGGAAACGCACGACCTGCACCTCAGTCAGGGCTTCGAACATCTCTACTTCCTGCTGGAAGCCGCCACCGCCGGCCTCGGTGTCGCCATCGCCCCCAAGACGCTGGTGGCCGGCGACCTCGCCGCCGGCCGCCTGGTGGCGCCTTGGGGCTTCGTGGAAACCGACGCGCGCCTGGCGCTCTGGGTGCCTCGCAGGCACGGCGACCCTCGCGCCGAGCGCCTGGCCGGCTGGTTGCGCGGCCAGTTGCAGGCGAGACGAGTGGAACATGCTTCTTGAATTCGCCGTCATGTTGCGCAAGAACCGCGCAACATGAAAAGCGCAGACGCAGACGCCCGCACAAGGCGGGCGTTGCCTGGCATCAAAATGCCGGGGACAGAGAAAAATCAGCAGCGGGGAAACGTGTCCAGCAGCTCTTCCAACAGCGCTGGCGGCGTCTCGTCATGGACACGGGCATCGCCCAGGCGACGAAGCAGGATCAGGCGCAGGCGGCTGTCGATATTCTTCTTGTCCAGCCGCATGAGGTCGAGGAAGGCTTTCACATCCATCTCGCCGGGCGCCGTCAGCGGCAGGCCGGCTTCCTCTATCAGGCGCCTTGCACGCGCCACGTCGGCATCGGACAGCCAGCCCAGACGGTGAGACAGCTCGGCGGCCATCAGCATGCCGGCTCCCACGGCTTCGCCATGCAGCCAATTGCCGTAACCCTGGTGCGCCTCGATGGCATGACCGAAGGTATGCCCCAGGTTGAGCAAGGCCCGCACCCCCTGCTCGGTTTCATCCTCGGCAACGATCTCGGCCTTGATGGCACAGCTGCGTTCGATGGCCTGTGTCAGCGCTGCGGCATCGAGCTCGCGCAAGGTGGGTATTTCGGCCTCCAGCCAGGCCAGGAAGCCGGCATCTCGGATCAGGCCGTACTTGATCACCTCGGCAAGCCCCGCCGACAGCTCACGTGGCGGCAGGGTCGCCAGGGTATCCGTATCGATCAAGACCGCACGCGGCTGCCAGAAGGCACCGATCATGTTCTTGCCTCGGGGATGGTTCACCCCGGTCTTGCCGCCCACCGAGGAGTCGACCTGGGAAAGCAGGGTGGTCGGCACCTGGATGAAGGCGACTCCACGCTGATAGCAGGCGGCCGCGAAACCCACCATGTCACCGATGACGCCTCCGCCGAGGGCGATCAGCGTACAGCGACGATTGAAACCGGCCTCGAGCAGCGCATCCCAGATGCGGCTGACGTGCTCCAGCGTCTTGGTGGCCTCCCCGTCGGGCAGCACCAGTTCGCGAACCTCCAGCCCCTCGGGCAACCCTTCCCTCAAGCGCGCGAGATAGAGCGGGGCCACCGTCTCGTTGGTGACGACCAGTACCTGCCGCCCCGCCAGATGGGGTGCGATCCACCGAGAATCGCCCAACAGGCCGGGGCCGATATGAATGGGGTAGCTACGCTCGCCCAGCGAGACCTGAAGGCTGCGCATGGCGTCTTGGCATTCACTAGTGGACATGGGATTCAGGCCTTGGCTTGAAGGGGGTCGATCAACCGCTCCACGCGGCGCACGATTTCATTGACGACCGCTCGCGGGCTGCGCCGGTCGGTACGCACCACCACGTCGGCGGTAGCCCGATAGAGAGGGTCCCGCAGGGCGAACATGTCGCGCAGCAGTTGTTCCCGATCACCTCGCTGGAGCAGGGGCCGGTTGCGGTCCTTGGCAACTCGCTTGAGCTGTTGCTCGACGGTGGTGAAAAGGTAAATCACGGTACCGCGCTCCCGCAGCCGTCGCCGGTTGTCCTCGCGCAGCACGGCACCGCCACCGGTGGCAATCACCACACCCTCGCGTTCGGTCAGCGCCTCGATCACCTGGGCTTCACGCTGGCGGAACCCGGATTCGCCTTCCACGTCGAAAATCCAGGGTATGTCCGCGCCACAGCGTGCCTGGATCTCGTGGTCGCTGTCCTGGAAGTCACGTGACAGCTCGGCCGCCAGAAGGCGGCCAATGGTACTCTTACCGGCCCCCATGGGGCCGACCAGTATCAGATTGGGCAAGTCCTGCATCAGCGAATCGCCAGACCGTCGTCGAGTATTCGTGGAGTGATGAAAACCAGCAACTCCACCTTCTGGTTGCTCTGCTCATTGTACCGGAAAAGCCTTCCCAGCACAGGCAGATCGCCAAAGAAGGGGGTTTTCGCCAGGCGGCTCAACTGCTCGGTGGTGAGTATCCCACCCAGTACCACCGTCTCGCCATTGTCGACCAGCACCTGAGTTTCGATACGGTTGGTATCGATAGGTGGCTCGGCGCCGGGGAGGGCCTGCCGGAAACTGTCGTTCTTGATCACCAGGTCCATGATGATGCGGTCGTCCGGGGTGATCTGCGGCGTCACTTCCAGGGAGAGCTCGGCCTCCTTGAACTGCACGTCAGGGTTGCCCTGCGCATCCACACTCTGAAAGGCGCGCTCTTCACCCTGGATGATGGTGGCCTTTCTCTGGTTGGCGGTTATCACGCGGGGCTGGGAGATCGTCTGGCTCTTGTTCTCGCTTTCCAGCGCGCGCAGCTCCAGGTCCAACAGGACGTCGCCGGACAGGTAACCGAACCCGAAGCTCGTCATCGGATTGACACTGCCCAGGTCGACGGCAAGCCCGCCACGCCGGAACAAACTGCCTCCCGGCCCCTCGAACTGGCCCGTGTACTCGCCCTGGGAGAAACGCTGCCCATCCCGGGTGATCGGCTCACCCGACGAGGCCCCGCCCAGGTTCACCCGGCCGCTCCCCCTGGACGAAACGCCCCAGTTCACTCCCAATTCCCTGCTGACGCTGTCCCGGGCAATCACGATGCGTGCCTCGATCTGGACCTGCCGCACCGCGACATCGAGTCTGTCGAGAGTCCGCAGAATCTCCTGAATCTGGTCTGCCGTATCCTGGATCAGCAGCATGTTGGTACGCTGGTCCACGGCTACCCGTCCGCGCTTCGTGAGCAGGCCGAAGTCATCTCCTCCGCGAAGTAGCCGAGCAATATCCTCGGCTCGGGCGTATCTGACCTCGACATATTCCGATACCAGGGGAGCCAGCGTTTCGGCTTGCGCCCTTGCCTCGATCTTCTGGCGCTCGATATTGGCCAGTTCACTGGCGGATGCCACGACGAGGACATTGCCTTCCTGACGGCTGGCCAGGCCATGGCTCTTGAGCACCAGATCCAGCGCCTGGTCCCAGGGGACCTCTTGCAGATTGAGCGTGACACGCCCGGTCACGCTATCGCTGGCCACCAGGTTGAGGCCGGTGAAATCGGCAATGACCGCCAGCGCCGATCGCACGTCGATATCCTGGAAATTGAGCGTGATGCGCTCACCCGTGTAGGGAAGCTGCTGGCGCACCCACTGATTCCGCTCCTGCCGGGTGACCGGCTGTGCCCCGATGGTCGACTGACGTCCGCTCTGGGTGGAAAGCATGGGCACTCGGCTTGTCACGGCCGGTGGTGCCGCATGCGGCGTCGATGGGGTCGCCACCGGCGTTGGCGACGCTCCGCCGCCGATCGAGAGCCTCAACCGGTCGTCCTGCCGGGTCGCATCGTAGGGCAGCGGTTCGTCCAGGTCGAAGACAAGACGGGAGCGTGATCCCGCTTCCCGGGCGGTTACCTGCTGGACACCACCGACGCCCAGGTCGACACGCCGCCGCGCCAGTCGATTACCCGTGTCCACCAGGTCGATGATCAGCCGAGCCGGCTCGTCCAGGCGGTAGCCACGCACCTCCGGTACGCCGCCACTGAACGTGAGGTCTACCTGGAGCTCTCCGCTTGCTCCCTGGTGAAACTCCAGATTGGTCAATGCAGTAGCCGCCAGCGCGACCGTACCGCTCATCAGCAGGCAGAACCCCATCACTGTACGAATCGTCTGCTTCATCGTCTCCCCTGCCTGAAACCGCTCGCCCCTGCTCCGGCCGCGGCCATGGCCCCCCATCTAATCGCCGCCCAGAGTCATCCGGGTGCTGCGTTCCACCCAGCCGCCCCCACCGGTCGATACCAGCTCCACCACCTGCATCGCGGAACTCGTGATACCGACGATGCGCCCATGATCCATGCCCAGATAACTGCCGATCCCCAGTCGGTGCACTTTCCCGCCCGGCTCCCTGACCAGCACATGGGAGGAGCCACCCATGGTCAGCACGCCAACCAGTGTCAGCTCCTCCAGCGTGAACGCTTCCAGAGGCTCACGCTGGCGCTCGACATCAGGCGACAACACGCCATTGCCCTCACCTCTTTCTGCCCCCGGTTCCGGCAATTGAGGTTGGAAGGGGCTCCGTCGATCGCCCTCTTCATACGACGGGGCCCGATAATCCGGCACCTCGGGCATCTCCAGGCGGGGAAGCACACCGGGATTGGCCCGAATCTCGCTCAGGTCGCGATCAAGGGACGACAGCTGAGGGTCCGCACAGCCTGCGAGAAGGGACAGGGCAATCGCCGTTGCCACGCAACGACCGTGAACAGGCATCAAGACCCCCCTTCTGCTTCCGCCGCTGACGGGTGATAGCTGTAGGTACGTGCCAGCATCGACAACCGCAGGCGCTCGCCACCTTCCACCGGGGCCAGGGTGAAGTCATGCTGGGTCACGATACGAGGCAGGGCCGCCACACCGGCCAGAAAAGCGGCAATATGGTGATACTCCCCCTCCACCTGGATATCGAAGGGCCTCTCGATATAGAAGTCATGCCCGACCGTGCTGCGCAGGCGGATGAAATCAATGGAAAGCTGCTGATCGATGGCAATCTCGCTGATACTGTCGATCAGTGACGGGATTTCGGCGCCAGAAGGCAACATGGCCGTCAGGTCGTCCATGCGGGACTCGAGGACCGTCATCTGCTCGAGCATGTCGGGCAATCTTGCCGCCTGGGCGGCCCTGCTTCGGTAGTCTCGCAGCAGGCGCTCCTCTTCGGCCCGCACCTGATGCAGTTCAGCCACCCTGGGGCTGGCAAGATACCAGTACAGTCCGGCAAAGATCAGGCAGCAGGCCAGGACACAGCAGGCGAGTTGCAGCGACCAGGGCCAGCTACCTGACTCCCTGATATTCAGTTCCCGCCAGTCCAGCTCACGCAGCCGACGCATTTCCGCCTGGAAGCTCATGGCGTCTCCTGTACCGTGCCACCGGAGTCCAACGGGGCCGTGTTCGCCAGCTGAATCACACTGAGGCTGAATCGTCGACGGTCGCCACCCTCCGACTCGACCTCCAACAACACCGGCTCGGCAAGCGAGGGCATGGTGGAGAGCCCCCTTAGTTGATCGGAGACCTGGTGATTGCTTTCAGCGCGACCCGACAGCCTGAGCTGGTCGCCCTGGCGGCTCACCTGGGTGTAATGCACTCCATCACTCAGGCTGAGCGTCAGGTCACGGAACACCTGGACAGTCTGCGAACGCCCCTGCTGGAGCTCGCTGAACACCTCGATCTGGCCAACCATCCGCTCACGAATCGATTCGTATTCACCGATCGAGAGAATATCCGGGTCGAGACGCGACGCCTGGTCCTGAATATGGGCGTTGCGCTGCTGCTGGGCCGCCAGGGTCACCTGGAAGTGGTGCGTCATGCCCAGCCCGCCCGCGACACCCGTCAGCGCCATGAATGCCATGGTGACATGGAAGCGTCGGCTGCGATGTGCTCGCTGCCGTTCGCGCCAGGGCAGAAGATTGATCTCGATGGTCATTTCGCCGCCCTCATCGCCAGTCCAAGTGCGGTGAGCATGGTCGGGGCATCGCTGGCCAGGGCCTGAACGTCGAGACGGGCATTGATCTTCATGCGCCGAAACGGGTTGGCGATCACGACCTCCATTCCGCTCTCTCGCGCAAGCCGTTCCGCCAGGCCGGGAATGACGCTGGAGCCACCCGCCAGCACCATGCGGCGCACCTCATGCTTGCGGTCAACGGTGTAGTAGAGCTGCAGCGAGCGACCCACCTGCTGTACCAGGGTATCGAGAAAGGGAGCCAGCACGCCGGCATGGTAGTCGTCGGGCAGGCCACCATGCTTCTTGGCCAGCCCCGCCTCCTCGAGGGTCAGCCCGTAGCGGGCGCGGATCTCCTCGGTGAGCTGGCGCCCGCCGAACATGGTGTCCCGGCTATAGGCAATGCGCCCGCCATGCAGCACGTGGAAGGCATTCATGGTGGCACCGATATCGACCAGAGCAATGCAATCTTCCCCGGTGCCGACCGGCGGCAACTGGTGACGCAGTTCCTTGAAGGCGCGCTCCATGGCGAAGGTCTCGACATCGACCGCCGCTGGCGTCAATCCCGCCTGGGTCAGCGCCTCCGTCAGTTGATCGACGTCCTGCCGACGACAGGCGGTCAGCAGCACGTCCTGCTGTCCGGCATGGGGGGAGTCATGTCCCAGCCGCTGAAAATCGAAGGCAACCTGGCTGAACGGAAAGGGAATATGCTTGTCAGACTCCAATCGAATGCGCGCCTCGATCTCATCGTCATTGAGCGAAGCGGGAAGCGTCAACGTCTTGGTAATGACAGCGCTGCCAGGAACGGCAGCCACGGTATGCTTCGAGGAAGGCCTGGCACGCTCCACGGCACGCCGCAATGCATCTGCCACGTCATCCATGTCACGAATACGGCGCTCGACGACGGCCCCTTCACGCAACGGCGCGACAGCGTAGCTGTCGATCTGGTGGTGGGAGCCGGCCTGCCTGAGCTCGATCAGCTTGATTGTTTCCGACGTGATATCGACGCCGATCAGTCCCTTGCCCGAGGCCCTGAGTCGCATCAATTCCTGCCCCTGCGTCATTCGTTACGATAGCCGCTTGTTACCGTCGCGCCTAAAGCCGTACATCAGCGATAAGAGATAAGACTGAGAAAGATCATACCCTGCTCTGCAGGAACGAGATTACATGATATTGCCGATGCTCACATAAAGTTGGACGAAGCACCCCTCAACGCTGGTGGCCGGCGGCCTGGCTTCATATAATGGCCGACGCCAGTGAAGGCTTGATCATCATCGCCATTTCCTTCCTGCTCTCACCACGGATACCGCATTTTCATGAAGTGGATTAAGACCCTGATTTTTTCAGCCTTCTGGCTGATGATAGCGCTGTTGACAGCGGCCCTGCTCAGCGTGGCCGGCGCGGCCCTCTATTTCACTCCCGGGCTGCCCGACGTGCGTCAGCTCCAGGATTTCGAACTGCACACGCCACTGCGGATCTTTACCCGTGATGGCAAGTTGATTGGCGAGTACGGTGAAGAGCGGCGCATGGCGGTGGAGTTCGACGAGATTCCCGAGGACTTCATCCAGGCGCTCTTGGCGGCCGAGGATGCTGCCTTTTTCGACCACCGCGGCGTCGATCCCCGCGGCCTGGCCCGTGCGGCCGTTGAACTGGTTTCCAGTGGAGGCGATATTCAGTCCGGTGGTTCCACCATCTCCATGCAGGTGGCCCGCAACTACCTGCTGACCCTGGACCGGACCTTCACCCGCAAGATTCGTGAAATCCTGCTGGCCCTGCAGATGGAACGCATCCTCACCAAGGAGGAGATCTTCGAGCTCTACGTGAACAAGATCTTCCTCGGCAACCGCGCCTACGGCATTGCGGCGGCGGCGGAGGTTTACTACGACAAGACGCTGGACGAGCTCACCCTGGCCCAGAAGGCGATGATTGCCGGCCTGCCCAAGGCGCCTTCCTCGTTCAACCCCCTGGTCAACCCCGAGCGCTCGCTGATCCGTCGCAACTGGATTCTCTATCGCATGCGCCATCTCGGCAATATCGACCAGGCGACTTACGAAGCCGCCGTACAGGAACCGGTCACCGCACGCCGCCATGTCGCCCAGGTCGACGTGGATGCCGACTACGTCTCCGAGATGGCGCGGCAGTATGCCATCGAGCGCTTCGGCGATGCCGCCTATACCGGCGGTTACCGTATCCACACCACCCTGGACAGCGAGCTGCAGCCCCATGCACGCAATGCGCTGGCCAACGGCCTGATCGATTACGACACCCGCCACGGCTGGCGCGGTCCGGAAGAGACCGACATCCCACCCAGCCTTGCCGAGGCCCAGGCGCGTACCGAACGTCGCGGCCTGGAAGAGGAGTTGTCCGAATCACCTGAAGTGCTGGAAACCGCCCGACAGGCCGCCGAGCGCAGCCAGACGGAGGTGGAAGGGGTAGATGGCGATGTCAGCAACTGGCTGAGGGTGCTGGAACGCACGCCCGGGTTCGGCCCCCTGCAGCCCGCCATCGTGGTGTCGAGCGAAGGCCGACAGATGCAGGTCATGACCCGTGGCGGCGAGCTGCATACCATGGAATGGGACGGCCTGAACTGGGCGCGCGCCTATCGCAGCCCGCGGGCACGCGGCCCGGAACCCGGCTCGGCTTCCGAGATCGCCAATACCGGCGACCTTGTCCGAATCCTGCGGCGGGGCGACGACAGCCTGCGCCTCTCCCAGCGGCCCGATGCAGAAGGCTCGATCGTCGTGATGGAACCCGACACCGGCGCCATCCTGGCCCTGCAGGGCGGCTTCAGCTTCAATGCCAGCAAGTTCAACCGCGCCGTGCAGGCCCAGCGGCAGTCCGGTTCCATCTTCAAGCCCTTCGTCTTCCTCGCCGCCCTGGATACCGGCCTCATGACCGCCTCCAGCGTGGTCAACGACGCTCCCGTGGTGATGCATGACGGCAGTAGCCTGTGGCGTCCGGTCAACGCCAGCGGCGACTTCCTCGGCCCGACCCGACTGCGTGTCGCCCTGGCCCGCTCGCGCAACCTGGTCACCATTCGAATCCTGCAAACCCTGGGGCTGGATGCCACCATCGAGTACCTGGAAGGCTTCGGCTTCGCTTCCAGCCGACTTCCGCGTGGGCTTTCCCTCGCATTGGGCAGCGCCGACCTGACACCGCTGGAAATGACCAACGCCTATGCGGTTCTGGCCAATGGCGGGTACCAGGTCTCGCCCTGGTTCATCGAGCGCGTCACCCGTGGCAACGACGATGAACTCATCGAGGAAGCGAGACCGAACATCGTCTGTCGTGATTGCAGCGAAGGTCAGACCGAAGTGGAGATCGACGGCAGGGTCTATGGTGTTGCCCCTCAGGTCGCCGACCCCACAGCGGTCTATATCCTGCGCGACATGCTGCGTGACGTGATCGAAAGCGGCACCGCCCGCTCTGCCCTGTCGCTGAACCGCACCGACGTGGTCGGCAAGACCGGCACCACCAACGGCTTCCGTGACGGCTGGTTTGCCGGTTACAACAGCGACATGGTCTCCACCGTCTGGATCGGCAAGGACAACAACGAGACCATTGCCGAATATGGTGGCGTCGTCGCCCTGCCGATCTGGATCGACTTCATGCAAAACGCGCTGGAAGGCCGTCCCGAAGCCAAACCCGACACGCCGGCGCAGCTGGTGCGCGCCCGGGTCGATGACCGCACCGGAAGGCGCCTGGCCGATGGCCAGTCTGGCGGCATCAGCGAGATATTCCACCCCGACTACCTGCCGGACATGGAGCCACGTCGCATCGAGCAGGAGGTCGAGCAAAGCAGCGGCTCCCAGGGCACCGGTAGCTACGAAGCGATCTTCTAGATGCCATCATGCTGGCGGCAAGGATGCCGCCCCTGCGTCTTGCCAACCGTGTCCACCGCACCTGCGCGGCCCAGCCACTCGGCAACACAGGTCAGTTTACCTATGCAACATGTTACAACGCCATTGTGGCTCGCCATCGGCCTGCTGCTGCCAGCAACAGGCCAGGCAGCCAGCGTCTTCTATGCTCCCCCACCCCCTGGCGAAGATGCACCAACCTTCAGCGGAGAAGCCGAGCTTGGCTATACCCACCTGTCCGGCAACACTGACAGTCAGACGCTCATTGGCAAGAGCCGCCTGACCTGGCTGACCGGGAACTGGACACATACCGTGCGCGGCGAGGTACGGAACGTGACCCGCGAAGGCGATACCAGCGCCGAGCAATACCTGCTATCGGGGCGTGAGCGCTACGACTTCAGCGGATCGCACTACCTGTTTGGCTTCGCACGCTGGGAAAAGGATCGCTTCAGTGGTTATGAGCAGCAGTCCACTGCCATTGGCGGCTACGGGCGAGACGTCATCGACACCGAGCGCCACCGCCTATCGCTCGAAACGGGGCCGGGTTACCGCCATGACCGCATCGATGACGAAGAGAACCAGGGGCTGGGAGTGATCTATGGCGCACTTGACTACCACTGGACGCTTTCTCGTTTCGCCAGCCTCCGCCAGGAGATGTCGGTCGAGGCCACCGACGAGAATACGACCGCGCGCTCCCTCTCCTCGGTCACTGCCCGCCTGAACTCTCGCCTGTCGATGCGATTCTCCTATGAGATACGGCACAACTCCGACCCGCCCATGGCTGCGGATTCCCACACCGACCGCACCACCAACGTGACCCTGCTTTACACCTGGTAAGCTGCCTCCTGGCCGATACGGGAAGTGGAGCTGCCCTCATGAACGGGCCATGAGCCTCCCCGTAACGCATCGCGCCGGCCCAAGGGCCGGCGCGGTCATCCAGGCTCAGCCGTTTTTGGTCAACCGCCGTAGACATCATCCACGGTCTTCAGCGGATAGTGGGCGGGATAGGGGCGCCGTGCCACGCCTGAGTCCACCGCCGCCTGGGCCACCGCGGACGTGACCCGCTCCAGCAGGCGCACGTCCACCGGCGTGGGAATGATGTACTCAGGGCCGAATTCCATGTGATCACGCTCATAGGCATCCAGTACCGCCTGAGGCACCGGCTCGCGAGCCAGGTCCTTCAGGGCATGCACGGCCGCCACTTTCATCTCTTCGCTGATGCGCGTCGCCCGGACGTCCAGCGCCCCACGGAAGATGAACGGGAAACCCAGCACGTTGTTGACCTGGTTGGGGTAGTCCGAACGTCCCGTCGCCATGATGACGTCCGGGCGAGTCTCCCGCGCCAGCTCGGGGTTGATCTCGGGATCCGGATTGGTACAGGCAAACACCACCGGATTCGGCGCCATCTTGCGAATATGATCGGCCGTCATCAGGTTCGGGCCGGAAAGGCCGATGAAGACATCCGCGCCATCGATGGCATCGTCCAGAGTACGCTTGTCCGTTTCCACGGCGAACATTGCCTTGTAGGGATTGAGGCCTTCGCGCCCGGCATGGATCACACCACGACGATCGAGCATCACCAGGTTCTCGGAACGGGCGCCACATGAGACCAACAGCTTCATGCAGGCAATGGCTGCCGCACCGGCACCCAGGCAGACGATCCTGGCCTCTTCCAGCCGCTTGCCGGCAATCTCCAGAGCGTTGAGCATCCCGGCAGCCGTCACGATGGCGGTACCATGTTGATCGTCGTGGAAGACGGGAATGCTGCATTGCTCGATCAGAGCCTGCTCGATCTCGAAGCACTCCGGGGCCTTGATGTCCTCGAGGTTGATGCCGCCCCAGGTATCGGCAATACGTGCCACGGTGTCGATGAAGGCCTGCGGGCTCTCTGCATTCACCTCGATGTCCACCGCATTGATGCCGGCGAAACACTTGAACAGTACGCCCTTGCCTTCCATGACCGGCTTGCTGGCCAGCGGGCCCAGATTGCCCAGGCCAAGAATGGCACTGCCATCGGAAATGACGGCCACCAGATTGCCCTTGCCGGTATAGCGATAGGCGTTTTCCGGATCACGGGCGATTTCGCGAACCGGCTCGGCAACGCCCGGGCTGTAGGCAAGAGAGAGATCACGAGCGGTAGCAGTGGGCTTGGTCAGTTCCACCGAGAGCTTTCCGGGGATGGGCTTGGCGTGATAGTCCAGCGCTGCCTGCTTCTTCGCGTCTGTCATGCTGAAATCCGGTATCAATGTGAAAAGAAGAACCAGCGTATAGAAAAACCTTCCATTTCTCAATGCCGGACCGGTTCACGCATTTTCAGCACCTGTTCATGAACAATCACAGCCATTTGCTGTAACTTATGCCTATGGCGCCAGCCATAAGCGATTACTTATGGCTGGCCATGGGCAAAAAGAAACCCGCGCGATGGCGGGCTTCCCTGTTGGCCGAAGCCACAAGCGTAGGGCGGGTATCAACCACGCTTGACGGCAGCACCGAACCGCTTGTTGAAGCGTTCGACGCGACCACCAGTGGTCGCCTGCTTCTGCTTGCCGGTGTAGAACGGGTGGCACTGGGAGCAGACATCCAGTGACAGGTCGTGGCCGGCCGTGGAACCGACTTCGAAGGTCGCGCCACAGGAACAGCTGGCACTGACCATCTTGTAATCCGGGTGGATACCTTGTTTCATCTTGAGCCTCACGAATCGGTATGCCGCCACCTGATCCATTGCCAGGCACCGCATACGGGTTATCTGTCGTCGTTCATGCTAACCGGTTGCCGCCAAGACACGCCAGGCGCCACAGCGGCGGAACATTCTACCAGAGCCGACGCCGGAGGCCAATTGCCCGACTCATCTCGCTCTCCTCCCCCCCGGGTGCTGCGCGTGGCCGTTCCCACACCGCTGCGACGCCTGTTCGATTATCGCCCATGTCGCGAGGCACCTCCCGGTGGCTGGCAGCCTGGAATCCGTGTCCGGGTGCCTTTCGGTCGCCGCCAGATGGTCGCTATCGTCATGGAGTGCCGAGACGACAGCGACCTTGCCCTGGCCGACCTGAAACCCGTGGATGCCTGGCTGGATGCCGCTCCGCTGCCGGAAGACTGGTTCTGGCTGTGCCGCTTTACGGCACGCTACTACCAGCATCCACTGGGCGACACCCTGCACCAGGCCTTGCCCGTGCTGCTGCGCCAGGGCCGTTCACTGGCAGGCCGGATCAGGGAGCAGTGGCTGGTCACGCCCAGTGGACAGGCCGTCGATGCCGCGCGCCTGAAGCGAGCCCCTCGCCAGGCCGAGTTACTGACGATGCTGCGCCAGCACCCCCATGGCCTGCCGACCCAGGCGGTCCTGGCCCAGTCTTTCACCCGCGAACAGCTACAGTCACTGGTCGGCAAGGGCCTGGTCGAGCGGCAAGAGGCGCCGCTGACCGCTGCCGGCCTGCCTGCCTCGGGGAACCTGTTGGCCGAACCGGCGCTACCGCTGAACCGGGAGCAGGCGGCGGCCCTCGCCGCGATCCACGAGCGTCTGGACGCCTTCCATCCCTGCCTGCTCCATGGGGTCACCGGCAGCGGCAAGACCGAAGTCTACCTGCAACTGATCGAGGCCGTTGTCGACCGGGGCCGCCAGGCACTGCTGCTGGTGCCTGAAATCGGCCTCACCCCCCAGACCCTGGCCCGCTTTCGCCAACGTTTCAGGGTACCGGTAGTCGCGCTGCACTCCGGACTCACCGACAATGAGCGGCTGGATGCCTGGGAGGCGGTTGCCAGCGGGCGAGCCCCCATCGTCATCGGTACCCGTTCGGCGATCTTCACCCCGCTGGCCCGGCCCGGGGTGATCATCGTCGACGAGGAGCACGATGGCTCCTTCAAGCAGCACGAGGGATTGCGCTACCACGCTCGGGATCTGGCCGTGGCCAGGGCTCACCACCACGGCATTCCCCTGGTACTGGGCAGTGCCACGCCTTCGCTTGAGAGCCTGCATCACGCCAGCCGTGGCGACTACCGCCACCTGAGGCTGACCCGGCGTGCCAGCCGGCACGCCCCGGCACGGCTGGAGCTGGTCGACCTGCGTGGCCGGCCTCGCCAGGGCGGACTGATCCCGCCGGTCATCGAGGCGATCCGCGAGACCCTGGATGCCGGCCACCAGGTACTGGTCTTCATCAATCGGCGTGGCTTCGCCCCGACGCTGGCCTGCCACGCCTGCGGCTGGCTCGCCGACTGCGATCACTGTGACGCACGCATGACCCTGCACCGCCAGCCACCCATGCTGGCCTGTCACCATTGCGACAAACGCCGCCCGGTGCCGGATGCCTGCCCGGCGTGCGGCAGTGCCGACCTTCGCCCACTGGGCAGCGGCACCGAGCGCACCGAGGAAACCCTGGCGGCCCTGTTTCCCCAGGTGCCGGTACATCGCATCGACCGGGACAGCACACGCCGGCGCGATGCCTTCGAAACGGTACTCAACGATGTCCGCCGGGGAGGGCCCTGCCTGCTGGTGGGGACACAGATGCTGGCCAAGGGACATCACCTGCCCCATGTGACGCTGGTCGTGGTGGTCAATGCCGACTCCGGGCTCTACGCCAGCGATTTTCGCGCCCTGGAGCATAGCGCCCAGTTGCTGGTACAGGTCGCCGGACGCGCCGGACGGTCATCCCATCCGGGCCGCGTGCTGGTCCAGACGCTGCATGACGACGACCCGCACCTGCGCCTGCTGGCACAGCAAGGCTACGACGCCCTGGCCGAGCATTTACTGGCCGAGCGCCGCGCCGCGGGACTGCCCCCGTTTCGTTTTCTCGCCCTGCTGCGCCTGGAAAGCCCCCGGGAGGAGGCGGCCCTCGCCCTGGCTGCCGGTGCCGCCTCAGCGCTACGAGAGTGGTTGAAGGAGCGCGAACTGCGTGTAGACTGCCTGGGCCCGGTGCCGGCTCCCATGGAGAGACGCCAGAACCGCTACCATCTGCAGTTGATGCTGGCCAGCGACCGCCGCAGTCAGCTGCATGAAGCCTGCTCGCGTCTCACTACCTGGATGGAGGCGACACCCGGGGCCCGGCGGGCCCGCTGGTCGCTGGATATCGACCCCCAGACGCTCGGCTGAACGTCCCGGCCTTTAAAGCCGGGTCACAATTGCCGATAATGGGCGATCATGCCCCGAATCGGGCGAGTTTCATGCCTGCGTCCGCCCGCGAGTCGCACTGTCATCCTTAACCCGATGCGGGCCCGGCGCTACAGGACACCAAGGTTTCATGAAAGACACCATCATCACTCTGCTCGAAGGCGCCCTCGATACTCTCAAGCAACAGGGCATGCTGCCTGTCGACACGACACCCGTCATCAAGGTCGATCCCACCCGGGACAAGGCCCACGGCGACTACGCCACCAACCTGGCCCTGATGCTGGCCAAACCGGCCGGCAGAAAACCCCGCGAGCTGGCCGAGGCACTCGTCGCGGCACTGCCCGAAAGCGATGCCGTGCAGCAGGTCGAGATCGCCGGGCCCGGCTTCATCAACTTCTTCGCCTCTACCGATGCGGCCGCCCGGATCGTGCGCCAGGTACTCGACGCCGGTGACACCTTCGGCCGCAGCCTGAAGGGCAAGGGGCGGAAGGTGCAGGTGGAGTTCGTCTCCGCCAACCCCACCGGACCGCTGCACGTCGGCCACGGCCGCGGTGCGGCCATCGGCGACTGCATCGCCCGGCTGCTCGAAGCCACCGGCCATGACGTCACCCGGGAGTTCTACTACAACGATGCCGGCGCCCAGATCGGTAACCTGGCGCTCTCGGTGCAGGCCCGGGCCAAGGGTATCGAGCCTGACAGTGGCGCCTGGCCCGCCGACGGCTACCGGGGCGACTACATCATCGAAGTGGCCAAGGATTACCTGGCCGGCGAGACGGTTCACGCCGATGACCGTCACGTCACCGCCAAGGCGGACCCCGACGACCTGGATGCGATCCGCGATTTCGCCGTCGCCTGGCTGCGCCGCGAGCAGGACCTCGACCTCAAGGCCTTCGGCGTATCGTTCGACGTCTACTTCCTCGAGTCCTCGCTCTACCAAGAAGGCAAGGTCGAGGAAGCGATGCAGCGCCTGATCGCCAACGGCCATACCTATGAAGAGAATGGCGCCCTGTGGCTGCGCACCACCAGCTTCGGTGACGACAAGGATCGGGTGATGCGCAAGTCGGACGGCAGCTATACCTATTTCCTGCCCGACGTGGCCTACCACCTGAACAAGTGGCAGCGCGGCTTCGCCACGGTGATCAACGAGCAGGGCGCAGACCACCACTCCACCGTGACCCGGGTACGGGCCGGCCTGCAGGCACTGGAGGCGGGTATTCCCAAGGGATGGCCCGACTACGTGCTGCATCAGATGGTGATGGTGACCCGCTCGGGCGTCGAGGTGAAGCTTTCCAAGCGCGCCGGCAGCTACGTCACGGTGCGCGACCTGATCGACGAAGTGGGCCGCGATGCGACCCGTTTCTTCCTGGCGGCTCGCCGGGCGGATTCCCAGTTGACTTTCGATATCGACCTGGCCCGTTCGCAGTCCAACGACAACCCGGTCTACTACGTGCAGTATGCCCATGCCCGGATCTGCAGCGTGCTGCGCAAGGCCGAGGCCGAGTCCCTGCACTTCGACCACGACCTGGCCATGGTCAGCCTGGCACAGCTGAAGGCGGAACAGGAAAAGGCCGTCATGAACCGGCTGGCGCGCTTCCCCGACGTCGTCGATCACGCCGCGGTGTCCCGTGAGCCCCAGCAGGTCGCCCAATATCTGCTGGACCTGGCCGCCGAGTTCCACTCCTGCTACAACGCTGTCAAGGTAATGGTCGAGGACGACGAACTGCGTAACGCCCGTTTGGCCCTGGGCCTGGCCACTCGTCAGGTATTGCGCAACGGCCTCGATCTCATGGGTGTCAGCGCTCCGGAGGAGATGTAAGCCATGGCCGCCCGTCGTTCCCCACCGAAGAAGCGTGGCGCCACGTCCAGCCGGCGCGCTCCACGCCGCCGCGAAGGCTTTCGCCTGCCCGGATGGGTATGGGGCATCGGTGGCCTGGTGGCGGGCTTCCTGCTGGCCCAGCACCAGCATGGCACGGCGCCCTGGCAGGAGGGGCATGACTCACTGCTGGCGTCCCTGATGCCGCGCACGCCCACCACGGTGACGGAAACACCGACGCCAAGGGTAGAGCCCAGCGAGCCTCGCATGCCGACCTTCGAGTTCTATACCCTGCTGCCCGAGGAGGTGGTCGCCCCGAGGGAGGTCGCTTCCACGGCCTCGCCCCCGGAGGTCAACGCCATCCCGGCAACCCGACTCGAAGAGAGCGCCACCGCTGACGAAGCGGTGAATGACGACCCGATCGCCCAGGTGATCGCCGCCAACCTGGAAGAGGATGCAATATCTGCGACAACCGAGACTCAGGCGAGCGAGGCAGCGGCACCCGCCGGGACCCGCTACATGTTGCAGGCGGCCTCCTTCCGCCAGTCGTCGGATGCCGAACAGCTCCAGCAGCGCCTGCGCAACCTCAGCCTGATGGCGCAGGTCAGCCAGGTGCAGTCCGCCGATGGCGATACCTGGCACCGGGTCATGGTGGGGCCTTATGACGACACGCGCGAACTCAATCGCGCCGAGGACCTGATGACCACCCAGGGCATCAAGCCGCTTCGCCATCGGGCCAGCGATTGAGGATACCGCTCGCCACCGGTTGAATTCGGCTCGCTCCGCCCGCACTTCCCTTGAACGCTCACTAACGGCGCCCGGCCTGGCCGCGGCGCCGAAAGTCATCGGGAGCCCGAAGCTCCCCGTTACGGAGTCTCCTCCATGACCACGATCGTTTCCGTGCGCCGCGGTGACCAGGTCGCCCTGGCTGGCGATGGCCAGGTATCGCTGGGCAATACCGTGATGAAAGGCAACGCCAGCAAGGTGCGGCGCCTCTATCGCGGCCAGGTGCTGGCAGGCTTCGCCGGCGGCACCGCCGACGCCTTTACCCTTTTCGAGCGATTCGAAGCGCAGTTGGAGAAGTACCAGGGCAACCTGGTCAAGGCCGCCGTGGAACTGGCCAAGGACTGGCGCACCGACCGCGCCCTGCGTCGCCTGGAAGCCCTGCTCGCCGTGGCCGACAAGGATGCTTCGCTGATCATTACCGGCAATGGCGACGTGGTGGAACCCGAGCGGGGTATCATCGCCATCGGCTCCGGCGGCAACTTCGCCCTGGCCGCCGCTCGCGCCCTGCTCGAGAACACCGATCTCGACGCCCGCGAGATCACCGAGAAAGCGCTCGAGATCGCTGGTGACATCTGTGTGTTCACCAACCATCACGTTACCCTCGAAGAGCTGTCTTCCAAGGAACACTAAGGCCGCCACAATGACCCAGATGACACCCCGCGAGATCGTCCACGCGCTGGACCAGTACATCATCGGCCAACAGGACGCCAAGCGCGCCGTTGCCATTGCCCTGCGCAACCGCTGGCGGCGCATGCAGCTCGACGGCGACCTGCGTCACGAGGTCACCCCCAAGAACATCCTGATGATCGGTCCCACCGGCGTGGGCAAGACCGAGATCGCCCGCCGCCTGGCCAAGCTGGCCCGGGCACCCTTCATCAAGGTCGAAGCCACCAAGTTCACCGAGGTGGGCTATGTGGGACGCGACGTCGAGTCGATCATCCGCGACCTGACCGAGGCAGCCATCAAGCTGGTACGCGAGCAGGCCAAGGACGAAGTGCGTCACCGCGCCGAGGATGCCGCCGAAGACCGGATTCTCGACGCCCTGCTGCCGCCCCCCCGGGGCCAGGAGGAGAGCGCCCGCAGCGACAGCTCGACGCGCCAGATCTTTCGCAAGAAGCTGCGCGAGGGTCAGCTCGACGACAAGGAGATCGACATCGAGGTCACGCCCCATGGACCTGGCATCGACATCATGACCCCGCCGGGCATGGAAGAGATGACCAGTCAGCTGCAGAGTCTCTTTTCCAACATGGGGCGACAGAAGACCGAGACTCGTCGCGTGGCGGTGAAGGATGCCTTCGCCCTGCTGCGTGACGAGGAGGCCGGCAAGCTGGTCAACGAAGAGGAGATCAAGCATCGCGCCATCGATGCGGTGGAGCAGAACGGCATCGTCTTCCTCGACGAGATCGACAAGGTGACCAAGGGCAGCGGCCAATCCAGCGGTGGCGAGGTCTCTCGCGAGGGCGTGCAGCGCGACCTGCTGCCGTTGATCGAGGGCTCCACGGTTTCCACCAAGTACGGCATGGTCAAGTCCGACCATATCCTGTTCATCGCCTCCGGCGCTTTCCACCTGTCGCGTCCGTCGGACCTGATCCCCGAGCTGCAGGGACGCCTGCCGATCCGCGTGGAGCTCGAGGCGCTGACACCGGACGACTTCAAGCGCATCCTCACCGAACCCTCCGCCGCCCTGACCAAGCAGTACAAGGCGCTGCTGGCCACCGAAGGGCTGGATATCAGCTTCACCGAGGATGGCATCGAGCGTATCGCCGAGATCGCCTGGAAGGTCAACGAGGGTACCGAGAACATCGGCGCGCGCCGCCTGCATACCGTGATGGAGCGCCTGCTGGAGGAGGCATCGTTCAAGGGAGCCGACATCGGCACGCCACTGGAAATCGATGCCGCCTACGTGGATTCCCAGCTTGGCGAACTGGCCATGGACGAGGACCTGTCGCGGTATATTCTTTAATCGAGGGCTGCACCTCGGTTCGCCAGTACCGCAGCAGCGGAGGCCTACATGAGCGCGGCGCCTGTCGCCGGACAGCCGCGCTTCACCAACGCAAGCGGAGTCCTGCATGACTGCCCCCATCCCCAGCAAGATCCACTACCACAAGAAGGCCCGCGAGCTGGAGCTCACCTACGCCGACGGTGGGAGCCACCGCCTGCCGGTGGAGTACCTGCGGGTCTATTCCCCCTCCGCCGAGGTGCGCGGCCATGGCCGGGACACCGCCGTGCTGCAGGTGGGCAAGAAGGACGTCGGTCTGAAGAACGTCGAGCCGGTTGGCCGCTATGCCGTCAAGCTCGCCTTCGACGACGGCCACGACAGCGGCCTCTTCAGCTGGGAGTATCTCTACGAGCTGATCGAGAATCGCGACGCCTACTGGGCCGACTACCTGAGGCGCCTGGAAGAGGCGGGCGCCTCGCGGGAGCCCTTGGGCATCGAGATCAAGCAGCTCTGACGGCGATGGCGGTCGATTGCCTGACGGGTCATTCGAACCTGCCGACCGTCACCTGTGCGGGTCCGGCCAGCCGCAGCGCCTCTCCCGTCCCGGTCTTGAAATGACCGACCAGCGCATGCATGTCGGCGGCCCGCTCGTCGAGCGACTTGCTGGCACTGGTGGCCTCCTGTACCAGGCGTGCGTTCTGATGGGTGACCTGGTCGAGCTGAGCGATCGCCTGGTTGATCTGTTCGATACCGGCCGACTGTTCCTGAGTGGCCTGGGCGATCTCGGTGACATGGTTGGTCACGCTTGTCAGGCTCTCCATGATCTCCTTGAGGTGCTCACTGGTCGACGCCACCAGGCCGGCTCCCTCTTCGACCCGCCTGACACTGTCGGCGACCAGCCCCCGTATCTGGGCGGCTTCTTCCGCACTTCGACTGGCCAGCTTGCGCACCTCCGATGCCACCACGGCGAACCCTCGGCCCTGCTCGCCAGCCCGCGCGGCCTCCACCGAGGCGTTGAGCGCCAGCAGATTGGTCTGGAAAGCGATGTCATCGATGACGGTGATGATCGAGGTGATGCGTTCGCTCGACTGTCGAATGCCTGACATCGCCGCATCGGTGCGTGCCGCCACGTCACCGGCCAGGCGTGCCCGATGGCTGACGTCGCCGCTGGCTTCCCTCGCCTGATGCGCATAGTCCGCCGTCTGACGAACGGTGGTGGTGATCTGCCCGAGGCTCGAGGCGGTCTCGGCGAGTGACGCCGACTGTTCCTCGGTTCGCTGTGACAGGTCCCCGTTGCCGGCGGCGATCTGGCGACTGCTGACGGCCACCTTTTCGGCGCCGTCACGTATCTGCGCCACGATGCCCTCGAAGGTCTCCATCATGCGATTGAACGCCTTCGCCGCCCGGCCGATCTCGTCGTCACGATCCAGCTCGATCCGCCGGGAGAGATCGGCGCCGGCCCCCGCGTCGCCGCCGATCGCTTCCATCTGGCTGCGCATCTGCCCCAGCGGCCCCAGTACACGTACCAGGGTTCGCCAGCCGAAGATCGCCAGTACCAACACGACGGCCAGCGTCACCACGACCTGCAGGATCTGTCCCGCGCTGGCCAGCTCCTCCGCCCGACTCGCCGCGCCATCGGCCTGGGCCACGCTGAATGCCTCGACTTCGCCCAGCAGCATGCGCATCGCGACCATGGCCTCCTCGACGGCCTCCAATGCCTGCTGTTGCCGTAGCTGCAGGTCAATCTGCTGCTGGCGCAGACCATAAACCGCGTTCTCCCCACTCACCATCAGTTCATCGAGACGGCCGATGATGTCACGCAGCGATTCGGCCAGGGCGATCTGCTCACTATTGGCCTGCGGCGAAGCCGCGATGGCGGCCAGCGACTGGCGGGCCAGGTTGATCTGCTGAGTGATCTGGTTGTAGCGCAGGTTGACCAGGGCGTCGGCGCTCTCGACCTGGGTGAGCTGGCGTCCCAGATCCGCCAGCATGGCGACCGCCGTACGGACTTCGCCACCGATCTGGGCGATATCGGTGCGCACTCCCACGGCCTGCTCGAGTAGTGCGGTCGGCAGGGTGGTCATGCCATCCTCCTGCCACGCCTCGACCTGATCACGCAGCTGGATCTCTTTGCGCACGTTGCTCAGCATGGCCCGCCCTGACATGTTCTCGGCGCTGTCCATGACCTCCCCGATGTGCGACTGCATCGCCATGATGCGCCCGTTCATGGCCTCGGCGAGCAGGATGTCCTCCCTCCGGGCCCGCTCCAGCGCGCCGTCGGCGTCCAGCAATGCCTGGTAGCGCGCATCGAGGACTGCCAAGCGCTCGGCCTGGGCGTCATCGTCGCCAGCCTGCAGCGCATCGCGCTCCGCCTGGAAGCGGTCGGCGAGCTGCGCCTGCGGAGTAACGCGCTGCAGCGCCTCATCGCTGTGGGCGACAAGCAGGTTGGCATGGCGCTGGCCGAACTGTCCCATCGTGTCGACCATGCCGCGACTGGCGGCCTGTAGCGGCAGCACGTCGTTGATGATGAAGCGCTGCGAGTCGACCAGCCGCTGATTGCTCATCAGCCCCGTGGCGGCCAGCACGACCGCGCCGAGCACGGCCGTCATGAACAACCCGACCAGCATGGCGCGCAGACTAAGGACTTTCTTCATGTCAGTACCTTTGATGTACATGACCGGGAAGCTGGCAATGGCGGCTACCTGGCCTGGCAAGGAAGATGGGCAGCGTCAGCGCAGCAGGTTTTCCCAGTCCACCGGCTCGAACCGCCCACCGTCGATCCGCGTCGGCCAGACCCCATCGCTGGCCTGGTGGTCTCCCGTCCCCAGCCTGAGAGGTTCACCCAGGCCCAGGTCGACCTCGCCCAGCCCCAGCAGAGCGTCGATGACACCTTCCCGGTCGGGATCGGGGCCGGCGGCTTCCAGTCCCTTGACGAACAGCGCCGCCGCCAGATACCCCTCCAGCGAAACGAAATTCGGCTCGGCGCCGCGGGCATGCCGTTCGAGTGCGGCCTGATAGGCCGTCACCGCCGGCAGGTCCGCGTCGATCGGCGGCACCACCTGGGTGATGATGACGCCATCGGCCATGTCATCGAGTTCGTCGAGCAGCGCCTGGCTGCCGACAAATGAGACATTGAGGAACAGCACATCGGGAAGATCCCGCCGGGCTTCGCGGATGAAATCGGCCGCTGGGCCATAGGTACCGACGATGATGATGGCTCTGGGCGCCACCGGCGCCTGCAGGATGGTGGCCAGCCCTTGATGGATATTGCGGGAGTTGCGAGAGTAGCGGCCGTGGGGAAGAGACTCGGCATCGTCGAATCCATGGGCCTTCAACGCGCTGATGCCGCCCGCGTAGCCGGCATCGCCATACCCGTCGTTCTGGGTGAAGAACGCCAGCTCCTCGGGCCGGATGCCCGCTTCCAGCAATCCTTCGACCATGGCCGCCGTTTCCTGCACGTAGCTGGCTCGATAGTTGATGACGTAGCGGTCCGGCGGCGCCAGGCGCAGCCCGCCGGCTCCCGTGAAGGCGCCGTACAGCAGGGTCTGGTGGCGGTTGTGCAGTGGAAGGGTGACGATCGCCGTGGGGGTTCCCACGTTACCGATCGAGGCCAGGATTTCCTCTTCCTCGATCAGGCCCCGCGTCTCGGGTGCGGAGCGCAGCGGCTCGTAGCGATCATCCCTGACCAGCAGTTCCAGCTGACGACCATGGACCCCGCCGCCGGCGTTGATCTCGGCAAAGTGCGCCTCGATACCCTCACGCATGCCCTCTCCCAGGGAAGACGCCGGACCGCTCAGCGGGGCCACCAGCCCCAGCTTCAGGCCAGCCGACGACACGGCCGGCAGCATGAGCCCGCAGGCTCCCAGCAACAACAAGCGTCGCAGCGAATGTATCGCGCTTCTGGTGCGCATTCTCGGCTCCTGGTCCAGGCGGCAAGGTGAACGTGTCCCGCGCAACGAGACATCGGCCGCAGCGTCCAGGACTTAAGACGAGACCGCCCCCTGTGACAATATGCCGCAGCACGGGGGAGGCGGACACCCGTCAAGACAAGTAGGTCAAGGGAAGGCTACAATGGCGCCCATTCGAGGCCGAAAGCCCCCTCGGCCTCCTCTCACCGCAGCGATTCGGGAGCCCTTTCGCATGAGCCCCAGGGACAAGCACACCACCCATTTCGGCTATCAGGAAGTGCCGGTCGATGAGAAGGCCTCACGCGTGGCCGATGTCTTCCATTCCGTGGCGGCCCGCTACGACGTCATGAACGACCTGATGTCCTTTGGCATTCACCGTCTCTGGAAGCGCTTGACCATCGAACGCTGCGGTGTGCGCCCCGGCCATAGCGTGCTCGATATCGCCGGGGGAACCGGCGACCTGACCCTGAAATTCTCCCGCATGGTAGGTTCGCGTGGCCGCGTGGTATTGGCCGACATCAACGAGTCGATGCTGCGGGTCGGCCGCGACAAGCTGCTCGACAACGGGGTGGGTGGCAACGTGGAGTACGTTCAGGCCAATGCCGAATGCCTGCCGTTCCCCGATAACAGCTTCGACTGCATCACCATTGCCTTCGGCCTGCGCAACGTCACCGACAAGGATGCCGCCCTGCGCTCCATGACCCGTGTGCTGAAGCCCGGCGGCCGGCTCCTGGTACTGGAGTTTTCCAAGCCCACCAATTCCGTACTGTCCCGGGCCTATGACGAGTACTCCTTCCGGCTGCTGCCGAGAATGGGTGAACTGGTCGCCAATGATGGCGACAGCTATCGCTACCTCGCCGAGTCGATCCGCATGCACCCCGACCAGGAAACGCTCAAGGCAATGATGGAAGCCGCCGGCCTGGAGCGGGTCGAGTACACCAACCTCACCGGGGGCATCGTCGCCCTGCACCGCGGTATCAAATTGTAATGCTGGTGCTGGCTGGTATCGAGCGTATGCTCAACGTCCTGCTCGCCCGCGACCCCGCCGCGCCCGCGCGGCTGGCACGGCTTGCCGGCCACCGGCTTCTTTTCAGGCTGGAGCGGCCCGAGCTGATGGTGGCGGTACATTTCCACCCGGATGGCCTCTACCTGCTGTGCCCGGAAGATCCCGCCGAGGAAGCCTTTGACGCCATCGCCGAGCTCAATGTCGAGGTACTCGGCAGGCTGCTGGGAGGCGAATCCATCGAACGGCTGATGTTCCAGGGCAAGCTCGCGGTACGCGGCCGCATCCACCTGCTCGAGGAAACCCGTGACCTGCTGCTCGACCTGGACCTGGACTGGGAAACGGAGCTGGCACGCTGGCTGGGCGATATTCCGGCGCACGGCCTGACCGAAGGGCTGCGCCGGTTCGCTCGCTGGGGGTTGCGCGCCCGTGAAGAGATGACGGCCGATATCGCCGAATACGTCTTCGAGGAAGCGCGACTGGTGCCCGGTAAGCGGCAATTCGAAAATCTGCGGGACCACCTGACCGAACTGGAAATGACCACCGACCGCCTGGAAGCCCGTCTGAAGAGGCTGCGTCGTCAACTGGAACGCGAGGCCTCGTCGTGATGAGCCTTCGGCTACTGCGCATCATCTGGGTGATCACCCGTTACCGCCTCGACACTCTGTTGCCGATGGAACGGCTGCCCTGGTTCCTCAGGCTGATGTTCTTTCTCTCTCCCCTTCGACTCGTGCCGGTTGGCAAACGCTCACGAGGGGAGCGTCTGCGCCTGGCGCTGGAAGCCCTCGGCCCCATCTTCGTCAAGTTCGGCCAGTTGCTTTCCACCCGGCGCGACCTGCTGCCCGAGGAAGTCGCCGATGAGCTCAGGCGACTGCAGGATCAGGTGCCCCCCTTCCCCGGACGCGAGGCACGTGAACTGGTGGAAGAAGAGCTAGGCATGCCACTCGACATCGCCTTCGCCCACTTCGAACCCGAGCCCCTGGCGTCGGCCTCCATCGCCCAGGTGCATGCCGCCCGACTCCATACCGGCGAAGAGGTGGTTGCCAAGATCATTCGTCCCGGGATCGAGCCGATCATGCGCCAGGACATGGCGCTGATGTACCGGGTAGCCGGTGTGCTGGCCAGGATTCCCGAAGCTCGCCGGCTGCGCCCGGTGGAAGTCGTCCGCGACTATGAAGCGACACTGTTCGATGAGCTGGACCTGCACAAGGAAGCGGCCAATACCTCGCAGCTCAAGCGCAACTTCAAGGATTCTCCCCTGCTCTATGTGCCTGCCATCCACTGGTCCCACACCCGCCGTCGGGTCATGGTACAGGAGCGCATCTACGGCGTCCCGGTGGCGGACATCACCACCCTGAGAGCTCAGGGCACCGATCTCAAGCGACTGGCCGAGCGGGGCGTGGAGATCTTCTTCACCCAGGTGTTTCGCGACAATTTCTTCCACGCCGACATGCATCCGGGCAATATCTTCGTCGCCCGCGGGGAGCCCCACGATCCCCAGTACATTGCCATCGACTGCGGCATCGTCGGCAGCTTGACCCGCGAGGACCAGGACTACCTGGCACGCAACCTGCTCGCCTTCTTCCATCAGGACTACTATGAAGTCGCGGCCCTGCACATCGAATCTGGCTGGGTCGGCGAGAACACCCGGGCCAACGAGTTCGCCGCCGCCATCCGAACCGTGTGCGAGCCGATTCTCGAAAAGCCGCTGAAGGACATTTCCTTCGGCCAGGTGCTGCTGGGTCTCTTCCAGACCGCACGACGCTTCAACATGGAAGTCCAGCCACAGCTGGTCCTGCTGCAGAAAACCCTGCTCAATATCGAGGGGCTGGGCCGGCAGCTCTACCCGGACCTGGACCTCTGGACCACCGCCAAGCCCTATCTCGAGCGCTGGATGAAGGAGCGGGCCGGCGCTTCCGGCTTCTGGGAGTCGCTGAAACGACAGGCACCGGACCTCTCGCGCCAGCTACCCGAACTGCCGTCCCTCGCCCACCAGGCAATGAGCCGAATCGAACACGAACACCGCCAGCGCCAGCGCCAGGCCATCGCCATGGACGGCATACGTCAGCAGTTGACCCAGAGCCGCCGCAACGGGCGCCGGTTGCGACTGGGGCTGATCCTGGTGGTACTGGCACTTGCCTGGCAGCCTTTGACCCAGTGGGCCGGCGACCAGCCCTGGGCCATACTGGCCGCTGCCGGTCTCGGCTTGCTACTGCTGGTCTGGCAATGAACTTGACCCTCCGCAATCGGAAACGCTTTCATGAGTGATATCCTCGATGAGCTCTTCGACGTCCTGGCCCGGCGCCGCAATGCCGATCCAGCCGATTCCTACGTGGCCACCTTGCATCACGAGGGGCTGAACAAGATACTCGAGAAAGTCGGTGAAGAAGCGACCGAGACGGTGCTGGCAGCCAAGGATGCCGAAGCGGGTGGCGAGGCACAACGCAAAGCACTGGTCGCCGAGACCGCCGACCTGTGGTTTCATAGTCTGGTGATGCTATCGCACCTCGGGCTCGATCATCAGGCTGTGCTCGACGAACTGGCCCGCCGCTTCGGCATTTCGGGGCACGAAGAGAAGGCGACAAGGTCCAAGTGACACGGTTCAATCATCCGCCCTTGGTACCTTGCATCTGGTGATTGACATGCAGTGACTGGTTCTTCCGGATAGGCCGGAAACCCGACTCAGAGGAAACTCTTCATGTTAGGTGGTATCAGTATCTGGCAACTGCTGATCGTACTCGGGATCATCATCCTGATCTTCGGCACCAAGAAGCTGCGAAACGTCGGCACCGACCTGGGTGGCGCAGTCAAGGGCTTCAAGCAGGCCGTGAGCGAGGAAGAGAAGGACGACAAGGACAAGGCACAGGCCAAGGTCGCTCATGACGAGCAGTCCAATACCTATGACGTTCGGGCCGAGGAGAAGGCAGCGGACAAGGTCGAGGACCCGGAAGAGCGCAAATAAGCCCCTATGTTTGATATCGGCTTTCTCGAACTCCTGATCATCGGGATCGTGGCTCTACTGGTGCTCGGCCCGGAGCGCCTGCCCAAGGCGGCGCGCACCGCTGGGCTATGGATTGGCAAGATCAAGCGTACCGTTTCTGGCATGCAGCGGGAAATCAGCTCTCAGCTAGAGGCGGAGGAACTCCGCCAGAAGCTCAAGGAGCAGCAGTCGAAGCTCGACGAGAGCCTCGACCGGGCCAAGCGTGACGTGGAAAGTATTGCCGAACCCGTATCGCCCTCCCTGCGCCGGAAGAAGCCCGGCGAAAGCGAGACGTCCCAGGCGCAGGCTGGTGACGAACCCCCGCGCCAGCCGGCATCCTCTCGTCTCGATGATGCCCTGGCCAACGCCCGGGAAGCTCCCGAGAAGACGCCTGATAAACCGTCCTCCACCCCTGACGACAAGAAGGATGCCGCTTCACGATGAGCGACTCCGGTGACAAGCAGGATCTCGGCCAGGCCCCCTTGATCGAACACCTCATCGAACTGCGTTCACGGTTGCTGCGCGCAGTGGTCGCGATCCTGGTGATCTTTCTCGGACTCTACCCCTTTGCCAACGAGATCTACACCTTCGTGGCCCAGCCGCTGATGGGGATGTTGCCGGAAGGCTCGCAGATGATCGCCACCGAGGTCGCCTCGCCCTTCCTGGCCCCCTTCAAACTGACGCTGGTGGTGGCCGTATTCGTGGCCATTCCCTACGTGCTGCACCAGGCGTGGGCTTTCGTGGCCCCTGGGCTCTACGATAACGAGAAGACACTGGCCCTGCCGATCCTGGCGTCCAGTGTCGGGCTGTTCTATGCCGGGGCTGCCTTCGCCTATTATGCGGTCTTTCCGCTGCTGTTCCAGTTCTTCACCCAGACCGGGCCGGAGAACGTGGCGGTGATGACCGACATCAACCAGTATCTCAACTTCGTCCTCAAGCTCTTCTTCGCTTTCGGCGTGGCCTTCGAGATACCCATCGCCACCTTCCTGCTGATCGTCACCGGTGCCACCACGGTGGAGAGCCTGTCGAAGAAGCGACCCTATGTCATCCTGGGCTGCTTCGTGGTCGGCATGCTGCTGACGCCACCCGACGTCATTTCCCAGACCCTGCTGGCCGTACCCATGTACCTGCTTTACGAGGTGGGCATCCTGTTCGGCCGCTTGGTGCGTCGACGCCGCAAGGCGGCCGCATCCGACGAGCAACCTGGTGAACGCGACGAGCCGTAGGCGGACAGAAGCCGCATCCCACCAGAGCGACGGACCAGAACGACAAGGCCCCCATCCGGTATCGCGCCGGACAGGGGCCTTCTCCATGCAAGGCGGACGGCTAGAGGTCCATGAGCTCATGGATACGATCAACCAGCTTGAAGATCCCCGTAGCGGCTTCGCTGATACGCGAAGCCAGCATGTAGGCTGGCGTGGTGACGACACGATTCTCGAAATCGACCACGATGTCCTCGACGCTGCAGCTGCGATGCAGCCCCCCCATGGAACTGATGGCACCGGAAACGCCCGGATCATGGCCAATGGTCACGGCGATCCCCGGGCCCAGCAGCCTTGGTACGAGAGCCGGTGTGATACACATCAGTCCGATCGGCTTGCGCACCTCATGGAAGGAAGCCAGCGCCTCCGCCAGCCCGTCGAGGAGCTCCATCTCGCTCCCTGCCTCGGCAAAGTTCGACAGGTTCTTGGCGGCGCCGAACCCACCGGGAAGGATCACCGCATCGAACTCACCGGCATCGAGATCTTCCAGGGAGCCGATGTCCCCCCGAGCCAGCCGCGCCGACTCCACCAGCACATTACGTGACTCGCCCTCGGCGACTTCACCGCTACGATGATCGATAACATGGTGCTGCTCGATATCCGGCGCGAAGCAGCGATAGCCGATACCCAACTGGTCCAACCGCAGCAGGGTCAGGGTGGTCTCATAGATCTCCGAGCCATCCTGGACGCCGCAGCCAGACAGGATGACCGCCACCTGTTTGCTCATGCCTTTCTCCTTGAATGAAGGGCTCTGCCGTGAATCCTGAAGCCAACACTTTAGAGAGTCATCCCGGGTGCGACAAGGCGCAGCTTCCGGCACGCGGCCACGCTGATATACTCAACGATATCGACAAGGGGCCCCATGATGGCCCCACAGCCGGAGAAGAGCCTTGAGTTTCATGACCACTCGCCAGTTTCCCGCCACCCGCATGCGGCGCATGCGGCGCGATGACTTCTCGCGCCGGCTGATGCGTGAATCCACCCTGACACCCTCCGACCTGATCTGGCCGGTATTCGTGCTCGATGGCGAACAGCGTCGTGAAGCCATTCCCTCCATGCCTGGCGTGGAGCGCCTGTCGCTGGATCTGCTGATCGAGGAAGCCCGTGAAGCCCGTGACCTGGGCATTCCCGCCCTTGCCCTGTTTCCGGTAGTGGATCAAGCGCTCAAGAGTGAGCTGGCCGAAGAGGCCTACAGCTCCAGCGGCCTGGTTCAGCGCAGCGTGCGGGCCCTGAAGGAGGCCATCCCTGAGCTCGGCATCATCACCGATGTGGCACTGGATCCCTACACCAGCCATGGCCAGGACGGAATCATCGACGACAGCGGCTACGTGCTGAACGATCGCACCGTGGAAACCCTGCTCAAGCAGGCGCTGTCCCATGCCGAGGCCGGCGCCGACGTGGTGGCGCCCTCGGACATGATGGATGGTCGCATCGGTGAAATTCGCCAGGTGCTGGAGCAGGAACACCTGCACAACGTGCGGATCATGGCCTACAGCGCCAAGTATGCCTCTCACTACTACGGCCCCTTTCGTGACGCCGTAGGCTCCGCTGCCAACCTGGGCAAGGCCGACAAGCGCACCTACCAGATGGACCCGGCCAACGGTGACGAAGCCCTGCATGAAGTGGCCCTGGATCTCGCCGAAGGGGCCGACATGGTGATGGTCAAGCCGGGCATGCCCTATCTGGACGTGGTACGCCGCATCAAGGACGAACTCAAGGTACCCACCTACGCCTATCAGGTAAGCGGCGAGTACGCCATGCACATGGCCGCCTTCGATAACGGCTGGCTGTCACCCGATGAGGTCATTCTCGAGTCGCTGATGTGCTTCAAACGCGCCGGTGCCGACGGCATCCTCACCTACTTCGCCAAGCGTGCGGCCCGCCTGCTCGCCCAGTAATGGAGTGGCAGGATAAAGGGCTAGCTACGCTTGAAAGCGGCCAGATCGTGCGGGTCGAAGCCTTCGACCCGCTCAGGCAGGCCTCTCTCCTCGCGCAGCAGCCGTATCCGCTGTCGTTCGGCGATGCGCTCGGAATCGTCATCCAGGGTACGGCCGTTGAGTTCGGCGAGCTGGACCATGCCCTGGTGATAGAAGGCCATCAGGTTCAGCGCCACGCTGTTGCCCTGCTCCATCTCGCGACGCAGGGTGGCAAGATAGCCACTGACCCGGGACAGATGATGCTTGAGTTGCCAGACATAGCGCATCTCGGTCATCCAGGGCCGCTCACGCAGCACGGCGAAGGTCAGGCTGGTGACAATCAGGCCCAGCAGCACACCAATCGCATTGAGCCAAAGGCTCGATCCGAAGGTGGCGGTCAGCAGTTGGGAGAACACCAGCCCGAAGACGATCAACTGGCCGGCCATGGCAACGCTGATGAGGCGCGCCTTGCGACGATAGGAATTCGGATCATGGTGCTCAAAGGTAAACGGCATGGCGGGGCTCCTGTTGCGGCGAGAATGCCGGGATTATCCCGACATCCTCCGCTCAGGTACAGTCGCCGTCCCGGTCATGATCAACGCAAACGCTCGGCGGCCTCCAGCAGCATCGCCTCGGTGCTTTCCCACCCCAGGCAGGCATCGGTCACCGACACGCCGTAGCGAAGCGCACCGGCATCGAGGTCCTGACGCCCCTCCTCCAGGTGGCTCTCCAGCATCAGGCCCATCAGGCTGCGCTCGCCGGCCAGGCGCTGCGCCAGCACGTCGCGCAGCACCTCGCCCTGGCGCCGATGGTCCTTGCAGGCATTGGCATGACTGCAATCGACCATCAGGCGGGGCGTCAGCCTGGCGGCTTCCAGGGCATGACGACAGGCACGGACCGAACCGGCATCGTGATTGGGCCCGTCATGGCCACCACGCAATACCACATGGGTGTGCGGGTTGCCCATCGTCTCCCGCATCATCGGACGCCCGTCGGCATCCATGCCGAAATGCTGGTGGGGGTGCCCCGCTGCTCGCATGGCGTCCAGGGCCACCTTGATATCGCCACCGGTGCCGTTCTTGAAGCCAACGGCGGTCTCCAGGCCACTGGCCAGTTCGCGATGAAGCTGGGACTCCGTGGTCCGGGCCCCAATGGCCACCCAGGCCAGCAGGTCGTCCAGATAGGGCGCCAGCATCGGTTGCAGCAGTTCGGTGGCAACCGGCAGGCCGAGCGAGACGATCTCGCGCATCAAATGCCGTGACAGATGCAGGCCGCGGGCCATATTGCCGCCGCCGTCGAGATCGGGGTCATAGGCGAGGCCTTTCCAGCCTATCGTGGTACGCGGCTTCTCGACGTAGACACGCATCACCGGCAGCAGGCGGTCGGAGACTCTCGGGGCCAGCTCCGCCAGGCGCTGGGCATACTCCAGTGCCGCCAACGGGTCATGTATCGAGCAGGGGCCTACCACCACCAGCAGGCGGTCGTCGCGACCCTGAACGATATCCTGGACGGCTTGCCGCTGGGTCCGGAGGAGTTCCGCCAGAAACGGCGAGAGGGGCAGGCGGCGGCGCAACTCACCAGGCGTGGGAAGCGACGCGCCGGCGCCACTCGCGTCGGCTGTCGCGTCAAGATCGGCATGGCCGTCGACGGGTAGTCGCTCGGCAAGGGAAGTATGGGCATTCATGGCAGTCAACTCCGTGAGATTGGCAAACATCGTGTCGTGTCAATGCCACCGGTTGTCTCACGGTCGGAGGTGGCGCACTGAGCCGACCGCGCAACGCTAAATCGCCAGCCATATCCCCAGCCATGATAGTCCTGACGGTTCGGGGTATAGGCGGCAAAAGCGTCAAAGCGTGCGGTCATGGTGCGTCTCCTCTATCTGGATGTGCTGCGTTTGGTTCGCTGCGTACGTTGCAAAATGGGGGGCCGCGCAGACGCAAAACCCCCGATCGGGTTGCCGACCGGGGGTTCTAGGGGGAGGCAACCCGGTTAGGGTGTGCCTTCGTGGCGGTATCCTCGACTCAGGACCCGGCCACCGGCACACCGGCGCTAAACCAGTACCAATACTCTCCCCCGAAACGCTCAGAGACCGCTTCTCCGCCAGGCCCGGCCACGCACGACACCGCCGCAGCCTGCGGGGCACGTCGGTCGAAGCGGTTGGCAAGGCGGTCCGGCATCATGAGCGTCTCCTGATTGCGTATGGGAACATCGTGCCGTGTCCCGGATCGCTTGGCAAGAGCCAAACGCCAGTTCAGCCCACAACGGCCCGTGTGACGCCAATGATCAGTGGCAGGCAATTGATCGCCAGTACCACCAGTCCAGGCACCAGCCAGAGCAGGCTGCTTTCGTCATGGTAGTGCGGGGTTGCGGCCATCTGTATCGCTCCTTTCCGGCAAGGGATGTCCAACCGTGGACGTCTTCCGTGAACGCTGTGTCATGCCTTCCAGTCTAGCAGAGTATCGAGGTGGCCTCGCCCATGGGGCCGTCAGCGCAGATGGCGGCCGCCATCGACCGGCAGGGTGATGCCGGTGACGTAGCGGTTGTCGAGCAGGTAGCGCAGGCTCTGATAGATCACCCCCGGCCCCGGCACCATGCCCATCGCCGACTTGGCCCTGGCCTGCTCGGCATAGGCTTCGCCATCACCCTCGCCCAGCATGATCAATGCCGGTGCGATGGCATTGACCTGAACCGTGGGCGCCAGCATGGCGGCAAACGAAAGGGTCAGACTCTCCAGACCCGCCTTGGTGGCGGCATAGGCGGCGTGTTTCCTCGAGCCCTTCTGTACCACGTAGTCGGTGACATGAACGATATCGCGCTGGGGCTCGCCGCAGGCCTCCAGCAGGTCACGGCAGTGCAGGTTGATCAGGTAGGGCGCCTGCATGTGGACCCGAAACAGCCGTTCGAAGGTCGCGCCGGCCTGCTCGTCGGCCGAGTCCGGCGCCCAGTCGCTGGCGTTGTGCACGATCGCCCTGAGGGACGGCGTTGCCGACTTCAGGCGGGAAATGAAATCCAGGATACCGGCCTCGGTGGCAAAATCCGCCTGGAGGGTGACAATGCCCCGTTCACGCAGGGCAGCGAGCTCGGGGCGCTCACGGCGGTAGCTGATGATCACCGGGTGCCCGTCTTCCACCAGGCGCTCCGCGCAGTGACGGCCAAGCCGCTGCGCCCCGCCGGTGATGAGTATGGGAGAAGCGCTCACTGGACGCTTCCCTGCTTCAGGCTGCCCACTACCGGCACCAGAGGCGAGCGTGGCGCGTAGGCAAAGACGTCGGAGAATACCCGCGACGGAGAGAGTCCCAGCGAGGCCAGCACATCGACACAGGCATAGACCATGCCCGGCGAGCCGGACAGGTAGACATCATGCCCACTCACGTCATCGAGGGTGGCCGCCAAGGCCTGATCGATACGGCCGCGATGGGGGATGACACGCACGCCATCGACAGGCAGTTCCGGCTCCCTTTCGGTCACCAGGTGGAAGTGGACGTTGTCATATCCCCCGGCCCACTCCCGGGGCAAGTTTTCCAGATAGAGGTCACGACGCTCCCGCGCCGCCCACCACAGGTCGATAGGCCGCTCGGGCCACTCGTGCAGCGAGGCTTCGACAATGGCCTTCATCTGGGAGAAGCCCGTGCCGGCAGCCAGCAGCAGCAGCGGGCGGCGGCTTTCAGGATCGAGCACACAGTCACCGCCGGGCAGGTGAACGGTCAGGTGGTGGGCCACCTGCATGAGCTTGCGCAACCGGGCGGAGTTCTCACGCTCCGGCCAGTGCTGGATATGCAGCTCGAGGGTGCCATCGCCGGTATGGGCGTTGGCAATGGAAAACGGTACCCAGGTATCATCGTCGAGCTTCAGTTCCAGGTACTGGCCTGGCGCGTGAGCCATGGCCTCGGCACGCCCCTCCAGTCGGACTCGAAAGACGTCGGGAGTCATGTCCTCCACTACCGTCACCTGGCAGGTCAGGATCCTTGCCGTCATGAATACCTCTTGGTCATCAGGTTTGGGGGGGCAGCTCGATACCCAACTCGTTCCAGCGTTCGCTGACACGGGTCTTGACGGCCTCGTCCATGACGATAGGCGTACCCCACTCTCGATCTGTCTCGCCGGGCCATTTGGTGGTGGCGTCCAGTCCCATCTTGGAGCCCAGCCCCGCTACCGGCGAGGCGAAATCCAGATAATCGATGGGCGTATTTTCCACCATGACGGTGTCCCGGGCGGGGTCCATGCGGGTGGTGATCGCCCAGATCACGTCCTTCCAGTCGCGGGCACTCACGTCGTCGTCGAGCACCACCACGAACTTGGTATACATGAACTGGCGCAGGAAGCTCCAGACGCCCATCATCACCCGCTTGGCGTGGCCCGGGTACTGCTTCTTCATGGTCACTATCGCCATGCGGTAGGAACAGCCTTCGGGGGGCAGGTAGAAATCGGTGATTTCCGGAAACTGCTTCTGCAGGATCGGCACGAAGACTTCGTTGAGCGCCACCCCCAGAATCGCCGGCTCGTCCGGAGGGCGCCCGGTATAGGTCGAGTGATAGATGGCGTCGCGTCGCATGGTCATGCGCGTCACCGTGAATACCGGGAAATGATCGATCTCGTTGTAGTAGCCGGTGTGATCGCCGTAGGGGCCTTCCGGCGCCATGTCATCCGGATGGATGAAACCTTCCAGGATGATCTCCGCCGATGCCGGGACCTCGAGATCGGCGTGGCCACACTTGACCAACTCGGTACGCGAGCCTCTCAGAAGCCCCGCAAACGCGTATTCGGAGAGCGAATCCGGTACCGGCGTCACCGCCCCCAGGATAGTGGCCGGATCGGCCCCCAATGCCACCGCCACCGGGAAGGGCTCGCCGGGATGCGCCTTCTGGAACTCCTGGAAATCCAGTGCCCCGCCACGGTGCGACAGCCAGCGCATGATCAAGCGATTCCTGCCCAGCTTCTGCTGCCGGTAGATGCCCAGGTTCTGGCGAGACTTGTGCGGCCCCTTGGTCACCACCAGGGCCCAGGTTACCAGCGGTGCCACGTCGCCGGGCCAGCAGTGCTGGATCGGCAGGCGATCGAGGTTCACCTCGTCGCCTTCATGGACGAGCTCCTGCACTGGAGCCGAGCGCACCGTCTTCGGCCCCATGCTCATCACCTGCTTGAAGATCGGCAGCTTTTCCCAGGCGTCGCGAAACCCCTTGGGGGGATCGGGCTCCTTGAGGAAGGCAAGCAGTTTGCCGACTTCGCGCAGCGCCTCCACGCTGTCCTGCCCCATGCCCAGGGCAACCCGCCTCGGTGTCCCGAAGAGGTTGCCAAGCAACGGCATGTCATGGCCCTTGACGTTCTCGAACAGCAGGGCCGGCCCACCGGCACGCAGCGTGCGATCACAGATCTCGGTGATTTCCAGGTAGGGGTCGACCTCGGCGGTCACCCGCTGCAGCTCGCCCTGCGCCTCCAGCACGGCGATAAAATCCCGCAGATCCTTGTATTTCATGGACTAATCCTATCCCATTTCCCGAACGACGAAAGGGGCAGCATAGCATGCCGCCCCTTTCTTCTTCGCCCAGCGAGGCCATTTGCAGCCCTACCAGTTCTTGAGCCGCGGCTTTCCCGGTGCCGCTCACCTTGATCTAGCAACCGAAGCGCAGAGCACCTGCCATCGGAGCGTAATGAGCGAAGCGGAGACAAGGCGAATCCGAGCGAGGCCGCGGAGTGTACGAGTAGTACATGAGCAGGCGAGCAAGGATTCAACGCAGTATCCGCAAGCGCAATAGCTCCGATCAGCGTCTCTTCATGGCTTCGAAGAATTCCAGGTTGGTCTTGGTATCCTTCAGGCGATCGATGAGGAACTCGGTGGCCGCGGTGTCTTCCATGGGGTTGAGCAGCTTGCGCAGGATCCACATGCGCTGCATCTCGTCCTCGGAGGCGATCAGGTCCTCGCGGCGGGTACCGGAACGTCGGATGTTGATCGCCGGGTAGACGCGGCGCTCGGCGAGCTTGCGGTCGAGGTGGGCCTCCATGTTGCCGGTGCCCTTGAACTCCTCGAAGATCACCTCGTCCATCTTGGAGCCGGTGTCGACCAACGCCGTGGCGATGATGGTCAGGCTGCCGCCTTCCTCGATGTTGCGCGCCGCGCCGAAGAAGCGCTTGGGCTTCTCCAGGGCGTGGGCATCGACACCACCGGTCAGCACCTTGCCGGAGCTGGGCACCACCGTGTTGTAGGCACGGGCCAGGCGGGTAATGGAGTCGAGCAGGATGACCACATCCTTCTTGTGTTCCACGAGGCGCTTGGTCTTCTCGATCACCATCTCGGCGACCTGGACGTGGCGTGCCGGGGGCTCGTCGAAGGTCGAAGCCACCACTTCACCACGCACGGTTCGCGACATCTCGGTCACTTCTTCCGGGCGCTCATCGATCAACAATACGATGAGATGACATTCCGGATTGTTGCGGGTGATCGAGGTCGCGATGTTCTGCAGCATCAGCGTCTTGCCCGCCTTGGGCGGCGAGACGATCAGGCCACGCTGGCCCTTGCCGATGGGTGCCACCAGATCGATGATCCGCGCGGTGAGATCCTCGGTGGAACCGTTGCCGATCTCCATGCGCAGCCGCTCCGTGGGGAACAGCGGCGTGAGGTTCTCGAACAGGATCTTGTGCTTGGCGTTTTCCGGCTTGTCGAAGTTGATCTGGCTGACCTTGAGCAGCGCGAAGTAGCGCTCCCCTTCCTTCGGCGGACGAATCTTGCCGGAAATCGAATCACCCTTGCGCAGGTTGAAACGGCGGATCTGCGACGGCGAGACATAGATGTCATCGGGGCCGGCCAGGTAGGAACTATCGGCGCTGCGCAGGAAGCCGAAGCCATCCTGCAGGATTTCGAGCACACCATCGCCATAGATATCCTCACCGCTCTTGGCGTGTTTCTTGAGGATGGCGAAAATGATGTCCTGCTTGCGCGAGCGGGCCAGGTTGTCGATGCCCATTTCGCGGGCGATCTCCAGGAGTTCCGGTACGGGCTTTTGCTTGAGTTCGGTAAGATTCATCGGTGTGTTCGGAAGTTGCTCATATCAGCGTGGCGGCACGGCGCCGTGTATGACGAGAGAAAAGAACGGTACGCCGCTTGGATGCGTTCAGAGCCCGGGGGCAGCCACTCGCAGGTGATGACCGGCACATCACGACCTCTGTACAGCAGGGGTCGTCGGAACGGTATCGTGTTCGAGGGAGCAGCGCTATTGTCGTCTGGACGGTTATCGCCTGGTACGTCTTACCTACTACAGTTTACTCCCTGTGCAACCTGCCTGATTTTCTACCAGTGCCATCAGGACTGCATGCACATGGCCAGGGACGACAAAAGGGGCTGTCTGACGACTTGATGTTGACCGCGACGCGGTCGGAAAGCATTCGGAACAGGCGAACGCCCCGATGTTAGTCAAGGGCGGCGACGAACGCAAGCCCATTAACCGATACCCCTTCCAATTGACACGACGGGGGAGTCGCCGCACCCTTGGGTCAACCGCTTTCAGGACAACGCGATGCCCCAGCCCATGGACCGGCCCCGACAGGAAGTTTCCCCCGCCCGCACCTCGGCTTCGCAGCGGTTGGCTGCGATCGATCTGGGTTCGAACAGCTTCCACCTCCTTGTGGCCGACTATCAGGCGGACCGGCTGCAGGTCGTGTCGCGACTTGGAGAAAAGGTGCAGCTGGCCGCCGGCCTGGACGACGCCGACCTGTTGAGCGAAGACGCCATGCAGCGTGCTCTACGCTGCCTGTCCCGTTTCACCCCGTTGCTGGATGATATCGCGCCTGACCGCCTGCGGGTCGTAGGCACCAGTGCGCTGCGTACAGCCCGCAACAGCCGAGCCTTCGTCGAGCGGGCCGAGGCCCTGCTCGGCTGTCCCATCGACATCATCAGCGGCCACGAGGAGGCGCGCCTGATCTATCAGGGTGCTGCGCATGCCCTGCCCGAGGACGGCAGGCGACTGGTGGTGGATATCGGCGGCGGCTCCACCGAGTTCGCCATCGGCGAGCATTTCGAGCCGCTGAAGCTGGAAAGCCTCGACATCGGCTGCGTGACGTTTACCAGGCGCCATTTCGCCAATGGCAGGCTCTGCGAAGACAGCATGCGCCGAGCCGAGCGGGCGGCCCTGTCCGCGCTCGACACCATCCGTCGCCCCTATCGTGACCTGGGCTGGACCGATCCGGTCGGTTCCAGCGGCACCATCAAGGCCGTCGCGTCGGTCATCGCGGCAAGCAGCCAGGCCGCTGGAGGTGGGGTGACTCGCCAAGGGCTCTTCGAGCTTCGTCGGCACCTCGTCACCCTGGGGCATCTCGACAATATCTCCATGCCTGGCCTCAAGCTCGACAGGGCCCGAATATTTCCCGCTGGCGTGGCCATCCTCGGCGCCATCTTCGAAGCGCTCGATCTCAGCGTGATGCGCTATACCGACGGAGCCCTGCGGGAAGGCGTGCTGCACGACATGCTGAAGCGCCAGGGCTAGGCCGCTGCGCGCTGCGGCGAGTCGCCACCACTCATGGGCGGCCCTCCCAGCCCTCCGTCACGGCCAGCCAGCGCCCTTCTCCGGGCATGAGCACCGCCACCACCCCTTCGCCATGCCAGGCCAGCAGCAGCCGCTCCCGGGCCCAGGGAGGAAGGTCGTGCTCCTGCAACAGTCGCTTGATATCCCGCGAGCCACGCCCCGGCAGTCGAATCCGCTCGCCGCCTCGGCGTCCGACAAGGCACAACCAGGCCGGCTCGCCATCCTGCCGCAACAGCGTAACCGCAAGCCGACCCAGGGGCGTGGTCAGGGGCGTGACCCCATCCCAACCGGCTTGCCATGAGGCGGGTAACGACGGGGCGGGGGCCAGCAGGTAGAGGTGACTGCGCCATAGGCGTGCTTCGCCACCTGTCCAGCCGACAGACACCCGGGCGTCCTGCCGTGCCGTGAGCTGGTCCAGAAGGGTCGCAAGACGGGCCTCGGGGGGAGTGGTCAGCCCAAGGCGACCGCAGGCATGACGGATCAACAAGCGCCGTCGTCGGCTCGACAACGCCAGCAGCTCCGGTGCCGGCACACGCCCGGGGTCGCCTCCCAGGCGTTCGAGATCCATTTCCGCCAGTTCAGTCAGCAGTGCATCCGCCTCGCCGACGTGCCGGGCGGATCGCGCCAGGGCCTCACTGGCATGGGGCCAGCGTGACCGCAGCAGCGGCATGACGCTTCGCCGGATGAAGTTGCGATCCAGTGTCTCGTCCTCGTTGGAGGGGTCCTCGACCCAGACGAGATCGTGCCGGGCAGCCTCGAGTTCGATCGCGGCTCGGGAGGCTCCCAGAAGCGGGCGTACCAGCGCCCACCCTTGCCGGTCGCGACGCTCCGGCATGGCGGCCAGCCCGCGCGCACCGCTGCCACGCAGCGCGGCGAGCAGGAAGGTCTCGGCCTGGTCGTCACGATGCTGGGCGAGCCAGAGAGTCTCGCCGGGCGAAACCCGTCGGGCAAAGGCCGCATAGCGTGCCTCACGGGCCGCGCCTTCCAGCCCCAGCCCCAGGTGTCGGTCGACGCTCACCGCGTCGACGTACAACGGGACCCCGAGGCGGGAACAGAGACGACGGCAGTGGCGCTCGAAATCGTCGGCGGCGGCCTGAAGGCCATGGTGGACATGGAGAGCATGGAAGGGTCGGGAGTGCCGACGGCAGGCCCTGGCCGCCAGGGTCAGCAACAGCGACGAGTCGAGCCCGCCGGAGAGCCCCACCCAGACGACACGCCCCGGCGGGGTCTGGGCCAGGGCATCGTCGATCAGGGCTTGCAGGGACTCAGCCATGGCACACTCCACAAAGCACCCGGGGCCGATTCGAGCGACGGCCAGGCCAGGCGGAGAAGACCGAGAAAACGCAGTCTACACAGGATTAAATGAGCATTTCGAGGTCGTCTCCAACGACGCATGACCGCGCGCGGAAAAGCCCGTCAAGCAGGGGCTCCATAGCTCATCAGCCTCCCATACCGCCGCTCGAGCAGGGCCTCGGTATCCATGGCCCCGAGGCGGTCCAGGCTGGCCAGCAGGGCTTCCTTGATACGCTCGGCGGTAGACAGCGGATGACGGTGCGCGCCACCCAGCGGCTCCTCGATGAGGGTGTCGACGAAGCCCAGCTCCTTCAGTCGTTCCGCCGTGATGCCCATGGCCTGGGCAGCATCGGAGGCCTTCTCGGCGCTCTTCCACAGAATCGAGGCACAGCCTTCCGGAGAGATGACCGAATAGGTGGAATACTGCAGCATGGTCAGCTCGTCGCAGACGCCGATGGCCAATGCGCCGCCGGAGCCGCCCTCTCCCACCACGGTGGCGAGGATCGGCGTCCTCAGGCGCGACATCACCGCCAGGTTGTAGGCAATGGCCTCCGACTGGCCACGCTCCTCGGCATCGATGCCCGGATAGGCGCCCGGCGTATCGATGAAGGTCAGAACCGGCATATTGAAGCGCTCGGCCATCTCCATCAGGCGGCACGCCTTGCGGTAGCCCTCGGGACGCGGCATGCCGAAGTTACGGCGCACCTTTTCCTTTACCTCACGGCCCTTCTGGTGACCGATGACCATGACCGGGCGGTCATCCAGCCGTGCCACCCCACCCACGATGGCCGGGTCGTCGGCAAAGCGGCGATCGCCATGCAGCTCGTCGAAATCGGTGAAGATGTGCTCGAGATAATCCAGCGTGTAGGGGCGCTGGGGATGGCGCGACAGCTGGGAGACCTGCCAGGGGCTCAGCCCCCGGAAGATGGACTCGGTGAGCTTGCGGCTCTTCTCTTCGAGGCGCGCGATCTCGTCGCTGAGGTTGAGCTGGCTATCGTTGCCGACCAGGCGCAGCTCTTCGATCTTGGCCTGGAGTTCGGCAATGGGTTGTTCGAAATCGAGATAGTTGGGATTCATAGTGGCTGGGCCGCCTTGTCATTGCTGTCGCCGGGGCATGATGAACGCTGTTCGTCCCGGAAGCCATAAAATCGAGTGTCGGGCATTATCGCACCCTCAACGCACGGCGCAAGGCAGGACTCGAGGTGTTATCGCTGCGGCCTGCCCCCGGCGCGGTTAGATCCTAGACCTTGCCCAGCACCGCTCGGCAGCCATTTCAAGCCGATTTTTAACGCCGTATGACCGAGCACAGGCACTTCTCGCAGAACTAGCGGTACTTCAGCCGCACCCCATCCTGCCCCTCCACCTCACGCAGCGCGATCAGCAGCTCGTCGCTGGGAGCCACCTTCCACTGCTCGGCCAGTTCCAGCCAGCCGGTGGCCTCGTCGTTGCGGTAGCGCAGGCGCACCGGCAAACCCTCGGCATCGCGGTACGGCGCCAGGCTGTCATGCAGGCTATCCGCCAGGCGACCGTTGACCCTGGAGCCGTCCAGCGACAGCTCCACGGCTTCGCCATAGCGGGCGCGTGCCGCCACCATGGGGGTGATGTCCTTGCCCCGCAGGCGCAGTCCGCCAGAGTAATCGTCGCTGGATACCTCGCCCTCGACGATCAGCACCTGCTCGGTGTCCAGCTTGCCGCGCAAGGTCTCGAAGAGTTCGCCGAACAGAGACGCCTCGATGCGCCCGGTACGGTCGTCCAACGTCAGGAAGGCCATGGTGTCGCCACGCTTGGACTTCATGGTGCGCACCCCGACCACCAGGCCGGCGACCCGCTGCGGCTCGCGAGAAGGCTTGAGGTCGCTGATACGCGTCGAGACGAAGCGCTTGAGTTCCTGCTCGTACTCGTCGATGGGATGCCCGGTCAGGTAGAGTCCCAGCGTCTCCTTCTCACCCGCCAGGCGCTCCTTGTCGGTCCAGTCGCGAGCCTGTTGGTAAGCCTCGTAGGGATCGGCTTCCGCTTCATCGGCGAAGGCCTCGCCGAACATGTCGATGATCCCCAGGTTCTGATTGGCCTGTGTCTGGGCGGCCGCCTTGAGCGCATCCTCCATGGCCGCGGTGAGAACGGCCCGGCTCGGCCCCAGGGTATCCAGGGCCCCGGAGCGGATCAGCGCTTCCAGGGTGCGCTTGTTCATACGCTTCGGGTCGACCCGACGGCAGAAATCGAACAGGTCCGTGAAGGGGCCCCCGGCATCGCGAGCCTCGACGATGGCGCCGATCGGCCCTTCGCCCACACCGCGAATGGCGCCCAGGCCGTAGACCACCCGTGCATCGACATCGACGGTGAACTTGTACCCGCCCACGTTGACGTCCGGCGGGGTCACGGTAAGCCCCAGATTACGGCACTCCTCGATCAACGGCACCACCTTGTCGAGGTTGTCCATCTCGGTGGAGATGACCGCCGCCATGAATGGCCCGGGGTAGTGCGTCTTGAGCCACGCCGTCTGGTAGGAGACCAGGGCATAGGCCGCGGAGTGGGACTTGTTGAACCCGTAGCCGGCGAATTTTTCCACCAGATCGAAGATGTTGCCGGCCAGCTCCTTGTCGATGCCGTTTTCCGCGCAGCCGTCCATGAAACCAGCCCGCTGCTTGGCCATCTCCTCGGGTTTCTTCTTGCCCATGGCACGACGGAGCATATCGGCCTGACCCAGGCTGTAGCCCGCCATCACCTGGGCGATCTGCATCACCTGCTCCTGGTAAAGGATGATGCCGTAGGTCGGTTCCAGCACCGGCTTGAGCAGCTCATGCTGGTAGTCCGGATGCGGGTAGGCGAGCTCGGCACGGCCATGCTTGCGGTTGATGAAGTCGTCGACCATGCCCGACTGCAGGGGGCCGGGGCGGAACAGCGCCACCAGGGCGATCATGTCATCCAGCGAGTCGGGCAGCAGTCGCTTGATCAACTCCTTCATACCGCGGGACTCGAGCTGGAACACCGCCGTCGTCTCGGCACGCTTGAGCATCTCGAAGGTCGGGGCGTCATCCAACGGAATACTGTCGATATCCAGCGAACCTTCGCCTGCCGCCGCGCGCACCTTGTCGACCATCTCCAGCGCCCAGTCGATGATGGTCAAGGTACGCAGGCCCAGGAAGTCGAACTTGACCAGGCCGGCGTCCTCGATGTCGTTCTTGTCGAACTGCACCACCAGCCCCGAGCCGTCCTCGTCACACAGCAGCGGCGAAAAGTCGGTGAGCTTGGTCGGCGCGATCACCACGCCGCCGGCGTGCTTGCCGGTGCCGCGGGTGATGCCTTCGAGCTTGACTGCCATTTCCCAGATTTCCTGGGCTTCCTCGTCGTTCTCGATGAACGTCTTGAGTGCCGGCTCCTGCTCGATGGCCTTGGACAGCGTCATGCCCACTTCGAAGGGAATCAGCTTCGAAAGCTTGTCGCCCAGTGAATAGGGGCGGCCCTGGGCCCGGGCCACGTCGCGCACCACCGCCTTCGCCGCCATGGTGCCGAACGTGACGATCTGCGATACCGCATTGCGGCCGTAGCGGTCGGCCACGTACTCGATGACCCGGTCGCGTTTCTCCATGCAGAAGTCGACGTCGAAGTCGGGCATCGAGACCCGCTCCGGGTTGAGAAAACGCTCGAACAGCAGATCGTAGCCGATGGGGTCCAGGTCGGTGATCTTCTGCGCATAGGCCACCAGCGAGCCGGCACCGGAACCACGCCCCGGTCCCACCGGGACGTTGTTGTCCTTGGCCCACTGAATGAAGTCCATCACGATCAGGAAGTAGCCGGGGAACCCCATCTGGATGATGACGTTGAGCTCGAAGTCCAGGCGCTCCCGATAACGCGTCTCTATCTCGGCGAATTCGGCGCCACCTCGCGGGTAGCGCTCGGCGGGGAAGAGGAAGTCGAGGCGGTCGACGAGGCCATCATGGGACACCTTACGGAAGAACTCGTCCTGGGTCATGCCCTCGGGGATCTCGAACTCCGGCAGGAAAATCTCGCCAAGGCGTACCTCCACGTTGCAGCGCGCGGCGATCATCATGCTGTTCTCGAGCGCCTCGGGAACGTCCGAGAAGAGTTCATTCATCTCTTCCGGGCTCTTGAGGTACTGCTCCTCGGTGTAGCGATGTTCGCGCCTGGGATCGTCCAGCGCCTTGCCCTCGCCGATGGAAACCCGTGTCTCATGGGCCCAGAAGTCCTCTCGCTCGAGAAAGCGTACGTCATTGGTCGCCACGACCGGCGTCCCGCTCTCCACGGCCAGCGCAACCGAGAGATGAACGCACTCCTCTTCCAGCGGCCGGCCGGTACGTACCAGCTCCAGGTAGAAGCGTCCGGGGAAGGCGGCGTTCCACTCGTCGAGCAGTGCCCGCGCTTCGTCCCGGTGGTCGGAGAGCAGATAGCGGCCGACTTCCCCGTCGCGGCCGCCGGACAGCGCAATCAACCCTTCGCTCTGCTGGAGCACCCACGCCCTGTCGAGCAGCGCCCTGCCCTGCCGCTGGCCCTCCATCCAGCCGCGGGAAATCAGCTCGGTGAGGTTACGATAGCCGATGTCGTTCATGGCCAGCAGGGTCAGCCGGTAGGGGTGGCCCTCGTCCAGGGGGTTGGTCAGCCACAGGTCGGAACCGATGATCGGCTTGAGCCCGGCCCCCTGGGCGCCACGATAGAACTTGACCAGGCCGAAGAGATTGGCTTCATCGGTTACCGCCAGAGCCGGCATGCCCCGCTCCGCGGTGGCCTTGATCAGCGGCTTGAGACGCACCAGGCCGTCGACCAGGGAATACTCGGTGTGAACGCGAAGATGTACGAATGGCGTGGTCATGGCGGGCTCGGGCGTTGCTGGGCAAAGGAATCGGTGTGCAGCGTACCGCGCTGGCGCGGCTCACGACAGGGCCAATTGGCCTCTCACCGGACCGAAGGAGCGGCGATGCTCGGACAGGGGGCCGAGACGTTCCAGCGCCGCCAGGTGTTCCGGGGTCGGATAGCCCTTGTGCCGGGCGAATCCATAGGCGGGGTGCAGACCGTCCAGGGTGATCATCTGCGCATCCCGCGCCACCTTGGCCAGTATCGAGGCCGCCGCAATGGCGGGGTGGCGGGCATCGCCCTTGACCACCGCCTGGCCGGGAACATGATGCCCGGGCAGCCGATTACCGTCCACCAGCAGGTACTCGGCCATCACCGGGAGGCCGTCGATGGCCCGGCGCATCGCCAGGTGAGTGGCATGGTAGATATTGAGTTCGTCGATTTCCGCGACGGACGCCTCGGCGATCGCGAAGGCCAGGGCCTTCTCGCGGATCTCGACATCGAGCTGCTCGCGACGCCGCGCGGTGAGCTTCTTGGAATCGGCCAGGCCCTCGATCGGGCGCAGCGGGTCCAGAATCACCGCCGCCGCCACGACGGCACCGATCAGCGGACCACGCCCCACCTCATCGACTCCGGCCAGCAGGGTGCCCCGGTACTCGATCACCAGCGGAGGCATCTCGCATGGGTTCATCGCTCGCTCCTCTTGTCATCGACTACCTCTGACGTGGCGCTTTCCCCTAGGGTGTCGCGCTCCCCCGGCCCGGCTTTCGGCTGTCCCTCGGGCATTGACCCTGACGACACGCTCTCCGGCAATGGCCGGCCCTCGACCAGCGCCTCGATCGCCTCGGCGGCACGCCGGCTGGCATCTCGCTGGAGCCCCGCATGCATCCCGGCAAAGCGGGCCTCGAGAGAGGCGCGGCCCTCGGCATCGTCGAGCATCGCTCCCAGTCGCTCGGCAATCGCCGGTGCATTGGCCTCATCCTGGATCAACTCGGGTACCAGGGTCTCGCGAGCGATCAGGTTGGGCAGCGATATCCATTCCGACTTCACCAGGCGCTTGGCCAGCCAGTGGGTGGCGGGGGCCATCCGGTAGGCTACCAGCATGGAGCGGTGGCAGAACATCGCCTCCAGCGCCGCCGTGCCCGATGCCAGCAGCACGACATCCGCAGCCACCATGGCCTCCCGGGCCCGGCCATCGATCAGTGTGACGCTTCCTGCCAGCGCGGGGCGCTGTGACAAGAGAACGCACAGCTCCTCACGCCGCTGGGGTGTCGCTGCCGGAATGACGACCCTGAGGCCGGGGCGCGCCCGGCACAGCCGCTCGGCGGAGTCGAGGAAAGTGCTGCCGAGAAAGCGGATTTCATTGGCACGGGAGCCGGGCAGCAGCGCCAGCAGCGAGGTGGTCTCGTCACTCGCGCCTTCGAGGCCCAGCGCCGCCCGGGCGGCCTTGCGGTCGTTGACCAGGGGCAGCTCGTCGGCCAAGGGGTGGCCAACGAAGGCTACCGGCACCCGATGGCGGGTGTAGAAAGCGGCTTCGAAGGGCAGGAAGGTGAGCATGGCGTCCACGGACCGGGCAATCCCCTTGACCCTGCCCTGGCGCCAGGCCCAGACCGAAGGGCTGACATAGTGGGCCGTGGTGATGCCGGACTCTCGCAGTTGACGCTCTAGCCCCAGATTGAAGTCGGGTGCGTCGATCCCGATCATGATGTCGGGCTGCCAGGCCAGGGCATCGGCCTTCAGGGTACGACGCACGCGTATCAGTTCGGGAAGGTGCTTGATGACCTCCACCAGGCCCATTACCGAAAGGGTCTCCAGGGGAAAGCGGCTGTCGATGCCTTCCCCGATCATGCCCGGCCCGCCGATGCCGCGGAATTCCACCTCAGGATGGCGCTGCTTCAGGGCGCGCATCAGGCCGGCACCTAGCGTGTCGCCGGAGAGCTCGCCCGCGACGAGGTAGATACGCCTTATCCTCTTCATAACCGCGTCATGTCTTTGCCATGTCAGCGAATGATGCCCCGTTTCGAGACCTCGATCGACGCAACGAAGGCGTCGGTTTCGGGAAGCTGATGGCGGCTCCTGATCTCGGCCAGCGCCTGCTCCACGGTCAGTCCCTGTCGATAGACCAGCTTGTAGGAGTCGGTCAACGCCCTGATCGCTTCCTGAGAGAAGCCCCGGCGCTTGAGTCCCACCAGGTTGAGACCATGGATCTTGGCCGGGTTGCCGTTGATCATCACATAGGAAGGGGTGTCCTTGGTAATGATGGACCCTCCCCCCGCCATGGCATAGGCTCCAAAGTGACAGAACTGGTGGATCGCGGACAGCCCGCCCAGGATGGCGAAATCGCCCAGCGTGACGTGACCGGCAAGCGTTACCTGGTTGGCGAGAACACAGTCGCTGCCGATGATGCAGTCGTGTCCCACATGGACATAGGCCATGAACAGGTTGCGTGAGCCGATCGTGGTCTCGCCCCGGTCCTGTGAGGTGCCGCGGTGCAGGGTGGCTCCCTCACGAATGATATTGTCATCTCCCATCACCAGCCGCGTCGGTTCGCCGGCATATTTCTTGTCCTGGCAGTCTTCGCCCACGGAAGCGAACTGGAAGATGCGGGTGCGGGCTCCCAGCACGGTGGGGCCCTTGATCACCACATGGGGGCCAATACGACTACCGGGCCCGATCTCGACGTCGGGCCCGATCACGGAAAAAGGTCCGACCTCGACATCCTCGGCCAGACGCGCCCCGGGGTCGACGATGGCAGTGGTATGTATCAAGCAACCTTCCTCTCGGCACAGATGATGTCGGCCTCACAGGCCAGCTCACCGTCTACGGTAGCACGACAGGCGAACTTCCAGATGCCGCGTTTTTCACGTTCGACCCTGGCTTCCAGCATCAGACGGTCGCCTGGCATGACAGGGCGTTTGAAACGCACGTTGTCGCTGCCCACCAGGTAATAGACATAGCCATCGGCCGGTAGCTTGTTGACGGTCTTGAAACCCAGGATGCCGCATACCTGTGCCAAGGCCTCGAGTACCAGCACGCCGGGCATGATCGGGTGATGCGGAAAATGCCCGTTGAAGAACGGCTCGTTGATGCTGACATTCTTGTAGCCAACGATACGCTCGCCGAGCGCCAGCTCCATCACCCGGTCCACCAGCAGAAAGGGGTAGCGGTGCGGTAGATATTCACGAATCTCGTTGATGTCCATTACCATCGAAGCGACCTCTGAAATGAAATAGGGAAACCAACGGCGGAACGGCGACGATGCCGTGTTCAGCCTCCCGAACTACCCGCACAGGATGAGGAACCGCAGGCGAGGGATTATAGCGACGCCTGTCCAGGCCTCAACCCTCCTGGTCGCGCTTTTCGAGCCTGGCCAAGCGCCGGGCAATGTCGTCCAACTGCTTGAAGCGCACCGCATTCTTGCGCCATTGCGCATTCTGCATGGCACCCGTGCCCGATGAATAGATGCCCGGTTCATGAATCGAGTTGGTGACCAGGCTCATCCCGGTGACCTGCACGCCGTCACAGATGGTCAGATGACCGGATAGCCCCACGCCACCACCAAGCATGCAATTCCTGCCGACCTGGGTGGAGCCGGCGATACCGACACAGCCCGCCAAGGCACTGTGATCGCCGATACGCACGTTGTGAGCGATCTGCACCTGGCTGTCTATCTTGACGTCATTACCGATCACGGTGTCATCAAGCGCTCCGCGATCGATGCTCGAACAGCTGCCCACCTCGACGTCGTCGCCCATCACCACGCCACCCAACTGGGCAATCTTGTGCCAGCGGCCACCATCGTGGGCGAAACCGAAACCGTCGCCGCCGATCACGCAGCCACTATGCAGGATCGCTCGCTCTCCGATCACCACGCCATGACAGACGGTCACATTGGGATGCAAGCGGGACCCCGCCCCGATGCGGGAGCGGGAGCCGACCACGCATCCGGCGCCGACCACCACTTCGTCACCCAGTTCCACACCCGACTCGATCACCGCCTGGGGGCCGATCTCGACGCGCTCCCCCACCCGTGCGTCTTCGGCCACCACGGCCGACGGATGAATGCCGCCTGTCGGACGGGCCAGGAAGGGGTCGAAGAGCCGCGAGAGCTGGGCAAAGCCCAGATACGGGTTATCCAGCTCCAGATGATCCACCGGACACTCACCCGCGTGTTCGGGGTGCAGCAGCACCGCTCCTGCGCGGGTACTGGTCAGGTCCTTCAGATAGGAAAGATTCGCCAGAAAGGCGATCTGGTCGGGGCCGGCATCCCTCAGGGTCGCGAGCCCCGTCATGCGGCGCGTTCCGTCACCCACCAGCTTCGCGCCGAGCTGTTCGGCGAGAGCGGCGAGGGTGAATGTTGGGGGGGCAGGTTGCGTCATGAAGGCCTGATAGAAGCAGAGCGCGGCGGCATGCCACCGCGACAGGTCAGTTGAGAGAGTTGAGAATGTCGATGACTTCACCGGTCAGGTTGGGCAGGTCGACATCGGAATGCAGCACGCCCTGGGGCTCCACCAGCACCTGGATGCCGTGACGCTCAATGACCTGCTCAACCGCCTGCTCCAGTTTCGGTTCGGCTTCCTGCAGGAAAGCCTGCTCGGAGCGCATCTGCTCCTCCATGATTTCCTGGCGAAGCTGCTCGAAACGACTGCCTTTCTGCTGGAACTCCTGAACCATCGACTGGCGCTCGGCATCGGAGAAGCTGTCGCCCTGTTGCATGCGCTGCTGCATGCTCTGCAGCTCCTGGCCAAGGGACTGGGCCTCCTGTTGCTGACTGCTGAGGCGGCTCTCCAACTGCTCCATGGAGCGCTGTGCCGCATCGGAAGAGAGCAGCGCCTGGCGCCAGTCCAGCACGGCGACCTCGGCCGAGTAAGCGGGCGATACAAGGGCACCCAGCAGGCCAAACCCGAAAATGGCAATTATCTTACGCATCTTTCTTGTTCCTCGAACGATCGTCGATCAGAAAGTCTGACCCAGGGAGAACTGGAATACCTGGGTGTCGTCACCACTTGCATCGTTGAGCGGTTCGGCAATGCTGAAGGTCAGCGGGCCCACCGGGGTCAGCCAGGAGAGGCCAACGCCTATGCTGTAGCGCAGCTCGCCGAGATCGACGCCGGACGAGCAATTGGAGGGGCCATCACCTTCCACCACCGGGTAACAGTCGGTCAGGAAGGTGTTGCCTGCATCCAGGAAGAAACCGGTCTGGATGGAACGGTGGTCTTCGATGAACGGCATCGGGAACAACAGCTCGGCGCTGCCCTCGACCAGTATGTTACCCCCCAGGGTACGATCACGTCCCGCCTCACGCGGCGTGGTGCGTTCACCCAGGGTATTGGCGGTGAAACCTCGTACGGAGCCCAGCCCCCCGGCATAGAAGTTCTCGTAGAACGGGAAGGGGTCGTCACCGAAGCTATCGGCATAGCCCAGCGTCGAACCGAACTTCAATGCCCAGGATTGCTCCTCATTCAGCGGGAAGATGTGCTGGGCCCGGGCCCGCAGCTTGTAGTATTCAGCGTCGCTGCCCGGTGCCGCGGTCTCCAGGGAAAGCCGCTGATAGTTACCGGCGGTGGGCATGATGCCGCGGTTCAGGTTGTTGCGGGTCCAGCTGGCCGTGAGCTTGAGGCTCTGGGCGCTGTCACCCTGCTCGTCCACATAGCGAACGATCTCGGAGGCGGTATCGCGATAGGTCTTGACCGTCAGGTCCTCGATGCTGGCCCCGAAGTTGAGCCTCGAGAGTTCGCTGATCGGGTAGCCGAAGTTGATCCCCGCCCCATAGGCGTCGGTGGAATAGGTCGAGATATCGGAATCGGCATAGTCGGTTTCACGGTAGAAGACGTTGTAGCCCCGCGAAATGCCGTCCAGGGTCCAGTAGGGATCGGTGAAGCCGAAGTTGACGCTGGTGAAGGTGTCGCTGCGCTGGGCACCGATGTTCACGCGGTTGCCGGTGCCCAGGAAATTGTTCTGGGCCAGCGCCGCACCGTAGATGATCCCGGCACTCTGGGAGAAGCCGATGCTCGCCGAAACCGAGCCGGAGGGCTGCTCCTCGACGGTATAGGTCACATCCAGCTTGTCGGGTTCGCCGGCTACTGGCTGGGTCTCGACATCCACCTGACGGAAGAAGCCCAGGCGCTCCAGGCGGCGACGCGACTGGCTGATCGATTCGGTGGAGGCTGGCGCGCCTTCCATCTGGATCATCTCGCGGCGCAACACCTCGTCCTGGGTGCTGGTGTTGCCGAGGAAGTTGATGCGGCGGACGTAGGCGCGCTGGCCCGCGTCGACCGTGAAGGTCAGGTCCACGACACCGCTATCGGCAGCGGGCTCGGGAACGCCTTCGACCCGGGCGAAGGCAAAGCCTTCGGCGCCCAGGCGGGCACGCAGGGCTTCGGTGGAAGCGGTCACGTCACTGCGGGAGAATATCTGGCCGCTTTCCACCTGCAGCAGGTCGCGCGCCTCGCGCTCGCTGACTTGCATATCGCCGGAAAAGCGGATATCCCCCAGCCGGTACTGGCCTCCTTCGTCAACGTTCACCGTGACGAAGATCTGCGACTTGTCCGGGCTGATCGATACCTGCGTGGACGTGATCGCGAAGTTGACGTAACCGCGGTCAAGGTAGAAGGAACGCAGCCGCTCCAGATCCCCAGCCAAGGCCTCGCGGGAGTACTCGTCGTTCGAAAACCAGCCGAAGAAGCGCCCGGGACGGTCGTTCAGTTCGAAGACGTCGCGCAGTTCGCTGTCGTCGAAGTCACGGTTGCCGACGATGTTGATCTGGTGAATCTTGGCCACGGCACCTTCGTTGATGTCGATGTCGACCTGGACCCGGCCCTCGTCGATTTCACGCACGCTGGCGTCGATACGCGCACTGTAGCGCCCCTGGGCCTGGTAAACGCCTTCCAGCTCCCGTTGGATCTCTTCGAGGGTCGAGAGCTGCAGCACCTGGCCTTCGGACAGCCCGGCTTCGCGCAGACCCTCCCGCAGGTCATCGTCGGAGAGCTGTCGGTTACCGCTGATGTTGAGGCGTGAGATCGTCGGGCGCTCTACCACCTGGATGACCAGCACGTCACCATCCCGAGCCAGCTGGATGTCGTCAAAGAGACCGGTGGCGAAAAGGCTGCGCGCCGCCTCGGCGAGCTCGCGATCATCCACCCTGTCCCGAGCGCTGACGGGGAAGGCGTTGAAGACGGAGGCGGCGGATACCCGCTGCAGCCCCTCCACGCGAATGTCGGAAACTTCAAAAGGTTGGGCCAGTACCGTATTGGAACCGGCCAGCAGCAGAGCCGCCAGTCCGAGGGTCTTGATATTCATGCAGTCGCTTCGCTCGCGTTGATCCACCTGCCCGTCCAGACAGGCACCTTATACATTTGTGCGGGTGACTGACAAGGCTGGAGCCGGGCTCCACCTCCCTGTGTCCCCCCGGGCCGGGGGTAGAGTCGCTCGCTACCAGAGACGCATCAGATCGAAATACAGCGCCATCAGCATCAGCGTGGCGATCATCGCCAGGCCAATGCGCAGACCCAGCGCCTGGGTCCGCTCGGATACCGGTCGGCCGCGGACCGCTTCCACGAAATAATAAAGCAGGTGGCCACCGTCGAGTACCGGAATGGGCAGCAGGTTAAGCACCGCCAGACTGATCGACAGATAAGCCAGGAAACTGATGAAGCTTTCCAGACCGGTACGCGCCGTGTCACCAGCCACTTGGGCGATGGTAATGGGGCCAGACAAGTTTGAAGGCGAGATCAGCCCCACCAGCATCTTGCGGATAGCGCCCAGCGTCAATAGCGTCATGTCACTGGTACGCCCCACCGCTTGCCCCAGGGCCGCCACGGGGCCATAGCGAATCTCGCGCCGATACTCCTCCGGCCACTCCACCGCCTCGACACCCGCGCCAACGTAGCCGATGGCAACACCCGCCTCCAGCTCTCTTTCGCCAGGCACCAGAGCCAGGTCCAGCTGCTCGCCGTCGCGCGCCACTTCGAGTGAGAGCGTGTCACCGGGGCTTGCCCGAACCAGAGTGACGAAGTCCATCCAGTCATCCACGGGCATATCGTTCACGACAAGGATACGGTCGCCGGCCTGAAGCCCCGCCCGGGCGGCGGCCTCACCCTCGATGACCTGCCCCAGTACCGCAGGGAACGGCGGCTGCCAGGGGGTGATGCCCAGGGTGGCCAGCGGCTGCGGCGGGTCCTGGCGTACCAGGTAGTTCTCCACGGGGAGGCGATACTCGCGGGCATCATCGGCGGCATCGTCCCGGGCCTCCAGGGAAAGCTCACCACTCGCACCGATCGAGGCCACCAACCTCAGGTTGATGTCATCCCAGGAACGAACCGAGTCGCCCTGCACCGAGACGATCTCCTGGCCGCTGCGCAGGCCACTGCGATCGGCGGGCGAGTCGGCCGCCACGTCACCGACCACCGGAGCCACCGTGGTGGTGCCGGCCACGAACAGTGCCCAATAGGCCACTATCGCCAACAAAAAGTTGGCCAGCGGCCCGGCCGCCACGATGGCGATGCGCTGCCACACCGTCTTTCGGTTGAAGGCCTGGTCGCGCAGTTCGTCGGGCACCGGCGCTTCCCGCTCGTCGAGCATCTTGACGTAACCGCCCAGTGGAATGGCCGCCACGGCAAACTCCGTCCCGTGTCGATCGACACGGGACCAGAGCGGCTTGCCGAAGCCTACCGAGAAACGCAGCACTTTCACGCCACAGCGGCGCGCCACCCAGTAATGGCCGAACTCATGGAAGGTGATCAGCAGGCCCAGCACCACGATGACGGCCAGCACATTCTGGATCAGGCCCAAGTCAGTCTCCTTGCAAATAACGTCATGGCAGACGAAAGCCGGTGCCAGCTCAACGCCGATTCAGCCAGGCGATCGCCTCGTGGCGAGCGCGGGCGTCTGCCTCGAGAATGCTGCCGAGATCGCTGGCCGCCTCGACCGGCAGGGCATCGCGTGTGCGCGCCACCAGCTCTCCGATACCGGTGAACCCCAGCCTGCCGGTGAGGAAGGCATCGACGGCCACCTCGTTGGCAGCGTTGAGCACCACCGGGGCCGAGCCCTCGTCCGACATGGCCTCGCGGGCCAGGCGCAGACAGGGGAAGAGCTCTTCGTCCGGCGACTCGAACTCCAGGCGCGCCACCTGGAAAAGGTCCAGTGGCGCGACACCGGCGTCGATACGCTCCGGCCAGGCCAACCCGTAGGCGATCGGCGTGCGCATGTCAGGGTTACCCAGCTGAGCGAGCACGGAACCATCGCTGTAGGCGGCCATGGAGTGAACCACGCTCTGGGGGTGTACCACCACCTTCACCTGATCCGGCCGGGCATCGAACAGCCAGCACGCCTCGATCAGCTCCAGCCCCTTGTTCATCAGAGTGGCGCTGTCCACGGATATCTTGCGCCCCATGGACCAGTTCGGGTGGGCGCAGGCCTGCCCCGGCGTCACCGTGGCCAGTTCTTCCGCCGACCAGCCCCGGAAGGGCCCGCCGGAAGCCGTCAGAAGCAACTGCGTGATGCCGTGGCGCGACAGGCCACCACGATGTTCGGTAGGTAGACACTGGTAGATGGCATTGTGTTCGGAATCGATGGGCAACAAGGTGGCGCCGTGCCGCTCGACGGCATCCATGAACAGGGCACCGGACATGACCAGCGCCTCCTTGTTGGCCAATAGTACCCGCTTGCCGGCCTGCACTGCCGCCAGTGTCGGCAACAACCCGGCGGCCCCGACGATGGCCGCCATCACCACATCGACCTCGCTCGCCTCGGCGACCTCGACCAGCGCCTCGGTGCCGACACGCACCTCGATGGCAAGGCCGGCCTCAATGAGCCGACTCCGCAGCCAGCCGGCGTCGGCCTCGCTACCCAGCACGACGACCTCCGGCCGATGTCGCCGACACTGTGCCAGCAAGGCATCCCGGGAACGATGGGCGGTCAAGGCATGCACCCGGTAGCGCGACGGGTGCCGGGCTATCACATCCAGGGTACTGGTGCCGATCGAGCCGGTGGCCCCCAGAACCGTCACGGTCTGCTGATGGTGACAGTCCTCCATGTTCACAACACTCCGAAAGCGAGTAGCGCGAACAGCGGTACCGCAGCCGTCAGGCTATCGATACGATCCAGTACACCACCATGGCCGGGCAGGAGACGGCTGGAATCCTTGATGCCCCGGTAACGCTTGAGCATGCTTTCGAGCAGATCACCCAGCACCGATACCAGGGTCACCACGGCAGTCACGATGACCAGTACGATGCCGCCACCGACACCCAGGCCCTGCCAAACGGCAAAAATCAGCGCCAGCACCAGGGTGACCACCAACCCGCCTGCCACGCCCTCCCAGGACTTGCCGGGGCTGACCCGAGGTGCCAGCTTGCGCCGGCCATAGGCGCGCCCGGAGAAGTAGGCGCCGATATCGGCGCCCCAGACAAGCAGCAGCACGAACAGCAGCCAGATCGCACCGGCGTCTCGCAGCACATTGAAGCCGACCCAGGCCGGCAGCAGCACCCACACCCCCATCGCCAGACGCCACGGCACCGACTGCCACTGTTCGACCTTGGCGGGGTAGTGGACGATCCAATAGAGATTGGCCAGCCAGCCCGCCGCCGCCAACCATAGCGGCCAGACGGAGAAGGTGGCTCCGACCGCCCAGAGCAGCAGCAGCAGCACTGCCAGGCCACATACCAGCGCCAGGCGCCGGTTTGGCTCGGTCACGCCGGCGAGATTGGTCCACTCCCAGGCAGCCAGCAGCACGATAGCGGCCGTGAACAGGGCAAAGCCCCCCTCCTGCAGGCCGAACAGCCCGGCCAGCATCAGCGGTACCAGCCATGCCGCAGTGATGATCCGCTGTCTAAGCACCTTGAGCCTCGATCTGTTCGTCAGTCATACCGAAGCGGCGCTGCCGTCGGCGGAAATCATCAAGGGCCATGTCGAAGGCCCCGGCATCGAAGTCAGGCCATAGCAGCGGTGTGAAATAGAGCTCGGCATAGGCCATCTGCCATAGCAGGAAATTGGAAATACGCTGTTCGCCACTGGTGCGGATGCAGAGATCCACTGGCGCATCACCCGCCAGGCAGAGCTCGCCCTCCAGCGCCTTTTCGTCTATCTCGGCAGGATCGAGCTCACCCGTCGCGGCACGTTCGGCGAGGCGACGAGCGGCACCGGTAATGTCCCACTGGCCACCGTAATTGGCCGCCACGACCAGGTGCATGCGCGTGTTGTCGCGGGTCAGCGCTTCGGCCTTGACAATGTACTTCTGGATCGACGAGGAGAAGGCAGACCGGTCGCCGATCACCGACAGCCGGATACCGTTTTCGTGGAGCTTTTTCACTTCACGCTTCAAGGCGATCAGGAACAGCTCCATCAAGGCTCTCACCTCGGCCGGGGGGCGCCTCCAGTTCTCGCTGGAGAAGGCGAACAGGGTGAGCGTTTCCACGCCACGCTCGCCAGCGCGTCGAATGACCGCGCGCACGGCCTCGACGCCGGCACGATGCCCACGCACGCCGGAGAGCCCGCGAGCACGGGCCCAGCGATTGTTGCCGTCCATGATGATGGCCACGTGTCGCGGCATGCCATCACCGGAAGCATGCGGGGGGCAGGTGGAACCTGAGGTCTGCGCTGACGTCATGGTGTCTCGCAATGGGGATGGGCGGTATCGGGCGAACGGCTCGATGACAAGAACGTCGCCCGACGCTCCTCAGACCTGCATCAGGTCATGTTCCTTGGTTTCCAGCAGCTTATCGATCTCGGCAATATACTTGTCGGTCAGCTTCTGGATAGCGTCTTCACCCCGATGCTGCTCGTCCTCGGAGATCTCTTTCTCCTTGAGCAGCGACTTGAAGTCGCCATTGGCGTCGCGACGAACGTTGCGAACCGCCACGCGAGCGTGCTCGGCCTCGGCACGAGCCTGCTTGATGTAGCCCTTGCGCGTCTCCTCGGTGAGCATCGGCATGGGCACGCGGATCACGCTGCCGGCACTCGCCGGATTCAGCCCCAGATCGGAGGTCATGATGGCCTTCTCGATCTTGGGCACCATACCCTGCTCCCAGGGCACGACGCTGAGGGTACGGGCATCTTCCACGTTGACCGTGGCCACTTGGTTGAGTGGCACCTGGCTGCCGTAATAGTCCACGGTCACCGAGTCCAGGATGCTGGAGTGAGCACGCCCGGTACGAATCTTGTTGAAGTTGCCATGAAGGGCCTCGAGGCTCTTCTTCATTCGGCTTTCAGCATCTTTCTTGATGTCATCGATCACAGTGTCAACCTCTGTCTATCAGCGTGCCTTCCTTGCCACCCATCACCAGGTTCAGCAGGGCGCCCGGCTTGTTCATGTTAAAGACGCGAACCGGCATATTATGGTCCCGCACCAGGCAGATGGCGGTCAAATCCATGATGCCAAGCTTCTGATCGAGTGCATCGTCATAGCTCAGCTGGTCATACTTGATGGCATCGCCATGCTTCACCGGGTCCTTGTCGTAGACACCGTCCACCTTGGTGGCCTTGACCACGACATCGGCGTCGATCTCGATGCCGCGCAGGCAGGCCGCCGAATCGGTGGTAAAGAACGGGTTGCCGGTACCGGCGGAAAACAATACCACGTCTCCCGACGTCAGGTAGCGAATGGCGGTTCGCCGATCATAGTGCTCCACCACGCCGCTCATGGGAATCGCCGACATGACCCGCGAGCGGATATTGGAGCGCTCCAGGGCGTCACGCATGGCCAGGGCATTCATCACCGTGGCCAGCATACCCATGTGGTCGCCGGTCACGCGATCCATGCCGGCCTCGTTGAGCGCCGCACCGCGGAACAGGTTGCCTCCTCCGATGACGATGCCCACCTGCACCCCGATCCCCACCAGTTGACCGATCTCCAGCGCCATGCGATCGAGCACCTTGGGATCGATCCCGAAGTCATGCTCCCCCATCAGGGCTTCGCCGGAAAGCTTGAGCAGAATGCGCTTGTACTTCGATTTTTCGGAGCGGGACCTGGGCTTGGCCTCCAGATCGATGGGGGCGTCACTACGATCGGCATGGGGCATGGCGTCTCTCCTGGCATCAGCGGATGGGCAACTCAACAACATGCCGGCCGACTCACCGGCCGGATACGAGACGGCGTGCGCTCACGCGCACGCCGTTCTCGAACTGAAACATCTGACCTTAGCGACGGCCAGCCTGTTCCATCACTTCCTTGGCGAAGTCGACCTCTTCCTTCTCGATGCCCTCGCCCACTTCGAAGCGGGTAAAGCCAACCACCTCGCCACCGGCTGCCTTGACGTACTCGGCAACGGTCTGGTTCGGATCCTTGACGAAGGGCTGCTCGGTCAGGCTGTTCTCGGCCAGATACTTCTTGAGACGGCCTTCGACCATCTTCTCGGCGATCTGCTCGGGCTTGCCGGCCATGTCCGGCTGGGCCAGGATGATCGCCTTTTCCTTGTCGAGCTGTTCCTGCGGCATGTCGGCGGGAAGCGCCACGGCCGGATTGATGGCAGCCACGTGCATGGCGACATCCTTGGCCACCTCGGCGTTGCCACCCTTCAGCACGGTCAGCACGCCGATACGGCCGCCGTGAACGTACTCACCGACCAGGCCGCCTTCGCCAGCCTCGACGACAACGGCACGACGCACGGAAATGTTCTCGCCGATCTTCTGTACCAGCTGCTCGCGGGTAGTCTCGAGGTCGCCGGACATGACGGCGGCAACGTCTTCGCTCTTGGCGGCGAAGAAGGCTTCGACGATCTTGTCGGCGAAGGCCTTGAAGTTGTCGTCACGAGCGACGAAGTCGGTCTCGGAGTTGATTTCCACCGCTACGCCATAGCTACCGTCTTCGGCGACACGGGTCACCACGGCGCCTTCGGCGGCGGTGCGGCCGGCCTTCTTGGCGGCCTTGAGACCGGAGCTCTTGCGCAGGTTTTCGATGGCGACCTCGATGTCACCACCCGCTTCGGTGAGTGCTTTCTTGCACTCCATCATGCCGAGCCCGGTACGCTCGCGCAGTTCCTTGACCTGGGAGGCGCTGATCGCTGCCATGGTATTCACCTCTTGATAGTTGAACCCGTGAATGGGTTCGACCTGGGAATAAGGGCGCCGAACCCCTGGGGTCCGGTGGAGTCCTGCCCCGCCGTGGCGGGGTGAGAGGGCGGGCCGGCCCATGACGGCGCCGGCCCGCCCGAGCATGCGATGCCTGCTCGGGCGTATTGCCGTTACTCGGCGGTGGCGGCGGTATCGCCACCTTCGCCCTCGGTGACCTCGACGAACTCGTCGGGGCGACCTTCCTTCGCACGGCCACAGGCATCGGCAATCGCCTTGACGTAGATCTGGATGGCACGAATGGAGTCATCGTTGCCCGGGATCACGTAGTCGACGCCATCCGGGTTGGAGTTGGTATCCACCACACCGATGACCGGGATGCCCAGCTTGTTCGCTTCGTTGATCGCGATGCGCTCGTGATCGACGTCGATGACGAACAGGGCATCGGGCAGGCCGCCCATTTCCTTGATACCACCGATGGAACGCTCGAGCTTCTCCTGCTCGCGAGTCGCCATCAGGACCTCTTTCTTGGTCAGCTTCTCGAACGTGCCGTCCTCGCGCATGGTCTCGAGGTCGCGCAGACGCTTGATGGACTGGCGAATGGTCTTGTAGTTGGTCAACATGCCGCCAAGCCAGCGGTGGTTGACGAACGGATGGCCGACGCGATTGGCCTCTTCCTTGATGATCTTGCTTGCGCTGCGCTTGGTGCCAACGAACAGGATCTTGTTGTTGGACGCCGCCATCTTCTCGACCACGTCGATCACCTCATTGAGGGCCGGCAGGGTGTGTTCGAGGTTGATGATGTGGATCTTGTTGCGAGCACCGAAGATGTACTTGCCCATCTTCGGGTTCCAGTAACGGGTCTGGTGACCGAAGTGAGCGCCTGCCTTCAGCAGATCGCGCATATTGACATGTGCCATGGATGACTCCTGAAAATCGGGTTAGGCCTCCACGCACCCCATGGATCCGACTACCGAGCCGACGCTGCGATAGCACCCGGGACCATGTGCCGGTGCGTGTGTGTTTTTCAAGGCTATGTTGTCGAAGCGCGGTATGCGCCTCGTTATCGCGCCGCCGCTACCGTCGAGATTCGGCCGAGCCGGGGCTCTGTCGGAGGGTCGACGATTGCAGGAAAGCGCGCGGCTTTATACCATAGTTCGCCAGCGAGATGAAGTCGCCCGTTGCCCGATCCCGCCATTTCCCGGGCGCTGCAAACCCTCAGAACCGAGATTCCATGAACATTCCCATCAAGACGTCCGACGAGATCGAGAAGATGCGCGAAGCCGGCCGCCAGGCGGCCAGCGTGCTGGAAATGATCGCACCCCACGTGAAAGCCGGCGTGAGCACCGGAGAGCTGGACCGGCTGTGCCATGACTATATCGTCAACGAGCTGGGCTCGACCCCCGCGCCACTGGACTACCACGGCTTCCCGAAATCGATCTGCACCTCGATCAATCACGTGGTCTGCCATGGCATTCCCGATGACGCCAAGAAGCTCAAGAAAGGCGACGTCATGAACATCGACATCACCGTGAAGACCGCCGACGGTTACCACGGCGATTCCAGCGTGATGTTCATCGTCGGCGACAGCATCCAGGGCGAGCGCCTGTGCCGCGTCACCCAGGAATGCCTCTATCGGAGCATTGCCCTGGTGCGCCCCGGCGTGCGGCTTTCGGAACTGGCCCGGGCCATCCAGCAACACGCCGAGGCCAACGGCTACTCGGTGGTACGGGATTTCTGCGGTCATGGCATCGGCGCCACCTTCCATGAAGAGCCCCAGGTGCTGCATTATGACGGCTATGCCCCCGAGGCGGACGCCGTGCTGGCTGCCGGCATGTGTTTTACCATCGAGCCGATGATCAACGTGGGCGGCCACCAGACCAAGGTGCTGCGCGACGGCTGGACTGCCGTGACGCGGGACAAGAGCCTGTCCGCCCAGTGGGAACACACGCTGCTGGTCACCGAAACCGGCGTCGAGGTCCTGACTGCCCGCGGCGACGAAGACCTCTCCTTCCTCGACCACTGAGTCGATCGCCCATGCTACTGCACCACTACCGCTTCGCGCCTGACGAATCGCTGTTCGATGCCGAGACCTTCCGCAGCGAACTGGCAGGCAGCCGTTCGCCCATTGCCCCCTTCAAGGCGGCATTACGCGACATCCAGGCCCGGCTCGACGAGCGCTTCCGCGCCGGCGCCGACATTCGCGATCTGGTGCATGGCCGGGCCTGGTGCATCGACCAGTTGCTCGGTATCGCCTGGGCCCTCCAGAAATGGCCGGACGACGGCGTGGCACTGCTTGCCGTGGGCGGCTACGGCCGCGGCGAGCTGCACCCCCACTCCGACGTCGACCTGCTGCTCCTGCTCGAGCGCAATGACGACGGGCCCTACCGCGAGCCGTTGACCACCTTCGTGACCTTCCTGTGGGACATTGGCCTGGACATCGGCCACAGCGTGCGCTCGCTCGATGACTGCGCACGGGAGGCCGAAGCCGACATCACGGTGGTCACCAACCTGCTGGAATCGCGCATCCTGGCCGGCCCCGAGCCCCTGCGCGACGCCATGAAGATTCGGATTGCCCCGGAACGGATGTGGCCTGCGGACCGCTTCTTCGAGGCCAAGTGGCAGGAGCAGATTGCCCGCCACCACCGTTTCAACAATTCCGAGTACCACCTGGAGCCCAACATCAAGAGCTCCCCTGGCGGGCTGCGGGATATCCAGATGATCGGCTGGGTGGCCAAGCGTCACTTCGGCACCCAGCGTTACGAGGATATCGTCGCCAATGGCTTCATGAACGATGCCGAGCTGCGCATCCTGAGCCAGGGGCAGGCCTTCCTCTGGCAGGTGCGCTACGCCCTGCACATGCTGACCAACCGTGCCGAGGATCGCCTGCAGTTCGACCACCAGCGCACCATCGCCGAGCTGTTCGGCTTTCACGATACCCCGGAGCGCCTCGCCGTCGAGCAGTTCATGAAGCGCTACTATCGCCATGTCACGGCGCTGGCCGGGCTCAACGACATGCTGCTGCAGCACTTCGATGAAGCCATCCTGCGCAAGGCCGAGACACTGGAAACGGTGCCGCTCAACGAGCGCTTCGAGATCGAGGGCGGCTACATCCAGGCTCGGTCGCGCTCCGTCTTTCGTGAACATCCATCCGCCCTGCTCGAGCTCTTCCTGCTGATGGCGGAACACCCCGAGATCGAGGGAGTGCGCGCCGACACCATCCGCCTGATTCGCGACCACCGCCATCAGATCGACGATCTCTACCGCGACGATGCCCGTCACCGGCGCCTGTTCATGGCCCTGCTGCGCTCCGGCGGTAACGTGGCGCGGCAGCTGCGACGCATGAATCGCTATGGGGTTCTGGGCAAGTACCTGCCGGAATTCGGCCAGGCCGTCGGCCTGATGCAGCACGATCTCTTCCATATCTATACCGTGGATGCCCATACCCTGCGTCTGCTGAAATTCATCCAGCGCTTCCGTGAACCCGACGCCGACGAAGAGTTTCCCGTGGCGGCAGCGGTGATGCATCAGCTACCCAAGCTGGAGCTGCTGTGGATCGCCGGGCTCTATCACGACATCGGCAAGGGACGCGGCGGCGACCACTCGATCCTGGGCGCCCGGGACGTGGAGCGCTTCGCCAAGCATCATGGCCTGACGCTGCGCGATACACGCCTGGTCAGTTGGCTGGTGGAACACCACCTGCTGATGTCGATGGTGGCCCAGAAACGCGACATCACCGACCCGGACGTGATCCGCGACTTCGCCCGGGTGATGGGTGACGAGACTCGCCTGGACTATCTCTATGTCCTGACGGTGGCCGACATCAACGCCACCAATCCCTCCCTGTGGAACGGCTGGCGTGCGTCATTGCTACGCCAGCTTCACGCCGAGACCAAGCGCGCCCTGCGCCGTGGCCTGGACAACCCTCTGGATCGCGAGGACTGGGTGCGGGAGACACGCAACGAGGCCCGCTCATTGCTGGCCACGGTAGGCGCCGAACTGCCCCGCGTCGATCGCCTGTGGGAATCCCTGGGCGAGGACTTCTTCCTGCAGTACGCCCCCAGCGAGATCGTCTGGCAGACCATGGGCATCCTGGCCCATGGTGACTCCCAGTTGCCGCTGATCCTGATCAGCGCACCCACCGACGACATGACGGACGGCGGCAACAAGGTGTTCATCCACACCCGCTCGGTCGATGACCTCTTCGCCGCCACCGCCGCCGCCATGGAACAGCTGGGACTGTCGATCCACGACGCCCGCATCGCCACGTCCAGCAATGACTGGACACTCAACACCTTCATCGTGCTGGACAGTCGTGGCCAGGCGATTCGCGATGCCGAGCGCATCGAGGCGATCCGCCGCCACCTGGTGGAAGAACTGGACGACCCGGATGACTACCCCAAGATCGTCACGCGCCATACACCGCGCCAACTGCGCCATTTCCGGGTGCCCACGGAGGTGCTCATCGAACAGGACCCGGCCAACGAGCGTACCCTGCTCGAGCTGACAGCTCCCGACCGTCCGGGCCTGCTGGCCCGGGTGGGGCGCATCTTCATGGAGCAGGATATCGCTCTGACGGCGGCCAAGATCGCGACCCTGGGCGAGCGGGTGGAGGACGTCTTCTTCATTACCGACAAGGCAGGCCTGCCGCTCACCGACCCCGAGCGCCAGCAGCGCCTGCGCGAACGGCTGATCGAGGTGCTGGACGTCTCGGGCTGAGCGCAACATCCCACAGGTTTGAGGCCGGCCGGGGGGTTCCCTATAATCGGCGGTCTGCCCGCACTCGTGCCGCACCGTGCTCGTGCGCCATTTCGGCCCTACAACGCAATAATCGACGCCGGACCACGGCGCCCTGGACACCGATGAATCCCGATCTCGACGCCCTGAAGCCCTACCCCTTCGAGAAGCTCGCCGCCCTCAAGACCGGCGTGACGCCTCCCGCAGGGCTGGATCACGTGCCGCTGACCATCGGCGAACCCCAACACGCCCCCTTCGCCGCGGCGCTGGACACGCTGCAGGCCCATCTGCACGACATGGCGCGCTACCCGGCCACCGCCGGCATCCTCGAACTGCGCAGCGCCATCGCAGAATGGGCGACCCGGCGCTTCAGCCTGGCCGCAGGCCTGGACCCGAACACCCAGGTGCTGCCCGTCAATGGCACCCGGGAAGCGATCTTCGCCTTCGTCCAGGCGGCATTGGACCGCACCCGCCCGGCACGGGTGGCGATGCCCAACCCCTTCTACCAGATCTATGAAGGCGCTACCCTGCTGGCAGGCGGCCTCCCGCTCTATCTCGATTGTCGTGCCGGGACCGGCTTTCGCCCGGACGTCGACGCCGTGCCGGCGTCGACCTGGCGCGATGTACAAATCGTCTTCCTCTGTTCGCCGGGAAACCCCACCGGGGCGGTGACACCGCTTGTCGAGTTCCAGAAACTGATTCGGCTGGCCGATGAGCACGACTTCATCATCGCCTCCGACGAGTGCTATTCGGAGCTCTACCTGGACGAGGGCGCCCCGCCGCCGGGGCTGCTCGAGGCCTGTGCAACGCTGGGTCGTCACGACTATCGTCGCTGCCTGGCGTTCCACTCGCTCTCCAAGCGCTCCAACCTGCCGGGGCTGCGTTCCGGCTTCGTGGCCGGCGACGCCGACCTGATCGCCCCGTTCAAGCGCTACCGCACCTACCACGGCTGCGCCATGTCGCTGCCGCTGCAGCACGCCTCGATCACGGCCTGGAACGACGAGGCACACGTGCGCGCCAACCGCGACGCCTATCGCCAGAAGTTCGCCGCCGTTACCGAGATACTGGCCCCCGTGATGGGCTTTCCCGCGCCGGAAGCGGGCTTCTATCTGTGGCCGGCGGTACCGGGCGGCGATGACGCGGCCTTTACCCAGGCGCTCTATGCCGAGGAACACGTCAGCGTACTGCCGGGGTCCTATATGGGACGCCCCGCTCCCGACGAACCGGGCCGTTCCGCTACAGGTGGCGACAACCCCGGTGCGGGCCGCGTGCGCCTGGCGCTGGTGGCCGAACTGGACGCCACGGTGGAGGCAGCAAGACGCATACGCCGTTTCATCGAAAGGAGCGCATCATGCTGACCCTGTACGTGATCAAGAGCTGTGATACCTGCCGCCTTGCGCGCAAGGCGCTGGACGGCAAGGGCATCCCCTACCATATCCATGACCTGCGCGAGGACGGCCTCTCTACCGCGCTGCTCGAGCACCTTCTCGAGCGTTTGCCGGTGCTGACCCTGCTCAACAAGCGCAGCACCACCTGGCGCAACCTCGATGACGCTGACAAGCAGGACGTCGACGCCAACAAGGCCCGGCGACTGATGCTGGCCCACCCGACTCTGCTCAAGCGCCCGATACTCGATACCGGCGACGAGATACTGCTGGGCTATCGTGACGGCGACTATGACGGTCTGAGCGGTTGAGCCCGAATCAGCCGACTTCACTCTTCTTCATTTCATGACGCGAGGACACCACATGCTGAGCTTTGCACTCGGAATCGGCACCCAGAACACCCAGGGCGACTGGCTGGAGATCTACTATCCCGCCCCCCTGCTCAACCCCGAGGCCGGGCTGGTGGAGGCTGTCAGCAAGGTGCTGGAGGCCCCTGCCGGCAACGCCGCGGTCAGCTTCCTGCCCGAGCACTGCGAAGCGCTGGGCAGCGCGCTCACGTCGGCCGGTCACATCGAGCAGGCGGAGCTGGTCGAGGCATTTGCCAGCAGCCAGCGTCCGCTGGTGGCCATGTTCCTGGAAAGCGACCTGCCCCCCCAGAGCGCCCCGGAAGTCTACCTCAAGCTGCATCTGCTATCCCATCGCCTGGCCAAGCCCCATCAGCTCGACCTGACCGGCATGTTCGGCCTGCTGCGCAACATCGCCTGGAGCAGCGAAGGCCCGATCGACATCGAGGAGCTGCCCGCTCGCCGGCTCAAGGCACGCCTGGCGGGCCGTGTCCTCTCGGTGGACTGTGTCGACAAGTTCCCCAAGATGACCGACTACGTGGTGCCGACCGGTGTTCGTATCGGCGATACCGCCCGGGTCCGCCTGGGCGCCTACCTGGGTGAAGGCACCACCGTGATGCATGAAGGCTTCGTCAATTTCAATGCCGGCACCGAAGGCCCGGGCATGATCGAAGGCCGCATCTCCGCCGGTGTCATGGTCGGCAAGGGCTCCGACCTGGGCGGCGGCTGCTCCACCATGGGCACCCTCTCCGGCGGCGGCAACATCGTCATCAAGGTGGGCGAGGGCTGCCTGATCGGTGCCAACGCCGGTATCGGCATTCCGCTGGGCGATCGCTGTACCGTGGAAGCCGGGCTCTACATCACCGCCGGTGCCAAGGTCACCCTGCTCGACGATCAGAACCAGGAGGTCAAGACCGTGGCAGCCCGCGAGCTGGCTGGCCAGGATGACCTGCTGCTGCGTCGCAATTCGCAGAACGGCCGCATCGAGTGCCTGACCAACAAGAGTGCCGTGGCTCTCAACGAGGCATTGCATGCCCACAACTGAGCCACTTTCCGCCACGCTCGAGCTTGCTCTCGAACTGATTCGCCGGCCGTCGGTGACGCCCGACGACCTTGGCTGCCAGGAGCTGATGATCGAGCGACTCGAACGGCTCGGTTTTCACATCGCTCGTCTGCCGTTCGGTGACGTGGAGAACTTCTGGGCGACCCATGGGCATCATGGCCCGGTACTGGCCTTCGCCGGCCATACCGACGTGGTCCCGAGCGGGCCACACGTGCACTGGGAACATCCACCGTTCGAGCCCTGCATCGACGAAGCAGGCATGCTCTGCGGCCGAGGGGCCGCCGACATGAAGGGCAGCCTGGCGGCAATGATCACGGCGGTGGAGCGGTTCGTGACCGCCCATCCCGACCACCCCGGCAGGATCGCCTTCCTCATCACCTCCGACGAGGAAGGCCCAGCCGTGGATGGTACGCGCGCCGTGGTCGAGCACCTGCGCGAAGCCCATGAGCGGCTCGACTACTGCGTGGTGGGAGAGCCCTCCTCCACCGACGCCCTGGGCGACGTGATCAAGAACGGCCGACGCGGCTCGCTGGGTGGCGTACTGCATGTCAAGGGGAAGCAGGGTCACGTGGCCTATCCACACCTGGCCCGCAATCCCATCCACCAGGCCATGCCGGCGCTGGATGCCCTGGTACGGGAGCACTGGGACGCGGGCAATGAATTCTTTCCCGCCACCAGCTTCCAGATCTCCAATATACGGGCCGGAACGGGCGCCACCAACGTGATCCCGAGTGACGTGGAGGTGGTCTTCAACTTTCGTTTCTCCACCGAAGTGACCCATGAGCAGCTCAGGGAGCGTACCGCTGCCCTGCTGGACGGCTTCGGCATCGAGTACCATATCGACTGGACACTCAACGGCGAACCCTTCCTGACCCCCGAAGGGGAGTTGGTCGATGCCGCCCTGTACGGGGTCGAGTCCGTGATGGGCCGCAAGCCGAAACTGTCCACCAGCGGCGGCACCTCCGACGGGCGCTTCATCGCCACGCTGTGTAGCCAGGTGGTGGAACTGGGGCCGCTCAACGCCACCATCCATCAAGTCAACGAGCGAGTGCGAGCCGCCGACCTCGACGACCTGAGCCGGATCTATGAAGCGATACTCGCCAAACTGTTCGTCAACGGCACTGCCCAGCCCTGAGGCCTCCCATGACTCACTATCCGGATATCGAGATCTACCTGGCCCAGGCACCGCTGGACGCCCTCGATGCCTGGCTCGGCGAAAGGCTCGACGCCGCCCCGCTGAGCCCGGCGGGTCGTCGCAAGTGGCAGACCCGCGGTCATCATGATGGCCAGACGGTACCGATACTACTGGTGGAAAATGCCGCCGACGGCTACGCCAGCCTGTGGTTCGACAGCGCCCACACCCCCTGGGCGCGGGATGCCGACTGCGCTCGGGAAGTGGCGGAACGCCTCGGCGTCGAAGTCCGCTGCTCACTGGGGAGCTGGCAGCCAGGCGACGACCCCGACCGCTTCTGGCGAGTGCTGCCCGACGGAAGTGAAGCGGTCATCGAATGGCCCGATTCCGGACAGTAGCCCTTCCCAGAGACGACAATACCCCGTACGCCGTCGCGTACAGGGTATTCTTGCCGTGGGTATACTGAGCCAGCGGGCGAAGGCCGGACGCTTCGTTTCACGTAATGATGGTAACGTCGTCGGCCTGCAACCCCCTCTCGTTCTCGATCACGTGATAGCGTACTTTCTGACCCTCGGCCAGCGTACGATGCCCGCGACCACGAATGGCACGAAAGTGCACGAAGACGTCTTCACCGCTGTCACGCTTGATGAAGCCGTACCCCTTGTTGACGTTGAACCACTTCACCTCGCCGATTTCGCGGTCATCGTCCTCGACCTCGGCCAGTGTTACCAGCCGCGGGCTCAGCGCATGCACGGCAAGAGTCGCCATCAACAGCAGCAGGAAAACCGCCGCTGCCACGACGAGATAAATCACCGTGAAACCGCCGGTTTCGAGGGTGGCAAAGAGCTGGCGCGGCAGGGTACCGCCAGTAAGATAGATGAACAGGGCAATCAGCAATGGCGCCGGAGCGGCCAACAGCAGACTGACGAGAGCGCAACGAAATATCACCTTATGCTTCATGGATCCTTGATACTCACTTGTTGTGGTGAAACGACGATACAGGATGTCCGATGACGACACGGCACAAGGCCATATCGCCCGACGAGGGCATCGCGATAAACGGCGACACGCAGCGCGACGATTCTAGCATGAGCCCTGCGCAGGCGCCCGCCTGGCTGGAGTCGCGTCTGGAGGCATTGGAAAGCCGCATCGCCTATCAGGAGCACTGGCTGGCGTTGCTGGACGAAACGGTGGCCAGGCAGGATAGGCGGCTGGTACAGCTGGAACGCATCAATGCGATGATGCAGGAAAAGTTGCGCGAGCAGCAGCAGGCGCTGCAGGAAGGAGAGATGGCGGAACCCCGGCCCGAGGACGAGATTCCGCCGCACTACTGATCAATGCGTAATGAGGGAATCACTCCTGACAGGAGGGTGGCGCCAGGTCGTCGAGGTAGCGCTCGGCGTCCAGTGCGGCCATGCAGCCGGTGCCGGCGGAAGTGACCGCCTGGCGGTAGACGTGATCCATCACGTCCCCGGCAGCGAAGACACCCGGCACGCTGGTGGCGGTGGCATTACCCTCGAGCCCAGCCTGCACCCTGATGTAGCCACCGGCCATTTCCAGTTGCCCTTCGAAGATACCGGTGTTGGGACTATGGCCGATGGCGATGAACACCCCGGGCGCGGCAATCTCCTTGGTGCTGCCATCCTGGACGGACTTGATACGCACCCCGGTGACGCCCGTCGTGTCGCCCAGCACCTCGTCCAGCACATGGTTCCACTCGAGCACCACGTTGCCGTTCTCGGCCTTCTCGCGCAGCTTGTCCTGCAGGATTTTCTCGGCCCGCAGGGTATCGCGGCGATGCACCAGGGTCACCTTGGAAGCGATATTGGAGAGATACAGCGCCTCTTCCACGGCGGTGTTGCCGCCACCCACCACGATGACCTCCTGATTGCGGTAGAAGAAACCGTCGCAGGTCGCGCAGGCCGACACCCCCTGCCCCATGAACGCCTGCTCCGACGCCAGCCCCAGGTAACGAGCGCTGGCGCCGGTGGCAATGATCAGCGCATCACAGGTGTAGGTGCCGTTATCGCCCTTCAGGGCGAAGGGCCGATTGCGCAGCTCCACTTCATGGATGTGATCGAACAGCACTTCGGTATCGAAACGCTCGGCATGGCGCTTCATGCGCTCCATGAGCTCCGGCCCCTGCACACCGGCATCGTCCCCAGGCCAGTTGTCCACGTCGGTGGTGGTGGTCAACTGGCCGCCGGCTTGAATACCGGTGATCAGAAGCGGCTTGAGGTTGGCCCGGGCCGCGTAGACGGCTGCGGTATAGCCAGCCGGGCCGGAGCCCAGGATGATCAGGCGTTCGTGACGCGCTTCACTCATGGATAAACCTCTCAAGTCGCTGAAAACAAGATCAGGAAGGGGGTTGGAACGACCCGATGGCATTGGCAGCCACCAGAACCAGACCACCGCAATAATCGACGGCCATTGTAGCAGCCGAGCGCAGAAGATGGCGGCGCACAAATCGACGCGACCCGCCGGTCTTTACCTCACCGGCTCGGCATGGCCCTGCCACGTCCCCATCATGGGCTACAGCACCTCGTCATCGCGCCCCAGCAGGACATCCTCCAGCTCTCCATCAAACGGCGATACCACGATACGCAGCTGGATAGGCGCGCAGCAGTAGGGGCAGTCCTCCCAGGTCTCGTGGCTGCCCTGCGATGCGTCCACCACCAGGTCGAAGGGCATGTTGCAGTAAGGACAATGGACTGGCCGAGCATCGAGGCGCTCTTCGTTCATGACGGGCTCCGCTTGTCGCGCCCCGTACCTGGCCTGATGCCTGGGTAAGTGAGGGCGAGGGGCAACGCTTTCAACCTTCGTACAGCATAGAAACAGTGGGCAGCGCTTGAAAGCGGCACCTATGATGACCATGTGTTAACCATGAAGGACCGTTCATGACCGTGACGGGCGAATGGAGTGAGGAGGCCTCTAGTATGAGCAATGATGCGATACCGGACACCCGGCAGACGCTGGTAGCCAACGGCGCCACCTACCACTACTACAGCTTGCCGAAGGCAGCCGAGGCACTGGGCGACATTGATCGATTGCCGATGACCCTGAAGATCCTGCTGGAAAACCAGTTGCGCTTTGCCGATGACGAAAGCGTCTCCCGCGAGGACCTGCAGGCCCTGGTCGACTGGCAGCGTGAGGGTCGCTCCGATCGCGAGATCGGCTACCGCCCGGCGCGGGTGCTGATGCAGGACTTCACCGGCGTGCCCGGGGTGGTCGACCTGGCCTCCATGCGTGCCGCCGTAGAGGCGCTGGGTGAGGATCCCGCGCGGATCAATCCCCTGTCACCGGTGGACCTGGTCATCGACCACTCGGTCATGGTCGACAAGTTCGGCAACCCTACCGCTTTCAAGGACAATGTCGCCATCGAGATGGAGCGCAACCGGGAGCGCTACGAGTTCCTGCGCTGGGGCCAGGACGCCTTCGACAACTTCCGCGTGGTACCGCCGGGCACCGGCATCTGCCATCAGGTCAACCTGGAATACCTGGGCAGGACGGTGTGGTCCAAGGAAGAGGACGGCAAGACCCTCGCCTATCCTGACACCCTCGTCGGCACCGATTCCCATACCACCATGATCAACGGCCTGGGTGTGCTCGGCTGGGGCGTCGGCGGCATCGAGGCCGAAGCGGCCATGCTCGGCCAGCCGGTATCGATGCTGATCCCCGAGGTGGTCGGCTTCAAGCTCACCGGCAAGCTCAGGGAAGGCATTACCGCCACCGACCTGGTCCTGACCGTCACCCAGATGCTGCGCAGCCGGGGCGTGGTAGGCAAGTTCGTCGAGTTCTATGGTGACGGCCTGGCCGACCTGCCGCTGGCCGACCGCGCCACCATCGCCAACATGGCGCCGGAATACGGCGCCACCTGCGGTTTCTTTCCTGTGGATGAGGAAACCCTCAACTACCTGCGCCTGACCGGCCGCGACGCTGATGTCGTCTCACTGGTCGAGCACTACTGCAAGGTCCAGGGCCTGTGGCGCGAGCCCGGGCATGAGCCGATCTTCAGCGACACCCTGCACCTTGACATGACCGATGTGGAAGCCAGCCTGGCCGGACCCAAGCGTCCCCAGGACCGGGTCGCCCTCAAGGACATGAAGACCACCTTCGAACAACTGATCGAGGGTGATCGGGCAGCGCCACCGGCCAGTGAAGAGAAAGGCCGCCTGTTCTCCGAAGGAGGACAGACCGCCGTGGGCGTGCACGACAGCTACGAGCGCCACGATAGCCAGAATATCGAACTGAACGGCGAATCGCTCAAGCTCAACCCCGGCGCCGTGGTGATCGCCGCCATCACCTCCTGCACCAATACCTCCAACCCCAGCGTGATGATGGCGGCCGGGCTGCTGGCCAGGAATGCGCTTGCCCGGGGCCTCAAGACCAAGCCCTGGGTGAAGACCTCCCTGGCACCGGGCTCGAAGGTGGTGACCGAGTACCTGGAAGCGGGTGGCGTCAGTGATGATCTCGATGCGCTGGGCTTCAACCTGGTCGGCTATGGCTGCACCACCTGCATCGGCAACTCCGGTCCGCTGCTGCCGCCCATCGAGAAGGCCATCGAGGATGGCGATCTCACCGTGGCCTCGGTGCTCTCCGGCAACCGCAACTTCGAGGGCCGTATCCATCCGCTGGTGAAGACCAACTGGCTCGCCTCACCGCCCCTGGTGGTCGCCTATGCGCTGGCCGGCAATGTACAACTCGACCTGACCACCGAGCCTCTGGGCGAGGACAAGGACGGCAATCCGGTCTATCTCAAGGATATCTGGCCCTCCCAGGGCGATATCGCCAGCGCCGTGGAGAAGGTCAAGACCGAGATGTTCCGCAGCGAGTACGCCGAGGTCTTCGACGGTGACGCCACCTGGCAAGCCCTCCAGGTGCCCCAGAGCAAGGTCTACCAATGGTCGCCCGATTCCACCTATATCCAGCACCCTCCCTTCTTCGAAGGCATGGGGCGGGAACCGGAGCCCATCGAGGACGTCAGCGATGCCAATATCCTGGCCATCCTGGGCGACTCCGTCACCACCGACCACATCTCACCGGCCGGCTCCATCAAGCCCTCCAGCCCCGCCGGGCGCTATCTGCAGGAGCGCGGGATCAAACCGGTGGACTTCAATTCCTACGGCTCGCGCCGCGGCAATCATGAGGTGATGATGCGTGGCACCTTCGCCAACGTGCGCATCCGAAACGAGATGCTCGACGGTGTGATCGGCGGCGAAACCCGCCATGTGCCCTCCGGGGAGCAGATGGCGATCTACGACGCGGCCATGACGTATCAGGAAGAGGCCACGCCGCTGATCGTCGTGGCCGGCAAGGAGTATGGCACCGGCTCATCCCGCGACTGGGCGGCCAAGGGCACCCGGCTGCTCGGGGTTCGTGCCGTCATTGCCGAATCCTACGAGCGCATCCACCGCTCCAACCTGATCGGCATGGGCGTGGTGCCGCTGCAGTTCCCGGAAGGCGAGAACCGCAAGACGCTGGGTTTGACCGGCGACGAGACGATCTCCATCGAAGGTCTCGCCGACCTCACTCCGGGCGGCAAGGTGAAGGTCACGGTGAAGAGCGACAAGGGCGAGAAGGCGCTGGACGCCCTATGCCGCATCGACACCGCCAACGAGCTGGCCTACTACCAGCACGGAGGCATCCTTCACTATGTGCTGCGCAAGATGATCGGCGCGGTCTAGGCTGGGTCTAGGTCGGAGCTCCGCCCTCCCCGGCCAGAGTACGTTCACGCAGGACGAATCCTCCCTCGGCACGGGCGGCGAGTTGCGGCAACGACATGAGCAGGCGCCGCGTATAGGCGTGGCGGGGGGCATCGAGCACCTGATCCCGCTCGCCGCTCTCCACGATGCGGCCCTGCTCCATCACCAGCACCCGATGGGCGATCTGCTCGACCACACCGAGGTCGTGGGTGATCAGCAGACAGGCGAAGCCGTAGCGGCGCTGCAGTTCGACCAGCAGCGTGAGGATCTGCTTCTGTACCGTCATGTCCAGCGCCGAGGTGGGCTCATCGGCGACGATGAAGCGCGGCTTGCGGGCGATCGCCCGGGCAATCGCCACGCGCTGACGCTGGCCGCCGGAGAGTTGGTGCGGGAAGCGTTCCAGAAATTCCACGCCGAGCCCCACCTCGTCGATCACCTCGTTGACCCGGGCCAGGCGCTGGCCACGGTCGAGGGCCGCATCCAGCCGCAGCGGCTCGTCGACGATCTGGCGCACGCGCATGCGCGGATCCAGCGAGGAGAACGGGTCTTGCTGGATCATTTGACAATCGAGACGCCAGGTGCGCCGCCGCGAACGGTCCATGCCGGCAAGCGAACGACCGTCGAAGCACATTTCACCGCTATGCAGCGGCACCAGGCCGACGATGGCCTTGGCCACCGTGGTCTTGCCGGAACCGCTGGCGCCGACCAGCGCCACCGTTTCGCCCCTGGCCACTTCGAGGCTGACGCAATCCACGGCGCGCTTGCTCACGGTGGGCCGGAACCAGCGTCGGCGGCCGGCGTATTCGATCACCGCACGCTGCAAGGCCAGTACCGGATGCTCGGCGGGAGCCGGCGGCGCCAGCGCCACCCGCCGTGGCAGTGCATCGAGCAGCTTGCGGGTATAAGGATGGCGCGGCGCGGCCAGTAGCGCCACCGTCTCGCCTTGCTCGACAAGCTTGCCCTGGCACATCACCAGCACCCGCGAGGCGTAGTGGGCGACCATGGCCAAGTCATGGCTGATCAGGATGGTGGCATTGCCCGCTTCGCGGGTCAGTGCCAGCATGGTCTCCATCACCTCGCGCTGCACCACCGCGTCCAGTGCCGTGGTCGGCTCGTCGGCGACGATCAGCGCCGGCGCCATCAGCATCACCGAGGCGATCATGATGCGCTGACGCATACCGCCGGAGAACTCATGGGGATAGCACTCCAGCAACGCCCGGTCGCGAGCGAGCCCCACCCGTTCGAGCATGGCCAGGATACGCCGCTCCCGCTCGGCGCGCTCGAGCCGGGTATGCAGCTTGAGCCCTTCGTGGAGTTGCTGGCCGATCCTGAGCGCCGGGTTGAGCGAGGTCATCGGCTCCTGGAAGATCATGCCCAGGCTATGGCCTCGCAGGGTTTTCAGCGCCTCCAGGTCGTCCAGGCGGTAGTCGTTGCCCTTGAAGCGCATCGAGCCGACACGGCAGTTCACTCCCGAAGGCAGCAGCCCCAGCAGCGAGCGTGTGGCCAGGGTCTTGCCGCTGCCCGATTCGCCGACGATGGCGATGGTCTCGCCCTCGGCGACCGCGAAGCTCAGGTCGTCGACCACGAGCTTGTCGTTGATCTCGATGGTCAGACCGCTGACGGCGAGCAGCGGAGAGGCGTCGTCAAGGCTCATGGTTTCATCCTCGGGTCCAGGAAGTCGCGCAACGCATCGCCCAGCAGGTTGACGCCGAGCAGCGCGAAGGAGATGCACAGGCCGGGAAAGACCGCCAGCCAGGCGGCGTCGGCGAGGTTCTCGCGGCTGGCGGCGAGCATGTTGCCCCAGGTCGGTCGGGGGGGCGGCACGCCCAGGCCGAGGAAGGAGAGCGCGCTCTCGGAGATGATCGCCCAGCCGAGCATCGAGGTCGCCAGCACGATCAACGGCGCCAGGCAGTTGGGCAGGATGTGGCGCGCCAGGATGAAGGGTTCGGAATGCCCCATCACCCGGGCGGCCTCGACGTAGTCGCTCTCGCGCAGGCTGCGCACGGTGCCGCGCACGATGCGCACCACCGAAGGGGTATAAGCCAGCGCCAGGGCGAGGACGATGCCGTAGCGGCTGTTGCCCAGCACGCTGAGCAGGCCCAGGGCGAGCAGGATGCCGGGGAAGGCCAGCAGGGTATTGGTGATCATCATCACCAGCCGGTCCACCAGGCCGCCCAGGTAGCCGCTGAGCACGCCCAGCCAGACGCCGGCGAACACCGCGGCGAGTACCGTGAGCAGCGAGATCGACAGCGTGGTGAAGGCGGCGTCCATCAAACGGCTGAGGACGTCGCGACCGAACTCGTCGGTGCCCAGCCAGTGCAGCGTGTCGGGAGCCTGGAGACGGCCCAGGATGTTGATGCGCAGCGGATCGAAGGGCGTCCATACCAGGCCGACCAGGGCCGCCGCCACCAGGATACCGAGCAGCAGGCCGCCGAGCAGCGCATTGAGCGGGGGAAGCGAGAGGCGTTTCATGTGTCTTTCACCCGCGGATCGAAGAGGGGATGAATGGCGTCGATGACGATGTTCACCAGGATGTAGAGCGCGGCGATGAACAGCATGCAGCCCTGCACCACCGGGTAGTCGCGGGCATAGATCCCCTCCACCAGCAAGCGTCCCAGGCCCGGCAGGGTGAATACCGTCTCGACCACGGCGATGCCGCTGAGCAGGTTGCCGAGCATGATGCCCAGCAGCGTCAGGGTGGGACCGAAGGCATTGGGGAAGGCGTGGCGCGCCAGTACCGTACGCTCTCCCACGCCCTTGGCGCGGGCGTGGGAGATGTAGTCCAGGCGCAGCACCTCCAGGGTACTGGAACGCATCATCCGTACCAGGGTGCCGCTCTCCACCAGTACCAGGGTGATCACCGGCATGATCAGATAGAGCAGACCGCGCTGGAAGTTCTCCGCCAGGGAGACGTAACCCACCACCGGCAGCCAGCCCAGGTGCAGGCCGAAGAACAGCAGCAGCAGCAGCCCCATCCAGAAGCTCGGGATCGACAGCAGCAAGGTGGAGATCGCCACCAGCCCCACGTCGAGCCTGGAGTTCTGTTTCCATGCCGCGATCATGCCCACCGGGATGGCGATCAGCGCGGCGATGACGATGGCCACCGCCACGATGCTCAGGGTCACGCCGAAGCGGCGCAGGATCAGCGGCAGGATCTCCTGGCCGGTCTGGATCGAGCGGCCGAAATCGCCCTGCAGCACCTGACCGGTCCAGATCAGGTATTGCTGCGGCCAGGGCAGGTCGAGGCCCATCTGCTGGCGCACCCGGGCCAGGCTCTGTTCGGTGGCCAGGTCGCCGAGCAGCAACTGGGCCGGGTCGCCCGGCACCAGCCGAAGCAGCAGGAAGATCAGCACCGAGACCAGAAACAGGGTCGGCAGCGAGGCGCCAAGGCGCCTCACGATATGCAGGAACATGAGACTCTCCGGATCAGAGAATTGTCCTTACGGCCCACATGCGCGGGTTCTCGCCGAACCACGGCGTGAAGCCCTCGACATGCTCGCGATAGGCCGCCACCGATACACCGGGGAAGAAGAACAGCAGCGGCGTATCCTCGATCATCATGGTGTGCAGTTCGTCCACCAGGGCCTGGCGACTGGCGTCATCCTCGGTGCGCGACAGTTCACCGATCAGCGCGATGGCCTGCGAGTTGTCCCACACCTTGCGCGGTTCCTGACGCTTGTCGCCGGTGATCTGCTCGAACATCAGCGCCGGATCAAAGCGCGGCGAGTAGGTGAAGGACATCATCTGGTAGCGGCCACGAGAGTAGCGATCGAGCTGGGTCGCCCACTCCATGGTGTTGACCTGGGCATTGATGCCCACCTCCTGCAGCATCGCCTGGGCGATGATCGCCACGTTGTAGCTGGGCACGACGGGGCGACGGTTGGCGATGATCTCGATGGGCTCGCCATTGTAGCCGGCCTCCGCCAGCAGGGCGCGGGCGGCCTCCGGGTCGTACTCGTAGCCCTGGGCCTGCATCTCGCCATACCATGCCGAGGCAACCGGCACATTGGAGTTGCTCGGCGTACCCAGTCCCTCGCTGCTGCCCAGCGCGGCCTGCTCGGTGTCGATGGCCAATGCCATGGCACGGCGGATACGCGGGTCGCTGAGCAGCGGGTCCTGAGTCTGGATCAAGAGGCCATTGCGCTGACCGTTGCTGGCGACCGCCAGCTCGACTCCAGGCACTCCCCGCAGCGAGCGCGAATCGGCGGAGCCCAGCATGGCGGCATCGATGTCGCCCGATTGCAATCCAGCCACCACCGTGGCCGGGTCGGGTACAATCAGGATGCGTACGGTTTCGATCGTCGGCTGTTTGCCGCCAACGTAGCCGTCCATCGGCTCGTCCCGGGAGACATAGTCGTGGAAGCGGTTGAGCTCGATGGAACGGTTGTGGTCCCAGCGCCCGAACTTATAGGGACCGGTGCCGATGGGTTCGATCCAGTTGCCCTCCTCATCCACCGAGTCGGGATGCACCACCGCCACCACACCGCAATCGGGACGGGCCATGGTGGCCAGCAGCAGGGCGCTGGGCTCGGCCAGGGTCATGGTCACGGTGTGCTCGTCCGGCGCGCTGACGCCGGTGACTTCCAGGCCGACGGTACCGTCGAAATCGGCCAGACAGCGCCACTCGGTCTCGGGGTCCATCCAGCGATCCCAGCTCCACACCACATACTCGGCGGTCATGGTCTCGCCGTTGTGGAAACGCACCCCTTCGCGCAGATGGAAGGTATAAGTCAGGCCATCCTCGGAGATGTCATAGCGCTCCGCCAGCATGGGGCCGACGCTGCCGTCCTCGCGGTAGCCCACCAACCCTTCGACGACATGCATCATCACGCCATCGGTGTTGCCGTCGCGGTTGACTCCGGGCTGGGTACTGCGCATGTCGGCGTTCATCGCCACGGTGACCGTCTCGTTGGAGGCGGCCTGGGCCAGCGATAGACCGCACAACATGAGCAGCGGGATGGGAAGCAGAAATTTCATGACGGTGTTACCTTTTTTAGTTGTTGATGTATCGCCTGAGTGCGAAGTGATCCTAGCGGTCAGCTCCATTCACCGGTCCCTCTGAAAGGGGCCTGCTTCAGACGGTAGTGGGTGAATTCACGATTGACGGCCGGCAGCGGTGCCACTTCGAGAATGCCCCGGGCCGGCTGCATCATCACCATGGCGACGGTGGCCGACAAATCCCCGCGAAATCCGGGGCGCGGCGGGCGACACACCGAATAGGGCGAGCCGAAATCGTCGAAGAAGGCGGCCTTCAGATCGTCCACGCCGATCCTGTCGCCGCACTCGTCGAGGTGCCTGCGTACCCGCCAGGCGCGATAAAGGCTGTCGGGAGAGGTGGCGACGCCGCGCTCGCACAGCTTGCCCAGAGCGACGTCGCTCAGCCAGTTGTTGGCGTGTACGATCATTCCCGCTTCGGGATAGAGTGTGTAGCTCTCGTCCGGGGCGCACTCGAAGTCGATGGCGAAGCCCTCGGCAGTGGCCAGCATCATGTTGTTGGAGCCGGACTTCGGCGTGGTGGCCACGACCCGCATCGCCAGCGCCATGTGCTCCTGCTCCAGCACCTTGCGCCGGATCAGTGACAGCGGCACGCCGCTGTGACGGTAGTCGCGCTCGCAGCCTAGGAAGTTGGCGGTGATGGAGAGTCCCGAGCCGTTGAGGCCGCTGCGCGCCAGGCCGCCGGCCTCGACGAAGGTGAGTAGTTCCGGCCCCTCTTCGCGCTCCACCCGCAGCACCACCGAGGTCTCGGCGCACTCGGCGCGCCAGTCCCAGTTCTGGCCATGTATCACTTCGCCGGTGGCACTGCGTTCGGGCAGGATCACCGCGCCGGTACAGCCATCCTCGTCGGTATCGTCGGGAGCGGGATGCGCCTTGGCCAGGCGCCGCGCCCGGGAGATCACCTCGGTGCGGGCGTTGATCATCACGATGTCGCCAAGCGCCACGCCGGCCCCTTCGGCGATGCCGCGCATCTCCTCCAGGTAGTCGACATCGAAGCGTTCGATCTCGGCGGCGAAATCGTCGATCAGCCGCTGACGTTCGGCGCCCGCGAGCCCCAGTTCGCCAAGCTGGTCGCCGTACACCGCCACGCTGGCATGGATACGCATGCGGGCCTGCTCGCCGTATTGGCGGCCACGCTCGCGTGGAGCGCCGCCGATTTCGATGAGAGGAAAAGGCGCGGGCTGGGTCATGCTCCGATCTCCTTGGCCGAGCTCTCTTTGGCGGCCCCCTGGGAATGGTTGCGCGTTTCGAGCACGCGCTTGAAGAACGCCTTGACCACCGGCAGCACCTTCATGCCGTCGTGGGGCACGTTGGGCACGATGGCCTGCTCCACCTGCATGCCATGGCCCTCGAGGCTGGCGCGCAAGGCGTTGTTGCGGTCGATGCGTGTCGGCCCGGCATCGTTGATGCCCTCCCGCCAGCGCCTCGACCCGGGCTGGTGATTGATCTCCCAGGTCTCGATATCGGCGGCGCCCACCACCAACTGGATCGTCACTTCGCGCATCGTCTCCAGATCGATGGGATGGCCGAATACCCGCTCGAAGTCACGGATTCCCACCCACCAGTCGCGCTTGTCGTCGAGCAGGGTCACCGCGCCGGGGGCGCCGATGGAGGCCGCCAGCAGTCGCTCGGGATGCAGATAGAGAAAACGGTGGCAGAAGTGACCGCCGCCGGAGTAGCCGAACATCAGGAAGCGCGAGGCATCGATGCCGAGCTCCTGGCTCACCTCGTCGATGATGGCCAGCATCGCCCTGTCGTAGCGGATGTCGCCCTCGATGATGTACTTGTAGCCGTCCGGCTCGCCGTCACCGCAGGGACCCACCGGAAACAGCGGCACCAGCACCACGCAGCGATGGTACTCGGCGAACTCGGCGAAGGCGTCGCGATAGGCGCTCATGGTACGTCCGGTGCCGTGCACCGCCACCAGCAGGGTATAGGCGCCCGGATCTTCATCCAGCCCCTCGGGGACATAGAGACAATAGGCAAAACGAGGATCGTGGCGGCTGGCAAACACTGTAGTGCTGCCGCGCCGGTACATCTTCTTGTAGCGCTCTGAGGGCGCTTGTTCGGCATGCATGGGCTTGACGACTCTTTGTTGTGAGGGTGGGGAGTGAATCGGCCGATGCTGGCAGTCTAACCACACACCAAAATTGGTGCCAATATTTTTTCACAAAACATATCCTCTTTTGGCTTTTGTTATTCGCTACCCTAAACTGGATGGATGTGCCGTGGCACGTATGAGGGAAGAAGATGGAGAGAAGCGAGTGAAAGAAAGAGAAACGGCCCTGGCGGACCGCATCGCCCGCGATATCAATATCGGCGAACTGCCTTCGGGAACCTGGCTCAAGCAGGTCGACCTCGAGCAGCGCTACCGGGCCTCACGCGCCGGGGTACGCAGGGCGCTGGACCAACTGGTCTCCGAACGACTGGTGGAACACGTACCCAATCGCGGCTACCACGTCTGCATGCTGGACGAAGTGCAACACCGCCATATCGATGAGATCCGCGCGGTACTCGAAAGCGCCGCCGCCGCGGATATCGTGGCCCATGCCGATGACGCCGAGATTGCCCGTCTCACCCAACTGGCAAAGGCTTTCAACGAGACGATTCACCGAGGTTCATTGCTGCAGCAGTACGAAGCCAATCTCGCCTTCCACCGTCAACTGCTCTCGAACTGCACCAACACCGAGATGGTGGCGTTGATCTTCGCTCAGCGCGGCCGTATCCCCGGTGCCCGCATCGGCCAGTGGGTCACTCGCGAGATGGCGGAGCAGTCGAGCCGGGAACACTTCGCCATGATCGATGCGATCAAGCAGCGTGATGCCTCGCTGCTGGCCCAGCGCATACGACGGCATATCCTGAAGTAACAGCACCGTATACGCACGACCCCGCCTGGTTGGCGGGGTCGTCGAACGCTACAGGGCTTTTCAACTCATATCGAACGCCGCCGATAGCTGCGATACTCCGGCGTCCAACTGCTGCGCTCGATGGCCTGGCGAAGCTTGATGCCGTTGGTCATGAGTGCCACTCCCTCCTGCTGGGCCTGGGCGGCCACGTCAAAGGCAATGGTCTTGCTGAGTTCACGGATCTGGGAAAGCGGCGGCAGCAACGCACCTTCACCATGCTTGACCAGGGGTGCTTCCCGGGCAAGGGCGCGAGAGGCGGTCATCAGCATGGAGTCGGTGACCCGCTTGGCGCCGCTGGCGACGACCCCCAGGCCGATGCCAGGAAAGATATAGGCGTTGTTGCACTGGGCGATGGGGTAGGTCTTGCCGTCGTAGACCACTGGCTGGAAGGGGCTGCCGGTAGCCACCAGCGCCTTGCCATCGGTCCAGTTGAGCACGTCCCAGGGAGTGGCCTCGGCACGGGAAGTGGGGTTGGAGAGCGGCATGATCAGCGGCCGCTCGCAGCCGTCATGCATGGCTCTCACCACTTCCTCGGTGAAGATGCCCTTCTGGCCGCAGACTCCGATCAGTACCGTGGGTTTCACGCGCCGGGCCACTTCGGGCAGCGCCTGTCCTTCCCACCCCTCGGTGATGGCCGGATCGTGGGCCAGCCTGCGCTGGAAGTCACGCAGCCACGCCTGGTCGGATGTCACCAGGCCTTCCCGATCGACCATGAAGACGCGGGAGCGCGCTTCCTTCTCGCTCAAGCCCTCGGCCTGCATGGCCACCACCACCTGTTCGGCGATGCCGCAACCAGCGGAACCCGCACCCACGAAGACCACCCGCTGGTTGGCTATCGTTTCGCCACGCGCCTGGCATGCCGCCATCAGGGTACCGACACAAACCGATGCGGTGCCCTGCACGTCGTCGTTGAAGCAGCAGAGCTGGTCGCGGTAACGCTCCAGCAGTGGCACGGCATTGGCCTGGGCGAAGTCCTCGAACTGCAGCAGCACGTTCGGCCAGCGGCGCTTCACCGCGGCGATGAAAGCCTCGATGAAGGCGTCGTACTCTTCCTGCGAGATACGCGGATGGCGCCAGCCCATGTACATCGGGTCGTCCAGCAGCGTCTGGTTGTTGGTGCCCACGTCGAGCATGATCGGCAGCGTATAGGCGGGGCTGATGCCGCCGCAGGCGGTATAGAGGGCCAGCTTGCCGATGGGAATCCCCATGCCACCGATACCCTGGTCGCCAAGGCCGAGAATGCGCTCGCCATCGGTCACGACGATGACCTTGACCCGCCCCTTGGTGGCACTGCGCAGGATGTCGTCCATGCGCTCCCGGTCCGGGTAGGCGATGAACAGGCCACGGTGATTCCGATAGATATTGGAGAACTCTTCACAGGCCTGCCCCACCGTGGGGGTATAGATGATCGGCAGCATCTCCTCGAGGTGCTCCGAGACCAGACGGTAGTACAGGGTCTCGTTGTCGTCCTGGATGGCGCGAAGGTGAATATGCCGGTCCAGATCGCTGTGACACTGGCGATACTGCAGGTAGGCCCGCTCGGCCTGCTCCTCGATGGATTCCACGTTCTGCGGCAACAGCCCGATCAGGTTGAACTCGAGCCGCTCCTCACGGGCGAAGGCGCTGCCCTTGTTGAGCAGCGGCATCTCGAGCAGTGAAGGGCCAGAATAGGGGATATAGAGTGGGCGTTTTGGTTCGGTGGTCATCTTTGATCTCGATGCGTTGACTGGAATCCGGGCCGTAGGCGCTCTGACGACGCCTTGGCGCCAACTTTATCATGCCCGGACAGTCACGGCGCCCCGGCTCAGCTTCCCTTCACCCGCGCGGGCTGGCTCGGCCCACCGGTGAAGAAGAAAGGACGAAGCCTGACTCCCACCACGTTGCCGGCAAAACCGGCCACCAGCCACACCCAGCCGTGCAGGCTGCCCGAGGCGATCCCGCTGAAGTAGGCGCCGATATTGCAGCCGAACGCCAGGCGAGCCCCATAGCCGAGCATGAGCCCACCGATCACCGCCGCAGCCACCGATCTCAGCGGAATACGCAGGCTGGGCGCGAAACGACCCGCCAGGGTGGCGGCCATCATGGCACCAAGGATGATGCCCACGTTCATTATCGTGGTGATGTCGCTCCATACGCTGGCGCGCAACGCCGCGGCGTTGTCCGGTGTCTGCCAATAGCCCCAGCCAGTGACGTCACCGCCCAGGAACTCATATCCCTTGGCGCCCCACAGGGCGAAGGCGGAGGTAATGCCCCATGGACGGCCAGCCAGGGCAAGGGTGGCAAAATTGAGCAGTGCCAGCGCCACGGCACCAAACAGCAGGGGCCAGGGGCCGACGAGCCAGCGCTGGCTGTGGACGTTGATTCTCGGTGCCTCTTCAAGCTGCCCATGGCGGCGCTTTTCCATGACCACCGTGAAGAGGGCAATAGCGGCGAACAGGGCCAGACTGACCAGGATGCCTCCCCCGGCACCGAACTCATGGACCAGTGAAGTCGGCTGGAAGGCCGGCAGGCCTGACCACCATGTGAAATGGGCACTGCCTATTACCGAACCGACGATGAAGAACAGCAGGGTGATCACCATGCGGGCGTTACCACCGCCAGCGGTGAACAGCGTACCGGAGGCACAGCCGCCGCCCAGCTGCATGCCGATGCCAAATAGAAAAGCGCCAAACACCACCGATACGCCGATCGGCGAGACGAACCCCGTCACCTCGCGACCGAACAGGGTGCCGGCACTCAACGCCGGAAAGAAAAGCAGCACGGCAATGGTCAACATGACCATCTGTGCACGCAGACCACGCCCACGGCGCTCGCTGATGAAGACCCGCCAGGCGGCGGTGAAGCCAAAGGCGGCATGATAGAGCGCCATACCGAGGGCGGCCCCAACCATCATCAGGATGCCCATTCTTGCCTCGAAGGCAATGCCTAGCGCCAACGCACCCGCCAGCAGCAGGACTGCCAATGTCTGGGAAGCGATCAGCGGTCGACCCGCTGTCAACATCGGGTTCATTCGTACACTCCCTTGTTCGGTTCAGCCGAATGGCGATGGCGACGACAGGCGCACGACGCCTGGCACCAGAGCCTTTAGCCTAGTCGCTCCATCGATACGAGAAAAATGTGGCCCGAAAGCCCGAGGGCGCCATGCAGGGTGCCCTCGTGGCAATGCGGATGAATGGTATCAGGCGAAGCGGCCAAGCCCCACGGCCTGGCGCAACCGGTCCAGGAAGGGAGCGGCCTCGGCACGTGCCCGCTCGGCACCCTTCAGCAGCACCTGCTCGATATGGCCAGGGTCTTCCATCAGCGCCAGGTAGCGCTCGCGGGGCTCGCGCAATTGCTCGTCGAGGGACTCGAAGAGCCGATTCTTGGCCTCGCCCCAGCCGATGCCGGCTTCGTACTCCGCCCGCAGGGCCGCCGTTTCCTCGGCGGTGGCGAAGGCTGAATATATCTGGAACAGGGTGCAGGTATCCGGGTCCTTGGGCTCGCCCGGCTCCAGCGAGTTGGTCTTGATCTTGCGCACCAGCTTGAGGAGTTTCTTTTCGGCAACGAATAGCGGAATGGTGTTGTTGTAACTCTTGGACATCTTGCGTCCGTCGAGACCGTTGAGCGTTGCCACGCTGTCGTCCACCACCGCCTCGGGCTGGGTGAAGTAATCGCCCTTGTAGAGATGATTGAAGCGTCCGCCGATGTCGCGTGCCATCTCGATGTGCTGGATCTGGTCGCGCCCCACCGGCACCTTGTGGGCGTTGAACATCAGGATATCGGCGGCCATCAATACCGGATAGCCGAACAGGCCCATGGTGATGCCCTTGTCCGGGTCCTGGTTGCCGGCGGCCTCGTTCTCGGCCACCGCCGCCTTGTAGGCGTGGGCCCGGTTCATCAGCCCCTTGGCGCAGACACAGGAGAGCATCCAGGTGAGCTCGGGAATCTCGGGCACGTCGGACTGGCGGTAGAAGATGGCGTTGTCGGTATCCAGGCCCAGCGCCAGCCAGGTGGCAGCGATCTCCAGGCGCGACTCCCGCACCCGCTGCGGGTCCTGGCACTTGATCAGGGCATGCAGGTCGGCGAGGAAATAGTAGGACTGGACGGTCGGGTCCTGACTGGCCGCGATGGCGGGCTTGATGGCGCCGACATAGTTGCCCAGGTGTGGGGTACCGGTGGTGGTGATGCCGGTGAGAACGCGTGTCTTCTGGGATGCTGCACTCATGGAAAGCGGACTCTGCTAGCGGAAATGCCCGCTATGGTAACGCGAGGGGGCTGACAAGGCGACTGGCCAGGATAGCGGGGCCCCGGGGGCAGGTTGCCAATGAGGTCATTTGCCAGGGAAGGCAAATGTAGCGTCCAGGGAAGGATTTACAGCGCCTCATTGGCAACCTTTGCCGCCGGAACAGCCCCGCTGGCTGCGGCTCAGCCGTAAACAGCCAGTTGGGCTCGTTGCCCCACAAGAGCAAGAGACCTTCCATGGCATCGAACCTCCACTACGGCCGGTCCCCGGTGCCGCTCGCCGAAGAGCCGCTTATCGAGGCGGCGCTCGACGATTACCGAACCAGGCTAGCGGGATCGACAACCTCCAGCCCAAAGGCCTCGGCCACCGCAGCGTAGGTGACCTGGCCGTCGTGCACGTTGAGCCCCGGCAGGAAGTGGGCATCGTCGGCCAGTGCCTTCTGCCATCCCTTGTCGGCCAGTGCGATGACGAACGGCATCGTCGCGTTGGTCAATGCCTGGGTGGACGTCCGTGCCACCGCCCCCGGCATGTTCGCCACGCAGTAGTGGACGATGCCGTCGACGATGTAGGTCGGCTCGGCGTGGGTCGTCGCACGGCTGGTCTCGAAGCAGCCGCCCTGGTCGATGGCGACGTCGACCAGCACGCTGCCGGGCTTCATGTCGCCGAGCATCGCACGAGTGATCAGCTTGGGTGCGGCGGCACCGGGAATCAGCACGGCGCCGATGATCAGGTCGGACTCGCGCACCATCTGGTCCAGCGCGTCGGCCGTCGAGAAAATGGTTTTCATGCGACCCTGGTAGCGGTCGTCGAGCACCTCCAGGCGCGGAATCGACTTGTCGAGTACCGTGACCTCGGCACCCAGGCCCAGGGCCATGCGGGCAGCGTTTTCCCCCACCACCCCGCCGCCGATGACCGCCACCTTGCCCGGCGCCACACCGGGCACACCGGGCAGCAGCACGCCCGATCCCCCCTGTGCCTTTTCCAGGCCGTGGGCACCGGCCTGGACCGCCATGCGCCCAGCCACGGTGCTCATGGGTGCCAGCAGCGGCAGGCCACCCTGACGGTCGGTGATGGTCTCGTAGGCGATGCAGGTGGCGCCACTCGCCATCAGTCCGCGGGTGAGCGTCTCTTCGGCAGCCAGGTGCAGGTAGGTGAACAGGGTCTGGCCACGCTGCAGCCGAGCCACTTCCTCCGGCTGGGGCTCCTTGACCTTGAGGATCAGCTCCGCGTCGCTCCAGATGCTCTCCACGTCCGCGTCGAGTCTGGCGCCTGCCGCCTCGTAGCTGGCGTCGGGGAAACCGGCACCTTCGCCAGCGCCGGCCTGTACGGCAACGGAATGGCCACGCGCCACCAGCTCGCGAGCCCCCGTGGGGGTCAGGGCGACGCGATATTCATGGTTCTTGATTTCCTTCGGCACGGCAATTTTCATGGGGAACTCCTGAGCATGGGCAGCATTATGGTTGCGTCAGGAATCCATTACAGCACAGGCAGGCCATACACGAAGTATCCACGATACAAAACGGTAAAAATGGATATATCATCGTTTTCAAGCAGAAAATCATATCAATCGAGGGCCTTCCAGCCAGAAAATCTGTCATCGCTATTCGGCCACGAGCGCCCCGCCATAGGTGGCCGCGTATTCCGCCGGTAGCCGGCGCGGGCGTCCGCTGGAAAGTTCGATGCAGGCGAAGCGGGTACGCGCCCGTAACAGGGTACGGCCGTCGGCCGGCCGTCTCAGTTGGAAGCGTCGCGTCAGGGTCAGCCGGCCATCGCAGCCGACGATCCAGGTCGCCAGTTTCAGGTGATCGCCCTCGAAGGCGGGCGCCAGGTAATCGAGTTCGTGACGATGTACGGCCATGGCCCGGTCCAGTACCCGATAGCGGGCCAGATCGAGGCCCAGGTACTCCGAATGGGCCCAACTGACCCGCTCGACCCAGCGCAGGTATTCAGCATTGTTGGCGTGGTCGTATTCATCGATGGACGAGGCGCCGACCTCGATGTCGATCACATAAGGATCGGGCAGGTCCCATTCCAGCGTCATGTCAGCTCTCCCTTGCAGAACCACACTGCCAGCAAGTCTCGAAGGCGCCTTCCAGGTCTTCGCCACAGCCGGGGCAGGTCCAGGCGGGCCGATCACCGCCACCGGTCATGGCAACGTGGATCACCGCCTCGGCATGCTCACGGTTGTGCGGCGCCACCCATACCTCCGGCTCGCATTCACCCAGCGGCAACTCGCCGGCACCGCCGCCAAGGGTCATGTTGCGCAGTTCCACGGAAATGCCGGCGGCGGCCAGCACGTTGCGCACGTGGCTGACCAGCAACCCGTTGGAGTGAGCGAAGACACGAACGTATTGGAATTCGGCCATAGGCACAGAGACAGTCGCGAGCGAAGGCCAGACAAGGCAAAAAGTGGTGCTTACGAGCCTGTAAACGAACCATTTTAACCGATTTCAACGCAGTATGGCCAAGCGCAGCGGTGTCCCCCTCAATCCCGGAAAACGCGGACACCCAGCGCCTTCAGATAGGATGTCTCGGGAATCGCCGGGTGAACCGGATGATCCGCCGCCTGGTGGCCCCGGTAGATGACCTGGCCGTGGCGGTCCTGATGGCGCACCGCGCCACGCACCACTTCCATCAGGCGTTCCGGCGCCAGGTGCATGGAGCAGGAGGCCGAGAGCAGCAGGCCATCGCGGCCCAGCAGGCGTATCGCCTCGCGGTTGAGCTTGGCGTAGGCACGCTCCCCATTGGGGATGTCCTTGCGCTTCTTGATGAAGGCGGGCGGATCCAGGATCACCACGTCGAACTGCTCGCCATCGGCCTTGAGCGCCACCAGGGCTTCGAAGGCATCACCCTCGCCCACCGCCACCCGCTCGTGCAGTCCGTTGAGGGCCGCATTCTCGGCGACACCCTCCAGGGCCTGGGCCGAGCTATCGATGCACAGCACGTCACTGGCTCCGTTTGCCGCCGCCTGGACGCCCCATCCGCCCACATAGCTGAATACGTCGAGCACCCGTTTTCCCGCCACCAGGCCGTTCAGCCAGGCACGGTTGGTCCGGTGGTCATAGAACCAGCCGGTCTTCTGCCCATCGAGTACCGGCACGCTGAAGCGCACGCCATTCTCTTCCAGCATCACCGGCTCGGAGAGCTCACCCTTGACCACTTCGACCTGGCGTTCGAGCTGCTCCTGGCGACGGCCGGACGAGTCGTTCTTGAAGATGATGACCCGCGGTGACACTACCTTGTCGAGCGCCGCCACGATCTCCTCACCGAGCCGCTCCATGCCCAGGGTATTGAGCTGAACCACCAGCACGTCGTCGAAACGATCGATGACCAACCCGGGCAACAGGTCGCCTTCACCGTGTACCAGACGGTAGAAGGGCTTGGCGAAGAGACGCTCGCGTAGCGCCAATGCCTGGTTGAACCGGTGTACCAGGAGCGAACGATCGAGGCGCATGTTGGGGTCCCGGGAGACCACCCGGGCGCAGATCAGCGAGTTGGGATTGACGTACGCCACCCCCATGGCCTTGCCGTTGGCGGCCTCGATGATGGCCTGGGCCCCCGGTTCCATGCCTTTCAGCGGAGTCGTCTCGATGTCGACCTCGTTGGAATAGAGCCAGAGGTGGCCGGCCTTGAGGCGGCGATCGGCATTCTTCTTCAGGCGCAGGTTCTGGGTCACGGTCGTCATCTTCGCTCTTCTCGACATGAGCGGGCGGTGCCTGGCAGCGCCCGGGGAATTCATAGGTTCTGGCGGTCAATCAGTCGGCCGGTCAGCTCTGGCAGTCGGCACAGAACACGCTGGCACGCTGGCCCAGGGTAACCAGACGCAACTCGGCGCCGCAGCGCCGGCAAGCCTGGCCATGGCGGCCATAGACATTGAGCTCTTGCTTGAAGTAACCGGGCTCGCCGGTACCGCTGACGAAATCACGCAGGGTGGTACCACCCTGGGTGATCGCCGCGGCCAGCACCTCGCGAACGGCGGCGGCCAGGCGCTCATATCGCTCTCTCGAGATGCGCCCGGCACTGCGTCGCGGATCGATACCCGCCAGGAACAGGGCCTCGGCTGCATAGATGTTGCCCACGCCCACCACTATCGTACTGTCCATCAGGAACGGTTTTACCGCCATCTTCCGCCCCCGGGAGAGCCGATACAACCGCTCGCCACCGAAGGCGTCGCTCAGCGGCTCGGGGCCCAGGCGCACCAGCCGTGGGTCGCTCTCGGCACTGCCGGCCAGCCAGTCGACGAAACCGAAGCGCCGCGGGTCGTGATAGCGCAGCAGTGCGCCATCATCGAATACCAGGTCGATATGATCATGCTTCTTCGGTAGCTCGCCCAGGCGGGCGATACGCAGGCTGCCCGACATGCCCAGGTGCCAGAGCAGGCTGGAGCCCTGCGCATCGCCCCCGGTATCCGATGACGCCACCGGTATCAACAGGTACTTGGCCCTTCGCGCCAGCACACCGACCCGCGCCCCCACCAATCGTTCGATGAGGTCATCCGGCACCGGTACCCGCAGGTGCGGCTGACGTACGATCACTTCCACGATTTCGCGCCCCTCCACATGGGGTGCGATACCGCGGCGTGTCGTCTCGACTTCGGGCAGCTCGGGCATGGGCTCGACCTCTCAGCCGGGCCGCCTGGGCGAACCGGCAAAGGAAACGCTGAACAAACCGGCGAGCGGGTTCAGGCGTTTGCAAACGCCTGAACCCGACGCAGGGCCGGGTTCAGGAAGACAGGTTTGGACCTGCGGCGGGAGCCGTCAAGCGTCGCGAACGACTTACTTGATCTTGGCTTCCTTGTACATCACATGCTTGCGGACAACCGGATCGAATTTCTTGAACTCGAGCTTGTCGGGGGTGTTCCGCTTGTTCTTGTCGGTGGTGTAGAAATGGCCGGTACCGGCACTGGACACCAACTTGATCTTGTCACGCATGACTGCTGTCTCCCTGGACTGTGTCGCTTAGACGGCTTCGCCGCGCTTGCGCAGATCGACGAGCACCGCGTCGATACCTTTCTTGTCGATGATACGCATACCCTTGGAAGAGACGCGCAGCTTGACGAAGCGATTCTCCGACTCCACCCAGAAACGGTGAGAGTGCAGGTTCGGCAAGAAGCGACGACGGGTCTTGCGCTGGGAGTGTGAAACGTTGTTACCAGTCACCGGGCGCTTGCCGGTAACCTGACATACTTTGGACATGGGAGCCTCCAACCGCTTGGCCAGGTGTCAACCTGAGTGTTCAAAACCTGTCGGGCAAACCGGGTACGAGCCCGTTGTAGTTAACCCAAGGGAATTCAAAGGCTGCACTTTATAGCAGAGTGCGCCCCGACAGGCAATAGTAGCCGCGTATTCTACATCTCCTGCCCCCCATTCCTGCAAGCTTTCCTAACCACTCCTATCACCATCCGACCGAAGAAACCTATCCATCCAGCCAGCGAACCGAGCGCAGCCGGCCTCTCACCCTAGGAAGCGCTGAATAAATTGGCGAGCGAGATGAAGCGCAAGGCGCACGGAGCACGGGAGCCGGAGCCTATGGGGGATAGGTGAGGACTCCGAGCACCGCGCAACGCAGCAATTCGCTCGCGCAGCCATTTTATGCAGCGTTTCCTAAAGCCAGCCTCGCTCGGCGAAGGAAACGACCTCCCCGTCCCCGACGACGAAGTGATCGAGCACCCGGATCTCGAACAGTCCAAGGGCCTCCCGCAGGCGGTGGGTGATGCGTCGATCGGCATCGCTGGGCTCGGCGATGCCGGAAGGATGGTTATGGGCGAAGATGATCGCCCCGGCCCCCAGCTCCAGGGCACGACGCGCCACTTCTCGAGGATAGACCGACGCGCTGTCGAGGGTCCCGCGGAACAGCGATTCGAAACGGATCACCCGGTGCTGGGCATCGAGGAACAGCGCAGCGAACTCCTCATGCCCCAGGTGGCGCAGTTGCGCTGCCAGATAGGCCCGCACCAGCGTCGGCGAGGTCAGGGCGTTGCCACGGGCCAGTTGGCAGGCCAGGTGGCGCTTCGACAGCTCCAGCGTCGCCTGCAGCTGAACGAACTTGGCCGTTCCCAGGCCACGCTCGGCACAGAAACGCGACTGGTCGGCTTCCAGCAACTGGCGCAGCCCACCGAACGCCGACAGCAGGTCACGGGCAAGATCCACGGCGGAACGTCCCTGTACCCCCACTCGCAGAAAGATGGCCAGCAGTTCGGCATCCGACAGGGCTTCGGCTCCCAGCGCCAGCAGCTTCTCCCGCGGGCGTTCTCCCTCGGGCCAATCGCGAATCGACATCCTGCCTCCTGGATTCAATTCCTTGATCACATGATGTGTGGACGGTACACAAAAGATTACCGCGGCTGCGCATGCACCGTCACGATGGTAAGGTAGGCGGTCGGATTTCAGTTCAGGAATCATCCATGTCAACGCTGTCCGGTAAGCGCATTCTGCTCGGCATCAGTGCCGGGATCGCCGCCTACAAGAGCGCCCAGCTCGCCCGGCTACTGAAGCAGGCTGGCTGTGAGGTACGCGTGGTCATGACCGACGGGGCGCAGGCCTTCATCACGCCCTTGACGCTCCAGGCGCTGACCGGCGAGCCGGTACGCACCTCGCTGCTCGACCCCGAAGCCGAGGCCGGCATGGGCCATATCGAGCTCGCCCGCTGGGCGGACGTCGTACTCGTCGCCCCGGCTACCGCCGACCTGATGGCGCGCCTGGCCATGGGCATGGCCGACGACCTGCTCACCACCTTGTGTCTGGCCTGCGAGGCCGACAAGGTCATGGCGCCGGCCATGAACCAGGCCATGTGGCGCCACGTGGCCACCCAGCGCAACGCCGAACGCCTGCAGCAGGATGGCTGGCGCCTGCTGGGGCCGGACAGCGGCGACCAGGCCTGTGGCGACGTAGGGCCCGGGCGCATGCTGGAGCCCGAATCGATCCTGACCGAGCTGCTCTCCACCACGGCGCCCGCGGCTGCGCCCCCCCCTGGCGCCGATGCGCGGGGTCTGCATATCGTGATCACCGCCGGCCCTACCCGAGAGCCTCTTGACCCGGTTCGTTATCTGTCCAATCACAGCTCCGGCAAGATGGGCTATGCCCTGGCCGCTTCCGCCGTTCGACGCGGCGCCCGGGTAACGCTGATCAGCGGCCCGGTGTCCCTGCCGATACCCGACGGGGTGGAACGCATCGACGTGGAGACAGCTCTCGAGATGCATGACGCCGCCCGCCGGCTTGCCGCCGACAGCGATATCTTCATCGGCTGTGCCGCCGTGGCGGACTACCGGGCCGCGGCCCGGGCCGAGCACAAGATCAAGAAGCGCAAGGGCGAGCAAGGCATGACCCTGAAGCTGGTCAAGAATCCGGATATCATTGCCGATATCGCCAGCCGCCGCGGGCCCGCCGACCGGCGCCCCCTTGTGGTGGGTTTCGCCGCCGAAACCCGCGATCTGGAGCTCTACGCCCGGGACAAGTTGATCCGCAAGCAACTGGACATGATCGTCGCCAACGACGTCTCGAATGCTGGCCTTGGCTTCGGCTCCGACGACAATGCCGCCCTGCTGCTGTGGCGCGATGAAGAAGGCGAAGGCAGTGAAAACCTGCCACCCCAGACCAAGTCCCGCCTGGCCGAGGCAATCATCGAGCGTGCTCTGTACTGCCTGGGCGTCCGGCCGACGCAATGAATCAGACGCCTTGACGACAAACGAACAGAAGGGAATCCTCATGCCCGAGACCCAGCCCACACGATCCGACACCACGCAGCCTGGCAAGCCTCGACTGGCGGTCAAGCTGCTCGACGAGCGCATGCGCGACTTCCTGCCCCGGTATGCCACCCAGGGTTCCGCCGGCATGGACCTGCGTGCGCTGCTCGACGCGCCATTGACCCTCGAGCCCGGCCAATGCGAGCTGGTGCACACCGGGCTTGCCATTCATATCGGTGACCCGGGTCTTGCCGGCATGATCCTGCCCCGCTCGGGGCTGGGCCACAAACACGGTATCGTGCTAGGCAACCTGGTGGGCCTGATCGATTCCGACTACCAGGGGGAGCTGATGATCTCGACCTGGAACCGAGGCAGCACCACCTTCGTACTGGAGCCATTCGAGCGGCTGGCCCAGTATGTACTGGTACCCGTGGTCCAGGCCGAGCTGCAGGTCGTCGAGACTTTCGAAGCCAGCCTTCGTGGAGAAAACGGGTTCGGCAGCTCGGGACGGCACTGACGTTCGAGCCCACGCATGCCGCCGCCAGGGATGGGCAGGCCGGCATGGCTGTCGCAACCTAGGCATCACTCTGATTCATCATTGTTTGCCAAGGAAACGCTATGAGCCCAGACATGAGCCAAGCAGTACCGGCCTCCATCTTCCGCGCCTACGACATTCGCGGCATCGTCGACGACACCCTGACCGAAGCGACCGTCGAACAGGTCGGCCGTGCCATCGGTTCGGAAGCGGCGGCCCGCAACGAGTCCACCGTGGTGGTGGCGCGTGACGGACGCCTTTCCGGCCCCAGGCTGAGCGAAGCGCTGATACGCGGACTGACCCTCGCCGGGCGCGACGTCATCGATATCGGCATGGTACCCACGCCGGTACTCTATTACGCCACCAACCTGCTCGAGGGCACCGCCTCGGGCGTGATGGTCACCGGCAGCCACAACCCGCCGGACTACAACGGCTTCAAGATCGTGCTGGGCGGCGAGACACTCTCCGGCGAGGCGATTACCGCCCTCTACCGGCGCATCGAGGCCGGTGATCTCGCCGCAGGCCAGGGGAGAGTTCGCCAGGACGATGTCCGCGACGCCTACCTGGACCGCATCCTGGGTGACATCACGCTCGCCCGCCCCATCAAGGCGGTGGTGGACTGCGGCAACGGCGTGGCCGGTGAGCTGGGTCCGAAGCTGATCGGGCAGCTCGGCGCCGATATCGTGCCGCTGTTCGCCGAGATCGACGGCACCTTTCCCAACCACCACCCGGATCCTGGCAAGCTCGAGAATCTGCAGGACCTGATACAGACCGTGCAGGAGACCGGCGCCGACATCGGCCTGGCCTTCGATGGCGACGGCGACCGGCTCGGCGTGATCACGCCAACCGGCAAGCTGATCTACCCCGATCACCTGATGATGGCCTTCGCCGAGGACATGCTGTCGCGCAACCCGGGTGCCAAGGTGATCTTCGACGTCAAGTGCACCGGCAACCTGGCCCGGGTCATCAATGATGCCGGGGGCGAGCCGGAAATGTGGCGTACCGGTCACTCGCTGATCAAAGCGCGCATGAAGGAAACCGGTGCCCTGCTGGCGGGGGAGATGAGCGGCCACATCTTCTTCCAGGAACGCTGGTACGGCTTCGACGACGGCATCTACGCTGCCGCGCGGCTGCTGGAGATCCTCTCCCATCAGGAACTCGACGCCGATGCCTTCTTCGCCCGCTACCCACAGGATATCGGCACACCGGAGATCAATGTCCAGGTGACCGACGAGAACAAGTTCGACCTGGTGGAAAGGATGGCCCGCGAGGGCGATTTCGGCGAGAACGGGATCAAGACCACCCTGGACGGCATTCGTGTCGATTATCCGGATGGCTGGGGCCTGTGCCGCGCCTCCAACACCACGCCCGTGCTCGTGCTGCGCTTTGAAGGCAAGAACGACCAGGCGTTGGCGCGCATCCGCACCTGCTTCGAAGACGCCCTGAAACGGATCGATCCATCGCTGACGCTGCCGAACTGAACGACAGGGCGTTTACCGCACCCGAAAGGAATGACCATGACCGAAACGACTCGCGACCCGCGCCTGGTAGTGGAAGTGCTTTCCGAAGCGCTTCCCTATATCCAGCGCTTCTCCGGCAAGACCGTCGTCGTGAAGTATGGCGGCAATGCCATGACCGAGGACGCCCTGATGGACTCCTTTGCCCGCGACATGGTGCTGATGAAGGAAGTGGGCATCAATCCGGTCGTCGTCCACGGCGGTGGCCCGCAGATCGGCGATCTGTTGGCCAAGCTGAAGATCGAGTCGCGCTTCGTCAATGGAATGCGGGTCACCGATTCGGAAACCATGGACGTGGTGGAGATGGTGCTGGGTGGCCTGGTCAACAAGGGCATCGTCAACCTGATCAACCAGTGCGGCGGCAAGGCGATCGGCCTGACCGGCAAGGACGGCTCCCAGATCCGCGCCCGAAAGCTCCAGGTAGAACATCAGACGCCGGAGATGACCGTGCCGGAGATCATCGACATCGGTCATGTGGGTGAGGTCGAACACATTTCCACCGATCTGATCGAGATGCTTGCCGAGCGCGACTTCATCCCGGTCATCGCCCCCATCGGGGTCGATGGCGAGGGTCACAGCTACAACATCAATGCCGACCTGGTGGCTGGCAAGGTGGCCGAGGCACTCGGCGCCGAAAAGTTGATGCTGCTGACCAATGTCGCTGGCCTGATGAACGCCGAAGGCGAGGTGCTGACCGGGCTCAGCACCGCCCAGGTGGATGGTCTGATCGCCGATGGCACCATCCATGGCGGCATGCTGCCGAAGATCCGCTGCGCCCTGGACGCCGTGAAGGGAGGTGTCTCCAGCGCACACATCATCGACGGCAGGGTTCCCCATGCCACCCTGCTGGAGATATTCACCAATGCCGGGGTCGGCACCCTGATCACCGACGCCGAACATCAAGGCAACGACGCCGCCTAAACAACCAAAAAGATAACATCGACATGACGCAGGCAACTCAACCATCCAGCCGACGGGAGCAGATTCTGCAAGCTCTCGCCCTGATGCTGGAGGAAGACAGCGGCAAGCGCATCACCATCGCAGCCTTGGCTCGCCAGGTGGGTGTATCCGAAGCCGCCCTCTACCGACACTTCCCGAGCAAGGCACGAATGTTCGAGGGACTCATCGCCTATATCGAAGAGACCCTGTTCGAGCGCATCACCCGAATTCTCGACGAGATACCCGAGGCGGTGCCGCGTTGCGGCCAGATTCTCACGCTACTGCTGGCCTTCGCCGAGAAGAACCCCGGCCTGTCGCGGCTGCTTGGCGGCGATGTCCTGACCGGCGAGACCGCACGGCTGCGGCTGCGCATCCATCAGCTCTTCGAAAGGCTGGAGACACAGCTCAAGCAGGTACTGCGAGAAGCGGAGCTGCGCGAGGGTCGCCGATCCACCCTGCCCGTATCGGCGGCGGCCAACCTGCTGGTGGCCCAGGCCGAAGGGCGGATATCCCAGTACGTGCGCAGCGACTTCCAGCGCCGCCCTACCGAACACTGGGACGACCAGTGGGCCCTCCTCTCGGCCCAGCTGTTGCGCGAGGCTCCGCAGACGGCCTGACCAGGCTGTATCGGGCGCCCGCACAGACGACACAGCCCCGGTCATTGACCGGGGCTGTTGCGTATCGGGGAATCCAGGCTCAAGCCGCCAGCGTATCGCCCAACTGCTGACGGATCTTCTTCATGGCGTTCTTCTCGAGCTGGCGAATGCGCTCGGCGGAGACACCGTAGACATCGGCCAGTTCGTGCAGGGTGGCCTTGCCATCGGCAAGCCAGCGCTGCTGCAGGATATCGCGGGAGCGCTCGTCCAGCGCCTCCAGGGCCAGCTGGAGCCGACGGTTGGCATCGCCTTCCCAATCGCTGTCTTCCAGCTGCACGGCCGGATCGGCACCGGCATCGTCGAGATAATGCGCCGGGGCCTGATAGACGGATTCCTCGTCGTCGTTCGGCGCGGCATCGAAGCCGGCGTCGTGTGCCGACAGGCGGCCTTCCATCTCACGCACCACCTCTGGCTTGACGTCCAGGTCCCTGGCGATGGCGTCGACTTCGTCATTGTTCAACCAGGCCAGGCGCTTCTTGGCGCTGCGCAGGTTGAAGAACAGCTTGCGCTGGGCCTTGGTGGTGGCGATCTTGACGATGCGCCAGTTGCGCAGCACGAACTCGTGGATTTCCGCCTTGATCCAGTGCACCGCAAAGGAAACCAGCCGTACGCCCTGATTGGGGTCGAAACGCTTGACCGCCTTCATCAGACCAACGTTGCCTTCCTGGATGAGATCGGCCTGAGGCAGGCCATAGCCGGAATAGCTGCGCGCGATATGCACGACGAAGCGCAGATGCGACAGTACCAGACGGCGCGCCGCTTCCAGGTCGCCATCGTCATAAAGGCGAAAGGCGAGCTCGCGCTCTTCCTCGGCGGTCAGCATCGGAATGCCGTTTACCGCCTGAATGTACCCGTTGAGGTCATGGCCCGGCGATAACTGTCCCACCGGTAGAAGACTGGTGCTCATGTGCAGGTTGTCTCCCTCGAAACCTAGTACGTGCTGTTCGTGACCGCCATGTTTGACGGCCGCGACCACGGAATGTTCCATATTTGCTGGCTAGCGTGGCAGATTCCGCGAACATGCGCCAGTGGGGCCGAATCTCCGCTCCTTACCGCGGCCGAATCTCCGCGAGATGCCGACTCACGGCGATCCAGGCACCCAGCCAGCCCAATAGTGTACTGCAGATCAGCAGCGTTGCCGAGCCCGCGGCACCCAACTGCGGCAGCTGGAAGGTCGCGCCATAGCTGGCCGCCAGGGCCCTGACGGGAGCCGCCAGCCACTCGTTGCCCAGCCCAAGCAACCCCCAGGCGAGCAGGCCGCCTCCCAGGCCGTACCAGGCACCGCTGTATAGGAAGGGCCGGCGTACGAAGGCGTGGGTGGCGCCTATCAGCATCACCACCTCGATCTCCTGTCGGCGACTCTCCACCGCGAGGCGGATAGTGTTGCCTACCACCAGCAGCACACCCAGGCCGAACAGCACGCCCAGTGCCAGGGCCAGGCGACTTCCCAGCTCGGCCAGGTGGCGCAGTCGCTCCAGCCAGGCCAGGTCGAGGCGCACTTCATCGACGCCGGCCAGGTCGTCCAGCGACTCGGCCAGCTGGCGTACCGCCTCAGGCTCCGGATCCACCGGCGACACCACCACGCTCGCCGGCAGCGGGTTGTCGTCGAGACGCCCCAGGGCGTCGGCGAGCCCCAGCGCCTGCTGGAATTCGGCCATCCCTTCAGCGGCAGTGATCAAGCGGGTGCGTGCCACCCCTTCGTGGGCGCCGATGGCTTCGTTGATACGCCCGGCCTGGGCCTCTTCCACCTGGTGCGCCAGGTACACGGTCAGGGTGGCGCTCTCCTCCAGCTCGGCGTCCAGCACGCGGGCGCTGTCCAATGCCAGCCAGAGTGCCGCCGGCAGTACCAGGGCGATGGCAATGGCCAGCATGGTCAACAGACTGCCGAGCGGGTGCCGGAGCAGGCGGCGGGCACTATCCAGGCACATGGCGCGATGATGTCGTCCCCAGGCACGCATTCGGCTGCTGGCGCGTGGGCCCTGGCTCTGGCTGCGTGCCCCGCGCGGCGGCTGGCGGGCGGCATCGCGGCTCATGCGGCCTCCTCGTCGGCCACCAGCCGGCCATCCCTCAGTCTCAACATGCGGTGGCGCAGCCGGGTGATCAGTGCCAGGTCATGGCTGGCGATCACTACCGTGGTGCCGATGCGATTGAAGTCCTCGAACAGCGCCATGATATCGGCGGAGAGCTGGGGGTCGAGGTTGCCGGTGGGCTCATCGGCCAGCAGCAGCGACGGCTTGTTGACCACCGCGCGGGCAATGCCCACACGCTGCTGCTCGCCACCGGAGAGCTCGATGGGCAGCGCCTTCTCGCGATGCAGCAGGCCGACCTTGTCCAGCGCCGCCCGCACCCGGCGCGCGGCCTCGCGGGGCTCGACGCCGCGAATTTCCAGTGGCAGCGCCACGTTGTGGTAGATGGAACGATCCAGAAGCAGTTGATGATCCTGAAAGACCACGCCGATCTGGCGGCGATAGAAAGGCACCTGGCTGGCATGCAACCGGGCGATATCATGGCCCGCCACCAGCACCCGGCCCCGGGTCGGCCGCTCCAGGCGCATGATCAAGCGCAGCAGTGAACTCTTGCCGGCCCCGGAGTGCCCGGTGAGAAAGACCATCTCGCCGCGCCGCACGCGAAAGTCGAGATTGGCCAGTGCCTCGAAACGCCCACCGTAGCGCTTTCCCACGTGCTCGAAAACGATCATGCCGAGGCAGCGTCCCGCTCGTCGCCCTGGTCGAAGAGGGCATCGACGAAGTCACGGGCCTCGAAGGGCCGCAGGTCATCCAGCGACTCGCCCACCCCGATGAAGCGGATCGGCGTACCGAGTTGCTTGGCCAGGGCGAAGATGATGCCGCCCTTGGCGGTACCATCCAGCTTGGTCAGGGTAATACCGGTGACCGGCACCGCCTCGTTGAAGGTGGCGGCCTGGGAAATGGCGTTCTGTCCGGTGCCGGCATCCAGCACCAGCATCACCTCGTGGGGCGCCGTATCGTCCAGCTTGCCCATCACCCGATGCACCTTCTTGAGTTCCTCCATCAGGTGGCCCTTGTTGTGCAGCCGGCCAGCCGTATCGGCGATCAGGACATCGATCTTGCGCGCCTTTGCCGCCGCCACGGCGTCGAAGATCACCGAGGCGCTATCGGCACCGGTATGCTGCGCGATCACCGGCACGCTGTTGCGCTCACCCCACACCTTGAGCTGCTCGACCGCCGCGGCCCGGAAGGTATCCCCGGCCGCCAGCATCACGCTCCTGCCCTCGCGCTGAAAGCGTTGGGTCAGCTTGCCGATCGTCGTGGTCTTGCCCACGCCGTTGACGCCGACGACCAGGATCACAAAGGGACCCTCCCCCCTGGGGGGCAAGGCCAGTGGCTTCGCCACCGAGTCGAGCATGACGGTCAGCTCGTCCTGCAGTGCCCGATAGAGCGCCTGGGGGTCCTTGAGTTCCTTGCGTGACACACGCTCGGCAAGGCGGTCGATGATCTCGGTGGTGGCCTCGATGCCCACATCGGCCATCAGGAGCTGGGTTTCGAGGTCCTCGATCAGTTCGTCATCGATCTGCTTCTTGCCCAGGAACAGTTCGGCGATGCCATCGGTGAGGTTGGTGCGGGTCTTGCCCAGCCCAGCCCGGATCCGGGAGAACCAGCCCTTTGTCTCCCCGGCCGGCTTCTCCTGCTCCGGGGTGCGAACCGGCGCCGGTGCAGACCCGGCCTCAGGCGACGGTGCAGCCTCGGAGGGCGCTTCGCCATCGGCCTGGCCAGACGCCAGCGCGGCGTTCTCCTCCTCGCGGCCGACCTCGTCGACCGACTCGGTCCGCGCGAGCTCCTCGTCCGCCGCCGGGCCGGCCATGGCGACTTCCTCGGGTCGCTGTTCTTCAAGGATGGCCGGCTCCGAAGGGGCGGGCTCTCGTGCGGCCTCCTTCGCCGACGATGCTTCCGTCGCCTCTTCCTCGGTCAGGCCCTCCGGCCCTTGATCCAATGACCGCTGCTGCTCTTCCTGCTGCTTCTTGCGCTTGAAAAAACCGAACATGGGAGAATTCAGCCTCACGGGTGAATGATCGACACATCCTACCACCGCGCACCATGACTGTGGACAAGTCGACGGGTACAATTCGACACCATGACACGCCGCCGCACATCCCCTCGCCCTCACCGCTCCGCTTCCGTCCAACGGAACGGCAAGAGCGGCGGCCGCCTGCGCATCATCGGCGGTGACTTTCGCCGTCGCCTGCTGCCGGTACTGGACAGCCCTGGCCTGCGCCCCACCCCCGACCGGGTACGCGAAACCCTGTTCAACTGGTTGACCTCGACCACACCGGGAGCCCGAGTGCTGGACCTCTTCGCCGGCACCGGCGCACTGGGCCTGGAAGCGCTATCCCGCGGCGCCCGGGAAGCACTGTTCGTCGAACGGGACGCCCGTGTGGCCCAGGCTCTCTCCGACAATGTTCAGACTCTCGGCGCCGAGGCGCGTGGGCGCGTGGCCATCGGGGATGCGCTCGCCTTTCTCGACGCCGGCCCGGAAACCGTGCGCGGCGCCGGGGCCACGGTATTTTCGCTGGTATTTCTCGACCCCCCCTTCCGCCAGCAGCTGTCGGAAGCCTGCTGCCAACGGCTGGAGCAAGGCTGGCTGACCCCCGACGCCTACATCTATCTGGAAACGGAATCGGAACTCGACCCGAAGGTACCCGTGACCTGGCGGTTACATCGGGAAGTGCGGGCCGGCGATAGCATCGGCCGTCTCTACCGACGCCAGGCACCGGCTGACGACGAATAGCGACCGTCGCATTCCGGCTACGCTTGCCGAGCCGCGGCAAGCGGCGTTACGCTGCGCGTCGGAATCAGCGGCGGGCAGGGGCCCGCCCAGGCAGGACGTTTTCAGGAGAAAAGGATGAGCACCGAACTCTTCAACCGGCTCGAACAGAAAGTTACCAGCGCCGTCGAGGCCTTAGAGTTGCTGAAGATGGAAGCGGAAGAGCTGCGTGAGGAAAACGCCCGGCTCAAGAAGGAGCGCGAAGAGTGGGAAGAGCGCCTGACTGCCCTGCTGGGCAAGTTCGACGATCTGGACACGGGTAATGGCTGAGGCTGGGCATTGGCTCCCCGTGCTCATAGCCGGCGCGACATCAGGACCGCGTCCTCCCTCGGCGCGCCGGTTCCCCTGCCCGGGCCTGCCGGCTCACCCGGGATAGCCGGATAGTACGCACGGCGGCGCCCATCCTCCTCGAAGCCCGTCGAGCGATAGAGCCCTATGGCTGCCCTATTGCTCGCCCTCACCTCCAGCAACAGGCGCTCGCTGCCCCAGCGACGCGCCTGTTCGATCACCGCCACCAAGAGCCGGGCCGCCAGGCCACGTCGACGCTTGTCGGGGGCTACCAGCATCGCCTGGAGCTCGGCCTCGAAGGGCAGACGTGCCACGACGGCGTGGCCCGACAGCTCACCGCCACTCTCGATACCAAGCACACAGACAGATCCGTCGGTCAGGGTGGTCTCAAGCTGCCCGCGGGTCCAGGGGTGGGACTGGGCCCGTTCCAGCCTCACCAGGCATTCCAGGTCGGCTATGCCCAGACGCCTGAGGATGCCGTCAGGCATCTGGGCTTCCGCTGGCACCGTGACTTTCCCAGGCGTCGCGCCATTCATGCAGTGTTGGCCATAGGGCACGCTTGGCCTCGGCGCTGGTGGCCAACTCATCCAGGGCCACGCCCCGCCAACCCGGCAGATCCAATAGCTCACAGTGACCTTCATGAAGTCCCAGCAAGCGATCCAGCGTCTCGTCCTGACCGAAGACGAGGACACGTTCCGGTGTCCAACCGTGCCGACCGGCCCCTTCGACAAACGCCTGCAGCCCCTGGCGCGCCTCTTCCAACGGCGCCTCCACGGGCAATCCTTCCATCGGCGGCCAGCGAACCCCCTGGAAAGCGGGAAGCTGCTGCGGAATCACGCCCCCTGCCTGCAGCAGGTTAGCCAACAGGCTCAATTGCGCATCGTCGGGAGCGTTCGCGCCCGGTACGAGAATCAGCCAGCGGCCATCCAGGCATGCCATCTGCAACGAAAAGCGCAGTGGCTCCTGGAAAGAGCGGGATTCCTGAGCCTTCCCGGCACCATCAGAACTCTCGGTAGTGTCGGTGTCGGTGTCGGCCGCGGTGCCGTCCTGACCCAGTAGCTGGCGAGCACGACCGGGGACCGGTGCACGCGATTCTCGAGGCAAGGCTGACACCATGGGTGCGGTCGGCTGCCGCGTCGCGGCCTCCTCGGCCTCTCCCAGCAACGCCTGCAACCGCTCGGCGGGTGGCGTGTCAGCAGGCTTCGGCGGCGGCGACCAGTCACACGCCTCGGTTGGCCTGGCATTGGGCAACTGATAGCGAGCCACCCAGGTCGTGAAACCCATGGCTGTCAGATACTGCAAACGCTGCGGTTCGGATATCACGCGCCGGAGCCACGACAGTCGGGCGAGTCGGGCCTGGCACCGCCACGGGCCTCCCACTCGTCCGGGGTGTACAGGTGCAGCGCCAGGGCGTGCACCGGGCCGGCGAGCTCGTCGGCCAGCACGGCATAGAGTCGCTGGTGGCGCTTGACCGGCATCAGCCCCTGGAAGTGTTCGGAAACCAGCGTGACCTTGAAATGGGTCTCGGAATCGACCGGCACGGTGTGCCGGTGGCTCTCGTTCTCCACCGCCAGAAACGTGGGCTCGAGGGCCTGCAGCTTCGTTTCGATATCGGCCTGGATACTCATGTTGGCTCCACGGAGATGGATGTGGCGACATTGTACTATTTTGGCGACGACGACGCCTGCCGTGAGCTCGCCTGGGCGGCGCCGGCCAGCGGCATTCGGGCAAGGCTGGCGACCAGCGCCAGAATGCAGGCCACGCAACCGACCCATAGCGTCGCCTGCACCGGCGCATTCGCGGCCAGGAAGACGCCCACCAGCGCCACGCCGAGAGACTGCCCCACGGTTCGCGTCGTGCTGAGCACCCCCGAGGCGGCGGTGCTCAGTTCCCGGGGAGCGCTGATCATCATCTCGCGATTGTTGGGTGGCTGGAACAGCCCGAAACCCATTCCGCAAAGCGCCATGCGCCACAGGCTGTCCACGACACCGGCATCGCTTTTCAATAGCGCCAGCGAGGCCAGCCCCGACAGCAGCAGTACCAGCCCCGAGCTGGCCAGGATGCTGGGATTGACCTTGTCGGCCAACCGGCCGGCAAAGGGCCCCACCAGCATGATGGCGAGCGGCCAGGGCGTGAACAGCCAGGCGGTCTGAAGCGGGGTGAAGCCCATCTCCTGCTGGTAGAGGAACGTCAGTGCCACGAAGGCCAGCCCTTGACCGACGAAGGCGAGTCCCGAGGCGGATACCGCCAGGCTGAAGCGAGGTTCGTGAAAGAGCCTCGGGGGCAGCAGCGGGTGACTGGCACGACGCTGACGCCGCAGAAACAGGTACCCGGCCACCAGGCTCACGGCCAGCCAGCCCAGCCACTGCCAGACCGGGGCATTGTGACCCAGGGCGTCCAGAGCCAGGAAGAAGCTGCCCAACATGACCACCGAGCCGAACGCTCCCCGGCCATCGAAACCGCCCCGACGCCCCGGCTCCCGGGGCAGTGCCCGCCACGCCAGCCATAGCGAACAGAGACACAGCGGTATGTGCAGAGCGAACAGCCAGGGCCAGTTGGCGACCGACAGCACCAGGCCTCCCAGGGCCGGCCCGGAGGCGTAGCCCCCGGCTACCATCAACGCACTCAACCCAAGCGCGGAGCCCAGCAGCCGGGTGGGGAAGATGGACCGGTAGAGCGAAGGACCGATGGAAAGGGTCGCGGCGGCGCCCAGCCCCTGCAGCGCTCGAAACACCAGCAACAGCTCCAGGTTGCGTGCCAGGGCAGCCCCCAGCGAGGCCACCACGAACAGCGCCAGCCCCGCCACGTAGAGCCGGCGACGGCTGATCATCTCGCTGAAGGAGGCGAACACCAGCAGGAAGGCGGCACAGACGATCTGGTAAAGGTTGGAAACCCAGACGGCGCGCGCGGCCGACACCTCCAGGTCGCGGGCGATCGAAGGCAGCGCCAGGTTGATCATGGTGGTATCCACCACCGCCATCAGGGTGCCGAGAATCAGCGCCAGTACCGCCAGGCGCCGCTCGGGACCCGGCAGACCGTCATCGCCCTCGCGATCCTCGAATAGTCGACTTCTCAAACCCTTCCTCCTGCATGGGAATCACCCGCCGGCACGACGCTGTCACTAGGGCCCGGCACGCCCCGGCAGCCCTTCTGACCCGGGGCATTGTACCAGGCATTCTTGACCCCAAGACGCCCCTCAGGAACGTCCCATGCCGATCCGCCAATGGGCCCCGGCCTGTCCCGTCCTCGCGAGACGGGTGCGGCATTGGGCCTATTCACCACCGACTCGCACCTTTCATTGACATGCGTCATAGCCTGGTCAGATCGGCGAGGTTAGCGTTATATCAAGAAAGATATAGCGCTCAAGGAGCCAGCACCCTTGCCCGTATTTCGTCCTGTTCATCGCGGTACCGGACACGCGGCATGGTCGCGACAAAGAGGATCCATCATGCAGACACCTTTTCCTGCAGCAGCCATCGTCCACGATGGTAATGGACAGGGCGCCGATGCCCTGCTCGCCGAATTCGCCCGCACCCTGCAGGCGAACGGTCAGCGGGTCGCCGGGCTGATCACCGCTTTGGACGAGCACGGAGTCCGCTGCCACCCCATGCAGCTGATCGACGTGACCAGCAATACCCGCTACCCGATCGGCCAGGACCTGGGCCCTCATTCCCATGCCTGCAGCCTGGACCCATCCGGCCTGGTGGCAGCGAGTGGCGTACTGCGTGAGGCGCTGCACGCCGCTCCACAGCTGGTGGTGATCAACCGTTTCGGCGCCCAGGAGGCGGCCGGTCGCGGCTTCAGCACCGAAATGCTGGTGTTGATGGTCAAGGGGATACCGCTGCTGACGGTGGTGAGCCATCGTCACCTCACCGCCTGGCGGGAGCTCAGTGGAGGGCTGGCCATCGGCCTGCCTCCGGCCCTGCCGGTACTTCAGCGCTGGCACGAGCGGCTGTGCCCCACCTCGCGCGTCCGGACCGAGCCATGAAGCGTCGTCTGCTGCCCATATCGCCCCGCCGGGTCTCGAAGAGCCGACTCATGCCGGGAGTCCATGACGAGGAAACCGGCCGAAGCCGGTTTCCTCCTGAGTTCTTGCCACATCGGCAACGGCTCAATCCTGATCGGTTTCCAGCAGCAGCGAATCATCCACCTCGGAGATTTCCAGCGCCGCTTCATTATCCAGGTCGATGGCCAGGTAGCTGTGCTCGACCTGCAGGAAGCGCTGGAACAGCGGCCAGTCCACGGTCTCCGGCCACTGGCGTTCATCCTCTTCCCAGGCACGCAGCTCGGTCTCGAGGATCTCCAGGTAGCGTTCGCGGACGAAACCCGCCAGCGCCTCCGGCGTATCCATCTCGGGGATGAGGTAGACGGTACTTTCACGTTCGACGTCGGCCAGCGTCAGGTCGTCGTCTCCCACCGTGGGTTCCAGGGCGTTGATCCAGTCCACGAAGTGCCGGGTCGGCCTGACGCTCAGGGCGGAGCGGTTGAGCAGTTTCATCACGGTCTCCTCGACGTCGAAACGGTGATCATTATGGGCGCTAGCGCCGCCGCTTACCAATATTTCCGCCCATGGGCCGCGATCAGGCATTACGCAGCTCGGGGCCGATCCGGGAGAAGAGGCAACGCGACGGGGACATACCTTCGAGGAGGCGCACCGAGCCCATCCCTGGGAGCTACCGGCGCCATCCATGGCGCCGGACTTCCTCTCCGGTATTCCCCGTCGCTTCAACGACCATGCCGGCCGAAGCGCAGCCCCTTCATTCCACTTCGGGGCGCATGGCCGGGAACAGCAATACATCGCGAATCGAGGCGCTGTCGGTGAACAGCATCACCAGGCGGTCGATGCCGATGCCCTCGCCGGCGGTGGGCGGCATGCCATACTCCAGTGCCCGCACGTAGTCGGCATCGTAGTACATCGCCTCGAGGTCGCCGGCCTCCTTTTCGGCCACCTGTTCACGAAAGCGCTCGGCCTGGTCCTCGGCGTCGTTGAGCTCCGAGAAGCCGTTGGCGATCTCACGCCCGCCGACGAAGAACTCGAAGCGCTCGGTGACGAAGGGGTTGCTGTCCTTGCGCCGCGCCAGCGGGCTCACCTCGGTGGGGTATTCGGTGATGAAGGTCGGCTGCTTCAGGCGGTGCTCGACGGTCTTCTCGAAGATCTCGATCTGGATCTTGCCGAGCCCCCAGCCATCCTTGACGTCGATGTCCAGCCGCTCGGCGATCTGCCGCGCGGCGGCCTCGTCGGCCAGCGCCTCGGCATGGATGTCCGGATTGTATTCGAGGATGGAGTCGAACACGCTGATGCGCTTCAACGGGCTGCCGAAGTCGTACTCGAAGGTCTCGAGCACCTCGCCCTCGCTGTTGCGCACGGTGTTGACCACCGTGGTGGTGCCCAGCACCTGGCGGGCGATGGTGCGCAGCATCTCCTCGGTGAGGTCCATCAGGTCATCGTGGTTCGCATGGGCCTGGTAGAACTCGATCATGGTGAACTCGGGGTTGTGCCGCGTGGATAGCCCCTCGTTGCGGAAGTTGCGGTTGATCTCGAAGACCCGTTCGAAGCCACCCACCACCAGCCGCTTGAGGTAGAGCTCCGGTGCGATGCGCAGGTACATGTCGATGTCCAGCGCATTGTGGTGGGTGATGAAGGGCCGCGCCGTGGCACCGCCTGGAATCGGCTGCAGCATGGGGGTTTCCACCTCCATGAAGCCGCGATCCTCGAAGAAGCGGCGCATGGCGCTGATCACCCCGGCGCGGGTCTCGAACACCTTGCGCGAATCGGGGTTCATGATCAGGTCGACGTAGCGCTGACGATAGCGTGCCTCCATGTCGGTCAGGCCGTGGAACTTGTCGGGCAGCGGACGCAGGCTCTTCGTCAACAGCCTGGCCTCGGCCATCATCACGTAGAGGTCGCCCTTGCCGGACTTGTGCACCGGGCCCCGGCCGGCCACGATATCGCCGATGTCCCACCCCTTGATGTCTTCCAGCACGTCCGCCGACAGCCCCTTCTTGTCGATGTAGAGCTGGATCTGCCCCGTGGCGTCCTGAATGACGAGGAAGGGACCGCGCTTGCGCATGATACGCCCGGCCACAGCGGCCTCGCGCCCCAGCTCCTCCAGCGCTTCCTTCTCCTTGTCGCCGAGTTCCGCCATCAGCTCGGCAGCCTGGCTATCACGGCGAAAGTCGTTGGGAAAAGCGCTCTCGCCATGCGTATCGGCCAGCTTGCGGCGCTCCGCCAGCTTGGCACGGCGCTCGGCAATCAGGCGATTTTCGTCCTGCTGGGGGCTGTCGGAAGAGCTCTGGGGGTTGGCCATGTCGCTACCTGTCTGAAATCACGTTATTCGGTGAAACCGCTTCACATCTGGCGCCGCACGAGCGCAGCAGGCTATAGGCCCTGTTTGAGGCTGGCGACGATGAACTGGTCGAGATCGCCGTCCAGCACCTTGTCGCAGTTGCTGGTCTGCACGCCGGTGCGCAGATCCTTGATGCGCTGGTCATCGAGGACGTAGGAGCGGATCTGGCTGCCCCAGCCGATATCGGCCTTGGAATCCTCGGCCTCCTGCTTGGCGGCGTTACGCTTCTGCATTTCGTGCTCCCACAACTTCGCCTTGAGCTGCTTCATGGCGAAGTCGCGGTTGGCGTGCTGGCTGCGCTGGTTCTGGCAGGCCACCACGATGCCGGTCGGCTCGTGGGTGATGCGCACGGCCGAATCGGTGGTGTTGACGTGCTGGCCGCCGGCGCCGCTGGAGCGATAGGTGTCGGTACGCAGGTCCGCCGGATTGATCTCGACCTCGAAGCTGTCGTCCACTTCCGGCGACAGGAACACCGAGGCGAACGAGGTGTGGCGACGGCCGCCGGAGTCGAACGGGCTCTTGCGCACCAGGCGGTGGACGCCGGTCTCGGTACGCAGCCAGCCGAAAGCGTAGTCGCCCTGCACATGCACGGTAGCCGACTTGATGCCCGCCACTTCGCCGGCGGAGACCTCGGTGATCTCGGCCTTGAAGCCGTGATGCTCGGCCCAACGCAGGTACATGCGCAGCAGCATGTTGGCCCAGTCCTGGGCCTCGGTGCCGCCGGAGCCGGCCTGGATATCCAGGTAGGCGTTGTTCTCGTCCATCTCGCCGGAGAACATGCGCCGGAACTCGAGCTTCTCGAGGCTGGAATTGAGGCCATCCAGCTCCTTCTCGACCTCGGCGACGGTGTCCTCGTCCTCTTCCATCTCGGCCAGTTCGAGCAGGTCACGGCTATCCGCCAGCCCTTGGTCGAGTTCATCGATGGTCTGGACGATCTGCTCCAGCGAGGCCCGCTCGCGGCCGAGCTTCTGGGCATAGTCCGGGTCGTTCCAGACGTTGGGGTCTTCCAGCTCGCGGGAGACTTCCTCTAGCCGATCCTTGCGTTCGGCATAGTCAAAGATACCCCCTCAGGACGTCTGTCCGTTCGGCCAGGTCCTTGATGAGGTTGTGGACAGGATTCGTTTCCAGCATGGGCTCACTCGCCTGAAATCTGCAGTGGAAAAACGGCCGCCTCGGCGCAGGCGGTCAAACCAGGGCCCCGGCGGCACGGAAAAGGCGACTATTGTAGCGAAAGTGGCGCGTCGCGGAAATGCCGGGCCTGACGCAGACAGCCCGGCCGAAGCCGGGCTGTCTGCATCGCGATGAGCGCCGGCGTTGCCGACGCGCTAGAAGCGGTAGGTCAGCTGAGCGCCGAAGCCATGGGCCTCGTTCTTGTAGTCGGCGGTATAGGTAGACGTCACCGGTGGCGTGCCTTGGAATCCGTCGGACCGGATCTGATCAACCTGAGTGCTACGTTCGGTCAGATAGGAGTAAGCAAAGTCCAGCGTCAGGTCCTCCGTCGGACTCCAGCCGGCACCGATGGAGAAGATGCGGCGATCATCGGAGGGGATACGTGCACTGCGGTACTGGTCACTGGTCGGCGTGAAGTCGAGCGTGACACCCGCACGCAGGGCCAGTTGCGGATTCAACTGGTACTCACCACCCAGCGCATAGGCCCAGGCATTGGAATAATCCTGCTCCTCACGGGTGATCTCGGGGATGTTCTCACCCTCGATGAGGATACGCTCGAAGCGACTCCAGCGCGTCCAGGAAGCGCCGGCCATCAGCTTCAGGTTATCGGTCATCTGCTGGGTGACGGAGAAGTTGATCGTCTCCGGCGTCGTCAGGTCGAGAGAGGCGTTATCGGTGACCTCGATGCCAACCGCATCCGCAGTGGCTCTGAAGTCCCCCGTCAGGGTGTAGTCCACCTTGGAGCGATAGGTCAGGCCGAAGGTGGTTTCGGGTACCGGCTGGAAGATGACGCCGATGTTGTAGCCCCAGGCTTCGTCATCGCCCTCGACCCGTGAGTCGGCCTCGATCGTGGTGCCAGGCCCCACGGCGACCGGCACCTGACGCTGCAGTTCACCATCCACACGATTGTAGGTCACGCCTGCCCCAACGGACCATTGGTCATTGAAACGGTAGGACAAGGTAGGCTGAGCACTCACTACTGTCAGTTCGGTATAATTACCGAGATTGCGCCCGATAAAGCCATCTTCGTAGTCGGTCTTGGAACCGAAGGGAGCGTATACGCCGAAGCCGAATGAAAGGCGCTCATTGATCGGCTGAGCGTAAAAGGCGAACGGGATGAACGTGCCAGGCACCATATCACCATCTGATGAACCAGCCACGGATTGATCGATGACGCCCACTCCAGGCGCGCTGCGTGTCGCCTCGGCATTGCGAATGCGACTGTTGACGTTCAGATAGGTTCCACCCGCCGTCACCTGAGCGCGATCCAGGAAGGACATGCCCGCCGGATTGCCGAACACGATGGAGGCATCGTTGACGTTGGAACTCCGCCCGGCATGGCCGTAGCCCTGGCCGCTGACGCTCTGCTCGTTGATCTGGTAACCGCCGGCGTTGGCCTGGCTGGCGAAAGCGGCTGCGGCAACCGCCACGGCCCAGGTAAGTTTATTGAACTTGTTATGCATGATCTCGACGTCCTCTTCCAAATGCGAGCTGGCGTTCTTGGTTTGATTCAGCGCATCCTCGCCGGGATGCTGTTCTACTGGACACAGTCTTTGCCAAACATCCGTTTGGTTCAAGGCCAAACGTTCGTTTTAATACCGAAAATCCTTATACTTTAGTTGTGCTTAGGCGGAAGTGATTGAACTTTTCCTTTGTGCATCGCAGCGCGCCGCATGGCCGGTTCTTGACCTCTGTGTAACCCATAGGTTTTACACTTCCGACATGGTCCCAACATCAGGAGACTCCGCCATGAAGGTCAGCGAACTGGCCCGGTGCGCCGACGTGACCGCCGAGACGGTGCGCCACTACACCCGCGAAGGGCTGCTGCACCCCGAGCGTCACCCGGATAACGGCTATCAGCTCTATGACCGGGCCGACCTGGAGCGGCTGCGTTTCATTCAGCGGGCCCGGATGCTGGGCTTTGGCGTGGCCGAGATCCGCGACATCCTGGCCCACGCCGACCAGGGCGACTCGCCCTGCCCCATGGTGCGCGACCTGCTGGCCAGCCGGCTGCCACAGATCCATGATCGCATCGCCGAACTCCAGGCTCTGGCAGCACGCATGGAACAAGCGCTGGAGGCATGGGCCGAGATGCCCGACGGCACGCCCGACGGGAACAGCCTGTGCCGGCTGATCGAGAGCTTTCCCGACACACTGAATGCCAAGGCTTGCTGCCACTCCGGCGAGGAGACCCGATGAGCATCCCACGACCTCTGGTTCGCACCGTACCCGGCATGAATTGTCAGGGCTGCGTGAAGCGCATGCGCGAGGCGATCCAGGCCCGCGACCCGGACGCCGAGGTAACCGGCACCCCGGCGGAAAAACGGCTGGACGTGACCACCGCCCTCGACGGGGAAACGCTCGATCGCGTGCTGCAAAACGCCGGCTACCCGGTCGGTGATGCAGAAAAACCCGACGCAGTCATTCCCGATGCAGCGACGCCATCAGGGCGGGGTGGGGCCAGCCGTGATCGGCGCCCCGGGGCCGCCCCGGGCCTTGCCTCACACCGTCTGTCGATCTCCGGGATGACCTGTGCCAGCTGCGTCAACAGCGTGCAGCAGGCGCTGGAGAGTGTGCCGGGAGTCGCCACGGCAACCGTCAACTTCGGTACTCGCACCGCCCAGGCGCATGGCAGCACCGACATCCGATCGCTGATCAAGGCGGTAGAAGCCGCCGGCTACGGTGCCGAACCCATCGTTGACCTGCGCCAGGCCGAGCAGGCCCGGGCCGAGCACGATGCCAGGGAATATCATCGACGCCTGCGCGGGAGCTTCTGGTCGTTGGCGCTTGCCGTGCCACTGATGGCCAGCATGTTCTTCCATCACCCCCACCCGGTCGGCGTGGGGCGGCTCTACTGGCTGGTGATCGGCGTACTGACCCTGGCGGTTCTGGCCGGCCCAGGACGGCATTTCTTCGTCAACGCCTGGAAGCATTTCACGCACCACCAGGCCAACATGGACACCTTGATCGCCATGGGCACCGGTACCGCCTGGTTCTATTCCATGGCGGTAGTGGTCTTCGCCCCCTGGCTGCCGGCGGTGGCCCACGGCATCTATTTCGAGGCCTCGGCGATGATCGTCGGGCTGGTATTGCTGGGCAACGCGCTGGAACTCAAGGCCCGTGGCCGGACCAGCGAAGCGCTCAAGCGCCTGCTCGACCTGCAGAGCCGTACCGCCCGGGTGATTCGTGACGGCGAGGAGAAAGAACTCCCCATCGACGCAGTGCGCGAAGGGGACCATATCCGCGTACGCCCCGGCGAGCGCCTGCCGGTGGATGGCGAGGTGACCAGCGGGGCCAGCCACATCGACGAGTCGATGCTGACCGGTGAACCGCTGCCCGTGGCCAAGCGCGAGGGCGACGAGGTCCATGCCGGCACCATCAACGGCAAGGGCGGGCTGGTCTTTCGTGCAACGCGCGTAGGCGCCGACACCCGCCTGGGACAGATCACCGAGCAGGTGGCCATGGCCCAGAGTTCACGCCCGCCCATCGGCGAACTGGCCGACAAGGTGTCGAGCGTCTTCGTGCCCAGCGTCATGATCATTGCAGTGATCACCGCGCTGGCGTGGTTCAACTTCGGCGCCGAGCCACGGATGGTCCATATGCTGGTCACCGCCACCACGGTACTGATCATCGCCTGTCCCTGCGCGCTGGGCCTGGCGACGCCCATTTCCACCATGATCGGGGTGGGCAAGGCCGCCGAGCACGGCGTGCTGGTGCGCAGCGGCGAGGCACTGCAGACCGCCAGCCGGCTCACCACCCTGGTGGTGGACAAGACCGGCACCCTCACCGAGGGCAAGCCGCGGGTCACCGAGGCGGAGTTTCCGGGTTCGCCGTCACGGAGCGAAAAGCAGAAGACCCTTGGCCTGGTGGCGGCGCTGGAACGAGGCTCCGAACACCCCCTGGCCGCCGCCCTGGTGGCGCATGCCGAGGAGGCCGATGCCGGGCCCGTCGAGATCCGTGACTTCGACAGTGTGACCGGCGGCGGCGTCAAGGCACAGGCGCTGGATGGAAACGCTCTCCTGCTGGGCAACGCCCGTCTGCTGGAGGAAGCCGGCATCGACCTCTCTCCCGGCCACGAAGTGGCCAGGCGGCTGGAGGAGAAGGCGCGCACCGTGGTCTATCTGGCCGTGGGGGGGCGGCTCGCCGCGCTGTTCGGCATCAGCGACCCGCTGCGTGCCGACACCGTCACAGCGATCAGGCGCCTGCAGGCCGATGGCCTCAAGGTGGTGATGCTCACCGGCGACAACGTGCATACCGCCAGAGCCATCGCCGCCGAAGTGGGAATCGACGACTTCCGCGCGGGGCTGCTGCCCGAGGACAAGCACGCCGAGATCGAACGCCTGCAGCAGGCCGGCGAGGTGGTCGGCATGGTGGGCGACGGCATCAACGACGCACCGGCATTGGCCCGGGCCAACGTGGGCTTCGCCATCGGACAGGGCACCGACGTCGCCATCGAGAGCGCCGGCATCACCCTGATGCGCAGCTCGCTGCACGGTATCGCCGACGCCATCGAGATCAGCCGCATGACCCTGCGCAACATCAAGCAGAATCTGGTGGGCGCCTTCGGCTACAACACCCTCTGCATTCCCATCGCCGCGGGTGTGCTCTACCCGATCACCGGCATGCTGCTGTCGCCGATGATCGCGGGGGCCGCCATGTCGCTCTCCTCGATCACCGTGGTCAGCAATGCCAACCGGCTGCGGCTGCTCAAGACCCGTGGCGATACCCACGCTCAGCGCGACAAAAGCGCCATCGAACACCAGGAGGCCCTGTCATGAGCTGGATACTCAACCTGGCGGGCCTGGCCCTGATCGTCGCCATCATCTGGTGGTTCTGGCTGGCCAGGCGCTGACTGCTAGGCTGAAGGAAAATGGCAAGGCAGGGAGAAGACCATGCCCAGACTCAACGGCGTACTGGAAACCGCACTCTACGTGGAGGACATGGACCGGGCACGCGCCTTCTTCGAGGGCGTGATGAGGCTGGAACCGTTCAACGCCGATCACCGTTTCACCGCCTACGATGCCGGTGCCGGCTCGGTCCTGCTGCTGTTCCGGCAGGGAGAGACCCTGGAGACGGTGGTGCTACCGAAGGGCATGGGCACCATACCCCCCCATGACGGCAGGGGACGCCTGCATCTGGCCTTTGCCATCACCGCCGAGTCCTTGCCCGGCTGGGAGGCCCAGCTGCAGGACCATGGCGTGCCCGTCGAGGGCCGCACCCACTGGCCCAAGGGAGGCGAGAGCCTCTACTTCCGCGACCCCGACGGGCACCTCATCGAGCTGGCGACGCCAGGCGTCTGGCCTAATTATTAGAAACACCGATTTCTTGCTGTGCTCGTTATCCTGTCCGCCGGCGGTACCGAGGCGTCGGACCGTCACAATCCTCATTGAGCAGCCAGTCAACTCCGGTTGCTCCGTTCCGGCGGCGACCAGCCTAACTTCGCTCGCGACAGAAATCAGCGCTTCTAACCAAGTAATGAAAGTGCTTGTTAGGAAACACCCATATAGCGGCCGGGCTTATGATTCAGGGCAATAATCAAATTGAGCGCCACGGCCCCAAGCACAGAAAGCCCGACCCGGTCGGCAGGCAGCACCAGCAGGGCGGCGAGCATGATCAGGCCATCGATGCCGAGCTGCACATAGCCGGCGCGCAGGCCATGGTGCGCCTGCAGGTAGAGCGCCAGGATATTGATGCCGCCCAGGCTGGTACGGTGGCGAAACAGCACCAGCATGCCGATGCCGATCAGGCTCCCCCCCATCAGCGAGGCATAGAGCGGGTTGAGGCTCTCGATCGAGATCCACTTGCCGGTCAGTTCGGAGAACAGCGACACCAGGCCGATGGCGATGAAGGTTCGCAGGGTGAACGACCAGCCCATCCGCTTCACGGCCAGGTAGTAGAACGGCAGGTTGATCAGGAAGAACCACACCCCGAAGCGCCAGCCGGTGGCGTACTGCAACAGGAAGGCCATGCCGGCGGTGCTGCCGGTCAGCAACAGGGCCTGGGTATAGAGCGTCACCCCAAGCGCCACGAACAGCGTTCCCACCAGCATCGCCATGATGTCCTCATAGAGGTGATGCACGTGGAAGCGGTCGGTGGGCAACTCTTGTGGGTCCATGCAGCATTCCTCGTGGAAAATTCGGTTCCGCGAACCAGCGCGACGAGCAAGCCCGCCTTCAAGTGACGTTCGATGCCTCCGCATGCTCGACCATGAGCTGCAGAGACTCCCGCCCCTTCCAGCGATTGCGGCTGAGCCGGTAGGCGCAGCGCAGGTGATCTCCCAGGCCGAAGGCCGGCAGCTCGCCGGGTGTGAGCGCGCGGAACCAGATCGCCCGCAGGCTCGTCGCACCCGCCGAGAGCGTCATCATCAGGTGGCTGCCGTCGGCACCCACTGGCCTGAGCGCCTCCACCAGGAAATCGCCCTCGAACAGGGGCGCATCGAATTCCCGTCCGTAGGGGCCGAGTCTGTCCAGTTCGTCGAGCGTCGCCAGGTCGAACTGGACCGGCATCAGCTCGCCGTCGGTCAACACGTGAGGAAAGAGCTCGATCCCTCCCAGCTGTTCACCCACCGCCTGCAGGAAGGCCGTGCGAAAGGCATCGAACTGGTCGACCGGCACGCCGACCCCCGCCGCGCCGCGATGACCGCCGAATCGTGGCAGTGTCTCGGGGGCCAGCTCGAAGGTACGCTGCAGGGCGTCACGCAGGTGCAGCGCCTCGATGGAACGCCCGGAGCCTGTGAGCATGCCGGGGGCTGCCGCCGGGGTCATCACCAGGGCGGGCCGGCCATAGGCCTGCACCAGACGTGAGGCGACGATGCCCTGCACCCCCGGGTGGCCGTTTTCCAGAAACACCACGATGGCCGGCTGGTCAGAGGAGAGCTGCGGTACCGCCAGCAGGCGGGCCTGCTCGGTCATGTCGGCCTCGATGGCCTTGCGCGACTGGTTGTCCTGATCCAGCGTATCCAGATGCCGGGTTGCCGTGCCGTCATCGGCGGCGAGCATGAAGTGCAGTGCCGCGTAGGGATCATCGAGGCGCGAGCGGGCGTTGATCCGGGGCCCCATCTGGAAGGCCAGGGTCTCGGCGGTGAAGGGTGTGCTGTCTTCCCCTAACCTGGCCGCCATGGCCCGCCAGCAGGCCGCCTCCATGCGATTGATCAGGATGAGCCCATGGCTGACCACCGCACGATTGGCGGGGCTTGCCCCCAGGGAGACGCAGTCCGCCACGGTACCCAGCGCCACGTAGGAGAGCCAGGGCGAGAGCTTGGGCGTGGACGACGACAGCGCGCCCCATTCGATGAGCACCTGGCGTGCCAGCGACATGACCAGCCAGGCCACCATGCAGCCGGCGATAGTGGCATCGGGATAGTCGCAGTCGTCTCGCGTCGGATTGACGACGGCATGGGCCGAAGCCGGCGGCCCCTCCACCGGCAGGGCATGATGGTCGCTGACCACCACGTCGATGCCCGCCGCCTTGAGCCGAGCGATACGCGCTTCATCCGAGCTACCGCAGTCGGCGGTGATCACCAGGCTTGGCCGCGGTTTCAGCGACAGCGTGCGCTCCACCAGCGGCAGGCTGATGCCATAGCCGTCGTGAATACGGTGGCCGATCAGGCTGTGCAGCCGCGCCTCGGGCACGCCGAACAGCTCGACCAGGGTGCGCCGGATCACCACGTGGGAGGTAATGCCATCGACGTCGTAGTCAGTGAGGATACCGATATGCTCGCCGTCCACCACCGCCTGGGCGATGCGCTCGGCGGCGCGGCGGCCATCGGCCAGGCGCTCCGGGTGTTCGAGATAGCGCAGGCTGGGCTGGGTCAACGGCGCCAGCTCCCCATCGTAGCCAGCCAGGCGGCCGGCCAGCACCCGGGCCTGCAGCTCGGTCAGCCCCTCGGCGCGGGCGCGGGCATAGAGCGCCTCGTTGCGCGGGCGCGGCAGCAGCCGCGGCTTGAGTCGGGCGTGCAGGTCTGACGGCGCGATCACGTCCAAGCGTGGCTCCTGTTGCAGCGAGAGGGGTTTTGAAGCACTTGTCACGCCGCGATGTACGAGACGCGGCGTTATACCCAGGCAGCATGATAGCAAGGGGCGCCGGGGACAGCCTTCGCAAGGTTCTGGTGTCACCGACGCCCGCCCGGGGCTGCCCCGGGGAAAGGCCTGTTCGGGGGCGCTGTAAATACTTCCCTGTACGCTACTTTTTCCTTCCCTGGAAAAAGACCCCCTCCAGACCTTTCCCCGGCGCCCCTCGCCTCAGCGTCGGCCTTCCGTTCTAGCGGCGATTCTCAGCCACGAACGCCTGCACCCGCGCCAGCTCCGCCGGCAGCACGGTGTAGCGCTCCTCACGCTCCAGCAGGTCATCCATGTGCGGCGGCAGCGGCACGCCCGGGAAGCCGGCCTTGACCACCGCCTCGGCGAACTTGGCCGGGTGGGCCGTGGCCAGGGTGATCATCGGCGTTTCGGCGTCGGCCCTGGCCCGCTCGGCGGCACGATAGCCGGTGGCCGTATGCGGATCGAGGACCTCCTTGGTGCGATGATGCGCCTCGCGGATCACCTCGAGGATGGTGGCATCGTCGACGCTATGGCTGGCAAACAGCTTGCGCAGCCTGGCCAGCGGCGCCTCGGCCAGCGCCGTGGGCTCGGACTGGAAGCGCTCGAGCAGGTTGCGTACCGCGTCGCCGTCGCGCTCATAGGCCTCGAACAGCAGCCGCTCGAAGTTGGACGACACCACGATGTCCATGGAGGGCGCGAGGGTGGCTACCAGCTCCTGCCTGGAAAAGTCGTTGGCGGCCAGCGTGCGGTGCAGGAGGTCGTTGGCATTGGTGGCGATGATGAACTGCTTGACCGGCAGGCCCATGCGATAGGCCATGTAGCCGGCGAAGACATTGCCGAAGTTGGCCGACGGCACGCAGAAGCTCACCTGGCGATGCGGGGCGCCCAACGCAACGCCGGCGGCCACGTAGTAGACGATCTGGGCCATGATGCGCGCCCAGTTGATCGAGTTCACCGCCACCAGGCGAGTGCCGCCAAGGAACGCCTGGTCGGCGAAGCTCGCCTTGACCATCGCCTGGGCGTCGTCGAAGTTGCCCTCGATGGCAACGTTGAAGACATTGTCGGCCAACACCGAGGTCATCTGCCGACGCTGCACCTCCGAAACCCGGTTGTGCGGATGGAGGATGAAGATGTCCAGGTTGTCGCAATGGCGACAGCCCTCGATGGCAGCCGACCCGGTATCGCCTGAGGTGGCTCCCATGATCACGGCCCGCTCGCCGCGCTTGGCCAGGAAGTGATCGAGCAGCCGACCGAGCAGTTGCAGGGCGATGTCCTTGAAGGCCAGCGTCGGGCCATGGAACAGCTCGAGCAGGAAGTGGTTGGCATCGAGCTGGTTGAGCGGCACCACGGCGTCATGGCTGAAGGTGGCATAGGCATCACGCACGATCTCGCGGAAGGTTTCGTCGTCGATCTCGCCGTTGACGTAGGGCTTCATGACGCGAAAGGCGATCTCGGCATACGACAGCCCGGCCATGCCGGCCAGTTCCTCCCGGGAGAGCTGTGGCACGGTTTCCGGCACGTAGAGGCCACCATCGCTGGCCATGCCGGTGAGCACGACCTCTTCGAAGGAGAGCGCGGGTGCCTGCCCACGGGTACTGACATAGCGCATCACTTACTCCTGCTCGTCCAGCGACTCGACACGGATCCGCGTTACCGGCCCGGCGATGTCGGCCATCGACTCGATATGGCGTATCGCCTCGTTCATGTTCTTTTCACGGATGCGATGGGTCAGCAGAATGATCGGTACCAGTTCGCCTTCGGTGGCCTCCTTCTGAACCAGGGCCTCGATGGAGATGCCTTGCTCGGCGAGGATAGCCGCCACACGGGCGAGCACGCCGGGGCGGTCCACCGCCAGCAGCCTGAGGTAATAGGCAGTGACGATATCTTCCATGGGCAGAATCGGCATGTTGCCGTCATCGTCGCCGATACCGCTGAAGGCCAGGTAGGGCACACGGTAGTGGTGATCGGTGGCGATATCGCGGGCCACGTCGAGCAGGTCCGCCACCACCGCCGACGCGGTGGGCTCGGCGCCGGCGCCGGCGCCGTAGTAGAGGGTCGGTCCCACGGCATCGCCCATGATGGCGATGGCGTTCTTGACCCCGTGAACGTTGGCCAGCAGACGCTCCTTGGGAATCAACGTCGGATGCACACGCAGCTCGAGCCCCGCATCGGTACGCTTGGAAATGCCCAGGTGCTTGATGGTATAGCCCAGGTTGTCGGCCTGCTCCACGTCATCGAAGGTGACCCGGGAGATGCCTTCGGTATAGGCCTTCTCGAACTGAAGCGGCACCCCATAGGCGATGGACGCCAGGATCGTCAGCTTGTGGGCGGCATCGATGCCTTCCACATCGAAGGTGGGGTCCGCCTCGGCGTAGCCCAGCGCCTGGGCTTCGGCGAGCACGTCCTCGAAGGAGCGGCCTTCGCTGCGCATGTGCGTCAGGATGTAGTTACCGGTGCCGTTGATGATGCCGGCCACCCATTCGATACGATTGGCACCCAGGCCCTCGCGCAACGACTTGATCACCGGCACGCCACCGGCAACGGCGCCTTCGAAGGCGACGATGACACCCTGCTCATGGGCAGCATGGAAGATCTCGTTGCCATGTACGGCAATCAGCGCCTTGTTGGCCGTGACCACATGCTTGCCGTTGGCGATGGCCGTCAGCACCAGTTCGCGGGCCAGCTCGTAGCCCCCGACCAGTTCCACCAGGACATCGATATCGGGATTGCGGGCCACCTCGAAGACATCCGTGGTGGTCTTGATGCCGGTGAGGTCACACTGGGGATTCAGGCTGCGGTGCGCCACCTGCTCGATGATGATCGGACGGCCGGCTCGCCGCGCGATCTCATCGGCGTTTCGCGTCAACACGTTGAAGGTGCCGCCGCCTACGGTACCCAGACCACAGATTCCCACTCTCACCGGTTTCAATGTACTGCTCCCCTGATTGATTCAATGTCCAGTCGTTTCAATGTCCAGCTGTTTCACCGCCGGCGTTCGCCTATCTCGGCCGGCTGCCTCGCTGGTTGTCTCGTTGTCAGTCGCCAAGCCCGAGCATCTCGGCCAGGCGTTCCGCGGGTACATAGCCCGGCACCATGCGGCCGTCAGGCAACACGATGGCCGGCGTGCCCTGCACGCCAACTTCCATGCCCAGATGATACTGTGCCTCGACCGGATTGTCGCAGTCGGCGGTCCCCGGCAGGGCTTCCTGGCGCTTGGCCGTGGCCATGGCCTCGCTGGGGTTGTCGGCACACCATATCTGCTGCAACAGGCGCGCGCCCTCGGCGTTCATGCCGGTACGCGGAAAGGCCAGGTAGTGGACCTCGATACCGAGTTCGTTGAGGCGCGGCACCTCCTCGTGGAACTGCCGGCAATATGGGCAGGTGGTATCGGTGAAGACCACGATCTCCGCCTGGCTGTCGGCAGTACCGCGAAAGACGACACGCTCGGCTTCGGGCACGCTGGCCAGGCGTTCCGCACGCTCGCTGTTGCGGGACTGCTCGGTCAGGTTGACCAGCCCCTGCCCGCTGTTCTCGTAGAGGTCGCCCACCAGGAAGAACTTGCCTTCCGCGTCGCTGTAGAAGGATTCGCCGGTATCCAGCCGCACCTGGTAGATACCATCCATCGGCGTCTCGTTCACGCTGGAGACCGGCATGGGTTGGCCATTGACCTGAAGTTGCTCGGCCAGGCGGTCGGCCTCGCTCGCCTGGGCACCCGCCGACAGGAGCAGGAGTAATGTCATGGCAGCCAGGGCGCTGGCAATACGATTGGGTAACACGATCATGAGTCAGCCTCGAGGATGATGGTCGGCGTGCAGGACTTCGAGTCGAGCCTGCGCGACATGGGTATAGATCTGGGTGGTCGACAGATCGCTGTGACCGAGCAGCAGCTGTACGACACGCAGATTGGCGCCATGATTCAATAGATGCGTCGCAAAGGCGTGTCGCAACGTGTGGGGCGACAGCGGATGCGTGATATGAGCGGTGCGGGCATGGGCCTTGATGCGATGCCAGAATGCCTGACGCGTCAGGCTGCGGTCTCCCCGCCCGGGAAACAGGGCCGGGCGTGTGACATCCTGCATCAAGGCGCCGCGAGCCGTGCGAAGATAGCGCGACAGCCAGTGTACGGCTTCTTCCCCCAGTGGGACCAGTCGATCCTTGTCCCCCTTTCCGCGCACACGCACCACGCCCTGGCGCAGGTTCACCGCATCCACGGTCAGCCCCACCAGTTCCGAGACCCGCAATCCACAGCCGTAGAGGATTTCGAGCATCGCCCGGTCGCGCAAGCCAAGGTCCGTCGAGAGATCGGGAGCCGCCAGCAACCGCTCCACCTCCTCCTCTTCCAGGGTGTCCGGCAGGTTCGGTCGCACCCGGGGCAAGCGCACCTCCGCCAGTGGGTCACGATCGATGCGCGCCTCGACCAGTGCCCAGCGATAGAAACCGCGCAGGCTGGAGAGCAGTCGCGCATTGCTGCGCAAGTGATAGCCGGCTCCACGCCGCTCGTCGAGCCAGGCCGGCAACACCGCCTCGCCCGGCATCAGCAGCGAGCCACCCACCTCGTCGAGCCTGGCGACCCAGGCTTCCAGGTCGCGCCGGTAGGCTGCCAGGGTATGTTCGCTGGCCCCTCGCTCCAGCCAGAGCGTGTCGAGAAAGGTGTCGATCAGGACAGGGGATTCATCGACTTGCGACATGAACGTGCTCCCGGGCGGTACCACACCGTGGCCCCATGCAACGAAACCCCGCCCCGCGCAAGCGGTGACGGGGTTTCGCAAGTGGCGCCCCCGAAGGGCACGCCGTCAGCCGACCAGGCTTAGCCCAGCTTTTCCTTGATGCGGGCAGACTTGCCGCTGCGCTCGCGGAGATAGTACAGCTTGGCCTGGCGCACGTCACCACGACGCTTCACCTCGATGGAGTCGACCAGAGGGCTGTAGGTCTGGAAGGTACGCTCGACGCCCACGCCGTGAGAGATCTTGCGCACGGTGAAGGCGGAGTTCAGGCCACGGTTACGCTTGCCGATCACCACGCCTTCGAAGGCCTGGAGACGCTCACGGGTGCCTTCCCTGACCTTGACCTGCACGACCACGGTGTCACCCGGGGCGAAATCCGGCACCTGCTTGCTCATCTGCTCGCTTTCAAGCGCCTGGATCACCTTGTTCTTGCTGCTCATGACAATGACTCCTCGATAACTGGCATCGTCGGCAGGGCCGCGATGCGTGATCCCGGCGCGCGAGCTTGGCTCGAGAGCGCGGGAGCTGATTGGTGACACAGGCCCATCGTCGCTCAGGGCTGTACGATGTCCTGCACCTCCGCCTTGTCGGCGTATTCCTGGATGAACTCCTCGAGCAGCGCCTGCTGTTCGCGACCCAACGTCCTGCCTTCCAGCAGGTCGGGGCGCCGCAGCCAGGTCCGTCCCAGCGACTGCTTGAGTCGCCAGCGCCGGATCTCGCCGTGATGTCCGCTGAGCAGGACATCCGGTACCCGGCGCCCGTCGATCACTTCCGGACGGGTGTAGTGTGGACAGTCCAGCAATCCCTCGTTGAAGGAGTCCTCCACTGCGGAGTCCTGATGTCCCAGCACGCCGGGAACCAGTCTCGCCGCCGCATCGATCAGTACCATGGCCGGCAGCTCGCCACCGCTGAGCACATAGTCGCCGATCGACCATTCTTCATCGATGTCGCTTTCCACCACGCGCTCATCGATGCCTTCATAACGCCCCGCCACCACCACCACCGGCGGGCCGGCAGCCAGCTCCCGGACGCCCTGTTGATCCAGCCGCCGCCCCTGGGGGGATAGATAGATCACCCTGGGCCGCTCGCCGGTGGCTTCCCGAGCCCGGTCGCGAGCGGCATGAATGGCCGCTCGCAGCGTGTCCACCTTCATCAGCATGCCGGGACCGCCGCCATAGGGACGGTCATCGACGGTGCGATGCCGATCGGTGGCGTAGTCACGGGGGTTATAGAACTCCAGTACCACGCGCCCCTGGCTGACCGCCCGCCCCGTCACTCCACTCCGAGTGAGGGCATCGAACATCTCGGGAAACAGCGAAACGACACCGACCCACATACCCGGCGACTCACTCGAGCCTTCGGCCCCAGTGGCCATCAAAATGTCGGGTCCCAGTCAACGGTCATGATCCCGCTCGCCAGATCCACGTCGATGATCACGTCATCGGGCAGGAAAGGCAGCAGGCGTTCACGATCATCAACGGCCGGCGGCTCCCCATCCGGGTCGCCCTTGACCACCATGACGTCGTTGGCCCCGGTCTCGAACAGATACAGGACACGCCCCAGCACCTCTTCATCGCGGGTCACGACGGTCAGACCTTCCAGCTCGTGCCAGTAATAGTCGCCACGGGGCAGCTCGGGAAGCGTTGCCTTGGGTAGCAGTATCTCCGCCCCCGCCATGCGCTCCGCGCCTTCCCGGCCATCGACACCCTCCAGAAGGGCCACCAGGCCCTTGCCATGACGACGCCCCTGGACCAGCCGATGGCGGGTCAGGGCATTACCCTGTCGCAGCACCCACACGGGGTACTCGAGGATGCCGTCCATCGGGCTGGTATGGGAGTAGACCTTGAGCCACCCCTTGATCCCATAGGGGCTGGTCAACTTGCCCAGCACCACATGATCGTCCAGCTCGATGCGTTCGGCTTGTTCACTCATGACGTCACCGACATGCCGCAGGCTCAGGCCTGCTTGCGGGCTTCCTTGACCAGCTCGGCCACGCGATCGGACATCTGGGCGCCCTGGCTCTGCCAGTGGGTAATGCGATCCAGGTCGACGCGCAAACGCTCTTCACCGCCACGGGCGATGGGGTTGAAGAAACCCAGACGCTCGATGAAACGGCCGTCGCGCGCATTACGCGAGTCGGTCACGGTCAGATGATAGAAGGGACGCTTCTTGGCGCCACCACGTGCCAGACGAATGGTAACCATGGCGTTAACTGTCCTTCGGTTGAGGTTACGTTTAATACCGATGTGCGCCGACCCAGGCTAGCGGCCGTATGGGTCGGCATACTGCTCGAAAGCAGGCCGAAAGGCCCGCCTACGCGTCATTCGGTCAAGAGAGCAGCCGGACAGCTGTCCGGTCCTGCCATGAAGACGCAGCATTCTACGGAAATCAGCCCGGCTTGGAAAGCCCGGCCGACAATCCTTTTCACGCCAAGCGGCCAGGGCCGGCTCAGCGCCGTGGGAAACCACCCGGACCGCCCATGCCGCCGGGCCCGCCCATGCCTCCCATACCGCCAGGGCCACCGGGGCCGCCGCCCATCATGCCGGACATGCCACGCATCATCTTCTGCATGCCGCCTTTCTTGCCGGCCTTCTTCATCATCTTCTGCATCTGCTTGTGCTGCTTCAGCAGGCGGTTGAGGTCCGGCACCTGCAGTCCGGCTCCCGCCGCGATGCGCCGCTTGCGCGAGCCGTTGATGATGTCGGGACGCTGACGCTCCCTGGGCGTCATGGAGTTGATCAGCGCCTCCAGCTTGCCCAGTTCCTTCTCGGGCCCCGGGCCCTGGGCCATCTCGGCCATCTGCCCCATGCCGGGCAGCTTGCCGAGCAGGCCGCCCATGCCGCCCATCTTCTTGAGCTGCTGGAGCTGGTCACGGAAGTCCTCGAGATCGAAGCCGTCACCCTTCTTGACCTTCCTGGCCAGTCTTTCGGCCTTTTCCTTGTCGACGGTGCGCTCGGCCTCCTCGATCAGCGACAGCACGTCGCCCATGCCGAGAATGCGCGAAGCCACACGATCCGGGTGAAAGGGTTCCAGTGCGTCGACCTTCTCGCCCACGCCCATGAACTTGATCGGCTTGCCGGTGATGTGACGCACCGACAGCGCCGCCCCGCCCCGGGCATCACCATCGGCCTTGGTCAGTATCACACCGGTCAGCGGTAGCGCTTCATTGAAGGCCTTGGCCGTGTTGGCCGCATCCTGGCCGGTCATGGCATCGACCACGAACAGGGTTTCCTGCGGTTCGCAGACCCGGTGCAGCTCGGCGATCTCGGCCATCATGGCCTCGTCGATGGCCAGCCGACCGGCGGTATCGACGATAACGACGTCATGGAACTGGATCTTGGCGTGCTTGAGCGCCGCCTGGGCAATGGCCACCGGCTTCTGGTCGCCGCGTGACGGGAAAAAGTCGACCCCGACCTCGCTCGCCAGGGTCTCGAGCTGATCGATGGCTGCCGGGCGGTAGACATCTGCCGATACCACCAGCACCTTCTTCTTCTCGCGCTCCTTGAGGTAGCGTGCCAGCTTCGCCACCGAGGTGGTCTTGCCCGCGCCCTGCAGGCCGGCCATCAGCACCACCGCGGGAGAGCCCTTCAGCGATAGCCCCTCGTTGGCTTCGCCCATGATCGCCTCCAGCTCCTGCTGGACGATCTTCACGAATTGCTGGCCCGGGGAAAGACTCTTCGAGACCTCCTGACCCACGGCACGCTCGCGGACGCGCTCGATGAAGTCCTTGACCACCGGCAGGGCGACGTCGGCCTCGAGCAAGGCGCGCCGCACTTCGCGCAGGGTGTCCTTGATGTTGTCCTCGGTCAGGCGCGCCTGACCCTTGATGGACTTGAGCGTCTGGGACAGTCGCTCGCTGAGATTCTGGAACATGGGCCACTCCGGCTACGATGCTGGCAGAGACTGACGATCCCCTCGCCTGTCGCGAACGAAGCAAGGCATGCGACGATCCGTCACGTGCGCCAAGCGTTCTTTGTTGCCCGCATACGGTAGAAACTGTCGTTGAGTAAAGTCGTCGTGCGTTGATGAGGCGAAATTATACGCTTAGTCGCCGCCAGTCTCCATGCAGCCCACCACCACGGCTGTGCGACAGTGCATGGATTGGTTATAGTAGCGTCGGCAAACCTCTTTCCACTTTCGAGATGTACTGACGCCGGCAACGGCGCACGGATGGCAACTGATGCAGGCGCTTCCTCTGGCTATCATGGCCTTCATCCTCTATCTGGGTGCTGCCTCCTGGCAAGGACTCACTCTGCTGCGACGCGTTCCGCAGCGTCCCGTTCTGGTTCGGGTCCTGGGCCTGCTGGGAGTGCTGTTCCACTTGCCTGTCGCCCTGAAGCTGATCGACCAGAGCCCGGGCCTGATGCCCGGCCTGTCGACCAGTGCGGTATTCCTGACCGGCATCATGGTCATCCTGCTGCTGGCCGTCAGCCTGGCCAAGCCGGTACTCAACGTGTCGGTGGGGCTCTTTCCCATCGCTGGCCTGGCACTATTGCTGGCCGTCGGCCTGCCGAGCCCCGAGCGCACCGGAGACATGACTCCCGGTATCGCACTGCATGCCATGAGTTCCGCCCTGGCATTCGGCATATTGCTGATCGCGGCCATACAGGCGGTGCTGCTGGGCCTGCAGAACCAGGCCCTGCGCCACCACCATACCCGTGGCGTGGTTCAGGTGCTTCCGCCGCTCACCACCATGGAACGCGTACTCTTCGAGTTGATCTGGGCCGGCATGATTCTGCTGACCCTGTCCATTGTCAGTGGTTTCGTCTTCGTGGAGAGCATGTTCGCGAAGCATCTGGCGCACAAGACCATCTTGTCACTTGCAGCCTGGGTGATTTTTGCCGTATTACTGATCAGCCACCATATTCTGGGCTGGCGCGGCATGCGTGCCGTACGTTGGACCCTGGGTGGTTGCGCCGTGCTTTTGCTGGCCTATTTTGGCAGTAAGTTCGTGCTGGAGGTCATCCTGCAGCGCGCTTGAATCATAGGTCGTCTTGACACTGCCGGGCCGAATCCCTAAAAACGTGGCTGATACGCCATTGAGGACCCTTCGACTTGAGCGACGACTTCCCTCTGGGATTGCTGTTCGGCCTGCTTTTCCTACTCATCTGTCTTTCTGCCTTCTTCTCAAGCTCAGAGACCGGCATGATGTCGATCAACCGCTACCGGCTGAACCACCAGGCCAACAGCGGCGACAGCCGGGCTCGCCGGGTCCTGCGGCTGCTGGCCCGCCCCGACCGTCTCATCGGCGTGATCCTGATCGGTAACAACCTGGTCAACAACCTGGCGGCCGCCATCGCCACCGTGCTCGCCATCCATTTCTTCGGCGAGGTCACCGGCCCCGCAATCGCACCGTTGGTCCTGACCATCGTGCTTCTCATCTTCGCCGAGGTCGGCCCCAAGACCTATGCGGCGGTAAAACCGGAACGCATCGCCTACCCCGCCTCCCTGGTACTGGAGCCGTTGCTGAAGCTGCTCTACCCGCTGGTATGGCTCGTCAACGTGATTGCGAACACCCTGCTCAAGCTGCTGGGGGTGAAGAGTATCGAGGGGGGCGGCGACAACCTGACCCGAGATGAACTGCGCACCATCGTGCACGAGGCCGGCACGCTGATACCCCATCGCCACCAGGCCATGCTGCTGTCGATTCTCGACCTGGAAAACGTGACGGTAAATGACATCATGGTGCCGCGCCATGAAGTCGTCGGGATCGATCTGGACGACGATCTCACGGCCATCCTGGCTCAGATCCGCACCAGCCAGCACACCCGCCTGCCCATCTACAAGGGCGACATCAACAACATCATTGGCATGCTTCACCTGCGCAACGCGGCACGCTTCCTGTCCCGTGATGAAGTGACCAAGGCTTCCATCGTCCAGGAGGCGAGAGAGCCCTACTTCATTCCCGAATCGACACCGCTGCATACTCAACTGCTCAATTTCCAGAAACAGAAGCGCCGGATAGGCATCGTGGTGGATGAGTATGGCGACGTGGAAGGCCTGGTAACGCTGGAAGACATTCTTGAGGAGATCGTTGGGGAATTCACCACTGACGTGGCTGGCCAGGACCAGGACATTCACCGTCAGGACGATGGCAGCCATGTGATCGACGGCGCCGCCAATATCCGTGATATCAACCGGATGCTCGGCTGGCAGCTACCGACAGACGGGCCCAAGACACTCAATGGTCTGATCCTCGAGCACCTGGAGGCCTTCCCGGATGGCCCGGCATGTCTGCAGATCGGCACCACCCGGATGGAGATCATCGAGGTGCGCGACAACCTGATCACCGCCGCACGCTGCTGGCCGCAGCCCTCGCGCTCCTCTCGTCGCCAGCAGGGCTGATCAAGACCCGCCCGGCGTTTTCCTGACCGGACAGGCCCAGCTATCGGCCTCGGCCTTCAACGCCCGCACCCGGGCTTCCACCCGATCCCGCCGCGCCAGCCGCGGCGGGATCGGCTCACCGAAATAGAGCGCCACCCGAGCCCGGAACCGGCACGGCCGCTTGGAGAGGGCCGGCCCATCGCAATGGGAGGTCCAGGACCCCCACAGACCCGCCAGGCCGGCCGGAATCACCGGTACCGGGTCTCGCGCCAGGATCGTCTCCAACCCTCGTCGGAAGGGGCGCACTTCGCCGTCCGGCGTCAGGCGACCTTCAGGAAACAGCATGACTACTTCACCGTTGCGCAGGGCCCGACTGACCTCATTCAGGGCACGGCGCACGCTGCCGGGGTCGTGACGGTCGGAGTCCACCGGAATGGCACCCACCAGGCGAAACAACCAGTTGAGCCATGGCGACTCGTAGATAGGCCGGTCCATCAGGAAGCGCAGCGGCCGCGGGCTGGCACCGCCGACCACCAGGGCATCCATGAAGCTGACGTGATTGCAGACCACTACCGCGGGGCCTCGTACCGGTATGAAATGTCGGCCACGAAAGCGCAGACGATAGATGCAGTGGATGAGCAGGAAGATCAGCCGGCGAATGACCGGCCGCGGGGCGCGGGCGACACGCCAGGCACCCGCCGCCACCAAGGTGCCGAACAGCCCGAGAAAGGCCAGGTTCACGCGATACTGGACCTGTTCTTCAGGCCAGCCAGGATGGTGGTCAGCAGCTGGTCGAGCAGTTCACCGACCTCGAGCTGCTGCCCCTGCCAGTAGCCAAGGCGCTCGTTGAGGCCAAGCTGCACCAACCCGTGCACGCTGCCCCACAGGGTCCGCCCCAGGCGCCTGGCCTCCAGGTCGCCCAATGCCGGCTGGTACTCCTTGAGACTCGCCTCGACACGCAGGAACAGGGCTTCGATCATGTCGGACTGGCGCTGGTCCAGCTCGCCTTCCTGGGCCAGCGGGTAGTCGAACAGGAGCTGCCAGCGATAGGGCTCCCGCTGGGCGAACTGCCAGTATGCCAAGGCCAGCGCCTTGAGCTGGCGCTCGGGCGAGGCCCCTTCGGTCAACGGCTCGATGACCATGCGCAGCCGGGCCAGGGTCTCGATGTTCACATGCTGAAGCAGGTTACCGAAGCTGCCATAGAGCTTGAGGAGCGTACTCGGAGCACATCCCACTTCCCGAGCCAGCGCACGCAGCGACAGTGTATGAACAGGATTGCCCTGCAGCCAGGCATCGCTTGCCGCCATGACTTGGGCATGGAGCGCTTCGGGCGCATGCTGTCTGGGACGAGCCATCGATTTCCTCGCAGGAGCGGTGATTGTCTCGGGGCGTCGATACGTGGCGCATGACGCGCTCCGGTCAGATAGGATAGCGCACATCGAACACTGTTTTCGACCATTGCGAGCCAAGCCCTTTCCACTCCTCCTCGACTTGGCTACCCTGACGCCACCTCGACTCACGGAGGCCCCATGGCCGGACGCCTGTTCATTCCCTCTCTCGACACCGAACGATTGCTGCCGGGCCTGCGCCATGATGCACCCCTTATCACTGCCGCCAACCTGTCGCCACGCCGGCCGATATCGCACATTCGTCTCGAAGGCGGCGCCATGTGCCTGGATCGGGCCTTCTGGGGTCTGACACCGCCATGGTTGAAAATACTCGATCATGCCCCGCACTGTGCCCGGGCCGAGTCACTGGAGACGCGCCGGATGTTCAGGGAGGCCTTCGCGGCTCGGCGATGCCTCGTCCCGGCAGGGGGGGTCTACATCTGGAAACCGCAACCGCGCTTCAAGCAGCCCTTTCTGGTGACGAGCACCAACCGCAGGCCATTGTTGCTGGCCGGCCTCTGGTGCCGCTACCACACGACCCTGACCGACCATACCGACTCCATGGCGCTGATCACCGTACCGACCAGCGCCCTGCTGGCACCGCTCAGTGACAGGCTACCCGCCGTGATCGCGCCTGATGACGCCGAACGCTGGCTCGACCCCGGCACGCCTTCGGAAATCGCCAAACGGCTATTGACCCCAGCACCACGGGAACTGTTGGGCGCCTTTCCGGTATCTAGACGTGTGAACGATCCCATGAATCAGGACTCGGCCTGCGCGCACCCTACGGGGCCCATGCTGCGCTGGAACGAACAGGAGACGTAATGCCCACCCTTGTTGCCCCAATGCTTTCAAGCCGCCCCGGTCGGCGGTCCTTCCTGCCACTGGCCGGCAGCCTGTTCCTGGCCGGCGCCTTGCTACCGGGCGCTTTCGTCGAGGCACAGCACGCGGATGAGCAGGACGTCGACTCCGGGGATGCCATCGCTGAAGTCGTGGCACCGCATGTCAGCCCTCATGATGCACGCGATTATCGAGTCCTGACCCTGGACAATGGCCTCACCGCCCTGCTGGTAAGCGACCCCGAAGCCGACCGGGCCGCCGCCTCGATGAACGTGGGGGTGGGCAGTGCCCAGGACCCCGAGGATCTGGCCGGACTGGCACACTTCCTGGAGCATATGCTGTTCCTAGGCACCGAGCCTTTCCCCGAAGCGGAGGCCTATCAGGGCTATCTTCGCCGCCACGGCGGCAGCCATAACGCCTTTACCGCTCCCCAGGACACCAACTACTTCTTCGACATCGAACCGGAAGCCCTTCCTGGCGCGCTGGATCGTTTCAGCGAGTTCTTCCTCACCCCGCTGTTCAATGCCGACCAACTGGTGAGCGAGCGTAATATCGTGCACTCCGAGTACATGGCACGCATCCGCGATGATGGTCGCCGCGAGAACGACGTGCTCAACCAGGTACTCAACCCCGACAACCCCACCACCGGCTTCTCGGTCGGCAGCCGAGAGACCCTGGATCCCCCCGAAGGAGAAACGGCACTGCGCGAACGGGTGATCGATTTCTACGAGCGCCACTACGACGCCAATGTCATGCACCTGGCCCTGGTGGGCCCGCAGCCGCTGGATGAGCTGGAAGCGATGGTCTCCGAGCGCTTCGCCGCCATTGCCGACCGTGGCCTGGAACGCCCGGTGATAGAAGCCCCACTGGTGAACAGGGAAGACCTGCCGCGCCACCTGGAACTCCAGTCCGCCCGCGACAGCCGCCACGTCCGCTTCATGTTCCCGGTGCCCGACCCCATCGAGGAGTACCGCCACAAGCCCGCTGACTATCTGGCCCACCTGCTTGGGCATGAAGGCGACGGCAGCCTGCTGGCCGTGCTGCGTGAAGCAGGCCTGGCCGATGGCCTTTCCGCCGGAATATCGCGCGGCGACGGGCAGCATGCGCTGTTCACCGTCAATGTGAGCCTTACGCCTGCCGGCGCCGAACGGCTGGATGAGATCGAGTCCACCCTGTTTGCCGTCATCGAGCAGATCCGTGAGTCGGGCCTGGATGAGTGGCGTTACGACGAGCAGGCCCAGCTCGCCGAGCAGCAGTTCCGCTTCCAGCAGCACGGTTCACCGTTGCAGGGTGCCATGCGCCTGGCCATGAACCTGGCACGCTTCCCGGTGGAAGACGTGCAATACGCCGCCTACCGGATGGATGGCTTCGACCGCGCACGGATCGAGCACTACCTGGACAGTCTGCGTCCAGAAACGCTGCTGCGCCTCTACAGTGCACCGGACGTCGAAGGTGACGAAACCTCGCCGTGGTTCAATACCCCCTGGCGCGATGTCACATCAGGCGGGACGATGGCAGACCCCCTGCCCGGCCTGGCCCTGCCCGAACCCAATCCCTTCATCGCCGAAGATCTGACGCTTCTGGAGGAACAGCACGAACGCCCCGCGCAACTGCTGGACGAAGCTGGCTTTACGCTCTGGCACATGGCTGACGCCACCTTCAACACCCCCAAGGTGGAGTGGCGCATCAGTCTGCAGAACCCCGAAGCGAGCAGCGACCCTCGGCACACCGCCCTCGCTCACCTGCTGGCCGGTTGGCTGGATGACAGCCTCAACGAGCACTTCTATCCGGCCCGATTGGCCGGCCAGCATGCGGAAGCCTATGCCCACGCCCGCGGCATCACCCTCTCCTTCTCGGGTTGGCGGGACCGCCAGGGGCGGGTCATGCAGCACACCCTGGAGCAACTGCAGCGCGGCGAGATCGACGAGGCCAGCTTCGAGCGGGTCCGCTATCGCCTGCAGCGGGAGTGGCGCAACGCTCCACAGTCGTCCCTGTTCCGCCAGGGGCATCGCACCCTGTCGGAGGCCCTGATTCGTCCTCACTGGCCCACCGACAGCCTGCTGGATGCCAGCAGGGAACTTGACGCGGATGATTTGCGGGACTTCCGCGACACCTTCCTTGCCGCACTGCGGATGGAAGCCATGGCGGTGGGCAACCTGGACGCCGAGACAGCCGTCCTCGAAGGCCAGCGCATCGCCGACACGCTTCAGCCGTCGCTTGCCGAGGACAGGATCCCGGACCTGGAGCCCCTGCGCATCGAGGGCGCGTTACCGACGCTGCATCCTGTCACCACACGCGAAGAGTCTCTGGTGCTGCGCTATCTTCAGGGCAACGACCGCTCACTGGAGACGCAGGCCCGCCTGGCGGTGCTGGGGCAGGTCATCGACACGCCCTTCTACCAGCGACTGCGCACCGAGGAACAGCTTGGCTACGTGGTCAACGCCGGCTATACCCCGCTGCTCGACGCCCCGGGCCTGAGCCTGCTGGTGCAATCCCCCGACACGCCCAGCGACACGATCCAGGGGCATGTGGACGCCTTCCTGGACGAGTTCGATATCCGACTGACCGAGCTGGACGACGCCGATCTGGCACCGTACCGACAGGCTGTCCGTGACAACCTGCTGCAGCGCGATACCAGCCTATCGGGGCGCACCAACCGCCTGTGGCGGGCCATGTCATTCGGCGATACCGACTTCGACCGTCGCGAGCGCCTGGCGGAAGCCGTCCTGGTCGTGACCGCCGATGACCTGCGCCAGACCTGGCCCGAGTTGCGCGAGGCGGCCGTCGTCAACATCGCCTATGATCCGGGCGACGAGCCTAGCGACGTGGCGGCCCTGACCCAGCACCTGAAGCCATTGCCCGACGCCGACGACTGAGCGACTTCCGCTACCGTCCCTTGCCCGCAATCAGCAGCGCCCGGCCTACTGGCCGGGCGCTGTCGTGTCAGAGCCGGGTCGAAACCAGGCGTTCGACTAGTCGAACGCCTGTGGCGGCATCATCGCCTCGACGTGCATCACCAGCTCTTCGAGAACCTGGCGGTCACGATCACTCAGCACCTCCTGATTGAGCCGTTCGATCTCACGAGCGAAATCCTTCAGGGTGAAGCCGGCCACCGTCGAATCGTTCAAGCGCTCCCACCGGAAGGCTTCCCAGCGAACCAGCTCCTCGCTGGTCAGCGTGTCGGGATAGCTGCGGGCCCGGTAGCGGAACAGCATCTCCTCGAGCCTCGGGTCCTGGAAGGCAAAGCGGGCACCTACCAGATCCCAGGCATCGGTATCGCGCACGCGTTGCATCTGCTGGCGGTCGGCGGGCGAGAAGAACCCCCCGCCATAGAGCATCAGATCCGGATCACCAGGCCCCTCGGGAGGGGGCTGGGCAAAGACCTCCACCGCCTTGCGCGCCACATCGGCGCTGGCGGCCAATCGCTTCCAGTTGGCGCGGCAGGCAGGCAGGTCCAACCCCAGGCGCTCGACGATATCGCCATACTCCCCCTTGCGCGGGCCTTCCACGTCCTTCAATGCCGAAGAGGGCAGGATCACCGGGCTGCGGTTGATGTGTATGACCTTGAGCGGAACCCGCTCTTCGCCTTCGGCCAGGTCGCTGCTGCTGACGAAGACACGCTGACGTATCTGCTCGGCACCGAGCGTCAGAAGCGGCTCCGGGTCCACGGAAAGGTCGTAGACGATCACCCCGTTGCGGTTGGTGGGATGCTCGGCAAGCGGCACCACCAACGCGCTGCAACCACGGCTGGCAGGGTATCGGCGCGAGATATGCAAGACCGGCTTGCGGCTGGGCACGTCGAGGCGCCGGGCGACCTCACGCTTGTTGCGCAGTTGCAGCAGGTGATCGAAAAGCCGTGGATTGCACTGCCTGAGAAGCTTGGCCAGCGCAATGGTGGCACGCACATCGGCCACCGCGTCGTGGGCCCCTTCATGAACGATGCCATTGGCGGCGGTGAGGTCCTCGAGGCGAAAACTCGGGGCGCCATCCTCACGCCTCGGCCACTCGATGCCGGTCGGCCGCAGGGCATGAAAGGCCCGCACCGCATCGATGAGGTCCCAACGGGAATTGCCGTTCTGCCACTCCCGCGAGTAGGGGTCCAGCAGGTTGCGATAGAAAAGGCAGCGACTGATCTCGTCGTCGAAGCGCAGGCTGTTGTAGCCAAGGGCACAGGTGCCCGGCTCACTCATCAGTGCATGGATGCGTCCGGCGAACTCGGCTTCCGGCAACCCGCGACGACGCGCCTGCTGTGGCGTGATGCCGGTGATCAGGCAGGCCTGGGGATGCGGTAGATAGTCATCGGCGGGCTTGCAGAAAAGCTCCACGGGCTCGCCGACCTCATTGAAGTCGGCATCGGTTCGAATGGCAGCGAACTGCGAGGCGCGGTCGCGACGCGGATCGGCGCCAAAGGTCTCGTAGTCATGCCACAGAAAGGTCATCGGGGCGGCATCGGGCTTCGCCATGGGCGCGGTGTCTCCTGACTCTGCGTCACTGAGTGGCACAGACTAGCATAGCCTCGCCGACGCCTCAGCCCGCCGCCTCGACCTATTGGCCCGCCCACCCTCAACTACGCGGCAGGGTGACATTGAGTTCCAGCACCGAGCAATTGTCTTCACTATCCAGGCTGATACTGATGGCATCGTCGTCCACCTGGACGTAACGGCGGATCACTTCCAGCAGCTCCTTCTCCAGCATCGGCATATAGTCCGGCTGACCGCGCTGGCTACGCTGGTGGGCCACGATGATCTGCAGTCGCTCCTTGGCGACCGACGCGGATTTCTTGCGTTCGCGCTTCAGGAATTCGAGCAACTTCACCGGCGACCTCCTCCGAACATGCGGCTCAGCAAACTCTTCTTCTGGGATTCATGGAAGCGCAGCGGCACTTCCTCACCGAGCAGGCGCGAGACGGTGTCGGCATAAGCCTGTCCCGCATCGCTATTGTCATCATGGGTGACCGGAACCCCCTGGTTGGAGGCACGAAGCACGGCTTCGGACTCCGGAATCAGGCCGATCAGATCGATGGCCAGAATCTCGCGAATATCCTCGAGGTTGAGCATGTCGCCATGGTCGACGCGAGCCGCGTTGTAACGGGTGATCAGCAGGTGCTCCTTGACCGGGTCCTCGCCACGCTCGGCCCGTCGGGTCTTGGACGCCAGCAGGCCCAGGATACGGTCCGAATCCCGAACCGAAGACACTTCGGGGTTGGTCACCACGATCGCCTCGTCGGCATAGTACATGGCCAACTGGGCGCCACGCTCTATACCGGCCGGGGAATCACAGAGGATGTAGTCGAAATCCTTGCTCAGGGTCTCGAGGATCTTCTCCACTCCCTCGGAAGTGAGGGCATCCTTGTCTCGTGTCTGGGAGGCCGGCAGGATATGGAGGTTGTCGACCCGCTTGTCGCGGATCAGTGCCTGGTTCAGGCCGGCTTCGCCCTGGATGACATTGACCAGGTCATAGACGACACGACGCTCGCACCCCATGATCAGGTCGAGATTGCGCAGGCCCACGTCGAAATCGATGACGACTGTCTTGTTGCCGCGCAGCGCCAGCCCGGTGGCGATGGCTGCAGCACTGGTTGTCTTGCCGACCCCACCCTTGCCTGAGGTCACTACGATGATCTTGGCCAAGATGTGTTTCCCTTTGGATAACGTTGAAAAAAAAACGATGAATCGGTACTCGAGGGAGGTTGCGCCTAGGTCAGGGAAGTAATCCCCAACTGGGCGTCGCTGAGCGTGACTTGAACCGATGTGCCCAGCAGCTGAGGGTCGATGTCTTCGAGACGCTTGTAATTACCGGCCACGGAGAGCAATTCGGCACGCAGCTCGCGGCAGAAGATGCCAGCCAGGGTGTCGCCATGGATACCGGCCAGGGCACGGCCGCGAAGGGCGCCGTAGACGTGGACGCTGCCTGCGGCCAGCACCTCGGCGCCAGCATTCACGGCACCGATGACCACCAGGTCTCCCTCCGGGGCGGTCACCTGCTGCCCGGACCGTACCGTGCCTCGGTAGATACGGCCGCCGCTGGCGGTGCTTTCCGCGCGGCCAGGCACCGACTCGTCCGGCGCCGGCGCCGCATCGGTAGTGGCGACCCCCTCCAGCATTCGAGCGCGCCCGCTGTCGGAAGGGGGAAACCAGCCCAATCCCAGCGCCCACGCCGACTGCTTGACCGGGTCGGAGCCACCCCGCACCGCTACCGGCAGCAGCTTGTGAGCCCGGCACACGGCGCAGATTCTCTCCAGTGCCAGGTGAGGCTCGTCGAGCTTCTCTACACTGAGCACCACGGGAGTGTGCTGAAAAAAAGCGGGGGACTGACTGAGCTTGCCGGAAAGCTGTTCACGGATGCGTTCCGGGTCTGCGCTGGCCAGTTCCATGACCGTCATTGGCAGCATGCCACCCTTGAAGGTGAATGCCATGCTTGCCCTCTCCACGTTCAAACTCATTGCCGGACTCCACTCGGGTGTTGTCGGGTCGTGGGACTAAAGCTAAGCGAGTCCCCTCGCCCCTGCAACTGATCATACGGCCAGCGGGCCGTTGATGACATTGTCGCCATATGACTACAGCCGCCCGCCCCCCAGGCTTTTCCGCAGCCTCGCCGCGTGCTTAGATACAGACATTAGACGCCGACTCGATAGCAACAATACGGCACGCGCTGGCAGCACGCCTTGCGCTTCTCACGTTCAGGACGCCCCATGCCCGGATTTTTTCGACGCCTCTTTGCCCCACGCTGGCAACACCCCGATACCCAGGTGCGCTACCAGGCCGTCGCCCATCTCGACCCCTCGCGCCCCGAACATCGGCAGGCGCTGGAAACGCTGTGCCTCGACGATGATCCCAGCATACGCCTGGCGGCAGTGGACAAGCTAGAAGAGCCTGGCAGACTGTGGCAACTTGTCGAGCAGAGGCAGGACAACCCCGAGTTATATCAGCGACTGGCGGACCTGATCTCGGGAAGAGCGGGCAACCTGGAGCTGCCGCAGCGGCTGAAGTTCGTGGAGGAATTCAGCGACAGAAAGCTGCTGTCGGCCATCGCCCTGCAAGGGGACAACCAGCAATTGAGACTCTCAGCCGTGGCGAGGCTCGACCAGGAGGTCGATCTCATCCAGCAGGCCTGTGACAACAGTATTGCCGTCGTTCGGCATGCCGCCGCGTCACGGGTGACCAGCGAGGCAGGCCTGCACCAGTTGGCCCAGAAGGCCCGCCGCGACCGCCAGGTCATGCGCCAGGCTCGCGAGCGGCTTGGCCGGCTACGAGCCGATGCGGCCTCACTCAACGCCGAGCGGGAGCGACGCGAAGCCCTGCTGGTCAAGCTGGAAGCCCAGGCCAGGGCTCCCTGGGAGCCACTCTACGCCGGCCGTTACCGGCACATGGCCCGGGAGTGGAACGCCCTTGAGGACATGGCCGATGCCGGCCAGGAGCGCCGCTACCAGGATGCCTGTCAACGATGCCGCAAGGTGATCGCCGACCATGAAGCACGCGAGCATGCCCACGTTGAGACGAACCGCCGGCGGGAGCAGGCAACCAAGGCACGAGAGTCCCTGCTGGACACGCTGGAAGAGAGCATCGCCGGGCTGCCCAAGGGCGACAGACTGACCGCGCAGGATATCGCCAGCCTACGCTCACAGAAGCGGCTCATGGCCAATCGCTGGCAGACACTTTCCGACTTGCATGTCACGGACGAGGTCCTGCGGGCCCGCTACGACGCCGTACTGGCCGACTATGATCTGGTCCTGACGGCGTGGGAGCGATTCGATGCCGAGGCACCCCGGATCGAGCGCGCCCTGGCGGAGCGGGACCGGGCACGGCTGGCGGCCTGCCTGGAAACCTGCCAATGGCCCGACGAGTTGCCCCTTCCCCCCCTTCTCAACCGCGCCCAGCGTGAGCTGGCCGGCAGTGACGGTCCAGAAGGTAATGGCTTGGATTCCCGGCTGGCTCGTTTCGGCGAGGACCTCATCCAACTGGAACGACTGCTCGATCGAGGCGCCTTCAAGGGCGCCAGCCGCCTGCACCAGAGCCTGCGACATCGAGCCGAGTCGCTTCCCGAGAGCGCTCTTCTTCCTCATCAGGCCGCCTTGAAACGGCTCGGCGCACAACTCGCCGAGCTGCGCGACTGGCGCGGCTTCGTCGCCGCCCCCAAGCGCGAACAGCTCTGCCAGGCCATCGACGAACTTGCCGAAGATACCAGCCAGCCAGACACCGAGCTCGACAGACGCCATCGTCAACTGATCCGTGACTGGAAGGCACTGGGTGACGCGGCGGCGAATCGCGAGCTGTCAGAACGCTTTCGCGCCGCCTCCGACCGCCTCCACGAACGCCTCGCGCCCTGGCGGGAGCAGCTGAACGTCGACCGCGCCCACAACCTGGAGGCGCGTATCGCCCTGTGCGAACAGCTCGAAGCACTGCTGGAGTCGCCCGCCGAGAACGCAGACCCGGATGCGCTCCGGCGCATTAGAGACCATGCCCGTGAGGAGTGGAGCCGCCACTCACCGGTGCCACGCGACCAGTCGGAAGCCATCGGCCGCCGATTCGGGCGCATCCGCCATACGCTGCAGGGGCTCATTGATCAGCGGGCCCGGGAAGTGGCCGATGCCAAGCAGAAACTCATCGAAGAGACCAGAGCCCTGCTTGAGCGCCAGATGCCCCCTACGGTACGTGCTGACGAGGCCAAGGCGCTACAGCAGCGCTGGCGGGAGCTTGGCCGGGCACCACGCGGCGAGGAGCAGTCCTTGTGGCGTGAATTTCGGGAACTCTGCGATCGGATCTTCGCCGTTCGCGATGCTCAGCGGGACGACCGCTCCCAACGCGTCAGGGAACGGCTGGAAGAGATGCAGACCCTGATCGACCGCCTGGACGCCTGGCAACCCACGTGCCATGCGGACCGGAAGGTTCTGGGACAGGCCATGGATCAGGCCGCGGCCCTGGAGCCCCTACCCCCGGGCAGGCGCACGGAGGGCATGCTCCGCCGCTGGAGCGGTATTGTTCGCGCACGCAGGGAGCGGCTGACACGCCTGGCCGTAGCCGAGGAAGTCCAGCGTTGGCAAGCTTTCCGCTCACTGCTGGACGCCCACCTGAGCGCCGACGCCAAGCTGGCGGAGCAAGGCATCGCCGAGACCGTGATCCCGGCCGACACCCTTTCCCTGCCCGAGGACATGCGGGACGCCCATGAGCAGCGCAACGCGGCACGATGCCGCCCTCCCGCCACTGACGAGATCGCCGAGCAACTGGCTCGGTTACGGGTTCATCTCTCATTGCTGGCCATGGGCCGAACCAGCCAGCAAGATGAGCCGCTGCGCCTGGCCATCCAGGTGGAGCGGCTCAATGAAGGACTCGGCCGGGAGCTCAACCGTGCCGAGGAGGTCCGGGCCGTACTTCGCAACCTGTTGGCAACGGGCCCGGTGTCACCGCAACAGTGGGAGCGGGAAGTGGGCGAGCTGGATGTCCTGCTCACACGGTTGACCCACCTGCCTCCCCCCTGACATGACTGTGGGAGGCCAAGGCCTCCCGCGGTTCACTACCCCATGAATTGGCCACCATTGATATCGATGTTGGCCCCAGTGATAAAACCGGACTCCCTGTCGGCCAGAAAGAGGACCAGCCGCGCAATTTCTTCCGGTGTGCCATAGCGCTTGACCGGGATGGTCTCGCGGATCGCCTCACGCACGTTTTCTGGAATCTTCATGATCATGTCGGTGGCGATGTAGCCCGGCGACACGGTATTGACGGTAATGCCCTTGGTAGCGGTTTCCTGCGCCAACGCCATGGTCAAGCCATGCATGCCAGCCTTCGCGGCGGAATAGTTGACCTGACCGAACTGCCCTTTGCGGCCATTGATGGAAGAGATGTTGATGATGCGGCCGTAACCTTGCTCGAGCATCCCCCCTATGACACTCCTGCAGGTGTTGAAGACACTGTTGAGATTGGTATCGATGACCTCATGCCACTGGTCCGGGGTCATCTTTTTCATGGTGCCGTCCCGGGTGATCCCGGCACAGTTGACCAGCACGTCAACAGAGCCATGTGCCTGCTGGATCTCATTGAGACCGGCCTCACATGCCTCATAACTGGTCAGGTCCACCCCCGACAGGGAGATGTTGTCGAAACCGTCGGCCTTCTGAGTCTCGAGCCAGGTCTTCGCCTTTTCCGGGTTGTGGTAACCCGCGACAACATGATATCCCGCTGAGGCAAGAGCACGACAAATCGCCGAGCCGATACCACCGGTTCCGCCGGTTACCCAAGCAACGGGCGCTGATTGAGTCATATCCCACCTCCCTGATCATGACGCTTGTATCGCAAATTATACTTGACCTGCATCAACAGGCTCTCTGTTACAGGATGCTACTCGAAAGGTGCTTCGTTCAAGCATCCTTTGTGAGTATGGACCCTTGAGCGCCACGTGCACGAACGATAAGCTCCCCCTTGACATAACGCAGAAAAAGCGTAGAATTCGCCCCACGTTGATGCGGGGTGGAGCAGTCTGGTAGCTCGTCGGGCTCATAACCCGAAGGTCGTCGGTTCAAATCCGGCCCCCGCTACCAAGCTTTGAAAAAGCCGAGATTTTTTATATCTCGGCTTTTTTGTTGGGCCCAGGGGTGAGCAAAGCGCGCCCGCTATCACTTTTCTCTACTCTAGCGCCTGTTGCGGCAAGTCGCGCGCGGCCAGGGCAATGCTGCGGTCGTCGCCCGTGGTGCCTCGGCAGAAGGCCTCGCTGTAGAAAAGCCGGACCAGGTCGCGCTGGCGCAGCTTTCCTCGGCGCAGGCCATCGAGCCAGTGGCTGAGCTGGCCGGAAACCTGCCCGCCATCCAGCGAGACCAGCTTTTCGGCCGCGCCGTCAGTCATGACCGCGGCACCGGTCATCTGCCCGACCGGCCGGCTGCCCGACTGCACCTGGTCGGGCTCGAGCCTGTCGTCGACGAAGGTCGTCTGGTTGGCGAATTCACCGCGTCCGGGCTCCCCCAGGGTGATCAGCAATGGCGCCACGCCGGGCCCACCATTATCGAGGTCGGGATCGGCCGGCACCGCCTGCTCGATCACGATGGCGCCGTCCCCCACCTTGAGCCACATCAGATATGAACGCCCCGTGACCAATACCAGCAGGGTGCAGCGCAGGTCCCGGACCGGCCGACATTGCGCTTCCGCCAGGTCCATCAGCACGCCCCTGGCGTGCTTGGCCAACAGGCGAGCGAACTGGTTGATGTTCTCCTCATCGGGGCCCCCCGCCCGATCCAGGAGCCGCGCCACCTGCGCTTCCAGGGTGTCCAGCAGCCGCATGACAGCGGTCACTACCGCTCTGGCTCCCTGATCGGAGGCCGGCGAACTGCCGGCGCCATCTGCCACGATCAGCACCGACCGCTCCCCAGCAGCAGCGCCCGCGGCATCCTGACAGGGTAACGGTGGCCCGGCTTCCAGGTGCGACAGCCCGGCGGTTGCCACCGCCAGGGCGGCCCAGTTCAACGGATGGCACGTGGGGTCTGCATGAATCAACTCATCTGGCATGCAATACCTGCGATTTCTTCGAACTGCCCGGCCCGATGAGTCGCCGGGAGCACTCCCCTGATTCCAGTTGCTGACGATATTCGGTCAGTGCCGCATGCCATTGCGGCAACGTGGCACGATGCCGCGGGACGTTGGCCCCCGAGGTAAAGGTGGTGACGAACATGTCGCGGATCCCCTCGGGCAATTCGCGCCAGAGGTCATACCACGCCCCCTCAGGGACATCGCGCCCACCCTCGCCATAGGCGAAGTTGCCGCGCCTCAGGTTCCTGACCGGATCGTCGCCTCCCACGATGTCGTAGGGGTGCCGCCCCAGCATCAAGCACTTGAACAGCACGATGGCCAGAGAGAATGCCTCGCTCTGGGAGGTGCGCACGATATTGCGAAAGGCCACGCCCTGATGTTCCTTGGGCGTCATGTCGGGGCTGCCGACGGGGCATGGGTAGAAAGTGCCGCCAACGCGCAGCTGGTAGCTGTCACAGTCGATGAGCGTGACCTGCTGGGTGGACGGCATGCAGAAGACGTTATTGAGGTTGTAGTCACCAATACAGACACCGGCACGATGCAGCTGCTGCACGATCTCGATGAAGCGGATCAGGTAGCCGACGACCCTGGACCGGTCCAGGCCGGGAAAATAGCGCTGATAGAGCAGCGCATGGGCCAGGAAACCCATCTTGACCCCTTGCGCCCGATACATGGCGAAACCGATCCAGCGATGCTGGTCGTCGAAGACGCGAATCAGGGGCCAGCAGACGTCGCGGGTCATCTGAGCGTCGCGCAGCTCACGCATGGCCTCTACCTTGCGGTGCAATTCGTCGCCTCGCTTCTTCAACACCTCGGGGTAATACCATTTGACGATCACGTCCTGGCGATCCTGCAGGGCGAAGATCTCCCCTTCACCACCGCGCTCCAGGCGCTTGCCAAGCCGGCGAACCTTGCCCAACGAATCCGTTACCATGCGTCCGCGCAATGCCACTAGACCTCCTCCCCGGCTCGGGCTGCAGGCGTCACCGGCTGTATCGATCCCATCTCGCCGCCGCGTCGCCTGTTCCGTCCATGCCTGCCTGCATGAGGCGACTCAGATGCTGTCCCAGCTATCCGTGGGCGGCAGCTTGATCTGCTCCGTCGTGGAAGCCGATGCCGAGACGCGGCTCATGCTGGCCGACAGCCACAGGAAAAATTCACGAAACTTCAAGCCATCGAGCCGCTTGGCGGGGCGCGTGGAGAAGGCGCTGAGCGCATCGAGGTCGGCTTCCTCGACGCCAACCGGCATCACCACCATCTTGCGCTGCTTCGCCAGGGCACGGGCCCGGGCGGAAACCGCCTGCCACTGGTCGGTGGGCACACCATCGCTGATCACTACCAGCCATGGCTGATAATAGGCCACGCCGGCCTTGCGGTAGGCCGCCGTGCGCTCCTCGAGGCGATCCAGCGCCAGTTCCATTGCCGACCCCAGCGGAGTCAGGCCCGACGCCGTGAAATGTCGGCACTGGGAAATGTTCATGGCCGTCGTGAACGGCAGCTGCTCCGTGACCTTGCCCCCGGCGGTGATGACTCCCAGCTCGACCGAGCAGGCAGCCATATCGTCCTCCTTGATGGCGGAGATGAAAGCCTGCACGCCGGCATTGAGTTCTCGCATCGGCTGACCGAACATCGAGGCGGAGGTGTCCAGCACCAGCATACAGGCGCAGCGAGGGGATGGATTATCGATCAGGTCGCTACTGCTGTTCAGTTGATATGTCGCCATCAACGGTTCCTCGTGATCGGGGCATCTGACCCCGTTATGGCAAGACGAATCCGAGACTACCACAGCGCTCGCCCGGATGCCCCGCCACCTTGACCAACGCCAACCAACGTCCCAGTGACGCGTCAATGCCAGCCTGCCCTTGAATCCGGTGCCCGCCACCCGCATCTATCGAACAAATTCACCTTCATGAAAGGCCACGCCATGTCCATCGTCGACCCTCGCAGCGGTGCCCCCTTGACCCCTCCGGAGCCTACCGCTCCAACGGCAGAATCCGCACCGGAAGAGGCGCAGCTGATCATCGATGTCGATCGCAACAACATCCAGCAGCTGTTGGAAATCTCCACCCAGGTTCCCGTCCTTCTCGACTGCTGGGCGCCCTGGTGCGAGCCCTGCAAGGTGCTGATGCCTATTCTGGAAAAGCTCACCCGGGAGTACAACGGGGCTTTCGTTCTCGCCAAGCTCAACATCGATGAAAACCAGGAAATCGCCGCCCAGTTGGGTGTGCGCTCGGTTCCCGATGTCAAGCTGATCAGCCAGGGTGGCCTGGTCGATCATTTCCAGGGCGCGCTGCCCGAGAAGGAGATTCGCGAGTGGCTGAGCCGCTACTTCCCGCCAGTGGAAGATGCCCCGGCCAGCCCCGAGGAACAGGCAGCCGACGCCTTGGCCCAGGGGGATATCGCCACGGCCCGGGCTCTCTATGAGCAACTGGTTCAGCAGAACCCGGAGCACTACGCCTATCAGGTGGAACTGGCTCGCACGCTGGTGGCCGAGGAGCGCGGCCAGGAGGCCCTGGCGTTGCTTGACAGCCTGCCACCGGAAGAGCGGGACGCCGCGCAGGCGAGGGGGGTGCGCGCCAGCATCGAGTTCCGGGAAGAGGCGCCATCGAGCGAAGAGCTTGCCGCCCTGGAAGGGCGTGACGACAGCGAGGCACGCTTCAAGCGTGCATTGCGTCAGGTGGCCGACGGCGACTACGAGACCGGTCTCGAAGCACTGTTGGCATTGATGCAGTCGGATCGGGGCTATGGTGAAGACGCGGCACGCAAGACCCTGCTGCGCGTCTTCGATGCGCTGGGAGCCGACCATCCGCTAACGGTGACCTATCGCCGCAGGCTCTTCACCCTCCTTTATTGACCCGCTGTCTTGTTGACCTGCCACGTGGACGGCGACCGCGATTGGGTCGTCGTCCATGCAGTGTTGACGGAGCACCTTACACCTTCAGCACACCGTCGAGCCTTGCCAGCGCCTCCTCGAGCTGCGTGGCCGTGGTGCCGAAATTCAGCCGCACGAACCCGGGCCAGCCAAAGTCGGCGCCATCCGACAGCGCGACTCCAGCGTCGCGCAGCAATACCTGCTGAGGCAAGCCGTCTCGACCGACCAGTCCTTCCGCCAAACGCAGGTCCAGCCATGCCAGATAGGTCGACTGTGGCTCACTCATGGCGACCCCCGGCCAGCAGGCCACCCGTTCAACCAGGGTACGGCGGTGGCCACGCAGCACCTCGATCAACGCATGCCGCCAGGGGTTGCCACGAGCATAAGCCGCCTCGGCGGCGACCAGGCCCAATACGTTACCATCCGGCATCAGCCCCCGAATGGCCTTGGCAAAACGGTGCCGCAAGGCATCGTTCGGGATGACGGCACAGGCCGTGGTCAGGCCGGCCAGGTTGAAGGTCTTGGAGGGCGCCCAGAGGGTGATCGTGCGAGCCGCAAGCGCCGGGAAGGCTGCCGCCAGCGGTCGATGCACGGCATCCTCGTCCAGCAACAGGTCGCAATGCAGTTCATCGGACACCACCAGCAGGTCATGGCGAGCCACCAGCGCTGCCAGGTCAGCCATTTCCTCATGTCGCCAGACCCGGCCGGTGGGGTTGTGAGGATGACACCACAGCAGCAGCCGGGTTTCAGGGGTGATGGCCGCTTCCAGTGCCTGGATATCGAGCCACCAGGTATCGCCAGCCTTGGCGGGCTCCGCCAGGGCGGCCTGCTGCGGAAGACGCCCCGTTCGCTCCGCCACTTGCAGGAAGGGAGGGTAGATGGGGGTGACGGTCAGAACTCCGTCGCCGGGCTCTGTCAGCGCCAGGCTGGCCAGGTGAAGGGCTGGCACCACGCCGGGGAGCCATAGCTGCCAGTCGGGCTCGATCGCCCAGTCGTACTCCCGAGCGCTCCACTCGCATAGGGTCTGCTGCAGGCTGTCCGGCACCAGGCCGTAGCCGTAGACGCCATGATCGACCCTTGCACGCAATGCCTCGATGACCGCAGGCGGCGAGAGGAAGTCCATGTCGGCCACCCAAAGCGGCAATACCCTGTCACCATAGCGGTGCCATTTCTGCGTCGGCCACTTTCCCTCTTTTGGGTGGCGACGCTCGACAGGCGTGGCAAAATCGAACTCCATGTTCTTTCCTCGCATCAGGGAAGTAGCCAACAATGACCGAAACCATGCCGCAAAGCGGCTTCTATGCCAAGGTGCGACAGGGTATGCCGGCCCTGATCGATCAATGGCGGCACCTGGGCCGCGGCGAACCGGACAGACTGGCGCTGATCCTGGCCGAAACCGCTCGGGTAGCAAAGCTGGGCGATCCCGACACGACTCCCGACGGCGAGATACTCGCAGCCTGGAGTCGTCCCGAGTCGAGTGACGCGATTCCGTTATGGGCGGCACGCACCGCAACGTTCCTGCTCATGCAGATGCCAGCGCGCCCCGTGCCTCAGAGCGACGAGGAGGCCTGTACCTGGGCCTACTGCTGGCTGCGCAACCGCAGTTTCGACGATGTCGAGGCGGCCAGAATGGCCCTGCCTAGGCATCTTCGTGACGTGTTGACGCATGCGGTGGGTGCCGCCTGGGCCGACCGCCAAGGGCTACGGCTCGTCTAGACAGCCCATGTCGTGCCGGCAGCCTGGTGGTGCCCCTGTGGCTGCTGGGGTGGACCCGGCGCCAGGCCTGGCACAAGTCACGATCAGAAACGGGTACTTGACCTAGCGTTTGCTCGGGACAATGCTGGTAGCCTGCCTCTCCATTCAGTACCTCCGATATAGAGAAGAAGGAAATACACCATGTTCGTGCGAACCATCGAACCCGCCTTCTATGACACCGATGCCCTGGGTCATGTGAACAACACCCGTCTACCGGCCTGGTTCGAGTTGGCACGCAACGATCTCTTTCGCCTGTTCACGCCAGACCTGGATCCACGCAAGTGGCAGTTGATCATGGCACGCATGGAGATCGACTACCGGGCCGAGTTGCACTATGGCAGTGATATCGAGCTGCGCACCTACCTGAGCCGGCTGGGCAACAGCTCCTTCACCGTGACTCAGGAGGCCTGGCAGAAGGGCGTGCTCACCAACCTGGGGCACACGGTACTGGTCCACTTCGACCATACCGAAAAACGTGCCGTACCCATCGAAGGCGAGCTGCGTGCCGCCCTGGAGACACACCTGCGGCTTGTCGAGGAGCCTTCAAACGCATGACACCTGCCGTGAAGGCGCTGGAGCGCGATGGCGCCGACTTCACCCTGCTCAGCTACGAGCACGATCCTCGGAGCCCGGCTTATGGCGAGGAAGCGGTCCAGGCGTTGTCCCTCGACCCGAGTAGCGTGTTCAAGACCCTGGTGGCAAGCCTGGATGACAGCCGCCTGGTGGTTGCCATCGTGCCCGTGACGGCCCAGCTGGACTTCAAGGCGCTGTCCAGGGCGGCCGGTGTCCGCCGTGCCGGTATGGCGCAAGCGGCCGAGGCCGAGCGCGCCACCGGCTATGTGCTGGGTGGCATCAGCCCCCTGGGACAGAAGAAAAAGCTGCCTACCTATCTCGACATCAGCGCCGAGGGCCTGGAGGTGCTTCATGTCAGCGGTGGGCGCCGCGGGCTGGAAATCCGCCTGGCGCCGGCTGACCTGATACGTCTCAGCAACGCCAGTACCGCACCGCTCGCTCGATCTTGATTCTCCCCTGAGCCAAAATCGGTGCCATGTGGTCCCACAGTCATGATACCAAGTGGGCTATCTTCTTCGTCAGGAGCCGATCATGGCCATTCGCTACAATCTCTGGCTCGACCCCGACAATGTCGACCAGCATCGTGCCGTTGAAGCCGACCTGGAGCGTTACTTTATCGAGCGGTTCGCGGACTACCCGCACATCCGCTTGTTCGGAGCGGATCCCTACGATTATGATGCCCCGTTCAATCGCCTCTACGACGTGCTGATGATGCGGGCCAACGAGTACTGCGAACGGCAGTGGAGGGGCTACGTGCCCACCCCCGAGCAGCTCAACCGGACGTTCTTTCGCGCCGTGGGCCGCTCCAACAAGTTCGTACGGGACCCCAACGATGGTGATCCAAACCGATCAGATGCCTGACTCACGTCAGTTGGCCATCATTGCCGAACAGCTGGGGCGCCCCCCTCGCGGCATCGAAGCCATGGCCGCCGTTGATGGCAAAGGTACCCCCCTGGTGCTGCGCATGGCTCCCATCGTCGATGGCAAGCCTTTCCCGACCCTCTACTGGCTCTGCTCCGGGCGCCTCAAGGTCGAGATCTCGCGTATCGAAGCCAGCGGCGTGATCAAGCAGCTGGAAATTCGCCTCCGCCAGGATGCGGACTTCCTGGCCGCATACCATGCCAGCCACCGGGATTATGTCGAGGCACGCTGGCGCTGCATGAACGATACCCAACGCGACGAGGTCTTGCGCCTCGGATACGAATCCCTGTTGCGCAGCCGTGGTATCGGCGGCATCGGCAACTGGGACCAGGTGCGCTGCCTGCACACCCAATATGCCCACCATCTGTGCGGGAACAACGTCATAGGCCAGTGGATGGACGAAGAGTACGACGTCGCCGCCTGCCTGCCATGAAACATGGCGTCTCGCGCAATCGATAGCACAGCGGCGTTCACGCTAGAACGGTGCCCTTGCCTAAGGAGGAAACATGTCGAGGTTTTGTATCTATCTGGGGTCCCGGGATGGCCGGGATTCCGCTTTCATCGAGGCGACTCGAGACTTGGGCAGGGCGCTGGTCGCCCGTGGTCATGGCCTGGTCTATGGTGGGGCGCGTATCGGCCTGATGGGCGAGCTGGCCAACACGGTGCTCGCCGAGGGTGGCGACGTGATCGGGGTGATGCCGGACCACCTGGTGGAGCGTGAACAAGCCCATGAGGGCCTGTCACAGTTGATTCGTGTGCACAACATGCATGAGCGCAAGGCCAGCATGGCAGCCCATGCCGATGCCTTCATTGCCCTTCCCGGCGGCATTGGCACCCTGGAAGAGCTGTTCGAGGTCTGGACCTGGCAGTACCTGGGGTTGCATGACAAGCCCATTGGCGTTCTCGATACGGCAGGTTTCTACTCGCCGCTTCTCACCTTCCTCGATGCTATCGTGGAACAGGGCTTCCTCAACGGCCGGACCCGCAACCGCCTGATCGATGCCGAGACTCCCTCGGCCCTGCTGGACGCACTGGAAGCACAACTCGCCAACGCTTGAACCCCCAAGGAGCCCTCATGCATGCCATCGCCATCGAGCAACAGCGCCTGGTGTGGCGCAAGCTTCCCGCCCCGGATAGCCCCGCAGCAGGAGAGGTACGCATCCGCATAGCCTGGGCCGGTGTCAACCGTGCCGATTTGATGCAGCGCGCCGGGCACTATCCGCCTCCACCCGGGGTTACCGATACCCCCGGGCTCGAGATCAGCGGCACCGTGGCTGAGGCTGGCCCCGGCGTGGAAAGCCTGCGACCCGGCGACAGGGTGTGCGCGCTGCTTGCCGGAGGCGGCTATGCCGAAGACGTGGTGGTCGACGCGCGCCAGGTGCTGCCAGTGCCAGACGGCTTCGGCTTGCGTGAAGCCGCCGCCCTGCCCGAGGTGTTTGCCACGGCCTGGCTCAACCTGTTCATGGAAGGCAGGCTCACTGCCGGAGAGCGTGTGCTGCTGCATGCGGGTGCCAGTGGTGTGGGGACGGCAGCCATCCAGCTGTGCCGTGCTTTTGGCCATCCCTGCTTCGTGACCGCGGGCAGCGACAGGAAACTGGAAGCCTGTTACAAGCTCGGCGCCGCTGGAGGCTGGAATCGCCATCAGGGCAGCTTCGTGGATGCGGTGAAGGCCTGGGGAGGCGCGGATGTGATTCTCGATCCGGTTGGAGGCAGCTATCTGGCCGATAACCAGGGCGTGCTCAATGCCGATGGCCGGCTGATCCTGATTGGCCTGATGGGAGGGCGCCACGGAGAGCTCGACATGGGGCGCATGCTGATGAAGCGCCAACGTTTCATTGGTTCCACCTTGCGCGCCAAGCCGCCCGCCGCCAAGGGTGCCATCCTCGATGCCCTGCTGACGCATGTCTGGCCCCGTTTGGCCAGTGGCGAGATCCAGCCACTGATCGACCAGACATGGCCCATCGATGAAGCCGAAATCGCCCATGCCCACGTGCAGCGGGACGCCAACATCGGCAAGGTGTTGCTCTCGGTCAGTGGTGAAGGCTAGAGGGCCCCCGTGGCCAGGAAGAAATGACAGGCCTCAAGGGCTGTCCGCCAACTCCCGGGTTCGTAGATAGGTGAGCTGGAGAAGTCGGGCGTCCTCACCGGCACGATGACGATGGATGCCCAACTCGTTCACCAGCGCTTCCCGGGTGGCATGCCAAAGCGCCAGTTGACCGTCATCGAGCAGGATGCGCAGTGTCTCGAGGCGAAAGGCGGGCAGCATACCGGCATGATGGAACAGCAGCGACAGCCAGGTATTGTCGTAACCCCAGCTGTCGCTGTACGCCACACCGACACTCGACAGCTCATCATTGAGCCAGCGCGCCACCTGGGCGATCGGCAGCCCCTCACGCATCAGGCGGGCCCGGGAAATGCCGTGCAGGAGTTCTGCCTTGGGGTCCCAGTGGACCCACTCCTCCAAGGGCTGAACGAGAAAGGCGCAGCAGCTGCCGTCGGCCCGTGCCAGGCCGATTTCAATGGGGTAGCTACCGCGTCCGAATCCGGACGCTTCGATATCCAGCAGTGTCGGCAGCGTCACGGATGGGCGAGTCCTCGAAGATAGGGGCTGGATGGGTGGCCAGCATACGCTCGCCCCGCTGGCGACTCAACCCTTTGGTATTTGCCGCCTTGGTGGGGCTCGGATAGCATGTCATTCGACACTGACAAACACCGACAGGAGCGATGATGCAGACGCGACCGCTTGGCAGTACAGGCATAGAGGTCAGCCGCCTGTGCCTGGGCACCATGACCTTCGGCGAGCAGAATAGCGAAGCCGAGGCGCATGAGCAGCTAGATCGCGCCGTGGCCTTCGGCATCAACTTCATCGATACCGCCGAGATGTACCCGGTACCGTCCAGTCCGGAATCCCAGGGTCGTACGGAAGCCTATATCGGCAGTTGGCTCAAGGCCCGGGACAGCCGAGACGACATCATCATCGCCACCAAGGCCAGCGGCCCTGGACTCGGGCATCTACGCGGCGGCTCACGCCTCACCCGGGAGCAGCTTCACCAGGCCATCGACACCAGCCTCGAGCGCCTGCAGACAGATTACGTCGATCTCTATCAATTGCACTGGCCGGACCGGAAAACCAATTTCTTCGGCAAGTTAGGATATGAGCATGACGAGGAGGAGAGTGCCGTCGCCCTGGAGGAAAGCCTCAGCGCCCTCAAGGAACTGGTGGATGCCGGCAAGGTTCGGGCCATCGGCCTGTCAAACGAGACACCGTGGGGCGTGATGCGTTCGCTTCACCTGGCCGAGCGGCTCGACCTGCCTCGTATCGTATCCGTCCAGAATCCCTACAACCTGCTTAACCGGACCTTCGAGGTTGGGCTTGCAGAAATTGCCCATCGCGAGAACGTCGGCCTGCTGGCCTATTCTCCCTTGGGCTTCGGTGTGCTCTCCGGCAAGTACCTGGATGGCGCGCGCCCGACAAAGGCCCGTCTTACCCTCTACGAGCGGTTCCAGCGCTATACCTCGCCGCAGGCCGAGGAAGCGACCCGCGCCTATGTCGATCTGGCACGTGAGCATGACCTGGACCCTGCGCAGATGGCCCTGGCCTTCGTCAATTCACGAAGCTTCCTGACCAGCAACATCATCGGTGCCACCACCATGGATCAGTTGGAGAGCAACCTGACCAGCGAGTCCCTCAAGCTCGACCAAACCGTGCTGGATGGTATCGAGGCCATCCATCGACGACACTCCAACCCCTGCCCGTAGAGCCATTCCCTCGAAACTATCAGTACGATAGGCCCGGTATTGCGCTGCTCTTGATATACTCGCTCCATTCCCAGACCCAACTGACCGGTACAGGAGCGCCCCATGCTGAGCGTGATCTCGCCTGCAAAGACGCTGGATTTCGAGACTCCGGCGACCACGGCCCGCTATTCGCAGCCGGACTTTCTCGACCAGAGCCGCGAGCTGATCCATATCCTCGCCGACTACTCACCGCAGCGACTCAGCGAGTTGATGGGCATCAGCGACAAGCTGGCCGGGCTCAACGCCGCACGTTTTGCCGAATGGCAGCCCCCCTTTACACCCGAGAACGCCAAGCCGGCGGCACAAGCCTTCCAAGGCGACGTCTATGTCGGCCTCGAGGCTGCCACCTTCGATGAGGAGGACAATGCCTTCGCCCAGGAGCATCTGAGGATCCTTTCCGGGCTGTACGGCTTGTTGCGCCCCCTGGATCTCATTCAGCCCTACCGTCTCGAGATGGGTACCCGCCTGCCCAACCCCGTCGGCAAGGACCTCTACGCCTTCTGGAAAGATAGGCTGACCACCGAACTGGGCGAGGCAGTGACACGAAGCGGCTCGAATGTGCTGGTCAACCTGGCTTCGAATGAATATTTCAAGGCGATCGACGCCAAGCGGCTCGATGCACGCATCATTACCCCGGTGTTCAAGGACGAGAAGAACGGACAGTTCAAGATCATCAGCTTCTATGCCAAGAAGGCGCGGGGGCTCATGGCCGCCTGGATGATTCGACAGCGCCTGGACGATCCGGAAGGCCTCAGGGAATTCGACACCGCGGGCTATGCCTTCAATCCAGCCATGTCGGAAGGCGATACCTTGGTCTTTGTCCGGCGTGAGAAGCAGGGCTAGACGACGACCGGCTAGAAAAAGCGCAGAGGACGTGCGGAGCGCGGCTTGAGAAAGCGGCGATGGACGTCCTTGAAACAATCGTCGTCACAACGATGCAGCCACTCATAGGCCACCATATCGGCACTTACCGATATGGCACCAGAGTGCACCATGCGCTCCCTGGCCAGTTGGGCTTCCTCAGCGCGCCGGCTCACGGCAGCCTCGCTCAGCCAGAACACTTCGTAGCCGGCTGCCAGCAACCCGAGCCCCGTCTGCATGACGCAGATATGGGCCTCGCTGCCACAGAGAATGATCTGACGCCTGCCGGTATCCGCCAAGGCACCGGCAAAGTCAGGCTCGGCATGGGCATCGAAGTGCAGTTTCTGCCAGAGCTTGTGACTCGGCAGTGACGCCAGCAGGCGCGGCTCACTGCCGCCCAATCCTTGCGGGTATTGTTCGGTAACCCAGACCGGTATCGCCAACGCCTCGGCGACACCGCCCAGCCAGGCCGCCTCGGTGACAGCTTGTTCTCCACCATCAACGACGGGCAACAGGCCAGCCTGGAGGTCGACGATCAGCAGCAGACTCTCTTCCCTTTTCAGGCGCATGAACGCTCCTCTACATCACTTTTTCTCGAACACTTCCGTCAGCATAGCCGCTAAAGCAGGACCTCTTGAACCCTAATTGTAAGCGTTCGGGCATCACCCTTCATGAGTGACCAGGCACCCGGGAGGCTCCCCAAAAAGAAAAACCCCAGCTTCGCTGGAAGCTGGGGTGTCTGAATAAGTGCCTGACGATGACTCGGGCGGCGCTCCGCTACTCTCCATGGGAGGCCCCCAAACGACGAAACCCAGCCTCTGGCGAAGCTGGGTTTCTGAATAAGTGCCTGACGATGACCTACTCTCGCATGGGGAGGCCCCACACTACCATCGGCGCTGAGCGGTTTCACTGCTGAGTTCGGCATGGGGTCAGGTGG
>NZ_PNRF01000034.1 GCF_002879615.1 Billgrantia endophytica
TAACGAGGCTGTAGAAAAACTCGATTCTGAGTCCCTCCCACCGCCTGTCTTCTTATTCTGTGTGCCGCCCACCAAGCGGACAATTTCCTTGACCAAGGGACCTAACTGACCATTTCGGTTCCTTGGTGATACCAAAGGCTCTCATCACCGGCATTTGGCGGCCACCTTCAGGCCTTGTAACCCCTTTATCACGTGCCTAACCGACCATAATTGGCAAGCTTCTCAATGTTATGTATCAAGCAGTATAACTGCCACTGACCCTGTACCTTCTTCTTGCCACGAAGCCCGAATCGGTTCAAACGTTTCGTAGTGCCGATGTTGCCGAATACCGGCTCCACCACTGACATTCGGTGACTATATATCTCCTTACCTTGCTGGCTATCCACTCGGTGCTTCATCCAGTCTGTGTAGCTCGGTTGTCCGTCGCTCTTTATCGTAAAGGAGACTTGTCGGCCAGCTCCGTTGCGGTGATTTGCCGAGGCGGGGTTCTGCATGCAGCGGTGCTTCTTGGGGCAGTGCCGGCATTGCAGCAGTCGCCCCTCGAAATGTGCTCGTAGCTTGCCATTCTCGGCTTCCCGTTGCCCCCGGTAGGTCAGGGATTCCCCATTGGGGCAGATACAGCTAAGGGTGACCGGGTCGAATTGGAATTCACTGGCCGGAAAGGTGGCTTTCCATCCCTTGTCTGGCAGGTTCTGGTGCCGCTTGCCGTACTTGTCTTTCTGCTCGGCAAACCTCGGGTCCCGGCTACGGAACTGATTATCCGGCACATAGCCATTGATCTGTCGTTCGTGCAGGTACTTCATATTGGCCTCATTGGCGAAGCCCGTATCAGCAGTGACGACGGTGCCTTGCTGGTAGATGTTGTCAGCAATCCCCAGCTTCTTGAAGCGGGCCTTCACCCTCTCGAGTACCGGTTGCAGCGTGTGGTGTTCCTGTCCCTCTCCAAACGCCTGGGCATCGATGATGATTTGGTGCTTCTTGTCCACCGTGGCCACGCCGTTGTAGCCCTGGATCGTGCCCTTGCTGGTGGTCATCTTGGCGCTTTGGTTATCCGTGATGTTGCTCTTCACTTCCTTGCTCCGCTTCCCCCGGCCCATCCTTGGGCTGTGCGTCTTTAGGAAGCGGTCGACTTTGTTCATGGCAGCATCTAGCGAGAGGATCGTCTTGGCCCGACGAATATCCCGATCAAGCTCGGCTTCCGTCTCGGCTTCATCCCGCGCGTAGTGTTCCAGCAGGTGATGACGAATCAGACGTCGCAGCTTCTCCCGCTTCTCGCCCAGCTCCTTGAAGGTGCCAGACCACCCCTTCGAGGCATCCGAGGGCATCTTGCAGCCGTCAATGGCAAAGAGTTCGTTGCCCAGCAGGCCTTGCTCATGGCACACCAGCAGCACCTGCTCAAAGAGGGCTTCAATCTCCTCGGTGTGGCTGCTGACGAACTTCGCCAAGGTGGTGAAGTGGGGGACGGTATCGCAGGACAACGCCTTGAAGATGATGTTGGTTTCGCAGCACCACTGCATCTCGCGGCTGGAGGTGATTCCCTTGGAATAGGCGAACAGGATGATCTTCAGCAGGATGGCGGGGGCATAGGCCAGCCGGCCCGTATCGTGGTTGCGGTACTGGGGATGGAAAACCGACAGGTCCAGCTTGTGTTCGATCAGGTAGTGGACGGCGTGCTCGAAAGTGCCGGGCTGAAGCTGGTCCTGGTAGTTGAGCACTACCATGGCGCTCTGATCATGGTTGTAGGGCTTGAAGCGGGGCATGTTGACCACTCCTCGGCTGTTTTCCTGATCCTACCAAAACGGCGTGGGCTGCGGGCTTTTTCTACAGCCTCAACGCTCGGCACACGCGCCGGTTTAGAGCCGCGAAGCGGCGGAGAAACAGCCGCTGTGATGCCTATTGTTATAAATTTTCTAGTTCAATTCTTATGGCCTCTTTGAGTTGCTGAGCTGCAGCCTCAAATTTTTCTTGTGCGCTGTAGAACCCTTTCAAACCTCCGCTCCCTTTTGGATTTGGGGGAAAATACTTAACTATCTCCCCCCTAGCCGACTGAGTCGCATCATATTTCTCTTTTAAATTTGGAAAATGGAGATTGATGATCATCTCCGCTTGCTCTTTCGAGCCACCTTGGGTTTTTAGTTTCACAATCTCATATGCTCTCTCTTCTGTGAAATCACCCTTAACATAACCAATCATGCCGATGTAAATACCTGCAAAGCAGATTTCCCATCTGGAAAATGCTAAATAGCAGTCCTCGAGCTTAGCTTGTCTGTGTCTCTTATTTTCTTTATCTTGTTCGTATGCGTGCTGTGCGGCCTGTCTTCTATCGTGGGCCTTGTTAGTAAATATAAGCACGATTACAGCAGCAACTAATGAAATCGACGCGCCAATTATGGCCCCTAATATTTGTGGCGAAATACTGTTCATTTAATTGTGGCACCCGAATTTATAATGCTCGCCATAAACGGCGCGAGGACGAGCGTCCGGCGACCGAAGGGAGTGGACTTCCCCCAGAAAAGTGGACACGCCCCATCAGTTAACCTCCTCGAACTCTACCGGAGTCCGGTAACCAAGGCCACTGTGCAGCCGATGGCTGTTATAGTAGCCATCAATATAGTCCCTGATATGCTTGCGTAACTGACGCAACGTCATGAAGCTGGTGGCATGCAGCAACTCTCCCTTCAGCGTTTTGAAGAACGACTCCACTTCGGCATTATCAGTACACTGTCCTGGGCGGTTCATGCTGTGCCGTACACGGTGATGATTCAGCAGCGCCTGGGTCTTGTGAGCCCGGTACTCGATGCCGCGATCCGTATGGAACAGCAGGTCAGGTGCTGGATTCCGGCTTGTGAAGGCCTCACGCAGGGTAGCTCGGGCAAAGTCTGCGCTCAGACTCTCTCCCAAGCGCCAGCTGATGATTCGACGTGAGAATAGGTCCAGTACCACCGCCAGAAACACGTATTTTTTGCCCAGCTTGATGTAGGTGACGTCGCTGCTCCACTGCTGGTTTACCGCAACCGGCTTTTTGGCCTCGAGCCGGTAATTTGGCAGGGCTTTCAGATCATCCCGCCGTTTGCTCAGGCGGCGATAGACACGCGTGACTCGGGCCTTCATACCCCACTCCCTCATCAGTCTGGCCACCCGGTTCTCACCCACCACAAGACCTTCTCGGCGCAGGGCCTGATAAACCCGAGGACTGCCATAACGGCCCTTGCTGTCGTTGTAGACCCTGCGGACCTTCAACAGCAGATCTGCATTTTCAGCGGCTCTCTGGCTGGGCTTCCGGTTTGCCCAGGTGTAGTAGCCAGACCGAGAGATGTTCAGGTGGCGACACAGCGCCTTTACCTCGTACTGTCCTCGGTGTTTCCAGACGAACCGGAACGCTTCCGTCGTTCCTCTGCCTGAAAACGTTGAAACTTTTTTAGGATGTCATTCTCCTCCTCAAGCTCCGATACGCGGCGCTTCAGGCGAGCGACTTCATCCTGCTCCTGGATCTTCTGCTTAGCATCAGCTGGGGCTTTCTTGACCCGTTTCATGGCGAACTGTCCCTCTCGGTATTCCTTTCGCCAGCGTGACAGCATGAAGGGGTGAATATCCAGCGCTTCGGCAACCCCTTTGACGCTCCGGTGGGCTTGATGGCTCCATTCAACTGCCTTGACTTTGAACTCAGTGCTGTACCGCTGTGTTTTCTTCCCCGTGATCATCTCAGGCATCGGGTCTCTCCTATCTGGGAGTTATCGATGCGTGTCCACTAGAGTGGGGGAAGTACAGCGTCGGCTTGAATGAATTGTTAGGGGGCGCCACCGATATGCAACAGCAGCCCCTGCTTGATCTCCACAAATCCGAAATCTGACAGATCTCTGTACTCAAAGCGTCGGCGCTGTCCAGGCGCATCCCAAGATTCTGGGAGTATGAATGAGTTGCCGAGAGATATTTCTGTGGCGTGCCCAATGTCTTTGACGCCAAGGATGTGATAGATGCGAGTCACGCCAGAAGGAGCTTTGAGCCAAAGTGGCGCCAAGTAGGGCGCGTGATGCTCGTCGAGGCGTGGCGTACCAAGTGCTTTGGTAACCCAAACCGTGTTCGAGTGCGAAACGTCGAGTGCGTACTCGTCTGTTTCTGGAACAATCATCACCTTTGGCATCTCATAGCCCCCTAACGTTCAGCACAACGGCAGTTTGTGGAGCGGTGGAATTGTGTTGTAGTGAAACGGAAACACAATTGCGCCGTGGAGCAAACTGTCCGCTTGCTGCTGCTGGTTAGGCCCACATCCGTGGTTGACACGATCGGCAACATGGTCAAAAATGCTGCTTAGGCACGTGAACAGGTGCCTGAGTCGCCCGCTGACCAAAGTGCAAACACTGTAGCTCCAAAAATTGACATAGTTGACCTTATACTTGCGTCGTAAGCGGGCTGCGGCGGACAATTGTGTAAGGAATAGCTATGCCTACTAAGTACATTTCCCGTCAAGAACTCCCCGCGTCACAGCAGCTTAAGCTCGTCAAGAGCGAAGCCAAGAAACTGCGCAGAACCAACAATAAAGACCGAAATCATAAATTTTACCTTAATCTGGTTTCGCGTAAGTATGGCTACGAGAACTACGATGCACTCTTCCTTAAATTCAAAGAGGAACTCCGTAACTGGCAGAACAAGGGTAGAGAACTCTGTAAATCAAGGCCAGCCGACTCGCGTAGAAGCTACTATTTTGTGACGATGCATGATTCTTTCCAATATAGCTATTATAGCCACTGGGTTGCATGGGACGACGAAGGCTACGAGTTGAGAGCCCCATCTCAAATGAACCCCGCATGGGTGATAGAACTTATTCGTGAGTCGTTGAGAGAGCCTCTTTACATTATTCATGACATGGACGAGGCATTTCGTTGGATGTGGTTTTGGCAAGGGCGTGCCCTCGTTGATCATGATGTAATAACGAAAAAAATTGAAACGTTTTTGCTGCCCTCACGATCATATTCACATCCACGCTTAAGTGAGTGCTCTGACTAAACCCTCTTTGGCCCTCATAACCATTGCAGACGTGGGGGCCTAACGCCCGCATTTGCGGCTGGTTTGAAGCGCAGCGAAAAACCAGTCCGCCAACATGCGCTTGTTAAGCCCTGTACTTGACAGAACCACTGATTTTGAACGCATGCATACATCGCCTTCCGGTGGTTTCGCTGCCCTGGCAAGTAATGCTTTTTTCTATTTCTTCTTCCTTGCTGTTTACCGCTTCGCGTAAAACATTACCCATTGAAAAACCACCACCGTCACACGATGGATTGGTGCAATCAATGTATTCACCGCCAGGGTGTTCTACGGTGAGGTAATGTGTCGCCTGCTCTTTCATCCAGATTAGGCTTTCTAACTCTGTAACATGAATGGACATTTCCTGAATTTCAGGAAATGCGTCCTTGAAATCACCTTTTGAGGCGAAAACGTAGTTTGTTTCGTTAAAGATATCTGAAGCCTTCTTCGGCATGTACATTCTCCTTTACGGCTTAACGAGGCTGTAGAAAAAACCGATTTCGAGTCGTCTCCACCGCCTCTCGTCCTAATTTACTTACTCAGCCAGTCATCTGGCTGAGTCATCTTAATATCGGCATTTAGCCACTTGAGCGCCCAGCTAAAGCTTGTTTAAGTCGGCCTTTGGCTCTTAGAAAGCAACTTATCCCACTCTAAGCCCTTCAGGACGCGGCTAAGTTACCGTAATTCGCTAACTTCTCAATATTGTGCACCAAGCAGTAGAGCTGCCACTGACCTTGCACCTTTTTCTTACCCCGAAGGCTGAAGCGGTTCAGTCTTTTCGTCGTGCCAAGGTTGCCAAAGACGGGTTCCACGACAGACATACGATGGCTGTAAATTTCTTTGCCCTTCGGGCTATCAACTCGGTGTTTCATCCAGTCGGTATAATTGGGTAAGCGCTTGTTCTCGATAATAAAAGACACTTGTCGCCCTGCACCGTTGCGATGGTCGGCCGAGCGCGGGTTCTGCATGCATCGGTATTTCTTTGAGCAGTGCCGACATTGTAGCAAGCGCCCTTCAAAGTGTACCCGGATCTTGCCATTGTCCGTTTCTCGTTGCCCGCGATAGGACAGTTTTTCGCCGATTGGGCAAATACACGTTAGCTTTACAGGATCAAATTGGAACGCGCTGGCTGGCATCGTCTCTCGCCAGCCTTTGTCCGGCAGGTTCTGATGGCGCTTGCCGTATTTGTCTTTCTGGTCGGCGAACTTCGGATCTCGGCTGCGGAACTGATTATCGGGGATGTAGCCGTTGATCCGCTGTTCGTATAGGTACTTCATATTGGCTTCATTAGCAAAGCCAGTATCCGCGGTGACGACGGTGCCTTTCTGGTAGATGTTTTCCGCAATGCCCAGTTTCTTAAAACGGGCTTCTACCTGCTCCAGAACTGGCTTCAGGGTGTGATGCTCCTGGCCTTCGCCGAAGGCTTGAGCGTCAATGACGATCTGGTGCTTTTTATCCACCGTGGCTACGCCGTTATATCCCTGGATCGTGCCCTTGCTTGTCGTCATTTTGGCACTTTCGTTATCGGTCAGATTGCTCTTCACTTCCTTGATTCGCTTCCCCCGGCCCATCCTTGGGCTGTGCGTCTTTAGGAAACGATCCACTTTGTTCATGGCGGCATCTAGCGAGAGAATCGTCTTGGCCCGTCGGATATCCCTATCCAGATCGGCTTCCGTCTCAGCTTCATCACGCGCGTAGTGCTCCAGTAGGTGATGCCGAATCAGGCCTCTCAGTTTCTCCCGTTTCTCTCCCAATTCTTTGAACGTACCCGACCATTCCTTAGAGGCATCGGAGGACATCTTGCAGCCGTCAATGGCAAAGAGTTCGTTACCCAGCAAGCCTTGTTCGTGGCACACCAGCAGCACTTGTTCGAACAGCGCTTCAATCTCATCGGCATGGCGACTGACGAAGCTGGCCAGTGTGGTGAAGTGGGGAACGGTATCGCAAGAAAGGGCTTTAAAAATAATATTGGTCTCGCAGCACCACTGAATTTCACGGCTGGAGGTGATGCCTTTGGAGTAGGCAAACAGGATGATCTTCAACAAGATAGCCGGATCATAGGCCAGCCGGCCGATCGCATCGTTGCGGTACTGGGGATGGAAAACGGATAAGTCGAGTTTATGCTCGATCAGGTAATGCACTGCGTGCTCAAAGGTGCCGGGTTGGAGTTGATCTTGGTAGTTGATCACCACCATGGCATTTTGATCGTGGTTATAAGGCTTGAAGCGCGGCATGCTGACCACTCCTCGTCTGTTTTCTCGATCCTACCAAAACTTAGCCGTCAGCGGGGTTTTTCTACAGGCTCAACGCCCAAAGCAGCCGCGCCGCTGTTTGGCGTCGGCTGCCTTTGCTTGTTAAGCATTGATTTCAGTGGTTACCTCTGTTTTTACAGAGTTAGCAATAAAACATTGCTCATGAGAAAAATGGTGAATTTTCTCAAGCTGATCCCTTGACGGGATACGGTCACCTGAAAACACGACTTTTGGACGAAGAGTAACCTTGGTCATGGATATTTTTCCTGATCCATCTTTTTCCATGATACCTACAGCATCGTCGATATAGCTTTCAACTACATATCTTTTCTTGGCAGCGATTGATAGGAAGAAGAGCATATGACAACTCGACAAAGAGGCCACAAATGCTTCTTCAGGATCAACATTGGCATCAACAGAATATGGAGGAGGTACTACATGGGGTGATGAAGATGCTGGTACGCTAACACCTCCGTCAAATTCCCAGATATGGCCACGGCTGTATTTATTGTCAATAAACTCTTCGTCTTCAACGCGATTCCACTTTATCAATGCGTAGTACTTTGACATTACCTCTCCTTATTGGGTGAATTATGCTTAACGCCTAAATCAGGTGCGCCGTAGGCGTCACCTGGATTTACTTGTTATACGGCTGAAACTAATTAGCCAGATTTCCTATTTGATTGCGTCGTAATGGTTCATTGCGGCAACTATTCTGTTCAATAGAGGTTTAAATCCATTGAAATTTATTGAACCTTTTTGAGCCTGAATGACCTTTTTAGCAAATACTTCTTTTCCATATTCGGTGTCATTGTTCATATCGTTACTTGGATTGAAAGACTTTCCTGAAACTTGGATTTTCCTGGTTGAGCTATCAAATAAATCTTCAATTGCTGTTTCTTTATTTGTTTTTGTAGTAGGGGTTAACACAATGTATAAATTGTGTACCACGTGAATAAATTCAGCTTGTCTATAGTTCTTCCCAGCTTTTTTGCCATGATATCCTTTCGCTGAGTCTATCTTCCTTAGCTTGGACTCAATACTGCTAAAGCCAGAGTCATTATCCGCAATAATGATTGCAGGATTATTTGGTTTCGGGGCCTTGTAAAAATTGTAATGTTTATCAAATGAATTTATGAAAAAGCTCAGATATGAGGTTCCTCCATGTAACTGGAGCAGGAATCGTGTACGTTTTGTGTATTTAAGAAAGGTGAGTAATAATTTATAAGGCTCTGTTTCTGTTTTTTCTTTTGCGAGTTGAGGATAACCGCTTGTCAACATATGAATCGCACACTTTAAATAGACATTATCGGTTTTTCCCTCACATAAGATGGTTGGAAATTTATTACCATAGAAAAACCTGTAATATAAGAAACGACTAAAGGTTCGTTCTCTTCCGCTCAATTGCTTGCTGGTATCATATCCATACTTTGCAAGTGCATAATCTGGGTTTAGAGGCGTTTTTTGACGGAGACGATTAAATCGATCTATTTGGTCTATAAAGTTAAGTCTACCTTCTAATATTTTTTCATTTCCATCTATAAACTCGCCATTTTCCTTGTCCTTAAATGATCCCGTGCTAAATAAGGCATGGCATTGCGACTTAACTGTTCTCCAGTATTCACTCTTAATGTTAGGCTTTTTGTTTACAACTAGTCCTGTAACATCTTGCCTTGAATCCCTATATTGGATTCGTGTTTTTTTCTCGTTTATTGTAAATCCAGCTCTTTTGATTTCTCTCCTTAACCGTTTTCCAGCAATGAATTTCCCGTCTTCATGGCGCATGATTTTTCTTGGAAATAGATTCTCTCTAGTCGAAATCGTGATATCATCAGCATATCTTGTATATCTGCATGAATAGGTACGTGCTAAGTTTGCTAGTTGAATATCTAGAGAGTGAGTAATTAAATTGCTGATTGTTGGTGAGCAAGGGCTGCCTTGAGGAAGTTTATTGTTATGACATGCAATTTGTGCAATTACAGTAGCAATATGAGGATCAAGTTTAAAGTTATTGTTTGCGATGAAAAAACCCCTTACACGACCGAAGTTGAAGCAATCAAAAAAATTCTCTAAATCTATATTTAAAACGTTTTTTTGATTTAGATGCATCATTGAGTTCGTGATTATAGAGTGCCTCCTAACAAAACCGTGAGATAAGGTGGAATTAAACTTACCATCATCTTGTTTTTTATTGTTGATTTCATCACGACAATCTTGTAAGAGTTCTGAGAGGGTTGACTGTATGCTTTTTAGCCGCTCAGATGGTGCAAATATTGTACGCTCTCCACCCGATCTCTTTTTCAAAGTAAAACTGGAATATTGGGTGTCAGGTTTTAAAACATATAGAGTATATGTTAATACTGAAGTCTTAATTCCTAGTAATGTAGCAAGTTCATGCTTCGTTTTTATTTTACGAAGTGCTTCTAGTTTACTCATTATATTTTCTTGAAACAGAAGTTAGAAGGGGTGGCTTATGGGTACTCTTTTGCAAACGTCAAGGAACATTTAAGATATGACATATTGTTCAAAGGGCAATCCATTCGGACAATTTTTTCACTGATCGCGATACGCGATCCAAAATCTACCCATAAGCCACGTGTTGAATCTACCAATTGGGAAATAAAATTGCAAATAGGATTTTTCCTTAAAATTGGAGGTGTACTCGATGCTGATGGCCGTATAACGCTCGGCTTTGGGGCGGACTTGTAGCCGCGAAGCGGCGGAAAGGCCGTCCCAGCCCCGAAGGGGCGACAACAGCCGATTGTTAGGGCTTACTGCGAGGCTTCTGCCCGAACCGGGAATGATGATACTCATAGATTTTCCTCCACTCACTGTTGCAACAAAAACTCCAACTGAGGGGCTGCCTTGGAAGGCGTGATTTCGATGATCTCTGCGGTTACGACGCCTTCAACAACGAATGGGTCTTCTTCGACTATTGCCTGAATTTGCTCAAGTGTTGAATTGTGAGCAAGTATAGCTCCTCCCAACTTAGGCTGAATGGTGCCAGCCAGCAGGAACGTACCTTTGGCAAAGCCATCTTTTAGCCAAGCATTGTGACCATCCATGAATTGGCTGGCATTGGCTTTGTTCGTTGAAAACTTGAGTTGAATTACAAACATATCAATTGCTCCTTCTATCAATTCGCGGGGATTCCCCCATAGCCCTAACGCTGTGCTCACCGGAAAAATTGTAGCGCAGCGTAAATTTTTTCCGTGTGCAGCATTTGGTTAGCTGCAAATCCGTGGTCATGTTAGCTTCTTCTTTTTTGCTGGTTTTCCTTTTTTCTTCACCTCTAGCAAAGGGTCAACCTTTATCGCAGTAACAGAGACCTTATAGTTTAACGTTTTCAGAGTCTTTAAAGCATTCTTAAGTGTGACTTTGGAAAAAAATGGCAACTCTTTCGGTACAGATTTATTGGTTGCAATTGCATAAACAATTCTGTAGCTACTGGGATCAGGCCTGCTATCAGTACATTTAAGCTTTGTGGAATCGGGTAGTTTTTCATTTAACCGTTTTCTGAAACCCGAGTCGCTGATAAATGCTTCTGATGCAACAAAACCCTGGGAGAACAAATGGCTTAATGTAGAGGAGCTTCTATAATACTTCACATGGATTAGCTCGGATGAGTCCCTGATCAGATCACAAAACTCAAGTTTGTCATAAGGGCCGCCAATTTTTACAAATTTCTTATCCATGAGCTCAATATTATCATGTTTACCGGTGACAAAATCATTGTAGTCTTCCTCCCGGTCATGCGAATAAACTGGAAATTCAAAATTGTATGGGTCGAATCCTTCCAGATACTTATCGATATACTCCACAAAGTTGCTGTTGACTATATACCACTGTCCGTTTCTAAGAATATATTGTTCTTTTCCAGCCGAAACCTCCGCATACAAACACCGATAAGCCGACCATTTTTTAATTGAATTGTACTCGTTATCATTGATGTGGACCGTCTGAAGCTTTAGGTTTTCGGTTGTTAAAGAGATGCCTTTATTTTTAAAATACTGAACCAAGTCTTCAATTTTTAATACAACGTGCCTTGGTGTTTTCTGGTAGAGATCGAAGGAATAGCCTATTTGATTTTCCCAATCAACGATTTCTGGCTCGCCAATCCACATTTTCTGGAATTCACTCTTAGACAAAACATCATCTAATTCTAAGTCGAGAACTTCTAAAAGCTCTTTATCTTTGACCCTTTGAATGTTCTCGACCCATTCAAACTCCTTTGGCAAGTCTTCTTCGTATTTGTTTAAGGCTTCTAAAAGAACATCCTTCAACTCTTTTAGATTGATGTCTAGCACAAGAGTTAATGCGTCTCTTCCTGTTACGTGTGAACCAAACACGGGAACTCTTGATGCCCCCGTGACCGCATATAACATATCCATCTCAGAGTCGACATCAAGATCAAAGACACCCAGGTCAATTGAACTCTGCGTTCTTGAGTTTAACGGATTGTGATCATAGTTGGCTTTGTCGAGGCTTCTCAGCTTATCCGGATCAACAGAGTTAAGTGTAACCCTAAGACCGAAGTCTCTCTCGATAGCTTCGTTTTTTACAAGGTGAAAGCCTGTTCCGAAGGTCAATATAAACAACTTGTCTTTAAGATTTGCAACGAATGCTGCGCCTACTGCCCTTCTACTACCGAATAAATCATCTGGAAGTTCCTGATGTTCTGTAAACAGCCTTGTCCAAGGAGGCGGGGGCTTCGGAGGTTCTTTTTTAACGTAGAGTGTTGTTTCCAACCCTTGAACCTCCATTTCGATGGGCGGCTTGGAGTTTTCAAGGTTAATCACCTTGGATGCATCGCTTCCCACTCCTGGTTTTGCAAGATATATAGACAACTTCTCTTTTCTTGTTTTGGTCTTTCTCATAAGCAATCCCTTACTTCCAAATCGCTCTGGCAGCTAACGCTGAAGCTCAGCCGCCGTCGACCCGCGTAGCGGGGTGGCGGTCGGCTGGAGCGCCTTGTTGGGCAACATAGTCATCAAACTATCAGCCGTTTGTAGGACAGGGGGATTGGAAGCCCCTTATTCAAAGCTTTCAAATACGCGTGACCTGATTCACCAAGCTCCGGCTCACCAACTATGACAATCTCCGTTGGCAGCTTCGCGCCGGGCCATAGCGAATACTCCATAAGCTGGCCGACTGCTTCCCTGATGATGCCCTGAACGGAGCACCCCACCTTAATCTCGTAGAAAGTATAACCATGCTCGTCGCGCGAAACGACATCGATCCGCCCCCCTGTGCCACTGGGAATTTCGGTGCCAACGTTGCTTGAACCAAATTCTTCGCAAAGCTCTCGATACAACGTTTCCTGCATGTCGTTGTGTCTGAGATCAATAGAAAGTGCCCGCTCAGTCGAGTTTCCGATAGCGCGAGACTTTTTTGAAGCATTGCCAGGACGGAACGCGAATTTGCTCGTTGTTTGGGCTGGCACACCACCACCTTCCACGAAGCGATAGAGTGGGAGCAACCTATCAAATGCTGAAAGAACCTCACTGGCGCTGACTGTCCCCGACGACGAATATGCACCGAGGAAGACAAACGTCCCACCGTCTACTAGATCGGCCGATATGGGTGTGGGCATACGATTTGCCGACCGAACTCCATTTTGGAAGTGCCACATCTCAAAGCCGGACAGGAGGTCAAGATTAGTGCGTATGTATTCGTTGAACAAGGCTACCTTCGGCACCAAGACGTCGATCGTTGGGAGCGAGCGGCTTGTCTCAAAGGAGAAAGCTACTCCATAGCGAGTAATAGCAACGCCTCCAACCTGTTCCGAACCAATGTTGAATTGAAGCTCAGACCGACCGCCATGGTGGAAGGCCCAATCATCGAATGTAGTCTGGGAGCTGAAGATTGCTGAGCCAGGAATTCGTTTCAAGCCTTTCAGTGTTGTCCGCAACTCCTGCAACCCGCCCACCGAATACGCGCTGGATTCTGAATTGACGGCCCGTGCAAGAGTCTTTATGTCCATTGTGCGCAAATCGCCCCCGGTATTGCCCAACGCCAAGCTCAGCGGCGTGCCGAAAAGGCGCGCATTCTGCTCTTCATCTTGCAGAATGCGTGACTTTTCGGTACGTCCGTCTGCAGCGGATTGTTGGGCGGCAACACCGACCCGTTTACCTTCCGGGAAGAGGAAGATGCGTACCGCAATGGCCGATGATTACGCGTTTGGACTTTTGATCCACCTCGAAATGCACCCTAATCGTCGACTTAGGGTCGTCAGCTACTCCCACTTTCAGGTGCTTTAGCATCTCGACTTCGCGCCCATCGACGTCAAACACCCGATATGCTAGATATTGTTTATTGTTGACCACGGTGTCTGATTCCCGTGCGGCAAATTCGTTGTTCGTGAAAGTAGAACGCGCCGCCGCATCTCCACCTTGCATGTAAGCGGGCAAATATTCCGTAACGAGTCTGCTCAGCATATCGAGCAGCCTCCGGTTCTGAGAAAACGAACTAACTTGCCTAGCGCTCTCTATGGCCGACGGAAGAACTACTAGTCGTCTCGGGTAAACTTTCGCCAGCAGGTTTAGGCATTCTTCTGGTGTTGGTCCCTTTGTGTCCGCAGCAACGCCAATTAGGAGATTGACTATTTCCTCATCCTCGCCAAAATCTGCGGGAACGTCGCTTCTCTGGCTGTTCAGATAGGCGTTTTGCTTTATTTGCTTTTCAAGATCTTGGACCTGCTCTTCATTCTCTAAAAGGCTGAACTCTAGGCTTTCTTTCTCCTGCTGCGCCTGTTCCAATTCACCACTTAACTGAGAAAGCTCTTCGTAAACCATCGCCAGCTCATCGCGTAGCGCATCATCAGGCTTTTCAGCCAAACCAGCGATGCGCTTCTCTAGTCGAAGTTTCGCCGATAAGTTTCTTACGCCCTCTGGCCGAATTCTGTTCCTTTGCCTCGGAATATTGGTGTTATGACTGACTCGCCCTAGTACGAGACTGTCCTTCTTATGCTCCGTATCCAGCTCTACCGGGATGTCCCTGGGTAGGATTCGGTGCGTGAAAACCTTCCCATCTCGATGTGGCACCCGAATAATATTGATGGCTCCAGCCCAAGCGGAATATTCGCGACCTAGAGTCTCAGCCATGTCGTAGCTATTGAAGCCGCTCGTCGCGCCAACGACCTGGGCCAAGCCAAACAACATGTCTTGAAGCCGCTGTGGATCGACAACGTACTTCCCCTCGTTATCAGGACTGACAAGCACCAATGGATAATTTCGATTCGCCGCGTTGATGTCTGCCAGAAGTCCGCGATATGAGTCGGTATCGTCTCCAACCCACTTTAAATGGGAGCCGATGCAGCCGGGCGCAAATTGGACATCAGACTCATTCTGCACATTGGAAAAAATGAACTTAACGACACGTGGGCGGCTGGCCTGCACGGGTTCGGAAACTAAAATGCTTTGTTCTTCGGTGTAGACAACGCATGAAAAATGTGCTGATCCGCCATCTTCATCTTTCAGCCCCAGTTCCGTAACCCATTGCCGGCCAGTAACTTCTGGGTCGGAGTGCTTGAGCACCCATGAATACAGCCTAAAGTTGTCTGCGTTGGCTCTATCGATCCGCAGCCAAGCTCTTGGCTTGCCACCAGTGCGCTCTCCCGGCGTAGTTACGTCGCGGATTACCAGTCGCTCATCCAGTTTTTCGGCCAGCCACCCGGATATGCCCCTCAGTACTTGGAGCGCCGGGTTGTTTCCAACAATCTCGATTTCGTTCGCATAGACAAGCATCTACGATCTCCCCAGCTCCCCACGTGAATCTGTCATTCTTCTACCAGATCGCTCCAACTCTGGCACAGGTTGTCCTTGTCGCCCAACAGTGATTGGACTGCGCGTCCTGATATTGAATGAACATCCTGCGCGTTCAACAATACTATCTGACGCGCTTCCTTTCTTCCAACTCGTTGATTTCTCTCGCACCTAAGTATAGCTCGGCCACCTATGCAGAATTCGCACGCATGCGCGCTTTGCCGGTACCAATATACTGTATGCGTATTAACTAATATAGCGGGATGCAGAAAAGGTCATGACGCGCCACAGCCCTGGTTACTGTTAACCGAACCCCAAACCAGCCCAAACGCTCGCTGCCTCTCCTGTATAAACAAGCCACCCAACCACCCCACAATTCACCACAACCCCACACCAATACATGACCTGAAACGGCTGCTTCCTGGTTTTGTGCCGAAACAACCGCTGTGCTACCAGCGCGCCGGGCCAGCCACCGATCAAACCTGCGAAGAGCAGCGTGGCTTCTGGTGTGCGTCTGCTGCGCCTTCGGTCTGCTCTGTCTGTCTCGAGTCAGGTGGTGGGCCTTACTGAAGAAGGTAAACAGGACTGATTTTGTCAGGTGGGGAGTTGGGGGTCAGGGCACGCTACCGCCCTGCTGGCAGAAGGGATGATCATTTCCATCATCCCTAATGCGGCATCCCTGTGTACGGCTTGGTTGCAAGGCTTTGTTTGAAAAATCGGCGAGCGCAGCCAGTTTTCGGGCAGAGCCTAAGCCGTCTTCTGCGGCTTTTTACTTACCGTAACCAAGCATTACGTTGAGGGCAATGCCAACGAAAGCATGAGATGAACAGAAAAAACCCCGAAGGCGGGAATCCCACCTTCGGGGTTCGTGTCACAAGCTGGCCCGCATTACCGCCGCGGGCCTGTCGTTCAGCGGTGCAGGTCGAAGCGGTCGTTCTCCATGACCTTGACCCACCCTTTCACGAAGCGGTCGATCATGCGCTCTTCGCCGCCGTTGGCGGCGTACTCCTCGGCGATGGCGCGTAGCTGCGAATTGGAGCCGTAGATGAGATCGACGCGTGTCGCGGTCCACTTCTTCTCGCCGGTGGCGCGGTTACGGCCTTCGAAGCGTTCCTCACTCTCGTCGAGCGGCTCCCATACGGTGCCCATGTCGATGAGGTTGACGAAGAAGTCGTTCGTGAGCTGGCCGGGGCGGTCGGTAAGGATGCCATCGTTGCTGTCACCGACATTGACGCCGATGGCCCGCATGCCGCCAAGGAGCGCCGTCATCTGCGGTACGCTGAGGTTCAGCATGAACGCCCGGTCGATCATCAGGTGCTCGGCCGGGATGGACGTCACCTGGGGCTGCATGTAGTTGCGGAACGCATCGTGCCTCGGCTCGAGGTAGGCGTTGGTATCCACCTCGGTCATCTCCTGGGTCGCGTCGGTGCAGCCCGGGGTGAACGGCACCGTGACGTTGTGGCCGGCCGCTCTCGCTGCCATTTCGACCCCGACGCTGCCGCCCAGCACGATCATGTCCGCCAGCGAGATGTTGGCCTCGGAGGCGCCTCTGATCTGCTCGAGCCGGTCGAGCACCTCGGGCACGCCGGAGCGCACGTTGATGTCCCAGTCGGCCTGCGGCTCGAGGCGGATGCGCGCGCCGTTGGCGCCGCCGCGGTGGTCGGTCTGGCGGTAGGTGCAGGCCGAGGCCCAGGCGGTGCCCACCAGTTGCTTGGCGGTGAGGCCGGATTCGGCGATCTGCTGCTTGAGCGTGGCGGTCTGCTGCTCGTTGACCAGCGGTCCCTGGTGCTCGGGCACCGGGTCCTGCCACACGAGAGACTCATTGGGCACCTGCGGGCCGAGGTAGCGGGCGCGCGGGCCCATGTCGCGATGCAGCAGCTTGTACCAGGCACGGGCGAACTCGTCGGCGAGCACGTCCGGGTTCTGGTGAAACTCCTTGGATATCTCGAGGTAGGCGGGATCGGTGATCATCGCCATGTCGGCGGTGTTCATCACTGGCGGGTTCTTCTTGCCTTCCACATGGGCGTCGGGCACCCAGAATCCCTCCTTGACCTCGACCGGCTCCCACTGATTGGCGCCCGCCGGCGACTTCTTGACCTCCCATTGGTGGGCGAAGATGGTATTGAGATAGGAGTGGTCCCATTGGGTCGGCGTCGGGGTCCAGGCACCCTCGAGCCCCGAGGTCACCGTGTACTCACCGAGGCCGGTCTCGTTCTTGTTCGCCCAGCCGAAGCCCTGTTCGTGGACCTTCGAACCCTCGGGCGCTTCGCCGACGGCATCGGCTGGCCCGTTGCCATGCATCTTGCCGAAGGTGTGGCCGCCCACGGTCAGGGCGACGGTCTCGCGGTCGTTCATGCCCATGCGGGCGAAGGTTTCGCGTACATCCTGGGCAGACTTCATCGCGTCGGGAACGCCGTTGGGGCCCTCCGGGTTGACGTAGATGAGCCCCATCTGCACCGCGGCGAGCGGGTTGTCGAGCACGCGGCTGCCGTCTTCCCAGCTGCCGGTGTAGCGGTCATCGTTGGTCGACAGCCACTCGGTCTCGGGGCCCCAGTAGATGTCATCCTCGGGCGCCCAGATGTCGGCGCGGCCGAAGCCGAAACCGAAGGTGCGAAAGCCCATCGTCTCGAGCGCGCGGTTGCCGGCGAGCACGAGCAGGTCGGCCCAGGAGATCTTCTCGCCGTACTTCTGCTTGATCGGCCACAGCAGCCGGCGCGCCTTGTCCAGGTTGCCGTTGTCGGGCCAGCTGTTGAGTGGGGCGAAGCGCTGGGCGCCGGTGCCACCGCCGCCGCGACCGTCGATCGCGCGGTAGGTGCCGGCCGCGTGCCACGACATGCGAATGAAGAACGGACCGTAGTGGCCCCAGTCGGCGGGCCACCACTCCTGCGAGTCGGTCATCAAGGCATCGAGATCGGCGCAAAGTTCGTCGACGTCGAGCTGCGAGAACGCCTCGGCATAGCTGAAGTCGGCACCGAACGGGCTGGCGTCGGGGTGCTTCTGGTGCAGTACGTTGAGGGTGAGCTGGTCGGGCCACCAGTGCTCGTTGCCCTGCAGACGGGGCGTGGTGCGCGCAGCCCACTCCGGGCGTGTAGGCTTTTGATCGGTCACGGTATTCTCCTCGGCTAAAAGTGGCCTACAGGGCATTGTTATAAACACCTTCCGGCCCTATGCCGAAGGCATTGAGAATTCCTATAAGCCGTCAAACTACAGTGAAGGATTCAGGACCGATGCCGTCAAGCTGAAGGGAGGCTTTCGCCTCGATAGGAACAAGCTATGGGAGCAGCCCAGGCGATCGAACGGCTGACAGCTCTGCCCCTACCCCGTGGCATCCAGCATGCTTTCCAGCTCGCTCTCGTTGACGCCGAGCATCCGCAGGATGTTGCGCTGGGCGGCGTTGAGGATGTGCTGACGCTCCTGCTCGCCGGGCAGGCTCTTGGCGATGGCCACGGCGCCCACCAGGGAAGCGAGAATGGCGCGGGACTTGTCGGCGATGATCTCGCGGTCGGGCTCGAAGGGCAGTTTCTTCAGGCGGCTCAGGGCGATGAGCCGAGTTTCCAGCATCTTCTTCATGCGCAGGTAGGAGGCTTCGAACAACGTGCGGATCTCGGCGTTCTCGTTGCCGATCTCGTTGAACAGCACCGACTCGGGCCCCGGCTTGCACTTGCGTTCCAGCTCCTGGAGATTCCAGCAGTTGGCGACCAGCTCCGTCAGGTGTTTCACCGAGAGCGGCCCCTTGACCAGCCGGGCCGCGCGGCTGCTCTCCAGGGTTTCCCGCACCGAGGCGTGGTAGAGCGCTTCCTTCGAGGCGAAGTGGGCATAGAAGGCGCCGTGGGTCATCTTGGCCAGCTTCATGATCTGGCCGATGGAGACCTTCTCGAAACCTTGGCGGCTGAACAGCTCGATGGCCGACTTGAGGATGCGCTCGCGCGATTTGGCCTTTCGGCTCGTCGAGTCAGGCATGGCGACCTCACACTCCCCCGCTGAATATTATCTTGATCATATCAAGCCCGGTGATAGCGTGGCACAACCCCAAGCCGTTCAGGAATTTACCATGCAATCACCGCTCGTCATCACCGGCATGGGCATGATCAGCCCCCTTGGTTGCGGCGTCAAGGCAGGCTGGGAACGCCTTCTCACCGGCCGTTCCGGTATTTCCCCGATCTCCCGGTTCGATACCGGCGAGCTGCCGATCAAGGTGGCGGGCTCGGTGCCCGGCATCGCCGACGACCCGGAAGCCGGCCTCGACCCGGACCGCATTGCCGGCGCCAAGGAGCGTCGCAAGCTGGAGCTGTTCAGTCTCTACGCCATGGCCGCCGCCGAAGAGGCGCTGACCCAGGCCAACTGGTTCCCAGAAAGCGATGCGGACCGACTGGCCACCGCCACCATCGTGGGTTCCGGCATCGGCGGCTTTCCCACCATCACCCAGGCGCAGAACACCCTGTCGACGCGCGGCCACCGTCGGCTCTCCCCCTTCACCGTGCCGGCCTTTTTGGCCAACCTGGCGGCGGGCAACGTGTCGATCCGCTATGGCTTGCGCGGGCCGATTGGCTGCCCCGTGACCGCCTGTGCGGCTGGCGTGCAGGCCATCGGCGACGGCATGCGCATGATCCGCAGTGGCGAGGCCGAGGTGGCCCTGGTGGGCGGCGCCGAAGCCTGTATCGACCTGCTCTCGCTGGCCAGCTTCCATGCCATGAAGGCGCTCTCCACCGAGCAGGACGACCCCGCCAAGGCGTCGCGACCCTTCGACCAGGCGCGCAACGGCTTCGTCATGGGGGAAGGCGCGGGGCTGCTGGTGATCGAATCCCTGGCCCACGCCGAGGCGCGCGGAGCAACGCCGCTGGCCATTCTCAGCGGCTACGGCACCAGTGCGGATGCCCACCACATCACTGCCGGCCCGGAAGACGGCGGCGGTGCCGCGGCGGCCATTCGGGCCGCGCTGCGGATGGCGGGGCTAACTCCCGAGGCGATCGATCATATCAATGCCCATGCAACCTCGACGCCGGTAGGCGACCGGGCCGAGATCGCGTCGCTGCGCAACGCCTTCGGCGACACCCTTGCCGGCATTCCGATCTCCGCCACCAAGTCGGCCACCGGCCATCTGCTCGGTGCGGCCGGCGGCGTGGAGAGCATCTTCTCCGCTCTTGCGGTAATGCATGGCCGCCTGCCCCCTACCCTCAACCTGGAGAACCGCGACGAGGACCTGCACGACCTGGACATCGTCTCAGGTGCAATGCGCGAACATCGCAGCCAGCACGTACTGTGCAACGGCTTCGGTTTTGGTGGGGTGAATGCCGCACTGATCGTGAGCAAGGTGTAGCGCTACCTTGAGCTACTGGTAGCCACGTTCGATCGGCCAGCGTGCCTCAAAACCTCGGATTGATACTCAACGACAGCATGGCCGATAGCTGACACAACGGCCTTCCTGAATCCTGCTGCAACTCATTGAAAGCGCCCTGTACGACTTGCATATCGCGCTGACTGGTGGGGGCATGGTCAATGATGCCTGCGGCCATCAGACGTGCAACCACATCGCTGGTCAATAAAAAAGTATCTTTTCCGACCAAACGTAAAAATCCGGCAGCCGAGCGTCCACCTAGGCGGGCGCCGCGTTTGGCCAGTAAACGCCATAAGCCGATGATGTCAGCGCTCGGCCAGTCGGCAATGAACTCGCCAAAACTGCCGCCCTGTTCCTGGCGAATATCCAGAATGAATTGGGCATTTTTAGGGATGCTCTGCAGCTTGGTGCGATGACGGATGATTCGATCATTTCTCATATAACCTTCGATTTGCTCTGGGCTGAGTAACACCATTGTCTCGGGCACGAAGCCCCAGAAGACTTCTTCAAAGGCAGGCCACTTGGCATCGACCACCGAATGTTGCATACCGGCCTGAAATACCCGCTGGCTCATGGCAGAAAGATAGCGATCATCCCCCTTCCGCTTCAGCTCTTCAGGAGCAAGTGCCTTGGGCAGGAAAGCTTTCATGGCTTCGTCAGATTCAAAACGCTTGCGTACTGTGTCGTAAAGCCAGCGGTAGTCAAGAGTCATGCTTGTCTCATTTTTTTCGGATTTATACGCAGGTACTGGGCTTTGCCGGGTGCGCAGCCCATTGGGACAAGAAGATCGCGAAGATCCAGACATGCTATCGTCCCTATCCGGCAAGATCGATGAAGGTTCGCATCACCTTCAATGGGGCCCATCTTCAGTGGCTTTCGGCTTACCGTAACCAGCCATTTCGTTGAGGGCAATTGTTGAGGAACTTATCCAGCATTTGCCTGCCTGGCGTGACTTCGGTATCGCCTGTGAACATGAACAGGGACCAAGGCAGGCTCGCCATCTCGACCGAGTTGAGCGCCGCGAACAGCCATTCGATCACCTCGTTGCGTCGATGCGGATCGGTTGGCATCAGCGCATCGCTACGCTCGCCCAGGTGCAGCAGGATCGCGCCGCTCTCGAAGATCGTGAGGTCGCCGTCGGTCAACCACGGTACCTGCCCGAAAGGCTGATGGGTGAAGTGCTCGGCACACCAGCTCTGCCCGGCCGCACTACGCCTACCTGTTCGCCAACCGGCGAGGCAACTGCATGAAGGTGCTGATTCATGATGGCCTGGGCATCTAGTTCTGTGGCTTGCCGCCTTAATCAGGGCAAGTTCCACTGGGCGGAGACTTGGCACGGTGACCGAGTGGAGCTGTCATCGGACACCGGCACAGGTGTTCCTAGGAGAGTACTCAGGAGCACTGAAAACCGTAGGTGCTGCGCTTATTGCTTGAATTCAGGTATGGAAGCAACCCGGGGTACGAGTATCAGTTCGGTGGGTCACGTTAGCAGCGGGGTCAAGCCACCAAAAACTATCACGACCTCTATTCGCCACCTTCCAACTCAAAGCCTCTTTCATCTTCCAGAGTAGTGCCAGCCACCATGTATAATGCCCCCTCTGAGCTGCACAGGCTATAGTGCAGCTCAGAGGGGGCATTATACATGGTCGTTAGCTTATGCAATCGATGTACCACCCAGACCAACGTCTATGGAAAGAGCGGCAAGGGCAGGTAGTTTGATCATTCTAGATGGAATTAATTCAACAACAGGCGTCAGTTCGGTGCATGGTAGGGCATACCATGAAAATCAGCGGCTCTTCTCGTATAAGCCTTTTTTTCCTCATCGAACTTCTTGCCAACTATTCCTCCGCGCACGGAGCCTCCACTAACGTCGTGATAGGCCTCTACAAGTGCCGGAGAAAGTGGTTGACTGTAAGGTGTCGATATCCAGGATCTTAGTAGGTGACGTTTCTTCTCAGTCTCCTCAAAATCGACAAAATCAGTCCGCGAGTGCAAAATCACGTGATTGTTGAGTATTTGCATATCGCCCGGCTGCAGAGTCATATCGAAAGTAAAGACGTCCGACTCTACAAGACGATCCAATAGATCCATCGCTTCGACTTGATCGCAATCAGGAGCTGGTACGCCCTCGAATTCCTGGGCATAACGAATGTGATTGCGAACATACCTACAGCAGAACAATCCATCTCGCTCTGAGAAGATCGGAGCTGCATAGTATGGATTCTCTTCCGGACCTTCTTCTCCTTTGCGAGAGTAATGAATGTTTCTGTATAGTGCCTCGAGAAGCTCAGGAGCCGAGGAGGAAATTTCGTTTCTCATCGATATAGAGCATGCTATACGGCTCTCACCGCCCTTTTTAGCAGAATTGATGCAAAGCAGACTGACAAGGTCCGCCATATCAGTGTGAAAATCGAGCCTGGAGTTCGTATTGTAACCTCTCCCACTCGCCGAACGATAATTACCGCCGCTATCGCGGACGTTGCCGATCAGGTCACTACTGGCCCCCTGCGGCCGCAGCACTCCGAAGTGGTTACACAACCCCCAATAGAGCGTCTGGATTCGTTCGACAGGCAATGACTCGATAGGCAACCCACGAAGAACGATGAAACCCAACTCATGTGAGACCGCCGCCCTGACATCGGCAAGCAAACGATCGAGGTTCGTAAACGGAAAATCGTGAGCACAGCTTTCCAAGAGAGGCTTCCCGGTTTTTTCAAAGGCTGCCAAGCCTTCGATTAGCCCGGCTCGCTCTTCATCGGACACTGTTCGAACCCAAGCGTCACACGCCTTACCTGTCAAGTCTTTACTTTTCCAAGCCATTGGCATACGACGGGCAATGTTGTCTACACATAACCCATCCTCACCGGGGAAACTCAACTTGTTGTTAGAAAAGCTATTTTTACCAAAGCCAGGATCTGAATCGTGCTGTACCATGCTCTCATCTCCAGTTGCTCTTGCATGTATACCTACGGCTCTCAGCCTTGCCCATTGGATACGGTTTGTCAAACCTCTGTGAAAGACATACCTGATGGCGCTTTTAATTCCGCATAACAAAATTTAGTTCTAAAAGCAGGTATCCAATATATTCGTTTATTTTCAATAGCTTAATTCATATTGTTTTCGCTATCACGTCACACCTCCGGTTCATCCATCCTTGCCTTGGCGTGCGCCAATCACTTAGACTTGCTTGATTGGATACGATCTATAATGTAGGTATACTTCAGCTGGCATCACATGCTCAGCGATGGCTAAGACCAACGGCAGCGAGGCACGCAGCAATGGGTAGAACGCTTTTCGACAAAATATGGGAATCGCATATCATTGCCGAACGTGAGAATGGCATGGCGCTTCTCTTCATCGATCGACATTTAGTGCATGACGCCACAGCACAGGCGTTTGACCAACTCAGGCTCGAGGGGAAAGAAGTAAGAAGGCCAGAACTGACGTTCGGTATGGCCGATCACTACATTGCCACTCATCACGACCCCAATCGCGACCCCGTACATGAACAGATGGTGACCACCCTTGCGGAAAATGCTCACGAGCAGGGAATCACCTCTTTTGGGGCAGGCGATGAGTACCAAGGCATCGTACACGTGGCAGGCCCCGAACTGGGGTTGACTCTGCCTGGCGCCCTGCTTGTTTGCGGCGATAGCCATACTTCCACTCATGGGGCGCTGGGTGCACTAGCGTTTGGGATCGGCGCCTCCGAGGTCACCCATGTGTTGGCTACACAAACGCTTTGGCAGCAACGCCCCAAGACAATGCGTATCCGCATTGATGGGGAGCTGGGCCCCCAGGTTTCGGCCAAGGATCTGATTCTGACCATCATCAGCACGATCGGAGCCAATGGGGGGACAGGATATGTAATTGAATACACAGGAAAAACTATAAGCGACCTATCGATAGAGTCACGCCTGACCCTCTGCAACATGTCGATCGAGGCCGGTGCTCGAGCAGGCATGATTGCTCCTGACGAAACGACATTCTCCTATTTGAAGGGCAAGCGCTTCGCGCCGCAAGGAGAGCTATTCGAGCATGCCGTTGAGATGTGGCGCGGTCTCAAGAGCGACGATGACGCAAGTTATGACAAGGAAGTCGCAATAGATGCCGGCAAGCTAGCCCCTACCGTCACTTGGGGGAATTCACCGGAAACTGCGCTGCCCATCACCGGCCATATTCCAAGTCTCAACGAAATCGAATCCAACAAGCTGGAACAGTACAACGCAACCATCGAATACATGGGGCTCGCGCCGGGTGCGATGCTCACCTCCTTGAAAATCGACCAAGTTTTCATTGGCTCCTGTACCAACAGCCGTCTGGAGGATCTTCGCGAAGCTGCCGAAATTGCCAAGCTGGGAAGCGCCAAGGTACCTACTATCGTCGTACCAGGTTCTCAGCAGGTTCGGCAACAAGCTGAAAAGGAAGGACTGCACGAGATCTTTCAGAAGGCAAGTTTTGAGTGGCGCGAGCCAGGATGTTCCATGTGCGTTGCCATGAACGGCGATTCGGTGCCAAGCGGTGCTCGTTGCGCATCCACCTCGAACCGCAACTTCGCAGGCCGTCAAGGTCCTGGTAGCCGAACGCATCTCATGAGCCCTGCCATGGCTGCGGCCGCCGCTATTACCGGTCATCTCACCGACGTCAGGGAACTGGAGGGCAATATATGCTAGCTTTTACCGAACACTGCGGTCAGGCCCTACGCTTGCCCTGGGAAAACATCGACACGGATCAGATCATACCTGCACGATATTTGCATCGTCCCCGTAATGCCGGGTATAGGGAGCAACTCTTTCATGACCTGCGCTTCACGCCTGATGGAAAACAGCCCAGAGTGGATTTTCCTCTGAATGACCCCACCAAGGCGGAGTCCAGCATTCTCGTTTCAGGAAAAAATTTTGGCTGCGGCTCATCGCGTGAGCACGCCGTATGGGCATTGTTAGATTACGGATTTCGTGTCGTCATCGCTCCCGATTTTGGCGACATATTTTTTAACAACAGCTTAAAAAACGGTCTGTTGGCGATTCGCCTGGATGAGCGAAGCATCGAGGCACTTATGCAAAATGAAGGTGAGCCTACTATCCTAACGGTCGACTTACCTCAGCAAAGCATCACCACTCGCTCAGGCCTACGCTACGAATTCGAAATCGACCCCTATCGTAAAGAAGCTCTTCTGAATGGCGAATCCGATATCCAAATGACATTTCGCCTATATGATGAAATCACTAAATTTGAAACCCGCTATATCAAGGACAACCCTTGGATCTACACACCATAAACGCTTAATTTATGGAACCGATCGATATACTAACTGAAAGCCTGAAGGAGAAGGAAGATGGCAGTAAGATCCTTGAAAGAGCAGCTGAACTCTGATGATATAGTTGTTGCACCTGGTATTTACGACATGATTTCAGCGTTGGTGGCTGACCGCATGGGTTTCCAGGCTCTCTACGTAACGGGTTATGGCACGGTTGCTTCTCACCTAGGCCTGCCAGACGCAGGTATTGCTACCTATAGCGATATGGTAAGTAGAATTGCCACCATGGCGAAAATGACCAGCACACCTCTCATTGCTGATGCCGATACCGGTTATGGTGGTCTTCTCAACGTTCATCACACTGTACGAGGATATGAAGAAGCAGGCGTTTCCGCCGTTCAATTGGAAGATCAGGAGTTTCCAAAAAAATGCGGCCATACGCCTGGCCGCCGAGTCATTCCCTTCGAGGATATGGTACAAAAAATAAAGATCGCATGCGACGCACGACGCAGCGACGATCTCCTGATTATCGCGCGTACGGACTCTCGCACTGCCTTGGGGCTTGATGAGGCATTGAATCGTGCACAGGCCTACAGCGATGCGGGTGCAGATGTCATCTTTGTTGAATCGCCCGAGTCGGAACAGGAGATGGAAACCATTGGTAAGTGTATCAACAAGCCGCTGGTAGCCAATATGGTGCCAGGCGGGCGTACACCGCTACTCTCCGCAGAAAAGCTTCAGTCCTTGGGCTTCTCTCTAGCCATCCACCCTGCCGCCGGCTTCCTTGCCACCGCTGCAGCCCTAGAGAAAAGCTATACAGATTTGAAAGACAATGGTGGCGTGACCGACTCATCACTCCTATATAGCTTCAGTGAATTCAACGAACTGATTGGTTTCCCTGGCGTCTGGGAGTTCGAGAAGCGATACATGAGCTAAGGTCTGGAAACCGCTCACCGGGCTCGTTGGCCCGGTGAGGCTTCATCATAATACAGCCACTCAGGGACACACGCTTGCACGCAAATTTTTCGGGTACGATCCTTACCTTGGCTTTGGCCAGCCTAGGTGGGCTGGTTGGCCATCTTTTAGGCCTTCCTGCAGGTTGGCTACTTGGCTCCATCGCTGCGACCCTGACAGCCAGTATCGCAGGCCTTCGTCTCAATTATCCCAGTGAGTTTCAATCATTGGTCCTATTGCTCGTCGGCATCAGCATCGGCAGCTCCCTGAGCCCTAACTTTTTCTCCGAAGCAGTATCCTGGCTGCCAAGCTTGGCGGGGTTATTGGTCGTCATGCTGATCATCACCTTGACCGTCTCTCATGCACTGTTCAGACTCACTGGTCTATCCGGGAACACCAGCTTTCTATCGGCCTTTCCTGGACATATGGTGCTGGTGCTACAAACGGCATCGCAGTATCCATGCAATGTCCCACAAGTCACGATGGTTCAGAGCATACGTTTGCTTTTCCTGGTGGTTCTCTTTCCAACACTTGCACAAGGAGCAATGGATGGAAGAATCAATCAAATGCAAGAAACTCACTATTCTGCTCTCACCCTTCTTGTCCTCGCAGCAGGCCTGGGAGCAGCCCTATGCAAGCGCTATAAGCTGCCTGCCGCCGCTCTACTGGGCTCCATACTTGGTGCGTCTCTGATTTCCATCAGTGGCTTTGAGGTAGGCAAGCTACCCACGGGCTTGGAAACGGCGGTCTTCGTCTTGACCGGCGCGATGATCGGAACGCGCTTTACAGGCAACCATCTCGGCAGAATGGTCAAATTGCTTCCCGTGTCGTGTTTTTCCGCTGCCTTGACTTTGCTCGCAACCAGCGTAATCGCCTTGCCTGTCAGCGTTGCTATCAATGTACCTTTTACGCAGCTGCTGCTTGCATATGCCCCCGGCGGGGCGGAAGTCATGGCCTTGATTGCCCTAGCCGTCGGCCATGATGCAGGATTTGTAGGATTCCATCACTTGGCCAGGCTGATGTTCATGGCAATCAGCTTTCCCATACTGCTCCGGCTAATGATCAGCAATGAGTAAACGGCAAGGTGCCTAGGTTTTGTACGAAAAGTCGGCACGTAGGCAACGGTCTATGCGGGCCACGCATACCATGGCACGAAAGCTGCGGGCCAGCTTGTCATAGCGCATGCCGATTCGACGTAGTTCCTTGAGCCAGCCAAAGCCGCGTTCGATCACATTGCGCTCCCGATACTTGGGCTGGTCGAACTCCCGGGATAGCCCAGGACGAGGTTTTCGATGCATCTTGCGCTGCGCGATGACCGGCTTCATCCGGTGTCGGTCGCAGTAGCGGCGCAATTCATCGCTGTCGTAGCCCTTGTCTGAAGTTGACCCCCTTCTGAGCTGCACAGGCTATAGTGCAGCCATCAGGAGGACAGGATGAGTACGATAACCCCATCAAGCGATGGACCGCGAAGCGCGCCAGACACTGCGCGAGCAGAAAAGTCGTCCGCTCATTGAGCAACTGCGTACCTGGCTCGACAAGTCATTGGCCCAGGTGCTGCCGAAGAGTGCGCTGGGCAAGGCACTGCACTATCTGGATGGCCAGTGGAAGCGGTTGACCCGTTTCCTCGAGGATGGCCTGATCCCCCCCTGGACAACAACCCGGCGGAGAACGCCATCCGACCCTTCGTGGTGGGTCGCAAGAACTGGCTGTTCAGTCAGACACCCAGCGGTGCTCATGCCAGTGCGGCGATCTACAGCCTGATAGAAACTGCCAAGGCCAACGGCCTCTCTCCTTACGCGTACCTGACGTTCGTGTTCGAGACGCTGCCAACGCTCGGTGAAGGTGACGACCTCGACACGCTGTTGCTCTGGCGCTGGAAAGAGACCTTACCGCTCTAAGTCAAGCCTAAACAGATGTGGCTAGCGGATTGCTTACGAAGCGGTCGACAATGGTCGTGTCTAACGGCTGCATACCTCATCCATAAAAACGTTAGGATTAAGTACTATGCAGTGTAGTCAAATTTTTTTTACGACTGTAGTACTAGCGTCCACCGCCGCCACTTACGTCATGGCCACTCAATAGACTGATTCATAGATTTCAAGAGCATCCTGCTCCGTCACATCCCGAGGATTGTTGACCAGCAAACGCCGTTGCTGCATTGCGTCTGCGGCCAGTGCGCTGAGCGCGAACTCAGGAACCCCGACATCACGCAGCCTCAAGGGCAAACCACTCCTCTTCAACAGAGCCTCGATGCTTTCGATGAAACGCTTACAATCATCCACGCATGAGGAAGAGCGCGGTTCCCGTGTGAAGATGGGAGCCAACTCCGCGTAAAGGCCGGCAGCCTCCACCGCATTGAAGCGTAGGACCGTGGGAAGTACCAGCGAGTTGGAAAGCCCATGCGGGATGTGGTAATGCCCCCCTAATGGATAAGCCAAGGCATGCACTGCCGCCACTGGTGCGTTGGCGAAAGCCTGGCCGGCAAGACAGGAACCCAACAGCATGCCCTGCCGCGCCTCGAGATCGTGTCCATTGTTCATAACCCGGTCGATATACGCGACGAGAAGGCGCAAAGCTTCCTTGGCCAGCATATCGGACATCGGGTTCTTGCGAATCTTGCTTGTGTAGGCCTCTATCGCATGCACCATGGCATCGATACCCGTCGCTGTCGTCATATTGCGTGGCAGCCCTACCGTCAGGGCAGCATCGAGCACCGCAACGTCCGGGAGCAGTATCGGCGAGACGATGCCTGACTTCGTCGTCTCACCCGTCGTCACGATAGAGATCGGCGTAACTTCTGACCCCGTGCCGGCCGTAGTCGGCACTTGGACCAGTGGCAGCCTCTCGCCCTCGATTTTTCCGACCCCATAAGCCTCCTGCAGCGGCTGGCTGCAATGCGGATGCGCAAAGAATGCTACCAGTTTGGCAACGTCCATAGAGCTACCGCCGCCAAAACCGACTACCAGCTCAGCACGCATTCGTCTAGCCCGAACGATAGAATCGAGCACAATGGTTTCAGGTGGATCCGCTACCACGCCGTCGAACATCTCCACCTTGACCCCGTGGCTTTCCAGGTCTTCTATCGATGGCTCCATCAAACGCAAGTTGGAAACCCCTGGGTCCGTGATCAAAAAGATGCGCTCAGCCGAGAATTTACGAACCACTTCGTGCAGGCGTGATGCAGCTCCAGGCTCGACAATCAATTGACGAATAGTATTGAACTCAAAATTAGGCATTATTATTCCTCGCTCGTCCTGACAAGATCACACGCGGCCATGATATGCGCTTTCATTATCGATGAGGACCAGTCACTGTCTCCTGCGGCTATCGCGGCTACGAGATCGCGATGGTGTATCAAGCTACGCTGCTCATCTTTGGTGGAGAAAAACCGGTATGACCTAATTAAAAAACCGATATCCATGAGCGATAGAGCAGTTTCTTCGAGCTTAGAATTGCTTGCCAATTTTAAGATTTTTGTATGGAACTTGCGATTCAATACCGACAATGACTCGACTGTTTCGGGTGCCAGCTGGTAGCTTTCCATTTCATCACAGATGACCTCGAGATCCCGTATATCTCTCGGCGTGGCATTTCGCGCAGCAAACCCGGCAGCACAGCTTTCCAGACAGGCTCTTACTTGAAATATTTCAATAGCGTCCTTTCTCGTCCACCCACGTACCGCAGCACCAGAGTTGGGATGAAAAACCACAAAGCCATCTTGCGCAAGGCGATGCAGCGCTGTTCTAACAGGGGTCCTGCTCGTTCCCACCAAGCTTGCCAATTCATCCTCGCGCAACCTGTCGTTGGGAAGATACTCACCCGAAAGAATCGCTTCACGTATAATGATGTAAGCCCTTTCAGGTGCGGGAAGACTCGTAAATTTTGAATTTTCTGTATCTAAAACTTGCATATTCATTCACCTAACGCAGCCAAGGCTAAGCACTTAAATACTCCTAACATTTTGACATATCTCTTTTCTCTAACATCGTCATGTATTGCCTAGGCCCCCTTTTGCATTCCGATATATTTTCCAAGCAATAGGTGCCAAGCAGAATAGAACAATATCATAAACATCAGGGTGAGACTGCCAAGCCTATTCAGGAAAATTTCAAAAGACAGTTCCCCGACGCCCTGGAACGCGCTCATTAGCTGTCGATCCAATATCGGGCCAAGGGTGATACCTAAAATAACCGCCATCAAGAGAATCAGCACTATGGTGCTGACCACCTTAGCAGCGTATAGTGACACCAACAGGCCTGCGATGAGCAGGAAAAAGGAAGCCACAACCTGTGCGAACATGGCACCGTAAACAAGGCCCTGGAGATTGAAGAACAGCCGTGGTTCCGGGGTAAAGCCTTGCAGCATGAAGACACCCATCATTACCACAGTTGCCAAGCCACCCGGGATGCCCAGAGATAATATGGTGGCCAGAACCCCACCTTCGAATGCATTGTTTTCTGACTCAGCGCTAATCAAGCCTTCTTCCGCTCCCTTCCGGTTTCTTTGAGCTACGTTTTCTTTGCAGCTTACAACGGTTGCCACAATGGTACCACAGCACGGGGGCAGCGCTCCGTAGAATATGCCGATGGTGCTCGACTTGAACAGAGCCACGGGATGCTTCAGCACACGTTTGATTGCATACAAAAGGCTATACAGGCTCTTATTACTACCATTTTTCCTTCGCCTCAATCGGTCACATAATGGAAATCCCATCCATTAATTCCTGAATTCAAGCAATAAGTCCAGCGCCTGCGATATTGGGCTCCTAAGTATCCCCCAGAAACCCCTGTGCCCGATAGCCAAGCCGTTTTCTGGCGATCATTCAGCTTCTTCACCACCGCGCTCAACTCAGCATAGGTGACCTGGCGAAAGTCGGTTCCCTTGGGAAAATACTGCCGTATCAGGCCATTGCTGTTCTCGCTGCTCCCACGTTGCCCAGAAGTAGTAGGGATCACAAAAATAGGTCGCTACGGTCACCGCCTTGGCCACGGCTCCGTGACTAGCAAATTCCGAGCCATTATCCAAGGTGATGGTCTGCACAGCACCCTGGTGAGGCTTCAGCAGGCGGATCATGGTCGCTTGTGTCAGCTCCGCCCAAATCCTAGGCAGCCGTGCCGCTAGCAGATAGCCGCTACGACGCTCTACCAGCGTGACCAACCCTGATTGCTTGTGCCCGTGGATCAAGGTGTCACCCTCCCAGTGCCTGAAGCGCCTGCCGGTCATCGACCCCAGCCGGCGATGCTTACGGCTGGGAATCTTGCCAAGCCCTGCGCTCTTGGCCTGGGCCCGGTGTGTCGTTTGGGCTGACCCAGAGGTCGCCACCCTGCGCCTTGTCATCCTAGATCAAGGAGTAGACCCACTGATGACTGATGCCGCCGGCCAAGGGCGACATGAAACCGCTATCCTCGAATCTGGGTCAGCTGTCGGTATCCATGCTCTGCTTCACTTTGGTCGGTAAAGCAGGGAGAGTACCGGCGCTGGCCCTCCTGCTTCTACCGTGCGGTCCAAAGTGCTACGGTTATTCTATGAATCTAGATACCAAAATACTTATAACAATAAAACATACAGTGGTTAGTGTTGATAAATTTAAAAATCGACATACCCATACTTCTTATGAAGGACCGGAGTTACTCGAAGATGTCAATCCTTCGCGTAATGACCGATATATTTTAAGAAAAACAGGTGCAGTGCAGAAGATGATTACTCCGAGTAGCACTACACTTACAGGGCGCCCAAGGAAAATATCTAAACTTACCCCTCCTGCTCCCTGAAAAGTGCGTAATAACTGACTATCTAAGATCGGACCTAATATGATACCTAGAACGACGGCGATCAACGGATAGTCGTATTTACGCATTAAAATACCTAAAGCAGCAAAGAGCAGCATAACTTTAACATCAAACATTTGTAGATTAACTGCGTACGTTCCTGCCACAGAAAAAACAGCCACCAATGGTATTAACACCCTTGTAGGTATATTAATAACTCTAGTAGCATAAAAAGACACCAACAAGCCTGCCAGCATGAGAAAAATGGTCGCAATGAACAAAGAAAACATGACACCATATACTAGACTCTGGTTATCAATAAATAGGCGAGGCCCAGGTATCAAACCCTGTAGCATTAATGCTCCAACCATTACCGCAGTAGCCATTCCGCCTGGTATACCCAACGAAAGCATGGTAGCCAAAGCACCGCCTTCAGATGCATTGTTTGCCGACTCAGCGGCAATCAAACCTTCTTCCGCCCCCTTCCCGAACTCTTCCGATTTCTTCGAGCTGCGTTTTGCTTCATTATAACTTACCACACTCGCAACCGTTCCTCCCGCCCCTGGCAAAGCACCGATAATTACCCCTATAGCACTTGATTTTAACACTGTTAGTGGGTGTCGAAACGTCTCACGAATACCCATTAATAATTTTTGGCAACGCCCTCCCCGTTGCTCTTTTACATCAGTATCAGTAGAAATATATCGCTGTTGCAACATATAATATAATTCTGAAAAGCCAATTAAACCAATAAGCGCCGACATTACAGGCAAGCCATCCATTAGCTCAAAATAACCATGCGTTCCTCTTATGGCTCCGGTAGATGTCATACCTATAGTTCCCAAAAGAACTCCGAAAGCCCCTGAAATTAATGCTTTTAAAAAACTAGCATGTAGAGTTGCTATAACCGTTAATCCCAACACCCCTACCAAAAATAGCTCAGGAGGGCCAAACATTAGTGCCGCTGCAACAATTAAAGGCATAACTAGAACCAAGAAACATGCGCCCAATAAGTTGCCAATAGTTGATGCACTAACCGCTATTCCTAATGCTTCGTTTGCCCTACCTTTCCGTGTCATTGGATGGCCGTCAAAACCTGTTACTATTGCCTGGGGAGATCCAGGAATATTGAGAAGGATAGACGGTATAGAACTTCCAAAATTACCACCGGCGTAGATCGCAGTTAGAAAGGCAATTCCCATGATTGGGGACATAGGGTAGGTTAGCGGCAACATAATACTAATTGCTAACGGCGTACTAAACCCAGGGATGGCACCGGTAATAATTCCAAAAAAAACCCCTAGCACCATTATCGCTAACACCTTCCAATCTGCTAACAGCAGCAGGCCTTCCAGAACTGGCACTAAATCAAACATATAACTAACTCCTAAAGACAATACCAACGTTTAAATAAGCCAGCCTGTGGGAAGGGGTATATTCAACCAAATATCAAAGACAGCGTAAATAAAAACCACTGTCACTAAGGGAACCAATGTCACCAAGGGAACTAAAGAAATTAAAGTCCAAGATTTTTTTAAGAACATTAGCAAAAGAAAAGTCATGTAAAGCCATGTTGTTACCACAAAGCCGACCCACTCAATACTAAACACATACAGAGCAGTCAAAGCCAAGAAATAAAATGTTTCTTTCTTGCTATAATTTTCACCTACCCTTTCCTTAGGCAAGGATTTTTTGAACTCCAAAAAATCAAATATAAAGAAAAGAACCACACCAACCACCAATATCATATAAACAGGTTTAATGAGAAGTAAGTTAACATCTGGACGTGGTAGGCTACGCACCTCTATAAAATAATATGTTGCATAGCCAAACATTATCAAGGGAACTAAAAGCTCCCCTTTCTTGTTTTTTATATAAGACAACATTGACGAACACCTTATCTCTGTACAATACAAAAATAGGGGGAGAGCCCCCCCTAAGTACTAGGAATATCATTCGCCTTGCAAAATTTCACTATAGTTCTCTACAACCTCATGCATCTCTTCAATAAAGGCCTTTGACTGCTCTGGACCATAGTAACCAGAAATCACATCCGACCCTTGGTTAGCAATATGTGCTTGGTAGGTATTGCTGTGAAATACATCACTATAGCTTTTAACAATAGCATCAAATATTTCTGGATTTTCTTCGGCAAAAGAGCTGTGTACAGCAATAAAGCGATTATCACCTATTTCAGGGAGGTTAGCTTCTGGGTAAACCTCATTGACAGGTTGAGCATCAGGCCAAGCGGGAAAAGGCTCATGAGAAGAAACTGCCAACACACGCACTCTATCACCTAAGGTTATATCACCATACGCAGACGAAAAAGCTGCATCCGAGTGGCCACCTAGCAAATCGGTACGCTGCTCTCCCCCGCCCCCACTGAATGCTACTACCTTAGGCTCCAAATCGAGCGCATCTAGGAAAGCCACACCAAATAAATGGGTGCCTGCACCGGTAGCCATAGAAACAGTTACATTGCTGGGATCATCGCGGATGGCATCCACCAAATCCTCAATCGTTTCATAAGGAGAGTCTTCCCTCACAGTAATAGACGTATAATCACGCTGCTCAATGTTGATGAATCTAAAGTCATCAAGTGTAAAATCTGCCCCTTGCGCTATGATATTCATACTTAATGTGGGCTGGATACCCGCAAAAATATAGTGACCGTTATCTGGTGAACCAAGGAAGGTTCTCGAACCCAACAGCCCCGAGGCGCCACCTCGGTTGTCGACTAACATTGAGTAATCGTGGGTTTCCTCCCAATGCTGAGCTAAACCACGAGCGAAGCGGTCCACGGAACCACCGGCGCTAAACGGTACAATCAGGCGCGCATTTTCATTTGGCCAATCCTGTGCATGAACAGCACTCGCTCCTGCGCTAGCAGCGGCAACAACGAATCCAGCTAGGGCTGCCGTTAACGCAGATCTTTTAGGCAGCCTACTAAGCGGATGCAACGTCACGGGACGCTCCTTAACAGTGGTAGAAACAGCGGGTATATTTTGAACAGTGCGCTTAGCTACGGCTGTAGCACGAGACTGGACGGTCATACTTGCTCCTCTCTACTATTGTTTTACATGCACTTATTGTTTTACATGCACTTGTTCGGTGCATGCGAGATTATTTTTAGTATACGGGCATCTCTCTGGACAAGTCTCTCCGTGACCGAAGCTGCTCCCCTACCCTGTATTCCAAATTAGTTTATTGGATACGATAAGTCAATAAAGCCTGATACCCTACCTTCGTCTAAAGCTATCCGCTCGGCTTGCTACCGAGCGTTCCTCCTCATATAGTTTTTCTCATCGATCCGAAAAAACTATATATATTATTGATTTTAAATAAAAAATTTGAATAATATAGTCCTGTAACAGCAATCGATTGCAAAGGAGTCTTATGCGAATGAGACTGAATTAATCCCATACAGACGTGCTATCCAATATCAGGTAAGCAAATTGGATACAAAATGCTACGCCCTAGTATTGAGCGATTGGCATCGCTCGCGGGTCTCCGCACCGAGGCTCAGCCTCTTTGGCGCACGCTCCCCCTCAGAATCGGCACTACCGGTAGGATACGCTGTACCGGCGAGAGCTTTCCCTCGCGCATTTGCCCGAGCAGCAACTCGGCTGCCGCCGCGACCATATCCTCAACCGGTTGGCGTACCGTGGTAAGCTGGTAACTGGGCCAGGCAGCCAACGGGGTATCGTCAAAACCAATGACCGACACATCTTCCGGGATGCGTAGACCGAATTCCGCTCTCAGCGTCTCGACGGCGGCAATCGCCATATGGTCATTGGCGGCGAATACCGCATCGGGATACGGCTGCTTGGTGAAAAGGCGTCGCGTTGCCTCACGCGCCTTGTCGAAATGATACTCACCATACTCTTCCGCCCAGCATGAAAACCCTTGGGACAACAGGGCATCGAGAAAGCCCCGTCGGCGGTATGCGCCCGTAGAAGAAGAAACTAGGCCGTTGATGAAGGCCATGCGACGATGGCCCTGGCTAACCAGGTAGCTGCCTGCCCAGTACCCCCCGTGATAATTATCGCTGGAGACCTGGCTGACCCCCGTGAAATCCACGGTGCGATTGATCATTACCACTGGAATGCTGCGGTCAACGCACTCCTGTGCGAAGGGCGTCGTCAGCGAAGCCGCCAGCATCAGGATACCTTCGGCCTGGCTTTGCAGAATCTCCGACATCACATCCGTCGTATCACCATCAGCGCTCACCAGAAACAGCAGCAGATGATAGCCCTCGGACTGGAAAGTCCGCGAAGCTCGCGCCAGGGTCAGCGCATAGAAGGGATTGTCAAGTTGTGAAACCACCACCGCGACAGTACGTGAAGAGCGCGTAATCAGCGAACGGGCAATAGTGTTGGGACGATAGCCTAGCTGCCGCGCCGCCGCCAAGACCTTCTCACGGGTCTTGGCGGAAATGCTTCCCTTGGGAGAAAAGCAACGGCTGACAGCCGACTGCGAAACCCCAGCCAAACGGGCCACATCATAGGAGGTCACAGACCTTCGCTTCATGAATCCCGCTCGTCGAGCGACTTCCGGTATGCGCCAAGCGCCATCAGTTGGCGGTCGCGCCAAGCCTGACGCTCGGCCAGCCCCTCGAGAGGCAACGCCGAGCGCCGTTCGACCTCCAGGGCAGCGAGAGTTTCCTTCTCCCAAGGCGAGACTCCGTCGCGCTGGGCATCTACGTCGGCATAGAGCGGGCCATAGCGGCGGCCGTAATCGGCCACCCCCGCCGGGGTATTAAGATCGATCGTCTCGAACGGATCCATGAAAGACCAGCGCAGTCCCTGGCCGTGCTTAACGATCTTGTCCAGATCCTCCACCGACACATAGCCGTCACGGAACAGGCGAAGCGCTTCATTGAGCAGCGCCCCCTGCAACCGGTTGAGGATAAAGCCCGACAACTCGCGCTTGACCAGCACCGGTACCTGGCCTACCTCGGACATCAAAGTTATCGTCCGCTCAAGCGTCTCCTGGTCAGTCATCGGTGAAGGCACCACCTCGACGATAGGAACAAGATAAGGGGGAATTCACCGGATGCGCTACTAGGCAGTGCTCCGGATGCGCCAAGTGCCCAGTGAAACGAGATGCCGTAATGCCCGAGGTGGAGCTGGCCAGAACAGTGTCCGGTGCCGTCGCCCCCTCGAGGCGGCTGTATATCGCCTGCTTCATCTCAAGATTCTCGGGGCCGCACTCCTGCACGTAGCCAGCCCCACCCACGACAAGCGCCAGATTAGGTTCGACCTGAATGCCTGCGAGAATTACCTCGGGATCTTTGACCAAGCCGGCACACTGCAGATCATGCAGCGACATATAAATCGCTTCGGTGGCACCACTCAAGGCCTCCTCCTGGGTATCGTACAGCCTCACCGAACGCCCCGCCCGCGCAATTACCATCACCATCGACCTCGCCCGTCCAAGCAGTCCTGCGCCCACTACGGCGATAGGCTCCGACATGCTGCTTCCTTTCGGTTCACAGAACTCGAAACTAGAGAATTGCATTCGTATGCAATCGATACTAGCCTTGCAATCACTGTCTGTCGAGGCAATCCAATATTTCTCCAAGCTCAACAGGAAATCGACATGATCCGACGACTAAAAACGGGCGCCACCAACGAAGCCCGCACCGAAGCCGACCGCAAGGTCCGCGAAACCGTCGAACAGACTCTTCAAACCATCGAGGCACGGGGCGATGAGGCCGTGCGCGAGCTTTCGGCAAAATTCGACCGCTGGTCGCCCGCCTCCTTCCGGCTGACTCAAGCCGAGATCGAACAGGCCATGTCAGAACTCACGACTCAAGAGTTGGAAGACATCCGCTTCGCCCAGGCACAGATTCGTCGCTTCGCCGAGGCCCAATTGGCCAGCATGCAAAGTCTCGAAGTGGAAACACAACCTGGCGTGGTGCTCGGTCATAAACACATCCCTGTCAGTGCCGTGGGCTGCTACGTTCCTGGCGGCACCTACCCCATGGTCGCCTCCGCCCACATGAGCGTATTGACCGCCAAGGTAGCGGGCGTCAAGCGCGTCGTTGCTACCGCCCCACCCTATCAAGGCAAACCACATCCAGCCATCGTGGCAGCGATGCACCTAGCCGGCGCCGATGAAATCCTGGTGCTTGGCGGCGTACAAGCGATTGGCGCCATGGCCATTGGAACCGAGTCGATCGACCCGGTCGATATGCTGGTCGGCCCGGGTAACGCCTTCGTCGCCGAAGCCAAGCGACAGCTATTTGGGCGAGTCGGCATCGACCTATTCGCCGGCCCCACCGAAACACTGGTCATCGCCGACGAAACCGTCGACGGCCTACTCTGCGCCACCGACCTACTGGGCCAGGCCGAACATGGCCCCACCTCGCCCGCGACCCTGCTCACCAACTCCGAAACCTTGGCCGAGGAGACACTCACTGCTATCAATGAACTGCTAACCAAGCTGCCCACCGCCGAGATTGCCCGCCAAGCATGGAATGACTACGGCGAGATCATCGTTTGCGATACTCGCGAGGAAATGCTCGAGATTGCCGATGAAATGGCCTACGAGCACGTGCAAGTCATGACCAAAGATTCCGACCTATATCTCGACAGGCTGACAAACTACGGCGCGCTCTTCCTCGGCCCGCGCACTAACGTAGCCTATGGCGACAAAGTGATCGGCACCAACCACACCCTGCCGACCAAGAAGGCTGCACGCTATACTGGTGGGCTATGGGTCGGCAAGTTCCTTAAGACCTGCACTTACCAGAAGATACTCACCGACGAGGCCTCCACCGAGATAGGCGGCTACTGCTCGCGCCTGTGTGCGCTGGAAGGTTTTGCTGGCCACGGCGAGCAAGCTAACGAACGCGTGCGCCGCTACGGCAAGCGTGACGTACCCTATGCCTCCGCGGTGCCGGTATGAAGCTGCCACAAACCCCGAGTCTGCGCCTGGATGGGCGCAGCGCTCTCGTGACTGGCGCCAGTCAGGGTATTGGGCTGGCCTGTGCCTGCGCTCTTGCCCAAGCCAACGCCCGGGTGACCCTAGTGGCCCGCAACCGCGAGCGGCTGGAAGAGGTGGTAGCAGCCCTGGGTGCCGCCGGACACGAAGCCGATGGCCTCGCGCTGGACGTTCAAGACCAGGCCGCAACCCGCCGCGCTCTGGCGGGTCGGCGCTTCAACATACTAGTCAATAACGCTGGCACCAACCGTCCTAAACCGATCGATCAGGTCACGGAAGAAGATTACGCAGCGGTCATGGAGCTCAACGTCCATGCGACCTACTTCCTTACCCAAACGGTGATCGAAGGGATGCCCAAAGATGGCAGCGTGATCAACATCTCCTCGCAAATGGGGCACGTGGGTGCCAAGAACCGCAGCCTTTACTGCGCCTCGAAAGCCGCAGTGGAAGGCATGACCCGAGCCATGGCGGTCGAACTGGGCTCTCATGGCATTCGCGTCAACAGCCTTTGCCCTACCTTCATCGAAACCCCGATGACAGAACCATTCTTCCAAGAGCCCGGCTTCCGGGAGGCAGTGCTTGCCCAAATTCCCCTGGGAAGGCTCGGCCGGATCGAAGACGTGATGGGCCCCGTGGTGTTTCTCGCATCACCCGCCGCCAGCCTTGTCACCGGCAGCGCCTTGATGGTAGACGGTGGCTGGATCGCTCATTGAGCCGATAAACCCTCTGATAAGCCACACATAGCCTGGCCAGTGGACCCGCTAGTTTTTATGCATAACGCAGACAGCCTCAATCCGCCGCGGCGAAATGCGCCATCTGGTCGGTGTGCGCCTTCACGAAAGCCGGGCGGGCCGTGGCGCGTTCGGCATAGCCTCGACAGGCCGGGTACCCCGCCAGCCCATCGAAGCGATCGACGAGGCGCAGCACATCCGCCATGAGAATGTCGGCGACGGAGAAGGTCCTGGCCAGCCATTCGCGTTTAGCCAGGACTGCCTCCAGGTGCTCTATCCGGGAGTCCAGAAACTTATCCAGCATCTTCCGCCCCGGCGTCTCTTCGGTATCACCAATGAACATGAACAGGGACCAAGGCAGGCTCGCCATCTCGACCGAGTTGAGCGCCGCGAACAACCATTCGATCACCTCGTTGCGTCGATGCGGATCGGTTGGCATCAGCGCATCGCTACGCTCGCCCAGGTGCAGCAGGATCGCGCCGCTCTCGAAGATCGTGAGGTCGCCGTCGGTCAACCACGGTACCTGCCCGAAAGGCTGATAGATGAAGTGCTCGGCATCCCGGGTGCGAAACGGCACGCTCTCGACGCGATAGGGCAAGCCGGCCTCTTCCAGCGCCCAGCGCACCCGTAGGTCGCGCACGTAGCCCCGCGGCATCTCGGGAACCCAGTCGAAGGTCGTGAGGATCAGGTTGGTCATTCAGTCCCTCCTTTGGAGGACGAGATGGGTGGCCCTATCTGTAACCGCCTTTTCCACGCACCGGTAGCCGAGAGCGCGCATGTCGATACCGGAGAACAAGCGCTCCCCTGCACCGAGCAGAACAGGTGTGATGGCAAGGTGAAGCTCGTCGACCAGCTGCGCCCGTAGGTACTGCTGGATCGTCGCCACGCCGCCGCCCAGGCGCACGTCCTTTTCGCCAGCGGCTTCGCGGGCGCGCTCCAGGGCTGCGTGAATGCTCTGCGTGACGAAGTGAAAGGTCGTGCCGCCGGGCATCTCGATGGGATCGCGCACGTGATGCGTCAACACGAAGACCGGCGAGTGGAACGGCGGGCTGTCACCCCACCAGCCCTTCCAGCTCTCGTCCCGCCAGGGGCCGCGAACGGGGCCGAACATGTTGCGGCCCATGATCCAGGCGCCGACGTTCTCGAAGCCGCGCACCACCAAGTCATCATCGGCTCCGGTTTCTCCGCCCTCCTGGCCCAGCACGCGTCGTCGAAACGTCGCGGTCGGGAACACCCAGTCATGGATTTCCATGCCATTGATGCCCATCGGGTTTTCCAGGCTCTGCTCGGGGCCGGCGGCAAACCCATCCAGCGAAATACTGAAGCATGACACGCGTAGCTGACTCATCGTGATCTCCTGAACGAGTGCGTTAGCCATTCAGTAGTCGAGCGACGCGTTCAATTTCGACACGCCTTCAGTGGTTCCGTCAGGGCTGACTTGGCAGCGCCACTCACGAACTGCTCTCAGGAGGATCGCCGACAGGAGTATTCATCCCCTCACGAATAGACTCACAGATAATAGAAGGGGCGGCGACCTCGATGATGGGATGGCCCCGCTCCTGCTTGACGGCTTCGATCTTGAATTCTTCGGTGTATCGTTGGTGGCTCATGAGACTTCCTGGGTCCCTCCAGTATAAGGCCTGGAGGTGTCTACGAAACCCGGGGCGATTCACCCCGCTCCGAAGTTCCAGACGCCGCTTCACCAAAATACCGTGCGGGGGTTGTTCCGAGCATGCGCCTGAACATCGAGATGAACGCGCTGACGCTCTCATAGCCTAAATCACCCGCGATGTTTGTGACTGACTCGCCTTGCGCGAGACGCTGCAGCGCTATGCCGACATGTAGCTGCTGACGCCAGCGGATAAAGGACATGCCTGTTTCGCGCTGGAAGAGCCGGCTTATCGTTCGATTGCTCGCCCCGATGCGAGCGCCCCACTCGTCGATAGTAAAGCGCTGCGCTGGCTTTTCGATCATCGAGTCTGTCAATCGCCGGAGCCGCCGCTCAATTGGCATGGGCAGATGAATGGGTTCGACCGGCGCCTCTAAAAGCTCGTCGAAGAGCACGGCTATGAGACGTGCCTTTCGGTCTCGGTCCATTCTTTCCAGTTGGGCAGGAGCTTCAAAGCGGAAGATCAGTTCCCGAAGCAGAGGCTGAACGAAGAGGATACCGCAATCGTCGCCCAGTGGAGGGGCAAGCCTTGGGTCGATGTACAAGTTGGCGATCTTGATGTGACCTGCGACTCTCCCGCCGTGGGAAACGCCACCTGGTATCCACAGAGCACAATGCGGCGGAACCGTCCAAATGCTTCCGGCCGCATGTATCGTCAGAACACCGCTGATGACGTACATCAGCTGCGCTTTGTCGTGCCAGTGGAACATGGTCTCCCCACGCAATACCGCTTCCGTGACGAGGCTGAAGACCGGATAGGAAACCTCATCCACCTTGTCAGCACCGGGTATGTCGGTCAGTTCCACCGCATTCCTCCATAATCCCGTCCATGTCGTTCTCCGGCGCTGTACGTATGACGCTGTCGCTACTCCGTGTGCTCATTCGTGTCTTCATGCCGCTGGTTTCCAGTAAATGTGATTTTCGGCATGAAAACACTATGAGAATTCAGTAGAGATTCTTCTTGTAATCTTCTTGCATCTTCTGTTCTACGAACCCCGGCTCCGACATCGCGGCCGCGGCCTGCTGGGCTTCGAGGTTATTGTTCAGCTTCAGGTGAGCAAGTGTGATTCTCGCCGGCTCCACATCCGGTGGAACCGGAGTAGCAATCCAGGAAGCAGCACGCACCAGCGCGTCACTTTGCATCAGTTCGACGCTGAGGTCGCTAATCGCGGTTACCAAAGCGGGTACTTTTTCCTGCACCGCAAATCGCGTCCGGATCACTGGATCGTCAGATATACGGGCGGTTCCCACGAGCCGAGCCACATAGGGGGAGCCCGGTATCATCACAATGGCGGCTACGTGCGGCTGAGAAACGATGTTCCGAAAGCTGTCGATCCGCTTATTCCCGGGGCGATCAGCGAACCAGAGCATGTCGGTGTCTAGCTGCACCATCGCGCGTGCTGGATCACCCTTTGGACTGATATCGGCGTACCCGTTCGCGTCGATCGTACCCAACGCAAGGAAACGAGCCGAGTCGAATACCTGATCCAGAGTTGTCGGAGACTGGACAGCCGAACCGGTCTGCCAAAACTTCGACCGCAGCAGTGCTTTGCCGCAGTGAAGGTAGCACTCTTGCACAGCGATATGGATTACTTCCCCGTCGTTGCCGATCACCCGACCATTCACTCGCAGAAGCTCGTTGATCAACGGAATCATGAAGAAGGAGCCGAAGCTGACACCCGTGCGCGCCATATCTGGATCATCGATCATAGCGGCGGGAATTTGAAGTTCGGCCGAGTTGCCCGATACCCAGCCGGGCGCAGCGGCTCCGAACGTTACACCGATACCCTCCTTGCCACCGAAGCTTGCCATCATCAGCGGAGAGGCCGCCAGCCAGGTCAGGGCTCCTTCATCGAGATGGTCAATGGTCTTGAGTTTGGCCAAGTTCGGCGTTTTTCCGATGCGCGCTTCCAAGTCATCGATCGTTGAGAGAAATTGTTCCAAAGCCATTCTCCTTACAGCATCTTTTGAGGAAGCTCAAATACTAGGCAGCCGTTCCCGTAGGGCAAAGGGCATTTCCAGCCATAATCTATCTTGAATCCGCCAATCTACTTCCCAGTGTCCTCCGCCTTGTATGAGCGCGCCGGTGGGTCAACCTATACCGTCACACGATCGATTTTGCATTGAGTCTTCAGCCAGTCAGCGGCCTCACTTCGTCAAAGTAGAATTCGGGGGCATCACGCCCGTGGACAAGATTACAAACCGACTGACGAGCAAATGAATGAGATCACTGGTATTTGAGGGCAATACCTGGGAAGCGTATGCAAACATGCGTGACAAGGACAAAAAGCTACACAAGACACTGTGTAAGCTACTCAAGGAAATGCTTCGCTCTGATGATCCGTCTGGCGGCTTGGGAAAACCGGAACCGCTTCAGCACAACCTGTCCGGTTTATGGTCAAAGCGCATTTCACAAAAAGACCGGCTTATATATCGATTTGACGAGAAGTCCATTTACATATTTGCCATTGGCGGACACTACGATCAGACCTAACGACTTGGCGTGACCCCAAACGCAAAGCCCCCAGCCAGTCGCCTGACTCGGGGGCTGTATCATCCCGGCGAATGAGGGCTACGCCGTCGAGGCTGCCATTCCCGACCTGGCGGCACGGTGCGCGTGCAGCTTCTTGTAGCTCTCGATCAGGCGCTGGTGCTTCTCCAGGCCTTCCAGGCGCATGTTGGTCGGGGTCAGGCCGTGGAAGCGCACCTCGCCCTGCACCGAACCGACCACCGCGGCCATGGTCTCTCCGCCGAACATGCGCCGGAAGTTATGCAGGTAGTCCTCCAGCGCCAGCTCGTCGTCGGGCACTACCTCCAGCACCGCCCTCACCGCCTGGTAGAAGAGCCCGCGCTCGACGGTGTTGTCGTTGTACTGCAGGAACATCTCGACCCGCTCCAGGGCCTCTTCATGGCGCTGCAGGGCAAGATAGATCAGCAGCTTCAGTTCGAGTACGGTGAGCTGCCCCCACACGGTGTTCTCGTCGAACTCGACGCCAATCAGGGTGATGATGTCCATGTGGTCGTCGATCTGGCTTTCTTCCAGGCGTTCCAACAGATCGGCCAGTCGATCGTCACTCAGGGCATGCAGGTTGAGAATGTCTTCCCGGTAGTCCAGCGCCTTGTTGGTGTTATCCCAGATCAGGTCATCGACCGGGTAGACCTCGGAGTAGCCCGGCACCAGGATACGACACACCGGCGCGCCCAGGTCTTCGTGCACGGCCATGTACGCCTCCAGCCCCATCTCCTCGAGAATACCGAACAGGGTCGCCGCTTCCTCCGCATTGGTCCCGGAGAAATCCCATTCGGCGAACTCGACATCCGCCTTGGCGCTGAAGAAACGCCAGGAGACCAGCCCCGAGGAGTCGATGAAGTGCTCGACATAGTTGTTGGGCTCGGCGACGGCCTGGGAATTGAAGGTAGGCGGCGGGAAGTCGTTCAGGCCTTCGAAGCTGCGCCCCTGCAACAGCTCGGTGAGGCTGCGCTCCAGCGCCACCTCGAAGCTGGGGTGCGCCCCGAAGGAGGCGAAGACACCGCCCGTGCGCGGGTTCATCAGGGTCACGCACATGACCGGGAACTGCCCGCCCAGGGAGGCGTCCTTGACCAGCACCGGGAAGCCCTGCCTTTCCAGGGCCTGGATGCCCTCGAGGATATCGGGGTATTGCTCCAGCACCGCCATCGGCACGTCGGGCAGCGCGATCTCCTCCTCGAGGATCTGCTTCTTCACCGCCCGCTCGAAGATCTCCGACAGGCACTGCACCTGAGCCTCATGCAGGGTATTGCCGGCGCTCATGCCGTTGCTGAGGAACAGGTTCTCGATCAGGTTGGAGGGAAAATAGACCGTCTCGCCGTCCGATTGGCGCACGAACGGCAAGGCGACGATACCGCGCGCCACGTTGCCGGAGTTGGTGTCGATCAGGTGCGAGCCGCACAGCTCGTCATACGGGTCATAGATGGCCAGGCAGTGGTCATCCAGAATGCCCGCCGGTAGTTCGTCGTTCGGCCCCGGCTGGAACCACTCCTCGTTGGGGTAGTGAACGAAGGCGCTGCCCGCGATCTCTTCGCCGAAGAATTGATCGTTGTAGAAGAAGTTGCAGCTCAGCCGCTCGATGAACTCGCCCAGCGCCGAGCACAGCGCGCTCTCCTTGGTGGCGCCCTTGCCGTTGGTGAAACACATCGGCGAGGCGGCGTCGCGGATGTGCAACGACCACACATGCGGCACGATGTTGCGCCAGGAGGCGATCTCGATCTTCATGCCGAGCCCCGCCAGGATGCCGCTCATGTTGGCGATGGTCTGCTCCAGCGGCAGGTCCTTGCCCTCGATCCAGGTGCTGTTCTTCTCGCCTCCCTCGCCCTCCGGCTTGCCCATCAGCAGGGCCTGGGCATCCTCGTCGAGGTTCTCCACCGTCTCGATCTGGAACTCGGGGCCGGCCTGCACCACCTTCTTGACCGTGCAGCGGTCGATGGCGCGCAGGATGCCCTGGCGGTCCTTGTCGGAAATGTCCTCCGGCAGCTCGACCTGGATCTTGAAGATCTGGTTGTAGCGATTCTCCGGATCGACGATGTTGTTCTGCGACAGGCGGATATTTTCGGTAGGAATATCGCGCGCCAGACAATAAACCCGAACGAAATAGGCCGCACAGAGTGCAGAAGAGGCCAGGAAATAGTCGAAGGGACTTGGCGCCGAGCCGTCGCCCTTGTAGCGAATGGGCTGGTCGGTGATGACGGTGAAATCGTCAAACTTGGCTTCAAGCCTGAGATTTTCCAGAAAATTGACGTTGATTTCCATTAACAGGTACCGGGATTGTAACTCGAACCAGGGCGGAGGGCGTGAGGCTGCCGTATGGGGCGTGATGGTATCACCTGCCAAACGGCGGCTGAAAGCGAAGTGGCCAGCCCGAGGCACCAGCGCCTACGCCAGCTTGGCCCTCGCCCCGCACGAGGCGCCCTGCGTGGGCGCCCCTCTTTCCGCACCGACGGCCTAGCCACCGTGCCCGATAGCCTTCATGCTGGCGTATGCGGAATTTCCAAAGGGCCAGGGATGCACGATGTCCGGCTGGAGGTCGCCAGAGTCGAGACGCTGGAGGGATTTGAAAGAGAGCGAAATGACAGAGAACGATAGCGCCACCGCCTCGAAGGACGGCAGCGGCTCCCAGCCTCGCCTACGCTTGGTGTACGACGGCGAATGCCCGATGTGCCGCCGCTACGTGCGCTGGCAGCGCATTCGCCGGGAAGTCGGCGAGCTCGAGCTGATCGATGCCCGCCAAGACAGCGAAGCCCGCCGCGAGCTCACCCATCTGGGCATCGACCTGGATCAGGGCTTCGCCCTGCAGATCGGAGAGCGCTGGTACCACGGTAGCGAAGCCCTGCACCGCCTCACCCTGCTCGGCACCCGTAACGGCGTGTTCAATCGACTGATGTATCGGCTGTTTGCCAGCCAGGAGCGCACCGCAAGGCTCTACCCGATGCTGAAGGCGTGCAGGAACGGGCTGTTGGGGGTATTGGGGAAGGGGCGTATCTGCCACAGGCAACATCAACAGGAGAGTTCCATGAATTCACGTATTCTGATGGTCCTGACTTCCCACGACCGCCTCGGCGATACCGGCCAACCCACCGGTTTCTGGCTGGAGGAACTGGCGGCGCCCTACTACACCTGCCTGGACGCCGGTGCCGAGGTGGTGCTGGCCTCGCCCAAGGGCGGCAAACCGCCGCTAGACCCCAAGAGCGACGCCGAGGAAAGCCAAACCGAAGCGACACGCCGCTTCCAGCAGGACGCAAGGGCCCAGCAGCAGTTGGCCAACACCCACCGCCTGAGTGAGGTAAGGGCCGACGATTTTGACGCCATCTTTTACCCCGGCGGCCATGGCCCGCTATGGGATCTGGTGGAAGACGCGGACTCCATCCGCCTGATCGAAGCCTTCTGGGCCCAGCAAAAGCCGGTAGCCGCTGTTTGCCATGCCCCGATCGCTCTGCTCCATGCGCGCGATGCCGAGGGCGAGCCGATCATTCGTGGCCGTCAGGTAACCGGCTTCACCAACGGCGAGGAATCCGCCGTGGGGCTTACCGAGGTCGTACCGCACCTGGTGGAGAACGCCCTGATCGCCGGCGGAGCCCATTACTCCAAGGCCGACGACTTCACTCCCTACACCCGCCGAGACGGCCAGTTGATCACCGGCCAGAATCCACCCTCCTCAGAACCGGTAGCCAAGCTACTACTCGAGGCGCTTGGCAAGTAAGTCGCGAGTAACCCACGAACTCATGGCTACCGGCCTCCCGTAGCCGGTAGCACTGACTCAATTCCGGCTCACCTTGAAGCGCAGGTGATAATTGCTCAGCAGTGCCGGCATCGGCTGACTCGCGAGCAGCCGATCGGGCGGGTCCAGGCGGAACTCATGTCGCTTCATGAGGGAGGCCAGCATGGCGCTGGTAACGAGTAGCACCAAATGCCGCCCCGGGCAGATGCCGGGCCCGCCGCTGAAGGGAATCAGCGGCCACTCCCCGGCTCCTTCAGGCTTCAGCCACAGGTCCGGGTCGAAGCGGTTGGCATCGTCGAGGTGCCGGTCATCGCGATGGAAATAGGGGGCGAGGATGAGGATTGAGGTATCCGCCGGCATTTCCCCGTTCTGCCAATGCGTCCGTTCGGTACTCTGGCGAAGCACCAGGGGCGTGGTCGGCCACAGCCGCAGCGATTCGAGGAGGCAGGCCCTCAGGAACGACATGTCCGGCCGCTGATCGCCTTCGTGCCGGGCAATCTCGGCCCGAGCCCTCTCGGCCTGATCCGCATGGGCGGAGAGCAGTGCCAAGGCGCTGAAGGTCGCCATGCCGGCCGGCTCGAAGGCAAACAGCCATTGAGGCATCTGGTTCGACGGCTTCGTGTCGCTATTGGTTGGGACACGCGCGGCCTCCGCCGCAAGGCTGCCCGGCTCGGCCCTGTCGATGTAGCCCTGCAGGGTCTCGAGAAATCGCTTCCTCAACCTGGTCCGCTGCGGATGCAGGAAGCCCCAGTTCCCGGCGGCGCGAAGCTTCGCCAGGGTTTCAGTCAGCTCCTGGTCATCACTTGCCGAATCGCCCAGCACGACACGGCGTACTATGCGATCCCAGGTGTCGATGAACATGTCCCAGCCCAACTCGCCCTGGTTCGAGCGAACTCGGGCAAGCAACGCTTCCGCCTCCTGTTCCACAACCGGCACGAATCGCTCGGACAAGCCGTGTACCGGGCACTCGCTCTGCAACACCTCTTCATTGAAGCGGCGGCGCTCGGCGCGCTTGCGGCCGTGGGAAACCAGGGCCATGTCGGGTTCGAAGTGGGCCAGTGCGCTGCGTTTGGCTTGCTCGGCCGTGGCGAACGGCTCCGGGGATTCATCCAGCACCCGATTGGCATCATCCGGGTCCAGAATGAGCGCCATGGACTTGCCCGGCACTTTCAGCAGCAATGGGCCCTTGCCGTACTTCTTGTTCAGCTTCTGCACACGACGCACCGCGCGTTCATCCAACGCCATGCGCTCGGCCATGCCGACCACCCTGGGGCGACGAATGATCACACCCTTGGCAATATTCGGAACGAAGACGTCGTTGATGACGGCCAGCGTCTCGCCGAGGGTGGCAGTCGGCAATGAGCCTTGTACCGATTCCCTAGCCATCTGCTCTCTCCTTTTGAATTGCCTCCCTTGCTGGCAAGTCTAGTTGGGGAGATGAGCAAAGCTAGTGCGCCGCACAAGACTGCGACGTATCACACAATTCTTTACACGAGACGACCTACAGCAGGCGTTGCCAGTATCCAACATCGATCCATCGATTGAATTTGAATCCTGCCTCCGTTATGGCCGTGGCGTCGGCGGCCACCGCCGCTCGTATCGTCAAATCTCTGTGCAAATCGCTTGGCATGACCCTTGCCTATTAAAAATGATTGGCTCGAGTGAACAGTTAAAGGCTTCACAGCCATCTTCGTACGGTTGACATGTAAGTAGAGAATTCCGGCCCAAATTTGGCCAAAAGCACCCTCTCCTCTGGTTTTATTTGATATTGGTTCATATACGCAACGAAAAGCGGCAAGGCAAGAGCCGCGAAGGCATTGGAAAGAAAAATCGCCCAAGCTGATAGAAGAAATAAAAACCCCAAATACATGGGGTTTCGAGTCACCCGATAAATACCATCCTGAACAATGACAGATGATTCGCCGGGTGTCAGCGGGTTGACTGTGGTTTTATGGCTGCGAAATGCCAAGACCCCCAACGAAACGACAAGAGCACCGAAAAAAACGAGAATCGCACCAATGATCTCTTTCCCCGGGATGATCAATATAGCGCCTGGGGTAAGCCTGGCAACGCCATAGATGACTATTGCGAAGATAGCCAAGAGAGCGACAGGTGGAACCTTGAGTTCAAGTACACGCATGGTTTCGGTTGCAGCCTAATAGTGATGAGAGACAAGTGGGCCGCCACGTAGCATAAGGGCTCGCGGAGCTGTTGTCCTCATCGTTTCTCGCTCTCGTCCAGACCAAGCCGTCGATGCCACTCGGCGATGCTCTCTTCGGGGTAGTCGTCGAAGCACTTGTCGTTCTCCCGCGCGGTAACCTCCACCCAGTTGGCCTTGCTCGCCAGCAGCAGGTGGACCCGTTCCGGCGGGATCGGCAGTTCGCTATCGATGGCCGAAGCGAATGGATGGACCAGCTCCGGCCAGCCAGGATCGAAAACCCACAGTGCGCTGGCACAGTGCTGGCAGAAGTGGCGCTCGCCCGAACTCGGCTCGCCGTCGATGATGGCGTGGTAGACCCGCTTGTGCTCGGCACCCTCGACCTGAAGCGTTTCGGCACGCCCACTCAGGTTGATGGCGTAGCCTCCGCCACCCGCCGTCTTGCGGCAAATGGAGCAGTAGCAGCGCTGGTAGGGATAGGGATGCGGCGACTCGACGTTGAAACGCACCGCGCCGCAGTGGCAGGAACCGTGCAGAAACATGGTGTCACCTCCTGGAAATGATGGCTGTTTCCAGTGTAGAGGATGAGAGCGAGGCCATCACCACGCTGCCGCCACCTCGCGGAAATCACCCCACGTCACCTGGGCTGTGCCGTTGCCGGACGATCGCGGGGAACGATCAGTGGAGTATGGCTGACGGGGTCGTCGATTATCACGCAGGCAAGGCCGAATACCTCGGCAACGAGTTCCACCGTCATCAGCTCCGACGGCTTGCCCTCGGCAACGATGCTGCCGTCCGCTATCACGATCAGGTGATCGGCGTAACGGCAGGCTTGGTTGAGATCATGCAGCACCGCGATCAGGGTATGACCAGCCTGGCGGTTAAGCTCCCGGAACAATTCCAGAAGCTCAATTTGGTGAGCAATGTCCAGATAGGTGGTGGGCTCGTCGAGCATCAGGATCGGCGTCTGCTGTGCGAGCACCATGGCCACCCAGACCCGCTGGCGCTGGCCGCCGGAGAGCTGGTCCACCTGTCGTTCGGCCAGCTCGAGCACGCCCGTCGAGCGCATCGCTTCGTGTACGGCAAACTCGTCTTCGTTGCTCCACTGCTGCAGCAGGCTCTGATGGGGGTAGCGTCCCCGCTCCACGAGTTCAACCACGGTGATCCCCGAGGGAACCTGGGCACCTTGCGGCAGCAACCCCAACTGGCGTGCCACTTGGCGGGTGGGCAATCGGTGGATATCCTTGCCGTCCAGCAATACTCGCCCCGCCTGGGGAGGAAGCAGTCGACACAGACTACGCAACAACGTCGACTTGCCGCAGCCGTTGGGGCCGATGATGACCGTAAAGCATCCATCTGGAATGCTGACATCGAGGTCGTGACAGACGAGAACGCGATCGTACCCCAATCGCAGTCGCTCGGCCCGAAGCCGGCAAGAGCCGGCAGCTGCCGTGTCGTGCGCGGAGAGAGGCGGCACTGCATCGCCCCTCTCCAACCGGCCTTCACGGCAAGGCAATTCCACCCGGCTCATGACACGACAAGCCGCGGTTCGAGACGGCCCAGCCGAACTTCATCATCCGGCGTTCGGGCAAAACGGGCAAGCGTCTCGCCAACGGTCAGCCTGATCCGCTCGACCTGCTCGGGGCCGTAATGATCGGCGCGATAACTCATCATTATCCGCACGGATTCGTCGCCTTCGATCATTTCTTCAAGCACTTCGAACTGCAACCCCAGCAGAGATTCACTCTTTTCCGGGTCGATCTGGCGGAATTCTATGCATTCACCGCCCTGCAGCCGGAAGGCACCGTTAAGCTTGTTTTTCGCATGCAACTGGATGAAGACTTCGAACATGCGATCCCCGCCTTGCTCAGCCCCGCCGTTCAGGGCTTCCTCGACCAGGTCGATGGGAATATCACTGTAGGGCATGGATTCGTTGATGGTTCCCTTCACCTGGGTGATCAGCCCCGCCAGGGTGAGGTTGGGTGGAAAGGCGATTCGATGCGCCACCACCGTAGTGAAGTAGCCGATGGTGTCGAAGAAATCGGCATCGTTCCTGCCTGAAGCTGACGTGCCAATGACCAGTTCATCCAGCGCTCCCAAGTAATGAATCGAAGCGGCAATCGCCGCGTAAACCACATTGAACAGCGAGGCACCGTTGCGCTTCGCCAATACATACAACCCTCTCGAGACATCTTGCGCCAGCTTATATTCCGCCCAGCCACCGGTACTCGATGATGGCTCTTCGCGCACACTGGATGCCTCCGGTGCTGGTAGCGGCTTGCCCCGTGGGGCATCGCGCAGATTTTCCGTCCAGTAGGCAAGATGCGCCTGGCTCACCCCGGCGGCGTGCTGCTTCAACGCAAAGGCCTGGAACGAAGGCGGCTGGTGCTGCCAACTCGGTACGTTGCCCTCCACCCGTGCACGGTAGGCATGCTCCAGCTCTTCCATCATGAGGTTGACCGACCACTCATCCAGTACGATGTGATGGAACAGCAGCGAAACAACTTGCTGTCCGGAAGACTCATCGTGCATGAAGCGGATTCGGAAAGGCAGCTCACGGGCCAGGTCGAAGCGGTACGAGGCTTCGACGGCCAGCTCCGACAGATGCGTTTCGTGAGAGAACCAGAACCATTTGTACAACGAACTCGCGTTGCAGGGCACCACCTCCTGCCACACTTGCCCGTCACGCTGCACGAACAGGGTACGCAGCCCCGGGTGACGCTCCAACAGGTCAAGAAAGGCGCGCTTGAAGGCCGGCTCGTTCACCGGGTCGAGAAATCGTAGGGCAAACGGAATATTGAAGATCTCGTTGAAACCGAAGGCCTCGTAAACCTTCCACAGCGATCGCTGTGCCAGCGCTAACGGCACTGGTGTATCCGGTGCGGCCGGCGCACTCGGTTCGTGTTGTCGGCTACCGAGCAAGCGTCGGGCATGTTCCGCCAGAGCGGCCGCCGTCGGGTAACTGAACAGGTCGTTGAGATGCACTTCGATACCGTGAACGTTCAGGAGCTGACCGATGATACGGGTGGCGATCAACGAATGGCCGCCGAAGTCAAAGAAGTCGTCGTCGGCCATCATCTCGGGGGCGCCGAGCGCTTGGCGAAACGCCTCCAGCAGCAAGTCTCGAATATCACCGTCGCCTGCCGCCGTGCCATGATGAGTTTCCGCGTCCCGGCGCGGTGCTGCCTCGGCCTCCTCGTCAGTCATCTCGACCAAGCCCGTGTCGAAGCCGCCAGGTGCCGTCTCAAGCTCCTGCAAAAAATTGGCGAAAGGCTGGAACCAACCAGTCGGGACCGCTGCTTCCAGCACACGGTGCGCGACCAGTCCGAGCATGGTGGCTTCCGGTGTCAGCAACAGGCAACAGCGCAGTGGCGCTTCTTCGGCCAGATCCCAGGAGGTTTCCTGCAGGTTCAGTATCGCTTCCATGGCCTCCCGCGACGATTGGACACGCCACAGGACGGGGGTTGCGACCTTCATCTCGTCATGACGGCGCAGCACCCCCTCATCGCCAAAACGATAACGGACGCGGTACTCCGGTGCTTTCAGTATTTCCTGCAGACCCTCTCTCAGCCGTTCCACGCTGTGCCGTCCCAACAGACGATAGACGAGGGCATGGGCATGAGCCATTTCCGGGTACTGCTGCTGCAGAAACCACATGCGCTCCTCGCGCTCGCCGATGATCTGGCCGGATCGCACTTGGCCCGGCATGCCGGAGGGGGTATGAACGCTATCCGTCACTTTTCTTCTCCTTGGGACCCTCGATCCAGCGCCGGTCCGGTCGGCGCTGGATCACTACCGTCAAAACGTCAGTTCGAGCGAGGCACCGATCACCCGCGGCTGCTGTACGATCGCCGTGGTCACGTCGTTGTCGATGACCATTAAACGATCGTCGGAATCGAACAGGTTCTGCGCGAAGAGCGTCGCGCGGCCGCCGTTGAAGTTATAGCCAAGCTGCAAGTTGGCAACCCAGTAGGAGGGGATCCTGCCCCGCGGGTCGTTGTCCACCTGCGAGTGGTAGGCATCCGAATAGCGAACGTTGCCGCTGATATCGACGTTGCTGGCGAAGTAATAGGCAGCTCCTGCCGTTGCCGTATAGGCGGGAGCTCGCGGCAGCTCGTTGCCTTCTATGCCACTATCGCCAAAACGGCTGATCTCGGTCTTGAGCAAGCCGGCCGAACCGAACAGCTCCAACTCGGACATTGGCATCCAGCGTGCGCCGACTTCGGCACCGTAGGTCTGCGCCTTGTCGGCATTGCGAATCATGGTGGAATTCGGCCCCAGGTAGTAGGGAAGTTGCATGTCCTGGTAGTCGTTGAAGAACAGGTTGGCGGTCAGCTCGAGACGGTCGTCTGCCAGACGGTTGCGACTGTACAGCTCATAGCTCCAGACGTATTCCGGGTCGTAGGTGTAGTTGATGACGGGTGCGATGAACGTCATGCCGGCGCCACCGGCGTTGTAGCCGCGAGACACCATGGCGCCGTAGGTTTGTCCCTCCTCGGGCTTCCAGGCCACGTCCAGCTTGGGCAGAAAGGCCGTGTACGTCTCGTCGAAGTCGATCTCGACGGTCTGGCTGCCTCCTTGGCGATCACGATGCTCACGTTCGAAACGCCCCGACAGCGTCACGTCGATGTCGGGCACCACTTCGTAGGTGGCTTCGGCAAAGAAGGAGAACGTTTCGGTCTTGTCGTCGAATTCGCTCCCACCGAAGATATTGACGAATTCGTCCTGTGTACCGTGGAAATAGCGCAGCCCCGTCATGCCACGCAGCCTGCCGTCCTGTGCGCGGAAGCGTATCAGCGGTTCGGTCTGGAATTCGCTGCCGTCGATACGGGCATACGGCAGCTCCAGAGCCGTCAGGCGGTCGTTGGAAAAATCGGTATAGATCAACGTATTTTCGAAGCTGAGGTTATCGTTGAACTCCCACGCCAAGTCCCAGATGCCGCTGGTATGCTCGGTCTCGAAGACCGGCCGTCGTGGGTCGAATCGCGGGCTGGCGTAGGGTGGCGGTGGACTGAGCGCTTCGTTCTGCGGTGCACGGCTGGCATAGTGGCTCACGCCCAACTGGGTGCTGAGCTGCGGCAGATCGCCGGGCTCGATGAGCAGCTTGCCGCGGGCCGTGGTGGTTTCGATCTCGCGCGGGTCACCCACCGGATCATAGGACATGAGATCGACGAAACTGTCGCGTCTCTGCTGGTCGACGCTGATGCGAAACGCCACCTGATCCTCGACGATGGGGCCGGAAAGCATGGCGGCCGTCTGCGACGTATCCTGTTCCCCAATCCCTCCCTTGACGGCACCTTCCCAATGGAAAGTCGGGTCCTTGGAGGTCATGACTATCGCACCGGCTATGGCGTTCCTGCCCTGGATATGACTTTGTGGCCCGCGAAACACCTCGATCTGCTCCATATCCCATAGCGACTGCGGCCCGAAGGCCTGCTCGTTGTAGGTCAGCGAGCGTCCGTCGATGGAGAGGTTCAGTCGCGGCCGCGTGCCGTTGAGGAAGGCGTTGGCTCCCTGGGCGGGGCCGGAACCATCGATGCCACGGACGGACGGCAGATCGTTACCGATGCCGGTGTCGACCACGTTGGGCGTCAACCTGAGCAGGTCCCTCACGTCGGTCGCATTGGGCGTCGATTCAATGGCAAGCCAGTCGTAGACCGCTACGCTCGAGCTCGTTTCGAACAGAGAACGATCGACTTTTTCGCCCAGCACGACCACCTGGGGAAGCGTCGAGATCGCCTCGGCGGCCGCGGCGTCGCGCCCCTCTCCCGGTGCATTGCCTTGCGCCCAGGCGCCACTCGGCGACATCGCCAGCAGCGTTATGCAGCACAACACGCGAATGCCAGAGACTTGTCGCCGCCTCGAATCGAGGCTATGCCCTTCATGCATCTTACACATTGGGTTGATCTCCCGTGTTTAGATCCCAACGAGCAAGGCGACAAGCGGCTGACACCCCCCTTTTTTCCGCCTCGCCCGCCCTACGCACTATTTGCTCTACGTTCGCCCGGACGTTCTGCGGCCTCGTGGCGAATCACCCTCTTATTTCTCATTTCCCCCCAATACCTCGATATATCGTCACGTCAGATGCTTCGAGAACGCGTCAGCAGCCAGATGAGGTAAATACCGCCGACAATGCCCGTCATGCGACCAATGGGAATGCTGATCTGCAGGGGCAGCGACTGGATGAGCACGTCCGTCGCCAGGAGCAGGCAACTGCCCATCAAGGCGGCACCGACCACCGGCACTCCGGAGGCGTGGCTCAACCGCCTGACCAGTTGAGGGGCAGCCAGCGCAATGAAGGCGATCGGCCCAGCCGCCCCGGTTGCCAGCGCTGCCAGCAGCACCGCCAGAAACACCATGAAAAGGCGCACGCGTTCGACCCGGATACCGAGCTGGCTGGCCATGTCGTCACCCATCTCGATCATGCTCAAGGCCCGACTGCCCAGAACCACTAGCGGCATCAGCAGCAATACCCCGGCCACTACCGGAATGGCATGAACCCAGGTTCGCGCATGCAGCGAGCCGGCGAGCCAGAGGTTCGCCGTGACCGCATTGTCCAGGTCGCCCTTCACCAGCATCAGGCCGTTCAAGGCACTCAGCACCGCGCCCACGCCGATGCCCGTCAGTACCAGGCGGTAGCTGCCGACCACGCCACCACGGCGCGCCAGCGCGTAGACGAGTACGGCCGTGAGAACGCCCCCGACCACCGCCGCCAGGGCGACCTCGAGTGCGCCCTGCCCGAACATCAGGATCTGGGCGAGCGCGCCCGTGGCTGCGCCCGTGGTGAAACCGATGATGTCCGGCGAACCCAGCGCGTTGCGCGAAATGGACTGGAACACTGCGCCGGAAACGCCCAGCGCGGCGCCGACGAACAGGGCCGTCAGCGTTCGGGGCAATCGAATGTCGAAGATGATGCGCTCACGCACACCGCCCTGGCCGAGAGCGAACAGGGCATCGCGCACGTCCGCCAGTGAGATGTCGAGCTGGCCAAGCGTCATGGCCACGGCGGCAAGCCCGAATACGACCAGGCCCAGAGCAACATTGACCAGGGCGACACGGCGCGGCACGACCCACGACAGGCCTCCCAGGCGCCACACATCGCGGCGGATATCCAAGGGAACTGGCACTGGGGAGGAGTCGGGTGCGTTCATAGCCTTGTCATCCGCCAGCGCTGCACGAGAAGCACGAAGAACGGCCCACCGATCAGCGCCACCATGATGCCGACCCCCACCTCCCCGGGACGCGCCACCAGGCGCCCCAGCAGGTCCGCCCCCACCACCAGGATGGCGGAAACCAGCATCGAGCACGGCAGTACCCAGCGATGGTCGGTGCCCACGATGGCACGCGCCACGTGGGGTGCGGTGAGCCCGACGAAACTGATCGGGCCAGCGGCCGCCGTGGCCCCGCCGCCCAGCAGCACGATGATGAGCGCCGAGCTCAGCCACACGAAGCGTGCACTGGTTCCCAGGGAACGACTCAAATCACCGCCGAGCGTCATGGTATCCAGCGCCTTCGCTACCCAAAACGAAGCCACGAGCCCCACCGCGATGAGCAACGATACCGGCAGCAGCACCTCATGGCCGCGCCCCTGCAGCGAGCCGACGAACCAGTGGCGGTACTGGTCGAATACCTGCTCGTCGCTGTTGACGGTGATGATCTGGGTCAACGCCAGGAGCACGACGGTCAACGCCGAACCGGCCAGCACCACACGCACCGGGTTCATGCCCCGACGAATTCCACCCAACGAATACACGGCAGCCCCGGCGATGGCTGCCCCCAGCAACCCGAACCACATGTAGGCGGTAACGCTGCTGATACCCAGGAAGGCGATGGCCGAAACGATGGCCAGCGTAGCACCGGCATTGACGCCCAGAATGCCGGGATCGGCGAGCGGATTCCGGGTCAGCGCCTGCATCATCACCCCGGCAACACCCAATGCCGCGCCGACCAGGACCGCCAATAGCGCTCGCGGCACCCGCAGGTGATACACCAGCAGGTGCTCGGTGCTGGTGGGGTCGAACCTTAGCAGGGCCTCCAGCGTTACCACCGCCGGGATCGGTCGGGTGCCCACGAACGTGCTGGCCACACATAGCGCGATCAATAGCAGCGTCCCCAATACCAGCCCCTGGAGTCGCCATTTCTGCTTTCGATTCCGCATGCCTCTGATATGACCCAGCGTGGACAAGCCAGCTTCCCGGTTCACTGGACACTCCGTCGTCGGTCGTCATCATGATTCGCTCCGAACCTCTCGACGATGCCGTCGATCACTTCCGTGGCGCTGAAGAAATCGATGCGAAACGAATTCGCGCCCAAGCCGTAGACCTGCCCCGCTTGCACCGACGGCAGGTTGGCAAGGATCGGATCGTCGAGAAACGCCGCCGCCCGTTCGTCGCCGGCGCTGAGCAGGAAAGTGGTCGGCGCCCTCATCTGGGTCAGGTACTCGTACTGCGCACGAACGAAATCCTGTGCCGAATTTGCATCGCTCTGCCACTCGCGTGCGGGCGACTCGATGGTGAAGCCAAGCGCCTGAAGCAACTGACCGTGGACGCCGTCGCTCAAGGCGATCGGATTGGGCGCCCCAGGCCCGTTGTAGCTGATGATGTTGGCCTCGCCTTCGGGCACGCTGATCTTGTATCGGCTTTGCGCCAGGTAGTCGTCGAATTCCGCCAGCTTGGCATCCACCTGATCTTCCAGGCCCGAGGCTTCGCCGAGCTGTCTGGCCAGCGACTGCCAGGTCTGCCCGCCATAGTCCAGCACGATGGTGGGCGCGATGGCCTGCAGAGAAGGCACCTGCGCCAGGGCGGAGTCGGCACCACTTGCCGATACGACGATCAGATCGGGCTCGACGGCATAGGCGGTTTCGAGGTCGACACTGCCGGCGGGCCACAGCCGCTGCACTCCCCGCTCCTGAGCTACGCCCTCCCACTGGTCGAAGAAGTGCCCGTTGGCCGATGTGGCGCTGGCCACCAGCGGCGCATCGATCGCCAGCAACGTGCCGGTGATCGTGACCGAGGTGGAGAGAATGCGGCGCGGCGGGCCGGGGATCGTGGTTTCACTGCCATCCACATTGGTAAAGGTTCGTGGCCAGTCGTCGACGGCGAGAGCGAGTGAGCTTGCCATCATCGCGACTCCCAGCAGCAGCCATCCGCCCCACAGGGCTTTGATCGTCACTCCGCGCATGCTTGCCTCGTGATTTTCACAGGTGTGCCACCGCAGTCGTCAATGCGCCAGGACTCAAGGCGCGCGCCAGGAACGCCGGTAACTCACGCCGATGCCGTGCGTACTCGTCGGACGCAACGATCGCAGGATCGGCATCGAGCATGAGTGACAGTGCCGAGCCATCGCTACGCCCGCGATAGGTAAGATCGAAACCGTCGCCGGGACCAGTGGCAATCACTTGCCGCTCCACCCGACACCCCCAGAACACCGGCGTATCGAAGGGCAAGACATTGATCAGTGGCGAGAAAAGAAAGCGGGTTCCCTTGGACAATCCGCGGTCAGCGGCGAACTGCTCGATTCTGTAGCGGCCATGACGCCGTTGTCGACGTAACACATTCGTCATTCGATTAAGGAAACTCCCCAAAGACTCCTCGCCCGGCGCGTCGACATACAACGGCAGGATATTGACCGTCAGAGAGGGAATATAGGCACTGACGCTGCCCCAGCGACTCATGAAAGGTAGCCAGACCGCCAGCGCGTCGCTTCCGTGCCCGGCAGGTTGGTGTTGCAGGAGATAGAGCCCGGTCAGCATGACCAGCAAATCCGGCCAGCCGATTCCGGTGTCGTTCGCCACCGCGTTCAGGCGGCGCTCCAGAGTCTCCGTCAGTGCCAGCTCTGCGTGCCGTTCCTCTGCCACATCGCTCTCTTCCCCCTTGTGCAGTACGGAGAGGTCATGGCTACTATCGAGGTAGTCGCGCCAAAAGCGCCGATCCTCGTCGAAGCGCTGGCTGCGCCGGTAGGCTTCTTCCTCGGCAAGATAGTGCGCGAACGGCTTCAGCGGCTTCCCGGGCTCACCACGACCAATCAGATGAGCGTACAGCTGCGCGCAGCGCCGCTCGAGCAATACCATGCCGTAGCCATCAAGGATGATGTGGTGCCCGCGGCTGTACCAGAGATGGCGCCGCTCGGACACGCGCAGTAGCCATTGCGCGGCAAGTGGCGACTGCAGGAGGTCACAGCGGGCCTCGACATCCGCACGCATCAGGCGCTGCGCTGCCTGTAATGGATCGGGCTCGCCGCGCAGATCGCGCAGCACCAGGTTCGGCGTCCATTCGGCAGCACAGCGCTGGAGCGGCTGCCTACCATCCGATGGCAAATGAAAACGCACCGAGAGAACGTCGGCTTCAGTGACCGTACGCGTAATCGACTCGATCAGCGCCGCCTGGTCGACCGCGCCTTCGATATCAATGCAGTGGGCCACCGTGGAAATGGATTGATCCGGCTGCAGCGAATATTCCTCCCAGAAGTCCAACTGCGCCAACGTGAGCGGCAGCCAGCTTCCGCTCGTATCGCATTGCCTTATCGGCTCCATGGGTCGCCTCCTTGCTCGTCGACAGACATGCCTTGCGTCGGCGATACCATCATGGCGCCGCCGGATGGATGCTGCATCAGCCGGACCACCTCCTCAGCCGTCCGACAACGCAGCAATTGATGCATGGATAAAGACGCGCCAAACTCCTCACCGAGCCGGAACGCGATCGTACGTAGATGCGACGGTCGCAATCCCATGGTCAGGAAGTCCGCCCCCACGTGCTCTCTCTCCTGGCCCGACTTGCCAAGAACCTGGCGATAGATGGACAGTACCCGCTCGCTTGCCGACGTGTTGACATCGGTAGAAGACACCTCATCGGCGGCTTCCAGAATGGATCTCGCCGCCTGGCGGTCAGGCTTGCCATTGGCCGACAGTGGCAAAGCCTCGACGCGAACGAAACGAGCAGGTACATGGGACTCCGGGAGCCGGCCGCGGGCGAACTCCCTCAATTCCCTCGCGCTGGGCGGCGTGTCGCCCACACAAACGTAGAGGGCCCCCAGGCTCGTTTCACCCGTGCGACCTTCCACATGATCGACAGCCAACAATTGCCGGATAGCGGGATGCCTGGAAAGCTCATTCTCGATGTCCGACAGCGACAGCCGCACACCGCGCACCTTCACGTAGCCATTGACCCGCCCAGCGAAGATCAGCGTGCCATCCTGGCGGTAGCGCCCCAGGTCGCCGGTCCTGAACGCCCTGACCGGCCGCCCCCGCTCGTCCACAAGCGTGCCGAAATCAGTCTGTCGAATCTCACCCTCGTCCAGGTAGCCGAGCGCCAGGTTGATCCCGCTGGTGTAGATCCTGCCCACGACCCCGACCGGGCAATGCCCCTGGGCGTCGTTGCAAACGTAATAGCGGTTACCCGGCAGCGGTCGGCCGTAGGGAATCACGTCGAGATCGTCGCGACCGATCTCGTGCCAGATGCTCCAGATCGTGGTTTCGGTTGGCCCTCCCAGCGAGAATAGCTGCGCGTCGGGGAGCAGCCCGCGCAGCTCATCGATAATGACGGGCTTGATGTAGTCTCCGCCCTGAGCGATCAGGCGCAGCGAGCGCAGCGAATCGTCTCGCCGGCAGGCCAGCAGCATTTCCAGAATCGCCGGTACCGAACACCAGAGGGTGACGCCATGCTCACGCACTAGGCGATTCAAGTGAATGGCATCCTTGTCTTCTTCGGCCGTGGGGAGCACCAGAGTTGCCCCAGCACTGAGCGAACCGAAGATGTCGAAGACGGCCATGTCGTGATGCAACGGCGTAGCCGAAAGCAAGACGTCGTCGGATACGATCCGCCAGGCTGTCTGCGTATGGGCGATCACGTTGGCAGTCGCCCGGTTCGTCAACACCACGCACTTCGGCTTGCCGGTCGTGCCGGAGGTGTAGAGGTAGTAGGCCGGTACCTCGCAGTCACTGCGTGCAACCAAGGCTTCGGTGGTGGGCCGGGGATCCGGTCGCGCCTCGAGCAGCCGAGCCGGCGTGACCACCCGTCGACCATCGATCGGCGATTGCGCCACGGTCAGCTCGGGATGACAGTTGTCCAGGAGATAACGCCGCCGCCGTAACGGTGCGCCAGCATCTACGGGCACCCAGATAGCCCCCATCAGGGCACAGGCCAGAACCAGCATCAGGTGCTCAGGGCTGCGTGGCAGACAGATCGCCACCACGCAGCCCTCTCCAATTCCATGCTGTCGCAACCCACCCATGACACGCTGCACGGCATCGCCGAGTTCGCCATAGCCAACACGTCGCTCGCCATGAATGAGCGCAGCCCGACCTTCGTCGCCGGAAAACAGGCGCTCGGCAAGATGCGCCAGGAATGGCCATGGAGGATCTGCGCTCTCATTTTCGCCATCGCTGCGATGAAGCGACACGGCGTCCAGGCAATCGCCCGCCTCCAGGATCAGCTCGCCTCGCCGGATGACGGCCCCGATGGCCCGCTCGATTGCGCTCAACAGATCGCGTATCAACTCGCCAGCCAATGCCTTCTCCGCGTAGTCGATGCCCAGTTGCAAATTGCCCTGTGCATCTGCCAGCAGGCGAATGTCCATTGCCATCTGCGGCGTCTGAGTCAGACCGCCGTGCCAACGAACCGGGGCATCCGGCGCCAGCGTCGGCCAATCCAGGCCATGGGTGACGACCACCGGCAGGGCTACGCCCCCTCCGTTACGCTTCAGCAGCTGTCGATTGATATCGATCCCGGAAAAGGCAAGGTGGTCGAGCCCCTGGAGCACGTCCGCCTGGATCCGGCGGGCACGCTCGAGCAGCGTGCCGCGCTTGGCATCGTAATGCAGAGCGATAAAGGTCGAGTCGTTCCTTATCGACGCGGGGTGTCCGGGCAAGGCAACCGGCATTCCGATGCAGAGCTCGGCATCGCACGTCCAGCGCGACAACACCTCGAGAATCAATGCCGTGAGCAGGCTATTGCGAAACAGTGAATGCGATGCACCCAGGCGGGCCAGGCGCGCCAGTTCGCTGCGTGGCAGATACCGGCCCTGACGGCGATAGCGCGATACACCGAGGCTTTCCAGTGGCCGCTTCCAAGGCAATTGCGGCGGACCGCAGACGTCCTGCAACGCCATGGCCCAATAGCGGGCCGCCTCGCCTCGATCCCGTACCGACATGACCGAAAGAGAAGCTGCCGTGCCCTTGCTGGCGATGGGCGAATCTTGACCATCGAAGAGAGCGGCCATCAGCTTGGCAATGGAACGGCCGTCAACGATCAGAGCATCGAAACGTACGAACAGCACGCTCTCGTCCCGATCCACTGTCTCCGTCGCTGGCAGGAGGAAAAGCCGCATGTGCCAAGGAGGGTACGTCGGATCGAAGAGCTGGTGCGTGTAGTCGTCACGCATGGCGTCGATGCGCTCCCATGCGGCGATCCAGGTCTCCCCTCGCAGGTCCACCTCATCCAGATTGAGCATCGGCTCCTCGCTGACCCGATACGTCAGAGCCCGGGTATCGATCCGCGTACGCAAGGCAGCGTGCCGGCGCACCAGCGATGCCAGCCGCCGACGCAGGACATGGGGGTCAATGCGGCCTCGATATTCGCGAAACTCTTGCATGGCGACCCCCCCAAGCGGCAGCTTTTCGCTCCTGCCCAAGAGGTAAGCCTGCTGCAGAGAGGTCAAGGGAAGCTCCTTGCCTTGCCTCCGCCTATTCGACCCAGCAGAAGTACTGCGACCAAAGGCGATCGCCTGCCCTATATGCTCAGGCGCTCGAGCAAGCTCACGCACACGTGCTACATAGGTGTTGAACGTCGTCCTTACCCAGGATTCGGGAATGGCATCCAGCCGCACGTCCCAGTTGATTAGCAAGCCACCGTCGACGGGAGCGACCTGAGCATCCAAGGCCACCATGGGGCCCTGCGACACGACCCATTCCATCTTGCCGAAGAGGCGCGTCACCCTCGGGCTAAAGAGTTCTCCGCCCGGCATGCCCAGGCCGGAGGTGAAGACCACGGGCGAGATCTGCATGCCACCGTGGTGACGTGACATATCGCGCATGACACCAACCCCGCTATAGGCGGAGTGCGACAAGAGTTGGGCCATGTCATCAGCCAAACGCTTGCCGAGTTCGCCCAGCGACATGCCTGGCGTCAGCACCACGCCCAGCAGAAGCAAATTGGAAAAATCGCCGATCAGCCGTTCGACGCCTTCACCAAGGGGATGGCGGTAGAACATTGGAACATTCAGGCGAAACCGATCGACGTCAAGCGCGGCACCCAACACATCGGCGAAGAGCGCCAGCAGTAGCGTTGTTGGAGTCAGCCCTTTCCGACGCGCTGCCATCTCAAGCGCCTTTCGCTCTCGTGCTTCCAGCAGCACCGCAAGCGACTCGCTGCGCACTGCGCCACCGCCATTCCACGGCAGAGGCGGCGGCGGGGGAATCCGCGCCATGCGTTCACGCCACCAGCGACGGCTCTGCTCACGTTGGCGCGCGAGCCCACGATCTCGACGCAGGCGAGCCAAGTAATCGAAGTAGGTCAAGCACGGCCCTGCATCCCGCCCGCTTGGCGCCTCGTAGAGTCGGGCCAGATCATCCATCAATACGGGAAAGCTCGAGGGGTCGGCCGCGATCATGTCGACATCGACATGCAGGCGGGCACGAGTATCAGGAAGCAGACTCACGCTCAGTTCGGCAGCATGCCCGCGGTCCAGCGGCAGCCGCTGATGAGTCTTGTCGTGGCGCTTTTCCGTCAGCCGCTTCGCCAGGTCGCCCGGCAGTAGATGGCGCATGTCGTCTACCGCCAGCGCATATGCCGTGCCCGGCTCCATCACCTGCGGGCTTCCCTCTTCGGTCAGCTGCAAGCGCAGCATCGGGTGCATGCCAAAAAGCCGCTCGACAGCAAGGCTCAGGCGCTCGACGTCCAGTGCTGCTTGGGTACCGAATTCCGCATAGAGATGAGCCGCTACGCCACCCAAGGCATCCCGGATTTTCCGCCCCATCCAGTAGGCGGCCTGCACCTCCGTCAGCTGCGTCATCGCCATTTCCTCTTGACAACTTGCATTTAATATACTCACTTAAATACTATAGTCAACCATTCTCATTATCATTCTCATTAGGGGAAAGCCATGGGAAGCTCCAATGCCAGGGAAATGCAGGAGATTGAGTCGGTAGAGGGATTTACCGCAGGTGGCCGGCGACTGCTCTTCACCTCCGCCAATCGGGAGCTGAGAGCATCGGCCCTCTCGAAGCCGCTCACGCTTCCCCCGCACGGCGGCCATCTGCCGGACAGTCTTTTTCAGCAGGCGATACAGAACGCACTCGAGGAAGCTCGCCGAGCGGGACAGGTCAACCCCATCGTCATGGGGGCCATCCCCTTCGATCCGCATGCTCCTTCTTGCCTCTACGTGCCTCAGCACTATGCTTGGCAGGCGCGCTCCGAGGCCCCCAGCCCGACGGCATTGCAGTACGCGCCACCCAAGCTGGTGGAACAGCGCAGCTTCCCCGACGAGGGTGGCTTCAAGCGGGCGGTCGAGCAGGCCATCGTCAATTTCGGCTTCGGTGAGCTTCGCAAGGCAGTGCTATCGGTGGTCCACGAGCTGCGGTTCGCCGCCCCGCTGGATGTCGAACGGCTACTTGACGGGTTAGCCGCACAGAATCCCATTGGCTATCGCTTTCGTATTCCTGTGGAAGATGGCAGTGAGCTGATCGGAGCCAGCCCGGAGCTACTGCTTTGCAAGCAAGCCGAACGGGTGGTATCGAATCCCCTGGCCGGCACGGCAAAACGCCAGCCCGTCCCCGAAAGTGACCGCGAAGCCGGCGAACGCCTGATGAGGTCGACCAAGGATCTCTACGAACACCGACTGGTGATCGACGAGGTAGTGCGCGTCCTGCGGCCGTACTGCACCGAACTCGTCGTTCCTGAACACCCTGCCCTGCTGGCCACTCCCACGCTCTGGCACCTTTCCACGCGGATCGAGGGACAGTTGCGCGAACCGACTACCACAGCACTGCAGCTCGCCTGCCAACTGCATCCGACACCGGCCGTGTGCGGCTACCCCACTCAGGACGCACGCCATCTGATCCAACTCATCGAGCCCTTCGAACGAGGCCTGTTCACCGGCATGGTCGGCTGGAGCGACATGCAAGGAAATGGTGAGTGGGTGGTAACGATCCGTTGCGGCAACGTCAAGCGGGATGTCATCCGTCTGTTTGCCGGCGCCGGTATCGTCGCCGCGTCACACCCTGAGGCCGAGTGGGAGGAAGTCCAGGCCAAGCTGGGCACCATGCGCCAGGCGTGCGGACTCTCGGTAGATGAGGGAGTCTCCAACGCCACCTCAGGAGTGACGTCATGAAGCTGGAACACAATCCCTGGCCCACCGAGCTGGCCCAGCACTATCGCGACAAGGGCTACTGGCGTGATGAGCCCTTGACCCGCGGTCTCGACTGGCAGCGTCGTCATCGTCCGGATGCAATCGGCCTGATTTGCGGCAACCGCCAGTTCCGCTATGCGGATATCGATGGCCTTTCCAGCAATCTGGCGGCACGCCTGAGCGCGAACGGACTGGGACACGGCGATACGGCTCTGGTGCAGCTACCTAACGTGGCCGAGTTCTACTTGGTCTTCCTGGCCCTACTCAAGATCGGCGTTGCCCCAGTCAACGCACTATTCAGCCACCGCAAGCTGGAGTTGAGCGGCTATGCCCAGCAGCTTCAGCCACGGCTGTTGATCGCAGCCCGACGTCACGAGCTATTCGCCAGCGAAGATTTCATCGCCGAACTCACAGGGATCTCACCGCACCTGTCACAGGTTCTGCTGCTGGACGAGACTGCCCCCGAGCGTAGCCTGGCGCACTGGCTCGAGACACCTCCGCTCGGCGCCGTGCCGATCTACTTCCCCACACCGGCCGACCAGGTCGCCTTCTTCCAGCTATCGGGAGGCAGCACCGGTGTGCCCAAACTGATCCCACGCACCCATAACGACTACGACTACAGCGTACGCGCCAGCGCCGATATCTGCGGGCTGGGGCCGCACACTCGCTTCCTGTGCGCCCTGCCGGCACCGCACAACTTCGTCTTGAGTTCGCCCGGAGCACTGGGCGTCTTCCATGCGGGTGGCTGCGTGGTGATGGCGCCGAGCCCAGAGCCGCAGACCTGCTTCCAGATCATCGAGCGCCGCGGCGTGACCATGGCCGCTCTGGTGCCACCGGCAGTGATGCTCTGGCTGCAGGTCGCCGAGCGGACACCGGGTGCTCCACTACGCTCGCTGGAGGTGTTGCAGGTAGGAGGTGCCTGCTTTGCCGAATCGCTGGCCAGGCGCGTACCGGCCACCTTGGGATGCACCCTGCAGCAGGTTTTCGGCATGGCCGAGGGGCTTGTGAACTACACACGGCTGGACGACGACCCGGAACGGGTCTTCACCACCCAGGGCCGCCCGATCAGCCCGGACGACGAGATCAGGATCGTCGATGACCAGAGGCGCGAGGTAGCAGATGGCGAAACCGGTATGTTGGCCACGCGCGGCCCCTACACTTTCCGCGGCTACTACCGCAGCCCCGAGCATAATGCCCGGGTGTTCGACGCACAGGGATTCTACTACTCCGGTGATTTGGTCCAACGCACCCCCGAGGGCTATCTGCGGGTGGTGGGGCGGGTCAAGGACCAGATCAATCGCGGTGGCGAGAAGATCGCTGCCGAGGAGATCGAAAGCCTGTTGCTGCGCCATCCGGCGGTCACCCATGCCGCCTTGGTGGCCATGGACGATGCCTTGATGGGCGAGAAGAGCTGCGCCTTCCTGGTCACCAATACAACCGACCTGCGCCCCGCCACTCTACGCCGGCACCTGCTCGACCTGGGCGTGGCTGCCTACAAGGTGCCCGACCGCTTCCGTTTCATCGATGCCATGCCGCTGACCGCCGTCGGCAAGATCGACAAGCGCCGGCTGCGTAACGAACTGGCGTTACGTTCTGCGCCAGCCGCCAATCCAAGCGAGGTGACTTCATGAGCATCCCCTCCCTGCCCGACTACCCCATGCCAGTACACGGCACCCTACCGGACAACCGGGTTGACTGGCAGCTCGACCCCACCAGAGCCGCCCTGTTGATTCACGACATGCAACGTTATTTCCTGAGTTTCTACGGCGAGGAGAACACGCTCGTGCGTCAGCTCGTCGATAATCTTGCAAGCCTGCGCCGCTGGTGCAAGGCGCAGGGCATACCGGTGATCTACACCGCTCAGCCCCACAAGCAGCAGGCATCATCACGCGGCCTGCTCAATGACATATGGGGCCCTGGGCTCACGGACGCCGATCCGCAATTGCAACCGATCATCGAGGCGCTGGCGCCAGACGACGACGACACCGTGCTGGTCAAATGGCGCTATAGCGCCTTCCAGCGTTCCGAGCTGGCCGCACTGCTTGGCGATCTGGGGCGTGATCAGCTACTGATCGGCGGCGTCTACACGCATATCGGCTGTTTGGCCACGGCGCTCGATGCTTTCATGCGTGATATCCAAGTCTTCCTAGTGGCCGACGCCACGGCGGACTTCTCCTCGGCCGACCACGAAATGGCACTGCGCTTCGTGGCGAATCGCTGCGGTTGCGTCGTCGACACGACCAGTCTGATGGGAACCGCTTCGGACCTGACCCGTGAGTGGCTCGAATCGCGCGTGCGGCAGTCGATCGATGACGACGTCCAACTGGACCCGACCGAAAATCTGATTTTTTACGGTCTCGATTCGATCCAAGTCATGACACTGGCCGCCGAACTCAAAGCACACGGTGTACACCTGAGTTTCGAAGAACTGGTGAGCACACCGACGCTGGAGGCCTGGTGGTCGCTCGTCGAGCAGCAGGTTACCAAGGCAGCGGTGCAATGAGCGCGTCTGCGGCGACCTACAATGATCTGGTCGGCAAGCGGGTGCTGGTGGCAGGTGCCGCTAGCGGTATCGGCCGCTGCGTGGCCGAGCGTTTCCTGACCCAGGGCGCGGAGGTGATCGGCTTCGACCGAGACGCGGATGTCGCGGATACGCCCTTCCGCCTGTGGACGGTTGATCTCACCAAGCACGAGCAGGTGGCTGAGGCATGCGCCCGCCTGCAGGCCGAAGCGCCACGTCTCGACGTGCTGGTCAATGCCGTGGGCATTCTACGCCTGGGCCAGACGGATTCGCTGACGCTGGAAGACTGGCACGCCTGCCTGGACGTCAATGTCACTGGCGCCTTTTACCTGCTGCGCCAATGGATCTCTCAGTTCCAACGTCAACGTCATGGCGCGGTGATCCATGTCTCCTCCAACGCGGCCCACGTCCCACGAGTGGGCATGGCGGCCTATTGCGCCTCCAAGGCCGCACTGGCAAGCCTCAGCCACTGCGTAGGACTGGAACTGGCGGCTTACGGTGTGCGCTGCAACCTCGTCTCGCCAGGCTCAACCGATACGCCGATGCTACGCAGCATGTGCCCGAGTTCGGCCGAGCGCCAGCGCCTCCTGGAGGGGTTGGCCGAGCAATACAAACTGGGCATTCCCCTGGGCAAGCTGGCCACGCCGGACGACATCGCCGACGCCGTTCTCTTCCTGGCCTCGGCGCAAGCCGGACACATCACGCTACGAGACCTAGTGATCGATGGCGGCGCCACGCTCAGCGCCTGAGGTGTACGCCACCGGTGCGTTGCCTGAAGGCTTCGTACCGGTGGCGTGCCGCTTCGTGGCAACTCGCTTCACAAGGAGACGGGAACATTCTGCTGACGATGCATTCAGCGATATCCCGCTGCCATCCGCCCTCGAGCGTGCCACATGGCGGCGCCAAGTGGAGTTCCTGGCCGGGCGGCACTGCGCCCGAGAGGCGCTGTTCGCCCTCACGGGTCGGTCCGAATGCCCGGCGGTGGGAGTCGAGAGAGATCCCATATGGCCCACGCACGTAGTCGGCGCCATCAGCCACTGCCGAGGCCAGGCCGCTGCCCTGGTGGGTCCGCAGGAGTGCTACCGCGGGCTCGGCCTCGATCTCGAACGGCCATTCAGCGCCTCGCAGAGCGAGGATCTTGCCCCCCTCGTGCTCACGCCGAGCGAGCGCGAACGTGGTTGCGACAAGGCACGTCCGTTCTTCGTCACCCTGAGTTTTTCTGCCAAGGAGAGCCTGTTCAAGGCGCTCTTCCCGCTGGTTCGTCGCCGCTTCGACTTCACCGCGGCTGAACTCGTCGAGTGGGACCTGCGCGGAAGCGCCGTGCTGCGACTACGCATCGACCTGGGTGGCGAATGGCGGCCCGGGACGAGATTTCATTTACGCCACTGTCGCTTCAAAGGTCTCTTGTTGACCCGGGTCGCGATCCCTTCATCGCGAGTTCTGCAACAGTCGCGCAACGCTTTACACGAGCCCGGACAAACGATCAGCCATACCGAACGCACGCATAGAAAGGGGTATCACCATGACTGAGTCGACGATCCCGTCACCATCAGAAGAAAGCGCGCAACACCGTTGCGATTCCAGTCGTGCTTCGAGCGCCTGGTCCATCATGCGCCCCGTAGGGAGCCAGATCGGTTATGCCATGGGGCTGTCCGTTGCCTCGGCCTTGCTGGGGCTGCTCTGCATGGGACTGCTGGCCCTGACGGTCAAGGCGCTGCTCGAGCAGCCTGGCACGTGGCCATGGGAACTCATGGTGGGTGTGCTGGCCTGCACCGTGGCGACGTATATGATGCGCCTGGGCGCCTTCAACCAGGCACACTATGCCGCCTTCCGCCTGGAGCGCATTCTGAGAATGCGGCTGAGCGACCGGCTGGCCCGGGTCTCCATGGGTTACGTGCAGGCACAGGGCGCGGGTGCTCTGACCAAGGTCATTCACGACGACGTGAGATCGCTCCACGTCTTCGTCGCTGACAGCACGCCGCTCTACGCACGCGCCTACATAACACCCATCGCCACCTTCTGCGTGCTCGTGTGGCTGGACTGGCGCCTCGCCCTGGGCGCCTTGGGGGTACTGGTGCTGGGCTTCGGCATTCTCAGCCTGGCGCTACGCCGGCGTGGCGAAATGGTCCGGCTATATAACGACGCACGTGAACGGGTCAGTTCGGCCATCGTCGAATTCGTCCAGGCCATGCCCGTGGTCAGGACGTTCGATACGGGACATTCGACATTTGGACGCTATCAGCAAGCATTGGCGGCGTATCTGGCCGTTCTGACACGCTGGTATCGGGAGTCCGGCTTTGCCGCCCGGTTTTCCTGGGTGGTACTCAGCCCCATGCCGACACTACTCGTCGTGCTCTGGCTGGGCAGTTGGCTGACGTGGCATGGAGACCTGGACCCCGTGCGCTGGCTGGCGGTGTTGCTGCTGTGCACCGGGATGGCCGAAGCGGTCATGCCGATGATGATGCTCAGGCACATGGTCGACAAGGTCAAACTCAGCATTGCACGCATCCAGGACGTCATGGCGGCTCCCTATCCTCCCGTCCCGAGCCGCGAAACCGAGCAGTTGCCACGCGAAGCCAGCGTGCGCTTCGAGGACGTGAGCTTTCGCTACACTCCCGCTGACGACGAGGCGCTCAGCCGCGTCAGCTTCGATGTGGCGCCCGGCACGATCACCGCACTGGTCGGGCCATCCGGGGCAGGCAAGAGCACCGTGGCCAAGCTGATCCTGAGGTTCTGGGACGTTTCCAGCGGACGCATCCTCGTGGGGGGCGTCAATGTCCGCCACATGACCTCCGATACATTGATGCAACAGGTCGCTTTCGTCTTCCAGGACACTTTCCTGTTTTCCGACAGTGTCGCTGACAACATTCGCCTGGGTACACCTGACGCCGACATGGACAGCCTGATCGCGGCGGCAAAAGCTGCCCAGGCCCACGACTTCATCATGGCCTTGCCAGACGGTTATGACACCCGGGTCGGCGAGCGCGGCGTGTTTCTCTCGGGCGGGCAAAGACAGCGCATCACCATCGCCCGCGCCATTCTGCAGAATCGACCAATCCTCGTTCTCGATGAAGCCACGGCTTTCGCCGATCCCGAAAACGAAGCGGCACTGGTCGATGCATTGTCCCGGCTGATGCGGGACAAGACGGTGATCATGGTGGCTCACCGCTTGGCCACTATCCGGGATGCCGACCAGATTCTCGTCTTCGACCGAGGCCATCTCGTCGAGGGCGGAAAGCACGATGCCCTGGTGAAGCAGGATGGCACCTATGCACGCCTCTGGCAGAACTACGAAACGGCTCAGAACTGGTCTCTGGGGCAGACGAGCCGGCACACCATCATCACACAGGAAGCATGAGCATGAGCCACGGTTCTGCCACCTCTCGCAGACGGCCCCCGACCCCTTGGCTGACCACCTATCGCCAGCTGTTGGTCAGCGTCGGCCCGGATGCCCCGAGCCTGCGCCGAAGCCTCATCGGGCTGTTGCTAGCCGCTGCAGCACAGGGCTTTGCACTGGCCTGCATCGTTCCCTTGCTCTCCGCTCTGCTATCCAGGCGTGATTTCGCGGAAGCCCTGTACTGGCTGGTCGCCTGCAGCGCCCTGGTGGTGGCAAGTCTCGTTCTGCGCTGGCGCGCCCAGAGTTTCGATTTCGATGGGCGAATGGCCGCCTCTACCCATCGCCTGCGGATCCAGTTGGGCGAGCAGCTGCGGCGCATGCCCCTGGAAACCCTGCAGAGTCGACGAACCGGCGAGCTGAACTCCATGGTGCTGAACAACGTCGACGAGAACCTTGCCCATACGCTGACCATTATCAACCTGATCTTCATTGCCCTGGTGACGCCGCTGTGCACCGCATTGGCCCTGCTCGCCGTGGATTGGCGAATGGCACTGGCCTTGCTGCTCATCTTCCCGGCTATCGTTCCGCTGTACCGCTGGCGACGCCCTGCGCTGGGTCGTGGCAAGCGCATCCTCGGCGAAGCCCATCAGCAGGCCAATGCCGACGTACTCGAATATACCCAGGGGCTTCCGGTGTTGCGAGCGGCCTGCCAGGCGGGTGCGAAGGCCGAACGCCTGACTTCGACTTTCGTTCATTTGGAAACCATCCAGGCAATTGGCCATCGCAAGGGCGCCAAGCCCAATATCCTGGTCGCCACCGTGGTCGAGGTCGGCCTGCTGATCATGCTGGGGCTGGGTGTCGTATGGGTACTGGACGGTTCGCTGGACCTGGCCGTACTCGCTGCGCTCTTCGTGATCGTCGCTCGCCTCTCCGAACCCCTCTCGACCTTCATTCTCTACACGGCCATCCTGGAATTGATCGAGTCGGCCCTGGAACGTATCGGTGCATTGCTGGCGATCTCCCCTCTGGCGCAGCGCCAGCCAGAGGAGCAGCCGACGTCGTACGACATCCATTTCGACGACGTGAGCTTTCAATATGCGCAGGGGAACGTGCCTGCCGTACGAGAGTTCAGCGCGCACCTTCCGCCCCGGAGTCTGACGGCGCTCGTCGGTCCGTCCGGCTCGGGCAAGACCACCTTGACCAGGCTGCTGTTGCGCCAGGCGGATCCTCAGTCCGGTAGCATTCGAATCGGCGGAGTGGACATACGCCACATTCCGACAGCCCGTCTCCACGACCTGATCTCGGTCGTCTTCCAGGATGTCTATCTATTCGACGATACGGTGATGGCCAACATCAGGATGGGCAGGCCCGACGCCAGCGACGCAGAGGTACGGCGCGCCGCCCAGGCGGCACAGTGCCTGGGGTTCATCGAACGGCTGCCACAGGGCTGGCAGACGCGCATCGGCGACATTGGTGGATGCCTGTCCGGTGGAGAGAAACAGCGCCTTTCCATCGCACGCGCCCTGTTGAAGGACGCCCCCATCGTCATTCTGGACGAACCCACCGCCGCACTCGACAGTGAAAGCGAAGTCGCGGTACAGCGAGCTATCGACACCCTGGTCAGCGACAAGACAGTGGTCGTCATCGCCCACCGCCTCTCGACCATCGTGGGAGCCGACCAGATTCTGGTGCTCGAGGATGGGCACCTGGCGGAAAACGGGCGCCATGCCGAGCTGATGGAAACGGAGGGTCGCTATCAACGGATGTGGCGTGCACAGCAGAGAGTGAAGTGCTGGCATGTGGCCGCGGTTCGTTCGAACGACGATGAGCCCCAGCCACGGGGAGTGGCCTGAACCAGTATGAATGCACCGGCGATGGATACCGAAGGCAACCTGGGCCCGTCAGAACTCACGCCCCTCTTCGATGGCTTCCTCGTCATGCGACCGGCTATCGGCTGGTTTCTGGCCTGCGGGTGTCCGATGGTGGAGCCGCGCGGGCATCGGATCCGCTTCTGCCGCCTGGTCGTCGACCCGGAAGGTGGCGATCACCTCGGCCAGGAGCTTGGCTTGTTCCTCGAGTGAAGTGGCGGCGGCACTGGTCTGCTGGACCAGAGAGGCGTTCTGCTGGGTCACCGAGTCCATTTCGGTCAGTGCGGTGTTGATCTGCTCGATGCCGCTGTTCTGTTCCCGCGTGGCGGTGGAGATCTCGCCCATCAGGGTGGTGACCTGGCGTATCGATTCGACGGTATCGTTGATCGTCTGGCCACTGCGCTCGGCTTGCTCGGCACCGCTGGTGATTCGTGTCGTGGTTTCCTCGATCAGGACGCGAATCTCCTTGGCCGACTCCGCACTGCGGCTGGCCAGAGAGCGAACCTCACTGGCCACCACGGCGAAGCCACGACCCTGCTCCCCTGCCCGGGCCGCCTCGACCGAGGCATTGAGTGCCAGGATGTTGGTCTGGAAGGCGATGGAGTCGATCACGCCGATGATGTCATTGATGCGGCGCGCACTCTCGGCGATCTCTCGCATCAGTTGTACGGTCCGCTCGACCTCCTGCCCACCTGCCTCGGCGGTTTGGGAAGCCGAGGCGGAAAGCCGGTCGGCTTCGACGGACGTTTCGGTATTCTTGCTGACGGTGGCGGCCATCTGCTCCATGCTGGAAGCGGTCTGCTGCAAGGCAGAGGCCTGCTGCTCGGTGCGCGAGGACAGGTCCTGGCTGCCCGAGGCGATCTCGCCGGCGCCGATGAAGACATGGTCGCTACTGCTGCGCAGCGAGACCACCAGCGTCTTGAGCTGCTCCTGCATTTGCCCAAGCGCACTGAAGAGCTGGCCGATCTCGTTCCTGCCGCGATCCTCGATGCGTGCGGTAAGATCGCCAGCGGCGATGCGCTCGAAATGCTCGATCGCCTCTCGCAGCGGGGCCACCACCACGCGCATCATCGCGAAACGCATGAGGATCGCCGCCCCGAGTGCCAGCACCAGCAGGCCAATGGCAATCATCATCACGCTCTGGTCCAGCCTTTCGACACGGGCGATGGCGGCCTCGCCACGCTGCTCGCTGTAGGCGATAAAGGATTCCATGGCGGCATCCATCTCCGCCCCCAGCTCGGCCAGGTGGTCCTGCCTACGCTGCACCAGGAACGGCGCGGCATCCAGCAAGGGCACCAGACCTTCCGTGACAAGCGCTTCGTAAGCCACCGAAAGGGCCTCGACATAGGGAGCACGGGAGTCCTCAGGCTCGATCGGTATCTGCTGGAACTCGGCAAAGCGCTGTTGCGCCTCCTCGATGGCCGCTACCGCCATCTGCTGGTTTTCACGCCCTCTCTCGGAATCTCCCTGGACACTGTGACTGGCAAAGCGATCCAGAAACGTCTGCGCCCGCAACACATTCACCTGGGTACGGTTGGCCAGGTTGGAGAGCTTGACGTTGGTTTCCGCGAGTTCATGCAAGGCCGCTTCGCTGGTGGCATTCGAGTAGAAGCCCAGCCCACTGATCAAACCGATCATCAGCACCAGCGCCGCCAGAGCCGCCGTCAGGCTCCACTTGATAGATAAGTGTTTCATCGAACCGCCCCCATGCGATAAAAGTTTCCTGCAATATCAGCTTGCTTCTATTTCATCGGCACGAAGGTCAAGTTATTGAGAAAAAAATGTAAAATTACAACTTATTGACAGTGGAAAGTCGCGAAACCACCTGATAGAAACCGCGGGCGCTGAGTGGCCCGCGGTGGGAGTTCAGTATTTGGGCGATCCTATCGGGATCTCATGGCCCGTCGGGAATTTCCGCCTCGACAAGTTTCGCCAGCAGCATCAGCGACTCCTGCCAGCCCAGGTAGCAGGCTTCGGCCGGGATGACGTCAGGCACTCCTTCCTGGGTGATATGTACTTCCGTGCCACAAGAAACCTCCTTGAAGGCGACGGTCGCCTGCATCTCACCGGCCAGACCGGGATCGTCGAAGGTGTCGGTGTAGGAAATGCGCTCGTTGGGCACCAGCTCCCGGTATTGTCCGCCGAAGGAGTGGCTGCTGCCCGTGCTGAAGTTGATAAACGACATCTTGTATTCACCGCCAACGCGGGCATCCATGTGGTGTATCTTGCCCGTGAAGCCGTTCGGCGGGAGCCATTTCACCATGGCGTCCGGATCGAGGAAGGCGCGATAGACCCGCTCGGGGGGAGCCTGCAAGACACGGTGGAGTCGAATGGTGCTGGGCATGTTCACATCTCCTTTCATGACGAGTGTCGGGAATGGCTTCATGTCGTCGAACGAGGAGGCTCGGCTTCGACAGCGCCCCTCCCCTCCCAATACGGCATCGGCTAGAATGGAAGGTTTTCCGCAGCAGAGATCCATCATGCAAGCCTCTCTCGAGCAACGCGCGCTCAAGCTCTCCATCGTCATGACCCTGATCGTCTCGAGCCTGGGGGTCACCTTCGGCTTGCTGTCGGGTTCCCAGTCGATTCTGTTCGACGGCGTCTTTTCCACCATCGATGCGGCCATGTCCGCTCTGGCATTGCTGGTGGCACGCCTGGCCATTCGGGAAGCCAGCCAGCGTTTCCAGCACGGCTACTGGCACCTGGAACCACTGGTGGCGGCGCTCAATGGCAGCATCCTGATATTGCTCTGCTTCTACGCCTTTCTGAATGCCATACAGGGGCTGATGGAGGGTGGCAACGTTCTCGACTTCGACGTGGCCATTGGCTATGCCGTGGTGGTCTCCATCGTCTGCTTCTCGATGACGTTCTATCAGAAGCGCATCAATCGTCGGGCCGGGTCGGAGTTCGTGCGCATCGACATGCATAGCTGGTTGATGGCGGGCCTGATCACCGCAGCGCTGTTGGTGGCCTTCATCATCGCGCTATTGATGGAAGGCACGGCCGTGGCCCACTGGACCCCTTACGTGGACTCGCTGTTGCTGGCCGTGCTCACGGTCTGTTTGATACCGGTGCCCATCGGGATCGTCCGCCGCGCCATGAAGGAGATCTTCCTGATTGCGCCCAGCGACATCGACCGGGAAGTGCACGTCGCCATGGAGCCGGTCATGCAGCGCGAGGGGCTGCTGCAATACTTCAGCCATGTGGCCAAGGCGGGACGCGGCCACTATATCGAAATCCATATCGTCACCGCGCCCGATTTCGCCGCCGGCCAGGGCATCTCGGTACTCGACGAGATTCGTGAACAGATCGCCGGGGAACTGAGCGTTCCCGCCGAGCGGCGCTGGTTCACCGTGGCCTTCACCGCCGATCCCCGCTGGGCCTGAAGGTGGCAAAGCCAGTCAGTCTGAACGATGCTCAGGCTGCAGTACGCTCGAGGAGAAACGAGAGACTTATGGAAGAGAGCAGCGAACCGCACAATCTCGAAGAGATGATCCAGGCCATCGAGGACATTGAAACCCCTTCCAGCCGGATCCGCTTCGATGAGGTCCTGGAGGTCATCGGCCGCCGCTCGTTCGGCCCACTGCTGTTGCTGGCCGGCCTGATCACGCTCATGCCCGTCATCAGCGGCATTCCCGGGGTTCCCGTGATCATGGCGCTTCTCACCTTTCTGGTCAGCATCCAGCTGCTCCTGGGGCGGAAGACGTTCTGGCTGCCGGCCTGGGTACGCAACCGCACCCTGCCCAGTGGCAAGGTGCACAAGGGCTTGTCCTGGATGCGTACCCCTGCCCGTTGGGTCGACCGCCTGCTTCGCCATCGCTTCGGCTTCATGACCGGCAGGAGGGGCATGCAAGTGACCGCCGTGGCCTGCGTGCTGATCACCCTTTCCATGCCGCCCATGGAGTTCGTTCCCTTCTCGGCCAATATCGCAGGAGCGGCACTTACCCTTTTCGGGCTGGCCATCATGGCTCGCGACGGCCTTCTGACGATGCTGGCTCTCCTGTTGACCGCCGTCACACTGTGGGTGGTCTTCTCCAATCTCCTGTAGAGGACAGCACTCGATGATCACGCTCTCGTACATCCAACAGGCCCATGCCACGATTGCCGACACGCTGTCGCCTACACCGCTGATTCTCGATCACGCCCTGTCGGAGCGACTCGGTCGTCGAATCTGGTTGAAGGGAGAGCTCTTCCAGCGAACCGGCTCGTTCAAGGCCAGAGGCGGTCTGCACTGGGTTCGTACCGCGTCCAGCACGGAGCTGGCCGGGGGGCTGGGCGCCGTCTCGGCCGGCAATCACGCCCTGGGCCTGGCCTGGGCGGCACGCATGGCGAACGTGCCGGTTACCATCGTGATGCCCGAGAATGCCAGTCGGTTCAAGGTGGAAGGAAGCCGAGAGCTGGGTGCCGAGGTGATACTGCGCGGCGACATCAACGAAGCATGGGAGCTGATGCACCAACTGGTCGAGGAGCGCGGCCTGACGCTGGTCCACCCCTACGACAACGAACGCATCATCGCCGGCCAGGGCACCGTCGGCCTGGAAACCCTGGAACAGGCGCCTGATGCTTCGGCCATTCTCTGCCCCGTGGGCGGCGGCGGGCTGATTTCGGGTATCGGCATCGTCACGGCGGCGTTACGCCCCGAGCTCGCGCTGATCGGCATCGAGCCAAGCGGCGCGGCCAGCATGGCTCATGCCTGGGCGAACGGCGCGCCAACCCCGCTGGACCGCGTGGATACCTGTGCCAAGAGCCTGGCTGCCGCCATCGTCGGCGAGCTTACCTATCCGCAGTGTCGCGCCCATACCAGTGCGCTGGTCGCCGTCAGCGACCAGGCGATCCACCAAGCCATGCGACACCTGCTGTTCCAGTCCAAGCTGATGGCCGAACCCGGCGCTGCCGTTGGCATCGCCGCCCTGCTGGAGGATGCCGTGCCGCTGCCCCCTGACGGCGACGTGGTGGTCGTGATCACCGGCGGCAACATGAGCCGCGAAGAGCTGGGCGATTTTCTCTAGGCTCTTCAATGTGGTTCTTCGCTACATCATGTGGATTTGGCCTGCTCCGGTCACTGTCCGCTCGCGACCGCGGGGTCGCCCGGGCAGGTGATCATCGCCACACGGTGGCCTCTGCCGAGGCGCCTGCGGCGCCAGTCGCGATGCGAAGCAGCGCTCCAACAAGGTAGAAAAACAGCTGTTGGAGCCAGCGTTAGCTCGCGACCGCGGGGTCGCCCGGGCAGGTGATCGTCGCCACACGGCGGCCTCCGCCGAGGCGCCTGCGGCGCCAGTCGCGATGCGAAGCAGCGCTCCAACAAGGTAGAAAAAC
>NZ_PNRF01000002.1 GCF_002879615.1 Billgrantia endophytica
AGTAGCCGAGCATGATCGATGGCAGTCCGGTGATGAGCCAGGGGAAGAAGGCCATCAGCACACAGGCCAGCAGGATCAGGGCGACGAACGGCACCACCGCCTTGTAGAGATCGACGATCTCGACCCCCTTGGGTGACACCCCTTTCATGTAAAAAAGCGCGTAACCGAACGGTGGCGTGAGGAAGGAGGTCTGCAGCACGACCGCCACCATCACCACGAACCACAGCACGTCGATACCCATCTGGTTGATGATCGGCAGCATGATCGGGAAGCTCAGCAGCACGATACCGGTCCAGTCGAGGAACATTCCCAGCACGAACACCAGCGCGAACATGAAAATCAGGGCGCCAATCGTGCCGCCCGGCATGGCCATGACCAGATCGTTGATCACGGTCATGCCGCCGCCACGGGAGAAGACCCCGGTGAAGGCGGTGGCGCCGACCAGTACCAGCATCACCATGGTGGTGGTCTTGCTGGCGTCGATCATCGTGCGAAAGCAGGTGCCGATCCTGCGATCACCGAAGATCATGAACAGGAGGAAGGCGATCAGCACGCCGATGGCCGAGGCCTCGGTGGCGGTGGCGATGCCGGTGAACAGTGCGCCGAGCACGCCGAGAATCAGCGACATGGGCGGCAGCACGTACTTCACCAGCATCATCATCAGTTGGCCGGTAGAGTACTCGGCGCGCTCTTCGACCGCCACCGGCGGTCCGTAGGAGGGCTTGAGGTGGCAGATCACCAGGACGTAGAGCGCATACATGGCCCCCAGCAGCAGGCCCGGCACCAACGCGCCGGCAAACAGCGCGCCCACCGACACCGGCGAGTAGCTGGCCATCAGGATCAGCATGATACTTGGCGGAATCAGGATACCCAGGCAGCCGCTGGCCATGATCACCCCGGTGCTGAGCTCCTTGTTGTAGCCATACTTGAGCATCGGCACCAGCGCGATCATGCCCATCACGGCAATGGAGGCGCCGACGATGCCGGTGGTGGCGGCCAGCAGCACCGAGACGATGACCACGGTCAGTGCCAGGCCGCCGCGCAGTTGCGCCAGCAGCAGGCGCATCACCTCGAACATCTTCTCGGTGACCCCGGAATCATTGAGGAATCTCGCCATCAACACGAAGAGCGGAATGGCCACCAGCACATAGTTGTCCATGGCGTTGCCATAGATATTGTTGATGATGGTGCCGAGCACCCGCGGGCCGGGGCCGAGGTAGGCACCCATCACCGCGACGCCGCCGAGCACGAAGGCCAGCGGATGGCCCATGAACAGGCCGACCAGCAGGCCGCCGAACATGAACAGGGTAAGCAGTTCCGGACTCAGGCTCATGCTGGTTTCTCCTCACGCAGCACCTGGATGGCGCGGATGACGATGGCGATGGCCTGTAGCAGGAGGGTCACGGCAGCGACGACGATCACGCCCTTGATGGGTGCGACCGGGATCGACACCATCCCGTAGGTGGTCTCGCCGCGGGTGAAGGCGCGCATGAAGAAGCTCCAGCCGAAGGTCAGCAGCATCCAGATGAACGGCACGAAGAAGATCAGATAGGCGAGGATTTCGATGACGGCCTGCTTCTTGCGCGACAGCAGGCGCTTGAGCACGTCGACCTCGACGTGGGCGTGGTGGCGTAGCCCGTAGGCGGCCATCAGCATGAAATGGGCACCGAAGAGCATCTTGGTGATATCGAAGGCCCAATCGCTGGGACGGCCGACGAAGAAACGCAGTGCAATATCGTACAACACCACGAGGGTGATCACGGCAATCAGGGGGGCAATGAGACGGCCGAATCCCTCGTTGAGGGCATCAATTGCCTTGGCAATGGCATTCATGGATCAGTCTCCGACGTCGGAACGAAGCCACCCCGGACAGAGCCGGGGCGGCTTGGATGTGCCTTACAGGCAGGCTTCAATCTCTTCCAACGAGGGGAGGTCATCTGTGACACGACTCATGTTATAGGGTACAGAGACATCGCGCCAAACCGCATACTCTTCGACGTACGCGATCATGGAATGGATAACCTTGGCATAGGTGGGGTCTTCACAGGCGCCACGCAAGAACACCTCATTGGCGACCTTCTGGATATTCTCGAGATCTTCATCTGAATACCGGTTAATGACTACGCCAGACTCTATGAACTTAGCGGTTGCTTCGGTGGACTCCATCTCTGAGCGAGACAGCGACCAGGCCAAGTTGGCCTCGGCAGCGATCTTCAGCTTCTCCTGGGTCTCTTCGGAGAGGGCATCCCAGGCGTCTTTGTTGATCATCACGCCCACCACGCTGGCAGACTGGTGCCAGCCCGGCACGGTCCAGTGCTCCACCACCTCGTCAAAGCCAGCGCTGTAGTTGACCCCGGGGGTAGAGAACTCAGCAGCATCGACCACGCCGCGCTCGATCGCCTGGTAAACTTCGCCACCGGCTAGCGTGACTTGCGAGCCGCCCAATTGCTCCAGTACCCGACCTTGGTCCCGCCCGGAGATGCGCAGTCGCTTGCCGTCCAGGTCTGTCAGGCTCTTGATCTCGGTACGCCCCATGAAGCCCGCCTCGTTATTGACGACGCCATGGGGCAAATACACCATGCCAAATCGTCCATAGACTTCCTGGTAGAGCTCGAACCCACCACGCTCCTGAATCCAGTTGAGGTAATCGACCGCAGTGAACAGGCTCAGGGTGGTCCCCAGTAGAGAAAATGCGGAGCTGTTGCCGGCCCAGTAGACTGGGGAGTCACCGGCAGCCTCGATGCCGCCAGTTTCAATAGCGTCGAACACCTCGGTGCTGGGCATTAACGTACCACCAGCACGGAAGTTGATTTGCAGCTCATCCTTGGTCAGCTTATTGACGGTCTCTGCCCAGCGGCGATCGATTTCGACGAGGGAGATGTTATCAGGCCAGGTAGAGGTCATGGTCCAGGTCTCTTGGGCCATGGCTGGCGAGCTGATGCCTCCCAGGGCGGCAAGAGAAATGGCGATTCCACCAGAAAGCATTTTTAAGTTGTAAGACATGGCGATGACTCCTATTGCAGCTGTTCTAGTAATTAAGCGGGTGTAATCTTTCTTGTAAGCACCCACGCACGCAGATCGGTCACTACCAGTGCGTGGGATGACGCACCATCTGGCAACGCTATATGGCACCAAATCGTTGCAGATTCTCTTCGAATCTCTCGTAGGAGATGGTCTTGTTAATCAAGCCTTCATCAAAGCAGAACTCATGTAGCTTGGTCGCGTCCTGATGCTGATAAAACTCTTCACACACCTTCTTGACCGCCTTGAAAGCAGCGAAAATAGTCAGGGGCCAATATATGGACATGTTCGCGCCTGCGGTCGCTTCATCGGCCACTGAATCCTGAAAGTCGACGCTGGTTACAATCAATGGGCCGTTAATCTTCTTCCTGAATTCAGCCAATGAAGCGACCGAGCCCTTGAAAGGAATAAAGCCCGCATCGGCACCTGCCTCTAAATAGGCATTGATGCGAGAAATCGCTTCTTCGGGATCGTTCTTGAGATAGATGGCATCAGTGCGTGCAAAGATAAGAAAGTTGGGATCTTTGCGCGCGTCGACGCACGCCTTGATGCGTTGGCACATGACGGGCGTGTCGAGGAGTACAGGCGTGTGTTCGGTATGCTTGCCAAACACGGTATCTTCGATATGTATGGCTGAAACACCGGCTGACTCAAACTCGTGCACGGTGCGCCAGATATTGGCCGCGTGATACCACCCCGTGTCGGCGTCACAAACCAGGGGAAGGTTCGTCTCCTTGGCGATCTCCCGAGCCAGACCAAGAAGATCATGCATTTGCACAAGCCCTACATCGGGAAGCCCATAAGCACTCGCGCCTGTCACGAAACTACCGGTATAGAGCACAGGGAAGCCCGTCTGCTCAATTATCTTCGCACTAAGCAGGTCATAGGCACCCATCAGCGGCGTACAGCCTGTCTCATCCAGCAGTTCGCGCAAGCGAACCCGCTTTTCGTACATATCCATACTTGTTCTCTTTGCTTTTGTGTCAGCGCATAGCTATGCCGCCATTGACATCGAGGGTGGAGCCCGTCACGTAGCGAGCATCATCGCTCGCCAGGTAAAGGGCAGCTGCAGCGATATCTGAGACATCGCCGTAACGTTCAAGGGGAATGCTTTTCTTGACCTCAGGCGAGTACTGCAAAATCTCGGTCATGTTCGTTTGAATCGCCCCTGGCGCGATCGCGTTGACCGTGACATTAAATGCCCCGAGTTGGCGTGCAACCGCCTTGGTCAAACACAAGACGCCTGCCTTGGCCACCGAATAGGTTACCTCCGAGGCAACGCCGCCTACCTGTCCCGCTACCGAGGCCATGTAAATAATGCGTCCGCTACGATTGGCTTTTGCATGGGGAATAAACGCCGTCGTGGCGTGAATACAGCTCATCAAGTTGATATCAATGACTTGTTGCCACTGGTCGGGGAAGATATCCTCAATCGGACAGGCGGGTCTGACGATTCCTGCATTGCAAACCAGAATATCGAGCCGGCCAAACGTCGCAATGGCCTCGTTGACCATGCGGGTATTATCTTCGGCTGAAGCGATATCGACGTGGGTGGGAAGTGTGGTTACACCGAAGCGTGTCGAAATGTCGGTCGCTACCCGCTTGACTCCTTCTACATCGATGTCTGCCAGGACGACATTGGCACCTTCTTTTGCAAAACGCTCAGCGATCGCAAAGCCGATGCCCTTAGCAGAGCCCGTTACGACTGCTGTTTGACCGTCCAGTTTTCGTATTGGCTTATTCATGGAACTGCCATCCTTTAATGTGCTGAAGCAAAACGCTTGGAGGTCCATCCCTCATTTTGTCTCGATACCCCGATGACTAATAACGATCGCTAGTATTTATCGCATTATTCTTATATTCATGCCTTTCACATCGCTTCATTCCTTACTATATCCGGTTAAGCGTGCTCGCAGATGGTACAATTGCGGACAATTTTTTAGATACTGTACCCGTATCGAATATGGTACGATCAAGAAAGTGCTCATCTACGACAGCCAGGCCATGCGCGACTTCATCGGTATCGACCTGGCCATCGAAAGCGTGCCGGACGCCACCACCCTGCTGGCAGTCGGGTTACCGGCTGCCAGGGGAGATAGCCGACCTGAGGTGACCAGAAAGCAACCGCTGACGCGACGAATATGCAGCGCTGTCGCTTCAGCCACTCAGAAACGAATTGATCAACGATTCCTTAATGCATGCAAAGTTCCGATTCGAAGATTGAACGTATTATTGACGGGGTGCTGGCGCGAATGAGCAACGGCACCCTGCGTGCCGGCGACCGTTTGCGCTCGATCCGTGAAGAAGCGACGGTCATGAACGTGTCCAAGAACACGGTGGTCGAAGCGTATCTTCGCCTCGTGGCTCGAGGTGTGCTAATTGCCCGTCCGGGGTCGGGGTACTACGTGTCTCGCACGTCGGCACGAAAGAAAGGTCCCGCGCTTCCTGCGATCCTTGGTGCCAGGCCCGTTGAACTGCTCACCGAGCAGCTCGAGCGACGCTTACCTATCCGACCCGGTGATGGCCGGCTACCCCCCGACTGGTTGGAGTCCCCCGAGATGCGGCGCCCCCTTTCGGTGATGCGGATGAGTGCCGATGATACGTACAACACGGCCTGGGGTTTTTTGCCGCTACGCGAGCGTCTGTGCGGCACCCTCGCCGAACGTGGCATTCAGTGCCAGCCCGGCCAGGTGCTCACAACGTACGGCGGGAACCACGGCATGGATCTGGTGATACGCTGCTATATCAGACCTGGAGACGCTGTGCTGGTTGATGATCCCGGTTATTACCCGCTTTTCTGGAAACTCGGTGGGGCGGGGGCACGTATCGTGGGTATCCGTCGCCATCATGACGGACCGGATCTTGAGGATCTTAGCGAAAAAGCGCGTCTTACCGGCGCCCGGCTTTTCTTCACTCAATCTCTTGCGCATAACCCCACCGGTGGCTCAATCACGCAGGGCACTGCGTATGGCGTCATGAAAGTTGCTGAAGAGCATGACATGCTCATCGTTGAAGACGATCCCTTTGCTGACATCCTTCCTTACACCGCACCCCGACTGGCGGCTTTGGATCAGCTCAATCGGGTCATTTATATCGGCTCCTTCTCGAAAACACTGCCGGGTAGTGTCAGAATCGGATACATCGCCGCGGCACCAGAGCTGGCGCAGGAGCTGAATGAAATGAAGGTGATCTCCATCATTTCCACATCAGCCCAAAACGAGCGTCTGGTTCACTCCCTGATTGAGGGAGCCCACTACCTAAAATACCTTCGCCGCTTGCATGACCGCATCCATGAAGCAACGGCCCAGACCGTGCACGGACTTGAAAACGTCGGCTTCAGCGTGCCGCGCCCACTGAGTGGGGGATTCTATGTCTGGATACCCCTCACCCCTACGATGCAAGAAAGGGATCTTGTCACCGAGGCCGCTCAGGAAGGTATTTTCATCGCGCCGTCTGTCGCCTTTTCCACTTCAGACTCGCCAGCATTAGGAATGCGAGTAAATATCGCACACGGTAGCGATCCTCGCTTTCTCGAATGGTTAGCAAGGATCGCTCATTGATTCTGCATGAGATGCGTCAATTTTTTCGGAGACATTTTGACCTTCCCTCTGGTTTAGGGAAACACTGCATAAGAACTCCTTTCAAAACCCTTGAAGTAGTACGTCATAACCGCCAGCCTGATGGATATGGCAAAGAAGATCGTATCCGATGAGTTCTGGGCAATCGTCGAACCGCCATTGCCACTGGAGCCCCTCAAGCCCAAGGGAGGGCACGGGTTTCCAACCGTGCTGCCTTGACCGGTATCCTGTTCGTCCTTAAGTCTGGTATCCCATGGGAGATGCTGCTCCAGGAGATGGGCTGTGGCTCCGGTGTCACCTACTGGAGACGGCTACAGAATATCCCTGATCGATCACCAGGCTCACCGCATCCGCCTTGAAGTCATCGGAAAACCGACGTCGAGTCTTCTTGGTCATGAACACCTCCATTGCCTCCATTATGAGGCTTATCGGGATGTCCGCTCCAATTGGACCACTTCATAGCATGACAATCACGGTGTGGCCCGCACCGTTTTGGCCAGTGCTCTACCGATAGTGGCTATTGCCTCATTGCGCTGTTCCATCGATGCCTCGGTCTGTGTGATGTAAATCGCAGCAATAAGTGGGGCTCGCTCCGGAGGCCAGACGATCGCAACGACTCCTCGTGAACCATGGCCCCCAGCTCCTGTCCTGTCGCCTATGTGCCAATCGTCAGGAATACCTGCTCGCAGCAGCGGCTCCCCGACCTCATTACCCACCAACCATTCCGTCAATGTCGCTTTCGCAGACGGCGACAGCGCGTCGCCCAGGAGCAGCCTCTGCAACGAATTCGCCATTGCCGCAGGCGTGGTGGTGTCACGCAGATCACCGGGTGTGGCTTCGTTGAGTTCAGTCTCCCAGCGATCCAGTCGCGTCACCTCATCGCCGATGGAGCGTAGGAACGCTGTGACCGCGTCGGGCCCGCCAAGCGCCTCCAGCACCTTGTTGGCAGCGGTGTTGTCGCTGGTCCGCATGGTAGCCGCGCAAAGCGCGTCAAGGCTTACCTCCTGGCCCAGCCATCCTTCGGTGACCGGAGAATAGGTGACAAGATCTGACTGGACGATCGGCACCAGCCGATTTCTATTCTCGTAGCCGGCATCACTCCGCGCAAGAAGCGCCCCACATGCCAGAACCTTGAACGTGCTGGCCATGGGGAACCGTTCATCGGCGTTGTATAGCCAGCTCGCACCGCTTCCAGTATCGTAGATTGCCAGACCAACACGAGCATCGAGCCGCGCCTCAGTCTGTCGAGCCGCATCAAAAATCAGATTTTCTGCGGCTCCGGCCAACTGTGATTGGGTGGCACAGAGAAGAGAAAACAGCGCCGCAAGCATATGCGCCACCCTGATTTCCTTTCGCCGCCAGGCAATGCTGCCTGGTTTTCGGATCCAGAACCATGTTGTCATCAGACACACCTTGCGCATTTCGATGAAAGTAAGGCGATTCTGCAAGCAATATAAAAGGCAAGCAACATGCGTAATTCTCACCCTCTGTTGTGCTAGTAGCTGGCCCGGCACCGGGCACTGCGATCGCCGCCTGATAAGCGCGAGCCAGACAGCCGATGCCTAGCGATCGACATCAACGCTATCGCCATGATGGCGCCTCCCACCCGGTATCCCGGTTGGCATCACGTCACAATCCCGACTACGCCTACGTTATTCCATCGCCTAGCCAGCCAGTATCTCATTGAACTCCAGCACATTCATGTCGGGATCGCGGATGAAGCAGACGTTGCGGCGTCCGTGGCCCATCATGACCGGCCCCTCGGTGATCTCGACCCCTTCGCGCGCCAGCCAATCCACCAGTTCGTCCATGCTCTCGACGATGAAGGCGGCGTGGGTGAAGCCGGGCCGCTTGATCGGCGCGTCCAGCAGCACATTGCCTTCTCTGTCAGGCACGCCGTTGTAGATCAGGTGGATGCGCAGACCGGCAGGGTGCACGAGCCCGCAGGCCTTGGCCTCGGGGGCAAACTCATCGGGGTCGCGCAAGAAGCCGAACTTGGCGTAGAAGGCTTCCGCTATGGCGAGATCGGTGACGCGGATGCCGATATGATCGAGACGCAGCGTGTCAAAGCGCATGTTGATGACTCCTGAGGGAAATAGGGCGATTCAGGCTTCGAGGCCGGCCCGGGTCCGCTGGAACGTGGTGAAACCGGGAAGGCCCTCGATCTGGCGCAGCCAGGCCCGGACTCTGGGGTAGCCGGACAGGTCCACGTTGCCCTCGGGGGCCCGTTCGATATAGCTGTAGAGCGCGATGTCGGCGATGCTGGGCTCTGCCGTTGTGGCGATCCAGCGCTGGCCTTCCAGCGTCTGCTCCATGACGGCGAGCGTGGCGTGGGCGCGCTCGATCACTTCGTCGGTGCGGAAGGGCGCGCCGAATACGGTGATGAGCCGGGCGGCGCAGGCGCCATAAGCGATCTTGCCGGCCGCGACCGAGAGCCACCGCTGTACCCGCGCCTCGTCGGCGGGATCGGTCGGCAACCAGTGGGAAGGACCGATCTTCCTTGCGACATAGACGAGTATCGCCAGCGAGTCCGCGATGATGATGCCGCCATCGTCGAGCACCGGTACCTCACCGAAGGCGTTGAGCGCGAGAAATTCCGGTTGCTTGTGGGCGCCGGCCGCCAGATCGACCTCGATCAGTTCGTGGTCTAGCCCGGTGAGGGAGAGAAACAGGGCGGCGCGATGTGCGTGTCCGGAGAGGGCGTAGTGGTAGAGCTTCATGGCGACGATCCTCTGCAGTTGATGGTGTCCTTGTCTCTTTTACATTCTGTCCCTCGGATCAAAGTGGGAGAATCCGTCAAAATCGCATTTCATCATTGCGAATTATGATAATAATGCTCAGTGACGGGCGAACGATGGGCAGGAGGCGCTATGGACAGGTTGCGAACGCTAAGGACCTTCATCTGCGTCGCGGAGCAGGCGAGCTTCGCCGAAGCGGGGCGGCGACTGGGGATGTCGCCCACCACCGTGACGCGGACCATCGCGGCGCTGGAGGCGAGCCTTGGGGTTCAGCTTCTGATGCGTACGACTCGCAGCGTCCGGCTGACCGACGAGGGCGCACTGTTTCTGGAGCGATGCCGGGCGGGGCTCGCCGAGATCGACGCGGCGGTCGATAGCGTGCGCGGTGGCCGTTCGACGCCGCGCGGCACCCTGACGGTAACGGCGCCGGTCATGTTCGGCCGGCTGCATGTCCAGCCTGTGGTCGTCGAGTTGCTGCGGCGGTATCCCGACCTTCAGGTCAGGCTGCTGCTACTGGATCGGGTGGTGAGCCTGGTCGAAGAGGGCGTTGATGTCGCCGTTCGCATCGCCGAGCTGCCGGATAGCTCGCTGCATATGCTGAATGTCGGCCAGGTGCGGCGCGTGCTGAGCGCGAGCCCGGCTTATCTCGCGGCGCGGGGCAGACCGACGTCGCTGGTCGATCTTCGCGATCATGATCTGATCTGGATCGAGGATGAGGCCGGGCCGCACCGCGGGTGGGGCCTCGATGAGGTTCGGCGTTCCGGGCGTCCTGCCAGGCTGACGGTCAACCACATGGACGCGGCCATTGCCGCTGCGGTCGCGGGGCTCGGCGTGGTGCGAACGCTCTCCTACCAGGTCACCGACGATGTCGCGGCTGGGCGGCTCGAGCACATACTTAGCGACGCTGCCGCCCCGGCGCTGCCGATTTCCTTGTTGTTCCAAAGTGGTCGTCGAGATCACCCCAACGTGCGCGCCTTTATCGACGCCGCGGAGCAACACCTGCAGGGAGTGCCGCTGTAGCGATGCGGTGGCGATGAAGCGCGGGAATGCTCATGTGGGGGCATGGTAAGTGCAGAGGATCAGCCTCAAGGTTGACGCCGACGGTGTCGGCTCAACGGCGCGACAAGGCCTTGCGAAATCCACGCCAGGCACCACCAAACAGCTTGGCAAAGAATTTGGCGCGCAACCGGGCATTGCGCTGCTCGATTTCACGCATTTTCGGATCCGGGTTATGGAAGGCCATGACTGTCACCCCACTGCTGTAGCAAGCACACTGGAGGCATATCACAGGGGCCAGCGCCTGTCGAGACACTCCGCTCACAGGATACAAAGGCAGGCCCCATCAAGCCGAACCGAGACGCACCAGGGCAACCAGCCGGATGAATGCTAGCGGCCCCCGGACGGCCACTCCCGTTCACACGGTTACCTCCCTGATCCGCTGGGTCATGCCTCGTTGGCTTGGTAGCATCTGTTCTAGACGGACTCGCTTACTCTGACCCTCGCATCCTCTTCGATGGGGCTCGACGACTTGCCCAGCAGGCGCAGTGCGTCTCGCTTCGGCGGCCTTTGGAACAGGCGGCCGTATTCGCGCGTGAACTGCGATACGCTCTCGTAGCCCACTTCGAAGGCGGCATTGCTGGCTGAGAAACCTTCGTCGAGCATCAGGCGGCGCGCTTCGATCAGACGAAGCCGCTTCTGGTATTGCCCCGGCGTCAGCGAGGTCATGTGCTTGAAGTGCTTGTGAAACGAGGTGAGGCTCATGCTGGCTTCCGCGGCAAGTCGCTCCACGGCCACGCGCGACCGGTACTCGGCTCTGAGGATGGCAATGGCGGTGGCGAGGCGGCTTGCGTGACTGTCCGGGTCTGCAAGCGACCACAGAGCCTTGCCGTGAGGCCCCGTCAGCAGCCAATAATGCAACTCCCGCATGATGCCAGGATGCAGGAGCGGTATCGCTTCGGGCTGATCCAACAGGCGCATCAGTCGCATTGCGCAATCCAATACTGCCGCTCCAGTATCTTCGGTGAATAACGTGCGCATTTCGGATGGGCGTTGCGGATGGAAATTACCGATGTGAGCGGTGAGTTCGCGCAAGATCGCCATCTCCAGCTCGACCGCGATTGCCAGATAGGGCTCGCTTCGGCTGGCTTGCACGATCCGTCCGACAACCGGCATGTCAGCGCTCACGATGACGGATTGGCCGGCAGGGAACACCGCCTCCTCCCGCCCGACGATCATACGCTTTGCGCCTTGCAGAATCAGGCATATCAGCGGCCTGTAAACCGAGTGCAGGTCGCCGGCAGGTGCCTCGACACACATCATTCGTAAGCCCGGCACCGGCGTTAGCGCCAGGCCGCTGCTGTTGGCGTGGCGGCTGGTATAAGCCCGGACAGCCTGTTTGAGCGAATCCATATGCTTCCTCCCGCATTTTGCGCTCGAACGTAGCATGACGGTGAAGAAGATATCACCAACCCTGCAGGATCAGGCAAGTTTTGCGTAGGCGTCGGCAAGCCTTGGTTTCGTCGAGTGGTTAAAAATCAATGCAACGCAGCCATGGTCTCACCGCCTTTGGCTACCACCCGATAGAGGACGAAATCGTGAAAACAGCGGGAAGCACCATTCTCATCACTGGGGGCGGCTCCGGGATTGGCCGGGAGCTCGCCCTGCGCTTCAATCAACTTGGTAACAGCGTGATCGTCGCTGGGCGGCGCAAGGAGACGCTCGAGGAAACCATCGCCGGTCGGCGCGACATGCACGCGATGGTCGTCGATATCGAGGACCCGGAGGCCATCGCTGCCTTTGCCGACCGTGTCGTCGCCGAGCATCCCGGCCTCAACGTGTTGTTCAACAACGCCGGCATCATGCGACGCGAGGACCTGTCCAGGACCCGCGACCTACGCGATGCCGAGCAGATGGTCATCACCAATCTGCTTGGGCCTATCCGGCTGACGAATGCGTTGACCGACCATCTGGTACGCCAGCCGGACGCGGCGATCGTGAACGTATCGTCCGGTTTGGCGTTTGTCCCGATGAGTGGCACGCCAACCTACAGCGCCACCAAGGCGGCCATCCATTCCTATACGATCTCCCTGCGCGAACAGCTCAAGGGCAAGGTCGAACTCATCGAGCTTGCTCCCCCCGCGGTGCAGACCGAGCTCACTCCAGGCCAGTCGACCCGCGAAGGCTATATGCCTCTCGATGACTTTATCGAGGAAGTCATGATGCTGTTTCGCGAACGGCCAACGCCTAAGGAAATCCTGGTGGAGAACGTGAACTTCCTGCGCTGGGCGGAGCGTGGCGGACGCTTCGATCAAGCGGTCGAGATACTCAGCAAATATTGAGCACCCCCATCCCATAGCGAAAAGGAGGCCTCATGACGGCATTCACGATCAACGGGCGCTCGGTAGACATCGACGCTGCACAAGATACACCGCTGCTCTGGGTGCTCCGGGAGCAGTTGAAGCTCACCGGCACCAAGTTCGGTTGCGGCGTCGCGCAGTGCGGTGCATGCACGGTCCATGTCGATGGCGAGCCGGTGCGTTCCTGCGTCTTTCCGTTAGCCGGTGCCGAGGGCAGGGCCGTCACGACCATCGAGGGATTGTCCGAGGATGGCTCGCATCCCGTCCAGCGCGCCTGGGTTGAATTGGACGTGCCACAGTGCGGTTATTGCCAGAGTGGACAGATCATGAGCGCAGTGGCGCTCCTGGGACGTAACCCGAGCCCCTCCGATGCGGAGATCGATGAGGCGATGAATGGCAATCTGTGCCGCTGCGGTACCTATGTACGCATCCGGGCGGCCATTCACCGTGCCGCCGAAGTCTGACGCGATTCGCCTCAATCCACACTTACCCAAGGCGCAGGTAGAAAAATGAAACTACAAGATTTTCCCCTCACCCGTCGATCCTTTCTGGCTGGCGCCGCAGTCGCGGCCGGCGCCGCCCTCGTCATTCCCCTTCGGCTGCCGGCCTGGGTACGGCAGAGCGAGGCAGCGGGTCTTTCGCAAGCCTTCATTCGCATCGACACGAGCGGCCAGGTGACCTTCGTGCTGCCCACCAGCGAGATGGGCCAGGGAACCCACACCGGACAGGCCCAGATACTCGCCGAGGAGTTGGGCGCCGACTGGTCGGGCATCGTCGTCGAAATGCCGAAGCAGCCGACGCCTGACTACAGGGTTCCTTTCCTCGGCCAGATGCGCTCCGTGGGCTCGCTCGGCATTCGCTTCTGGCACGATCCGCTGCGCCGCGCCGCCGCCCAGGCGCGGGAGATGCTGACGCAAGCAGCGGCCGAGCGCCTCGGGGTCGCGCCTGGAGCCTTGCATGCCGAGAATGGCTTCATCGTTCATACCGGCAGTGACCGGAGGATTCCCTTCGGTGAACTGGTGGAGGATGCCATGGCGTTGCCGGTGCCGGAGGAACCGACCCTGCGCCCCGACGGTGAGCGAACGCTGACCGGGCGCACGGTGTCGCGCCTCGATATACCGGCGAAAGTGACCGGCAGGGCCGTGTACGGGGTGGATGTCGAGCGCGAAGGCATGCTATACGGCGCCGCCCGGCTCGCCCCGGTCTTTTCCGCCGACGTCGAGTCGTTCGACGAGAGCAGTGTCGCCGGCATGCCGGGTGTGGTCGCGGTGGCTCGCGTGCCGCGCGGCGCGGTTGTGGTGGCGGAGTCCTGGTGGCAGGCCAGGCAGGCTGCTGATGCACTCGACATCACCTTCACCCGGACACCGGCGGACAACCTTTCCACGGACGAGATAGAGGGCATGCTTCGCGAGGCGCTGGACTGGTCCGATGTGCCGATTTCCACCTTGCGCGGTGACGCAGAGGCAACCTTGTCTAGCGAGGGTCAGGTCGTCGAGGCCGAGTACTCGGCACCGCTGCTCGCTCATGCGTGCATGGAGCCGATCAACTGTGTGGCTGAATCCAGCGCGGAGCGCACGGAACTGTGGATCGGTACACAGGGCCAGGACGTCGTCCGCATGACGCTGGAGAGCGCTTTGCAGTTGCCGGCTGAACGGCTATTCATCAACACCACCCATCTGGGCGGCGGCTTCGGTCGCAAGACGCATGGCGAGATCGCTCTTCAAGCGGCGCTCGCCAGCCGCGCCGTCGGCGGGCGGCCGGTCAAGGTGCTCTGGACGCGCGAGAACGACATTCAGCAGGGCCAGTACCGCCAGACGATGAGGTGCCGCTTCCGGGCGGTCCTGGACGAAGCCGGCGACATCACCGGCATGCGTATCCGCATCGCCGGGCCGCAGATGGGCCGCGAATACGGCATGGATCCCGAGCAGCGGGCGCAGGCAACGGGCAACCTGGCGAACTTCGATCCCTTCTCGCTCAACGGGCTGTCGGATATGTACTACGACATTCCGAACTTCGTCGTGGAACACGCCGTGGTCGATCTGCCGATACCGCTTTGCCCCTGGCGTGCGATTGCCCACTCCTTCAACGGCTTTTTCTTCGAAAGCTTCATGGACGAATGCGCCGCGGCGGCGGAGCGCGATCCGCTGGAGTTTCGCAGAAGCCATTGTGAGGGGCAGGAAAGGATGCTCGCCGTGCTCGACCGGGTGGCCGAGATGTCACGGTGGGACGAGCCGGCTCCGGAAGGAATCGCTCGCGGCCTGGCGGTAGCCGAGAGCTACGGCTCCTTTGTCGCACAGGTGGTCGAGGCGCGGGCCGGTGGTGGTGAGGGGATCCATGTCGAACGGGTCCATGCGGCCATCGACTGCGGGCGCGCGATCAACCCGGGCCAGGTGGAAACACAGATTCAGGGATCGGTCATCGATGCGCTTGGTGTAGCGCTGAGGCAGAAGGTCACGCTCCGCGACGGCCGTGCCGAACAGTCGAACTTTTATGACTATCCCCTTCTGCGCATCGGAGAGGCGCCAGAGGTCACGGTTGGCATTGTCGAGATTGGCTCTCCCCTGGGAGGAGCCGGTGAACCTGGCGTTCCCCCTCTCGCGCCCGCGCTGGCCAATGCGCTGTTCGCCGCCACACGACAGCGGGTTCGTAGTTTGCCGTTCTCCGATCACATCTAGATACCGTTCGGACAGGACGTCCATGAAGCCCTCGATGAGCGCTAGCGCAATGAATATAGACCTGCCGAGGTCCACGATGTATCTGGAACATGCACAAGATGTCCTTGGACAATGGCTTGCCTGGCGCAGGGTGGGGGAGGTCGCGCTCGTCGTCGTGACGGCGACGGAAGGCGGTGCCGTGCGCCAGCCGGGCGCCCTGATGGCCGTGTCCGCAGATGGCGGACGCTGCGGCTATATCTCGGGCGGATGTATCGATGCGGATGTCGCGCATCATGCCCGGCAAGCGCTGCGCATGGGGCGGATCGAACGCTTGAGATACGGCAGTGGCTCGCCTTTCATGGATCTGCCACTTCCCTGCGGTGGTGCGATTGAGGTTTGTGTACTGCCAGATGCAAAGGCCGATGTCCTGCGTGCGTGCCATGATCGGCTCGCCTCGCGCAAGACAGCGACGCTCAACCTCTCGGAAACCGGCGATCTACGGCTGGGGCGCCCGGTGGTGGCAGGCGCATTGTCCTTCCAATACACGCCCAGGCTCCGCCTGCGCATCGCGGGGCGCGGGGCCGACAGCCTGGCGCTTGCCCGGCTCGCGGCGGCGAGTGGTATCCAGACCGAGCTGCAGCTCCGCGACAGCGCCGAAATTCAAGACGCTCAGCGTCTGGGAATCGATAGCATCACGACGCTGACGGTCCCATCGACGCTTCCGGATCTGGGCGACGATCCATGGACGGCATTTCTTCTCGCTTTCCACGATATCGATTGGGAGGAAAGGTTGCTTGCCCAAGTCCTCCAAGGCCCAGCCTTTTATATCGGTGCCGTTGGCAGCAAGACGACTCATGCCCGGCGTTGTGAGAGGCTTCGTGCCGCCGGCATTGCCGAAAGCCAGATCGGACGAATCCACGGCCCCGTCGGCTTGGTCCCATCAATGCGCGAGGCATCGGCACTTGCTATCTCCGTACTCGCGGAGATCATTGAAGCCTATCAGCGCAAGGTGCGATTCCCCTTCGCCTCGACAGCGCTTGTACTGCTGGCCGCGGGGCAGTCTCGTCGCTTCGCAGGGGACGACAAGCTCCTGGCGCGGCTTCGGGGGCAGCGCGTCATCCATCATGCCGGGTCGGCACTTCGGGAACATGACCTTGCCGCCCGTATTGCGGTCGTCGGCCCCGATCAGGCCGGGCGAGCGGCGGAGCTGCGCGCCGCTGGCTGGACCATTGCGATCAATACGGATCTGGAGCAGGGCTTGTCGACCTCGCTGGCGGCAGGCATTCGCCAGGCAGGACAGTGGCAGAACGTCGATGCGGCGCTGGTGCTGCTCGCCGATATGCCTAACGTCCCGGATGCGCATCTCTTCGATCTTCGTCGCGCCCTGACACCGGAGCGCACTGCGGTCATGTCGATGGCGGGAACGGTGCCTATGCCACCCGCTCTATTCGATCGATCGGTCTTCGACAGGTTGCTTGGCCAGGAAGGCGATGCTGGCGCCGGCCGGATATTCCAGTCGTTGGAGCGTACTGCAACCGTTCCAATCCTCGCCGAGTGGGCGCTCGACATCGATACGCGCGAGGACCTGGCGCGGGCACGGGCCGAATCGGATCGGCTGGCCGAAACGACTCAAACCGGCCACTCATCATACAGGGATGTCTTCTAAGACTGGACGATACCACTGCCGGTAAGGCGTGTTGCGAACCACTAAGGCCGAGGCAGACATCCCGCGCGGGGCAGGAGTCGATTATCCATCCACATGGATAGTCATGGCCGATTTCGCGTCTTCTGCTCCCGGTTTCGGCGTTCTAGCATCGGTAGCCATCAACCACCCAAGAGGCGAATCGATGAGTAGACCTGAGTTTTTCGTGACTCCCGGCTACGGGGAGAAGGCGCTGGATCTGCTGTATTACTCGCAGGCAGTGAAGGTCGACAATCGTGTGGAGATTTCCGGCCAGGGCGGCTGGAACGACGACTTTGAAATACCGGCGTCGCTGGTGGAGGAGATCGAGCAGGCGTTTTGCAACGTGACGCGGACGCTCGAGACCGCCGCTGCCGCCTGGGAGCATGTCATCCACGTCAACTCCTATCACGTCGGCGGCTTTCCGCCGGAAGTGAACGAGACGATGACACGGCTTTACCGGCACTACATGCCGAACCATGCGCCGATCTGGACGCAGACGGGCGTCGAGGCGTTGGGCCTGCCGGCGATGCGGGTCGAGATCCGGGTGACGGCAGTCATCGCTTGAGGATCGACTGGTTAGTCCTCGAAAGCGGCCCGTAGCCACTCGATGAAGACCTTCAGCCGGGCACTCTGGTGCCGGTTGGGCGGATAGAGAATGTGAAACGGCATGCCCGGCCGGGACCAGTCGGTCAGGACCGGCACCAGTTCGCCCGAGTCGAGATACGGCTGCACGCAACGCCGAAAATGCTGCCCGACGCCAAGCCCGGCGAGCAGCATCGCCATCAGGCCGTTGCCATCGTTGGCGGCATAGTCGCTATCGGCCATCTCGAAGCGTTCGTTGCCCTTTTCGAAGTGCAGCGGAATTGGCCTGCCCGTCGCCGCGATGAAATAACCGAGTCGCGTGTGACCGGTGCCGAGCTCGTTGGAGTGCGAGGGCGCTCCCCGGCGTTCGAGATAGCCCGGGGCCGCGCAGGTCACGTAATCCAGCTCGATGAGGTGGCGTCCGACCATCGAAAGCGCGTCGAGGCGGCCGGCGCGGATCACGCAATCCACGCCTTCACCGACGAGGTTCACCGCCCGGTCGCTGACCCCCAGCGCCACGCTGATGCCGGGGTATTCGCGCTGAAAGTCCGCCAGGGCCGGTATCAACAGGCTGGTGGCGAAGGTGGCGGGGGCGTCGACGCGCAGGTGGCCGCTGGGCTTGAGCCCGTTGCCGCGCATGTCGCCGTCCAGCGCATCCACCTCGGCCACCAGCCGCGCCGCGTGTCGATAGTATTCCAGCCCGTCGGAGGTCGCCGTCACCGCGCGCGTGGTGCGGTTCAACAACTTGATGCCGAGATGGATTTCGAGATCGGAAACCAGCTTGCTCAATGATGAGCGTGGCAGCGCCAGATGATTCGCCGTTTGGCTGAAGGAGCCCGTTTCGACGACGCGAACGAAGGCCCGCATGGCGAGTAGTTGGTTCAATGTGTCGATCCTGTCGAGGTCTATATCCTCACGGCGAGAGTGCCGCTTCGGCATATCGTACCGCCGGCGGCCCGGTATCGCGATTGAACGCCATGCTGAACCTGCCCGTCGAGCCATGGTCGTCACCGTTCGGCGGCTTTTCAGACAAGACTAGAAGGAGTAAGTCAGCGCCGCCGTGGCATTGAGCGGTTCGCCGTAGACACCGTAGCCGTCGAAGTGGCTGTAGTACTTCTCGTCGAACAGGTTGTTGATGTTGATCTGCAAGGCAAGCTGCTGCGTGAACCGGTAACGGCCGAACAGGTGCGCCAGCGTGTAGCTGCCCTGCTCGAATCGTCGAGGGCCGTTCGGGCCGGCGATATCATTCACGAAGGTGTGGCTCTGCCAGTTGAGGCCGCCGCCTACCGTCAGTTTCTGCCATTGCGGGATGCGATAGCTGGAAAACAGGTTGACCTGCGTTCGCGGTCGGTCGGTATTGTGGGGGCCCTCGGCATCGGTCGCCGTATAGTGCGTTGCGCCGAACGCCAGGTCCAGATTGTCGGTGAGCGCGCCGCTCACCTCGAAGTCGATGCCCTTGCTGACCACGCCCTTCGCCGCGTGATAGGTGGTCTCGGTCGCCCCGGGAGCGAGCGGGTCGGCCTGGGCGACATTGTCCTGCTCGATGCGGAACACCGAGAGCGAGGCGTTCAGCAGGCCGTCGAACCATGCCGCCTTGAGACCCGTCTCGTAGTTCTTGCCGACGATGGGGTCGAGGAAACGGCCATCGGCGTCTCGATAGTTCTGCGGCTGGAATATCTCGGTGTAGCTGGCGAAGACCGACCAGGTATCGTCGATGTCGTAGATCAGTCCGCCGTAGGGGGTGAGCTCATTCTGCCCCTGGGAGTCGGTGCCTCCCGCGGTGCTCCAGTTTCGGCCACTCCAGTCGGTGTATCGCGCGCCGACGATCAGCGTCAGCGGGCCGGCCGGGGAGAAGCGCGCGGCGCCGTAGAAAGCCTTCTGGCGCACGCTCGCGCTTTCCGATGGTGCGAAACCCGGCCATTCCTGATCGGGTGTCGAGCCGTCCCAGCGGTTGAAGTCCCCCGCGTCGAACCCCGCCGTGAAGGCGTTTTCGTAGTCGTTGGACTGCTCGCTGTAGCTGCCTCCGACGACCAGTTCGTGGCGACGGCCGAAGAGGGCGAAGGGGCCGCTGGCATAGGCGTCAACCGAGTCCACCGCCCGCTCGCCGCGATTCCAGCCGGTATAGTAGTACACGCCCTGGCCGGTCTCCCGGTCGGGGAACCCGTAGGGATACGCCAGCTTGCCATCCAGGGCGGTCTCTTCGTGGGTGCCCACGACGCGAATGCGCCAATCGTCGGCCAGGCGGTGATCGATTTCGGCGAAGATCTTCTCCGATTCGAAGTCGTAGTAGGACCACTCCGGCGCCACGCTGAACGAGCGCGAGTAGTCGGTGCGCGTGCCATCGCCGTACCACAGCGGCAAGCCGCCCCAGGTCGGGGCGGAGGCGTGGGTATCCTGATAATCGTAACCGATGGAGAGCGTCGTATTGTCGGTGACGTTCGCATCGACCACGCCGTAACCGAACTTCTTGCGTTGGCCGTAACGGTCGAGGAAACCGTCGCCTTCGTCGTAACCGCCGATGAAACGCGCGCGCACGTCGCCGGATTGGGTCAGCGGCATGGTGACGTCGACAAGCGTGCCGCGTTGATCCCAACTGCCCAGCGAGCCCGACACCGAGCCAGTGAGCTCCCGGCTGTCGGCGTGCTTGCGGACGAAATTCACCGACGCGCCGGGATTCCCGGCTCCGGTCAGCAGGCCGTTGGCCCCGCGAACCACTTCGACGCGATCGTAAATCGCCGTATTCAATGCGCCTTCCCCGAAATACCAGCGGTCGTCGGTATTGAGCGTGGGAATGCCGTCGTACTGATAGCTGTCGATCATGAACCCACGGGAGAAGAACGTGACGCGGTTGCTGTCCAGGCGACGAGCAGAGATGCCCGTCGTGTTGGACAGCACCTCCTCGACGGTCCGCAAGTTGTGATCCCGGATGCGCTGTTCGGTGACGATGCTGACCGCTTGCGGGATATCCTTCGGGCTCAGTTCCAGCCGGGTGCCGGCGCCAGTGCTGCGGCGGGTGTAGCCCACGTTTTCGTAAAGATTCTGGGCGGTGATAGACACGGGCTCCAGGGCGATGGCGTCATCGGCTTGGGCCAGCGCAGCGTTCGAGGCGAGGAGCGTGGCCGAGACAAGGGCGCCGAGCGAGGCATTTCGCCAGCAGAGGAGCGGGTCCGCCATCGGAGGGCAGGGCACCCGCGACGGGCTCATGATCCAGACATGGCGCAATGGCGTTTTCATTGGAAATCCCTTAAGTCACGCCTTTGGAGGCGTCTGCTTGGCGCCGATTCGAGTGTCGCAAGGTTCGGGAATATGGAGAAATGCTTCTATTTTGTCAATGTGTTTGATAATCGTTTTCAATTGAGAGTGCTGTCACGCTGTGTCTTGCATCGCAGGGCGGTCGAGCATGTCTCGGTCCGTTTAAAGGTCATGATGCCCAGGTAGAACTGGGAAACGAGAAGGCCGGTGTTGCCGAGTGTTCGATATTGCTGCGGTGCTCCTGTGCTTGCGTGACGGTGTGGGCGGGGGGCGCTAGGAGGGGGCAACGGTCCGCTCGTATGGCCACTCGTTGAGGAGGAGTCCTGGTACCGCCGGTGACGTTGTCATCGACGAACTGGCTGGTAATGAAGTCGTGTGGAAAGCCCAGCTCGACTTGGCTGAGTCGGTCGAGGCGCGCCAATTGCTCGTGGACTGGGAGGTGCATGCCCGGGACTGTGTCGCCAAGTTGCGTCTGACCCAGGCCAACTATCTCGACGATCCCTGGTTCAATGAACTCGTCGAATGGTTGCTGTCACGCAGCCCTGAGTTCACCAAGTGGTGGGACGAACACGATGTTCGTTTGCCACATAGAGGATGTGAAGGTTTACACGAGCACCCTGGAGTGGGCCGGTTGTCCTTCGACTACGCCATCCTTCAAGTAGCAGGTAGCAGGTAGCAGGTAGCAGGTAGCATGTGGCAGGCGGCAATGGCGTCCAACTGCATCTGATCACCTATGTGCCTACCGACGAGACGGATACCCAAGAAAAAATGGAGGCTTTGATGGATCGTCCCGAGGTGGCGTTTCGGATGTGATTCGAAGTTTATAACGCGGCGTCTTCCGCTACCTCCTCCTTACCGGTATCCACGACCACCGCTTGGCGGCGTCCATTCCTCCCGCACGTGAACGAGGCGACGGCCTCGATGTCGGCGAGCGCGTCCTGTTCCATGAAGTGGCCGAGCCCTACCCTCGATGACCGCACCTCTAGCCAGGGTCGCTTCGTCGAGCGCGATCGGGCCATGTATCTCGACCTGCGCGGCCTCGCCAGCGATGGAGAACACGGCACCTGAATCAGCCCACCGTTCTACAGGGTGGACCTCAATTATCGTTGACCAGGTGAACGCCTTGACTTGGTCTAAAGTCGATATTGACGACCATCTGGGCAACTAGTTAACTAGTTTTGTGCTTTCGCTTTATAGAGATGAAATGTGAAAAAGAATTTCGATACCTACACCGAAATCAAGGAGAGGATACTGTCGCTGGATTACCGCCCCGGAAGCCGCCTTTCTGAAGCACGGCTAGCCGTGGAGCTGGGAGTCGGGAGATCGCCAATCCGTACCGCATTGAAGCGGCTAGAAGTGGAGGGGTGGGTCAACGTCCTACCCCAAAGCGGCACAATCGTTGCCGAATTTGGCGTTGATGATGTGGTGGAGCTCTGCGAACTCCGAATGCTGCTCGAGGCGCACGTGGCCAGGATTGCCACTGAGCGGCTGGACAACCCGACACTGCAAAGCCTTCGCGCCATGTTTGATGCATTGGCTGGCGAGGAAACTAAAAATATTACATCGATAGAAGTCTTTGATGACATTTTTCACAAAACACTCTATGAGCATGCCGAGAATGGTTTGATCCAAACGACCTTAATGAATCTCAGGGATCAGATACGCTGGATTCGGCGTGCGAATTCGCTACGAAGCTGTCGTGTAGCCGAGTCACTGGCCGAGATGGGAGCGGTGTTGGCTGCCCTTGAAGCACGCGACAGTACCGCTGCCGCCAACCTGATGGAGACACACATACGCAACATCGGCGTTGCTTATCGCCAAGAACACGAAAAGGAGAAAAATCCTTGAAGATAAAAAAGATAGAGGCGTTTCCCGTATCGTTCCGTCTTCCCGAGGAAAATGGTGTCACGCTAGGTATTGGCCGTGCTGTAAAACGTGATGCCGTACTGGTAAAGATCACGACTGACGAGGGCCTTGTAGGTTGGGGGGAGGCGCATCATGGACGCGCTCCCGGGGCTGTTGCTCACTTGGTCAACTCCACCCTCAGCGAGCTTGTTGAAGGAATGGATGCACTTGCCACCGTACAGGTTTGGGACCGCATTTATGCTCTGCAGCTTGCCAGCCACGGCATGGGAGCGGCAGCGGCCATTGCGCTCAGTGGCATCGATATGGCGCTTTGGGATTTACGTGGTAAAGCCGCAGGATTGCCACTTTATCGGCTTCTTGGCGGTGGGCAGGTGTCCGTAAAAGCATACGCGGGGGGGATTGCACTCGGCTACCAGACTCCCGAATCGTTGGCGAGTGAATCATTGGGAATGATCGAGAAAGGGTACCGTGCCATCAAATTGCGCATTGGTGATACGGCTGCCAATGACCGTGCACGGATTGAGGCGGTACGGGAAGCTGTCGGTGAGGAGATCGATATACTGACCGACGCCAATGCCAATGCGGATTTTGATCATGTCCGTCGGCTAATGCCGTGTCTTGATGAGATGCGCGTCGGTTGGCTTGAGGAGCCCTTCTCACCCCATGACCAGGATCTGTACGCACGTGCGGCACGCCTGGGCCACACCCCTCTGGCAGCGGGTGAGAACCACTATACCCGCTTTGAATTTCGCGACGCGATATTGGCTGGGTCGATTCGGATTCTCCAACCGGATCTTTCCAAAGTCGGCGGTATAACAGAAGGCTTGCGTGTTGCTGCACTTGGATCCGCATGGAAGCTGGGAATAAATCCCCACACCTCAGCCACTGGGCTGAACATGGCGGCAAGTATCCATTTTCTCGCTTCAATAGATAATCCAGGCTACTTCGAGGCCGATACGGCGAAGATCAATCCGTTTCGCGACGAGCTCTGCTCGTCCCCCATTGTGCTTCGGCCCGATGGCACAGTGCACCCACCTGAAGGGCCCGGTTTAGGGGTCGAGGTGGATGAATCATTCATTATAAAAAACCCACTGATCGATGGGCCGGGCTACGTTAAGTAGTCGCTGGTCGATCTTTAAATAAAAATTAGGAGTATTGGCATGCCGCGCACATTCTTTAAAACTATTGTGACTGTAAGTTTTGCTGTTCTTTTTACTTCCTCAATCGCTCTTGCCCAGGACGATTTTCCGAGCCAGGAAATACGAATTATCGTGCCATGGAACCCGGGTGGGTCAACCGATATCATGGCGCGCAAGATTCTACCGAGTTTGGAAGAACAAGGGGTCAGGGCTGTGGTCGAGAACATGCCTGGTGGAGGTAGCGCTGTAGGCATGGCACAGGTGGCTTCTGCCGCACCCGACGGCTACACGGTCGGACTCGGCTCCAGTTCGATCCTGTCGTTGATTGCACAAGGAAATGTGCCATTCACTTATGACTCTTTTACGGATATTGCGCTTTTTTCAGAGGATCCCTTGGTTCTTCTGGTTTCCCCTAATAGTGAATGGGACTCGCTGAATGCCTTCATGGAGTATATGAAGGAGAATCCTGGCAGCGTTACCATTGGTACACCAGGTACCAATAATGTGAACCACGCGATGGCAGGTCTGACTGGCCAGGCGGCGGGGGTAGAGTTTCGCCATATTCCCTACCCCGGTGGGTCGCGTGTAATTGCCGAGATCATGGGCGGGCAAATCGACGCAGGGGTGCTGAAGCCCAGTGAGACGCTACCGCAGATTGAGGCCGATGATCTGCAGGCTATTGGAGTCTATAGGCAAGAGCGTATAGAAGCTCTTCCTGAAACAGAAACTTTCCAAGAGGCGGGATACGATGTCTTCAGCAGTGGTGAGTTGGCGCAGATTACTTATCTGACTGCACCTGCAGGGCTGGATGCGGAGATTCGTGAAAGGCTGGTGGAAATCTTCAATACGGCAATTCTTAGCGAAGCATTTCAGGAATTTGCGGAAGAGAACGGATTTATCGCAGGTGGCCTCAGTGGTGAAGAATTGCAGGAATACAATGCCGGGCTAATTGATACGTTGGAGTCCGCAGCACAAGAGATATTCACCGGAGACTAATGTATGTCAGACAGGCAACCCTCATCGCACAATTACGGCTGGGTGTTGGGAGCTACCTTGGTCTTCTTGGTCGGCAGTATTGGCGCCGCACTTTTCCTATTGCCTCCGACGCTTGAGATGAGTTTTGGAGGGATGGGCAGGCCGGTCGGACCAGGCACCGTTCCTATTATCGTGCTGACACTAACGATTTTGATGGTTTTGATCGTTGCGTTGCAGGAGGTATTGTATTTCTGCAAAAGGCGCGGGGGGAAGCTTGTCCCGATTGAAACAACATCGGACGAGAGTTCCGAGCTTGAGGCAAGTGCGTTGCGTAAGGTGATTTATGCGGTGGCTACGCTGGCGTTACTGGTCGCCTTCCTGTTGCTCTGGCGCAACACCGCTTTTCCCGTCGCAGCATCCGCCTTCTCCGTGATTCTGTCATTCTGCCTGCTCCCAGCGGGGTGGCGCCGACCCAAGCATAGCCTATCGGCGGCAGTGATAGCGATAATTGGTGTTCTGGTCATATGGCTTCTCTTCGAATTTATTCTCAATATCCGTCTGCACTGATGATGGAATAGCAATGGAAACGATAAGTCTTCTTGCCGGTGGTTTTCAGACCCTAGCTGCGAATCCAGTAGGAATTTTGTGGATTGCATTAGGCGTTTTTGTTGGAATCACCTGCGGGGCGATTCCAGGGTTGACAGCAACAATGGGAGTTGCTGTCTTTATTCCGATTACTTTCTCGTTAGAGCCAGAAATTGCTCTGGCAACGTTGATAGGCGTCTATTGTGGCGGACTGAGTGGCGGTGCCGTACCTGCAATTCTACTCAATATTCCTGGCACACCCTCGGCGATGGTTACCACACTTGATGGCCATCCAATGGCAAGACAGGGCCTGGCGACGCGCGCGCTCGGTTGGGCCTTGGTCGCTTCCGTGGTGGGTAGCTTCGTGGGTTGGGTCGCACTTGTCACGATGGCTCCGGTCCTTGCGAGACTGGCGCTCAACCTTGGTTCTGCTGAATACGCGGCACTGGCACTGTTTGGGTTGACGATCGTGGTTAGCCTGTCGGGAAGTGCGCTTGCCAAAGGACTCCTCTGCGCATTGATCGGCATCGCACTTTCGATGGTTGGACTAGACCCCACCACAGGCGAGGATCGCTGGACTTTTGGAACGATCAATCTCTTCCAAGGGATTAGCATTATGCCAGCGTTGATCGGGCTCTTCGCGATTCCCGAAATTCTCATGGCCATTGCCGCTCCTGGTGTGCAAAAGCGACTCAATCTGGAAAGGAGCAGGATGATTCCGACACTGGGGGAAATGATGATGCAGAAGTGGAACTTACTTCGCTCATCCATAATAGGTGTCGGTGCGGGGATCATTCCAGCGCTCGGTGGCAATATTGGCTCCATTCTAGCGTACGATCAGAGCCGCCGCTTTGAAAAGGATGGGGCGAAGTATGGCACTGGACGTCCCGGCGGTATCGTCGCGTCTGAAGCCGCAAACAATGGTGTAACTGGTGGAGCACTCATTCCGTTGCTTACCGTAGGCATCCCTGGCGATAGCGTTACTGCAATGCTGATAGGTGGTCTGATGATACATGGACTACAGCCAGGCCCACGTCTCTTCGAGGCGAACGGCGACATTGTTTATGCCATATTGGCGGCGTTTCTGTTGGCTACCATAATGATGTATTTGCTGTCAGTCGTGGGTTATCGCTATGTGGTGCGTGTGCTGAACTTGCCACGCCACGTACTCTATCCTGCATTGTTGTTGCTGACTGTGGTGGGCACTTATGCTCTCAATCGTCAGATTTTTGATGTAGGGCTCATGTTGGCACTTGGCGCCCTGGGTTTCATTGCCACCTTGGCGCGTTTCCCGGTTTACCCGATTGTGCTGGGGTTGGTGCTGGGTCCGATCTTGGAAAGCGAGATGCGGCGTGCATTGCTTGTCAGTGGAGGAGAGTGGAGCATATTTTTGACACGGCCGGTATCGGCAGTGCTTTTGCTGTTGTCTGTAATGGCAATAGTTGGTCCTATCGTGGTGCGCTATATGCAAAAATCTCGTGCAAGTCGAAATGCTTCATCTTGAAAATAAACGATACTCACCATGCTTGAAAAATCTGAAGTGTTAATTATGCAGAACATCGTAGAGCCGGAAATGGTCTTGCTTGAAAAGCATTGCGGGACTGGCGCCGGCGTGGGATTGACCGCGAGCGTCCTGCCCGGACGACATCGGACCGCTCGGGCAGGACTCTCGACGCAGGAGCCTACAGCGAACGCTGGATGGCCCGCTCCAGCAGCTCAAGGCCCAGGCCGATCTCCTCCTCGCTGACGGTCAGCGGCGGCGCGAGGCGGAAGACGCCGCCCATGCCGGGCAACTGCACGATGTTCATGCTCAGTCCCAGGTTCATGCACTCGCGGGTGATGCGGGCGCCCAGTTCGTCCGCCGGCTCCTTGGTGCGGCGATCCTTGACGATCTCCATGCCCAGCAGCAGGCCTCGGCCGCGCACGTCGCCGACGCACTCGAAGCGCTCCATCAGCCCTAGCAGACCATGCCTGAGCCGCTTTCCCATCAGGTTGGCGCGCTCGACCAGTCCCTCGCGCCGGACCACGTCGAGTACCCGCAGGCCGACCGCGGCGGGCAGCGGGTCGGAGACATGGGTGGTGTAGAACAGGTAGCCCAGTTCGTGGGCGCGCTCCTCGATCCGCGCGGAGGTGACCACCGCCGCGAGCGGCAGGCCGGCGCCCAGCGTCTTCGACAGAGTGAGGATGTCCGGCGTGACGCCGTCGCGCTGGCAGGCGAACAGCGTGCCGGTGCGTCCGACCCCGGTCTGCGCCTCGTCGAGGATCAGCAGCATGCCGCGCTCCTCGCACTTGCGCTTGAGGGCGGCCATGTAGCCATCGGGGAGTTCGATGATCCCGCCGGAACTGAGGATCGGCTCGGCGATGAAGGCGGCGAGATTGCCGCTGGACTGGCGGTCGACGAGGTCGAAGGCATAGTCCAGTTCGGCCAGGCAGTCGTATGCGCCGTTGCGCTCGAAGCGCGGTCGATAGGGAAAGGGCGCGGGGATCGCGAAGGAGCCGACGGCGGCGGGCCCGATGCCGCGGCGTCCGGCACTGTAGGTGGCGGAGGCCGCCGCTCCCGTCATGCCGTGCCAGGACTGCGCAAAGCCGACGATCTCGTACTTGCCGGTGACCAGCTTGGCCATGCGAATGGCCGCCTCGTTCGACTCCGCGCCGGTGCTGAGCAGCAGCGCCCGGTCGAGGCCGTCTGGGGTGACCTCGGCCAGCCGGCTCGCCAGATCGACCACCGGCCGCGACAGCATCCCGCTGAAGAGATGATCCAACCTGCCGGCGTATTCGGTGATGACCGACACGATCTCCGGGTGACAGTGACCGAGTACCGCGCTCATCTGTCCCGAGGTGAAGTCGAGGATCGCGCGGCCGTCCGCGTCGTAGACGAAGCTGCCCTGGGCGCGCTCGACGATCATCGGCGTGAAGGTGCCGCCATAGCGGATCAGGTGGCGCTCGGCGTTGCGCCAAAAGGCGGTGTCGTTGTTGTTGGACATGTGACGTTTCCTGACTGGTGGGGAGCGACTTGCAGACTAGAGTGTCGCCTGGCCTCGGCAGAAGCGAAAGCGCCTTGTCCCTGCCGCGTTCGACTCATCCGGTGGCCGCTCGACGTGGCGATAGGCGAGCACGCTGACGAAAGCCGCTTCCATATCGCCTTCTTTCGATCTATGCTTCGATGTATCGCGATATACCGCAATACGGTCATTCCCATGTCTTGCGATCTGGACGCCATCATCAAGGCCCTTGCCCATCCCGTGCGCCGGCAGATCCTGCTGTGGCTGAAGGCGCCGCGGGAGCACTTTCCCGATCAGGAGCATTCGCTGGATCTCGGCGTCTGCGCCGGGCAGATCGACCAGCGCTGCGGTCTGTCGCAGTCCACCGTTTCCGCCCATCTGGCGACCCTGCAACGCGCGGGACTGATCACCAGCCAGCGGGTCGGACAATGGCATTTCTTCAAACGCAACGAAGCCGTGATCCAGGATTTCCTGCGCCGCATCGACGCGGAGCTGTGATCCGTTCGTGACAACCAGGGAGAACATCCGTGCCTACACTGCTCGATCCCATCAAGCTCGGCGAACTGGAACTGTCCAATCGAGTCGTCATGGCGCCGCTCACCCGCTGCCGTGCCGAGACGGGGCGCGTCCCCGGCGAGTTGATGGTGGAGTATTACCGTCAGCGCGCCTCGGCGGGCATGATCATCAGCGAGGCCACCTCGGTGACGCCCATGGGTATCGGTTATCCGAACACGCCGGGCATCTGGTCGGAGGAGCAGGTCGCCGGCTGGAAGAAGGTGACCGACGCCGTGCATGCCGCAGGAGGATGCATCCTGCTGCAGCTCTGGCATGTCGGGCGCATCTCCGATCCGCTCTACCTCGACGGGCAATTGCCGGTGGCGCCCAGCGCCATCCAGCCCGAGGGGCATGTCAGTCTGGTTCGGCCGAAGAAGCCTTACGTCACGCCCCGGGCGTTGGAAACCGAGGAGATATCCGGGATCGTCGAGGCGTATCGCAAGGGCGCCGAGAACGCCCGTGAAGCGGGCTTCGACGGCGTCGAGCTCCACGGCGCCAACGGCTACCTGCTCGACCAGTTCCTGCAGGATTCCACCAACCGGCGCAGCGACCGCTACGGCGGCTCGCGGGAGAATCGCGCCCGGCTGATGCTCGAGGTCACCGATGCCGTGCTCGGCGTCTGGTCGCCCGGCCGCGTCGGCATGCACCTCGCGCCGCGCTGCGACTCCCACGACATGGGCGACAGCGACCCGGCGGGCACCTTCGGCTATGTAGCCGAGGCGCTCGGCAAGCGCGGCATCGCCTTCATCTGCACCCGCGAGCATGCCGGCGAGGACAGCCTCGGGCCGCAGCTCAAGCGGCGTTTCGGCGGCGCCTACATCGCCAATGAAGCGTTCACCCGCGACCAGGCCAACGCATGGCTCGAAGAGGACAAGGCGGATGCGGTGGCCTTCGGAAAGGCGTTCATCGCCAACCCCGACCTGCCGAAGCGCTTCGCCGACAACGCTCCGCTCAACGAGCCGCAACCGGAGACCTTCTACACTTCCGGGCCCCAGGGCTACACCGACTACCCGGCGTTGGGCGAGTCGGGATGCCCATTCGGTATGGCTCTCAAGCTAGGGCAGAGGGGCCAGCGAGGGCCTTTCGCGGCCGGTCGTTCCTAGCTTGGCCCGAGCCTTTCCAACTCTTCGGCGAGGCTCGCCGGGTCGACCTTGGGAGGGGCTTCAAGTAGTGCCTCCACGCTGGCCGCAAACGCCAGCAGGCGGTCGTCGTCGCCAATCTGAGCGCAGAGTTCGAGCCCCACGGGTAGGCCGGCATCGGTGGTGCCCGCAGGTAGCGACAGGGCGGGAAGCCCGGCACTGCTCAGCGGCGTGGTGTTGCGAATATAGGCCTCGAAGCGGCTCGTTTGGCAACCGTCGATCATCAGCCGTTCGCCGTCCGGAGTCACCAGCGGGCGTGCCGCCAGCAGGGTGGTCGGCAGGCATAGGGCATCCAGCCGGTGCGACGCGATGCAGTGTTGAAGGTAGGCCGTCAGTGTCTCCCCATGGCGCAAGGCGGCGGGGTAGGAATCGGTTCGTTCGCGAGCCAGGGTTCTCTCGAATAATGCTCTGATATCGTCGCAGGCGACCTGAGCGACGATCTCCTCGAGGCGCATCCGTCGCTGCTCCTCGTGTGCACCATACGCTTGCAGGAAGCGTGGAATGGCCGTCAGTGGTTCATGCAGATTGATGACCGGTGAAACGCGGATATTCAACTCACCGAGCCGATGAAGATCGATGTCGACCAGTTCGACGCCGGCATCGGCCAGCCGCGCCAGTGCCCGGTGCAGTGGCGGGCGGGCTTCGTCGAGCAGCGCGGACCAGAACCAGTCGGCGATGCCTAGTCGTACCTCACGTAACGGCGGCGGAGCGTGGCGCGGCGTACCGCCGAGTACGCCGTCCAGCAGGCGGATGTCGGCGACTGTCCTGGCCATAGGGCCGACGGTATCGTGGCGGAGGCTAATCGGCAGGACATCGCGGCTGTCGTAGCGGCAGTTGCGGCTGGGCGGATGGTGCGAAGGGCGGAATCCGACGATACCGGTCAAGGTGGCAGGAATGCGCAGTGAACCGCCGGTGTCCGTACCCAGGCCGCAGGCGACGATGCCCGCGGCGATCGCTGCAGCATTGCCGCCGGATGAGCCGCTGGCGATGTGTGTCGGGGCGTGCGGATTGTGCACGCTGCCAGGAGGCGCAAGCGAATGCACGCAGGTGGCGCCCGAGGCCAGCTCGTGCAAGTTGGCTTTGCCGAGCGGGATGGCGCCGGCGTCAATGAGGCGCTGTAGCGACGGGGCATTGCCGAAACCCTGGGCCGAATCGGCACGCCTCAGGATATTGCGGACGTTGCGGTGTGGCTCTGCACGGACGAGGCGAGATTCATCACCGGACAATCGATCCTGGTCGATGGCGGTTTCACGATACTCGGCCCGCGTTAACGTCCGGAGGCGCGGGCAAGGTCCTGCCCCCGATAAACCTGGTGACCCATTGTACGCCGTCGTCTTTCAGAATCCTTACCGGTGAACCGGAACGATCAAGGGCATCCGGTAAGTTTTCAGTAAGAAGGCGGCTGCGAAAGTATAGCGATTACCGCTCTTTCAACACCAGGTGAGAAACTCACATGTTACTATCGCCCCCGCTTGCCTTGATTCGCCATGGTTCCGCCCCGCGTATGGCGGCTGTTTCAGTACTTGCCGTTGTCCTCTGCGCCTCGGTAACGTCCATGGCCGGAGAGCCAACCGACGCCAGGTCGTCCTCCACCTCCTGGGGGCTGGGCCTCGGCGTAATGAGTAGACAGGAGCCTTACACCGGTATCGGCCGGGATAACACGCCAGTACCGTTGCTTCAGTTCGAGAACCAGTACATTCACCTCTTTGGCCCCCAGATCGAATTCAAGCTGCCGAGTCTCGATATCAGCAACTCTCAACAGTTCAACTTCGGTATCGTCGGCAAGTACGACGGAAGGGGCTACGAGGAAGACGACGCACCGATTCTCAACGGCATGAGCAAGCGCAAGGGTGGCTTCTGGGCAGGCGGCAAGCTGGAATGGAGCAGCGACCTGGTTGACGTCAGCGCCGAATGGCTTGCCGACGCCTCAGGTAACAGCAATGGCCAAGTCGTCAATCTTGGCTTGGAGAGAACGTGGCGCTTCGGCAATCATGTTCTGCTCACCCCGCATGTGGGGGCGAGCTGGCAGGACGAGAAGACCGTCGATTACTATTTCGGCGTTCGCGACAGCGAGGCGCGCATGGACCGTCCCGCCTATACAGGGGAATCCGCTACCAACATCGAGGCGGGGGTGCGTGGCGTCTACATGTTCAACAAGCACCATTCCGTACTCATGGGTGTCGAAGTGACGAGCCTGGCGGACGAGATCAAGGATAGCCCTCTGGTGGATCGCTCGACCGCCAATAGTGTGTTCCTTGGCTACATCTACCGCTTCTGATGAGCCGAATACTCCTGGTCGAGGACCACGACCGGCTGGCCCGGCTGATGTGCAAGGGGCTCGAAGCCGCCGGCATCGCCGTCGATGTGGCCGGCCGCATCGACGGCGCATGGGCTGCCGTCCAGCAGATGCCCTACCAGGCCCTGGTTCTCGATAGGGGGCTGCCGGACGGAGATGGCCTCACCCTGCTGCAGAAGCTGCGCAGCGCGGGCCTCGGTGTGCCTTGCCTCGTGCTGACGGCACGCGATGCGCTGCATGACCGGGTGCAGGGGCTCGAAGCCGGCGCCGACGACTACCTGCCCAAGCCCTTCGCCATGGACGAGATGGTGGCGCGTGTCCGAGCACTGCTGCGCCGCCCCGTGGCGTTCCACCCGCTCGACCCCAACCATGGTGATCTCACCCTGCGCCCCCAAGCCGGGGTGCTGTGCAGCGGCGACGAAAGCGTCACTCTGGCCCCGGCGGAGCTGCACATCATGCAGCTGCTCTTGCACAAGCCCAAAGAGGTCGTGCGCCGCAGCGCGCTGGAAGCGGCGGCCTGGGGGCTGAGCGAGGCGGTCACGCCGAATGCCCTGGATGTGGCCCTGCACCGTCTGCGTCGCAAGCTGCTCACCATCGGTTCGCGCCAGCGGATCGTCAATGTCAGGGGGCTGGGCTATGCGCTTCGCGAAGCTGATGCCGCTGAATAGCATTAGCCTGAAGGTTCTGCTGGCCTATGTGGCGGGGATGGTGCTCAGCATCACGCTGCTCGTAATCGCTGCGGTGGTGGTGGTTAAGAGCGATGTACTGGCCCGGATGGAACTGGCCAACGCCGCGGAGGGACTGTCGGACAACGTCGCATTCGACAGCAGTGGCAGACCCGTCGGCTTCGACTCGAGCCTGGACGACCGCGCCTGGCTGTACGAAGGTCCTCAGCGCGAAACGGCCTATCGGATCCTGGATGATGCCGGGAACGTGGTCGCCTTCTCGAGTGCTGGAGAGGCGTTCTGGCCGGCCGACGGCGACCTCCTTCGATTGGCGCGCGGCAATTTCACCTTCGAGCACGAGGGAAACACCTTTTACGGCGCCACCGAGCCCCTCGTTCACGATGGGCGAACGTGGTACCTGCAGTTCGCCGCCAGCGCGAGATTCATGGATATCCTCCATAAAGTTGCCTTGCCGCGTATGGTTGCTGGCATCATGGTGTTCGGCATCGTTCTGTTCTTCGCCTTCGGCTTGTGTGCCTACGTCACCTTGCGCTATACCCTCAAGCCGCTGCGCGATGTGTCGGAGTCCGCGGCGGCCATCTCGCTGCGCTCCATTGACGCCCGGCTGCAGACGGAAGCGGTTCCCGCGGAAATAGCCCCTCTCGTGGATAGTTTCAATCGTGCACTGGAGCGCCTCGAGCGGGGCTATCGCGTGCAACAGGAGTTTCTCGGCAACGCGGCGCACGAGTTGAAGACACCACTGGCGCTGATCCGTGCCCAGATCGAGTTGATAGAAGATGGCCAAAGTGACCGCGCCTCGCTATTGAGCGACGTCGAATACATGACGCGCCAGGTGCAGCAGCTTCTGCTCCTGGCGGAAGCCAGCGAGGCGCACAACTACCACTTCACTACCGTCCGGGTGCAAGAGATCGCCCACGATGCCGCTTCCTACTTGCAGCGCATGGCGGAATCCGCCGACGTGCACTTGGCGGTGCGTGCTATCGGTGACGTGAAGTGGAAGGCCGACCGCGCGGCCTGTTTCACCTTGCTGAAAAACTTGCTGGAGAACGCCATCCAGCATGCGCCCGCACAAACCTCCGTCAGCGTGGAAATCCAGGGCGATACGGTAACCGTGCGGGACAGAGGCCCCGGCGTCGATACAGCGCAACTGTCCCTGTTGTTCGAACGCTTCTGGCGTGCCGCGCATCGGCGAGACCACGGAGCAGGCCTCGGCCTGGCAATCTGCCAGGAGATCGCCCTGGCGCACGGCTGGCGCCTCACGGCCGAGCAGGCCGAACCGGGGCTGCGGTTCCGGCTGTCGAATGGGGAGGGGGAGTGAGAGCGGTCCGGCCATGCCTGGCCGGACCGCCCCCCGGAAGAGCTTCGCTCTGACTACCGGTGCCCGAGAGGCACCGATCTCTATGCACGATCTGGTCACGCGCCTATGCTGTGCGTAGCAGTGCTGCTGAGGATAGCGAAATGCAGAAAGAAGTGATCGACGTCATCCGGGAGAAAGAACAGCTGCCGGACAGCATGACTGACAGCGAGATAGCTGAGCAGTACAAGGGCACCTATACCGCCGCCCGGGCCGCGCTGAGCTTGGAGCACAAGCCCCTCGATCAGGTGCTGGCCGATACAATGGCCAAGGTCTTTCCGTGGATGAGGAAAAAGTGAGTGCTAGCCCATGCTGTGCCACTGCAGGATTTGATGCAGGAGGATCCCGTCGACGAAGCCTCCCATGCCGACCCCCGGAATCACGCCGCCGATTCGAGCGCGGCGCAGCTCATCCGCATCGTTCATGCGCCAACCTCATCATGATCGCCCTGTGTCGAACAAAAAGCCCGGCCCTCTCGGGCCGGGCTGATCCTTGCTTCCCATCATGCTCTCCACGAACATCCTGTTCGTGCATCCTTGGCATATAGAGCCGTCCATGCTCGGTCTTCCCTGATATCGCTTCCTTGCTCTACTCCCACAGTGACAGCAATCGCACGAGATTCAACTAACTTGGGCTATGAACTCGTGTAGGTGATTGACGTTAGATTTTGTAGGCAATTTCCTACAAGACTGTCAGGGAACCGTTGCATCGCAGCGCCTGCGCGGCGGGTTCGAAATGGGCCACTGACATTATTGGCGCATCAATCAACACCGCCGCTTCGCAGAACGCCGATATGGCTTCATTGGGGGTGCTTCAGAGATGCTATCGTTCTGAAAGAGGTACCACGCGCCTGGGGGAAGCACGAGTCATCGCCAAGAGGGTGTTTACAAACTACTGCGCTAGGCCATACTGCGTTGAAATCAGCCTAAAAATGCTCATTTACAGCGCGTAAACACCGCTTTTTCGACGGATTTCGCCTTGTCCGACCTTCGCTCGCTACTTTTGTAAACACCCTCTAACGAAAAGGAGCAATATGGAGCATCTGCTATTTGTCTATGGAACGCTCAAGCGAGGTTTTTCCCACCATGAGAAATACCTCGGCCGAAGCGTCCTGATCTCCAGGGCGGAGACCTCCGATGCCTATCCCATGGTGCTGTGTAGCGAGCGGTACTACCCGGTCATGATCGATGCCATGGGGAGCGGTCAGCGCGTCCAGGGGGAGCTGTACCGCGTCGACGCTGCCTTGATCGACAACCTCGATGTATTAGAGCGCGTGAACGAACGAGATGGCTATCAGCGGCGCAGGCTCTCCACAACTCTGCCAGATGGAGCGATCAAGAACGCCTGGTGTTATATCAAGGCCCCAGCCTGGGTAGAGGATGTGCGTTCGGATAGTCTCAGCCATTATGACGACGCTCGTTATGTTCCGCGTGATGATGGCCTGGACTGAAGTGTCGGCCCAGGTCAAACGCACGAAGCCGACACCGTGCCGATCGTGCTTGTCGTCACACCGTCTTCGCCAATGCAGATGTCTGACGGTGGAATCTGCCGACGAGGAGGAACTCAGTAGAAGCGCACGCCCACCTTGACGACCTTGTCACCCTGCACTTCGCTGACGACCCAGTGAATGCCGTGCCAGCTCACGTCATCGCCGACCACGGGGTGGCCGCCGACCCGTGTGGCAATGAAGTCTCCCAGTGTCATTTCCCCCTCGCCAGGCGTGACCGATAGGCCATAGGCCTTGGCAACGTCGGACATCTTGGACCGCGCTTCGATAGTGAAGGGGCCAAAGAATTCCTGTGTCTTCTTGAGACGCTGTTCTCCGCTGAACAGCCGGTTCAATGCGGGCAGATCCCCTGGGCGACCAATGACACAGACCACATCTCCCAACTGGAGGCGGGTACTGCCCTTGGGGTGCAACATGGTGTGTTCCCGGAAGAGCGCAGAGATCAAGGCACCTGACGGGAAGCGCAGCATGCGAATGGGTGCGTCGTCCAGGGTCTGGTTCTCGACCTGGTAAACATACATTTCATAATCGTTCTCCGGCAGGATGCCGAGGGGGCCTCGGTGGTTGGGTTCGACGCCGGGGGGCACCTCCACCTTCATCCAGCGCGCCATCAGGGAGATGGTGCCGCCCTGGATCAGCAAGGACATCAGCACGACCGCGAAGGTGACATTGAAGTAGAGCGAGGCATCCTCGACACCACCGATCACGGGGAAAATCGCGAGTACGACGGGTACCGCCCCTCTCAGGCCCACCCAGGAAATGAAGCCGATTTCGTTCCAGCGGAACTTGAAGAACGGCTTGACCGATATGAGTACCGCCAAAGGCCGTGCCACGAAGATCAGGGCCAGGCCGACGATCGAGGCCGGCAGTGCATACTCGAGCAGGTCAACGGGATTGACCAGCAACCCCAGTATCAGAAACAGGCCGATCTGGCTCAGCCAAGCCAGGCCGTCATTGACCGGCAAGATGAAATTGAGATGCTTGCCCGGCTGATTGCCTATCATCAAGCCGGTAAGGTAGATGGCCAGGAAGCCGCTGCCCCCCAGGAAGCTGGTCAGACCGAATACGAAGAAGCCGAGGGCCAAGGCCAGCAATGCGTAGAGCCCAGGCTCCAGGTCCACCCAGCGCATCAGGCGGGCGATAAGCATGCCGCCGCCCAGCCCAGCCACTATGCCGACCCCGAACTGCTGCACCAGGAACAGCAGGGTTTCCACGATGCCCCCAATATCGCCTACCAGTAGCTCAATGAGCATGATGGTCAGGAAGATCGCCATGGGGTCGTTGGTGCCGGATTCGATCTCCAGCGTGGCGCTGACGCGCTCGTTGATGTTAACGCCCCGGCCATTGAGCATCGAGAAGACGGCGGCCGCGTCGGTCGAGCCGACGATCGCCCCTATCAGCAGCCCTTCGATGAGGCTGAGATTGAAGACCCACATGGCGATCAGCCCGGTGAAGCCGGCGGTCAGGAAGACCCCGACGCTGGCCAGGGACATGGCGGGCTTGAAGGCGGAGCGAAAGGTGGAAAGTCGTGTACGCAGCCCACCATCCAGAAGGATGAGGGCCAGGGCCAGGTGACCGATGATGAAGGCCAGCGAATAGTCGTCGAAGCGAATACCCAGGATGCCCTGCTCACCGGCCAGCATGCCCAGGGCAAGGAATATCACCAGCAGAGGCAGCCCGAACAGCGATGAGAGGCGGCTAGCCAGAATACTTAGTGCGAGAAGAAAACCACTGAGCAGAAACAGGGTGTTGACGGAGTCCATAGGCCTGACCTTGGTCGGTAATGGCCGCTAGTATGACACACCCACATGACCCTCAAATGATGGCAGGCGGAACGGAATGACATGAGGTGTCGCGTAATGCTATGGCGATGCCCTGACGCGGCCGTAATATTAACTGGTTGTTTTTATGATAATAAATCATAAGCCTATTTGGCAAGAGCTGCCAGGGCGCCATGCTTGAACGGTCAGGCAAACACAAAGACGCCCGGCATTTGACCGGGCGTCCTGCGTCAGGTGCAAGGGCGTATCAGCCGAAGACGCTGAAGCTTGCCGCGTTGAGCCACAGGTGTACGGCGACGCTGGCGGCATAGCCAATGGCGATGACCGGCGCCCAGCGCAGATGCCCCAGGAAAGTATAGTTGCCGCGGGCCTGACCCATCAGGGCCACCCCGGCAGCCGAGCCGACCGAGAGGAGGCTGCCACCAACGCCAGCGGTCAGGGTGATCAACAGCCAGTGGCCGTGCGACATCTCGGGTTGCATGGTCAGTACGGCGAACATCACCGGGATGTTGTCGATCACGGCCGAGATCACCCCCAGGGCAATGTTGGCCCAGGTGGCGCCCAGCCCGCCATACAACGCTTCGGAGAGCAGCCCCAGGTAGCCCATGAAACCGAGGCCGCCCACGCACATCACCACACCATAGAAGAACAGCAGGGTATCCCACTCGGCCCGTGCGACACGATTGAAGATATCGAAAGGCACTACGCTGCCCAACTGCGCGAGTTTCTTCTGATCGCCGCGCTCGGTGTAGCGGATGCGTTTGCGCTCCAGTGATCGCGGTAGGGTACGACGCAGGAAATAGCCGAAGAACTGCAGATACCCCAGGCCTGTCATCATGCCCAGAACTGGAGGCAGGTGCAGCAGACTGTGGCAGGCCACGGCCGTTGCCACCGTGAGCAGGAACAGGGCGATGATGCGCCGCGCTCCGCGCTTGAGCCACACATCCTCATAGACACCTTCCGGTTTGCGGTCATTGATGAAGAAGCTCATGATCACTGCGGGTATCAGGAAATTGACCAGTGATGGCACCAGAAGCGCGGAGAATTCATAGAACTGTATCATGCCGGCTTGCCACACCATCAGCGTGGTGATGTCGCCGAAGGGGCTGAAGGCACCGCCGGCGTTGGCGGCCACCACGATGTTGATGCAACAGAGATTGATGAAGCGCTTGTCGCCCTCGGCGACCTTGAGCACCACCGCACACATCAGCATGGCGGTGGTCAGGTTGTCCGCAATGGGTGAAATGACGAAAGCAAGCCCGCCGGTAAGCCAGAACAGCTGCTTGTAACTGAAGCCCTTGCGGACCATCCAGGAGCGCAGGGCGTCGAATACGCGGCGTTCGTCCATGGCGTTGATGTAGGTCATCGCCACCAGCAGGAACAGCATCAGTTCGGTGAACTCGAGCAGAGTCATGCGGAAGGCGTGCTCGGCCTCATCAGGCATGCCGGACTGGACGTACACCCAGCCGATCATCGCCCAGATGAGGCCGGCGGCCACCAACACAGGCTTGGATTTGCGCATATGCAGCTTTTCCTCGCCCATCACCAGGGCGTAGGCGACCACGAACAAGGCAACGGCCATGAACCCGACCAGCGAGCTTGTCATGTCCAGGCTGCCCGTGGCGGCATTGGCCGCTGAGGGAATCAGGAAAAGTGCAGAGGCAAGGGCGAGTGCAATTGGCCAACGGTGGAGACACCGTGGCCGGAAAGGGAGAGGAAGGCCTGACGGCATGACGATATATCCTGCAAGGTAGAGGAGGGGACGGGTAAAAAAGCGCTATTCATATAGCATATTATGCTGCGCTGCGGAATAGACACCCTGTCGGCCATGCCTGTCTGGCATGGCCCACTCACCTGGGGCTGTGGCTCCTGATGTCGTGTCGTATCTGCCATGGCAACGCGGATATTGGTCAGTGTCCCGTCAGCTGGGCTGAATTACCGCGTCACGCGGCGGGGCAGTCATACCGCATGACAAGTGCCAGACGATGCCGTGCGCCATCGAGCGGCACATGGACTCTCCTCTCGTTGCAAGGTATCTCTTCCCCATCCAGGTGGGCTTGCATGGAAATGAGGCTGCGTTGAGTCACATGTCCCGGCTGGAGGTTTTCCAGATTGTCCACCTGAATGGCGTAATGGGAGGAGCCCACTTCTATCATCGCCTCGAAGCCCGGCCAGGCAGCTGGCAGACAGGGGGAGACGACCAGGAAGGCCCCCTCGCGGCGGATGCCCAGAATGCCTTCGAGACCAGCTCGATACATCCAGCCGGCGGCACCCGTGTACCAGGTCCAGCCACCACGCCCGACATGGGGGGCGACGGAATAGACATCGGCGGCGACCACATAGGGCTCGACTCTGTAGCGTGCGGCTTCTTCTGGCGTGCGTGCGTGATTGATCGGGTTGAGTAGGGCGAACAGGTCACAAGCCTTGTCGCCTTCGCCCAACTCTGCAAACGCCAGGATTGCCCACATCGATGCATGGCTGTACTGGCCGCCGTTTTCTCGCAGTCCGGGAGGATAACCGCTGATGTAGCCAGGGTCGCGTGACGGCTTGTCGAAGGGTGGCCAGAACAGCAAGGCCAGCCCGGGGTCGTGGAGGATGAGCTTGCGCTCTAGCGAGCGCATGGCGAGTTCGGCGCGTTGTGGTTCCGCGGCGCCGGATAATACCGCCCAGGACTGGGCAATCGAGTCGATACGGCACTCGTCGCCATCCTGAGCGCCGAGCCAGCTGCCGTCGTCGTAAGTCGCCCGCCGGTACCACTGGCCATCCCAGGCTTCGCGCTCGAGTGCCTCGCGCAGCGAGGCCGCATGAGCTCGCCAACGACTGGCTCGCGCTTCTTCATGATCGCGTTGTTCGGCGAACGGCACGAACAGGGCAAGGGTTCGCGCCAGCAGCCAGCCTAGCCACACGCTTTCGCCTTTGCCGGCTTCGCCGACCCGGTTCATGCCATCGTTCCAGTCGCCTCCTCCGATCAGCGGCAGGCCACGCTCGCCGGTGAGCGCCAGGGATTGGTCGAGACCGCGGGCGCAGTGTTCGTATAGCGAGGCGGACTCGCAAGCAATCATCGGCTGGAAAAAGGCGTCGTGCTCGTCGGGCCCCAGCAATGCACCCTCGAGAAAGCCTACCGACTCATCCAGCACGGCGGTGTCACCCGAAGTGGCGACATAGGTGGCACTGGCATAGGCCAGCCAGACCCGGTCGTCGGATATGCGAGTCCGCACGCCCTGGCCGGAATGGGGGAGCCACCAGTGCTGCACGTCACCTTCGACGAATTGTCGTGAAGCGGCACGCAGCAGGTGACGTCGTGTCGTCTCGGGACTGGCGAAGGTCAGGGCCATGCCATCCTGCAACTGATCTCGGAACCCGTAAGCGCCGCTGGCCTGGTAGAAGGCGGAACGTGCCATGATGCGACAGGCAAGGGTCTGGTATAGCAGCCAACCATTGAGCATGATATCCATGGCCCGATCGGGCGTGGAAACCTGCACTGCGCCGAGTTGCGCCTGCCAGTGTGCCGTGACCGCCGTGAACTCGGTGTCGATATCGGCCCCGCGATAGCGGGCGATCAGCTCTCTGGCTTCGGCGTCTGATCGGCACTGGCCAAGGAGCGCGACGACCTCTAGCGTCTCGCCGACAGCCAGCTCGACGGTACACTGCAGAGCCGCGCAGGGATCCCGGCCGGCGCCGCTGGCTCCCGATAGTGGGGCTCGGGTGCCCAGGCAAGCGGGCGATGCATGGCTGCCGCCGTGACCGAGAAATTCGACACGATCCGCTGTCCAGGCCGTTTGCAGGCCGCTCAGGTCAACGAAGGCAACTCGCCCGGGAAACGCAATGCTCCATGGATTGTGTACCAGCATCGCACCACAGGTTTCATCCATTCTGGAAATGAGGAAAGGGCCCTCGGTGCCGCGTGCCGTGCCCAGCACCCATTCCACGTAAGCGGTGACTGACAGTCGACGGGGTCGCCCCGATCGATTTTCGAGAGTCAGCCGGGAGATCCTGACAGGGTCATGGAGAGGCACGAAGTGCAATAGCTCAAGGCCAATGCCATGCGCTTCGTGTTCGAACCGGCTATAGCCGAATCCATGTCGGGCCAGGTATCGGCCTTCATCGCGAACAGGGAGTGCAGTTGCCGTCCACACTTCCATGGTTTCCTCATCGCGAATATAGATCGCTTCACCGCTGGGGTCTCCCACCGGGTCGTTCGACCATGGCGTCAACTGATTTTCACGACTGTTTTCGGCCCACAGGTAACCCGTTCCTTCCGCCGAGACCTGGAAACCGAAGCCGGAGTTGGCAATGACATTGATCCAGGGGGCCGGCGTGGAGCGTCCGGCTTCGAGAATCGTCACGTATTCCCGGCCCTGCTTGTCGAAGCCCCCCAGCCCGTTGAAGAACTCGAGATCCGGTACCGCCTTGGAGCCAGGTTCGTCTGCTGTCGTCTTGTGTGGCTTCGTGCTCCATTGTTCTTTCTTCGTCAATGTGTGATGAAGAGACGGTGGGATCAGAGCGAGTTGATCGGCGATCGGCCCACGGTTTGCCATCAGCGCCACCCTGGCAACGGACTGCAGCAAGGTGCGCGCCTCAAGGCTCATCAGGTCGGCGCGTAGTGGGATGACCGAGCCTTGGGCATGGCCCTCATGATAGCGAGGCCGCGACTGGCTACTGAATACCGCGGTCTCGATCGCCTGCTGCAGGTCCTGTACATAGGATGAGGCACGCTCATTGACGATCACCAGGTCAACGCCGAGGCGCTTCATGCGCCAGTACTCATGCGCGCGCAGTAGCTGACGTACCTGGGCCAGGTCATCGGTGGAATCGATGCGCAGGAGTACGATCGGCAGATCGCCGGAAACCGCATGCGGCCACAGGCCGGATTGAGGGCCCGCGCCGCGCTCGATGGCGTCGGGTGGCGCCCTGAACCGTGGATCGGCATAGAGGATGGGCGCGGCCAGACGCTGGAAGTCCGCTGCTTCCTCGGGCTTGATCGACAAGTGGCGAAGCTGCACCTGGGCCTGTGTCCAGGCCAGCGTCCTGGCCCGCTCGTATGCGCTGCGGTCGTGGTGCTGGTCGATCAGGTCCACAAGGGTCTCGCGTGACGATGCCACCAGGGTCCAGAAGGCAATGCGAACGACCTTGCCGGGTGCTACCTTGACGCGCTGCCTCAGTGAAAAGATCGGATCGAGTACCGTGCCGACCGTGTTCGACAACGCCTTGCCACCGACGAGAGCCGCTGCACTTGCAACCGTCCGTCCGCGGCCGATGAATCGGGCCCGGTCGGTCTCGTATTGCACGTCGCCCATGGCCTCGCCTTCCACCACGGCGAAATGGGCGGCCCAGACTTGCGCCTCGCCTGGTTCCCTCAAGCGGCGGGTGGCGATCAGCGCATTGAAAGGCTCGAGATATTCAGTCACCACGAACATCTTCGCGAATGCCGGATGGGCATTGTCGGTAGCCGGCGTGGTCAGCACCAGCTCCGAGTAGGAGGTGATATCGATATCCCGCGTCCGGCGCCCTCTGTTGGTCAACGAGACCCGCCGCACTTCGCTGTCGTCTTCGCCCGAGACAAGAACATCCAGGTGGGAGGTGAGATCGCCGTTGTAGTGACAGAATTGTGCGTAATCCTCGGCAAAAATCACATAGTGACCGTCATCCTGATGAGTGGTCTCTCGGCCTGGCATGTGGCCGCTGGCCGACCAGACGCCATCGTTTTCCCTATCGCGAAGAAGAATGAAGCTCCCCCAGTGATCCCGTGTCGCATCCTCCTGCCAGCGGCTGATGGCGATATGACGCCAACGACTGTATCCGCCTCCCGACGCCGTCAGCATCACCGAGTAGCGCCCGTTCGATAGCAGGTGTGTCACCGGAGCGCCTTTGGCGGCCGTCGAGACGCGTCGAATGGTCTGCGCCTCGCTGTCGCTTTCGCTCGGTGCCGATCTCACTTCCTCGGCGCGGGGATGAGCGACCGCCGCATCGCGTGGCATGCGTTCCTGCAGCAGCAGTTCGCTGGCCTTGATGATCGGCTCACGATGGAAACGGTCGCGCATGAGGCCGTGATGCAGAGTGTTGGCGATTGACACGATGGTCATGCCTTGGTGATGCGCCATGAAACTCCGCACGATGGCGACATCTGCCCCCGCGGGTAGCCGAGAGCGGGTGAAGTCGAGCGCCTCGTAGAACCCATAGCGCCCAACCGCACCCAAGTCAGCGAGGCGGGTGAAGTTACGACACGCCCCCTCGGGGTCGACCATCGTCGCCAGGCCGGTTGCGTAAGGGGCAATCACCAGATCCGCAGAAAGGCCGCGTTTCAGCCCCAGCCCGGGCACGCCGAAGTTGGAATATTGATAGGTGAACTCCATGTCGCGGGCATTGTAGGCGGATTCGGAGAGACCCCAGGGAACACCCAGCGATGTCGCATACGCCTCTTGGCGCTTGACCACCAGGCGGTTGCTCTGCTCGAGCAGACTGCCCGCAGGAGCACGCATCACCAGTGACGGCATCAGGTATTCGAACATGGAGCCGGACCAGGAAATCAGCGCCGAGCCGTGGTCCAATGGCGTGGCCGCACGTCCGAGCCTGAACCAGTGGCGTGTTGGTACGTCGCCCTTGGCGATGGCCAACAGGCTGGCCAGTCGCGCCTCGGAAGCGAGCAGGTCATAGCAACTGGTGTCGAGAGTGTTCTCGTCCAGCGAATAGCCGATCGACAGCAACTGACGCTCGGGGTCGAGCAGGAAGGCGAAATCCATCGACAATGCCATGCTTCGCGCTGTGTCGGCGAGTTGCCTGAATCGCGCCTGGAGCCGGGCGCGCTGCCTTGCCTTGCCGGTCTGTTTTTGGTCACGGGAATGGTCGGCTACCGACTTGCGCAAGGCCCCGATCCAAAACAATAGTTCCTCGACCGGCGTGCCTGGATCGGCCTGCAGGGTATCGTGGGCCATGCGGGTCGCTTCGTCGGTGAGCCGTTTCAGTGTCGGTAACCACGCGTCGAACCGCGGATCGCCTTTCAATTGGGCCTCGATCCTGTCAAGGCGTGCCGCGAGCAACGCTGCACTCTCGCCATGAACGGAGGGAAGCGTCTCGAGCGTATCGCGTGCTAGCTGCAGGTTATCCGTCATGCCGGAGCGAGGGTCAGGCAACTGCTCGGTCTCCAGCCACGTTTCACAGGCATTGGCAACGACGATCAGGTGTCCCGCGAGGTTTCCGCTATCGACGGAAGAGATGTACCTCGGGTCCAGCGGACGCAGGTCCTGGGTGGCGTACCAGTTGAAGAAATGTCCCCGGTGACGCGGTAGCGTCTGCATGGTGCCCAGCGTGGCCTCAAGGCGGCCGACGGCAGTCAGGGCTCCTATCCAGCCAAAATCGCGGGCGGCCAGGGTGGACAGAAGATACAACCCCATGTTGGTAGGGGAGGTGCGCTGGGCGACAGCTGGCTGGGGCTCTTCCTGAAAATTGTCCGGTGGCAGCATGTTGTCGGCGGGAGTGACAAAGGTTTCGAAGTACCGCCAGGTGCGTCGCGCGATCAGCCGTAACTCACGCGCTTCAGGCGGCGACGGGACATTCTGCGGCGCGATGTTTTGTGGGCGGCTGCTCCAGGCGGCGACACCCGGTGCGAGCAACCAGAGCAGTGCGAAGGGGAACGCCAGGAGGCGTGCTTCAGGTGCAAGGGCCATCGTGCCTAGTGCGATTGCCAGCCCCAGTGCCGTGCCCGGCGCCATGCCCCGATAAAAACCAGTCAGCGTCAGCCGGGGGCTTCCCGTGGCCTGGGCGGCTGTCGTCCACTCGAGCAGATGACGGCGCGTCACCAGAAGCCGAACCAGTGTCCTGATGATGGCATCCAGCATGCGCCAGGCCTGGTCGGGCAGGAAGGTGGCCAACAGTAGAGTCTGGATGGCCGCAAGCCTCAGTTCGATGAGCAACGCACCGGCATGCTGACGTAGGGACACCCCCGCTCGAGGCGGCCTCAGGAATGTCATCAGGGAGAGGATCATGGGGGCGGCGATGACCGTGAGCACGAATAGCGTACCTGCCATGGCGGCAGGTAACGGCAGCAGCCAACTCACGGCGAGGATGGCCAGCAGTAAAGGCGCCAGCAGCGAGCGGCGCAGATTGTCCATCATTTTCAAGCGCCCGGTCATGGGCATCTCTGGCCCGATGATCCAGGGCAGCAACTGCCAGTCGCCTCGCGTCCAGCGATGTTGGCGCTTGGCTGCGACGTCATAGCGGGAAGGGAAATCCTCGATGACTTCGATATCCGAGGCCAGGCCCGCACGTGCAAAAACCCCTTCGAAAAGGTCATGGCTGAGAACGCTGTTCTCTGGGACCCTAGCGCTCAGCGAAGCCTCGAACGCATCGATATCGTAGATGCCCTTGCCTGCGAAGGAGCCCTCGCCGAGTAGATCCTGATAGAGATCCGATACAGCCGCTGCATAGGGGTCGATACCGCCCGGTGCGGAAAATAGCCGCTGATAGAGTGAACCTTCACGGCCAAGCGGTAACGAGGGTGTCAGGCGTGGCTGGAGAATGGCATAACCGTCGACGACCCTCTGCCGGCTTTCATCGAAGCGTGGTTGATTCAGCGGGTGCGCCATCTTGCCGATCAGCCGGCTGGTCGCCCCCCTGGGCAGTCGTGTGTCGGCATCAAGCGTGATGACATAACGCACATCGCTTGGCAGGGCAGGCGCGTCCAGGAAAGAGGTATCGCTGGCCCCTCTGAGTAAACGGTTGAGCTCATGCAGCTTGCCACGCTTGCGTTCCCACCCCATCCAGCAGTTTTCGCCGCTGTTGAAGACCCGGCGCCGATGCAACAGAAAGAAACGCCCACCGGTGTCGCTCGAGATCGAGCCATAGCGGCGATTGAGCTGGCTGATTGCCTCACTGGCTGCAGCCAGTATGGGTGCGTCACCGGGTAGGTCGGCGCGGTCGGAGTCAACCCCATCGGTCAATAAGACGTAAACGAGATCGCCACCACCGCTGGACAAGTGGTGGACTTCCAGACGTTCGATTTGCTCACGCAGCTCGGCTTCGCTGGTGAGCAGTGTCGGTACGGCAATCAGGGTGCGTAGTGTGGGGGGGACACCCGCCGAGAGGTCGATACCCGGCAAGGGCTGCGCACCGATGCTGCGAATAATGATGCGATTGACCAGCAAGGTGGCCACCTCGGTTGCTGGCAACAGCCCCAGGAACCCCAGCAGCGCCAGCCCACCCACGGATAATTCGCCGGAGGAAAGCGACCATAACGACCAGGACGCCAGAGACAGTACGCCCGCGGTGGCTATTGCGATCATTCCAATATAACCGCCCATGCCGTAATGCAGGAAGACCCGGCGCAGCCGATCACTCGGTGAAGGACGATAACCAATGACTTGCTCCAGCGCACGCCGCCCTGCCGCGATGAGAAAATAGCCGGGGTCGCCCACGCGTGCGGCTTCGACGGGATCGTCGGCGCTAGCCACCGCTGTGCGTGAAGCGGTAAGCGCCTGCTCGACCACCTCGAGCTCCTCGTGCGCGGAGCCCCTCGCCAATCGTTCGACGGCGCTGCGGTAAAGATTGCGGGTAGGGAAATCCATGTCGTCAAAGGCGCTGGCCTGTCGCAGCCGAGCATCCACCAGGCTGACGCTTTCAAAAAGTTCTGCCCAATCGATACTCGATATGTACCGCATGCTAGTGATGATGTTGCGTACGGTGACGTTGGCGGCACCCTGGCGCTGCTGTGCATGCTGAACCACCTCATCGATGGAGTCACCCTGCGAACTGAGCTGCCTTTCCAGCCAACCCACCATCGGGTTGGCTCGTGGATCGAGACCTCGCAAGCGCTTGGCCAACTGGGCGGCAAAAGGCTCCGACAGGGGCGTGAGGCTGCTGACGGGGTGGGGCCCCAGTGGGATGTGCTTGCCCTCCGGGGTGAGCCATCGGGTCGCCACGGCATCGGCATCGTTACGTGCCGATTGTTCGTTGATGATCTGATCCGCAAGTCGGCGCAGGTTTTCAACGAGGACGATACGAAGGGTGATCGCCACCGCCCATAGCTCGCCGATGGTCAGTGGTTGAACGCGTTGGTAGGCGGTAATGAAGCTGCGCAGGATATCTGGGTCGAAATGGCTGTCGGTATGAGCGACGAACGCCCAGGCCAGCTCGAAGACACGGGGGTAACCGGCAAAAGGACCATCGGCCAGCTTCGGTAACTGTCGATAGTAGCCAGGAGGAAGATCGTTGCGGATCTCGCGGATTTGCGCCTCGACGAGATGGTAGTTGTCGAGTAGCCAAGCCGCAGCCGGCACGACATCGCGGCCGTCGGCCAGCTCCGCGGCACTCGCCCGATAGGCAGCCAACAGGACATCGGCGTTGTCATCGAGCCGTCGCCGCAATGGCATCATCCTGGGCGGGGTTCTCGCGATGCGTTGTGCCGATGCCAGGCTGCCGGCATGCTGCTCTAGCCGTTCCAGGCTGAACAGTTCCTCCCGCACGGGCGCCGTGGAATCCCAGGGTGGCGACGATGAACGATAACGGCGCACATAACGGAGCAGTCGATTCACAAGCGCTATCCTGGTCGATGCGCTACACCCGCTGGGGCTAGCGATGTTTCGTACCCCCGCATAGTGAGCCAAGCTGGAAGTGTCGCTCGGTTCGCTACCGCACAATACGGGCCATTGTCGAGGTTTCCGAGGAGAATACGAGGATCCAAGCGCACCAGCTCACCGACGTCACAGGCACTGCCTGGCACAAACCGGTCGCTCTCGGCACGCTCAAACACCCTTGTGTTCTGCCTACGGTAACCGGGGTCATTCCCTGACAAGTGACCCGGGGGACGATGCACTCACGCACACCGTGCCCAACCAGTTCATCTCGTCTTGTATTGAAGTGTAGTTAATCAGGCCTGACTTGGCGTCATCGTACCGTAGGCAACCAGCCGCTTTATGGGCTACCGCCCTTGACGCTCACCACCGACACATAGGGAAGGCAACATGGACGCGACCTACCGCACTGGGCCGATCATTACCTCACTGCTGGATACCGACTGGTACAAGCTGACCATGATGCAGGGGGTGCATCACCAGTATCCCAACGCCAGCGTGACCTGGGAATTCCGCTGTCGCAATGCCGAGAACCTGGCGCCCTACATCGCCGAGGTCCGTGCGCAGATCGACCAGTTGGCTGCGCTTCGGCTGACGCGGGAGGAGTCGGCTTATCTCAGCAGCTTCCCCTACATGTCACCCGACTTCATTCGCTTTCTGGAGCTCTATCGCTTCAGGCCGGAGTACGTGGAGGTGGGCATGCAGGGTGACGAGCTGTGCATCGTCATCGACGGGCCCTGGTCGCACAGCATCCTGTTCGAGATCGTGATCCTGGCGATCATCAGCGAAGTGCGCAATCATGTCCTCTACCCCGATGTCGAGATCGACCAGGCCGTGGCGCAGTTGCGTCGCAAGCTCACGGCGCTGAGCGACGCCTATACACCCGAGCAACTGGCGGGGCTCAACCTGGCCGACTTCGGCACCCGCCGTCGCCTCTCCCAACGGGTGCAGGAGGCGATCGTCGAGGTCATGATCGAGGAGTTTCCTGGCAACTTCGTCGGTACGAGCAACGTCGACATTGCACGTCACCACGATATCAGTCCGATGGGGACCATGGCACATGAATGGATCATGGCGCACCAGCAGCTTGGCAGCCGCCTGGTGGACAGCCAGCGTGCCGCGCTGGAGGCCTGGGTGCAGGAGTACCGAGGCTGCCTGGGGATCGCGCTGACCGACACGGTCACCCTGGATGCCTTCCTGCACGACCTCGATCTCTATTTCGCCAAGCTCTTCGACGGGTTGCGCCATGATAGCGGCGACCCGCTGTGGTTCGCCGAAAAGTGCATCCGTCACTATGAATCCCTGGGCATCGACCCGATGTCCAAGACGCTGATCTTCAGCGACGGGCTGACCTTCGATTCGGCCATGCGAATCAAGACGGCACTGGAAGGGCGGATCAGGACCAGCTTCGGTATCGGTACCAGCCTGACCTGCGACGTGCCGGGCGTGAAGCCAATGAACATCGTGATCAAGATGGTGTCATGCAACGGGCAACCGGTCGCCAAGATCTCCGATTCTCCAGGCAAGACCATGTGCCGGGATGAGCGATACATCAGCTATCTCAAGAGCGTCTTCGGCGTGAAGGGCTAGTCCACCGTCAGGTTCGCGCTGTCACTTCCCGGATGAAACGCACGACAGGCGCCACGAAGGACATCGAGATGGGCATTCGCATCCTCTGCCGATGGCTTCTATAACTGTGATCAGGAATGGAAGCTGAATGATTGGATAGAGGGAGTCGTTATGGAAGCCATCTGGACGCTAGGCAGCAAGGATGCTGCGCAGTACTCGCCCCTGCGGCAGGACACCGAAGCCGATGTGGTGGTGATCGGGGCCGGTATTACCGGGTTGATGACGGCACTGCGACTGGCCGAGGCCGGACAGCGTGTCATCGTGCTAGAAGCGCTGACGGTTGGCGCGGGGGGAACCGGGGGAGCTACCGGCAACCTGTACAGCACGCTGGCCTCGGGCCACGCTCCCTTGCAAAGGAAGTGGGGCGAGGAAGTGGCAGGCGATGTGGCCAAGGCACGCAGCGAGGCGATCGATCATATTGAGGCACTTATCGGGCGTTTTGCCATCGATTGCGACTTTCATCGGCAACCGGCCTACCGGGTCATGGCAGACAACGATGACAAGACGAGCCTCGACCTGAATGACGAATATGATGCCCTGGTCGGTGCCGGGCTTGACGTGCGGATAGCGGATGATCCCGGCTTGCCGTTCGAGACCCAGGGACTCAAGATCCACGGCCAGGCCCAATTCAACCCGTTGCAATTCACCCAGGGGCTGGGCAGGGCGGCCTGCGAGCGGGGTGTCGTGATCCACGAGCATAGTCCCGTACGCGAGGTGAATGCCAAGGAGAGCGTCGTGCTGACCGATACGGCACGAGTCTCGGCCCCGCATATCGTACACGCGACCCACACTCCGAAAGGCATCAACCTGCTGCAGGGGGGCATGTTGGTCTTCCGGGAGTACGCCGTCAGCGCCAGACTGAAGAGTGGTCGCTACCCGGAAGGCATCATCTGGGTGCTGGACCCCTTTCACTCCCTGCGCAGCTACCGCCATGCCGGTGAACGGCATCTAATGGTGATCGGGGAGAAGCACAAGACCGGCGAGCACAGGGGGGACTATTACCAACTGCTGCGCGACTACCTGAATGCCCACTTCGATGTAGAGGCATTCACCTTCCAATGGTCCGCCCAGCAGTACAGCTCACCCGACGGCCTGCCATATATCGGCAGGATGCATGGGCATGACAACCTGTACATGGCGACCGGCTTCGCTGCCGATGGTCTGGTATGGGGAACGCTGGCCGGTATGCTGATCGCCGACCAGATAATGGGCCGGGCCAACCCCTGGCAGGCCCGCTTTGACTCCCGGCGCCTCACCCTCGGTAAATCGGCGGCGCAGTATGCCAAGGAGAACGCCACGGTCACCAAGCACATGGTCAAGGATTATCTGGGCACCGAAAAGCTCAAGGAATTCGACGAGGTGCGTGCGGGCCAGGCCAGGGTCGCGAGCGTCGATGGCGAGAAGCTGGCGATACACCGTACCGCAGCCGGTGAGCTCAAGGTCCTGTCGGCGGTGTGCCCCCATATGAAGTGCATCGTGCACTGGAACGCCGCCGAGTCGACATGGGACTGCCCCTGTCACGGCAGCCGCTTCGACCATGGCGGTGGCGTCATCGAAGGGCCCGCCTATCAGCCGCTGGAGCGACGTGACCGTCCGGACTAGTGGGGGCCTCGGGCCCATCCTGGCGGAAAGCATGCCGAGAGTATGGGGAGCGCCTGATGCGGGTTGGCGCCAGCGCCCTGACTCCGTGGTCATCGGGACGGCACGACAGCCGGTGCTTTCAAGCGCAATGTACATGCAGTCCTTGGTGTAGCGAAGCGGGGTGGTTAAGCTGTGCCTTGATAAGAAGCCACCGCAGGGGAAGTTCCACCATGACCGTGATGATTCTCGGGCTATTGATATTTCTTGGTATCCACTCCGTCCGCATCTTTGCCGAAGACTGGCGCACCGCACAGATCCAGCACATGGGCGGGATGCGCTGGAAAGCGATCTTTTCAGTGGTATCGATCATTGGTCTGGCCATCGCCATCTGGGGCTACGGCCAGACGCGTCTCGACCCCACCTGGGTGTGGTTTCCGCCGGTTGGCCTGCGCCACGCCGTTGCGTTGCTGATGATTCCGGCTTTCATCCTGCTGGTAGCGGCCTATGTGCCCGGTAACCATATCAAGGCCAAGCTGGGTCATCCCATGGTGCTGGCGGTGAAGGTATGGGCCTTGGCGCACCTGTTGGCCAATGGTCGCTTGGGGGACATCGTCTTCTTCGGCGCCTTCCTGGCCTGGGCCGTGCTGGACTTTCGCTCCGCCCGCCGTCGTCAGCCGGTTCCGCCGACGACACCCCGCGTGACGGGTACGGCCATTACCGTGGTCGGCGGCTTGATCGCCTACTATCTCTTCGCTTTCCACCTGCATGTCTGGATCACCGGTGTGCCGGTGATGTGAGCCTCCGCCGCTTCTGCATCGCAACCGCGCCGGCTTTTGCCGGCGTGTCTCGTTGTCGGGATGGTTCATCTTTGCGTGTTCTCTGCGATCTTGATATACGTCAAGGTGAATTCCAGGGCGTTGTGCCACAGCTACTAGGGTGCCATTTTTTGGGTCTGGACTGTCCACAGAGGAATGATCATGCCAGCCATGATGAAAGCGGCCATCTTCGTCGAGCCGGGACGTATCGAGATCGATGACAAACCGATTCCGGAGATCGGGCCCAACGATGCCCTGCTTCGTGTCACCACGACCACGATCTGCGGCACCGATGTGCATATCCTCAAGGGCGAGTACCCGGTGGAGCGGGGATTGACCATTGGCCATGAGCCGGTGGGGGTGATCGAGAAGCTGGGGGCCAACGTGCAGGGCTATGCCGAGGGCCAGCGAGTCATTGCCGGTGCCATCTGCCCGAGCTTTACCTCCTACGCCTGCCAGGATGGCTGTAGCGCACAGGATGGCGGCCACCATGCCCACGGCTACAAGCCCATGGGTGGCTGGCGCTTCGGTAATACGATCGACGGTGCCCAGGCGGAATTCCTGCTCGTGCCGGACGCCCAGGCCAACCTTTCACCGGTTCCGGACGGCCTCACCGACGAGCAGGTGCTGATGTGCCCCGACATCATGTCGACCGGCTTCGCCGGGGCGGAGTCGGCCGGCATCAAGATTGGCGACACGGTGGCCATCTTTGCCCAGGGGCCCATCGGCCTGTGCGCCACCGCCGGAGCCCGGCTGCGTGGAGCCGGATTGATCATCGCCGTGGATGGTGTCGACGAGCGGCTCGAGATGGCACGCCAGATGGGCGCCGACATGACGCTGGATTTCCGCAAGGTCGACGTGGTATCGGAAATCCTCAAGCTCACCGGTGGCCGTGGGGTGGACGCCTCCATCGAGGCGCTCGGGCTGCAGTCCACCTTCGAGTCGGCGCTGAAGGTACTCAAGCCTGGCGGCACGTTGTCGAGCCTCGGTGTCTATTCGGGCGATCTCACCATTCCCCTCGGTGCGTTCTGTGCCGGGCTTGGCGACCACAAGATCGTCACATCGCTCTGCCCCGGCGGCAAGGAGCGTATGCGTCGACTCATGCAGGTGATCGAAACAGGCCGGGTGGACCTTGGCCCGATGGTCACGCATCGCTACCCGCTGGAGCGGATCGCCGATGCCTACGATCTCTTTTCTCTCCAGCGCGACGGTGTGCTCAAGGTGGCCATCCAGGCGAGTTGAGCGAGTTCGGGACTAGCGTTGAAACGACGTGCGGAGCCTTCCTCACGGAGTGCTAATCTATTTCGACGGTATTGAACGGTCATTCAATGTTCATTCCGCCGTCATGAAGTAGCGCGATAAGGATTGGGCGGTATTGGCCGCCTGACCCCAGCACCCTGTGTCTGACTCTACATGGAGAGACCGTCATGTCGTTCACCCGTCGCCGTTTCCTGCAGGGCACATTGGCTGTCGGCGCGGCCGCTACCGTACCGTCGTTCTATATCAATAAGGTGCTGGCCCAGGAGCAGACCCTGCGCATCTATGCCTGGGCGGGCTACTTCACCGACGAGATGCTGGCCGACTTCACCGAGAAGACCGGTATTCGCGCTACCTTCACCCCTTATGGCACCAACGACGAGTTGATGAATTCGCTGCGGGCGGCGGACGGCAGCGGCTTCGATGTCATCATGCCCACCGTCGATCGCGTGCCGGGGTATCTGGACTATGACCTCGTGCAGCCGCTGGACGAGTCGCGGATCGACTGGGGCGGTGCCCTGGACAGTGCCATCGAGGGTTCCGAGGTGGGTGGGGTAGTGGACGGCAAGCGTTACTTCGCGCCCAGCGACTGGGGCACCGAGGCGATTGCCTGGCATCGCCGCTATGTCGAGCTGGATCGTGCCAACCTCAGCTATGCCGACCTATGGAATCCTGAGCACGGCCAGGGCATAACGGTGCGCGGCCATTCGGCCCTGGTGGGTATCGGCCTGTGGCTGGAGCGCGAGGGCATGTTGCCGTTTCCCATGCTCGATTCCTACAAGAGCGAAGAGGCGATGCGCGCCAACTTCGACGTGATCCTCGAGGAAGCGGTCAAGCACAAGCACATGCTGGTGCAGTTCTGGGACACCGAAAACGAGGCTCAGGCCGCCTTCCGCACCAATGGGGCGATTATCGGACAGACCTGGGATTCCACCGCCTTCCGTCTCCAGCAGGAGGGCGAGGATATCGCCTACGGTGCACCGAAGGAGGGGGCCATGGCGTGGATGGAAGGCTTCGTGATTCCCAAGAATGCGCAGAACCCGGATGCCGTCTACGAACTGATCAACTGGTATTACACCCCCGAGGCCGGCGCCATGTTCGTCAGGGCCACCGGTTACAACTCCACGTCCAAGGGAGCCACTGAACTGCTCCCCGACGAGACACGCCAGTTCTTCACCGATTCCTACACCGAGCAGGACCTGGCCAACCTCTGGTGGTGGCCGATCCAGGAACCCTGGTACGTGGCGCTGCGCAACGAGTACCAAGATCGCTATCTCTCGGCATGAGGACGACGTGAGCATGGAGGGAAGCGTCCGGCTGGACGAGGTGGTGATGCGCTTCGGCGACTTCACCGCCATCGAGACGACGTCGTTGACGATCGAGTCGGGGGAATTCTTCAGCTTTCTCGGCCCATCGGGCTGCGGCAAGACCACGCTCCTCAATATCGTCAGCGGCTTTCTCGTGCCCAGCCAGGGGCAGGTGCACATCGGTGGGGAGCCCATGGCCGGGGTGCCGGTCAACCGGCGCCCCACGGCGATGATCTTTCAGAACCTCGCGCTCTTCCCTCTGATGACGGTGTTCGAGAACATCGAATTCGGCCTGGAAGTGCGCGGTGTCGACAAGAAGGCGCGCCGCGAGGTCTCTGAACGGTTGCTGGCCCTGGTGGCCCTGGAGGGCAGCGGTCCCAAACGGGTCACCGAGCTTTCCGGTGGACAGAAGCAGCGGGTGGCCATTGCCCGGGCGCTGGCGGTGGAACCCCGCGTGCTGCTGCTCGACGAACCGCTCTCGGCCCTCGACCTGAAGCTGCGCCAGCACATGCGCGCCGAGCTCAAGACTATCCAGCGCAAGACCGGTATTACTTTCATCTATATCACCCACGACCAGGGCGAGGCACTCACCATGTCCGACCGGGTGGCGGTGATGTCGGCGGGACGGATTCAACAGGTCGCCGATCCCATGACGCTCTACCGCAGCCCGGCGACGGGCTTCGTGGCCGCCTTCGTCGGGGAGACCAATCGGCTGGAAGCCAGGCTGATCGACCGCGAAGGCAAGCGGATACGGCTCGACGGCGGGGTCCTGGGCGAGCTGGCTGGGTGTGCCGGGGAGGGCGTTGAACTGGGCAACGGCGAACGGGTCGCGCTCTACGTGCGTCCCGAACACCTCAAGCCGGTGTCGGCGGATGCTGCCGGACCGCGGCTGGAAGGGGACGTCGAAGCGGTGCACTTCGAAGGCGCCTCGGTAATGCTGGAAACCCGGCTATCGGCCTCCGGCGAGACGCTGCGGGTACAACTCGGCCATGAGGTCTCGCGGCAATACGCGGATTCCCTCACCGTCGGCCAGAGGATGACGTTCGGCTATGACCCGGCGGATGCGGTGGTGCTTCCCGATGATAGGCCGGTGGTCGACGAGACCACCGGCGAGATGGTGGAGGAGCGTACGGTGACGGGAGGCGCCCATGTTCCGTCAGCTTAGGGCGCGCTTCGGCGGGCCACTGGCGGCGGCGATCCTCACCCTGCTCGGCATCTGGCTGATTGTGATGGTGACTCTGCCGCAGCTGCAGATGATCGACTATTCGCTGCGCCCCAACCTCCTGCCGGCGCAGGTAGGAGGGCCGGACGATCGCCTGACCCTGGGCAACTACGCCACTCTCTTCAGCAACGACATCCATCGTTCCATCTTCCTCAAGACCCTCTGGTCGAGCGTGCTGGTCACGGTGCTGACGCTGGTGGTGAGCTACCCGCTGGCCTGGTACCTGGCCAAGGTGGCGACTCCGCGGCAGGCGGCGCTCTGCATCCTGCTGTTGATCATTCCATTCTGGATCAACGAGATCCTGCGCACCTATTCCTGGTTCATCATCCTCTCTTTCCGGGGGCCGCTCAACGAGGTCCTGATGATGACGGGGCTCATCGATCGGCCGATACGCTTCCTCAGCGGAGATGGCGGGGTGATGGTGGGGATGGTCTACGCCTACATCCTGTTCATGGTCTTTCCCGTCTACAACGCCATCGAAAGCCTCGACGACAACCAGGTGAGGGCGGCACGCGATCTGGGGGCGGGCACCGTGCGTACCCATCGGCGCATCGTCATTCCCCATGCCAAGCCGGGTATCGCCACCGGCTGCATCATGACGTTCATGCTGGCGGCCGGCAGCTACGCGGTGCCGGCCCTGTTGGGCTCGCCCGGCAGCCGCTGGTTCACCCAGATCATCTACAACTGGTTCTTCGAGGGCGGCAACTGGAACCAGGGGGCGGCCTATGCCTTCCTGCTGCTGGTGCTGTGTATCGGCTTCATGTCGCTTGTCATGAAACTTTTCAAGGTTGGGCTGGGGGATATCGCCAAGTGAGCTCGCAACGCCTGCTGGCCTTTGGCCTGCGTTTCTATGTGGTGGTGTTCTTCCTCTATCTCTTTCTGCCGCTGCTCATCATGGCGGCGGCCACCTTCAACGACAGCCGTTTTCCCACGGTGACCCCCTGGGATGGCACCACCTTGCGGTGGTTCGGGGAGCTCGCGGCCGACGGCGGCATGTGGCAGGCGTTGGGCAACAGTGTGATCGTCGCCTTCGGGGTGCTCTGCCTGGCCGTGCCCATCGGCATCTCCACGGCGCTGTTTCTCAACACCGTATCGAGCCGCGCCAAGCCGTTCCTCTATGCCTTGATTCTCTCGCCGCTGTTGACGCCGGGGGTGATCATCGGCATCTCGACGCTGATCTTCTGGCGCCAGTTCGGGGTGAGCGGCGGCATCTTTCTCACCGTGCTGGGCCAGGCGACCTTCATTGCCGCCTACGTCATGCTGATGGTCACGGCGCGCCTGCAGCGCTTCGATCGCACCATGGAGCGTGCCGCGCTGGACCTGGGCGCGAGCCAGTGGCAGATGTTCCGGCGCATCCTGCTGCCCTATCTCAAGCCGGCGATCCTCTCGGCAGCGGTGATCGCCTTCCTGCAGTCCTTCGAGAACTACAACACCACCCTGTTCGTGGTGGGCTACGACACCACCCTGACCGTCTACATCGCCTCCAAGGTGCGTACCGGCCTGACGCCGGCGGTCAATGCGCTGGGGCTGATCCTGATCCTCGTCACCGTGGTGCTCGCCGTTGCCTACGAGGTCAAGCGGCGGCGGGAGGAAGCCGCCAGGGCAAGGGCTTGAGCCCAGGGGCTGAGTCACGTGCCGTTCAAGCTTGTGGCCAGACCTCCCCAAGCACCTCCAGGGCCGCGGCGATGGCGGGTTCCTCGCTGCGCTCGCGCTGCCATGCAAAGCACAGCGTGCAGGGCAGGCGCACGCCCTTGGCGACGACCAGGCCACGCTCCTGGCGCTCGGCCATGGCCAGGGCATCCCGGGCCAGGCTAAGGCCCACACCGGCGCGCACCAGGTCGAGCATGCAGGCTTCCTGATCGACCTGGGCCACGCCGTTGGGCACGAGCCCCAGCGGTTCCAGTATGCCTTTCAGCAGCCGATGGTGTGCAGAGTTCGGCGGGGTGACGATCCAGGGCAGGGCGGCCAGGCTTGCCCAGTCGGTGCGCACCAGCCGCGAGGCCCAGCCGGCGGGGGCGATCACATGGTAGTGGAAGTGGGTCAGCTCACGATGCATGACCCCGGGGCTCTCGGCGGCGGAGGCGGCGGGACCCTGGCCCGGAGGGGCCAGGAAGAAACCCACGTCCAGCTCGCCTCGCTTGATCCAATCAAGAACCGTGCCGCTCATGCCATGCTGCAGCTCCGTCTCGAGCTGCGGCGCGCGTTCCACCAGTCGATGCAGGAAGGCGCCGAGGCGAATGAACTCAGGGTCGACGATGGTGCCGATCTTCAGCCTGCCGCGGAGGGTGCTGTGCAGGGCCTGGGCGCTTTGCTCGAAGGCGGCCATGGTGGCAAGCGTTCTTTCCGCGGCCGGCAGCAGAGCCTGGCCGTCGGCGGTCAGCTCGAGGCCCTGCGGGCGACGTTTGAACAGCGTCAGCCCAAGCGTCTGTTGCAGCTGCTTGAGCTTGAGGCTGACCGCCGGCTGGGTCAGGTGCAGCCGTTCAGCGGCCCGCGACACGCTGCCTTCCCGGGCGACGGTAATGAAGGCGCGTAGGGTCTGCAGGTCCTGCATGGCGCGCTCCGCAAGGCTAGTGATATCAGCGAATCTTATATCTCCCTTTTGAATATCTCAATTGATCCCTGGCTCGGCAGCGGTAGTCTAGACGCATACACGACGGCGCCTGATAGCCCAGAGCGACGGATGACGCCCCGTGACACTGATCGCCGCCAATGACAAGACGAGACCGCCATGACCACTAGCCGCATCGAGCATTATATCAACGGTCGAATGACAGCCGGGGAGTCCGGCCAGACCCAGAGCGTCTACAACCCCGCCACCGGCCAGATCAGTGGCCAGGTCGCGCTGGCCTCCCGGGCCGATGTCGATACCGCGGTGGCCGCGGCCCAGGCCGCCTTTCCCGCCTGGGCCGACACCCCACCGATCCGTCGCGCCCGGGTGATGTTCAAGTTCCTCGAGCTGTTGAATATCCACAAGGACGACCTGGCGGCGGCCATCACGGCCGAGCACGGCAAGGTGTTCACCGACGCCCAGGGCGAGGTGGCCAGGGGCATCGACATCGTCGAGTTCGCCTGTGGCATCCCGCAACTGCTCAAGGGGGATTACACCGAGCAGGTCAGCACCGGTATCGACAACTGGACCGTGCGCCAGCCGCTGGGCGTGGTCGCTGGCATCACCCCGTTCAACTTCCCGGTGATGGTGCCGATGTGGATGTTCCCCATCGCCATTGCCGCCGGCAACTGCTTCATTCTCAAGCCCAGCCCGCTGGACCCCAGCCCCTCGCTGCTCATCGCCGACCTGCTCAGGCAGGCCGGGCTGCCGGACGGTGTGTTCAACGTGCTGCAGGGTGACAAGGACTCCGTCGAGGCGCTGATCGAGCATCCGGACGTCCAGGCGCTCTCCTTCGTCGGCTCCACGCCGATTGCCAACCTGATCTACGAGCGTGGCGCCCATCATGGCAAGCGCGTGCAGGCCCTGGGCGGCGCCAAGAACCACATGGTGGTAATGCCCGATGCCGACCTGGACATGGCGGTGGATGCGCTGATCGGTGCCGCCTACGGCTCGGCCGGCGAGCGCTGCATGGCGATCAGCGTGGCGGTGCTGGTCGGTGACGTGGCGGACAAGCTCGTGCCGCGGCTGGCGGAGCGGGCCCGGGCGCTGAGGGTCAAGAACGGCATGGAGCTTGACGCCGAGATGGGGCCCATCGTCACCCGGCAGGCTCACCGGCGCATCACCGGCCATATCGAGAAAGGCGTGGCCGAGGGGGCCGAACTGGTCGTCGACGGCCGTTCCTTCGATATTGCCAGTACCGGTGATGGCTGCGCCGAAGGGTTCTGGATGGGCGGCTCGCTGTTCGACAACGTCACCCCCGAGATGACCATCTACAAGGAAGAGATCTTCGGCCCGGTGTTGGCCTGCGTGCGGGTGCCCGACATCGCCACCGCCATCCAGTTGATCAACGACCATGAGTTCGGCAACGGCGTGAGCTGCTTCACCGAGAGCGGCAGCGTGGCCCGCGAGTTCGGCCGTCGGATACAGGTGGGCATGGTGGGTATCAACGTGCCGATCCCGGTGCCCATGGCCTGGCATGGCTTCGGCGGCTGGAAGCGCTCGCTGTTCGGCGACACCCACGCCTACGGCGAAGAGGGCGTGCGCTTCTACACCAAGCAGAAGTCGATCATGCAGCGCTGGTCCGACTCGATCAACGCCGGTGCCGAGTTCTCCATGCCGACCCATAAGTGAGTCCTGCTGGCAGAAATACGCACGACGTTAGTGAGAGGCGCCGAGGGGAGATCGAAGAGGAGGTCATTTGCCAGGGAAGGCAAATGTAGCGCCCAGGGATGGGTTCACAGCGCCTCCTCGCAGGTCTTCCCCTCGGATCAGCCTCGAACGGGCATCAACTGCCGTACATAAGAGAGAGGCTTTGCTGTTGGCTCAGGTTGCCGGCGGCATGTCGAGAGGAAGCACGCCATGGCAGAGCAGGAGTTCGACTATATCGTGGTGGGCGCCGGTACCGCCGGTTGCCTGCTGGCCAACCGCCTGAGCGCCGATCCGGCCAACCGGGTGTTGCTGATCGAGGCGGGCGGGCGCGACAACTACCACTGGGTACACATCCCGGTGGGCTACCTCTACTGCATCAACAACCCGCGTACCGACTGGTGCTTTCGCACCGAGCCCGACAGGGGGCTCAACGGCCGTTCCCTGATCTACCCCCGGGGCAAGACCCTGGGCGGCTGCTCCAGCATCAACGGCATGATCTACATGCGCGGTCAGTCACGTGATTACGATCACTGGGCGGCCGTGACCGGGGATGATGCCTGGCGCTGGGAAAATTGCCTGCCGGACTTCATCAAGCACGAGAACCACTATCGTCTGGACGCGGCGGGGGACGGCGATGACGAGCATCGTCGCTTCCATGGCCATGGGGGAGAGTGGCGCGTGGAAAAGCAGCGCCTGAAGTGGCAGGTGCTCGATGATTTTGCCGAAGCCGCCGTGCAGGCGGGTATTCCCAGGACGAGAGACTTCAACCGCGGCTGCAATGAAGGGGTCGACTACTTCGAGGTCAATCAGCGAAACGGCTGGCGCTGGAATACCGCCAAGGCATTCCTGCGCAATGGTCAGTCGCGCAGCAACCTCACCGTCTGGCACTCCACTCACGTGCAGCGGCTCGGCATCGAGTCGGGAGAGAACGGGGAACCGCGTTGCGTGGGTGTGCGGGTCGTGCGTGCCGGGAAGGACATCATGGTGAAGGCAAGCCGTGAGGTGATTCTTTCCGCCGGCGCCATTGGTTCTCCGCAGCTGCTCCAGCTCTCGGGCATCGGCCCGGAGGCACTGCTCGCCGAACACGACATCCCCCTGGTCAAGGCACTGCCCGGGGTGGGCGAGAACCTTCAGGACCACCTGCAGATCCGCTCCGTCTACCGGGTGAAGAAGGGCAAGACGCTCAATACCATGGTGAGCACGCTACTCGGAAAAGGGCTGATTGGCCTGGAATACGTCTTCAGGCGAACCGGACCGATGAGCATGGCGCCTTCGCAGCTGGGCGCCTTCACCCGCAGCTCGCCGGATTACGAGCATCCCAATATCGAGTATCACGTCCAGCCGCTCAGCCTGGAGGCATTCGGCCAGCCGCTGCATGACTACCCGGCCATTACCGCAAGCGTGTGCAATCTCAACCCGACCAGCCGGGGCAGCGTGCGTATCAAGAATCGCGATGCGGGGCAGGCTCCGGCCATCGCGCCCAATTACCTGAGCACCGAAGAGGATCGCAAGGTCGCGGCGGATTCGCTGCGAGTGACCCGCCGCATCGCCGAGCAGCCAGCCTTTGCCAAGTACGAGCCCGAGGAGGTCAAGCCCGGGGTGCAGTACCAGAGCGACGAGGAACTGGCCAGGCTCGCCGGTGATATCGGGACCACCATCTTTCATCCCGTCGGGACGACGAAGATGGGGCGTGACGACGATCCCATGGCTGTGGTGGACTCGCGTCTCAGGGTCCGCGGAGTGGCGGGACTGCGCGTCGTGGACGCCGGTGTCATGCCGACCATCACCAGCGGCAACACCAATTCGCCAACGTTGATGATCGCCGAGAAAGCGGCAGGGTGGATCCTGGCAGACCGGGCCTGAAGCCCGCCTGGCCGGCCGCGCTCTTTCCGAATCGATGCCTGTTCGGCCATTGCGTGAGAATAGTATTTGACGTGGCCCGATAAATGGCGCATCCTGCTTGCCAGTTGGATAGCAAGTGGAACATCGCAAGTGGTCATCGAAGGCTCATGGCATCGATTTCCCGGTGAATTTTCTTGTTTTACCCAGCATAACTCGGGTATTTCCCGGCAAATTAAACGCTATTCGAGGAATTCGACAATGGCTACTGGTACAGTCAAGTGGTTCAACGACACTAAAGGCTTCGGCTTCATTTCTCCGGACGAAGGCGGCGACGACCTGTTCGCACACTTCTCCGAGATCCAGGTTGACGGCTTCAAGACCCTGCAAGACGGCCAGAAGGTTTCCTTCGACGTCACCCAGGGCAAGAAAGGCCTTCAGGCTTCCAACATCAAGTCAGTCGACTGATCGTCGAATGTCATGGTGAGCGCAACCCCCGGGTTGCGCACCGCAGAGCCCGCTTAGGCGGGCTCTGCTTGTTTGTGTATCCCTGTCGCAGCGCTGGGCAATGGCCCGGTAAATCAGCAGATCACGGCAAATAATGTTTGACCTCCGTCAGTGGAGGGGGCAAGCTGAGCTCGGTTGGTTGGCAAGTGGAACATCGCAAGTGGTCATCGAAAGCTCCATAGCATCGGTCGCCCGGTGAAAGTTTCTTGTTTTACCCACTGCAACTCGGGTATTTCCCGGCAACACAAAACGCTATTCGAGGAATTCGACAATGGCTACTGGTACAGTCAAGTGGTTCAACGACACTAAAGGCTTCGGCTTCATTTCTCCGGACGACAGCGGCGACGACCTGTTCGCGCACTTCTCCGAGATCCAGGCAGACGGCTTCAAGACCCTGCAAGATGGCCAGAAGGTTTCCTTCGACGTCACCCAGGGCAAGAAAGGTCTCCAGGCTTCCAACATCAAGATCGTCAGCTAACACCTGATCGTCTGGATGTGCGCTGCCGCAAGGCAGCGCTGAACAGGGCCCGCGAAAGCGGGCCCTGCTTTTTTTTGGTTGGGACGTTTTTGGCGGGCTCCCCGCAATGGCAGGTTGATATATCTCTATAAAGAATAGATAAATTTCTACAAATATCTTTATGGAATAAGATGTGGGCGGCACAATAGCGAGACTCTTCTCTCGTTCTTGGATGCTCCATGTCGTTTGATGTCGTCATCACGCTCTCTGTCGTCATCGCGGTCTTTCCGTTGATGGCCTTTACGCGTATCGGGCCGGATATAGTACTGCTCGGCGCGTTGATCCTGCTGCTGACACTGGGTGTGATCGATACTGGCGAGGCGCTGGGCGGCTTTTCCAACAGCGGTCTGTTCACGGTGGCCTTTCTGTACGTGATGGTTGCCAGCATCCGGGAAACCGGCGGCATCGACTTGATCATTCGCCATGTGCTGGGGCGCCCGAAGACCCGGGGAGGGGCACTGGCGCGCCTGCTGCTACCGGTCGCCTCGCTCAGCGCCTTTCTCAATAACACCCCGGTGGTCGCTACCTATATTCCCGCGGTTCTCGGTTGGAGCCGCCGTCTGAATATTCCCTCCCATCGCCTGTTGATGCCGCTGAGCTTCGCATCGATCCTCGGCGGCACCGTTACCCTGTTCGGCACCAGCACCAACCTGGTGGTGCATGGTCTGCTGACGGATCGCTATCCAGAGCTTGCCATGGGCCTGTTCGATATCGCCTGGGTTGGTGTGCCGGTCGCTATCGTCGGGTTGGCTTACCTGATGCTGCTGGGGCATCGGTTGCTGCCTCAGCGCCGTGAAGCGGCACAGGCTTTCGAAAACCCCCGCGAGTTCACGATCGAAATGGAAGTCGACCCCAACGGCTCCCTGGTGGACAAGACCGTGGAAGAAGCGGGGCTGCGTCATTTGCAGGAGCTCTTTCTGGTAGAGATCGATCGGGGTGGCAACGTGGTCAGCGTGGTGGGTCCGGGTGAGCGTCTCAAGGGAGGCGATCGACTGGTATTCGCCGGTACCTCGACGGCGGCGGTGGAACTGCAACAGATTCGTGGTCTGATCCCGTCCCGTCACGGTGAGTCGAGCCTGGAAAAGGACTTCAAGGAGCGCCGTCTGGTCGAAGCCGTGGTGTCCGACCAGTGTCAGTTCGTCGGCAAGCGAATTCGGGATGGCCACTTCCGGACGCTTTATGGTGCGGCAGTGTTGGCGGTATGTCGTGGCGGTGAGCGGGTGGCCGGCAACCTGGGGCAGGTACGGTTACAGCCATCCGATGTGCTGCTGTTGGAAGCGCGGCCACCCTTCATCGAACGCCATCGTCAGTCGCGCGATTTCCTGTTGATCAGTCAGCTCAATGGTTCGGCGCGGCCGGTCCACGAGAAGGCCTGGCTGGCCTGGAGCATCCTGGTGGGCGTCATCGCATTGGCCAGCTTCGGTGTGATGAGCATGATGAACGCCGCCATGTTGGGAGCACTGCTGGTGCTGGTGACCGGCTGCTGCACGGTGAGCGCGGCCAAGCGGGGGATGGACACCCAGGTCCTGCTGACCATTGCGGCTTCCTTCGGGCTGGGAGCGGCACTGGAAAGCTCCGGTGCCGCTGGAATGCTGGCTGGCAAGGCGCTTGGGTTCGCCGACGACAATCCCTGGCTGCTTCTTCTGGGCACGTATCTCCTGGTGGCCCTGTTGACCGAGCTGGTGACCAACAATGCCGCCGCCGTGATCATCTTTCCCATCGTCATGGCCAGTGCAGAAAGTCTGGGCGTGAATCCGATGCCTTTCGTCGTGGCAGTGATGTTTGCCGCATCGTCGAGTTTCCTGACCCCTATCGGCTACCAGACGAACCTGATGGTCTACGGGCCCGGCGGATATCGCTTTGGCGACTACCTGCGCGTGGGTGGGTTGCTCAACCTGCTGGTGGCCGCGGTGGCGCTGCCTCTCATACCGCTGTTCTGGCCGTTCTGAGCGGCTGCCCGCTCGCGGTAGATTGGGCTTTGCGTTAGGGTATCGCTTTTCGCCTCTTCCTTCGTTGACTGGAACCAAGCTCATGAGTAGCCACGATGAACTGATCATCGAGCCCAGGACCGGCAAGCCCGCCGATGCCTGTGTCTTCATTCTTCACGGTCTGGGCGCCGATGGCCACGACTTCGAGCCGCTGGCCCCGGCGTTACAGCTTCCTGCCGATGCGAACGTACGCTTCATCCTGCCGCATGCGCCACGCCTGCCGGTGACCATCAACGGCGGCATGATGATGCCGGCCTGGTACGACATCCTGGAAATGAGCCTCGATCGGCGTGTCGACGAGGTGCAGCTGGTCGCGTCCGCCAGCCATATCCAGGCGCTGATGCAAGAGCAGATCGATCATGGCATCGATAGCCGGCGGATCATTCTGGCCGGATTCTCCCAGGGCGGTGCCGTGGCCTATCATGCAGCGCTCTCCTTCTCCCGGCCCTTGGGCGGCCTGTTGGCGCTTTCCACCTACTTTGCCACCGTGGATACCATCGCCCTGGCCGAGGCGAATCGCAGCCTGCCCATCGAGGTCCACCATGGCAGCTTCGACCCGGTCGTGCCGGAAGCCCTGGGTCGTGCCGGCTATGACAAGCTCCTGGCGCTGGGCTACCCCGCGCATTACCGCTGCTACCCCATGGCCCATGCGGTCTGCCCGCAGCAGGTCGGCGACATCGGCAAGTGGTTGAGCGAACGGCTGGCGCGCTGACGGCATTGCCCCCCTGAAAGGAACCCCTCCCATGAGGACAAGCCCCGTGGAAGGCTCGGTCCTGCGTGCTTCCCTGCGCAGTAGCCGCCCCAACTTCCTGCTGTTGGCGCCCCTGTGTGCCGGCCTGGCGGTTACCAGTGCCTGGCACGATGGTCATGCGCCGATGGGTATCGACGTCCTGCTGGTCATGGTGGGCGCACTGCTGGCCCATGCCTCGGTCAACCTGTTCAACGAGCATCACGACTTCACGAGCGGGTTGGACAGTACCACCACCCGGACCCCCTTTTCCGGCGGCAGCGGGTCGCTTCCGGAAAACCCGGCGGCCGCCTCGGCAGTGAAGCTGGCCGCGAGGCTGTGCCTGGCGAGTGGGACGTGACCACCTGGCGATTCGTCTGGGCGCGTGTCGCGCTGCGCGGCTGGCGGCCTTCCTGGTGGTGTCCGCCTTCCTGGTCGTGCCATTGGGCTGGCTCGTGGGTGCGTTGCCCGGCCTGGCCTGGCTGATGTGGCTGGCGTTGCCGGCCGCATCCAGGCTGGCGTGGGGGCTATGGCAGCTGCCGGATGTGGTGGAGGAGGGGGAGCTCCCGCCCCTGTTGCCATTGATGGGACTGAACGTCGTGGTACTGCTGGGCAGCTTGACCCTGCTCAATGCAGGGCTATGGTTGGCTACCTGAGGGCCTCTCTCGCCCAAGGTCTGTCTCGACAGCAACGGCCTGGCTGGGCAAGATGACCCGATGATATTCCGTTGCTGTCAGGACCTATTTCATGAGCATTTCTGCCTTTGCTAATCTCCCCGATGCCCAGGGCTTCTTCGGCCGTTTCGGGGGGCAGTTCATTCCGCCCGAACTCAAGCGGGTCATGGACGAGATCGACGCGGCCTACGAAGAGATCCGCGGCCGCGAAGATTTCCAGCAGGAACTCGCCGAACTGTTTGCCGACTACGTGGGCCGGCCTAGCCCAATCTTCCACGCCCGGCGGCTCTCCGAGAAGCTTGGCGGGGCGCAGATTCACCTCAAACGCGAGGACCTGAACCATACCGGTGCCCACAAGATCAATCACTGCCTGGGCGAGGCGCTGCTGGCCAGGTTCATGGGCAAGACCAAGGTGATCGCCGAGACCGGTGCCGGTCAGCACGGTGTGGCGCTGGCCACCGCCTGCGCCCTGGTGGGGATTCCCTGCGAGATTCATATGGGGCAGGTAGATATCGAGAAGGAGCACCCCAATGTCACCAAGATGAAGATCCTGGGTTGCAAGCTGGTCGCGGTGACACGTGGCACGGCGACTCTCAAGGATGCCGTCGACAGCGCCTTCGAGGAGTACCTCAAGGACCCCCAGAGCTTCATCTATGCCATCGGCTCGGTGGTGGGCCCGCACCCCTTCCCGAAGATGGTGCGCGATTTCCAGTCGATCATCGGCCGCGAAGCCCGCGAGCAGTTCCTGGAACGCCACGGACGCCTGCCGGACCATGTCACCGCCTGCGTGGGCGGTGGCTCCAATGCCATCGGTATGTTCACCGCCTTCCTGGACGATGAGCCGGTGCACCTGGTGGGAGTGGAGCCTGCAGGCGAAGGCCTCGACACCCCTCGCCACTCGGCCACTCTGACCTTGGGCAAGCCCGGCGAGATCCACGGCATGGCCTGCTACGTGCTGGAGGACGAAGCGGGCAATCCCATGCCGGTTCACTCCATCGCTTCCGGGTTGGACTATCCCGGTGTCGGCCCCCAGCACAGCTATCTCAAGGAATTGGGTCGTGTCGACTATGAAACGGCTACCGACGAGGAGTGCCTCGACGCCTTCCTGACGCTTTCCCGGGTGGAGGGCATCATTCCGGCACTCGAGAGTGCCCATGCCGTCGCCTGGGCCATGCGTGTTGCGCCGACCCTGCCCAAGGACCAGCATATCCTGATCAACCTCTCGGGCCGAGGTGACAAGGACGCCGATTACGTGGCGGGCAAGCTTGGCCTGTGACGCCGGCCACAAGGTGACCGATGGCCTGGTCGATCGCCCACGGTCGGAGAGGTTGGCCACGGGGGCTTGAGTCAGGCAGGATGAACCCCAAGGTTTCATGCTGAAACCTTTGTCATTCAGCACAAGGAGACTGTGACGATGTCCGATATTTCCGAGGATCTACGCCTGCCGGTGGCCTGCCCCAGTTGTGGCAGCCACCTGTACCGCGTGTCGCAAGTGCGCAACCCGGGGGACAAGGTATTCTGTGCTTCCTGCAAGCGTTACCTGTGCCCCTATCACGAAGCCGTCGACCTTCTGAAAGAGGGACCAGGCAGCGAGACCGAAGCCATGATAGAGAAGGTCGTCAACCGCAACGGTCAATGAGGCGCCGCGCCGCCCATGCCCCCACTCGATGACGTGTTGCTGGCAATGCCTCCGGTGTTGCTGGCTGCCTTGGTCCTGTTCGACCGCCATCTGGTGCGCGCCTGTTCGCTCTTCGTTCTCTTTGCCCTGGCCGTGGCGCTGACCTGGTGGTGGCTGGGTTTCATCTGGCTGGCGCTACTGGAAATCCTGCTGGGAGCCGCCTTGACCGGTGCCTGCCTGTTTCATGCGCTCGGCATCAGCCCTGTCGGGGGAGCCCCACAGACACGCCTGACCCATTGGAAGGACCCCGTGGTGCTGACATGGCGGCGGGGGCTTGGTCAATCGATTCCCGCCCTGGCCGCCCTGGGCATGCTCGCGACCGCACTGGCCGACATGCCGGCCAGCGACAGTATCGCGGCTACGCGATGGAGCGGCCAGGTGCTGGTCGGCCTGGGGCTATGGGCCTTCGCCCTGCATCGCCACCTGCTGCGACGCCTGTTGGCATTCAACATCATCGGCACCGGCATCTTCCTGGTGCTGATGACCCTGGTGGGCGAAGCGGCCACTGCCGCGGGGCACGGGCTGGTCATGACCGGCTTGATGGTCGCTCTGCTGGGTACCGTCCTGGGTGCGCTGTTGATACGCCGCCTCGATACGCTCGATGCCCAGCGGGTCGTGGGTTCGGAAAGTGGCGGGGGAGCGCCATGATCGAACGCCTGGGGCTGTTGGTTTTCCAGCCGGCACAGCCGGGCAGTGGCTGGGCGGTCATATTGCTGGTGGGGCTGCCGCTGCTGCTGGGGATACTGGGTGCCATCTGCCGGCCGTCACGAGGCTGGCCCGCGGTGTTCCTGGGGTTGCTGCCGTTCATGGTGGCCGTCTGGCTGCTGCAGCGGGTTCGGGAACATGGGGTACAGGCCTGGGTGCTGGAGCTTGGCTCCCTCACGTTGCACTGGCGGGCCGATGCCTTGACCCTGTTGCTGTTCATGCTTACCCAGATCGTGGCGCTGGCCAGCGCCGCCTACGCACCCGCCTATCTACGCGCTGTGGAGGATGCCTCGAAAGGCAGCCTTGTCTGGCTGTGGCCGCTTCTGGGTACGCTGGTGACCAGCCTGTCCCTCATCTGGCTGGCCGCCGACCTGTTGGCACTCTACATAGGGCTGGAATTGATGGGGCTCACGGCTGTGGGGCTGATGCTATTGCCCGGCCGCGTCGAGGCCCTGGCCGCTGGTATGCGTTACCTGCTGCTGGCACTGGTGGGTTCCCTGGCGTTCCTGATGGGCGTGACGTTGCTGCTGGGCGCCTGGGGACGGTTGGACCTGGTGGGCCTGGCGGCGGTATCCGAACCTGGGCCGGTGCTATGGGTGGCAATGGCACTGCTGAGCGGTGGCCTGCTGCTCAAGGCGGCGGCCTTTCCCCTGCATGCCTGGCTGGCGCCGGTACATGCGTCTGCCTGGACACCGGTCAGCGCCCTGCATGCGGCGCTGGTGATCAAGGCCTCGTTCTTCATTGCCCTGCAGCTGTGGCTGGTGCTGGTGCCCGACGCGGCCGTCGCCGCCCGGCTGGTGGGCGGCATGGGGGCCGCGGCGGTGATATGGGGCGGGCTGATGGCCTGGCGGGCCGCCAAGCTCAAGGATGTGGTGGCGTGGTCCACCGTGGCCCAACTCGGCTATCTGCTGCTGGGGTTTCCGCTGCTCATCGGCACCGCGTCAGTCGCCGCCGACATTGCTTGGGAGGGTACCTGGCTGCAGTTGGCCGCCCACAGCCTGGCCAAGGCCGCCATGTTCCTGGCTGCCGGCAACCTGCTGTTGGCGACCGGCGTCTCCCGGGTAGCGGATCTGGCCGGGGCCAGCCGCCGCTTCCCGCTTTCCCTGCTCAGCTTCGGCATCGCGGCGATCAGCCTGATCGGGCTGCCGCCCAGTGCCGGTTTTACCGCCAAGTGGCTGCTGCTGCATGCCGCCCTGGCAGCCGGGCAGTGGCCCTGGCTGGTCGTGCTGGCCATCGGGACCCTGCTCAGCGCCGCCTATGTCTTTCGCGTGTTCCGCTATTCGTTCATCGAGGATGCGCCGCTCCATGACTACCGCCCGGTACCCTGGGGAATGGACCTGATTGCCCTGGTGGTGGCATCGTCCTCGCTGCTGCTGGGGCTGCTGGCGGAGTGGCCGCTGGCGCTGCTGCGCCTGGCGGGCGGGGCGTCATGAGCCAGGCCTGGCTGCCGCTGGCGACGCTGGCCACCTCCCTGCTGGTGGTGCCGGCCATCTTCGCCCTGCCGGAGCGGGCCTGGCGCGCCCGTGCGGTGCTGAACCTGTCGGCGGCGCTGGTGAAGCTCGCACTGGTCGCCCTGATGGTGGTGGGGTTCTACCTGGGGCACTCGTTCGAATTCGGCTTCACCGTGGTGGACGGCGTCCGCTTCCTGCTCAAGGTGGATGCGCTGGGCCTCACCTTCGCCGGTTTGTCATCGCTTCTCTGGCTGGCCACCACCATCTATGCCATCGGCTATCTGGAAGACTCGCCCAACCGCAAGCGCTTCTTCGGATTCTTCAGCCTGTGCATTGCCAGCACCGTCGGTATCTCGCTGGCCGGCAACCTGTTCACCTTCCTGCTCTTCTATGAGTTGCTGACCCTCTCCACCTACCCTCTGGTGGTGCACCGGGGACACCCCAGGGCGCTGGCCGCCGGTTCCCTCTATCTACGCTACACCCTGACCGGGGGGCTGGTTCTCCTGCTCGGGGTGGTGGCGCTGCATGCGCTGGTGGGGGACATTGCGTTTGGCGACCGGGAGGTGCTGGCCGATCTCGGCCCCGACTACCATCCGCTGTTGTTCGGGCTTTTCCTCGTGATGCTGCTTGGCCTGGGGGTCAAGGCGGCCCTGGTGCCGCTGCATGGCTGGCTACCACGGGCCATGGTGGCGCCGGCCCCTGTCAGCGCCCTGCTGCATGCGGTGGCGGTGGTCAAGGCCGGCGCCTTCGGGATCGTGCGTCTGGTCTATGATGTCTACGGTATCGACTTGAGCTTCGAACTGGGTCTGCTCACGGTCCTGACGGTGGTGGCGACCATCACGATCCTGTACGGCTCCATCCGTGCCCTGGCCCAGGAGGAGCTCAAGCCGAGGCTGGCGTTTTCCACGGTGAGCCAGGTTTCCTATATCGTCCTCGGCATCAGCCTGTTCGGCCCCTTCGGCACCATTGCCGGGCTGGTCCACCTGATGCACCAGGGCCTGATGAAAGTGACGCTGTTCTACTGTGCCGGCAACTATGCCGAGGAGCTTGGCATCCATCGCATCGACGAGCTCGACGGCGCGGGCCGGCGCATGCCCTTGACCAGCCTGGCCTTTACCGTGGGTGCCTTGGGCATGATTGGCCTGCCACCCGTGGCAGGCTTCGTCAGCAAGTGGTACCTGGGGCTGGGTGCCGTGCAGGCCGGCATGCCTTGGGTCATTGCGGTGCTGGTGACCAGCAGCCTGCTCAACGCGGCCTATTTCCTGCCGATACTGCACCGCCTGTGGTTCCGCCCAGGGCCGGAGCATGGTCGTGGGGAGTGGCCCGAGGAGCGGCACCTGGGGCGCCTCGAAACCAGTGGCTGGCTGCTCTGGCCAACGGCCGCCACGGCCCTGTTCAGCCTGCTGGCTGGCCTGCTGGCCGGAATGCCCTTCAGTCCGCTGGATCTTGCCGCCATCATGGCCACGGGGGAGTACCTGCGATGACGGAGGCTCTCCCGATGATACTGGCCCTGCTCTGGCCGCTGCTGGTGAGCCTGCGCAATCCGCTGCGGATGCTGATGGAGCATGGTGCCCTGGGCCGCCCCGGCCATCGGCCGGAACTGCTGGACAGGGTATGGGCCTCGGCTCCCTTGCCGGCGCTTGCCCTGGCCCTGTGGCCAGGCGAGACGGCGCTGCTGATGGAGGGGTGGTTGCTGGGCGGCCAGTGGCACCTCGACGAGGCTCGCCGCCCCTGGCTGTTGTTCACCTCCCTGCTCTGGATAGCGGCCGGTGTCTATGCCCGGGGCTACCTGATTGCCGAACAGCAGGCTGCCGAAGCCGGCGATGTCGATGCCTTCCGCCGGCTTCTGGGCCTGGCGCTGCTATGGCCGTTGACGCTGACCGGCAACCTGCTGCTGATCCTGGCCGAGGACATACCCAGCTTCTACCTGGGCTTCACGGTGATGACCTTTGCCGCCTATGGCCTGGTGGTGCATGCCGGCCACCATGATGCCCACCTGGGCGGCCGTGCCTACCTGGCCATGGCCCTGTTCGGCGAAGCCCTGATTCTCGGCGGCCTGCTGTGGTCCGCCGGCACGGCGGATGCGCGCACCCTGAGCGGTCTGCGCGAAGGCATTGCCGAGGCCGAGCAGGGCATGTGGATGGCAACGCTGCTGTGGCTGGGCTTCGGCGTCAAGGCCGGGGTGGCGGGGCTGCATGTATGGCTACCGTTGGCCCACCCGGTCGCACCCACGCCGGCCAGCGCGGTGCTCAGTGGCGTAATGATCAAGGCGGGTTTGATCGGCTGGCTGAGCACCTTGCCGCTGGGTGTTCCCCACGCCGGACTCGAGCCGTTGGGCCGGGTGGTGCTGGGCATGGGCCTGGCGGGTGCCCTGGGCGCCACCTTGCTGGGTATCGTCCAGCGACACCCCAAGGCGGTGCTGGCCTATTCCAGTGTCAGCCAGATGGGCATGATCACGACGCTGGTGGGAATTGGCCTTCTGGAACCGGCCCTGTGGCCGGCTCTGTCGGTGGCCGTCGTGCTGTTCGCGGCCCACCACGGGATGACCAAGGGCGCGCTATTCCTTGGCGTCGGCATCAGCGAGCACCCGCCCCGGTTGCCCACCTGGCTGCTCTGGTCGCTGCTGTCGCTGCCTGCGCTGTCGCTGACAGGCGCGCTGGCCTCGGGCCTGGCCGCGAAGTGGAGCATGAAGAGTGTCCTCTACGACGGTGGCCATGGCCTCCTGGTGACCTGGCTGAGCCTGGCCGCGGTGGGGACCACGCTGTTGATGGCGCGAGCCCTATGGCGCCAATGGTGCGAGCGGGGACATCACACCATTCCCTGGCGAGCCCCCATGCCACTGTCCTGGCTATTCGTGGTGCTCGGTGCCGCCGGCGTGCCGCTCTGGTTACCGCTGGCCGGAATGGGGGCGACATGGCCTCCACTGGCTGAACTGCCCGGGCTGCTCTGGCCGACACTGGTGGGTCTGGTGCTGGCGTGTCTGGCCGTGGCGGGTGCCGCCACCGTTCGAGGGAAGTGGCGGGTCAAGCGACGGCTACTGCCGGGGGATCTATGGTGGCTCTATGCCGCCCTGTCCCGCCGGGGGCTGGCCATGCTGGCGAAGGGCAGCAGGAACATGGAATCACGGGCCTCGCGGCTGCGCGCCCGGCTGGTGGAAAAAGAGGAGCGTGTGGTCGCAAGGCTCGGTGACGTGACCCGTTACGAGCGCGGCTTCCGACGACTGGCCGTGCCGCTGATGATCGGTGTGGCCGTTCTGCTGCTGGTGGGGTTCTGGCTGGAGTAGGACGGGCCTGACTCCAGCCGGGTCGTCGGTGCCTCAGAGCAGTTCTTCGCCGGCCAGGGCCAGGCGCGAACGCTCCACGCTCCTCAGGGTGACATGGCTGGCATGGGCCCAGTCGCGAAAGCGCTGGACCACGGCTGCCATGCCGCAGGTGTTGGCGGTCAGGTAGGGGGTGTCGATCTGCCCGACATTGCCCAGGCAGACAATCTTGGTGTTGCGTCCCGCCCGGGTTATCAACGCCTTGAGCTGCTTGGGCGTGAAGTTCTGGGCCTCGTCGATGATCAGGAAGGTATCGTTCAGGGTCCGGCCGCGCATGAAGCCGGGGGCCCGGATCTGCACCCGCGAGCCGATCAGCGTGCGGGTGGCATCCTCGCTCCAGCTGGTGCTGCCGTCGTGCTCGTCGCGCAGCAGGTTGTCCATGTTGTCGTGGAAGGCCCCCATCCAGGGCGACATCTTTTCCTCCTCGGTGCCGGGCAGGAAGCCGATGTCCTCGCTCATCGAGATCGGCGCCCGGGTGAAGACGATACGCTCGAAACGCTTGGTATCCAGGGTCTGCTGGAAGGCGGCCGCCAGGGTCATGTAGGTCTTGCCGGTACCGGCGCTGCCGGCGATGGTCACCAGGTCGATGTCATCGTCCATCAGCAGGTTGAGGGCGAAGTTCTGGCGACTGTCGTGGGCGTGAACGCCCCAGGCGCCCGCCTTGTGGCGGTAGTTGGTGAGCAGTTGCAGCCGGGCATGGTTGGGGCCCAGCTCGCGTATGATGGCTTCGAAGGCGGCGCCGTTCTCGCTGTCGGAAACCAGCATGCCCAGATGCCAGTCACTGGGCGGACGACCCTCCAGGCGGTAGAAGGTGTGGTGGTCGACACGCTCCACCTCGACGTTGACTTCCAACTGATCCCAGGGGCCGTTGCCGCCCGATTCGGTGTCGGGGTAGATGCGCACGCCGTCGGGCATGGCGTCGCTGTCGCTGAAGGCGCGGTCGGTCAGGTAGTCCTCGACCGGCATACGCAAGGCGGCGGCCTTGACGCGCAGGTTGATGTCCTTGGTGACCAGGATCACCGAGGCATCGGGACGCTCATCACGCAGTCGGCAGGTTTCCGCCAGCAGATGGTTGTCGGGGTTGTCCTCGAGGTGCTCGAGGGGCTTCAGGTCGGGGTAGCAGAGAAAACGCAGCCGCCCCAGCGGGACGCCACCGGCACGGGGGATGGGTATGCCCTGCTGGATTTCGTCGAAGGAGACCTCGCTGGTGAGGTCGGAGAGAGTGCGGCTGACCTGGCGGGCGGTGCGGGCGATCTCTCGCAGGCCGTTCTTGTGCTTGTCGAGCTCCTCGAGCACGGTCATGGGAATGACCACCTCGTGTTCCTCGAACTGGTACAGGGCAGCGGGGTCATGTATCAGGACATTCGTATCCAGTACATAGAGCCGCTTGGCTTTCTTATCGAGTCGGACCATCGGGGCAACGCTCCTGAGTAGACGGCACCTTCGACACCGGCCCACTTGCCTTCCCGTCGTTTGACAGTCCGGCGCTTGGCATGGCCAGTGTCACCTACGATAAGGCTGGTTCCTCCTCTTCAACCGTCGTCCTGACGTTTGACCCTAGCATGGAGCCTTCGGCTCCCGGCCGCCATTCAGACGCTTCAACGCTTTGTGTCAGTTTCCTTAACTTCCGGCATGACGACGGGCGACCGCTGTCGCTGCGGGTGGTCATTTCGTGATGGCCGAGGGTCCCACGTCGGCTGATCGGTCAAGCGTTCCGGCGCAACGGGTCGAGCAGCCCGCCGAGGCTGTTATGGTCGATCTCGTGCATCAGGTACAGCAGCCGGCCGATCTCGCCGGGCGGGAAGCCCTCCCGGGCGAACCAGTTCAGATAGGGGCCGGGCAGGTCGGCAATCAGCCAGCCCTCGTACTTGCCGAACGGCATCCTGCGGGTGACCAGCGTTTCCAGATCCTCGGGGTTCACTCCTTGTCGCTCCTTTGCTATCTATAGTGTGGGGGCTTGTGCCGTGGCGACACTCTACGACGTCGGGCCGTCGCTCGCCAGCCGTCGCCGTGGCCCGTTCCGGCACCTGCTATCCTGCAAAGGAACAGACAGCAAGGAGAATTCATGACAACACTGGTCATTGGTGCCGACGGCCAGATTGGCCGCCAGCTGTATGAACTGGCGAAGCAGGCAGGCGAGCCCATGCGGGCGGCGGCTGACTGACGAGCCGGAGGGAGGCCCGTATGTTGACGGATGAAATCAGGGAATCCATCCAGCGCAGCGTGCTGTGCTGGCTCGCCACGGTGGACCGTGAAGGTTGCCCAAACGTCACGCCCAAGGAGATCTTCGCCGCCCATGGCGACGAACGCCTGGTCATCGCCAACATTGCCTCGCCCGGCAGTGCGCGCAACCTGCTCGGCAACGCGAACGTCTGCGTGAGTTTTGTCGATATCTTCGTGCAAAAGGGCTTCAAGCTGCTTGGCAAGGGGAGCGTGGTACGCAAGGACGATCCTCGCTATGGGGAACTTGCCGAGCCTCTGGAAGCGTTGACCCAGGGGTTGTATCCCATCCATAGCGTGATCGAAGTTCGCATCGGCAAGGTCGAGCCTATCCTGGCGCCCAGCTACCACCTGACGCCGGACGTTACCGAGGCGCAGCAGATCGCGAACGCCATGCTCACCTATGGCGTACAGCCGCGCTGGAATGACTGAACTCACGCCCATCCGGGCAGGCACATCGGGAATGATCCATGTCGCTGACTATTCGCCATCTCGGGCCTGACGACATCGCGCCGATGGAGGCATTGCTGACGCAGTTCGGAGAAGTCTTCAACGACGTGGAGACTTACAGCGGGAATCGCCCTGGTTCGGATTACCTGCGTCGGCTGCTGGGCAGCGATACCTTCATTGCCCTGGTGGCTTGCAAGGGCGATGAGGTAGTGGGTGGTCTGGCCGCCTATGTGCTGCACAAGTTCGAGCAGGAGCGCAGTGAGATCTATATTTATGATCTGGCCGTAGCCGGAGCGCACCGGCGGCAGGGCATCGCCACGGCATTGATCCTGCATCTGCAGGGCATCGCCGCTCAGCGTGGTGCCTACGAGGTCTTCGTGCAGGCGGATCACGGCGATGCTCCTGCCATCGAACTCTATTCCCGGCTCGGCACGCGCGAGGACGTGCTGCATTTCAATATCGCCGTACCAGTGGGGCAAGGGTCGTCCAGCCGACAACGATAAACGAGACGCTTGCCAGGGAGGGTGCCATGTTCGAGTTGGAAACAGTACGGGAGAGAGCAGCATGAAGCCAAGGATCAGCATGATCACGCTCGGCGTCCGCGATCTCGAGGCGTCGATCCGGTTTTACGAAGAAGGGTTGGGTCTGCCGCGCATGGAATCGCCGCCCGAGGTGGCCTTCTTCACTCTCAACGGCACCTGGCTGGGGCTCTACGGCCGCGAAGCATTGGCCGAGGACGCCGGCGTCTCACCCGAGGGAAGCGGCTTCACCGGCATCGCCCTGGCGCACAACCTGGCTTCGGAAGCGGAAGTCGACGAGTTGCTGGAACAGGCGGTCGCCGCCGGCGCCAAGCTGGTCAAGCCCGGCCAGAAGGTCTTCTGGGGCGGCTACTCCGGTTATTTCGCCGACCTGGATGGGTATCTCTGGGAAGTCGCCCACAACCCCTTTGCCTGGGTCGGGCCGAAGGATGAGTAGCCCCGATTCGAGTCTGCTGTAGTGTAAGCATGCTAATCTTTATCGCGGGCTTCGAGCGGATGAGCTCTAATCGTTCATTCGCTCGGGGCGCTCTCTTGTACCCGCTATGGAGATGGCATGAAGCTGTTGCGCGGTTTCCTGTGGCTACTCGGTTTTCAACTGCTCGGCCATGCCGTCGTCGAGCTGCTTGCCCTGCCGGTTTCCCATGCCATGGCGGGGCTTTTGCTGCTGTTGGCATGGCTGTTGGTCAAGCGGCGCCTGAATGAAAGCGTGGCCACCGCGAGCCAGGCGCTGATTCCCCTGCTCGCCATGCTGATCATGCCCGGCGTGGTGGGGGTGTTCTTTGTTATCGATGAGTTCGCCGGCCACTGGACGGCGGTAATGGTCGCACTGGGGGTGGGCACCTTTCTCAGCGTGCTCACCTCGCTGTGGCTGATGCTGCGTTTCATGCCCAAGGAAGCCGATGGCGGCGACGAACGGGAGCGCCTGTCTTGAACGCGCTATACGACTCGCTGCTCGATACACCCGCACTCGCCGTGGCGCTGACCCTTGCCGCCTACCTCGGCGGCGTGACCCTGTTCGAGCGCATGGGCCGGCCGAGCTGGTGTCCGGCGGTGCTGATCGGCGCCGTGTTCACGGCAGCCGGCCTGTGGCTGCTGCGCTACGACTTCGCCGACTACCAGCGCAACGTCGCCTGGCTAACCCTGCTGCTGGGCCCGGCCACCGTGGCGCTGGCGGTACCGCTCTATCAGCAGCGTCAGCACATCTTCGCCCTGTGGAAGCCGATTATCTGCAGCCTGCCGCTCGCCGCCGTGCTGGCGGCCTTCTACGCCGTGCTCATCGCCTGGCTGCTGGGCGCCCCGCCTGCGGTGCTGGCCTCGCTGGCGCCCAAGTCGGTCACCGCACCGCTGGCCATGGGTATTCAGGAGCAGATCGGCGGCTCGCTCTCGCTGATGCTGGGCGGCCTGCTGATCACCGGCGTGCTCACCACCATATCCGTCTCGCTGCTGGCGCGTCTGCTCAACATCACCGACCAGCGCATTCTCGGCTTCGCCCTGGGTGTGAACGGCCACGCCATCGGCATCGTGCGCGCCTTCGAACTCGGCCCCAAGGCCGGCGCCTTCGCCTCCCTCGGCATGAGCCTGGTCGGCGTGTTCAGCGCGCTTTTCCTGCCGCTGGCATGGCGACTGTTCGTTGGCTGAGTGGCTATAGCAGTCATCCCGACCTTGGCAAGGAGAACGCATGAGCGAAAAACAGAAGATGCTGGCCGGTGAGCTCTACGATCCGCGGGACGCCCAGCTCCTGAGCGAGCGTCACCGCGCCCGTCTGTTGACCAAGGCCTTCAACGACACCAGCGACGCACAGGGAAAGGAGCGCAAGCGGCTGTTGAGTGAGCTGTTCGGCGCCATGGGCAAGGGCAGCTTCATCGAGCCGCCTTTCCACTGCGACTACGGCGGCAGCATCACCCTGGGCGAGAAGGTCTTCTTCAATTTCAACTGCGTGATCCTCGACGTGGCGGAAGTCACCATCGGCAACCACACCATGTTCGGCCCGGGTGTGCAGATCTATACCGCCACCCACCCGCTCGATGCCGATGAGCGCCGCAGCGGCCTGGAAGCCGCCAAGCCGATCACCATTGGCGACGACGTGTGGATCGGCGGCGGCGCGATTCTGTGCCCCGGCGTCACCATCGGCTCCCGCACGGTCATCGGTGCCGGCAGCGTGGTGACCAAGGACATCCCCGAGGATGTATTCGCCGCCGGCAATCCCTGTCGGGTGATACGCCCGCTCAAGGAAGAAACCCCTGGCTGAGGAGCGAGACATGATCACCGACATCAACCACCTGACACTTGCAGTTAGCGATATCGAACGCTCCTTCGATTTCTACACGCGGGTGGTGGAGCTCAAGCCGGTGGTGAAATGGGCTCGGGGCGCCTATCTTCAGGCTGGTGATGACTGGATCTGCCTGTCGCTCGACGACGAGACGCGCACCGGCCCGCTGCCTGAATATACTCACGTCGCTTTCAGCGTTGGCAGAGAGGCCTTCGCCCGCTGTACCGATGCCATGCGCGAGCAGGGCGTGGCGATCTGGAAGGAGAACCGCAGCGAAGGCGACTCCCTCTACTTTCTCGACCCGGACGGCCACAAGCTCGAGATTCACTCCGGTGACCTGCAAAGCCGACTGGCGGCACTGCGAGAAAACCCCTATGAAAGGTTGGAGTGGTTCGTATAGCGGGCCCCTAGGCGTGAGTAAGTACTGACTGGGCGGGTTTCATCCCCAATAACGAGAACAAGGACAATGAACGATACCAATCCGAAAGTGGAAGCCTTGCTGAGCCAGCCGCAATGGCATGACGAGCGCAAGAGGCTGCGAGCGATAGCGCTCTCGTGCCAACTGACCGAGAGCGTGAAGTGGGGCAAGCTTTGCTACTCGGCGCAGAACGGAAACGTAGCCATTATCTTCGGCATGAAAGATTATTGTGCACTCGGCTTTTTCAAGGGCAGCCTGCTGAAGGATTCCGAAGGAATTCTCGTTGCCCCCGGCGAGCACTCCCAGGCGATGCGCCAGGCCCGCTTCACACAGCTGAGCGAGATCGAAGCGCAGGCCGCCGTACTGGAAGCCTATCTCCTCGAGGCCATCGAGCTGGAGAAAGCAGGCGCCAAGGTGGACTTCAGCGAGAAGCATGAGCTGACGTACCCGGAAGAACTTCAGACCGCGCTGGATGGAAACGCTGCCCTGAAAGCTGCCTTCGAAGCGCTCACCCCCGGCCGGCAAAGAGGCTACATAATTCATTTTTCCGGCCCCAAGCAATCCAGCACGCGAGCGTCACGAATCGAAAAGAGCATACCTGATATTCTGGCCGGAAAGGGGCTGAACGGTCGCTGAAACCGGGCGTGATGGGTTAGTGAGTGCTGACTGGGTTTTAAGGTGGGAGGAGGCGTGCATCAGGAAGCCACCAAGTGGATCGCAGGTTTGCTGAAGTACAGAAACATCCCTTTTCTGATCTGTGGCGGTCTGGCAGCAAAGGAGTACGGCTCCGAACGCGATCTAAACGACATCGACTTGTTCGTTCCCGGTGAGCGCCTTTCAGAAGTGGTCGAGGCGGGTCAGGAATTCATAACCAAGCGTGCCCATCCGATCAACCTGGCCCTTTGGGCAGTTGGCATCGGTTTCGCCGTGCTGCTTCATCTGTCAGTCTCGTGTATGGCCTGCTCGGCGGCATGTTCCTGGGCCGTGCGGTGGTGATCTGGCGGGCATCTCTGCCCTTCTCTCATGGCGCCAACACATAGCTTCCCGGCGCGTCGGTCAGGGGAGGGTACTGTTTGCTGCCCATACCGGGCGGTGCCACCTGCTCGGTGGAGTGGGCCGCCAGCCACTGATGCCAGGCCGGCCACCAGGAGCCGTTCTGCTCGGGCGTGATGTGCTGCCAGGTTTCCGGATCCAGGTACGCCTTGCCATGCTGTGGCGCAGTCATCCGAAAGCGGCGGCCCGGATGCCCCGGCTCGCTGACGATACCCGCGTTGTGACCACCGCTGGTCAGCACGAAGGTTACCTCGTCGGTATCCGCCAGCAGATGGATCTTGTAGACGGACTTCCAGGGAGCCACGTGATCGGTGATGGTACTGACGACGAACAGCGGAGCCCGAATGTCCTGAATCACGACCGGTCGGCCATCCACCCGATAGTGCCCATTGGCCAGATCGTTGTTGAGGAACAGCTGGCGCAGATACTGGGAATGCATGCGGTAAGGCATGCGAGTCAGGTCCGCATTCCAGGCCATGAGAGCATTCATCGGCTGGCGGCCGCCCAGGAGGTAGTCGTGCACGATGCGCGACCAGATGAGGTCGTTGGAGCGCAGGATCTGGAAAGCGCCGGCCATCTGGTAGCCGTCGAGATAGCCCTGATCCCACATCATGTTTTCCAGATACGAGACCTGGCTCTCGCCGATGAACAGCATCAGTTCGCCGGCTTCGGTGAAGTCCACCTGAGTGGCCAGGGTGGTCAGGGAAGCCAGCCTTTCGTCGCCATCCCGCGCCATGGCGGCCGCCGCGATGGAGAGCAGCGTTCCACCCAGACAGTAACCCACGCCGTGCACCCTGTGGCTGCCAGTGATGGCACAGACTGCATCCAGCGCCGCCATCGGCCCCAGCCGACGATAATCCTCCATGCCCAGGTCATGATCCTCCGAGCCCGGGTTGCGCCAGGAGATCATGAAGACGGTATGGCCTTGATCCACCAAGTATTTGACCAATGACTGGGCGGGCGTGAGGTCGAGAATGTAGTACTTCATGATCCAGGCGGGCACGATCAGCACCGGTTCCGCGTAAACCTGCTTCGTCGTTGGTGCGTACTGGATCAGCTCGATCAGGTGGTTCCGGTAGACCACCTGGCCGGGAGTGATCGCCAGGTTCTTGCCTACGCGGAACGCCTCGGCGCCGACCGGCGGCTTGCCGGACACGGCCCGCTCCCAGTCCTCGATGAAGTGCTGCCAACCGACCACCAGATTCTGCCCACCGGTCGCGAGGGTGGTGCCAACCACTTCAGGATTCAGCCACGGGGAGTTGGAAGGCGAGTACCGGTCGAGTACCTGGCGTGTAATGAAGTTCACCACCCGTTCGCTCTCCGGCGAAAGGCCGTCGATCTCGCTGGTGGCGTTGTGCCACCACTGCTGGGTCAGCAGAAAGGATTGATAGATCAGGTTGAACGGCCAACGCTGCCACTCCTCGCCGCTGAAGCGTTGGTCCTGCTCCAGCGGCTCGATACAGGCAGCGGCACCGGACCCCACCGCCAGGCGATTGAGGTAATGCCCGAATCGCGTGAGCTTGCGGGCGTACTTCTCGCCCAGCTCCAGTTGCTTGCCCGGGGAGAGCATCATGTGAACCAGCCATTCGAAATAGACACTGGCCAGGCCGGCCGGGGTGATGCCGGCGGTCAGCCTGGCCAGGTTGGCCTTGAAGGCCCGGTCCAGGGCATGGGTGGAGTAGAACCCCGGATTCGGTCGCTCCGCGGTAGAGGGGAGTTCCACGCACCACGCGGGCCTGGGGTCGATATCGGGAGCGGCCGTGTTTCGAGTATCCTGCGACATGACATTGGCCTCCGGTTCGAGGAGGAGCGACCGAAGGCGACGGTGGCCGCGATATACGGGATGGTAGAGCACAAGTATTGCAGAATTTTACCAGGACAAAGCCATGACCCGTTGATCGGAATCAATCTTCCCGTTCACGATCGTCTTCAAGCCGAGGCGCAACCATGGCGCGGTAAATCCCTATTCCTGAAAGAGTGATTGGATATAAGAATCCAGTTGAAGGGCGGCAGCGCCATGGTGCTGCGCACGTCCAAACGCGGCGCAAACGCCGGTAATCGGTTCTGGGGCTGCTCCGCCTATCCCAGGTGCCGGGAGGTGCAGGATGTGGCGTAGGGATGGGTATCAGGCGAGGGAGGCTTAATGTGGACCTGCATCGTACGACCCTTTTCCTCAAGATGCGGCGACACATGCCGATGGTTCATTTAGTTAGCTGCATGTAATCACATGCTGCGAAGTGGGTGCTCATCACGATAGAGGAATGTTGGCGGCCTGTAACCGCCAGGGTAGGGGGCCGATGAATGGCATCTCCTGGCGGTAGCGTGCCTGAACGCCAAGGCGTTCTCTTAGTCCAGAGGGCTGCGCACGCCGGCAAAGCCTTTGCCCAGTACATGTGTATAGATCTGAGTGGTTTCCACGCTCTTGTGGCCCAGCAACTCCTGAACGGTGCGGATATCGGTTCCCTGGCTCAGCAACTGAGTGGCGAAGCTGTGTCGCAGGGTATGACAGGAGCCGGGGCGTGGTAGCGATGCGGCTCGCATGGCGTGCCTGACCGCCCTTTGCACTGCCGATGGGTGGATATGGTGGAGAACCACCTTGCCATCCATATCGCAGCAGGGCCGGGTGGCAGGAAAAAGCCACTGCCAAGCCAAGGAGATGCCCGCATTCGGGTACTTGCGATCCAGCGCGTGGGGTAGCGTCACCGGTACGCGGCCATGCAGTAGCCGATAGTCAAGTTGCTGTTTGGCTGTGGAGATTTGATGCTGCAAGGCAGGAATACAGGTCGCAGGCAGCAAAGTGGTTCTGGCCTTGTCGCCCTTGCCAGCTCTCACCGTAATAACCTGACGCTCGAAATCGATATCCCGAACACGTAGGCGGCATGTTTCGATGAGCCGCAGCCCTGAGCCGTACATCAATGTACTCATCAGGTACATGGAGCCAGATAGGTGGCTCACACGCCCATCACTTCCTCGTGGGATAGCACCACTGGCAGCCGGCGTGGGCGCCTGGCGCGAGAGAATTCACCGATCTCTCCCAAGGGCTGCTCGAGGACATGGCGATAGAGGAAAACAAGGGCATTCAGCGCCTGGTTCTGCGTGGCAGCTGCCACTTGGCGTTCCACCGCAAGGTGCTCCAGGAAGGCACGCACTTCGGAACCTCCCATGCTGGCAGGGTGGCGCACGCCATGGAAGCGAATGAAGTAGCGAATCCAGTAGCAGTAGGTTTTCTCGGTGCGTGGACTATAGCTTCACCCGCATGGTAGCCTTCACCCGGTCCATCAGCTTCGGTGGCTTGCTATGCGTATCCATTTGGTAGCTCCTTCTTGGCATGGATATACGTACAGTATTATTGGTTCCGGCAAAACGCACAAGCACGCGAATTCTGCATAGGTGGCCGAGCTATACTTAGGCACGAGAGAAATCAACGAGTTGGAAGAAAGGAAGCGCGTCAGATAGTATTGTTGAACGCGCAGGATGTTCATTCAATATCAGGACGCGCAGTCCAATCACTGTTATGCGCTTGAGTATCCGAATGTGGTCTTAGCCTCTCCCATGGTTTCGTCGGAGTTCTACTATGACAGATAGCTTACTTGACAATGCGTTCTCAGTTATTGCTAGGCGAGTTATTTCTGAAGGCGCTTTGCTTAGCCACTGGGAACTTACTGGGGGAGTTTCCGCGCAGGTTCATGCACTCGAAATCTCATGCCCACCGATTGATCACAAACGTGTCGTTGTGCGTCGCCACGGTTCTGCTGCCTGGAAGCCCCTTCCAGGTGATGTAACCACCACGGAGTATCAACTACTGTCGACTCTCCACAAGGCTGGATTACCAGTGCCTGAGCCTCTGCTTTTGGATACGTCAAGAGAACTGTTACCTTCGCCTTTTTTCGTTATGGCCATGGTTGACGGAACGACCACAATCAGTAAGCAAAATTTGCAAAGCGCTCTTTGTCAAATAGCCAACTTTTTAGCTCATATTCACCGACTTGACCTCGGTTCCCTTGACTTACCATTGCTGCAACAACGCGAAGACCCAATACAGGGTGCCTTGGATTATCTCCCTGGCGATAGTCAATGGGATTCAATCCGTGAGGTTGTTAGCAGGTACACAATGCGATCTGCCGACGAGTCTCTGCTTCACGGCGATTATTGGCCAGGAAACATTTTGTGGGATGGCCGCGAACTCGCTGCTGTCATTGACTGGGAGGATGCCGCTATCGGGTCCTCGATCTCCGATTTGGCCATGTGCCGAGCCGAACTCGACGTTCAGTTTGGTGATAGGGCGGTGCAAAGCTTCACCAAAAGCTACCTCGCAGCTCACCCGATCGATGTTTCTGATCTGCCACTGTGGGAAGTCTACGTTGGATCCGCTGCCCTCGCTACCCTGCACGACTGGGGATTGCCACCCGCTATCGAGAGTGTAAGACGAGAACGCACTTCGTTGTTCGTCGCCCGAGCAGTTCATGACCTTGTCCATTCTCAGTAAGGGGGGACCATTGGGTAATCGGTTGAGGACTTAGAATATGAGGTTGACGCATAACAAAGCCATTAAGTTCGCGCACTTCGTGCGCCGGACCTCGTTTCACTCGGCCGCTTATGGCCGGCGTTGGGCAGAATGAAGGAGTGAGGTATGGATGTTGAAGCCCAGTACAGGACTGCGCTAGAAACCAGGAATATGGAGATTGATCTATTTTGGAAGCGCTCTGGGTACTTTATGGCTCTCAATACTGCAATTGCTGTTGGATTTTTTTCCATCGATGACCGGGCTTATGCGGGCATTCTGGCGTTCGTTGGTGCTGTAGTCTGCTTGGTTTGGTACTTCGTTACTCTCGGAAGTAAGTTCTGGCAATGCAGATGGGAAGAGCGCACGAGACAGCTAGAAGAGGAGCTCAACGCGATGGGTGGTCAGCGAATGCGCCTATTCTCCGCTTCATGGGAAGAGCTTCGCTCAGATGTTCGCACAAGTCTAGAAAATAACGAACATAAAAAGCTCCGAAGATTTTTTAACTGGCAAGTTATGATGAAGCCCTCCGTGAGTTTTCAGATGAGCCTTTTGTCATTGGCGTTTTTTTTATTTTGGGTCTCGGTTTTTTTGATACATTTATTTATGGCCCAACCAGTCGCTGCACACGGATAAATTACTCGCTGCGCTCCTAATTGACCGGTGAGCGTGGCGTTAGGGTTCCAACGTGATCAAGATCCGACCATTGGTAAGCGGTGATATTGATAAAATCTGCGCAATGCCACAGAGTGTGGAAGAACTCTACGTGTTTTTTCCAAAAGCCAGCTTCCCTTTAACGGCAGAGCAGCTCAGTTCAGCGGTAGCGCAACGTAGTGACTCTCATGTTATTACTGAAGGTGAGGCAGTGCTGGGGTTTGCAAACTTCTATTGTTGGGGCATGCATGAGCGATGTTCAATTGGAAACGTAATTGTTGCTTCCAATGCTCGGGGTCGAGGTATCGCGTCGATGCTAATGAAGCATATGATCGAATTAGCTTACGAAAAATATTGTGCTTCTGAGGTTACGGTTTCGTGCTTTAATTTTAATGTTGCAGGGTTATTACTCTATCCCAAGCTTGGGTTTAAGCCCTATGACGTTGAAGAACGTGTTGGGCCAGTTGGTAATCGAGTTGCGCTGGTTCACATGCGGTATTGCAAACCCTAACAAATGCATCAAATTCGTTCCGGCCCTGAAGGGCCTTCACCGGACGGCCTTGTCAGGCCGCCGTTTATGCCGGCGTTATGTCGGCTCTGCTTTTGGGCTTTTGCTTGTAAAATGGTGGCGCGCTTCGTAGCAGATCCAGCATTCAGCATCACCAGTAGCCCGCATGCCGGTAGTTTTGTTCCTGGTGCCTTCGTTGGGCGTCGGGGTTAAAAATGGTGTGGTGCATTCTTTGCGGTGTGTCACTAAGCTAAACTTTGTGGGGGCACGTTGCAGAGTTCTTACGGTCACAGCTTTCGGGCATTGGCTCCGCTGGCGCTACGCAACTGCGCTTAAAAAAGTACAGTGTGTCGCCACATAACAAGGCCAGTCTGTCCGACACCAAAACCTACGCTGCCGCTTCGGTTTTGGTGCGGCAGCTGGCAACGTTATGTGTGGTCACGCTGATGGAGAAAAAGGATAACCTTTGTGGATAGACGCTGGGGAGTATCGATTGATATTGAAGGATTTTCTGCTCTTTACGAGAGCGGTGAGACCGGGAAAAGCAAGGCGATATGGGCGTTACATGAGCTGATGGACGCAATAATAAGAATTGGTCAGCGCACATACCCAGGTGATATTGCTTTGAATGAAGCTGATCGGATTTTTGCCCACCAGTTTGGTGATGGATTTGTTATTGTTTCAAACTTTGAAGAAACCGACTCTAGCAGGTGTATCGCAATCGCAACTGCGATAATGCGCCATATGGCGATCAGAGGATTTTGCACAAAAGCCGCTGTCTCCGTTGGTGACATGGCTGACATTAATGGCTGCTACCCCGACTCGGTCAGATTCTCTGACAGTGGAACTCTGCGGCTCGGTGCTGGTTTAATGACTACAATACCCGTGATGGGAACGGCTTTGACAAAGGCGTACAAATTGTCGTCTCGTGTATCTGGCAACGTACTTGTAGTGGATAAGCTGGCGTTTGAGCATATTCCTAACTTTTTGGTTGCTTCATGTGGCGCTGAATGCTGCTTTATCGATTGGCGCAGTGACAAACACGATCTTGCTCGGACAGTTTCGGAGAAGAGTGGCCTAGAATTTGGTGATAGAGATCAGCTGTTAGATTTGTTTGAGCAATACATTGAAAAAGATCCCAAGCCGCCAGAAAAATGGATTACGGGTAGCAGGGCATCAATTGGGGAAAACACATAACCAAGCGCAGCACTACGCAGCCTTCGGCTGCCAGACGCTCGCAAGCTCGCGCTGGTGTGCGCGGCGTTAGCTTGACACCCAATGGAGATGATTCATGAAATACGATGATATAGATGATGAACTTTATACCTCCGATAATGACAAGGAAGAGTGTGGCAACTGTAACGGTAGTGGAGAAGCAGATTGTCCGGTGGAGTATGACGGGCCATGCCCTGAGCAGTGCCTTGCCTGTGGTGGAAGCCAGCAGGTCTTCTGTAATGACTGCGACGGAACGGGTTGGCAAGACCTGGATTGAATTTTTCAGCTCCAAACTTTAGGCGCAATACGTGATTTTATATAAGTAATGCCCGCTGAGCGCTAATATGTGTTAATGGAAGGCAAGGATATGTCAGGCATGAAAGAAAAAATAATTGTAGGCATACTAGTCGCTATAGCAAAACCGGCATTTGACTTATTCGTCAATGTTGGAAAGTGGGGAATAGATCAGGCAAAGCAAGCCCCTGGGGCAGTCAAGGATCTTGTGAAATGGTGGAATGGGAAGACGATTGCAGTCATAGGTGCTACAGCCTCTGGTAAGAATAGTTTTTACGATTGTCTGCTCGAAAAAGATCCACCTAAAGAGCATATCTCAACTAGAGGGGCGGAAAAAGTAGATTCGTTTACAGTAAGGCGCAATATTCAAGGTCTTGAAACCATTGAGCTTAGATGCAAGCGATCAGTGAATGTGGGTGGGGAGGTTGATGAGCGAATCCGGTTTTGGTCTCAAGCTTGTAGCGATGCAGATTTTATTTTTTATTTGGTGGATATGGAACGGTTGAATGATCCAGATATCCATGACACATATCACTTGCGCATTGGAGATGACCTTAAATGGCTTGGAGCCAATCTGAGCAAGTTCAAGGAGGGGTGTAAGGTGCATCTGTTATTGAACAAAATCGACAAAATATTGGAAATCCCATCGCTCGTTGATAATCGCAGAGAATTTATCGAAAACGAACTCAATAGGCACATAGCAGAGATGGAGAGCAGAGCAAAGTCAATTCTTGATCGAAACTCTTCGGCTCTAAGTGGTGCTTCTCCAATGTGCATGGTGGACAAAGATTTATTTAATTTTCTGTTCGATGGGGTTCTGGCAAGTATCTACAGTCAGGAGCATCCAGAATGAAGTGTTTATTGCTTCTTCCCGACTTCTATCAATCTGGCGAGATAAATGCTTGGGGTAACGGTATGTCATTGCCCGTGCCTGTCAGTGTTTGTAAGGATATTCCGCTAAGAGAGCTGCCAGATTGCTTTGTACTTGGAGTCCCAGAATCATTGCTGCGGGCTAATGTCGAGCAAGATTTTGTATATGCACAATACGTACGGCTTAGTTCTAAGCGAAGTGTTCTTTCTTTTTCAATCCGAGGAGGGGGTGATAAATCCGGTAGGACTGTTGTTTTAACGATTCTTCAGTTACTGGATGAGGGCGAGTCGTTGATATTTCCGCCAGAAGTGCCACCAAGTTTGCCGGACTCAATAGGTGAAAAAAATGCGATAGAAGGTCGAATTGAAGCTATGATGAGGTCGCTTCAGTCTGACTCGTCTTCGAATATAAAAGACATGATTTTGGCAGTGGCGAAACACCCAAAACTCCGAAGCTTTGCAAGTGAGTATGCTGATTCGTTGGCTCAGAGGCCGCAGTGGACGCCAAGTAAAAAAAAAGAATATAGCTTCATGATAGGGATTTTGGTTGCCTTTATTCTATTGGCTATCTTAATAATTGCGTTTTGATCTGTCTTGGAAAATTATGATTTCCCGGATTATCAGTACTCTAGTTGGAATTTTTGACAATAAGCAATCGGCAGCTAACAAAGCGCTGCTGACGGACAAATTTTTCGCTGCGCTCCAAATTTGCCGCAGAGCGCGGCGTTAGCCACAGAGGATAGTCCGTGGATATTTTCGTAGTTCGCTTAAATCCAGACCCAAGAGAAGGAGTTCCTTATTCAAACTTTGTCTCGGAAAAAGAATACAAAAAAATCCATAGCTCATCCCCTATGGACGGATTCCACGAGGCTGTGAACTTTATGTCTGAAGGCGGTGTTATTAGGGGTTACCTACCGCCGAGACACTCAGCAGCTTTGCGGAATGGTGAGCCTTTTGTTCTCGTAACAATAACAGCGAAAACCGCAAAGAAAGGTGGTAACCAGATAGTTGGAATTCAATCCGGATGCATATACGAGGGAGAAACAGAAAGAGAAGGAGCAAGTCATAAGCAAGGGCTAACGTGGCATTATCGATGTCCGGCGTCACTTTCTTATCTGTTCCCAAATCCTATTCCATTTGCACGCGAAATTGTGTTGGGGCAAGACGGTTCATGGGTCAGAGGGCCAACTTACAAGATACCCACTGGCACCGAGCAGAAGTTTTTGGCATCCATATCTAATAACCTGAAGGGTGCTACTTCAAAGGATAAATTAAAAGCCATTCTTCGCAGTGGCGATGCTCAAAAAGCAGAAGTTGATTTCGAGGCAGAGGATACATTTGAACAGAAGGTAGCGGGGGAGTTTGGTAAACCTTCAAAAAAGGTTAAGGGTAACAAGCACCCAACTCAGAAAGAGGTAAAAACTTACGCCTATGTTCGAGACCCAAAAGTGGTCGCGCAGGTATTGCGGGAGGCGAAAGGTATTTGTTTTGATTGCGAAAATAAAGGGCCATTCATCTCAAAAGTTACCGGTCAGCCTTACCTTGAGGTTCATCATGTACAAATGCTCAAGGATGGTGGCCCAGATACACCAGAAAACGCAGTCGCTTTGTGTCCAAATTGCCACCGTGCACGTCACTATGGCTAACAAAGCGCTGCTGTCGGACAAATTTTCCTCTGCGCTCCAAATTTGCCGCAGAGCGCGGCGTTATACGTTAAGGCGGTAATATGGCACGGTGGATTAGGGGGGAGTCTGCATGGCTAGCGAGCTAGGAAAGATATCAATATATCTAGCAAAGGAGGGGAAGACTTTTGCTGATGTTATAGATGAAGCCGAGCTACCAAATGAGAGCGACTATTTTAAAATCAGAGATTTTGAAGTCGATGGGTATCCGGTCAGATTTTTCTGCAAACACGCCACCATTGCCAAACCAGAAAATCCTCCGTGGCTAGATTTCGTAAATGATAAACTGAATGAAGATGACCAAAAAATATACTTTGATTCATATTCAAAGCGACCGAGCGGACTATTACTGATTAATATCGAAGCCAGAATATTGGCTGCTTCTTTTGGAATAGGAGGAGGCACCCTTCTAAGGAAGTTCCAATTTCTTGATGATTTCGGCATTAAGGCCGCAATGAATATGTGTGGTAATAAAGAGTTGAGGCAAACCAAAAGCAGCACGCACGCCATAACTACGCAGAATATTGATCGACAACTTAGCAAACCGTCTGACTCATTTTCTTTTGGTTTAAATGAAACCGAGTTTCTGCAATATATATCTGCACACCTTCCAGATAACAGCAAAGTGACACTGCAAGGAAAAGATACTTTAACCCTTAAGATAATAGGTGATGAAAAGCTGTCTTGGGATAAGCTTATTGAGTATGGAAAGATCTTTATAAAGGAATATGGAAGCGATAAATACAAGGAGCTTTTCCCGAATTATCCGAATCTCCAGAATATAGAAAAAGAAAAATCAGAGGAGCTTGACTTAAGGCTTGTTGAGAAGATTAAGGATGAAGAGTACGACCGAATTCATTTATCTATTCCAGAGTTTATCGCCGACGATGAATTTAGCTTTTCCTATACAAACTACAATAAAAAAGAAAACAAAATATACTCGCACATAGACGTTTCTCAACTAAAGAGCAATAACGTACTGGGTTTCAATACTCTCACATCAGACGATATCAAGAAAAAGTATATTTATGCGTATTCCCATGAACAAGACCAAATTCTTGGTTATAAAAAATGGGAGTTATATCGTTGCATGGTCGCGGAGATTGAGTGTGAAGGAGAATATTTTGTATTGTCAAACGGTGTTTGGAGGAAAGTCGATGATGAGTTCTACAACCTGATTACTAGCTTTGTAGATGATGTCATCGAAGAAGAGGATATTTCTGACCAATTTAAGAATATTAGCATAGCAGATCTTGAAAGAAGCCAAAACAGAGAAGAGGTCTTTAATAAAAAATACTGTGAAATGAATGGCAACGCCATTCTATTTGATCAGGCAAAGTTGCGTATAGGTCAAGGATCTAAAGATAAAGAGTTTTGTGATGTTTTTGAGTATAGGGGAGATGAGCCTGCATGGATTATTCATGTAAAAAAGCATGGTGGTGCGGATGCGATAAACTACCTATTTTCCCAAACACGGTTCTATTGTGAATTTTTTCTAGGGGACGAAGTTTTTCTGAAAGAAATACGAGATCACATTAGTAATTCCGGGAGCGGTAATACGGATGCTGTTCTTCAGCATGTGAAAGAGGATCAGTCTGAGGTTATTGGAAAAGACTATTCAGTTAAAATGTGGCTTTTGTTCGACAACAAAAAGCCGGCCCCAAAAAAGGCTGATTTGCCTCTGATGGCAAAATATGATTTGAAACTGACTTATGAGCGACTAAGGAATGTTTTGAAATACAACGATATAAAGCTGAGTATGGTCCCTGTTGAGGTCATTAACTTTACAATATCAAAAAAGAAAAACGGTGATAAATGAATGGTTATAAGGTGGCGGTAGGTTTATTTCACTGCATACAGAAAGTCACGTATAACAATCGCAGTCACAGCGATGGCTTTTCCATTGCGGCTCCGCCTTCATTCCAAAGCCGCGCGTGCCGCGGGCGTTGAGGCTGTAGAAAAAGCCCGCAGCCCACGCCGTTTTGGTAGGATCAGGAAAACAGCCGAGGAGTGGTCAACATGCCCCGCTTCAAGCCCTACAACCATGATCAGAGCGCCATGGTAGTGCTCAACTACCAGGACCAGCTTCAGCCCGGCACTTTCGAGCACGCCGTCCACTACCTGATCGAACACAAGCTGGACCTGTCGGTTTTCCATCCCCAGTACCGCAACCACGATACGGGCCGGCTGGCCTATGCCCCCGCCATCCTGCTGAAGATCATCCTGTTCGCCTATTCCAAGGGAATCACCTCCAGCCGCGAGATGCAGTGGTGCTGCGAAACCAACATCATCTTCAAGGCGTTGTCCTGCGATACCGTCCCCCACTTCACCACCTTGGCGAAGTTCGTCAGCAGCCACACCGAGGAGATTGAAGCCCTCTTTGAGCAGGTGCTGCTGGTGTGCCATGAGCAAGGCCTGCTGGGCAACGAACTCTTTGCCATTGACGGCTGCAAGATGCCCTCGGATGCCTCGAAGGGGTGGTCTGGCACCTTCAAGGAGCTGGGCGAGAAGCGGGAGAAGCTGCGACGTCTGATTCGTCATCACCTGCTGGAACACTACGCGCGGGATGAAGCCGAGACGGAAGCCGAGCTTGATCGGGATATTCGTCGGGCCAAGACGATCCTCTCGCTAGATGCTGCCATGAACAAAGTCGACCGCTTCCTAAAGACGCACAGCCCAAGGATGGGCCGGGGGAAGCGGAGCAAGGAAGTGAAGAGCAACATCACGGATAACCAAAGCGCCAAGATGACCACCAGCAAGGGCACGATCCAGGGCTACAACGGCGTGGCCACGGTGGACAAGAAGCACCAAATCATCATCGATGCCCAGGCGTTTGGAGAGGGACAGGAACACCACACGCTGCAACCGGTACTCGAGAGGGTGAAGGCCCGCTTCAAGAAGCTGGGGATTGCTGACAACATCTACCAGCAAGGCACCGTCGTCACTGCTGATACGGGCTTCGCCAATGAGGCCAATATGAAGTACCTGCACGAACGACAGATCAATGGCTATGTGCCGGATAATCAGTTCCGTAGCCGGGACCCGAGGTTTGCCGAGCAGAAAGACAAGTACGGCAAGCGGCACCAGAACCTGCCAGACAAGGGATGGAAAGCCACCTTTCCGGCCAGTGAATTCCAATTCGACCCGGTCACCCTTAGCTGTATCTGCCCCAATGGGGAATCCCTGACCTACCGGGGGCAACGGGAAGCCGAGAATGGCAAGCTACGAGCACATTTCGAGGGGCGACTGCTGCAATGCCGGCACTGCCCCAAGAAGCACCGCTGCATGCAGAACCCCGCCTCGGCAAATCACCGCAACGGAGCTGGCCGACAAGTCTCCTTTACGATAAAGAGCGACGGACAACCGAGCTACACAGACTGGATGAAGCACCGAGTGGATAGCCAGCAAGGTAAGGAGATATATAGTCACCGAATGTCAGTGGTGGAGCCGGTATTCGGCAACATCGGCACTACGAAACGTTTGAACCGATTCGGGCTTCGTGGCAAGAAGAAGGTACAGGGTCAGTGGCAGTTATACTGCTTGATACATAACATTGAGAAGCTTGCCAATTATGGTCGGTTAGGCACGTGATAAAGGGGTTACAAGGCCTGAAGGTGGCCGCCAAATGCCGGTGATGAGAGCCTTTGGTATCACCAAGGAACCGAAATGGTCAGTTAGGTCCCTTGGTCAAGGAAATTGTCCGCTTGGTGGGCGGCACACAGAATAAGAAGACAGGCGGTGGGAGGGACTCAGAATCGAGTTTTTCTACAGCCTCGTTA
>NZ_PNRF01000011.1 GCF_002879615.1 Billgrantia endophytica
CCGATGGGCAGCTTCTTGCGGGTCATGGCGATCACCTGCGCGGGAAGACGAAGGCGATTGTAGCGTGTATCGCATCGCCCTGGCGATGCACTGGCGGTGTTTGAGAGGCGGCGGATTTTGCCTGTGCGTCCCCCATTCACCCGCTATTTTGCCTGTGCGTCCCTAATATGGCGACAGCCCTTCATTCCCCACCGCGCATGCTGTTCAATCCTGCTTAATTGAAGCCATCGCTCGCATCGTCGGCATTCCGTTCCCTTCGGCGCGGCACAGGCATGAAACACGACAAATAAGAAATGCAGGGGAACACACCATGAATCGCCTCTATCGCACTCTCCACCGTTTCTCTTCCCGCCGGGCGTTGGGTGTCTGGCGGGTCGTTGCCGAAACGGCCCGTGGCCGGGGCAAGTCCTCGCTGGGTGGCAGCGCCGCCGTGGCGCTGTTGGGCGTCGTCGTCCTCGCGCCGAGCCAGGCCCACGCCGCCGACCTGCCCAGCGGCGGGCAGGTGGTGCTCGGCGACGGCCAGATCGGCCTGCCCGACGGCCGGCACCTCACCATCGACCAGCTCAGCGATAAACTCGCCATCGACTGGGACAGCTTCGATATCGGCGCCGACCACCGCGTGACCTTCCAGCAGCCCGGTGCGGATGCCATCGCGCTCAACCGCGTGCTCGGCGCCGACGGCTCGGCGATCCTCGGCCAGCTCGACGCCAATGGCCGGGTCTTCCTGCTCAACCCCAACGGCGTGCTGTTCGGCCCCGGCGCCGAGGTCAACGTCGGCGGTCTGGTGGCTTCCACCCTGGCACTTTCCAACGAAGACTTCGCCGCCGGCGACTTCCATTTCCAGGGCGACGGCGGCAACGCCGGCATCGTCAACCACGGATCGATTCGCGCCGCCGACGGCGGCGCCATCGCCCTGCTCGGCGGCACGGTCTCCAACCACGGCACCCTCGTCGCCCACCAGGGCAGCGTGGCGCTGGCCGCCGGCGACGCCATCACCCTCGACTTCGCCGGCGACGGCCTGCTCAACGTGCAGGTCGACGAGGCCGTGGTCGACGCCCTGGTCGAGAACCACCAGTTGATCCAGGCCGACGGCGGCCAGGTCCTGCTCACCGCCAATGCCGGCGACGCCCTGCTGCAAACCGTGGTCAACCACACCGGCGTGATCGAAGCGCAGACCCTCGATGAGCGTGACGGGCGGATCGTGCTGCTCGGCGATTTCGCCGGCGGCAGCGTAGAGGTCGCCGGCACCCTCGACGCCAGCGCCCCGCATGGCGGCGACGGCGGCTTCATCGACACCAGCGGCGCCCACGTGCGCATCCACGACGGCACCAGCGTCACCACCCTGGCCGCCGACGGGCGCACCGGCGACTGGCTGATCGACCCCACCGACTTCACCATCGGTGAGGGCAACGCGGAAAAGAGCGACAGCGGTATCGGCGCCGCGACGCTAGCCGCCAACCTCGAGAGCAGCAATATCGAACTGGCCACCGTGGCCAGCGGCGACGAGCCCGGCGATATCCACGTTGATGCCGCGGTGGACTGGTACGAAAACACCACCCTGACCCTGAGCGCCCACAACGACATTCATGTCAACGCCGATATCAGCGCCCGCGGCGACAGCGCCGGGCTGGTGCTCAACCACGGCGGTTATCGACAAAACGATGGCACGACAAGCCCCGGCAGCGACTACCACCTCAACGGCGCCTCGATCACCCTCGGCGGTGACGACGCCAGCCTTGAAATCAACGGCCAGAACTACACCCTGATCCACACCGTCGAGGAGTTGCAGGACATGGCCGGCAGCGGCCACTACGCCCTGGGCGGGGAGATCGACGCCAGAGCCACCGCCGGCTGGAACGATGGCGCGGGCTTCGATCCCATCGGCGGCAACTCCTCGACGCGCTTCACCGGCACCTTCGCCGGGCTGGGCCATACCATTGGCGACCTGACCATCGCCCGGTCTGGGCCTATCGGCACTCAGGTCGGCCTGTTTGGTTACGCCGGCAGCGGCGCGACGATTCGCGATATCGGCCTGGTGGGCGGCAGCGTCTCGGGCAACAGGTTTGTCGGCGGGCTGGTGGGGTATAACCGTGGCAGCATCACCGACGCCTACGCCACCGGCGCCGTGACCGGCAATAGTGACGTCGGCGGGCTGGTCGGGCGGAATTACGGCAGCATCAGCCAGGCCTATGCCACCGGTGACGTCGAGGGTAGTGGTAGCAGGGTCGGCGGGCTGGTGGGGGATAACCAGGGCAGCATCAGCCATGCCTACGCCACCGGTGACGTCGAGGGTAGTGGTAGCAGGGTCGGCGGGCTGGTCGGGCGGAATTACGGCAGCATCACCGACGCCTACGCCACCGGCGCCGTGACCGGCAGTAGTGACGTCGGCGGGCTGGTCGGGGGTAACCCGGGCGGCAGCATCAGCCAGGCCTATGCCACCGGTGACGTCACGGCCAGTAGTGACGTCGGCGGGCTGGTCGGGAGTAACCCAGGCGGCAGCATCAGCCAGGCCTATGCCACCGGTGACGTCGAGGGTAGTGGTAACGTGGTCGGCGGGCTGGTCGGGGATAACTGGAATGGCAGCATCACCGACGCCTACGCCACCGGCAGCGTCTCGGGCAATAACAATGTCGGCGGGCTGGTCGGGTATAACAGTGGCAGTGGCAGCATCAGCGATGCCTTCCGCGCCACCACCGACGCCGATGGCAATCCCATCAATACTGGCCTGAACAGCCTTGGCACCGGCAGGACCTGGGACGAGCTGACGTCGCTGGAGACCTTCGCCGGCTGGGATATCGACGGTCAGGGCGGCAGCGATACGCTATGGCGCCTCTACGAAGGCCACACCACGCCGCTGCTGCGCGGCTTCCTGACACCCATCACGGTGACGGCCAACGATGACACCGTCACCTACGATGGCACCTCGCAGACCGGCGCTGCCGGCTACGCCATCGACCCCCACGATGCCGACCTGCTGTCCGGTTCGGACTCCATCACCGGCGGCGGGCGCGATGCCGGCACCCACACGCTCGGCCTCGATGGCCTCTGGTCCACCCAGCAGGGCTACGATCTGATCGTCGACGAAGGCACCCTGACCATCGACCCGCGTCCGATCACCGTCAGTGCCGATGATCTTGCCAAGGTCTACGGTGAGGCCGATCCAACGCTGACCTGGCAAGTCACCGAGGGCAATCTGGTCTTCGATGACAGCCTGAGCGGCAGCCTGTCGCGTGATGCGGGAGAAAATGTCGGCGGTTACACCATCGGCCAGGGCTCGCTGGAGCATGGCAACTACGCCATCACCTTCGATGAGGGCGTGCTGACCATCACCGCCATTCCCACCCCAGAACCCGAACCGACGCCGGACCCCGGGGCGGCCGTCATGCCCCCCGGCTACCTGGCGGCGCTGGGCTCTGCTCATACTCAGGCCCGCACCCAGGCCGAGGAGCAGGACCGAGCGGGTGGCGACATCGACACCCGCCTGCCGGCGGGTGACGAAGAGGGTGAGGCTGGCGGCCTCTACCGGGTCGTCGACGG
>NZ_PNRF01000028.1:0-157195 GCF_002879615.1 Billgrantia endophytica
GGTGACCGCGTACCTTTTGTATAATGGGTCAGCGACTTATTTTCAGTGGCGAGCTTAACCGATTAGGGGAGGCGTAGCGAAAGCGAGTCTTAACTGGGCGACCAGTCGCTGGGAATAGACCCGAAACCGGGCGATCTATCCATGAGCAGGTTGAAGGTTGAGTAACATCAACTGGAGGACCGAACCAGGATCTGTTGAAAAAGATTTGGATGACTTGTGGATCGGAGTGAAAGGCTAATCAAGCCCGGAGATAGCTGGTTCTCCTCGAAAGCTATTTAGGTAGCGCCTCACGTATCACCGCCGGGGGTAGAGCACTGTTTCGGCTAGGGGGTCATCCCGACTTACCAACCCGAGGCAAACTCCGAATACCGGTGAGTGCCAGCGTGGGAGACACACGGCGGGTGCTAACGTCCGTCGTGAAAAGGGAAACAACCCAGACCGTCAGCTAAGGTCCCGAAATCCTGGTTAAGTGGGAAACGAGGTGGGAAGGCTCAGACAGCTAGGAGGTTGGCTTAGAAGCAGCCATCCTTTAAAGAAAGCGTAATAGCTCACTAGTCGAGTCGGCCTGCGCGGAAGATGTAACGGGGCTAAACCAGGTACCGAAGCTACGGGTGAGCGTGCGTCCTTGGATGCAGGCTCACGGTAGAGGAGCGTCGTGTAAGCCGATGAAGGTGGATTGAGAAGTCTGCTGGAGGTATCACGAGTGCGAATGCTGACATGAGTAACGACAAGGGGAGTGAAAAACTCCCCCGCCGGAAGACCAAGGGTTTCTGTTCGACGCTAATCGGAGCAGAGTGAGTCGGCCCCTAAGGCGAGGCCGAAAGGCGTAGTCGATGGGAAACGGGTCAATATTCCCGTACCTCACTGTATTGCGATGGGGGGACGAAGAAGGCTAGGTGAGCCAGGCGTTGGTAGTCCTGGTGAAAGTCGGTAGGCCAGTGGTTCAGGTAAATCCGGACCGCTCTCTTCATGGAGACAGCCGAGAGACGAGACGAACACCCCACGGGGTGGAAGTCATCGATGCCACGCTTCCAGGAAAAGCCTCTAAGCTTCAGATACAGTGGGACCGTACCCCAAACCGACACAGGTGGTCAGGTAGAGAATACCAAGGCGCTTGAGAGAACTCGGGTGAAGGAACTAGGCAAAATGGTGCCGTAACTTCGGGAGAAGGCACGCCGCGTTAGTGTGAAGGCCCTCGCGGCCGGAGCACGAGGCGGTCGAAGATACCAGGTGGCTGCAACTGTTTATTAAAAACACAGCACTCTGCAAACGCGCAAGCGGACGTATAGGGTGTGACGCCTGCCCGGTGCCGGAAGGTTAATTGATGGTGTTAGCCCTCGGGCGACGCTCCTGATCGAAGCCCCGGTAAACGGCGGCCGTAACTATAACGGTCCTAAGGTAGCGAAATTCCTTGTCGGGTAAGTTCCGACCTGCACGAATGGCGTAATGATGGCCACGCTGTCTCCACCCGAGACTCAGTGAAATTGAAATCGCAGTGAAGATGCTGTGTACCCGCGGCTAGACGGAAAGACCCCGTGAACCTTTACTATAGCTTCACACTGGACGCTGATGTTGCCTGTGTAGGATAGCTGGGAGGCTAGGAACCCCGGACGCCAGTTCGGGGGGAGCCGACCTTGAAATACCAGCCTGGCATCATTGGCGTTCTAACTCAGGTCCGTTATCCGGATCGAGGACAGTGTGTGGTGGGTAGTTTGACTGGGGCGGTCTCCTCCTAAAGAGTAACGGAGGAGCACGAAGGTACCCTCAGCACGGTCGGAAATCGTGCAGTGAGTGCAAGAGCATAAGGGTGCTTGACTGCGAGACAGACACGTCGAGCAGGTACGAAAGTAGGTTCTAGTGATCCGGTGGTTCTGTATGGAAGGGCCATCGCTCAACGGATAAAAGGTACTCCGGGGATAACAGGCTGATACCGCCCAAGAGTTCACATCGACGGCGGTGTTTGGCACCTCGATGTCGGCTCATCACATCCTGGGGCTGAAGTCGGTCCCAAGGGTATGGCTGTTCGCCATTTAAAGTGGTACGCGAGCTGGGTTTAGAACGTCGTGAGACAGTTCGGTCCCTATCTGCCGTGGGCGTTGGACGTTTGAGAAGAGCTGCTCCTAGTACGAGAGGACCGGAGTGGACGCACCTCTGGTGTTCCGGTTGTCACGCCAGTGGCACTGCCGGGTAGCTATGTGCGGACAGGATAACCGCTGAAAGCATCTAAGCGGGAAGCCCCCTTCAAGATGAGACGTCCCCGAGGCCTCGAGCCTCCTGAAGGGCCCAGCGAGACCAGCTGGTTGATAGGCCGGGTGTGGAAGCGCTGCAAGGCGTTGAGCTAACCGGTACTAATGGCCCGTGAGGCTTGACCATATAACCCCAAGGGGTCTGCGCATTACGCGCGCAATTGCGGATACGCCGTCGACGATTCGACGCGAGACGATCACGCCAGCATGATTCCCGCCAGTTTTGCCTGACGACCTTAGCGAGTGGGAACCACCTGACCCCATGCCGAACTCAGCAGTGAAACCGCTCAGCGCCGATGGTAGTGTGGGGTCTCCCCATGCGAGAGTAGGTCATCGTCAGGCACTTATTCAGAAACCCAGCTTCGACAGAGGCTGGGTTTCGTCGTTTGGGGGCCTCCCATGGAGAGTAGCGGAGCGCCGCCCGAGTCATCGTCAGGCACTTATTCAGACACCCCAGCTTCCAACGAAGCTGGGGTTTTTCTTTTTCTATCAGTACATTTCCGGGCCTGCTGCAGTTCCGCTAGAATGAGCCTTTTCCCGCTTGGGGCAATAGGGCATGACCATCGGTGATTTGATCCGCCTGTTGAGCGATGGAGAGTTCCATTCCGGAGAGCAACTGGGTGAGCGGCTGGGCGTGTCGCGTACAGCGGTATGGAAGCAGTTGAAGAAACTCGAGGCGCTGGACATCCCCCTGGAGGCGGTAAAGGGGCAGGGGTATCGGCTGTCGACTCCGCTGGAACTTCTGGATGGCGGTGTCATCGTGGCCGAGCTTGCCCGAGGCGGAAGGCAGCATCTAACCCGCCTATTCATCGAGGAGACGCTGCCATCCAGTAACCAGTTCATTCGCCAGCGCTTCGAGCAGGGGGCGGGCCATGGCGAGGTCTGCCTGGTCGAGCAACAGAGCGAAGGCAGGGGGCGACGAGGCAGGAGCTGGACGACTCCCTGGGGGCACGCCCTGATGCTGTCGATCGGGTGGCGCTTCGAGTCGGGAGTGATCGCGCTGGAAGGGCTCAGTCTTGCTGTGGGTGTCGTATTGGCTCGTGTGCTGGAGCGCCATGGGGTCGCACCGAAGCTCAAGTGGCCCAATGATGTGCTTCTGGAGAGCACCGAAGGCAGGCTGGGCAAGCTTGCCGGCATACTGGTCGAAATCAGTGGTGACGCTGCCGGCCCCTGTGAGGTCGTGATTGGAATGGGCATCAATGTCAGCTTGCCGACGGCCTTTCGTGACAAGATCGAGCAGCCGGTGACGGCGGTTCACGATCAGGCGCCGGGCCTGTCGCGCAATCACCTGGCCGCTGAACTTCTGGAGGAGCTGTTGCCTCTGTTGGCGACGTACGAAACCCATGGCTTTGCTGCCTGGCAGGACGAATGGAACGCCCGTCATGCCTTTTCCGGATGTGATGTCGACATTCATCGGGGCGATCAGAGTTACATGGCGGTGGCCGAATCCGTCGATGAGTCAGGTAATCTGTGGATACGTCGTGAAGGTGGACGTGAAAGGCTGGCGGGGGGAGAAATCAGCGTGCGTGCTCATTCATGATCCTGGACCTGGATATTGGCAATACGCTATCCAAATGGCGTCTGAAGGATACTGACAGTAGCGAGATCCGCTCGCGCGGTGCTGTCTGGACTCGCGAGGAGTGGAAGCCGGGCTCCGATATTCCCGATCTGGATGTGGTTGAGGCGGTCAGAATCTCCAGTGTGGCCAGGGCCGCGGTACTGGAACAGACCGTATCGCTGCTGCAGCATCGTGTGCAGAGCGTGCATGTGGCGCATTCCACGGCAGAAGCGCTAGGGGTGGTCAACGGGTATCAGGAACCGCATAGGCTGGGTGTGGACCGCTGGATGGGCGTGCTGGCCGGCTACCAGCTGGCAGGGGGCTGTTGCGCAGTCGATTGCGGAAGCGCCATAACGGTTGATTTTGTTCTGCCGGGTGGGCGGCACCTGGGGGGCTACATTGTCCCTGGGCTGCGGTTGATGAAAGAGAGCCTGAAGCTGGGGACCCGGAATGTGGCCATCGATCCCGACAGCGAGGCTGAGGAACTGCTGCTGCCAGGCACGCGGACGGTCGAGGCGGTGAACCATGGTATCTACATGGCGGCAGTGAGCGCCATCAACCGTATCTATGCGGAGGTATGCGACCGCGAGGGCGTGGCACTGCCAATGCTGTTGACCGGTGGCGATGCCCGAGTGGTGGCACGAGGGGTGCAATCACCCCACGCGGTCTGGCCCGATATGGTATATGGCGGCCTGGAGGCCTGCTTTCCGCTGACGGCTGCGGAGCGAGCGGGCCGCATGTCCGGCGCCCCGCGCGTGCCGCCTCCGGCCGGGCTGGAAAAAATCCGGGCTGGCCTTGCATTCTCCATGTTGCTTTGACACAATGCAGCGCGTTCCGAGGCGGAGGGTTCGCTTGAGTCGAGCTCTTGCCCAAGCAAGTTGCTGATAAACAAGCACTTGACAAGGGTCTCGGAGGCGGTAGAATTAGCCGCCAGCTGGAGGGGTTCCCGAGTGGCCAAAGGGAGCAGACTGTAAATCTGCCGCGAAAGCTTCGAAGGTTCGAATCCTTCCCCCTCCACCAAGTATTCTGCTGTGATCGGCTTTGGCGATTCGGCAGCCAGAGTGGGTGAGCGGGCATAGTTCAATGGTAGAACCTCAGCCTTCCAAGCTGATGATGCGGGTTCGATCCCCGCTGCCCGCTCCAGTATGGCAGGCGCTGACGATGGAGATCGGCGCCGTGGCATGAAAGAGATTGTGCCAGAGGGTTTTGCTCATGTAGCTCAGGGGTAGAGCACACCCTTGGTAAGGGTGAGGTCGACGGTTCAAATCCGTCCATGAGCTCCAAACTGCGGAAAGGCGGGCCAAGGCCCGCCTTTCTCATTTCTTCATGACGCCGAGGTGTCGGGAAGGGGTTGCCAGGAAGCGATACCTTCGCTATCATGGCGCCCGCTGTTGTGCATGCTGCCTGCAAAGGGTGGTGCATACCAGATACAGGCCAGTAGCTCAATTGGCAGAGCAGCGGTCTCCAAAACCGCAGGTTGGGGGTTCGATTCCCTCCTGGCCTGCCAACCTCCCCCAGGTTGGCAACCATCTACCGGATTGTTGATTCGATTGCCGCACCCTGAGGAGTCTCGTTTTCATGAAACATAACGCCGAGGTGCAGGAGTCGCGCCACGACGGGCTCAAATGGGCGGTTGTCGTCACTTTGCTGGGTCTGGCGGTGGTGGGTAACACCTACTTTGCCGACCAGGCAATTCTCTACCGCGTGCTGGGTGTCGTTGTCCTGTGTGTGGGGGCGGCGCTGGTTGCGCTGACTACCACCAGGGGTCGCGAGCTGGCCGAGCTAGCCAAGAGCGCCAAGAAAGAGATCCAGCGCGTGGTTTGGCCGACCCGTCCCGAAACCGTGCAGACCACGGCCATTGTGCTTGTCGCCGTGCTGGTGGTCGGGCTGATGCTGTGGCTGATCGACACCCTTCTCAGCTGGGCGATGTCCGGCGTCATCGGTTAGGAGTTTTCATGTCCAAGCGTTGGTACGTCGTTCACGCCTACTCGGGCTTCGAGAAGCATGTCATGCGCTCCCTGGTCGAGCGCGTGAAGCTGTATGGCATGGAAGACCGCTTTGGCGAAATTCTGGTGCCTACCGAAGAAGTCGTCGAAGTGCGCGACGGCAAGCGCCGCAAGAGTGAGCGCAAGTTCTATCCCGGCTACGTGCTGGTCGAGATGGAGATGGATGACGCCACCTGGCATCTGGTCAACGAGACCCCGCGTGTCATGGGGTTCATTGGCGGGACCAAGGAGAAACCGGCTCCGATCACTCAGAAGGAAGCCGACGCCATCCTGCGGCGGGTCAAGGACGGCACCGACAAGCCGCGTCCCAAGACCTTGTTCGAGCCGGGTCAGTCCGTGCGAGTCGTGGATGGTCCCTTCGCCGACTTCAATGGCGTCGTCGAGGAAGTCAATTACGACAAGAGTCGCTTGCAGGTCAGCGTGCTGATCTTTGGTCGGGCGACTCCGGTCGAGCTGGAATTCGCGCAGGTCGAGAAGGAATGATCCTCGATCTCTGATTTGCTGTGCGGCCACTTCGGTGGCCGTTTAACCCGGGGAGCCGCAAGAAGGACGCTGAACAAATTGGCGAGCGGGATGAAGCGCAAGGCGCCCGCACAGACATTTGAGCAGCGTTTTTCGAGGCGCTATTACCCAACTGGAGTCTACACATGGCCAAGAAAGTACAGGCTTACATCAAGCTGCAGGTCGCAGCTGGCAAAGCCAACCCGAGTCCCCCCGTGGGCCCCGCGCTGGGTCAGCACGGTGTGAACATCATGGAGTTCTGCAAGGCCTTCAATGCGGCTACGCAGGAAATCGAGCCGGGTCTGCCGACTCCCGTGGTCATCACCGTCTACTCCGACCGCAGCTTCACCTTCGTCACCAAGACCCCGCCCGCGGCGGTCCTGCTGAAGAAGGCGGCTGGCATCAAGTCCGGCTCCGGTGAGCCGAACAAGAAGAAGGTCGGCACCGTGACCCGCGAACAGCTCGAAGAGATCGCCAAGACCAAGGAGCCGGATCTGACGGCTGCCGATCTCGATGCCGCTGTGCGCACCATTGCCGGTAGTGCCCGCAGCATGGGCCTGAACGTGGAGGGTCTCTGATCATGGCTAAACTGTCCAAGCGTGCTCAGCTGGCTCGCGAGAAAATCGATCCGACCAAGGCGTACTCCCTGGAAGAAGCCGTTGCGCTGCTCAATGAGCTGTCCACCGTCAAGTTCCGTGAGTCCCTGGATGTCGCCATCAATCTTGGCGTCGACCCGCGTAAATCCGACCAGGTCGTGCGTGGCGCCACCGTCATGCCCAACGGTACCGGCAAGGACGTTCGCGTCGCTGTCTTCACCCAGGGTGCCAACGCCGATGCCGCCAAGGAAGCCGGTGCCGACATCGTCGGCATGGAGGACCTGGCCGAACGGGTCAAGAAAGGCCAGCTCGACTTCGACGTGGTCATTGCCTCGCCGGACGCCATGCGCGTTGTCGGTCAACTGGGTCAGATCCTGGGTCCGCGTGGCCTGATGCCCAACCCCAAGGTCGGCACCGTGACGCCGGACGTGGCCACGGCGGTCAAGAATGCCAAGGCGGGTCAGGTGCGTTTCCGTACCGACAAGAATGGCATCATTCATACCACCCTGGGCAAGGTCGATTTCGATGTCGCCTCGATCCAGGGCAACCTGGAAGCGCTGGTTTCCGACCTCAAGCGTCTGAAGCCGAGCACCTCCAAGGGCATCTACTTCAAGAAGATCACCCTGTCCACTACCATGGGCCCGGGTGTGACCCTCGAACATTCCGCTCTCGTCTAACGAGTCGGTCGTCCGAGGCAGGAAGAACGAGCAGTAGTAGCAGGTTGCAGGAACTTTGCGGTCCCCGTGCGCTGATTCAGCAAGTTGGGGCACCGTCAAAGACCGCAGGCGCCGCCCTCTTTCGAGTGGGTGGCTTAATCTCCCCCGAGGGGTGCCTGCGCAGATGGTGTGGCCGCCAGATCGCTGGTGAGCACCATCACCCAGGACTTCCAACAGAGAGTCGCAAGGCAGGAGTTGGAAGAGATGGTAACCACCGGAGCCCGCATCGTGAGGCTCCGGCACGAAGGAGTGATCACTGTGCCACTAGCACTCGAAGGCAAGAAGGCGATCGTTGCCGAGGTCAGTGAAGCGGCCAAGGGCGCGCTCTCCGTCGTCGTTGCCGATTCTCGTGGCGTGACGGTCGGCAAGATGACCGATCTGCGCAAGCAGGCTCGCGAGAATGGCGTGCAGATCCGTGTTGTTCGCAACACCCTGGCACGCCGCGCCCTCTCAGGCACCCAGTGGGAATGCCTGAGCGAGAGCTTCGTTGGTCCGACTCTGTTGGCTTTCTCCACCGAGCATCCGGGCGCAGCCGCCCGCCTGTTCAAGGAGTTTGGCAAGGATGAGAAGAACTTCGAAGTCAAGGCGCTGGCCTACGAAGGCGAGCTGATTCCGGCTAGCGACATTGACCGCCTGGCGACACTGCCGACCTATGACGAGGCCATCGCCAAGCTGATGTCCGTCATGAAAGAGGCGTCCGCCGGCAAGCTGGTTCGTACCCTGGCCGCCCTGCGCGACCAGAAGCAGGAAGAAGCCGCCTGACAGGCGAACTCATTCCCGCTGCCTGAATCGAAATCTGAATATACGAGCGCTCGGCGAGCCGAGGCTCCCGCAAAGTTAGGAAGATCAAAATGGCACTGACCAAAGAAGACATCATCAACGCCGTCGCCGACATGTCCGTCATGGACGTCGTCGAGCTGATCGAAGCCATGGAAGAGAAGTTCGGCGTTTCTGCCGCGGCTGCCGTCATGGCCGGCCCGGCTGCCGGTGGCGAAGCCGCTGCCGAAGAGCAGACCGAGTTCGACCTGGTGCTGACCGCAGCCGGCGACAAGAAGGTCAACGTGATCAAGGCCGTTCGCGAGTTGACCGGCCTGGGCCTCAAGGAAGCCAAGGGCGCCGTTGACGGTGCGCCGGCTACCATCAAGGAAGGCTTGTCCAAGGACGAGGCCGAAGCGGCCAAGGCGAAGCTGGAAGAAGCCGGCGCGAGCGTGGAGCTCAAGTAATCCTTGTGCCCATGGCTTCACGCGCTGCGTAAGCTTCCACGGCTGGTGGCGGGCCCTCCCGCTGCCGGCCTTTTTCTGTTGCACTAGCGCCTTGCTGACGCAGCGTCGCTAGAAGAATCCCGACGGCGAGCTACCCTCTGTGGAGCTTGCCGTCAGCGCCTGACGGGGGCGGTCCCGTCGGGCGGCGCCGACCACGCATCGGTCACCCATGGTGAACAAGCTGGGGAATACAGATGGCTTACTCATACACTGAGAAAAAACGCATCCGCAAGGATTTCGGCAAACTGCCCCAAGTGATGGATGTGCCCTACCTGCTGGCGATCCAGCTTGATTCCTACTACGACTTCCTCCAGCAGGACCGTTCGGCCGAGGAGCGCCTCGAGACCGGCCTTCACGCGGCCTTCAAGTCCGTGTTCCCGATCGAGAGCTTTTCCGGCAACGCAGCACTCGAATATGTCAGCTACCGCTTCGGCACTCCGGCCTTCGACGTCAAGGAGTGTCAGCTGCGAGGCGTTACCTATTCGGCGCCCCTGCGGGTCAAGGTTCGCCTGATCATTTACGATCGGGACTCCTCGAACAAGGCCATCAAGGATATCAAGGAGCAGGAAGTCTACATGGGGGAGATCCCCCTGATGACCGAAAACGGTACCTTCGTCGTCAATGGTACCGAACGGGTCATCGTCTCCCAGCTGCACCGCTCGCCGGGGGTGTTCTTCGATCACGACAAGGGCAAGAGCCACTCCTCCGGCAAGCTGCTCTACTCCGCCCGCGTGATCCCCTACCGTGGCTCCTGGCTCGACTTCGAGTTCGATCCCAAGGACAACGTGTTCGTGCGTATCGACCGCCGCCGCAAGCTGCCGGCCACGGTCCTGCTGCGTGCACTGGGCCTGAGCGCCGAGGAGATCCTCGACGAGTTCTTCGAGACCAGTACCTTCCACATCGAGAAGTCCGGCTTCTCCGTGGAACTGGTGCCGTCGCGCCTGCGCGGCGAAACCGCCACCTTCGATATCAAGGATGGCGAGGGCAACCTGATCGTCGAGGAAGGTCGCCGGATCACCCAGAAGCATATTCGCCAGCTGGAAAAGTCGGGTCTCGAGCGACTCGAAGTGCCGATGGAATACCTGTTCGGCAAGACCCTGGCGAAGGACCAGGTCGACTCCAGTACCGGTGAGCTGATCTGCCCCTGCAACACCGCGATCACCCCCGAGTTGCTCGAGAAGTTCGGCATGGCGGGTATCACCACCCTCGAGACGCTGTACACCAACGACCTCGACTGTGGTCCCTTCGTCTCCGATACGCTCAGGCTGGATACCACCGGTTCCCAGCTCGAAGCGCTGGTCGAGATCTATCGCATGATGCGCCCCGGCGAGCCGCCCACCAAGGAGGCCGCCGAGACGCTGTTCCACAACCTCTTCTTCACCGAGGACCGCTACGACCTGTCGGGCGTCGGTCGCATGAAGTTCAACCGTCGCCTGCGTCGCGATAGCGATACCGGTTCCGGCGTGCTCGACAACCGTGACATTCTCGACGTGCTCAAGGAGCTGATCTACATCCGCAACGGCTTCGGCGAGGTGGATGACATCGATCACCTGGGCAACCGTCGCATCCGTTGCGTCGGCGAAATGGCGGAGAACCAGTTCCGTGTCGGCCTGGTGCGCGTCGAGCGTGCGGTCAAGGAACGCCTGTCCATGGCCGAGAGCGAAGGCCTGATGCCTCAGGACCTGATCAATGCCAAGCCGGTGGCGGCAGCGGTCAAGGAATTCTTCGGTTCCAGCCAGCTCTCCCAGTTCATGGACCAGAACAACCCGCTCTCCGAGGTCACCCACAAGCGCCGTGTCTCCGCGCTCGGCCCGGGCGGCCTGACCCGTGAGCGGGCCGGCTTCGAGGTGCGTGACGTCCACGCTACCCACTACGGTCGCCTGTGTCCGATCGAGACGCCGGAAGGGCCGAATATCGGCCTGATCAACTCCCTGGCCACCTACAGCCACACCAACAGCTACGGCTTCCTCGAGACACCGTACCGCAAGGTCGTGGATCGTCAGGTGACCGACGAGGTGGTCCACCTGTCGGCCATCGAGGAAGGCGATTTCATCATCGCCCAGGCCTCGGCCACCGTGGATGAATCGAACAAGCTGGTCGACGACCTGGTACAGGTTCGCCACAAGGGCGAAACCACCTTCATGCGTCCCGAGCAGGTCACCCTGATGGACGTGTCTCCACGCCAGGTGGTCTCCGTGGCGGCGGCGCTGATCCCGTTCCTCGAGCACGACGATGCCAACCGCGCCCTGATGGGCTCGAACATGCAGCGTCAGGCCGTACCGACCCTGCGTGCCGAGAAGCCGCTGGTGGGTACCGGCATGGAGCGCTTCGTGGCTCGCGACTCCGGCGTCTGTGCCGTGGCGCGCCGCGGCGGTGTCATCGACTCGGTCGATGCCAAGCGTATCGTGGTGCGGATCAACGAGGACGAGATCATCGGCGGCGAAGCCGGCGTCGACATCTACAACCTCACCAAGTACGTGCGTTCCAACCAGAACACGTGCATGAACCAGCGCCCCATCGTTCGCCCCGGCGACACCGTGGCACGCGGCGACATCCTGGCCGACGGCCCATCCGTCGACATGGGTGATCTGGCCCTGGGCCAGAACATGCGCATCGCCTTCATGCCCTGGAATGGCTACAACTTCGAGGACTCGATCCTGCTGTCGGAGCGGGTGGTGCAGGAGGATCGCTTCACCACCATCCACATCCAGGAGCTGACCTGCGTCTCTCGTGACACCAAGCTGGGACCGGAGGAAATCACCTCCGACATTCCCAACGTGGGCGAGTCGGCGCTGTCGAAGCTGGATGAGGCGGGCGTCGTCTATATCGGTGCCGAAGTGGGTCCTGGCGACATCCTGGTCGGCAAGGTCACGCCCAAGGGCGAGACCCAGCTGACCCCGGAAGAGAAGTTGCTGCGTGCGATCTTCGGCGAGAAGGCATCCGACGTGAAGGATACCTCCCTGCGTGCCCCCACCGGCATGCGTGGTACCGTCATCGACGTGCAGGTCTTCACCCGCGACGGCGTGGAGAAGGACTCCCGGGCGCTGGCCATCGAGCAGATGCAGCTCGACGAGGTGCGCAAGGACCTTCAGGAAACCTACCGTATCGCCGAAGACGCCACCTTCGAGCGCCTCAAGCGCACCCTGAATGGCCAGCCGGTCAACGGCGGGCCCAAGCTGAAGAAGGGAGACGTGCTCTCCGAGAGTTACCTGGAGGAGCTGCCCCGTCAGCAGTGGTTCAAGCTGCGCCTGCAGGACGAGTCGCTCAATGAGCTGCTGGCCCAGGCCGACGAGCAGCTGGAGAATCGCCGCCGCGAGATGGAGGAGCGCTTCGAGGACAAGAAGCGCAAGCTCACTCAGGGCGACGACCTGGCACCGGGCGTACTGAAGATCGTCAAGGTCTACATGGCGGTCAAGCGTCGCATCCAGCCGGGTGACAAGATGGCTGGCCGTCACGGCAACAAGGGCGTCATTTCCGCCATCATGCCGGTCGAGGACATGCCGTTCGACGACAACGGCGTTTCGGTGGATGTGGTCCTCAACCCGTTGGGCGTGCCATCGCGCATGAACGTCGGTCAGATCCTCGAGACCCACCTGGGCCTGGCGGCTCAAGGGCTGGGCGTGAAGATCGATCGCATGCTGCGCGAGGCCCGCGAGCAGCAGGTCGCCGAGATCCGCGAATTCCTGGGCAAGGTCTACAATTCGACCACCGGAACCCGGGTCGAGGATCTCGATACGCTGACCGACGATGAGGTGATCGCCCTGGCGAAGAATCTGCGCAGCGGTGTGCCCATGGCCTCGCCGGTCTTCGACGGCGCCGAGGAGAGCGAGATCAAGGATCTCCTGCGCCTGGCGGATCTGCCGGACTCCGGCCAGATGGCCCTGTATGACGGGCGTACCGGCGATGCCTTCGACCGGCCGGTGACGGTGGGCTACATGTACATGCTCAAGCTCAACCACCTGGTCGACGACAAGATGCACGCCCGTTCCACCGGCTCCTACTCGCTCGTCACCCAGCAGCCGCTGGGCGGCAAGGCGCAGTTCGGCGGCCAGCGCTTCGGGGAGATGGAGGTCTGGGCACTGGAAGCCTACGGTGCCGCCTACACCCTCCAGGAGATGCTGACGGTGAAATCCGACGACGTGGAAGGTCGCACCAAGATGTACAAGAGCATTGTGGACGGCGACCACACCATGCATGCCGGCATGCCGGAATCCTTCAACGTACTCGTTAAGGAAATCCGTTCGCTGGGCATCGATATCGAGTTAGAGAGCTAGGAGCCGATTCCATGAAAGATTTGGTGAAAGTCCTCAAATCGCAGTCACAGTCCGAAGAATTCGATGCGATCAAGATTTCGCTCGCCTCGCCGGACATGATTCGCTCCTGGTCCTTCGGTGAGGTCAAGAAGCCCGAGACCATCAACTACCGTACCTTCAAGCCGGAGCGGGACGGGCTGTTCTGCGCCAAGATCTTCGGCCCGGTGAAGGACTACGAGTGCCTGTGCGGCAAGTACAAGCGCATGAAGCATCGCGGCATCATCTGCGAGAAGTGCGGCGTGGAGGTGACCAAGGCGGCGGTGCGTCGTGAGCGCATGGGCCACATCGAGCTGGCAAGCCCCGTCGCTCACATCTGGTTCCTCAAGTCGCTGCCGTCGCGCATCGGCATGTTCCTGGACATGACCCTGCGCGATATCGAGCGCGTGCTCTATTTCGAGAGCTTCGTGGTCATCGATCCGGGCATGACCACGCTGGAGCGTGGCCAACTGCTCAACGACGAGCAGTACTTCGAGGCGCTGGAAGAGTTCGGCGACGACTTCGACGCCCGCATGGGGGCCGAGGCGATCCAGGCGCTGCTCAAGGACATCGACCTGGTCGAAGAGGTCGATCGCCTGCGCGAGGAGATCCCGCAAACCAACTCCGAGACCAAGATCAAGAAGCTCTCCAAGCGGCTCAAGCTGCTGGAAGCCTTCCACAACTCGGGCAATGACCCGGCGTGGATGGTCATGGAAGTGCTGCCCGTGCTGCCACCGGACCTGCGTCCGCTGGTACCGCTGGACGGTGGCCGCTTCGCGACCTCGGACCTGAACGACCTGTATCGCCGGGTGATCAACCGCAACAACCGCCTCAAGCGGCTGCTCGACCTCAATGCGCCGGACATCATCGTGCGCAACGAGAAGCGCATGCTGCAGGAAGCGGTGGATGCCCTGTTGGACAACGGCCGCCGCGGCCGGGCCATCACCGGCTCCAACAAGCGCCCGCTGAAGTCCCTGGCCGACATGATCAAGGGCAAGCAGGGTCGCTTCCGCCAGAACCTGCTGGGCAAGCGCGTCGACTACTCCGGCCGCTCGGTCATCACAGTGGGTCCGACCCTGCGCCTGCACCAGTGCGGTCTGCCCAAGAAGATGGCGCTCGAGCTGTTCAAGCCGTTCATCTATTCCAAGCTGCAGGCCAGCGGCCAGGCGTCCACCATCAAGGCCGCCAAGAAGATGGTCGAGCGCGAGCTGCCCGAGGTATGGGACATTCTGGCCGATGTCATCCGCGAACACCCGGTGTTGCTCAACCGCGCCCCGACCCTGCACCGTCTGGGTATTCAGGCGTTCGAGCCGCTGTTGATCGAGGGCAAGGCGATCCAGTTGCACCCGTTGGTATGTGCCGCCTACAACGCCGACTTCGACGGTGACCAGATGGCGGTCCACGTGCCGCTGACCCTGGAAGCCCAGCTCGAAGCCCGTGCGTTGATGATGGCCACCAACAACGTGCTGTCGCCGGCCAACGGCGATCCGATCATCGTGCCGTCCCAGGACGTGGTGCTGGGTCTGTACTACATGACCCGTGAGAAGATCAATGCCAAGGGTGAAGGCATGGTCTTCGCCAACCTCAACGAGGTCGAGCGTGCCTTCGGCACCCAGAGCGTGTCGCTGCATGCCCGGGTCAAGGTGCGTCTCACCGAGGTGCTGGTCGACGAAGAGACTGGTGAGCAGAGCACCCAGCAACGTATCTATGACACCACCGCGGGTCGTGCCCTGCTGTTCCGTATCCTGCCCGACGGCGTGCCCTTCGAGCTGGTCGACCAGCCGATGAAGAAGAAGGCGATCTCGAAGCTGCTCAACGAGGTGTATCGCCGTGCCGGCCTCAAGCCCACGGTCATCTTCGCCGATCAGCTGATGTATACCGGTTTCCGCATGGCGACCTGGTCCGGCGCCTCCATCGGCGTGAACGACTTCGTCATTCCGGATGCCAAGAGCGAGATCGTCGACGCGGCCGAGGCCGAGGTCAAGGAGATCGAGGATCAGTTCTCCTCCGGCCTCGTGACCGCCGGCGAGAAGTACAACAAGGTCATCGACATCTGGTCCAAGGCCAACGACAAGGTGGCCAAGGCGATGATGGTCGGTATCTCGAAGGAGACCGTGATCAACCGCGAGGGCAAGGAGGTCGAGCAGGACTCCTTCAACAGCGTGTTCATCATGGCCGACTCCGGTGCCCGTGGTAGTGCCGCCCAGATCCGTCAGCTGGCGGGTATGCGCGGCCTGATGGCGAAGCCGGACGGCTCGATCATCGAGACGCCGATCGTGGCCAACTTCCGCGAAGGGCTGAATGTACTCCAGTACTTCATCTCGACCCACGGCGCGCGGAAAGGCCTGGCGGATACGGCACTGAAGACCGCCAACTCCGGTTACCTGACCCGTCGCCTGGTCGATGTGGCCCAGGACATGGTGATCACCGAGACCGATTGTGGTACCGAGCAGGGCCTGACCCTGCATCCGGTCATCGAGGGTGGCGACATCATCGTTTCCCTGGCCCAGCGTGTGCTGGGACGCGTGGTGGCCCAGGATGTCATCGACCCGGCTTCCGACGAGGTGCTGATCGAGAAGGGTGCACTGCTCGATGAAGCCTGGTGCGAACGCCTGGATACCATGGGTGTCGACGAGATCATCGTGCGCAGCGCCATTACCTGTGAGTCCGCTCACGGTGTGTGTGCCTGCTGCTACGGCCGCGATCTGGCTCGCGGTCACCAGGTCAACATCGGCGAATCGGCTGGCGTCATCGCCGCCCAGTCGATCGGTGAACCGGGCACCCAGCTCACCATGCGGACCTTCCACATCGGCGGTGCCGCCTCGCGCGCCTCGGCGGTGGACAGCGTCCAGGTCAAGCATGGTGGCAGGGTGCGCCTGCACAACATGAAGTTCGTCGAGCGTGCCGACGGCAAGCTGGTGGTGGTCTCCCGCTCCAGTGCCCTGGCGGTAGCCGATGACCATGGCCGTGAGCGCGAGTACTACAAGTTGCCCTATGGTGCCGAGCTTTCCGTCAAGGACGGCGAGGCCGTGAATGCCGGCCAGGCCGTGGCCAAGTGGGATCCGCACACCCATCCGATCATCGCCGAGGTCGAGGGCAAGGTGCAGTACGTCGATATGGACGAGGGCGTCACCATCCACCGCAGCGTGGACGAGATGACCGGCCTGTCCTCCATCGAGGTGATCGAGTCCGCCGCGCGCCCGCAGGCTGGCCGCGAAAAGCGTCCGATGATCCTGCTGACCGACGAGGCCGGCGAGCCGGTGAGCGTTGTCGGTTCCAATACGCCGGTGCAGTACCTGCTGCCGGGCAAGGCCATCGTCTCCACCGACGACGGTGCCAAGATCGGTATTGGTGAGATCGTGGCCCGTATCCCGGTCGAGGCGTCCAGCAACAAGGACATCACCGGTGGTCTGCCCCGTGTCGCCGATCTGTTCGAGGCGCGCAAGCCGAAAGAGCCGGCGATTCTGGCCGAGATCAGCGGTGTGGTCAGCTTCGGCAAGGAAACCAAGGGCAAGCGTCGCCTGACGATCACGCCGGAAGATGGTGGCGATCCGTTCGAGGCGCTGATCCCGAAGTGGCGCCAGATTGCCGTATTCGAAGGCGAAAGCGTCGAGAAGGGCGAGGTGATCTCCGACGGCCCCAGCAACCCGCACGACATTCTGCGCCTGCTGGGCGTGGCGGAACTGGCCAAGTACATTACGGCCGAGATCCAGGAGGTCTACCGTCTGCAGGGCGTGGGCATCAACGACAAGCACATCGAAGTGATCGTGCGTCAGATGCTGCGCAAGGTCGAAATCACCGATTCCGGTGACTCCGACTTCATCCCGGGCGACCAGGTCGAACTGGTTCGGGTGCTTGAGCAGAACGCCCTGCTCGAGAAGGCGGATAAATTCCCGGCCAAGTATCAGCGGGTGCTGCTGGGCATCACCAAGGCCAGCCTGGCTACCGAGTCGTTCATCTCCGCCGCCTCCTTCCAGGAGACGACGCGGGTGCTGACCGAGGCGGCGGTGACCGGCAAGCGGGATTACCTGCGTGGCCTGAAGGAGAACGTGGTGGTCGGTCGACTGATCCCGGCGGGGACTGGTCTGGCTCACCATCAGGAGCGTCGACGCAAGCGTGAAGACACTGAGCGTCTGCTCCATCCGTCGGCCTTCGACGTCGAGCAGGAGCTGGGCGCCCAGCTCACCGCGCTCGATTCGGATGACGATGACCTGTAGACGGCGTGCGGCAACGGCAGGGGGCAGTGCTCCCTGCTTGACGCCAGACCCCGTCAGCCATTAGAATGCGCAGCCTTTAACAGTGGGGTGGGTGCGCCCGCGCCCGCTGGAAGGCAAGGCAACCATTGGAGTCAGCTACACAATATGGCAACGATCAATCAGCTCGTGCGCAAGCCGCGCAAGCGCCCCGCCGCCAAGAGCGACGTGCCGGCGCTGCAGGCCTGTCCGCAGAAGCGCGGTGTCTGCACCCGCGTCTATACCACCACCCCGAAGAAGCCGAACTCGGCGCTGCGTAAAGTCTGTCGTGTGCGTCTGACCAACGGTTTCGAGGTTTCCTCGTACATCGGTGGTGAGGGTCACAACCTTCAGGAACACTCCGTGGTGCTGATCCGCGGCGGACGTGTCAAGGACTTGCCGGGTGTGCGTTATCACACCGTTCGCGGCGCCCTCGACACCTCCGGCGTACAGAACCGCAAGCAGGGTCGTTCCAAGTACGGTACCAAGCGTCCGAAGTCCTGATCGACCGCGGTTCGCGATACCCAAGAATTTGTTATCGGTCTGATAAGAGTAAGGCCGGGCGCCGCAAGCTGCGGGAGTCCCGGGTTTGCCTGAAAGACCCTTCAACCGAGGGCTTGTCATGCCTAGAAGAAGAGTAGTAGCCAAGCGCGAGATTCTGCCGGATCCCAAGTTCGGAAGTGAGCGTCTGGCGAAGTTCATGAACCACCTGATGTTCAGCGGCAAGAAGTCCACAGCTGAGCGCATCGTCTATGGTGCGCTGGACACGGTTGCCGAGCGTAGCAAGGAAGAGCCGCTGGAGATCTTCGATCGCGCGCTGGAAGCCATCCAGCCGATGGTCGAGGTCAAGTCCCGTCGCGTCGGTGGTGCGACCTATCAGGTTCCGGTAGAAGTCCGCCCCTCGCGTCGCCAGGCGCTGGCCATGCGTTGGCTGGTGGATGCGGCGCGCAAGCGCGGCGAGAAGACCATGGTGCAGCGTCTTGCTGGTGAGATGCTCGACGCCGCCGAGGGCAAGGGCTCTGCGGTCAAGAAGCGTGAAGACGTGCATCGCATGGCCGAGGCCAACAAGGCGTTCTCGCACTACCGCTTCTAAGTGCGCTTCTAAGCGCATCGCCAACCAACGGGGAGTTCCACCGTGGCTCGCAAGACTCCACTAAAACGCTACCGTAATATCGGCATCGTCGCTCACGTCGATGCCGGCAAGACCACCACGACCGAGCGCGTGCTGTTCTATACCGGCCTGTCCCACAAGGTCGGCGAGGTACACGACGGCGCTGCTACAACCGACTGGATGGAGCAGGAGCAGGAGCGTGGTATCACCATCACCTCGGCTGCTGTCACCACCTTCTGGAAGGGCATGAATCAGCAGTTCGATGAGCACCGCATCAACATCATCGACACGCCTGGGCACGTTGACTTCACCATTGAAGTCGAGCGTTCACTGCGCGTACTCGACGGTGCCGTGGTGGTGCTGTGCGGTTCGTCCGGCGTTCAGCCCCAGACCGAGACCGTGTGGCGCCAGGCCAACAAGTACGAAGTCCCGCGGATGGTGTTCGTCAACAAGATGGACCGCACTGGCGCCGACTTCTTCATGGTGGTTGACCAGTTGAAGCAAAAGCTGGGGGCCAACGCGGTGCCGATCCAGATCAACTGGGGCACCGAGGAGGACTTCAAGGGTGTCGTCGATCTGATCCAGATGAAGGCCATTCTCTGGGATGAAGCCAGCCTGGGCATGAGCTATGACCTCGTCGATATTCCTGCCGAGCTTCAGGAGACCGCCGAGAAGTACCGCGAAGAGATGGTCGAGGCTGCCGCCGAGGCATCCGAAGAGCTGATGGACAAGTATCTCGAGGGCGGTGAGCTGACCGTCGAAGAGATCAAGGCCGGCCTGCGTCGTCGCACCCTGGCCAACGAGATCGTACTGGTCACCTGCGGCTCGGCGTTCAAGAACAAGGGCGTGCAGGCCGTGCTCGATGGCGTCATCGAGTACATGCCGTCACCCACCGAGGTCAAGGCCATCGAGGGTGAGCTGGACGACAAGGATGGCACCATCGCCACCCGCGAGGCGGATGACAATGCTCCCTTCGCCGCGCTGGCGTTCAAGATCGCCACCGATCCGTTCGTCGGTACCCTGACCTTCATTCGCGTCTATTCCGGGGTGCTGAACTCCGGCGACAGCGTCTACAACTCGGTCAAGCAGAAGAAAGAGCGCGTGGGTCGTATCGTGCAGATGCACGCCAACTCCCGCGAAGAGATCAAGGAAGTTCTGGCGGGCGACATTGCCGCCTGTATCGGCCTGAAGGACGTCACCACGGGCGATACCCTGTGCGATCTGAACGACAAGATCGTGCTGGAGCGCATGGAGTTCCCGGATCCGGTGATCTCCGTGGCCGTGGAGCCGAAGACCAAGACCGACCAGGAGAAGATGGGCGTTGCACTGGGCAAGCTGGCCCAGGAAGATCCCTCGTTCCGCGTCAAGACCGACGAGGAAACCGGGCAGACCATCATCTCCGGCATGGGTGAGCTGCACCTCGACATCATCGTCGACCGCATGCGTCGTGAGTTCAAGGTCGAGGCCAATATCGGCAAGCCCCAGGTCGCCTACCGCGAAACCATTCGCGGCAGCGTCGAGCAGGAAGGCAAGTTCGTGCGTCAGTCTGGCGGTCGCGGCCAGTATGGCCACGTCTGGCTGCGTATCGAGCCGCTCACCGAGGCGGACAAGGGCGAAGATGAAGACATGAACTTCAAATTTGCGTCCGAGATCGTCGGCGGTGTGGTGCCCAAGGAGTATGTGGGCGCCGTCGAGAAGGGAGCCTTCGAGCAGCTGCAGAACGGCGTCATCGCGGGTTACCCGATGATCAACGTCAAGGTCACGCTGTACGATGGTTCCTACCATGACGTGGACTCGAACGAGAACGCGTTCAAGGTCGCCTCTTCCATGGCGATCAAGGAAGGGGCCAGAAAGGCCAAAGCCGTGCTGCTGGAACCGATGATGAAGGTCGAGGTCGTGACCCCCGAGGATTTCATGGGTGACGTCATGGGCGACTTGAACCGTCGTCGCGGTCTGGTGCAGGGCATGGATGATTCTTCCTCCGGCAAGATCATCCGCGCGATGGTGCCCCTGGGTGAGATGTTCGGTTACGCGACCGATCTACGCTCTCAGACCCAGGGTCGTGCGAGCTACACTATGGAGTTCGCGAAGTACGACGAGGCGCCCTCCAGCATCGTAGAAGCCGTCATCAACCAGAAAGGTTAACCCGTTTTAGCTAACGTAAAGAGGTTATCGAAGTGGCTAAGGAAAAATTCGAACGTTCCAAACCGCACGTCAACGTCGGCACCATCGGTCACGTCGACCACGGCAAGACCACTCTGACTGCGGCCCTGACTCGCGTTTCTGCCGAGGTGTTCGGTGGCGACTGGCGCGAATTCGACACCATCGACAATGCCCCGGAAGAGCGTGAGCGCGGTATCACCATCGCCACCTCTCACGTGGAATACCAGTCCGAGCAGCGTCACTACGCGCACGTTGACTGCCCGGGACACGCCGACTACGTCAAGAACATGATCACCGGTGCCGCTCAGATGGACGGCGCCATCCTGGTCTGTTCCGCTGCCGACGGCCCCATGCCGCAGACTCGCGAGCACATCCTGCTGTCTCGTCAGGTCGGCGTACCGTACATCGTCGTGTTCCTGAACAAGGCCGACATGGTCGATGACGAAGAACTGCTCGAGCTGGTCGAGATGGAAGTTCGCGAGCTCCTGAACGAGTACGACTTCCCGGGCGACGACACGCCGATCATCACCGGCTCTGCCCTGATGGCTCTGGAAGGCAAGGACGACAATGGCATGGGTACCACCGCCGTTGCCAACCTGATCAAGGCGCTGGACGACTACATTCCGGAGCCGGAGCGTGCCATCGATCAGCCGTTCCTGATGCCGATCGAAGACGTGTTCTCCATCTCCGGCCGCGGTACCGTCGTGACCGGCCGTATCGAGCGCGGTATCGTCAAGGCTGGCGAGGAAGTCGAGATCGTCGGTATCCGTGACACGACCAAGACCGTCGTGACCGGTGTCGAGATGTTCCGCAAGCTGCTCGACGAAGGTCGTGCCGGTGAGAACGTCGGCGCCCTGCTGCGCGGCACCAAGCGTGACGACGTCGAGCGTGGCCAGGTTCTGGCCAAGCCGGGCTCCATCAATCCGCACACCGTCTTCGAAGCCGAAGTCTACGTGCTGTCCAAGGAAGAAGGTGGTCGTCACACCCCGTTCTTCAAGGGCTATCGTCCGCAGTTCTACTTCCGCACCACCGACGTGACCGGTACCTGTGAACTGCCGGAAGGTGTCGAGATGGTCATGCCGGGTGACAACGTCAAGATGGTCGTTACCCTGATCGCTCCTATCGCCATGGATGACGGCCTGCGTTTCGCCATCCGCGAAGGCGGCCGTACCGTCGGCGCCGGCGTCGTGGCCAAGATCCTTCAGTAAGTCCTGGGCTGCTGAGTGATCGAAGGGGGCTCCGCAAGGGGCCCCCTTTCTGCGCACCGCGGTGAGTGTTTGACACTCGTTGCGGGCGTGCCTATAATGCGCATCCTTTGAATGCGTGGGTAGGCGGCAGACGCCGTCGACATCCATTGGAGTTTAGGGCAAATGCAGAACCAGAAGATTCGCATTCGGTTGAAAGCGTTCGACCATCGCCTGATTGACCAGTCCGCCGCGGAGATCGTTGAAACCGCCAAGCGTACCGGTGCCCAGGTGCGTGGGCCGATCCCGCTGCCGACCAATCGTGAGCGCTACACCATCCTGATTTCTCCGCACGTCAACAAGGACGCGCGCGATCAGTATGAGATCCGCACTCACAAGCGTGTGCTCGATATCGTCGAGCCGACCGAGAAAACTGTCGACGCGCTGATGAAGCTCGATCTCGCCGCTGGCGTGGACGTGCAAATCAAGCTCGATTAATCACACTAGACACCCGCGGCCCAGCGCTCATCGATTTCGGGTATGAGCAGCAGCCGCCACGCCGTGATGGCGTCATACAACGTGCTAGTGGAATGCTCTGGAAAGGGCAGCCATAGCGGGTGACAGCCCCGTACACTAAAGGAGACTGAACATGACTATCGGTTTAGTCGGTAGAAAGGCCGGTATGACCCGTGTCTTTACCGAAGATGGCGCCTCCGTGCCCGTAACCGTGATCGAGGTTGAGCCGAATCGCGTCACTAGCGTGAAGTCCGTCGATACTGACGGCTACGCGGCGATTCAGGTCACAACCGGCTCCCGCAAGGCCAAGCATCTCACCAAGGCTCAGGCAGGTCTGTATGCCAAGGCAGGTGTCGAGGCCGGTCGTGCGCTGATGGAGTTCCGCCTTGTAGAAGGTGATGAGGCTCCTGACGTGGGCGGCGAACTCACCGTATCCCTCTTTGAAGCTGGTCAGATGGTCGACGTGACCGGCACCTCCAAGGGCAAGGGCTTCCAGGGCGCAGTCAAGCGCTGGAATTTCCGCACTCAGGACGCTACCCACGGCAACTCCCTGTCGCATCGTGCGCCGGGTTCCATCGGTATGTGTCAAACCCCGGGTCGTGTCTTCAAGGGCAAGAAAATGGCCGGTCAGATGGGTAATGCCCGCTGCACCGTTCAGAGCCTGGAAGTCGTGCGGGTCGATGCCGAACGCAACCTGCTGTTGATCAAGGGTGCCGTGCCCGGTGCTACCGGCAGCGACGTCATCGTTCGCAGCGCCGTCAAAGCTGGCTGAAGGGGATAGAACCGATGAATCTGAATCTTGCTGCAGGCGCGGGTACTGTCGAAGTCGCCGACGCCACCTTTGGCAAAGAATTCAACGAGGCGCTGGTTCACCAGGTCGTCACCGCCTATCTGGCCGGTGCGCGTCAGGGGACCCGTGCCCAGAAGAACCGTTCCGACGTTCGTGGGGGTGGCAAGAAGCCGTGGCGCCAGAAAGGCACCGGTCGTGCGCGTGCCGGTACCATCCGTTCGCCCCTGTGGCGCAGCGGTGGCGTGACCTTCGCGGCGCGTCCGCAGGACCACTCCCAGAAGGTCAACCGCAAGATGTACCGTGCGGCCATGCGCGCCATTCTCTCCGAGCTGGTTCGCCAGGAACGCCTGGTGGCCATCGATGAGTTTACCGTCGATGCGCCGAAAACCAAGCAGCTGGTTGCAAAGCTCAATGAGCTGGGCCTGGAGAAGGCGCTGATCGTCACCGAAGAGGTTGACGAGAAGCTCTATCTGGCCGCCCGCAACATCCCCAACGTGGATGTGGTGGATGTGGCTGCTGCCGACCCGGTGAGCCTGATCGCCTTTGACAAGGTGCTGGTCACCGTCTCCGCTCTGCGTAAATTCGAGGAGAAGCTGGCATGAACCAGGAGCGCGTATTCAAGGTTCTGCTTGGTCCGCACGTGACCGAGAAGGCCGCTTTTGCCGCTGAGAACAATCAGTACGTGTTCAAGGTGGCCAGTGATGCGACCAAGCCGGAAATCAAGCAGGCCGTGCAGGTTCTGTTCGGCAAGAAGGTTGATCGCGTCCAGGTACTGAACGTGAAGGGCAAGACCAAGCGTACCGCGCAGGGTCTGGGTCGTCGCCAGGGCTATCGCAAGGCCTATGTGTCCCTGGCCGCTGGTGAGACGCTCGAAGACTTCACTGGCGCCGAATAAGGGCAGGAGTACGGATCATGGCAATCGTCAAGACAAAACCCACATCCGCCGGTCGTCGCCACGTGGTCAAGATCGTCAGCGAGGATCTGCATAAGGGCAAGCCCTATGCACCGCTGCTCGAGAAGCAGTCGCGCTCCGGTGGACGTAACAACAACGGCCGCATCACCACCCGCCACGTGGGCGGTGGGCACCGTCAGCATTATCGGCTCGTGGATTTCAAGCGCACCAAGGATGGCGTTCCCGCCATCGTCGAGCGCCTGGAATACGACCCGAACCGCAGCGCCCATATCGTGCTGCTCAAGTACCTGGATGGCGAGCGCCGCTACATCATTGCGCCCAAGGGTGTGAAGGCTGGTGATCGTCTCGAGTCCGGTGTCAACGCAGCCATCAAGAAGGGTAACGCCCTGCCGCTGCGTAACATCCCGCTGGGCTCCACCGTGCACTGCATCGAGCTGAAGCCCGGCAAGGGTGCCCAGATCGCTCGTAGCGCCGGTACCAGTGCCCAGCTGGTCGCTCGTGAAGGTAATTACGCCACCCTGCGTCTGCGCTCCGGCGAGATGCGCAAGGTGCTGGCGGAGTGCCGTGCGACCCTGGGTGAAGTGAGCAATTCCGAGCACAGCCTGCGTCAACTTGGCAAGGCCGGTGCAAAGCGCTGGAGAGGTGTGCGTCCGACCGTTCGCGGCGTGGCCATGAACCCGGTGGATCATCCGCACGGCGGCGGCGAAGGCCGCACCAGCGGTGGTCGTCATCCGGTGTCCCCGTGGGGTGTTCCCACCAAGGGCCACAAGACCCGTAAGAACAAGCGCACTGATGCGCTCATCGTTCGTCGCCGCAAGGCCAAGTAACAGACATTAAGGGGTAACGGCTGTGCCACGTTCACTGAAGAAAGGTCCCTTCATTGACCTTCATCTGTTGAAGAAGGTTGAGGCTGCAGTGGAGAAGAGCGATCGCAAACCGATCAAGACTTGGTCGCGTCGCTCCATGATCCTGCCGAATATGGTCGGGCTCACCATTGCTGTCCATAACGGTCGCCAACACGTCCCGGTGCATGTCTCCGAGGAAATGGTTGGCCACAAGCTGGGCGAATTCGCTGCCACCCGCACCTATCGCGGGCATGCGGCGGACAAGAAAGCCAAACGGTAAGCCAGAGAGGATTGAGAGATGGAAGTCACAGCTAAGCTGCGTGGCGCTCGTTTATCCGCCCAGAAGGCCCGTTTGGTGGCTGACCAGGTGCGCGGTAAACCGGTCGCCGAGGCGCTCGACCTGCTGACCTTCTCACCGAAGAAGGCTGCCAAGCTGGTCAAGAAGGTGCTGCAGTCCGCCATTGCGAATGCGGAAGAAAATAACGGCATGGATATCGACGAGCTGCGTGTCTCGACCATCTGCGTCGATGAGGGCATGACGCTCAAGCGCATCAAGCCGCGTGCCAAGGGCCGTGCGGATCGCATTTTGAAGCGCACCTGCCACATCACCGTCAAGGTAGCCGAGAAGTAGGAGTCGACCAGATGGGTCAGAAAGTACATCCGACAGGTATTCGGCTGGGTATCGTCAAGGATCACTCTTCGGTGTGGTATGCCGAGCGCGGTGCCTATGCCGACAAGCTGAACAATGATCTCGAAGTGCGTCGCTTCCTCGAGGAGCGTCTGAAGAATGCGTCCGTGAGTCGCATCCACATCGAGCGTCCGGCGAACAACGCCCGTATTACCATTCACACCGCCCGTCCGGGCATCGTGATTGGCAAGAAGGGCGAGGACGTCGATCGTCTGCGCCGTGACGTGACCGCGATGATGGGCGTGCCCGTGCACGTCAACATCGAGGAAGTCCGCAAGCCGGAACTGGATGCCAAGCTCGTCGCGCAGAACATCGCCGGCCAGCTCGAGCGTCGCGTCATGTTCCGCCGTGCCATGAAGCGTTCCGTACAGAACGCCATGCGCCTGGGTGCCGGTGGTATCAAGGTGATGCTGTCCGGTCGCCTGGGCGGTGCGGAAATCGCACGTACCGAATGGTACCGCGAAGGCCGCGTGCCGCTTCACACCCTGCGTGCGGACATCGACTACGCCACCTTTGAGGCAAAAACCACCTACGGCATCATCGGTGTCAAGGTTTGGGTCTTCAAGGGTGAAATCCTCGGGGGCATCGAAGAGGTTCGCGCCAAGGCTAAACAGCCTCAGGCCGCGCCCTCCAAGAAGAAAGGTTCCAGGTAAGGGGAGAGCGAGTCGATGTTACAACCCAAGCGTATGAAATTCCGCAAGATGATGAAGGGCCGCAACCGTGGCCTGGCGCATCGCGGAAGCAAGATCAGCTTCGGGGAATTTGGCCTGAAGGCTACCGGACGCGGCCGTATCACGGCGCGCCAGATCGAAGCCGGCCGTCGTGCGATCACTCGTCACGTCAAGCGTGGCGGCAAGATCTGGATCCGCGTCTTCCCTGACAAGCCGATCTCCAAGAAGCCGCTCGAAGTTCGTATGGGCAAGGGCAAGGGCTCCGTCGAGTACTGGGTCGCTCAGATCCAGCCGGGCCGGGTTCTGTATGAAATCGAAGGGGTGTCCGAAGAGCTGGCCCGCGAGGCCTTCTCCCTGGCAGCCCAGAAGATGCCTATATCCACCACCTTTGTGAAACGGACGGTGATGTGATGAAAGCCCAGGAAATTCGTGAAAAGTCAGTAGGAGAACTGCAGGAGCAGCTCTTCGAACTCCTCCGCGAGCAGTTCAACCTGCGCATGCAGAAGGCCACTGGCCAACTGAGCCAGACTCATCTGCTCAAGCAGGTCCGTCGGGATATCGCCCGCGTGAAGACTGTGCTCAACGAGAAGGCAGGTGATTGAGATGGCCGAAGAGAAGAAAGCTCGTACGCTCACCGGCAAGGTGGTGAGCGACAAGATGGAAAAATCCATCGTCGTGATGGTCGAGCGCCGTGAGCGTCACCCCATCTACGGCAAGTACGTCAAGCGCTCCACCAAGCTGCACGCACACGACGAGGCCAACCAGGCTCAGGTCGGCGATACGGTTTCCATCCAGGAATGCCGTCCGCTGTCCAGAAAGAAAGCCTGGTCCCTGGTCGAGGTGATCGAGCAGGCCAAGGGCTGAGCTCGGCGAGAGCAGTCAGATTAGGTTTGGAGAAAACCGATGATTCAGACTCAGACAATGCTGGATGTCGCCGACAACAGCGGAGCGCGCCGGGTGCAGTGCATCAAGGTGCTTGGCGGTTCACACCGTCGCTACGCCCGTGTGGGTGACATCATCAAGGTCACGGTGAAGGAAGCCATTCCGCGTGGCAAGGTCAAGAAAGGCCAGGTCCTCAAGGCGGTTGTGGTTCGCACCCGCAGCGGTGTCCGTCGTCCCGACGGCTCGCTGATCCGCTTCGATGGAAATGCGGCGGTTCTGTTGAACAACACCAACGAACAGCCGATCGGTACCCGTATTTTCGGGCCGGTGACACGTGAGCTTCGTAACGAGAAGTTCATGAAGATCATTTCCCTGGCGCCCGAAGTGCTGTAAGGAGCGAGGCGGATATGCAAAAGATCAAACGTGACGATGAAGTGGTCGTCATCGCCGGCAAGGACAAGGGCAAGCGTGGCACGGTCAAGCGGGTACTCGAAAACCGCTTCGTCGTGTCCGGTGTGAACATGATCAAGCGTCACACCAAGCCCAATCCCATGGCGGGCAATCAGGGCGGTATCGTCGAGCGCGAGGCTCCGATTCACGCGTCCAACGTGGCGATCTTCAACTCGGAGACCGGTAAGGCGGATCGCGTCGGCTTCCAGGTTCAGGAAGACGGTACCAAGGTACGTATCTACAAGTCGACGCAGACGCAGATCGACGCCTAACGCGAGTCGGGTAGCAAAATGGCGAACTTGAAAGAACGTTATCAGAACGAGGTAGTGGCTCAGCTCAAAGAGCAGTTCAGCTACGCCAACGTGATGCAGGTGCCGCGGGTCACCAAGGTGACTCTGAACATGGGCATCGGCGACGCGACCAGCGACAAGAAGCTGATCGAGAATGCCGTCGGCGACCTGGAGAAGCTCTCCGGTCAGAAGCCGTTGGTGACCAAGGCACGCAAGTCCATCGCGGGCTTCAAGGTGCGCGAAGGTTGGCCGATCGGCATCAAGGTTACCCTGCGCAGCGAGCGCATGTGGGAGTTCCTTGATCGCCTTGTCAACATCGCGATTCCCCGCGTACGTGACTTCCGTGGTCTCAACCCGAAGTCCTTCGACGGTCGCGGCAACTACTCAATGGGGGTGCGTGAGCAGATCATCTTCCCGGAGATCGAGTATGATAAGATCGATCGGATTCGTGGTCTGGATGTCACAATCACCACCACCGCCAACACCGATGAGGAAGGTCGTGCGCTGTTGAGCGCGCTGAACTTCCCGTTCAAGAAATAGGGGTGGGATCATGGCAAAGAAGAGCATGATGGAGCGTGAGCTCAAGCGCACCAAGCTGGTTGCAAAGTACGCAGCTCGGCGCGCCGAACTCAAGGCGATTATCCAGAGCGTGAACGCTTCCGACGAAGAGCGCTTCGACGCAACGCTGAAGTTGCAGCAGCTGCCGCGTGACTCGAGCCCGGTGCGTCAGCGTAACCGCTGCCGTATCACCGGTCGTCCGCACGGCTACTACAACAAGTTCGGCTTGGGCCGCAACAAGTTGCGTGAAGCCGCCATGCGTGGCGAAGTCCCTGGACTGAAGAAGTCCAGTTGGTAAGCCGCCACGTAGAATCATCAGGAGCGCAACGTAAATGAGCATGCAAGACACTCTGGCGGATATGCTGACCCGTATCCGCAATGCGCAGCTCGCCACCAAGGAGACGGTCACCATGCCGTCTGCGAAGCTCAAGGTCGAGGTGGCCCGCGTATTGAAGGAAGAGGGCTATATCACCGACTTCGCGGTGGCCGAAGGCGCCAAGCCCGAGCTGACCGTAACCCTCAAGTACTTCGAGGGTCGGCCGGTTATCGAGCACCTGCAGCGGGTTTCCAAGCCGTCCCTGCGTCAGTACAAGGGCAAGTCCAACCTGCCCAAGGTAGCGGACGGCATGGGTGTCGCGATCGTCACCACCTCCAAGGGAGTGATGACTGATCGTGCCGCTCGCCAGGCGGGTGTCGGTGGCGAAGTCATCTGCACCGTATTCTAGGAGTTTGGAATGTCCCGCGTAGCCAAATATCCAGTTAAAGTGCCCGCTGGCGTCGACATCAAGCTTGATGGCGACCAGCTGACCGTCAAGGGCAGCCAGGGCACGCTATCCATGACCGTCCATCCGGACGTGGTCATCGGTCAGGAAGAAGGTCAGCTGACCTTCGGTCTGAGCGAGACCGCCAAGTCCTGGGCCATGGCCGGCACCTCACGCGCACTGGTCCAGAACCTGGTCACCGGCGTTTCCGAGGGCTTTACCAAGACCCTCGAAATTATCGGCGTCGGCTATCGTGCCCAGGCCAAGGGCCAGACGCTCAACCTGACACTGGGCTTCTCGCACCCGGTCGACTACACACTGCCTGACGGTGTCTCGGTGGAAACGCCGAAGAATACCGTGATCGTGCTGAAGAGCGCGGACAAGCAGCAGCTCGGCCAGGTCGCCGCGGAAATCCGCGCCTTCCGTCCCCCCGAGCCCTACAAGGGCAAGGGTGTTCGGTACGCCGACGAGCAGGTGCGTCGCAAAGAAGCCAAGAAGAAGTAAGGCAGGGTTATGAACGCGAAGAAAGAATCTCGTCTCCGTCGTGCCCGCCGTGCTCGCGCCAAGATCCGCGAGCTGGGCGTGTATCGCCTGTGCGTCAACCGTACCCCTCGTCACATCTATGCGCAGATTATCTCGCCGGATGGTGGCAAGGTGCTGGCCAGTGCATCCACGCTGGACAAGGACCTGCGCGAGGGTGCGACAGGCAACGCCGACGCCGCTGCCAAGGTGGGCGCGATGATTGCCGAACGCGCCAAGCAGGCTGGCATCACCCAGGTGGCCTTTGATCGTGCCGGTTTCAAGTACCACGGTCGTGTCAAGGCCCTGGCCGACGCCGCACGTGAAGGCGGCCTGGAATTCTAAAGGGTTTTACGATGGCGAAGAACGAACAGAACACCGGCGACCTGCAAGAAAAGCTCGTACAGGTCAACCGTGTCGCCAAGGTGGTCAAGGGTGGCCGAATCTTCGGTTTTACCGCCCTGACTGTCGTCGGCGACGGCAACGGTCGTGTTGGCTTCGGTCGTGGCAAGGCACGTGAAGTGCCGGTCGCGATCCAGAAGGCCATGGACCAGGCGCGCCGCAACATGGTCAAGGTCAGCCTCAAGGGCCACACCCTGCAGTACCCGGTCAAGGCCCGTCACGGTGCCTCCAAGGTGTACATGCAGCCGGCCTCCGAAGGTACCGGGATCATCGCTGGCGGTGCCATGCGCTCCGTGCTCGAACTGGCCGGCGTGCATGATGTCCTGGCCAAGTGCTACGGCTCCACCAATCCGGTGAACGTGGTGCGGGCAACCGTCAAGGGTCTCGCTTCCATGCAGTCGCCGGACGACATCGCCGCCAAGCGCGGTCTGTCTGTCGACGCGATCACGGGGTAAATACCATGGCAGCAACACTCAAGGTTACCCAGACCCGCAGCACCATCGGCACACTGCCCAAGCACAAGGCAACCATGAAAGGCCTGGGTCTGCGTCGCATTGGTCACACGGTTGAGCTGGAAGACACCCCTGCCGTTCGCGGCATGATCCACAAGGTCAACTACCTTGTGCGTGTTGAGGGAGAGTAATCCATGAAACTCAATAGTTTGAGCCCGGCTCCGGGTTCCAAGCACGCCGCCAAGCGTGTCGGCCGAGGCATCGGCTCCGGTCTGGGCAAGACCGGTGGTCGTGGCCACAAGGGCCAGAAATCGCGCAGCGGTGGCAGCGTGAAGCCCGGTTTCGAGGGCGGCCAGATGCCGCTGCAGCGGCGTCTGCCGAAGTTCGGCTTCACCTCCATGAAGTCGCTGGTTTCCGAAGAGGTGCGCCTGGGCGAACTGGCCAAGGTCGCGGGTGACGAAGTCACTCTGCAAACCCTCAAGGACGCCAACGTGCTCAAGGATGCCACGCTGCATGCGAAGATCATCCTTTCCGGCGAAGTGAACAAGGCGGTTACCGTTCGCGGCATCAAGGTCACCAAGGGTGCCCGTGCCGCGATCGAAGCCGCCGGTGGCAAGGTAGAGGACTAAATGGCCAAGTCAGGAAACATGCCGGCGATGGGCAGCGGTCTGAGTGAACTGTGGGCGCGCCTGCGCTTCGTGCTCCTCGCCATCGTGGTCTACCGTATCGGTGCCCACATCCCCGTTCCCGGTATCAATCCTGACCAGCTTGCTGCCTTGTTCAGGGAGCAGCAGGGCACCATTCTGGGCATGTTCAACATGTTCTCGGGTGGCGCCCTGGAGCGCATGAGCATCATGGCGCTGGGCATCATGCCCTATATCTCGGCGTCGATCATCATGCAGCTGTTGACCGCGGTCTCGCCCCATCTTGAGCAGCTCAAGAAGGAAGGCGAGGCCGGCCGTCGCAAGATCAGCCAGTACACCCGCTACGGCACGGTACTGCTGGCTTTCGTTCAGGCCACCGGCATGTCGGTGGGCCTGGCCAGCCAGGGCATTGCCTACACGGCCGACTTCAGCTTCTACTTCACCGCCATCGTCAGTTTCGTGACCGGTGCGGTATTCCTGATGTGGCTGGGCGAGCAGATCACCGAGAAGGGTATCGGCAACGGTATTTCGCTGCTGATCTTCGCGGGTATCGTGGCCGGGTTGCCGGGTGCGGTGGGTCAGGCTTTCGAGCTTGCCCGCAACGAAGGTGCCTGGAACGTGCTGCCGCTGCTGGCCCTCACCGTACTGGGTGTGGCGACCGTGGCTTTCGTGGTGTTCATCGAACGCGGTCAGCGCCGCATCACGGTGAACTATCCGCGTCGCCAGGTCGGCAACAAGATGTATGCGGGCCAGAGCAGCTACCTGCCGCTCAAGGTGAACATGGCGGGGGTCATCCCGGCCATCTTTGCCTCCAGCATCTTGCTGTTCCCGGCTTCGCTGGGGCAGTGGGTGGGTGCCGGCGATGGCATGGAGTGGTTGCAGCGTGCATCCCAGGCCTTGGGCCCGGGGCAGCCGCTGTATATCTTGCTTTTCGGCGCGGCGGTGGTATTCTTCTGCTTCTTTTACACAGCGCTGGTCTTCAATCCCAAGGATGTCGCTGACAACCTGAAGAAGTCAGGGGCGTTTCTGCCGGGTATTCGTCCTGGTGAGCAGACCGCTCGCTACGTCGACAAGGTCATGACTCGTCTGACTTTGTTCGGTGCCCTATACATCACTGCGGTTTCCCTGATGCCCCAGTTCCTGATCGTTGCCTGGAACGTGCCGTTCTTCTTCGGTGGCACGTCCCTGCTGATCGTGGTTGTGGTGATCATGGACTTCATGGCCCAGGTGCAGTCGCACCTCATGTCGCATCAGTACGACTCGGTGATGAAGAAGTCCAACCTGAAAGGCTACGGCAGCGGCGGCATAATGCGCTAATCTCGCCGCCGGTGATCTGGCGTGCCGCGTGTGCCGATTTTGGAGAAGGAACGATGAAAGTTCGAGCTTCCGTCAAGAAGATGTGCCGCAATTGCAAGATCATTCGACGCAATGGCGCCGTTCGCGTCATCTGCAGCGAGCCGCGGCACAAGCAGCGTCAGGGTTGATCCTGGCGCTTGTTGAAAGCGGTGCTGGCATACCCCTTGCCCTTGTTCGGGTAAAGGGGTATGCTGTTGCGCCTTTTGTAGTGACTAATCGAGCAAGCCGCTCAAATTTCGGAGTAAGCTGATGGCCCGTATTGCAGGCGTCAATATCCCGGACAACAAGCATGCGGCGATCTCGCTGACCTATATCTTCGGGATTGGCCGCACGCGTGCAGAACAGATCTGCGCTGCTACCGGCATCGCGCCGACTGCCAGGATTCAGGAGCTGTCCTCTGAAGAAGTGGACGCCCTGCGCAGTGAAGTCGGCAAGTACACCGTAGAAGGTGACCTTCGTCGTGATGTGACGCTTAACATCAAGCGTCTCATGGATCTGGGTTGCTATCGTGGTCTGCGTCATCGTCGCGGTCTTCCGCTGCGTGGTCAGCGTACCAAGACCAATGCGCGTACCCGCAAGGGCCCGCGCAAGCCGATTCGCAAGTAACACGCACGTTCTGGCGTAAAGACAGGAATAGACATCAACATGGCTAACCCGCGTAGCAACCGTAAAAAGGTTAAAAAGCAGGTAGTGGATGCCATCGCGCATATCCACGCCTCTTTTAACAACACGATCGTGACGATCACAGACCGCCAGGGCAACGCTCTTTCTTGGGCGACTGCCGGTGGTTCGGGTTTTCGTGGTTCTCGCAAGAGCACCCCGTTCGCTGCTCAAGTGGCAAGTGAACGTGCAGCGACCGCTGCAGCCGAGTATGGTGTGAAAAACGTCGACGTGCTGGTCAAGGGCCCCGGTCCCGGCCGTGAATCCGCCGTACGCGCTCTGAGCGCTGCCGGCTTCCGCGTGCAAAGCATCACCGACGCGACGCCCATTCCCCACAATGGCTGCCGTCCGCCGAAGAAACGCCGCGTTTAAGGAGACAGATTCATGGCTCGTTATATTGGACCGAAGTGCAAACTGTCTCGTCGTGAAGGCACCGACCTCTTTCTGAAGAGCGGTGTGACTCCCTTCGAGAAGAAGTGCAAATCCGAGCAGATTCCGGGTGTGCATGGCCAGCGCCGTCAGCGTCTTTCAGACTACGGCTTGCAGCTTCGCGAGAAGCAGAAAGTGCGTCGCATGTATGGCGTACTCGAAAAGCAGTTCCGCAGCTACTACAAGGAAGCCGCCCGTCGTTCTGGAGCGACTGGCGAAGTCCTGTTGCAGCTGCTCGAGACCCGACTGGACAACGTCGTCTACCGCATGGGCTTTGGCTCCACCCGCTCCGAAGCACGGCAGCTGGTGAGTCACAAGGCCATTGCCGTCAACGGTCGTACCGTCAACGTGGCGTCCTATCAGGTCAAGCCCGGTGATGTGGTATCGATTCGCGAGAAGTCGAAGAACCAGGCGCGCATCCAGAGTGCACTCTCCATCGCCGCCAATCGCGGCGAGGTAGTCTGGATCGAGGTGGACGCGAAGAAGATGGAAGGCACCTTCAAGGCTATCCCGGAACGCGGTGACCTGACTGCCGACATCAACGAAAACCTGATCGTCGAGCTGTACTCGAAGTAAGCGTCGCTAGTCGCGTCGGACCGGCCTCCTTGTGGGGCCGGTGTCGAGTACCGAGTAACCGTTAGGCAGCCTCAAAGGTGTAGTTATGCAGCGTTCAGTGACAGAGTTTCTCCGTCCGCGCGATATCAAGGTCGAAGAGATCAGCGCTCATCACGCGAAGATCGTGCTCGAGCCTTTCGAGCGTGGCTTTGGCCACACCCTGGGGAATGCGCTTCGTCGCATTCTGCTCTCGTCCATGCCCGGCTGCGCCGTGGTGGAAGTCGAGATCTCGGGTGTCGAGCATGAGTACAGCGCGATCGAAGGTGTTCAGGAAGATGTCATCGAGATCCTCCTGAACCTCAAGGACGTGGCCATCCGCATGCACAGTCGTGACGAGGCGGTGCTCTCGCTGAACAAGCAGGGCCCGGCCGTGGTGACCGCGGGTGACATCGTTCTCGACCATGACGTCGAAATCGTCAATCCGGATCATGTCATCGCCCACGTCAACGAGGGTGCTGAGCTCAAGATGCAGCTCAAGATTGCCCGTGGCCGTGGCTACGAGCCGGCGGATGCCCGTGTCGGTGCCGACGATGAGTCGCGTGCCATCGGTCGCCTGCAGCTGGATGCCACCTTCAGCCCCGTGCGGCGCGTCTCCTATGCGGTCGATGCGGCACGTGTCGAGCAGCGTACCGATCTCGACAAGCTGATCATCGACCTGGAAACCGACGGCACCCTGGATCCCGAAGAGGCCATCCGCCGCAGCGCCACCATCCTGCAGGAGCAGCTGGCAGCGTTCGTCGACCTGGAAGCCGACAAGGAACAGGAAATTGAAGAGGAAGAGGATCATATCGATCCCATCCTGCTGCGTCCCGTAGACGATCTCGAGTTGACCGTCCGCAGTGCCAACTGTCTGAAGGCCGAGAATATCTACTACATCGGTGATCTGATCCAGCGCACCGAGGTGGAGCTGCTGAAGACGCCGAACCTCGGCAAGAAGTCCCTGAATGAAATCAAGGACGTGTTGGCAGCACGCGGTCTGTCCCTGGGCATGCGGTTGGAGAATTGGCCTCCGGCGAGCCTGAAGGACGACAAGGCCTCCGCGTGAGCGTCGACTCGAGTCCCAGTTTGGTAAGGAATTGCAACCATGCGTCATCGTAAGAGTGGTCGTCACCTGAATCGTACCAGCTCGCACCGTCAGGCCATGTTCAAGAACATGTCTGTCTCGCTGGTCGAACATGAAGTGATCAAGACAACCCTGCCCAAGGCCAAGGAGCTGCGTCGCTATATCGAGCCGCTGATCACTCTGGCCAAGCAGGATAGCGTCGCCAACCGCCGTCTGGCCTTCAGCCGTACCCGCTCGAAGGAAGCGGTCGGCAAGCTCTTCAATGAGCTGGGTCCGCGCTACGCCGAGCGTCCGGGCGGTTACGTCCGTGTTCTCAAGTGCGGCTTCCGCACCGGCGACAACGCGCCCATGGCTTTCGTCGAACTGGTCGATCGTCCGATCGTCGAGTCCGAGGAAGAGGCTGCCGCCGAGGAGTGACCCCCCGGCGGCGGGCCTGGCCCGGCAATGCTGTAGCAATACGAAAAACCCGGCTTCTCACGAAGTCGGGTTTTTTATTTCTACATCATCCGCGGGTGCGGCGTATCGACGACAGCCCTTCGCGGAGGCGCTGTCCCCGAAGCCGCTTAGCGTGATTGGGCTCCCAAGCGAGTGGGACGTTTTACTTGGAGGTCGCTGGCTCGGCCTTGCGGGGTTTGGCGCGTTCCAGCAGCGGCTCGAGGAAGCGGCCGGTGTGCGAGGCCTCCATCTTCGCCACCTGTTCCGGGGTGCCCTCGGCGATGATGTACCCACCGCCGGAGCCCCCCTCGGGGCCCAGGTCGACGATCCAGTCGGCGGTCTTGATCACGTCCAGGTTGTGCTCGATCACCACGATGGTATTGCCGTGATCGCGCAGGCGGTGCAGTACGGTGAGGAGCTGGCGAATGTCCTCGAAGTGCAGCCCGGTGGTGGGTTCGTCGAGGATGTAAAGCGTCTTGCCGGTGTCCCGCTTGGCGAGTTCTCGGGCCAGCTTGACCCGCTGTGCCTCGCCGCCTGACAAGGTGGTGGCACTCTGCCCCAGGCGAATGTAGGAAAGCCCCACATCCTGTAGTGTTTGCAGGCGGCGGGCGATGGCCGGTACCGGGCTGAAGAATTCCAGCGCCTCCTCCACGGTCATCTCCAGCACCTCGTGGATGCTCTTGCCCTTGTAGTGAATCTCCAGGGTCTCGCGGTTGTAGCGCTTGCCCTTGCAGACATCGCAGGGCACGTAGATGTCCGGCAGGAAGTGCATCTCTACCTTGATCATGCCTTCGCCCTGGCACGCCTCGCAGCGTCCTCCCTTGACGTTGAACGAGAAGCGACCCGGCTTGTACCCCCGCGAGCGTGCCTCCTGGGTACCCGAGAACAGCTCCCGGATCGGCGTGAAGATGCCGGTATAGGTCGCCGGATTGGAGCGCGGGGTGCGACCGATGGGGCTCTGGTCGATGTCGATCACCTTGTCCAACTGGTCGAGGCCCTCGATCTTTTCGTATGGCGCCGGGGTCAGGGTGGTCGCGCGGTTGAGATCCCGTGCGGCGATCGGCATCAGCGTCGAATTGATCAGGGTCGACTTGCCGGAGCCGGAGACCCCGGTCACGCAGATGAACAGCCCGAGGGGCAGGGTGAGCGTCACGTCATGCAGGTTGTTGCCGGTGGCCCCGGTGAGGCGCAGCTGCTTCTCTGGGTTGCCGGGAATCCGCCAGGGCGGAACCTCGATGCGGCGCTTGCCCGAGAGATATTGCCCGGTCAGGGAGTCGGGGCTCGCCATTACCTCCTCGGGGGTGCCCTGGGCGACGATCTGCCCCCCATGCACACCGGCGCCAGGGCCGATGTCCAGCACATGGTCTGCGGCACGGATGGCCTCCTCGTCGTGTTCGACGACGATCACCGTATTGCCCAGGTCGCGCAGATGGACCAGGGTCTTGAGCAGGCGGTCGTTGTCGCGCTGGTGTAGTCCGATGGAGGGCTCGTCCAGGATATACATGACGCCGACAAGGCCGGCGCCGATCTGGCTGGCCAGGCGGATACGCTGGGCTTCACCGCCGGAAAGGGTGTCGGCGCTGCGCTCCAGGTTGAGGTAGTCGAGCCCCACGTTGACCAGAAACTCCAGGCGGGCATGGATCTCGTTGATGATCTTGTCGGCGATCTCGCCCTTGCGACCGGGCAGCGCCAACTGGCGGAAGTAGTCCCAGGCCTCGCCAATGGGCAACTGGACGATATCGGGCAGGGTGCGGCTGTCGATGTAGACATGTCGAGCCTCCTTGCGCAGGCGGGAGCCATGACAGGTAGGGCACGGCTGGTGCGCGATGTAGCGGGAAAGCTCCTCGCGAACCATGCTCGACTCGGTTTCCCGATAGCGGCGCTGCATGTTGGGCAGAATGCCCTCGAAGGGATGTTCACGGCTGACCTTGCGGCCACGATCGTTGACGTAGCTGAAGGCGATCTCGTCGGCGCCGCTTCCGTGGAGGATGATGTCACGCTCATGGCGGGCCAGGTCCTGCCAGGGGCTTTCCAGGGCGAAGCGGTAGTGGCTGGCCACCGCCTGCAGCTGGCTGAAGTAATAGACGCTGCGACGATCCCAGCCCTTGATCACACCTTCGGCCAATGAGAGCTCGGGATGGCTGATCAGCTTCTGGGGGTCGAAGATCTGCTGCACCCCCAGGCCGTCGCAGGTCGGGCAGGCGCCGGCCGGATTGTTGAACGAGAACATCCGCGGCTCTAGCTCGGCGATGGCGTAGCCGCAAACCGGGCAGGCAAAGCGTGCCGAGAAGGTGATGTCCTCGGCCTCGCCATCCATGAAGTGCACCATGGCGATGCCGTCGGAAAGCCCGAGTGCTGTCTCGAAGGATTCCGCCAGGCGCTGCTGAAGCCCCTCGCGAACCTTGATGCGATCGATCACCACGCTGATGTCGTGTTTCTTGTTCTTGTCCAGGGGCGCGATGTCGTCCAGCTCCAGTACCTGGCCATCGATCAATGCGCGTACGAAGCCCTGGGCGCGCAGCTCGGCGAGAAGCTGCAGATGCTCGCCCTTGCGGCCCTTGACCACCGGTGCCAGCAGCATCAGCTTGCTGCCTTCGGGCAGGGCCAGCACCTGATCGACCATCTGTGAAATGGTGCTGGCCTCGAGCTCCTCGTCATGTTCCGGGCAGCGTGGCGTGCCGGCACGGGCAAACAGCAGGCGCAGGTAGTCGTAGATTTCGGTGATGGTGCCCACGGTGGAACGGGGGTTGTGGGAGGTGGACTTCTGCTCGATGGAGATCGCCGGCGACAACCCTTCGATATGGTCGACGTCGGGCTTTTCCATCATGGACAGAAACTGGCGGGCATAGGTGGAGAGCGATTCCACATAGCGGCGCTGCCCCTCGGCGTAGAGCGTGTCGAACGCCAGTGATGACTTGCCGGAGCCGGATAGTCCTGTGACCACAATCAAGCTGTCCCGGGGCAGGTCGACGTCGATCTGCTTGAGATTGTGAGTGCGGGCACCCCTGACCAGTATTCTGTCCATTCCCACCTCGTGACACGCAGCAAAACCTCGATTATACGTCCGCGATCCACCGGGCAGCAAAGCGCCAGTCGCTCGGACGTTTCCTGCGTCGACCGGAACCGATAGAATAGACGGTCCATCAAGGGGCCCCCAGCCCATCGACCCATTGGATTCTCGTCACCTTATGCGCAAGGTCTCTGGACTGCTGCTTGCCTCCGAACGTCGCGCCATCACCGGCCTGGCCAGCCTGTATGCCACACGCATGCTGGGGCTGTTCATGGTATTGCCGGTCCTGGCGCTCTATTCGGATGAGCTGATCGGGGCAACGCCATTATTGATAGGTCTGGCGCTGGGGATATACGGCCTGACCCAGGCGATACTGCAGATACCTTTCGGTCTGCTGTCCGACCGGGTCGGCCGCAAGCCGGTCATCGCGGGCGGACTGCTGCTGTTTCTGATTGGAAGTGTCGTGGCGGCTGGCGCGGATAGCATCGGCGGGGTGATCCTGGGCCGCTGTCTGCAGGGCAGCGGTGCCGTCGCCGCGGCAATCATGGCGCTGCTGGCGGACCAGACCCGGGAGCAGGTTCGTACCGCCGCCATGGCTACCATCGGGCTGTCCATCGGCGTGGCCTTTGCCGTTGCCATGGTGCTGGGACCCTGGCTGGCAGCGTCCTTTGGCCTCTCGGCCGTATTCTGGTTCACGGCGCTGCTGGCCGGGCTCGGCCTGGTGGTACTGTGGAAACTGGTGCCTCCGGCGCCTCGCAGAATGCGCCATCGGGACGTGGGCATCGATCGTCGGCAACTGGCGGTCATCATGACCCGTGCTGACCTGTGGCGCCTGGACCTGTCGATCTTCGCCCTCCACCTGGTGTTGATGGCCATCTTCGTGGCGGTGCCCTTTCGGCTGGTGGAGGCGGGCATCGGGGTCGAGCGTCACGGCCTGACGTATCTGGGTATCATGTTGCTGGCCTTCGTGTGCATGGTGCCGCTGGTGATACTCGCCGAGAAGCGCCAGCGCATGAAGGCCATGTGCCTGCTGGCGATCGGTGCCATTGCCGTCAGCCTGGCGGGGCTGGCGGGCATTGGCAGCGGCGGAGCGGCACTGTTCGGCTGGCTGTTGCTGTTCTTCATCGCCTTCAATCTGCTCGAGGCCACCTTGCCGTCGATGCTGAGCAAGCTGGCTCCGGCTGGTGCCAAGGGAACGGCCATGGGGGTCTACTCGACCAGCCAGTTCCTGGGCGCGTTTCTGGGTGGCGTATTGGGAGGTTTCCTGGCCCAGCAATGGGGACTGTCGGCGGTGTTCGTCGGTAGCGCCCTCCTGGCCGGGATCTGGTGGCTGCTGATGCTTGGCATGCCGGCTCCGCCGCATCTGTCGAGCGAAGTCATAGAGCTGGATGAAAACCAACAGGAGGCGGCCCTGGATACGCTGATGGCGAGCTTTGCCGAAGTGGCCGGCGTTGAAGACGTGTTGGTCGTGCCAGAGGAACGGCTGGCCTATCTTAAGGTGGACCGGCGACGCCTTGACAAGGATGCGCTGGCTCGCCTGATCCGATCGAGCCGTCATCGCGGCGGTTAGCCTGCATCCCGGTAGTGCCGACAAGGCATCTCCGGTATTCGATAACGAGTATAGACAAACGAAATAGGGAGTCCAGCATGGCCCGTGGTGTCAATAAGGTCATTCTCATCGGCAACCTGGGGCAGGACCCCGAGGTTCGCTTCATGCCTTCCGGCAGTCCTGTCGCCAACCTGCGCGTCGCCACTACCGATACGTGGACCGACCGCCAGAGTGGGCAGAAGCAGGAGCGTACCGAGTGGCACTCGGTGGTGCTGTTCAATCGACTGGCGGAGATCGCTCAGCAGTATTTGAAGAAAGGTGCACGCGTCTATCTCGAGGGCCGGCTGCAGACGCGCAAGTGGCAGGGGCAGGATGGCCAGGATCGCTACACCACCGAGATCGTGGTAAACGACATGCAGATGCTAGATACCCGCGGTGGAGATGCATCCGGCCAGGGCGCCGGCTTCGGTGGTCAGGCCCAGGGCGCTCAGGCACCTCAGCAGGGCGGCTATGGCAGTGCCCCGCCGCAGCAAGGCGGCTATGGCGGGGGGCAGCCTCAGCCTCAGCCACGTCCAGCGCCTGGGCCGGCGGGCGGCCAGCAGCCAGGTGGTCAGCAGCAGGGCGGTGGTCAGCAGCAGGGCAACTATGGCGCCCCCGATCCGGGCAGCTTCGATGACTTCGACGACGAGATCCCGTTCTGATCGACCGCCCTGATCGTTGTGGCGTGCAGGCGCTCCCTGCGCAGGCTGCCGGAGGCAATTGAGTGAAGCTGTTGATACTGGATGCCGGCCATTGCCTGAACCTGGCGCTGGCCCGGGTCGCGCACCGGAGAAGCGACACCGAGCTGGCTATCGAAGCGGGCCTTGGTATCGAGGCCGACCATCTGCGTGAGCTGGCGCCGGATGCGGTGATCATACCGCCGCTGTCGGGGCCCATGGAGATCGAACCGGCCGCGGTGGTGTCCCATGGCGAGGGCGTCGATGCCTGCCTGGCGGCTTGTCGGGAGACCGATACGCCGCTGGTGTGGTGCGTCTCCGATCAGCTCTATCAGGATGGCTTCGATACGCCCATTGACGAGCACGTCATTCCTGCCCCTCGTGACGAAAGCCTGCGACGTCTGATCGCTATCGGTGATCGTATCCGCAGCAGCCATCCTCGTCATCTGATCGTACGGCTCGGGCCACTATTCGCCCTGGAGGGCGGGCATGCCTGGCTAAGCGGCGTCATCGACAGTCTGGTGGACGGTGAGAATGTGCGGGCGGCGCAGGACGTCATCTTCTGCCCCACCTCGGCTGACGCCGTGGCCATGGCACTGGTGGGTATGTTGCATCAGCTGAACTGCGGCTCGACCGCCTGGGGGGCCTACCACCTGGCGGGAACGGAACCGGTGAGCGCCTATACCTTCACCTCGATGGTGCGCACGCAGCTGATGACCCGGCTGGAAGGGCTGGGTGAGCGGGTTGAGCTCGGCAGCGTCCAGGCGCTCAAGCATCATCATGATCAACCACTGCGGCGGGTGCTCAATTGTCGACGCGTGCTGGAAGCGTTCGGTGTGCACCAGAAGCCCTGGCGGCTGGAGGTGGGGCGGCTGCTGGACGATTGGTGCCAGGCGCGCCGAGGACCCGAGGAGGACGGCACTCGCTCATGAATGCGATTCGCAGCCTGCTGTTCTACCTTGGCTATTTTCTTGCCATTCTGGTTTGCGGAGGCCTCTTTCTTCCGGTGGCTCCGCTATTGCCGCTGTCGGGGCGATATCGCCTTCTCAATCTCTACAATCATTTCATCACTGCCTGGTTCCGCTGGACCTGTGGCGTGACCTACCGGGTCAGCGGCAAGGAACATCTGCCCGAAGGGCCCTGCGTCATCCTGGCCAACCATCAGTGCGAGTGGGAAACCATCTACCTGCAGATCCTGACGCCGCCGGTGTGCACGGTACTCAAGCAGGAGCTCTTGCGTATCCCGCTATTCGGGTGGGGGTTGCGGCTGCTGCACCCCATCGCGCTTGATCGCTCCAAGCCCGCACGGGCGATGCGCCAGGTATTGACTCAGGGTGTGCAGCGTCTGAATGAGGGTTTGTCGGTGCTGATCTTCCCCGAGGGCACCAGGGTGGCTCCCGGTGAGCGGCGACGCTACAACAAGAGCGGTACCGTGATCGCCTGTCGAGCCGGGGTGCCGGTATTGCCTGTGGCGCATAATGCCGGCGAGCGCTGGCCGGGGCGCCACTGGATCAAGAACCCGGGGGTATTGAGCGTGGTGGTGGGCCAGCCCATAGCCACAGAGGGCAGAACGCCAGAGGAAGTGCTGGTCGAGGTGGAGGCCTGGATCGAGGCCCGCCTCACCGAGATATCGGACGTACCTCGGCCACAGGTCCCGGCGCCCGCCCGCGAGCGAGGCGCCCGCTCCGTGCCATGAACGAGGCGTTTGCGAGAGTGGCCATGTCACGAAAAGGCGCCTGATGATCAGGCGCCTTTTCGTGTGGTGTCGGCATCAAGCCGACGATCAGTCGCTGTAGCGTTGCAGCACCAGACAGGCATTGGTGCCGCCGAAGCCGAAGCTGTTGGAGAGCACGCGCTGGATGGTCACGTCGTCACGGCGGCTGGTCACGATATCGAAGCCGGCGGCCTGATCGTCGAGCTCGTCGACGTTGGCCGAAGCGGCGATGAAGTCGTTCTCCATCATCAGCAGGCTATAGATGGCCTCCTGCACGCCGGTGGCGCCCAGTGAATGGCCGGTCAGCGACTTGGTGGAGCTCATGGCCGGGGTGCTGTCGCCGAACACCTCGCGAATGGCCTTGAGTTCGGCCACGTCGCCCACCGGGGTGGAGGTGCCGTGCGTGTTGATGTAGTCGATGTCGCCCTCCACGGTGGCGAGCGCCTGGCGCATGCAACGCATGGCGCCTTCACCGGAGGGGGCGACCATGTCGTGCCCGTCGGAGGTGGCGCCATAGCCGACCAGTTCGGCGTAGATCTTCGCACCGCGAGCCTTGGCGTGTTCCAGCTCCTCGAGCACCAGCATGCCGCCACCGCCGGCAATGACGAAACCATCCCGAGCCTGGTCATAGGGGCGCGAGGCCTTCTCCGGCGTGTCATTGTAATGGGTCGACAGGGCGCCCATGGCATCGAACAGGCAGGAGAGGGTCCAGTGCTCCTCCTCGCCGCCGCCGGCAAAGACGATGTCCTGCTTGCCCATCTGGATCTGCTCCATGGCACTGCCGATGCAGTGGGCAGACGTGGCGCAGGCCGAGGAGATCGAGTAGTTGACCCCCTTGATCTGGAACGGTGTGGCCAGGCAGGCGGAGACGGTGCTGCCCATGGTGCGGGTGACACGGTAAGGGCCGACTCGGCGCAGACCCTTCTCGCGCATCACGTCGGCGGCCTCGACCTGGTTGGCGCTGGAAGCACCCCCGGAGCCTGCAATCAGGCCGGTGCGCTCACTGGATACCTGCTCCGATGTCAAGCCGGCGTCAACCACGGCCTGAGCCATGCTGACATAGGCATAGGCTGCCGCATCCCCCATGAAGCGGCGCAGTTTGCGGTCGATCAAGTCTTCTAGATCGATATCCACAGCGCCAGCTACCTGACTGCGGAAACCGCGCTCGGCATACTCCTCCTTGAAGCGAATACCAGAACGCCCTGCCTTGAGCGCCTCGAGAACCTGTTGCCGGTCGTTGCCCAGGCAAGACACGATGCCCAGTCCAGTGACTACCACTCGTCGCATGGAAGCCTCCTGATCAGAAGTTCGCGGTGGAGGTGAATAGGCCGACACGTAGGTCGTTGGCCTGGTAGATATCTCGGCCATCAACCGATACGGTACCATCGGCCATGCCCAGAATCAGGCGCCTGGTGATGATACGCTTGATATTGATACGGTAGATGACCTTTTTGGCATCGGGCAGGATCTGGCCGGTGAACTTCACCTCGCCACAGCCCAGGGCACGCCCTCTGCCCGGGTGGCCGAGCCATCCCAGATAGAAGCCTACCAGCTGCCACATGGCATCCAGGCCGAGGCAGCCGGGCATTACCGGATCGCCGGGGAAGTGGCAGTCGAAGAACCAGAGGTCGGGTGTGATATCCAGCTCGGCGATCAGTTCGCCCTTGCCGTGATCCCCGCCATCTTCATAGATGCGTGTGATGCGGTCGAGCATCAGCATGTTGGGTGCCGGCAACTGGGCATTGCCGGGGCCGAAAAGCTCACCGCGGCTGCACGCCAGCAGTTCTTCGCGTACGAAAGAGTGTTGCTTGGTCACTGAGTCGTTCCGAGTCGCAGTTATTGTGGGCCTCCCGCGGCGTCGCGGATGCGGCATGGCACAAATGGCCGTCCACGCCCGGGCGGCCCCGACTAGTCTACTGGCCGTGGCCGGCGATTGCACGTCAGGCATGACGTGACGGGGCCGACCGATTAAAGTGATGGCTCCAGGTGTCGATACTGATGAAAGGTCGATGCACTGCATGGGCGCGATTTCTTCACCCTTCATCCGTCAGACCGGGATACGACATGTGGTCATCCATTGCGATCAATCGCCCGTTGACCTGGGCCGCACTAGTAGCGCTGCCGGCCTGTGTCTGGCTCCCTGATCCGAGTCTGAGGCTGGTGGCGGTATGTATCGTGGCGGGGGGACTGGCGGATGGCTGGCGTCGGCTGCGTCGTGATCGGCAACATGCCGACCTGATGCAACAGGCCCTGATGCTTTCCGAGGAAGGCGTGCAGATTACCGATGCCGACAACAATATCCTCGCCGTCAATCCCGCTTTCACCCGCATCACCGGCTTCACCGAAGAGGAAGTGCGAGGCGTCAATGCCGCTAGCCTGATCGCTTCACGTCACGATACAAGTTTCTTCAAGCGCTTCTGGCAGACCCTGGAAAGCAAGGGGCGGTGGGAAGGCGAGATATGGAGCCGCCGAAAACAGGGTGATGAATATCCCGAATGGCTACGCATCAAGGCCATTGCCGATCCCCGTGGGCGGATCAGACACTACGTGGGCACCTTCACCGACATTTCCGTGCACAAGGCCCGTGAACAGGACCTGCGGCGTATCGGCTTCGAGGATCCGCTCACCGGGCTGCCCAACCGTCGTCGTCTGCATGACCTGATGACCTCGCGGTTGCGTCACCTGCGGGCGGGGGAAAGCCTGGACATGGCGATCATCGACATCGACGGTTTCAAGTCGGTCAATGACAGCCTCGGTGTCGAGCAGGGTGATCGCTTGCTGGCGCTCTTCGGTCAGCGCCTGGCGCGTCATGTGGCTGGCGGTGTGGTCGGGCGGCTGGGAGGCGATGAGTTCCTGGTGATTCGCACCACCACCTTCGATGATCACGGCAAGTGGGTAGCCGGCTTGCGCGATCATCTGGGAGAACCCTTCGATATCGGCAATCGCTCGTTGCGCCTGGGGTTGTCCATCGGCAGCTGCCGGGCTCCGGAAGATGGCAAGGAGTCGGGCGTGCTGTTCCAGCGCCTGGAGTCGGCTCTCTATTCAGCCAAGCGACATGGCCGCAACGTCAGCCAGCGATTCCGCCCTGCCCTCGATGTCCAGGACAGCCCGCACATGGCGCTCGTCTACAGCCTGCGCGATGCTCTGGCCAACGGAGGGCAACTGGAGCTTCACTACCAGACACAGCATCGCTCCCGGGATGGTGTTGTCGTTGGCATGGAGGCGCTGCTGCGCTGGCGCTCCCCGGAACACGGCATCATCTCGCCGGGGGACTTCATTCCCTTGGCGGAACGGCACGGACTGATGGGCACGCTAGGCAACTGGGTCATTGACGAAGCCTTGGCTCAGATGGCGCGCTGGCGAGAAATGGGCATGCCGCGACTGCCGGTATGGATCAATGTCTCGGCTATCCAGATGTTTCAGGGCGAGCTGGAGTCGGCGCTGTCGTCCGGCCTGGCTCGACATGGTATTCACGCCTCGCAGCTTGGTCTCGAGCTGACGGAATCGGTTCTGCTGGACGAACGTGCCGGGGATATCGTACCCCGCCTCGAGGCCCTTCGGTCTCAAGGCCATCGCATCGCGATCGACGACTTCGGTACGGGATATTCGTCGATGAGCTATCTCAAGCGGTTGCCACTGGACAAGATCAAGCTGGACCGTGTCTTTATCCGCTCGTTGCCGGATGACCCCGCCGATGCCGCCATCGTCAGTGCCGTGTTGGCCATGGCCCGAGGCCTGGGCCTCGATGTGGTTGCCGAAGGCGTGGAAACCCGGGAGCAACTCGACTTCCTGCGCAATGCGGGCTGTACGTTGGTTCAGGGTTTCCTGTTCGCCCGTCCCATACCGGCCCAGGCCCTTGAAATCCAGTGGCGAGGCGGGTCGGCCCTGCCGGCTGCCGCCATGCTGGACTCCAAGCCAGTCACCTGAGCAGAGGCTGAAGGCGTGCCAGCGCCAGGGGAAGGTCGTCGCCCAGCAACGCGACGTCACTGTCCCTCAGATCGGACTCGCGAATGCGGGCCATCGGTCCGCATAGCCCCAGTGGTACGTCGAGCTGCTCTGCCAGACGAGGCAGCAGGCGGCGAACGAGATCGGCACGCTCGGCGCGTCCACTGACCAGCAGCAGGGCCGCCGCCCCGAAGCGCTCCACCGCCAGTGGCAATTCGCCGAAGGGCAGGGGGGTATCGAGCAACCGGACACGATAGCCGGCCTGGCTGCTGGCCAAGGCCGCCAGCAATAGCCACAGTGGGCCAGGATCGTCAGGCAGCGGGTTCAGCAGGATCACGGGGCCGTTCGCGGCCTGGTTGGCATGGTACAGGCGCGTGCCGATACGGGTGCGCAGGAAGGATTCCAGTACGCGGCGCTGCAGCAGGGCACCGAGCTGATCGCCCCAGGCTTCCTCGAGTTCATGAATAACCGGCTGCCAGAGCTCGGTCAAGCAGGTGGTGACGGGGTAGAGCGCCAGGCTCTGATTGAACAGGCTCTCCAGCTGCGCCGTGTCCAGGGCTTCAACGGCGGTGATCAGCCGTCGCCTCTGGCTGGGCCAGTCGCCGGCGGCGGGTTCGGGTGTTGCTGCCGTCTCGGGCTGATCGAGCAGTTCCTTGACCTGGCTGACCGGCACGCCACGACTGAGCCACTGCAGGATGCGCTCGACCCGATCGATGTCCTCGCGGGCATAGAGGCGGTGCCCCTTGGGGGTGCGCTGAGGGCAGATCAGCCCGTAGCGACGCTCCCAGGCACGCAGGGTGACCGAGTTGACACCGGTGATGCGTGACACCTCGCGAATGGGATAGAGCGGTGTGTCAGCCGGATGGGTCGCCTTGTCGGTCATGCTCGCGTTTGCCTCTTGCTGTGGTCGTGCCGTTCCGGGCCCCCGAGAGCGGCATATCGGCGCGAAATGTCCATGGATGAACAATATTGTACATCAAGCGAGCGATGTACAACCGTAGGCATCATCGTCGGGCTTTCGACGTCTCGCCGGCCTGTTCGGCAATCACTGCCGCCAAGGCTTCGACGAAGGCGGGATGTTCGCCCACGGGGGGCAGCAGCGTCAGGGCAATGCCGGAATGTGTCGCTTTGAGTGTCTCTACCTGGCTGGGTACGTCCTTGCGCAGATGCCGCCCGGCAGCGAAGAATAACGGCAGGATCTCGGCACGCTCGATTCCCTCTGCGGCCAGCTCGGCGACGGTGCTTTCCAGTGATGGTTCGCTCAGTTCCATGTAGGCCAGCCTCAGGGAGGTTTGCATGCGGTTGGCCAACGCTCCATGAAGCCGTTCGAAGGGGGCTCGCCACTCGGCATCGCTTGAACCGTGGGCGAGCAGGATCAGGCTATAGGTCATGGTGTTCTCCTGAACGACGGTGGGACGCGGGTCGGCCCAGCGCCGATGATGGCGGTGGAAGGACGGGCCGGCTGTGGCATGGACGCCTCGCGCAGTGAAGCGACTTTTCCGCTAGACTAGCAGAAGTGTACAACGGTTGTATAACAACCTGCCGTAACCGGGGATCCTCGTGAGGAGGTCACAAATGCGCGTGCTGATTACAGGCGGTAGCGGTTTCGTGGGACAGCGACTCTGCCTGCGGCTCAAGGAAGCAGGCCACCGGCTGCAGGTGGTCTCCCGGGACCCGGAAGCCGCAAGGGGGCAACTGCCCGCCGGTGCCGACCTTCGGCGTTCCGTCCTGGATTTCGTGGATTCTCCGCCGGAAGCCATCGTCAACCTGGCCGGAGAGCCGATCGCCGCCCGCCGCTGGAGCGATGAACAGAAGAAGCGCCTGATCGATTCACGGGTCAACATCACCCGCGACCTGGTCATCCTCTGCGAGCAGCTGAAGCAGTCGGGCGGCCAGGCACCGCGAGTGATGATTTCGGGTTCGGCCATGGGTTACTACGGTGATCAGGGGGAGAAGGAGGTCACCGAGGAGACACCTCCCCATGATGAGTTCGCTCATCGACTCTGCAAGCGCTGGGAGGATACCGCCAGGGAAGCGGCCGATTTCGGCACCCGAGTCGTGCTGCTGCGAACCGGCCTGGTGCTGGACACCGGCGGCGGCAGTCTCGCGAAGATGCTTCCGCCCTTCAAGCTGGGACTGGGCGGCCGTTTCGGCGATGGCAGGCAGTTCATGCCCTGGATCCATCGGGAGGACCTGGTACGCAGCATTCTCTTCCTGCTGGAGCATGACGAACTGGAGGGACCCATCAACGGCAGTGCGCCGAATCCGGTCACCAATGCCGAGTTCACCCGCGTGCTGGCCACACAGCTCAAGCGCCCGGCCGCCATTCCGGTGCCGGCCATTGCCCTGGAGACCGCCTTCGGCGAAATGGCGCGGCTGCTGCTCACCGGCGCGGACATGCGCCCCCGGCGACTGCTCGATGCCGGGTTCGAGTTTCGTTTCCCGACCCTGGAACAGGCCCTGGCGGATATCCTGGGCAGGCGGTAGCGGTAGTCGAGCGAATCCGCCATGGCCTTGGGCCCGTTCGAGAGGTGCCGTCGGCGCGACGCAGGGCCAGTCGGGCCGGATGTTTCGTCAGGCACATGAGAGTGGCATAGAGGCAAGAAACCGTTGTCGGTCTGCCGGCCCCCATGACATCGGCAGTGCACAAGCTGTCAGCGGCTGTCCTGGTCCACCGTGACGATCACCCGCACCGCATCCAGCCGGAGTCGGGTGCCGTCGATGGCCTCGTCCAGTTCGCGGCGTTCACGACGCATGGCGTCGAGTTCCTCCTCGCGTACCGCGGGGTTGAGCCGTGCCAGTGCCTCCAGACGGGCAAGCTCGGTGTCGAGTTCGCTGCGCATGCGGACCTGGGCGTCCTCGACGATGCTTGGCAGTTCCCGCTCGGCTTCCACTTCGCCTTGCGAGAGCAGCCCCCGCAACTGGTCGTGGCGGCTGCGAATCACATCCCGTGCCATCGCCTTCTTCACCTTCTGCAGGTTCTTGGACAATCCAGTGAAGGAGACCTTGTCCGTGAGCACGGCACCGGACTCGTCGAGCAGCACGCGTACCGCGGTGGGTGGCAGGAACCGATTGACGTGCAGCCGCTTCGGTGCCGGGCAGTGGGTGCGGAACACCAGTTCGGCCATCAACCGCCCGGCGGGAATCGCCGGGTGCTTGAGCAGCGCCAGGGCGGTGTTGCCCATGTTGCCGTCGAGTATGCGACCCATCATTTCCCGTAGCAGCGGGTGCTCCCAGGAGAGCCGCTGCACGTCGTCCCGGGCCAGGGCGCGTGCCCGCGACAGAGTGGCGGTAAACCCTTCCTCGCCCTTCACCAGGCCTGGCAGCCCATCGAGCATATGCTGGCCAGGCAGCAGGTACAGCAGGCCACCGCCAAGCTCCTGGCTATCCACGCCGAAGATGTCCAGCGCCTGATCCAGGTAGCGGGGCAATGCCTTGTCCTCGTCCAGTTCGAGGATGGCCCCGGCCACCGCCTCGGCCCTTGCCGGCCGGCAGGCGTTGAGTTCAAGCAGCCGGTTGCGGCCGGCATCGCGCTCGGTCAGGCGGCTCTCGAACAGGGTCCGGGTCTCGGTGATGACCTCTTCCAGGCTCTCGTCGTCCAGCAGGGCTTCGGTCATGGCGTCGCCGAACGCATCGAACAGTTCATTGCCCACGCCGTGGGGCGCCAGGAAGGCGTCCATGCCGTCCCGATACCAGCGCAGCAGTCGCTCGCCGGGGCTGGCTTCGAAGAGGGGGACATGAATCTCGATGGCGTGGCGTTGGCCGATACGGTCCAGGCGGCCAATACGCTGCTCCAGCTGGTCGGGGTGCTGGGGCAGGTCGAACATCACCAGGTGACGGCAGAACTGGAAGTTGCGGCCTTCGGAGCCGATTTCGGAGCAGACCAGCACCTGGCAGCCCTCTTCCTCATCGGCGAAGGCCGCCGCCGCGCGGTCACGCTCCACCAGGCTCAGCCCTTCGTGGAACACCGGAGCGTGCACGCCACCCAGAACCCGCAGCGCCTCGGCCAGGCCCTGGGCGGTCTCGCGGCCGTGGGCGATCACCAGTACCTTGTCGCCCGCGAAACCGTGCTCGGCCTCGTCGCTCAGACGCTCCAGCAGCCAGGTCACGCGCGGATCGAATTGCCACCAGGGCTCGGCATTGAGGGGATCCTCGGCCAGGGCACGGTACATGGTATCCGGGTAGATGAGGACATCCGGGTGGTCGAGCCCGGTTTCGATCAGCAACTCATCGAGATAGTCCTCGTCGCGCTCCAGCTTGCGCAGCACGCGGCGATAGGGCGAGGGAAGGGCCAGGTGCGCCAGGTGCAAGTGACGCTCCGGGAAGCCGCCGACATGACGACGGCTGTTGCGAAACATCACCCGGCCGGTGCCGTGGCGGTCAAGCAGTTGGTCGCGCAGCTGGCGGCGGGCACTGTCCTGCTGTGCCGCGCTGCTTTCGGGATTGGCCAGGGTCGTCAGCAGTGCGAGGCTGTCGGGCTCCTCGATGATCGCCGCGACGCGTTCGGTGTCGCTGTGGTTGTCTTCACCGCCAGGCAGGCGCTCCAGGGCGTCGATGGCCTGGGCGACCTCCACGTAGTGCTGCTCCTCTTCGCGGAAGCGCTCGAGGCAGTGGTAGCGATCCGGGTCGAGCAGGCGCAGGCGGGCGAAGTGACTTTCCAGCCCCATCTGCTCGGGGGTGGCGGTGAGCAGCAGCACGCCGGGCACGGTTGCGGCCAGGCGTTCCACGCAGGCGTAGCCCGGGCCAACGCTATCGGCGCTCCAGTCCAGGTGGTGGGCCTCGTCGACGATCAGCAGGTCCCAGTCGCAGGCTTCGGCCTGGGCTTGCCGGTGAGGATTGGCGAACAGCCACTCCTGGCTGGCCAGCACCAACTGGCCCGACTCGAAGGGGTTGGCTTCGGCCTGGGCCAGGCTCTGCTGTTCGTCGAGCAGGGTCACGTCCAGCGCAAAGCGGCGCAGCAGCTCCACCAGCCATTGGTGGGTCAGGCTCGGGGGCACCAGGATCAGCGCCCGCTCGGCACGGCCGGTAAGCAGCAGGCGGTGCAGGATCAGTCCAGCCTCGATGGTCTTGCCCAGGCCCACTTCGTCGGCCAGCAGCACTCGGGGCGAATGGCGACGAGCCACTTCGTCGGCGATGTAGAGCTGATGCGGAATCAGGTCGATGCGTGGCCCGGACAGGCCCAGTGCCGGGTTCTGCTCGATCCGGTGGTGGTGGTGCAAGGTGCGAAAGCGCAGGTCGAACCAGTCGTTGCGGTCGACCTGCCCAGTCAGCAGGCGGTCGCGGGCCTGATCGAACTGCATGGTATCGGCCAGTTCGGATTCCCGCAGCTCGCGTAGGTCGCCCTGGGCATCCTCGCCGATATAGACGATCAATCCATCGACTTCCTTGCTGTCGTCGACCAGCAGTTGCCAGCCTTCGGCGGACTGGATGCGATCGCCGCTGCCGAAGGCCACCCGGGTGAGGGGTGCCTGGCGACTGCCGTAGGTACGGGTTTCCTGACTGGCGCCAAACAGCACGGTGACGCTGCGCTGATCGCAGCTGAGTATGGTGCCCAGACCCAGTTCGGCCTCGCCGTCACTGATCCAGCGTTGGCCGGGTGAAAAGTCGCTCATGGTGCCTCGAAGGGTGCTGAAAACGGTGCGCTCGCTGCCGGGCGTTCACGCCTCCGGCAGCAACAGGGCGGGCGATTCTAACGCAAAGCCCGCCGCGGCTTAAGGCTGGTGATGTGCGATGGGAAATGGTAGGGCTGGGCGAGAGCAGGCTAGTGCTTCCGTAGCCAGCCATCGAGCTGGGCGCGGGTCAGTTCACCCACATGGCGTTCCACGGCTCGCCCCTGGGTGTCAAACAGCACCGTGGTGGGAAGGCCGGGCGATTCCATGGTCTTCATCAGCGCCTGGCTGGGGTCGAGCAGGGGGTAGCGGAACGCCAGCTCCTGTTCATCCAGATAGCGTACCACCTGCAGTAACTCTTCGCCCTGATTGACCACCACTACCGTCACACCTTCTCGCGTGTCGGCCTCGGCCAGCAGTGGCATCTCGCGCAGGCAGGGTGGGCACCAGGTCGCCCACAGGTTGACCACGACCCGTTCTCCGCGCAGATCCCGCAGGTCGACCGTCTCGCCTTCGAGATTCTCCAGGGCGATGTCGGGCAGTTCGCGCAGCGGCATGTCGTTCTCCAGCGGCGCCAGGGTGACCAGCACCAGCCAGAGCGACGAGGCCCCGATCGTCAGCGCCATGGCGCCAATCATGCGAAGGAGGTGGTCGCGTAGCGCCCAGGCGCTCCAGATCAGCGCGGCCAGCAGCCCCCAGAGGCCATGATAACCCGGCTGCCATAGCTTCAGGATATCCAGTGGCGCGACCATGTAGGCGTCGAGGTTCATGGCGGCGTGACCCAGCCGGGCTCCGACCAGCCAGGCCAGCATCAGCCCATTGAACCAGCGCGTCCGGGCGCTGGTGGAAAGACCCAGCAGTAGCCAGGCGGCCAGCAGCAGCAACAGGGCGCAGGCGATGGCATACAGGCGGGGTACGGATATCAGGACGGGGCCCAGGGCAAAGGCATCCATTGGGTAGCTCCGGGAACAGGGTCGGCGTCAGCGCCAGGACCGGGTAGAATCACACACTTACCGAGATCACAGTTTCAGGCAAAGCCTACTGTGCGAGGACAGGACTGTCACCTGGCGGGAGCCCCCATGGCAAAGAAGGCCTTCGATACCCTGCGCATCCTGGCGATTGCCAGCCAGGCGCTGGGCTTCGTTCTGATCATGACCCTGGAGACCCTGTTGGGTAATGCGGCCAGGCCCTGGCAGGGCTTGACCCTGGCCGTGATGGTGCTCTGCGCGCTGGTGCTGGCGGTGGCCCGTCTCTACCGGCGCAACAAGGCGCGCAAGCTACTGGACCGACGGCTCGCAGACGACGATGACGAGGCCTGAGGTCCGGTGGCCTGCGTGCGTGCGACGCCTGCTTGCGGTTCTGGCCCTGGCAGCGGCCGTTCTGCTGGCCGGCTGCGCCGGCTCTCCGGTAGCGCGCGGGCACGGCGTGATGCTGACTCCGGCGGAGATCGAGGCGACATGGCTGGGGCAGTGGGCGTCACTGAGTGCCGAGGCGCACGATGGCCAGAGTGGTTTCGCGCTGCTTTCCAGTGGCCAGGACGCCTTCACGTTACGGGTGCTGCTCAGCGAGCAGGCCGACCGACGACTGGACGTCCAGACCTATCTGATGGGCGACGGCCTGACCACGTGGGCCTTGCTGCAACGCCTGTTGAACGCAGCCGAGCGAGGGGTCCAGGTGCGGCTGATGATCGACGACATCGGTGCGGTGGGCCAGGGACGTCGCCTGGCGGCGCTGAATAGCCACCCGAACATCCAGGTCCGGGTCTACAACCCCACCACCATCGGACGAGGCCACTTGACGACACGGGTCCTGGCATCGGTTCCCCAGGCGGGGCGACAGCACCGACGCATGCACAACAAGCTCTGGATCACCGATGGGGCGGTAGCCATCGTGGGCGGCCGTAATCTCGGCGATGAATACTACAGCGCCAGTGAGCCGCGCAACTTTACCGACCTCGACCTGATGATGATCGGGCCCGTGGTCGAGTCGCTCTCCCGAAGCTTCGAACTGTACTGGAATCACGGACTGGCCCAGCCGGTGGAGCGATACCACCAGGCCGACGCCAATGCCTGGGAAGCACTGCATGCCGCGCTGACCGAGCGGCTGAGCGAGCACGCCGACTCGCCCTATTTTTCCGACCTTCGCGAACGTTATGCCGACGCCGAGCGGGGTTCCCTGGTCGGCGAACTGCACTGGGGGGAGGGCGTGGCGCTGTGGGATCCCCCCGGCAAGCCGGCCTGGCCTGGCCGACCTCCGCTGGCCCGCACCATGGCCGGCGAGCTGCTGGCGCGGGTGGGTGAGCCTGCCAGGCGCCTGGTAGTGGTCTCCGCCTACTTCGTGCCCGGCAGGAATGGTACGAGCCTGCTGCGTGCCCTGGCGGAGGCGGGTGTCGAGGTGGAGATCATCACCAACTCCCTGGAGGCGACCGACGTACCGGTGGCCCATGGCGCCTATCAGCCGCGTCGCTCAGCGCTCCTGGACAGCGGCATCGTACTGCACGAACTGCGGGCCGAGGAGGATGCCGGCAGTGAGACCGCCGTGAGCGTGCGGGCCTCGGCCTCGGCACTGCATATCAAGGCGCTGGGCATCGACGACGATCGGGTATTCGTGGGGTCGGCCAATGCCGACCCACGCTCCGTCTGGTGGAACACCGAGGTTGGCGTCCTGGCACGCAGCGAGAGCCTGGCCGCCGAGTTCCAGGCGCTGGTCGAGCTGGGCCAGAGCCCGGCGCTGAGCTATCGGGTAGGGCGCCTGGAGGATGGAGGGCTCTACTGGGAAGCCAATAGCCTGGGTGAGTCGGTACGCCTGACTCGCGAGCCCGGCAGCCTGTTTCGCCACATCGGCGCGCGGGTGGGCCGCTTGCTTTGGCTGGAACCCTGGCTCTAGCACCATATGGAGGGCACACGAGGCCTTGGCATAACCGCCCTGGCACGACCGCCAGGCGCCGGGCGGCTCGCTACTCGCTCCGAGGCTGTTGTCGATGCCGTAGCCGGTGGGTCTGCCCAGGGCTGTTCGTCGTTTTCTCGCCTGCCACCACCGTGTTGCGCCCCGCGCGCTTGGCGCGATACAGGCCTTCCATGTCATCGCCCGGCAGGTACTGGGTGATGCCCAGGCTGATGGTGATCGACAGCCCCTGGAGCCGGGTGTCGGCCACCAGCTGACGCAGCCGTTCGGCAAACACGGCGGCTCCCTTCAAGGAGGTGTCATGGAGCAGGATGGTGAACTCCTCTCCACCCCAGCGTGACAACAGGTCCGTACTTCTCAAGCTGCGCCCGACCAGTTTCGCCAGGCGCTTGAGAATGATGTCCCCGGTGTCGTGGCCGTGCAGATCATTGACTGCCTTGACATGGTCGATATCGAAGATCAGCAGCGAAAACGTATCGCCGCTGCGTTCGGCCTGGAGGATGGCCGCCAGGGGACGACGGAGCCTTCGAGGGGCCTGCGCGGGTGACGGCTGGAGCCTATCTGTCGCCCAGCGCTGCCAGCAACACAAAACGGCCACCGCGATGATTCGCTAAGTGGCCGTTTCATATGTTCTTTTTGGTCGGAGTAGCAGGATTCGAACCTACGACCTCTGCCTCCCGAAGGCAGCGCTCTACCAAGCTGAGCTATACTCCGATACTTGCCGGTTTTCAGCCGGTTTTCACTGTGCTGCCAGGCTCTTGGCGCCCGACGAGATCGGCATTATACGCAATTGCCTTGTGCTTGCAAGCCCCGGCGGCATGACCTCAGGTCTGCCGATCCACCGCCAGGCGAGCCAGTTCGGCCATGCTGTCTCGGTAGCGGCTGGCCGGCAGGGCATCGAGCTGCTCCAGGGCCTTGGCGGACATTTCCTCGGCCCGGGCGCGGGTGTAGTCCAGTGCGCCGGTATCGCGAACGATGGTCATCACCTCGTCAAGGTGGTCGAGGCCGCCCTGGCGGATGGCCTGGCGAATCGCCCTGGCCTGCTCGGGTGTGCCGGCGGACATGGCCTGGATAAGGGGCAGGGTCGGCTTGCCTTCGGCCAGGTCATCGCCCACGTTCTTGCCCATGGCGTCGGCGTCGCCCTGGTAGTCGAGCAGGTCGTCGATCAACTGGAAGGCCATGCCCAGGTAACGGCCGTAATGCTGCAGGGCGGCTTCCTGCTGGGGGTCGGCCTCGGCAATGATCGCGCCACTGTGCGATGCCGCCTCGAAGAGCATGGCGGTCTTGCCCTGAATCGTCTCGAAGTAGGTGGCCTCGTCAATGTCAGGGTTGCCCACATTGGTCAGTTGCTGCACCTCGCCTTCCGCGATCACGCAGGTAGCCCCCGAGAGCACGTCCATGATTCTCAGCGAGCCGATTTCCACCATCATCTGGAAGGAGCGGGAATACAGGTAGTCGCCCACCAGCACCGAGGGGGCGTTGCCCCAGGCATCGTTGGCGGTGGCCTTGCCGCGGCGCATATGGGATTCGTCCACCACGTCGTCGTGCAGCAGGGTCGAGGTGTGCATGAACTCGATCAGTGTGGCCAGCGAGATGTGCTTGTCGCCTTCATACCCCAGAGACCGGGCGGCCAGCAGCACCAGCAATGGGCGAAGCCGCTTGCCGCCGCTGGCGATGATGTACTGCCCGATGGTTTCCACCAGCGGCACGCGCGAGGCGAGTTGGGTCATGATGGTGCGGTTGACCGCGGCAAAATCCTCGGCAACCGCGGCATGAAGCGACGAGGCGGTGCTGGCTTTCGAATTCGAAGAGGCGTTGGCAGGCATGGAGTCGTTGTCATCAAGCAGTTGGGCCGGCACGCCGGAGACGTCGCCTGTGGCCTTGGGTTGCAGGCCATGCTATGGGCCCCCCATGGGGGCGTCAAGCGGCGTCACGAGCCGCCGCTACGCAGTGTGAAAGACAGTCGTGCTGCGACTTGAACGCCTTGCTGGCTACGGTTATAATGCGCGGCCCACTCATCCCGCTCCCTGTCAGATGGCTGCCGAAAGGGGCGCCACTCGAAGCAGGCCGATGAAGAGCCAACCCCGATGAGTTCTGGAGAGACACGCACATGTACGCAGTAATCAAGAGCGGTGGCAAGCAGTACCGCGTTCAGGAAGGCCAGACTCTCAAGCTCGAGAAGCTGGAAGTGCCGACTGGCGAAACCGTCGAATTCGATCAGGTGCTGCTGGTTGCCGATGGCGAGAACGTCACGGTTGGCGCACCGCTGGTTGACGGCGCCAAGGTGGCGGCCGAGATCGTTTCCCACGGTCGTGGTGACAAGGTGACCATCATCAAGTTCCGTCGCCGCAAGCACAGCATGAAGCGTCAGGGCCACCGTCAGTGGTTTACTGAAGTCAAGATCACCGGGATCTCCGCGTAAGGGCACCCGCGCTAGCGGATTGTTCTGCGAGATACCCCTGAACGAGCGAGGACTTTGCAATGGCTCATAAGAAGGCAGCCGGCTCTACCCGTAACGGCCGCGATTCAGAATCCAAACGCCTTGGCGTCAAGTTGTTCGGTGGCCAGGCCGTGACCGCCGGCAACATCATCGTGCGTCAGCGTGGCACCAAGTTTCACGCCGGCACCGGTGTCGGCCTCGGCCGCGATCACACCCTGTTCGCACTGAGCGACGGTGTGGTCAAGTTCGAGACCAAGGGTCCGAAAAACCGCAAGTTCGTCAGCGTCGTCTCTGCCTGAGACCGCACGAACCGGTAGTAGGAAGGCCCCGCCAAGGCGGGGCCTTCTTGTATCATGACGGCAGATGCCGTCGGGAGAGCAACGATGCAGTTCGTCGACGAAGCCTCGATCATCGTGGAGGCGGGCAGGGGTGGCAGTGGCTGCCTGAGCTTCCGCCGCGAGAAATACGTGCCCAAGGGTGGCCCCGATGGCGGCGACGGCGGGCATGGCGGCAGCGTCTACCTGGTGGGCGACGATTCCCTCAACACCCTGATCGACTTCAAGTTCCAGCGCTTCTACCAGGCCGAGAACGGCCGGCCGGGGCAGGGACGCCAGATGAGTGGCCGTGCCGGTAACGACCTGGTGGTCAAGGTGCCCGTGGGCACCACGGTGATCGACGAGGACACCCTGGAGGTGATCGTCGATATCACCGAGATCGGCCAGCAGGTGCTGGTGGCCCAGGGCGGCCGGCGTGGCCTCGGTAATATCCACTTCAAGTCCTCCACCAACCGGGCACCGCGCAAGACGACGCCGGGAACGGAAGGTGAACGGCGCAACCTGCGCCTGGAAATGAAGGTCATGGCCGACGTGGGGCTGCTCGGCATGCCCAATGCCGGCAAGTCGACGCTGATCCGGGCGGTATCCGCGGCGAAGCCCAAGGTGGCCAACTACCCCTTCACGACGCTGGTGCCGAACCTGGGCGTGGTGAAGCTGGGCCACCATGAGCATTTCGTGATGGCCGACGTGCCGGGCCTGATCGAAGGCGCTTCCGATGGCGCCGGCCTCGGGCTGCGTTTCCTCAAGCACCTGACGCGTACCCGGCTGCTGTTCCACGTGGTGGATGTGGCTCCGTTCGATGCGTCCGATCCGGTGGAAGCCGCTCGGGCCATCGCGCTCGAGCTCAAGACATTCTCGCCGACCCTGGCCGAGCGGCCGCGCTGGCTGGTGATCAACAAGCTCGATCTGCTACCCGGCGACGAGCATGAAGCCAGGGTCCAGGCCATCGTCGACGGCCTGGGCTGGGAAGGGCCGGTCTTCCGCATCTCGGCGATCAGCGGCGAAGGCACCGATGCCCTGGTTCAGGCGGCGCATCGCTGGCTGACCGATCAGCGCCGTCTCGAACACGAGGACGAAGCGGCCGCCGAGCGTGAGCGCGACATGCGTGCCCGTATGGAAGCCGAGTCGGTGGCGCGCACCGAGGCGCGGCTGGGTCGCAGGCGTAAGCCGCGCGACGAACATGACGACGATTTCGATGATGATGATTACGATGTCGAGGTCGAATACGCTCCTTGAGGTAACAATTGGCTGCGCTCGGCCATACAGCGTTAAAAATTGACTTAGAATACTCATTTACAGCTTGTAACTCCGTTTCTTCGTCAATTTTTGCCTTGTCTGGCCTTCGCGCGCTCAGTTGCGCTGACGTGACTGATTTGCTGGATGGGAGAGCAGGGTGTGAACGAGCGAGTACCGGGTCGTGATGCGCTGCGTGGCGCGCGCCGTGTCGTGGTGAAGATCGGCAGCGCGCTGCTGACCAATGACGGCCGTGGCCTCGACGAGACGGCCATTGGCGACTGGGTTGATCAGATCGCCGAGCTGCATCGTCGTGGCATCGAGGTGGTGCTGGTCTCCTCCGGTGCGGTAGCGGCCGGCATGGTTCGGCTGGGCTGGCAGGTGCGCCCGTCGGCGGTGCACGAGCTGCAGGCCGCGGCGGCGGTGGGGCAGAATGGCTTGACCGAGTGCTACGAGGGCCACTTTGCGCGCCATGGCCTGTTGACGGCTCAGGTACTGCTGACCCACGACGACCTTTCCAACCGCAAGCGCTACCTCAATGCCCGTTCGGCGCTGCGCACCCTGGTCGGCCTGGGGGTGGTGCCGGTCATCAACGAGAACGACACCGTTGTCACCGACGAGATCCGCTTCGGTGACAACGATACCCTGGGGGCCCTGGTCGCCAACCTGCTGGAAGCCGATGCGCTGGTGATCCTGACCGATCAGGAGGGGCTGTTCGATGCCGACCCGCGCCACAGTGCCTCGGCGCAATTAATCCACGAGGGACATGCCGATGACCCATCGTTCACCGCCATGGCCGGTGGCGGCGGGGCGCTGGGGCGTGGCGGCATGACCACCAAGGTGCAGGCGGCTCGCCTCGCGGCACGATCCGGCGCCTATACCGCGATTGCCAGCGGGCGTCAGCCTCACGTGTTGATCCGCCTGACCGAGGGGGAGCGCCTGGGTACGCTGCTCTGCCCGGAGCAGGCGCCCATGGCGGCGCGCAAGCGCTGGCTGGCCGGCCAGTTGCAGGTGCGTGGGACGCTGACGCTGGATGCCGGTGCGGTCAAGGTGCTGCGCGACAGCGGCTCCAGCCTGCTGGCGGTCGGGGTCAAGGCCGTCTCGGGAGGTTTCGTCCGCGGCGACATGGTCGTGTGTGTGGACGAGCAGGGCGCTCGGGTGGCCAAGGGGCTGGTCAACTACGGCGCGGAGGATGCCGTCCAGCTCATGGGCAAGCCGAGTCATCGGATCGAGGCGATCCTGGGCTATATGGAGGCGCCGGAGCTGATCCACCGGGACAACCTGGTGGTACTTTGAGCCCCGCTTCCCCAGTAGCAAGGCGATGGACGGCATGATAGAATATGCCATCCTCTCAGACACGGCCCGTCGACAACCTTCGCGTTGGCGGATGGCCAAGCCGGTTGGAAACGCTATTTTTCCAATCCGGACAAATCGTTATCAATGCCGCCGTATCGACACGGCGGCGTTCAAGTTTTCCAGGAGATAGTCAGTGGCGAACAGCAAGCAAGCCCGCAAGCGTGCCCGTCAGGCGGAAGGTCGTCGTGTTCTGAAGGCGAGCCAGCGTTCCATGGTGCGCACTTACCTCAAGCGTGTCATCAAGGCCATCCAGAGCGGTGACCACGCTCAGGCCATGAGCGAGTTCCAGCAGGCGCAGCCGGTCATCGACCGTATCGCCGACAAGGACGTGCTCTCCAAGAAGAAGGCCGCGCGCCTGAAGAGCCGCTTGAACAAGCGAATCAAGGCGCTGGCTGCGTAAGCCGGGCGTTCAGGAGAGTCGCGACGCGGTTGCGCCAGTGCGCCCACGTTTCACGATATCTCGCAAAAAACCGGCCGCGGCCGGTTTTTTTGTGGCCCGCCCTCCATGGCGGCCACCCTGCGGGCCGTCGCCGGCGCGACGTCAAAAATCTCTTCCGGAGATTTTTTGTGCCTGTTCCACAGTGGGTGACTCTCCATTGAGTGATTTTGCCGAGGAAGAGACAGCGTGACGGATCGCGAACAGCCGCCCGAGTCGCAGCAGCCGGACGCCGAGCATGCCTCGGTAGCGGTGGCCGATGACGACCGGGCCGTGGCGCCGAAAGCCGGAGGGCTGATGCGCTCCGGGCTGGTGGTCAGCGTGATGACCATGCTGTCGCGGGTCATGGGCCTGGCTCGCGACGTGGTGGTCGCCACCCTGTTCGGCGCCGGCAGCGGCGCCGATGCCTTTTTCGTCGCCTTCAAGATTCCCAACTTCATGCGGCGACTGTTCGCCGAAGGCGCCTTCAATCAGGCCTTCGTGCCGGTGCTGTCGGAATATGCCACCCGGGGCAGCAAGCGCGAGGTGCGAGAGCTGCTCGATGCGGTGTCGGGCAGTCTCACCGCGGTGCTGGCCCTGATCACGGCACTGGCGATGCTGGCATCGCCCTGGCTGGTATGGATCTTCGCTCCCGGCTTCGGCCGCGATCCGGACAAGCTGGCGCTGACCGCCGACATGCTGCAGCTCACGTTTCCCTATCTGTTGCTGGTCTCGCTGACGGCCTTCGCCGGCAGTGTGCTCAACACCTGGAACCGTTTCGCCGTGCCGGCCTTCACGCCGGTGCTGCTCAACCTGTCGCTGATCGGGGCGGCGCTGTTGCTGACGCCGCTGATGAATGAACCGGCCATGGCGCTGGCCTGGGGCGTGCTGATCGCGGGCGTGGCCCAGTTGGCCTTCCAGGTACCGTTCCTGGTTCGCCTGGGACTGATGCCGACACCTTGGCCGAACTTTGCCCACAGCGGGGTGAAGCGCATTCTGGTGTTGATGGTGCCTGCCCTGTTCGGGGTCTCGGTCTCGCAGATCAACCTGCTGCTCGATACCGTACTGGCCTCGTTGCTGGCGCCAGGCAGCGTTTCCTGGCTCTACTATTCCGACCGCCTGGTCGAGCTGCCGCTGGGGGTATTCGGCATCGCCATCGGCACGGTGATACTGCCGGCACTGTCGAAGCGGCACGCATCCCAGTCCAGCGAGCACTTCGCCGCCATGCTCGACTGGGCGGTGCGGACGGTACTGCTGCTGGGCCTGCCGGCAGCCCTGGCACTGGCGGTACTCGCCGAACCCCTGCTGATCTCGCTGTTCCATTATGGCGCCATGACCGGGCACGATATCACCATGGCCGCCATGAGCCTGCGGGCCTACGCCTTCGGCCTGGTCGCGTTCATGCTGATCAAGGTGCTGGCGCCGGGCTTCTTCGCACGCCAGAACACCAAGACCCCGGTGAAGATCGGCATCATCGCCATGGTGGCCAACATGGTCTTCAACCTGATTCTTGTCTGGCCGCTGGCCCACGCCGGACTGGCGCTGGCAACATCGCTGTCGGCCTTCCTCAACGCCGGCCTGCTGGGCTGGTTGTTGTGGAAGGAGCGGGTACTGGTGTTCCAGCCCGGCTGGGGACGCTATGGCGTGCAACTGCTGGGTGGCTGTACGGTGATGAGCGTGGGGCTCGCTTGGCTCTCCCCCGACTGGCAGCAGTGGCTCGGCTGGGGAGTGTGGGTCCGGGTGCAGTGGCTGGCCTTGCTGGTGATCGCCGGTGCGGCGGTCTACTTCGCCTGGCTGGCGGCGCTGGGCGTGCGTCTGCGGCACTTTCGAATGAGAGGGTAGGGGCGGCACGCCGAGGGGCGCTGGCCTGCCCCTGGATCAGCCCCGGTCGTTCGGTGTCTCAAACACAGGCGGCCGGCTGTCAAGGGGCGGGCTGTCCGGTATAATCCGGCACTTTATCTTGTTTCGATCTTTACGGGGCTGCGGCGATATTCATGGAAGTGATTCGAGGACTGCACAACCTGCGCGACGAGCATCGCGGCTGCGTGGCCACCATCGGCAACTTCGATGGGGTACATCGCGGCCATCAGGCGATTCTCGATCAGTGCCGCGAGCAGGCCTCCAGGCTTCAACTGCCGGTAACGGTCGTGGTCTTCGAGCCCCAGCCCCGCGAATTCTTCGCCGGCGATCAGGCCCCGCCGCGCCTGACGCGGCTGCGTGAAAAAGTGCGCCTGCTGGGGGAGGCGGGAGTGGAGACCGTGCTCTGCCTGCCATTCAACGATGCGCTGCGAAGCCTGACGGCTCGTGAATTCATCGACCGGGTTCTGGTCGAAGGGCTAGGCGTCCGCCATCTGGTGGTCGGGGATGATTTCCGCTTCGGCTGCGACCGCAGCGGTGATTTCAACCTGTTGACCGAAGAGGGCGAACGACGCGGGCCCCATGGTTTCAGCGTCGAGCACACCCGCACTTTCACCCTGGACGACGAGCGGGTTTCCAGTACCCGGGTGCGCACCCTGCTGGCCAGCGGCAATTTTGCCCAGGCAGCCCGCATGCTCAACCGGCCCTACCGCCTGGGTGGTCGAGTCGTGGCGGACCAGAAGCTTGGGCGCACCATCGGCGTGCCCACCGCCAATCTTCCGCTGCTGCCATTACCCCTGGCCCTGCGGGGGGTCTATGCGGTGGTGACCGAACTGTCCGGAGGGCGCCGCCTGCAGGGTGTGGCCAACATCGGCTGGCGGCCCACGATGGGCAGCACCCGACCGGTGCTGGAGGTCCACCTGTTCGATTTTGACGGCGACCTCTACGGCAAGCGGCTGACGGTATTTCCGTGTGCCAAGCTGCGCGGCGAGGTGAAGTTCGAGGATTTCGAGGTCCTCAAGCGACAGATCGCTGCCGATCAGGTGCGTGCCCGTTGCTATTTTGCCGACGCTTACCGCTCGGCAGCGCGCGATGTCGAAGCCGGGACTTCTTCAGTAGAAGGCTTCGGCCTGTCAGACGACACACTTCCACTGGCATCGGCGCCGCTGGCGCGCGAGGCCGTGGCTTCCGAACTTTCGGCGGGAAGCTCCGCCGACCACGACGACGGCTGACTTCCAGGATATGAGCGACTACAAGCACACACTGAACCTGCCCGAAACCGACTTTCCCATGCGCGGCATGCTGCCCAGGCGTGAGCCCGACCGAGTGGCACAGTGGCAGGAAATGAAGCTCTATCAGCGGCTGCGAGAAGAGCGCCGTGGCCGTGAGCAGTTCGTGTTGCACGATGGCCCTCCCTACGCCAACGGCAGTATCCATATCGGTCATGCCGTCAACAAGATTCTCAAGGACATCATCGTCAAGTCGAAGAACCTGGCCGGCTTCGACGCCCCCTACGTGCCGGGCTGGGACTGCCATGGCCTGCCCATCGAGCACAAGGTGGAGACCACCCACGGCAAGCACCTGGAAGCGCAGAAGGCCCGCGAGCTGTGCCGCGAATACGCCGGAGAACAGATCCGGACCCAGTTGACCGACTTCGTGCGGCTGGGTGTGATCGGTGACTGGGACAACCCCTATCGTTCCATGGACTATGCCAACGAAGCTGGCGAGATTCGTGCCCTGGCCGACATGGTCGAGGCCGGCTACGTGTTCAAGGGGCTCAAGCCCGTCAACTGGTGCTTCGACTGCGGCTCGGCCTTGGCCGAGGCCGAAGTGGAATACCAGGACAAGCAGTCCGATGCCATCGATGTCGCCTTCCCGGCCGCCGACGAGACGAAGCTGGCGGCCGCCTTCGGCCTCGAATCGCTGGCCAGGCCCGCCGCCATCGTGATCTGGACCACGACGCCCTGGACCATCCCGGCCAACCAGGCACTCAACGTTCATCCGGCCTTCACCTATGCACTGGTGGACACCGGCGAGCGGCTGCTGGTGCTGGCCGAAGAGCTGGTGGAAAGCTGTCTCGAACGCTTCGGGCTGACCGGTCGCGTGATCGCCACGACCAGGGGCGAGGCGTTGGACCAGGTCGCTTTCCGTCATCCTTTCTACGATCGCCTGTCGCCCGTCTACCTGGCCGATTACGTGGAATCCGAAGTGGGCAGTACGGGTATCGTCCACTCGTCCCCTGCCTATGGCGTGGATGACTTCAATACCTGCCGCGCCTACGGCATGGATTTCAGCGAGATCAAGAGTCCCGTGCAGGGCAACGGCGTGTATGCCGACGACCTTCCCTTCTTCGGCGGCCAGATGATCTGGAAGGCCAATGCCCGGATCGTCGATAAGCTGCGCGAGGTGGGGGCGCTGCTGGCCCACCATCCGATCACCCACAGCTACATGCACTGCTGGCGCCACAAGACGCCGGTGATCTACCGGGCCACCGCCCAGTGGTTCGTGGGCATGGACGTGGCGGGCAAGGACGGCAAGAGCCTGCGCCAGCGCGCCCTGGAGGGCATCGAGGCCACGCACTTCACGCCGGCCTGGGGGCAGGCGCGACTGCACTCCATGATCGTCAATCGTCCCGACTGGTGCATCTCGCGCCAGCGTAACTGGGGTGTGCCGATCCCGTTCTTCCTGCACAAGACCACCGGTGAGCTCCATCCGCGTACCGTCGAGCTGATGGAGGAGGCCGCCAGGCGCGTCGAGAAGGAGGGCATCGATGCCTGGTTCCGTCTCGACCCGGCAGAGCTGCTGGGCAATGAGGCCGCCGACTACGACAAGGTCACCGATACCCTGGACGTGTGGTTCGACTCCGGCACCACCCACCGGCATGTGCTGCGTGGCTCCCACCCCCATGGACACGACCAGGGCCCGCGGGCGGACCTTTACCTGGAGGGCTCCGACCAGCACCGCGGCTGGTTCCATTCCTCGCTGCTGACCGGCTGCGCCATCGATGGCCATCCGCCGTATCGCGGGCTGCTGACCCACGGTTTCACCGTGGACGCCCAGGGTCGCAAGATGTCCAAGTCCATGGGCAACGTGGTAGCCCCGCAGGAAGTGATGGACAGGCTCGGCGCCGACATTCTTCGCCTGTGGGTCGCTTCCACCGACTACTCCGGCGAGATGGCGGTCTCCGACGAGATCCTCAAGCGCACTGCCGACGTCTATCGTCGTATTCGCAACACGGCACGCTTCCTGCTCGCCAACCTCAACGGCTTCGATCCGGCTCGGGACCAGGTGGCATTCGACGACATGCTGGCGCTGGACCAGTGGGTGGTGGATCGTGCCGCTCAACTGCAGGCACGTATCGAAGCCGCCTATGAGGAGTACCGTTTTCTCGATGTCTACCAGCAAGTCCACACCTTCTGTTCCCGCGAGCTGGGCGGTTTCTACCTGGACGTGATCAAGGATCGCCAGTACACCACCCAGGCCGACTCACTGGCCCGGCGCAGCTGCCAGACCGCGCTCTACCAGGTGGTGGAAGCGCTGACCCGCTGGGTGGCACCGATCCTGTCGTTCACCGCCGAGGAAATCTACGAACACATCCCTGGCAAGCGCACCGACAGCGTGCTGCTCGAAACCTACTACGAAGGGCTCTCGACCCTGGCGGACGATGCCGAGATGGGGCGCGACTTCTGGGAGCAGGTCCTCGAGGTCAAGCAGGCGGTCAACAAGTGCCTGGAGGACGCCCGCAACGCCAAGACCATCAAGGGCAGCCTGGCCGCCGAGGTCACGCTGTACGTCAGTGACGAGCTGCTGGCGACCCTCGCCAAGCTGGGCGAGGAGCTGCGCTTCGTGATGCTGACCAGCGAGGTGCGCCTGGCTCCTCTCGACGAAGGCCTGGACGCCGAGGCCACCGAGCTGGATGGCCTGAAGGTGGCCGTCTCGGCCAGCGAGCATCAGAAGTGCGAGCGCTGCTGGCATCATCGCGAGGAGGTGGGCTCGCACAGCGAATACCCCGACCTGTGCGGCCGCTGCATTGGCAACCTGCCGGATGGCTCCGGCGAAGTGCGCCACTATGCGTAAGGAGATGAACAAGGAAACGAGCAAGGAGAAGGGGGCCAGGGAGGACGCACCGAGCGTATCGGTGCCCCCCATGTCACGGCCGCTGCGCTGGCTGTGGCTGGCGGTGGCCGTGGTGGCGCTGGACCTGGGTACCAAGGCGCTCATGTCCAGCCTGCTTACCTATGGCCAGCCGGTTGAGGTGCTGCCTTTCTTCAATCTGACGCTGCTGCACAACACTGGCGCGGCCTTCAGCTTCCTGGCCGGCCATCCTGGCTGGCAGCGCTGGTTCTTCGCCGTCATTGCCGTGGGGGCCAGCATCGGCCTGACCATCTGGATGAGCCGGCTCAAGGCAGACGAACCGCTGCTGGGAGCCTCGCTGGCCCTGATCATCGGTGGCGCCCTGGGCAATCTCCATGATCGCCTGGTGCATGGCTACGTCGTGGACTTCCTCTCCTTCCATGTGGCCGGCTGGTACTACCCGGCCTTCAACGTGGCGGATATCGGTATCACCCTGGGGGCCGTCGGCCTGATCTGGGAATCCGTCTTCGAAGGGCGCAAGCAATCGCGCCGCCGTGGCTGATGCTGACACGCACACCCTGAGCCGCGGCCTGACAGTACAGAGCGAGAGTCACAATGAGCGAATACCGTATCGGTGAAGGCATGGAAATCACCCTGCACTTCACCCTCAAGCTGGAGGACGGCACCGTCGTCGACTCCACCCGCGACAAGCAACCCGCCACCTTCCAGTTGGGGGATGGCAACCTGCCGCCGGGGTTCGAGAATCCACTGAAGGGAATGACGGATGGCGAGCACGGCAGCTTCCAGATCACCCCGGAGCACGCCTTTGGCCAGCATAACCCCCAGAACATCCAGCGACTCGGCCGCGACGATTTCGAAGAGATCGAGCCCGAAGTCGGCACCGTGATGTCGTTCGCCGACCCTTCGGGTGGTGAACTGCCCGGGGTGATCACCAGCGTCGACGACAAGCAGGTGGAAGTCGACTTCAATCATCCGCTTGCCGGGCGTATCCTGACCTTCGAGGTCGAGGTAATTGACGTTAGGCCCGCGCAGACGCACTGAGCGGTTAGCTCTATGATCGACTGTCATAAGGGCGTCGGGGGCAGGTCGTAGTGGAGGCCTTTTGCCAGGGAAGGCAAAAGTAGCGCCCAGGGATGGGTTCACAGCGCCTCCGCGAAGACCTGCCGCCGAGATAGCCCTGGACTGGAATACCAACATCAGATGCCAAGGCATCAAGGCGACGTAACCATGCAAGCTAACTCCGTGCGAATCAAGCTGGCCAATCCCCGCGGTTTCTGTGCCGGCGTCGACCGCGCCATCGAGATCGTCAATCGCGCCCTGGATGTCTTTGGCCCGCCGATCTACGTACGCCATGAGGTGGTTCACAACCGCTTCGTGGTGGACACGTTGCGCGAGCGTGGCGCCATCTTCGTCGAGGAGCTCCATGAAGTGCCCGACGACGTCATCGTCATCTTCTCGGCCCACGGTGTCTCCCGCGCCGTGCAGGAGGACGCCGAGCGTCGCGGGCTCAAGGTCTTCGACGCCACCTGTCCGCTGGTGACCAAGGTCCACATGGAGGTGCTGCGCTACGCCAGGCGCGGGCAGGAGTGCATCCTCATCGGCCACGCCGGGCACCCCGAGGTGGAAGGTACCATGGGGCGCTACGACACCAGCCATGGCGGAGAGATCCATCTGGTGGAGGAGGAGGCCGACGTGGAGCGGCTGGCCGTCAAAGACCCCTCGCGGCTCTCCTTCGTGACCCAGACGACCCTTTCCATGGATGACACCGCCCGGGTGATCGATGCCCTCCGGGCCAAGTTTCCCGAGATAGAGGGGCCGCGCAAGGACGACATTTGCTACGCCACTCAAAACCGCCAGGATGCGGTGCGTGAGCTGGCGGCAGGCAGCGACCTGCTGCTGGTGGTGGGCAGCCCCAACAGCTCCAACTCCAACCGCCTGCGTGAACTGGCCGAGCGGGTCGGCACGCCGGCCTATCTGATCGACGATGCCGACCAGATCGATGCCAACTGGCTGGAAGGGGTACGAACCATTGGCATCACCGCTGGCGCCAGTGCCCCGGAAGTGCTGGTGAAGGGTGTCATCGAGCGGCTGCAGGGTCTGGGCGCGCAGGCGCCGGAGGAGTTGGCCGGCCGCGAAGAAACCATCACCTTCTCCATGCCCCGCGAGCTACGCGAGCGTGTGATCGTCAGCGATTAGCGATTCCCGGGGGCAGGCTTGGCCGTCTGGTGCCGGTGTGTAACAAGGTATTCTGCGCTTCAATGGGGCAAGAGCCGGGCAAACGCCCGGCTTTTTTGATGGTGCGGCTAGCAGATGGCGGTGTCATGATTCATAATGAAACAGAATGTAACTGAATGATGGGGAAGCGCCGAGTGACGACGTACGCCAGTCCGGCTCGACAACGATCTCGACACGACATGCCCTGGTCCGAGCGTGGCTTCACGTTGATCGAGCTGATGATCGCCGTCGCCGTGATCGCGATCCTGGCCGCGATTGCGATTCCCAATTATCAGAACCATGTCAGAAATGCGCGCGTGACGGATGGTCAGTCGAAATTACTGGAGATGGCCGGTCGCTTGGAACGTTGCTATACGGCTACCCATTCCTATGCGAACTGCTTGTCGCTACCCGTTGACTCTGAAGAGAAATTCTACACGATCAGTTTTTCAGGGACGCCGACTGCCTCAACCTTCACTTTGCGAGCGTCAGCCAACATTTCCGGGCAGGTCAAATGTGCTTGGCTTGAGGTTGACCAGACAGGTGAGCGGGACAGCGATAATGACTGCTGGTAGCCGTGATAGACAAGCGGATTCGTCAATGTGCCGGACGCCCGGATTGTGCGTCCGTCTGCGAACTGACTGTTGCAAGCGGAGGAAAATGAGCGCGTGACAGAGGTGGTTTCATCAGGGCGAGCTGGAAAGCCACCGTCGGACTGAGATCTTCAATGACATATCATCGGCAAGTCTCTGGTTTTACCTTAATCGAAGCACTGATCGCCTTGCTGGTGCTGTCCATCGGCTTATTGGGCGTGGCGGCGATGCAACTCAAGGCATTGCAGAGCGCCCATATGGGATACCAGCGTGCCGTGGTCAGCCTGGCGGCGATCGATGCTCAGGAGAGGGCGTGGCAAGCCTTGTCAGAAAATGACGCTTGTCCGGGCTCTTCGCAATTGGCTGGTATCAATGACGATTGGATCGATGAATGGTTCGGGGGAATCCTGATAGACGCCGGCAGCAGTCTTGGCACCACTGGCAATTGCGCCTATACCGTCACGGTGGATTGGGAAGAAGGGCGCTTTTCGGGAGGGGAGGAGAACCAGGCGTTCGTCTACCAATTCAGGCTTCCCGAATCATGAACGGTGGCAGGGGAATGACGGTAAGGCCAGGCAGAAAAAGGGCCGGAAGTGCGGGGCGACAGGGTGGTTTTACCCTGGTCGAGCTGATGGTGGCGCTGGTGATTGGTCTGATCATCACTCTGGGGGCTGGCCAGCTGTTCCTGATGGGGTTTCAGACCATTCGCCAGACTGAGCTGCTGGGCAACAAGCAGGCAGCGCTCACCTTCGCCACCGAAACGCTCATCCGTGATATTCGCAGGGCGGATATGGTCGGTACCACGCCGCAGATCTTCTTCACCGGGGGAGAGCTCCAGGTCAGCTTTCCCAATGGCGGTGACACGAATGCTTGTAATGAAGGCGATACGGTCGTCCGCATCTACAGGCTCAGCAATAACCAGCTCAATGCCCGAGAGGGGTGGGCCCTGTCCATGGCGCAGAATTGTGGGACGCCACCAAGCGGAGGGTTTGAGCCGCTGGTAAGTTCATTCGCCAGCGGGGGGTTCGGTTACGACGATAGCGCAACCGATGAAGCAAACGGTGTATGGGTGATCAATTTCTCGCTGCTCTCGGGCCAGGATGGGGAGACCGATACGTACGCATTCAGGGCGGTGAATCGGAATGCCGCGATAGACTAGTACGACTGTGTCAAAGGCACAGCCCTTCACTCACCCCTCGCCCGCAGTGGTAGCGGGTCTCGAGATGCTCGGCGTACCAGCCCCGGGTATCTCTTCGCATCTGTAGCCGGTAGTCCTGGCCCAGCACCGCGTCATCCTTGAAACCCCACTGCATCACGATGCCGGTAGCGGTGTCGTCCTCCAGGTAGATTCGCTGGGTCTGCTCCCAGGCATCCTGCCCCAGTGACGCCATCAGGTCTGCTTCGCTCATCCACTCCTGCAGCAGAGCGCCAGGTGATGCGTGTCGTTCGCCGCCGGCGCCAAGGTGCCGGGGGATGGGGCGCTGTGCCTCCTGCCAGGCGGTACTGCCGGGCTCGAAGCCGAGGTCGCCGGGGAGAGACGCACGATACATTGCCAGACGGGGCTGGCTGGTCAGGCCATCGCGGCTCCACTGCGGGGCGGGATGCTCGTTTCCTGCTGCCTCGCCACCTCTGCCGCTATCGGCGCTACTCGTCGTGTCGTGGTTGCTGGTAGTTGTGGTACAGCCGGCCAATAGGAGCACGGCAAGCCCCGAGGAGACGAGCCTGGAGTGGAATCGTTGCATGGCAGCCTTCCGATCGTGCGAGCACACGGGTAGCGGTCAATGGCATGTGTGATCAGGTTTTCGTGGGTGCCCGGTAGTGACCGGGAACTCTCACGCGTTCACCGTTGGGCAGTTGTCGAACATGGGTGGGTACGTAGACCCGCTTGATGATGCTTCTTTCCTGATGCTCTGTCATCGAGAATCCTCCTGCTTGCCTGTCCTTTACAACATAAGCCCCTGACGGCCCGGTAAGCAATGCCGATTCGCCGCGCTTACAGGGCGTTCTCCCCATACGGGTCGCGTTCTCCTTGTGCTGGAGGGAGTTCGCGCTACGTTTGGTGAGAGGGCGCCGCAGGTCACAGGGAGTGAACCCATGCAGGAGATCAATATCGCGCTGGCTGTCGTCGGGGGCCTGGTGCTCGTGGTGGGGCTGCTGTCCAGCCCGTTGGATCGCTCCTGGCTTTCGGTACCCTTGCTGGCCTTCCTGCTGGGCGTGGCACTCAGCCCGCAAGGGTTGGGGGCGCTGAATCCCGAGGAATGGGTCGACAGCAAGCGGCTGTTCGAGGAGACCGCGCGCCTGACGCTTGGCATCAGCCTGATGGGCATCGCGCTGCGTTTGCCGCCCAGCTATCCCTTTGTCCACTGGCGGTCGCTGCTGCTGCTGTTGGCCATCGGTATGCCGGCCATGTTCCTGGTCAGTGCATTGCTCACACACTGGGTACTTGGGCTCCCTCTCCTCATGGCGCTGCTGGTCGGTGGCGCCGTCTGTGCCACCGACCCGGTGGTGGCGTCGTCGATCGTCACCGGCGGAGTGGCGAAGGAGAACCTCCCCGAGGCGTTCCGCCACCTGCTTTCCACCGAATCGGGGGCCAATGACGGCCTGGCGTACCCGATGGTATTGCTGCCGATCCTGCTGCTGACCCTGCCGGCGGGAGACGCCTGGATGGACTGGCTCGGCAGGGTGTGGCTATGGGAGACGGGAGGGGGCGTGCTCATCGGCGCCGTGCTGGGATGGGCGGGCGGGCGTGCCCTGCAGTGGTCCGAGGATCGTGGTTATCTCGACCAGCCTTCCTTCCTGTCGATCACGTTGGCCTTGACGATACTGGTTCTTGGCCTGGGCTCGCTGTTGGAGACCAACAGTCTCCTGGGCGTCTTTGCGGCAGGGCTGGCCTTCGACCAGGAGGTGGGCGGCAAGGAGCGTAGCGAGGAGGACAACGTGCAGGAGGCGGTGAACATCCTGCTGATGCTGCCCGTCTTCGTTCTGTTCGGCCTGATCGCCCCCTGGTCCGAATGGCTGGCCCTGGGCTGGAAGGGCGTGTGGCTGGCGCTGCTGGTGCTGGTGCTGCGTCGCCTGCCGGTGATCGTGCTGATGCGGCCGTGGCTGCCGACGCTGAGGGACTGGCCGATAGCCTTGATCATGGGCTGGTTCGGTCCGATCGGGGTGTCGGCACTCTACTACGCCACGCTGGTGTCGAGCCGGACGGGCTACGACATTGCCTGGACCGCGGGCAGCCTGATCGTACTCGCCTCGATGATCGCCCATGGCATGACCGCCGCTCCGTTTGCCAAGCGTTACGGTCGCAGGGAAATGCGGAACTCCTCTTCTAGCGATGCCTGAACGCAAAGTGCGCACGTATCCTGTGGAGCTCTGCATCGGTCAAGTCGTCGGGCTCGGTCAGGGAGAGCCAGGCGTCGATGTAATGGCTGGCGGCGATGGCGTGGCCATAACCGGGCGGTGCTCTGCCGATGGAGAGATCCGCCAGCAGTTGCAGCATGGTCACGATCGGGTACCAGCGCAGGTCTGGCGATACGTCTGGCGCACGTGGTTCGCGCATCCATTCGGGTTCCCGGTAGAGGCTCTGGGGTTCGAAGAAGGTGACCGGGTCGCTGGCGTACTGGAGATAGGCCACGCGGAAAGAGCCCCAGTCGGCGTCGGGTTCTTCCAGGTCCTGGTACTGGTTCATGAACCGCACCACCGCGCCGTTTCTGAAGGTGGGTAGCCAGGCCGGAGAGCCCGGGTCGCGACTGCGGGTCACGGCATCCCAAGTGGTGCTGCGATATGGCGGGCCGCTCCACAGGGCACCATCGAAGGGATCGTCGATGATATCGTAAAGATCGAAGGAGCGGTCGGAGTTGAGGGCGCCCAGACTGAGACCGTGCAGGTAGAGCCGTGGCCGGCTCTCGTCGGGCAGCGTCGTCCAGTAGTCATAGATGGCCTGGAACAGGGCCCGTGCGCTCTCGACACCGTATGCGCTTTCCACGAGCAGTGACAGGTGGCTGGGCAGGTAGGAGTACTGGGCCGTTACCGTGGCAATGTCGCCGCGGTGCAGGTACTCCACGGTGTCCTGTGCGTTGGGGTCGAGCCAGCCACGGCCGGTAGGGGTCGCCAGCAGCAGCACCGACCGCTCGAAGCCACCGACCCGTATGAGTTCCTCCAGGGCGAGCCGAGCCCGGGCTTGCGGGGTTTCCGCCGCATTCAGGCCGACATAGACCCGGATCGGAGAGGGTGCCGCTTCACCGAAGAAGGCGCTCAGTTCTTCGGCAGATGGCCCACGGGTGACGTATCGACGGCCACGGCTCCCCAGGGCTTCCCAACTGATCAGGGAGTCGGCGCTGCCGGTTGCCATCGGGTCGCCGGGTGGCAGCAGGTCGTCCTGCATCAACTCGTCCAGCTGCTGGTAGGAGTTGTCCGCAATACGCAGGGCCTGGGTGAAGATGACGCCATCGATGATCGACCAGAACAGTATCGCCGCCACGGCCAGGCCGATGACATTGGAGACCCGGTGGGGAATGTAGCGACGGAGATGCCGGGAAAAGAACCGGAAGGTTCTCCGGAACAGTCTGGCAAGCTGCAGCAGGACGAGGAAGATCAGCAGGGCGATGAAGGCAATGACCGGCTGGAGCCCGCGCACTTCACCCATCTCCATGAGGCCGCGGATGGTGTTCTGCCATTCCGACGCCCGCCACAGGAAGAAGGCGGCGATGACCACACAGATGGCCGCCGCCACTCGCTTGATGGTGCGCTCCGCGCGCGGACCGGGCTCGGGCAGCTCCAGGTAGGCCCAGAGCCAGTGGCCGGCGTAGCCGAGCGCATAGCCGGCGGAGAAGGAGAGCCCGGAAATGATGCCCTGGGTGTAGAAGGTCCGGGGCAACAGGCTGGGTGTGAGCGAAAAGGCGAAGAACAGCGTGCCGACCAGCAGACCTATCGTCGAGAATTGCCTGAGCACATGGAGAGAGACGTGTTTCATGTCGTCCTTGATGGCAGTACCGGCCGTATCAGCATCGAGCCTAGCTATCGGTGGCAGTGAAGTCCAATCGAGGCAGGCTCTTCGGGTGGGGCAGGCAGGGATGGTCTTGACGGTATGCCAGTGCAGACCGACCAGGCCCGCGACAAGCCGAACTGGCAGCAGCGTCACCAGACGCTCCACCCATTGGCTTGCTCGGATTTACCGCCGTTTTTCTATTCTGCTGCCGCTCCTAGGCCCTGCTTGTTTCACGCTGATCTGCGATGAACCAAAAATTCCAGCCCTCGTTATTTCGAATTTAACCCTTTTTATCACCAATCCCAGACCAACGCGCAGCCCACCTGATACTCGGTGACGCGTCGTCAGTGGTAGCTGCCCGGCAGCCGGGTGAAGCGAACCGGTGGGCTATATTTCTCGCCCGAAGGTGCCCGCTCCGGTGCCGGGCGGACACGCCAGCCACGCGAGGTCGCCCATTCCTTGAGCTCCCGGTAGTTGAGCAGCGGATACTCTCCCGAGTAGGGGTTGGGGGATGGCGAGGGAAAGGCGAAGGCCACATGGGGGTAGTGGGCCAAGGCGTCTTCGCTGTCATGGGCAGCGAGTGCCCGATCCAGGGCGGTCTGCCAGGCCTGGGGATCGCGACGTGCTTCTACGGATCGTGTTGCATGCATCGGATTGTCCTCCAAGGGTGGGGTAGAGTTCACTACCCCTTGGTAGCTTGAGTGTTATCGAGTATGACATTGAGGGATACAGTGAGCGCAGCCGTCTACGTTACCGTATATGGATCTGGCATAAGTAACTGCTGACCGACAGGTGGCGTGATGGCCAAGGTGGGTTTTGCTGTTGGCCTGTCCTAACCACCAGCATTCCTGTAAATGGACCTCTCGCTCTCCAGTGGGCTGGGGGGTGTCGTTTACGTAGTAATTTCCCATGACCTTCACCTCGTTTTTGCACTGTCGATAGCCTTGCTAAAGTATGCGAGATGGGGGTTATTTTGGTGGCGGGCGGCGATAAGGGCTTACCGGCACAGTTTTCGGACCGGGCTTGGGGGAGGGCTTGGCTGGTTGGGAGGGTGTTGAGCGGCGATGTGGTTTCACTGGAACAGTTTTACTAGACATAACGCACCTATCGAGTGGCTAATTTGGACTAGCGAAACAGCAGTAGACTCCTTTATCAGAGTGGTAATAGCCTCACCACTGAATGGTGAGGCTTGCAAAGTTCATATAAGGCTCAATCCCAGCTCAGCGCGCCGCCCACCTGGTACTCGGTGACGCGGGTCTCGAAGAAGTTCTTCTCCTTGCGCAGGTCGATGATCTCGCTCATCCACGGGAAGGGATTCTGGGCGCCGGGGAACTGCTCCTTGAGGCCGATCTGCGCCAGGCGGCGGTTGCAGATGAAGTGCAGGTACTCTTCCATGATCGCCGCGTTCATGCCCAGTACGCCACGGGGCATGGAATCGCGGGCGTAGGCGATCTCGAGCTCGGTGCCCTCGAGGATCATCTGGGTCACCTCGTCCTGGAACTCGGGGGTCCAGAGATGCGGGTTCTCGATCTTGATCTGGTTGATCATGTCGACACCGAAGTTCAGGTGCATCGACTCGTCGCGCAGGATGTACTGGAACTGCTCGGCCACGCCGGTCATCTTGTTGCGCCGGCCCATGGAGAGAATCTGGCTGAAGCCGCAGTAGAAGAAGATGCCTTCGGTGACGCAGTAGAAGGCGATCAGGTTGCGCAGCAGTTCCTGGTCGGTTTCAGGAGTGCCGGTGTTGAAGTCCGGGCGCGACAGCGACTGTGTGTGCTTGAGGCTCCAGGCCGACTTGGCGGCGACCGAGGGCACCTCGCGGTACATGTTGAAGACCTCGCCCTCGTCCATGCCCAGCGACTCCACGCAATACTGGTAGGCGTGGGTGTGGATCGCCTCCTCGAAGGCCTGGCGCAGCAGGTACTGGCGGCACTCGGGGTTGGTGATCAGGCGATAGACCGCCAGCACCAGGTTGTTGGCCACCAGCGAGTCGGCGGTGGAGAAGTAGCCGAGGCTGCGCATCACGATCAGCCGCTCGTCCTCGGTCAGGCCCTCCTGGCCTTTCCACAGGGCGATATCGGCGTTCATGTTGACTTCCTGGGGCATCCAGTGGTTGGCGCTGCCGTCCAGATATTTCTGCCAGGCCCACTCGTACTTGAATGGCACCAACTGGTTGAGGTCGGCACGGGCATTGATCATGCGCTTGTCGTCGACCTCGATGCGCGCCGCGCCCATTTCCAGCTCTTCCAGGCCGGCGGCCACGTCGAGCGCTTCCAGCGACTTGCGGGCGCGCTCGAGGCGCTCGGCTTCGGCGACCTGGTAGTCCCCGCCGGCCTCGTTCATCTCACCGGCTTTCGATGCCGGCACAGGCGCCGGTTGCGACTTGGCGGCGGGTGCCGGTTTCTCGGCGACAGAGGTGTCGTCTTCGTGGAATTCGTCCCAGTTCAGCATGTGTTCTCTACTCCCTGTGATGTTACTGGCAGGCTTCGCAGCCCAGCTCATCGATCTCGCCGGCCGAGGGGGGGCGCTGGCCACCCTTGCCATGCAGGAAATCCTCGATACCGCGGGGCTCCGCTGCGCCCGCCTGGGCAGGGGCCGCCGTGGGAGCCGGTGTGCCGCTGCTCACGGCGTTCAGCGTGCCGCGATCCACCGTGGATTTCTCCACCGAGGTGGCGCCCAGGGCACGCAGGTAATAGGTGGTCTTGAGGCCGCGGAACCAGGCCATGCGATAGGTCACGTCGAGCTTCTTGCCGGAGACGCCCTTGATGTAGAGGTTCAGCGACTGGGCCTGATCGATCCACTTCTGGCGGCGCGAGGCGGCCTCGACCAGCCACTTGGGCTCCACTTCGAAGGCGGAGGCGTACTTGGCCTTGAGGTCGTCCGGCACCCGGTCGATGGGCTGCACGCTGCCGTCGTAGTACTTGAGATCGTTGATCATCACCTCGTCCCACAGGCCGCGTGCCTTCAGGTCGTTGACCATGTAGGCGTTGACCACGGTGAATTCGCCCGAGAGATTCGATTTCACGAAGAGGTTCTGATAGGTCGGCTCGATGGACTGGGTCACGCCGCAGATATTGGAGATGGTTGCCGTAGGGGCGATGGCCATGACATTGGAGTTGCGCATGCCCTGCTTGGCGACCTTGTTGCGGATACGCCCCCAATCCTGGGTGCTGGACGTGTCCACTTCGATGTACCGCTCGCCGCGCTCGACCTTGAGCTTCTCGATGGAATCGATGGGCAGCACGCCCTGGCTCCAGAGCGAACCCTCGAAGCTTTCGTACCGGCCACGCACGGTGGCGAGATCGCTGGAGGCTTCGATGGCGTGGTAGCTGACCAGCTCCATGGAACGGTCGGCAAATTCGATGGCTTCGTGGCTGGCGTAGGCGACACCCAGGGCATAGAGCGCATCCTGGAAGCCCATGATGCCGAGCCCCACCGGACGGTGCTTGACGTTGGAGTTGCGTGCCTGGGGCACCGCGTAGTAGTTGATGTCGATGACGTTGTCGAGCATGCGCACGGCGGTACGCACGGTTCTGCGCAGCTTGTCGTTGTCGAGCCGGCCGTCGACCACGTGCTGGGCCAGGTTGACGGAACCCAGGTTACAAACCGCGATTTCGTCTACGCTGGTGTTCAGGGTGATTTCGGTGCACAGGTTGGAGGAGTGGACCACACCGGCATGCTGCTGCGGGCTGCGCAGATTGCAGGGGTCCTTGAAAGTGATCCAGGGGTGCCCGGTCTCGAACAGCATGGAGAGCATCTTGCGCCATAGGTCCTTGGCGCGGACCCGCTTGTAGAGCTTGAGCTGGCCGCTATGGGTCATGGCCTCGTACTCTTCGTAGCGCTTCTCGAAGGCGGCGCCGTAGAGGTCATGGAGATCCGGGCAGGTGGAGGGCGAGAAGAGGGTCCATTCCTTGTCGTCGAAGACCCGCTTCATGAACAGGTCCGGCACCCAGTTGGCGGTGTTCATGTCATGGGTGCGGCGGCGATCGTCGCCGGTGTTCTTGCGCAGCTCGAAGAACTCCTCGACGTCCAGGTGCCAGGTTTCCAGGTAGGCGCAGACCGCGCCCTTGCGCTTGCCGCCCTGGTTCACTGCCACGGCGGTATCGTTGACGACCTTGAGGAAGGGCACCACGCCCTGGGACTTGCCGTTGGTGCCCTTGATGTAGGAGCCCAGCGCGCGCACCGGAGTCCAGTCATTGCCCAGGCCACCGGCCCATTTGGAGAGCAGGGCGTTGTCGCGGATGGCGCCGTAGATGCCGTCCAACTCGTCGGGCACGGTGGTGAGATAGCAGGAGGACAACTGGCTGCGCAGGGTGCCGGCATTGAAAAGGGTCGGCGTCGAGGCCATGTAATCGAAGCTGGAGAGCAGCTCATAGAACTCGATGGCCCGCGCTTCCCGGTCATCCTCGTTCAGGGCCAGGCCCATGGCCACACGCATGAACATCACCTGGGGCAGTTCGTAGCGCACGTCATCCTTGTGGATGAAATAGCGATCGTAGAGGGTCTGCAGGCCCAGGTAGGTGAAGGCGTTGTCGCGGGTGTGGTCCAGCGCCTCGCCCAGGCGAGCCAGGTCGAATTCGGCAAGGCGTGGGTCGAGCTGCTCGAACTCGATCCCGCGGGCCACATAGGCGTGAAAGGCGGGGGCGTACAGTTTGGCCATCTCGCCGAAGGTGGCTTCATCGGCCACGCCCAGGAAGGAGAGCGCCTCGCGGCGCAGGTTGTCCTGCAGCAGGCGAGCGGTGACGTAGGTGTAGTTGGGGTCCTTTTCCACCAGGGTGCGGGCGGTCATCGTCAGCGCCTGGGAGACCCCGTCGATGCTGACACCGTCGTAGAGGTTCTTCAGCGACTCCTCGACGATACGATTGGGATCGACGTTGGCGAGACTCTCGCAGGCGTCGTACACCAGGGTCTCGATGCGGCCCAGGTCCAGCGGGCGGCGGCTGCCGTCGGCGGCGGTGACATTGAGGGTCGGGTGGGGCTTGGCAATATCGTCGCCCGCAGCCGCACGAGCGCGGGCATGGGCTTCGCGATAGAGCACGTAGGCGCGGGCGACCTTCTGTTCGCCGGCGCGCATCAGGGCCAGCTCTACCTGGTCCTGGATATCTTCGATGTGCACCGTGCCGCCATCGGGCATGCGTCGCTGGAAGGTATCGGCAATGGCTCGCGAGGCATTGGCGACGAAGTCGCGCACCCGAGAGGAGGTCGCGGCATTGTCGCCTTCCACGGCGATGAAGGCCTTGGACATGGCCACGGCGATCTTGCCGACATCGAAGGCCGCCACGTCGCCGGTGCGCTTGATGACGCGTAGTGTCTGTGGAGCGGTGATCGATAGCGTGGCCGCATCGGGGGTCTGGAGTCGTTCCATGGTCTGGGAGCCTCTTCGATTCGTCAGGCATGCCGTGAGCATTGACAGGCAAGTCACGGCTTGTTAGAAGCACATCATCTTGTGGTCAGGCTATTGGTGAGCACAAGATAGAGTGCTTTTTGCCACTCATCAAGTGGATAACCTGTGGGCTACCTGTGACTCTTCCAATGCCTCGTCGGGATTCGAGTCCCGGGGCGCAGAAGAGGGTTGTCTGGACGGGATAACACGACGGGAAGGCGAAATGTCGTATTTCGGGTATCCTTGATGGAGTAATGGCGGGACAGGGTGTCCCGGTAATGCAACGAGTGCCCAGCACGGGGATGACTAGGATGGATGACAACCTGCAAAGCAGCGACATGGAACACGTGCTGATTATCGAGGACGACGTACGTCTGGCGGAGCTCACCCGCGACTATCTCGAGGCCAATGGCTTCCAGGTGACCGTGGAGGCCGAGGGTTCGCGAGGCGTGGATCAGATCCTGGCGCTGCAGCCGGATCTGGTGATCCTCGATCTGATGCTGCCCGGAGAAGATGGCCTGTCGATCTGTCGCCGGGCCAGGCCCGACTATGCCGGGCCGATATTGATGCTCACCGCCCGCACCGACGACATGGATCAGGTGCTTGGGCTGGAGATGGGCGCCGACGACTATGTACCCAAGCCGGTCCAGCCGCGGGTGCTGCTGGCACGTATGCGAGCCCTGTTGCGCCGCGCGGACCACTCCGAGCAGAGCGGAGAGGTGCGGCTCGCCTTCGGCAACCTGGACATCGACAGCGCCACCCGGGAAGCCTGGCTGGAAGGCGATCGCATCGACCTGACCAGCGCCGAGTTCGACCTGCTGTGGCTGCTGGCCAGCAATGCCGGGCGAGTGCTCACCCGCGAAGAGATCTTCAGCGAACTGCGCGGTATCAAGTACGACGGCCAGGATCGCTCCATCGACGTACGGGTATCACGGATCCGGCCCAAGATCGGTGATGACCCCAACCATCCGCATCGTATCAAGACGGTGCGCAGCAAGGGCTACCTGTTCGTCAAGGATGCCTGAACGATGCGGCGGTTCCTGGCCGATGGCTCTTTCCTGCGTGTCTATCTGCTCCTGGCGCTGGCCCTGCTGCTGACCTTCGGGCTGGCGTTGATGGGGCTGGCCCTGGTGGACCGGGTGCGTATCGAGCAGTATCGCGAACAATTGGCCGAAGCGCCGCTGCAGCTGTTGACCCTGAAAGTGTCCGCCCTGCCGGCCAATGAGCGTGGCGACTGGCTGACCCAGCAGTCGGATCTGCTGGATATGCGGCTCTCGCTGCGTGGGCTGGATAGTGGGAACCTGGGCTGGTTCGACCACCGGCGTCTCGAGCGTGGTGGCGTTCTGGTAAAGACGGAGGGCGAGGATGGCTGGCGCCTCTTTCGCCGTCTGCCCGGTGAAGAGAGATTGCTGGAGGCTCGCCTTTCCGGGCTGAATGAGCGTCAGTTGCGCGGCCTGGCCCAGATGCTGGGCGACTGGCTGGCCGAGGTGAGCGGTGATGTACGAGAACGGCGCCTGGCAAGGGTGACCGGCGACGCCTTGCCGATTCAGCTCAGTGACCTGGCGCCGGCGGGACTGGACAGCCACCAATTATCCCGTCTCCGGGAGGGAGAGCTGGTCATTCGGCTACTGCCCGGCCACTGGGCGTTGACGGTCTATCTTTCCGTGCCGACTGCAGACGGCACTCGCCAGTGGTTGTCGATCGGTCCGGTGTCGGCGCTGGAGCCCACGCCGATCTCCCTGCTGCTACTGGTGTTGGTCATCATGCTCGCCGTTCTGGCGGCGATCATCTATCTGATAGTGCGCAGCGTGGAGGCTCGCCTGGCGCGGCTGGAACTGGCGGCCGGACGCATTGCGGGAGGGCGCCTCGATACCCGGGTCAAGGTGGATGGCGGCGGCTTCATCGGCCGTGTCGGCATGGCCTTCAACGCCATGGCGGCCCAGGTCCAGTCATTGCTTCGCTCCCAGCAGGAAATGATCCGCGCCGTCTCCCATGAGCTGCGCACCCCGGTAGCCCGCATTCGTTTCGCCATGCAGATGGTCGAGGACATGACTGACGACCCGGCCGTGCACCGCCAGCTGCATGGCATCGACGGGGATATCGAAGAGCTCGATCAGCTCATCGATGAGATCCTCACCTATGCCAGGCTCGACAGCGGCATCATCAATGGCACCGAGCTGGAACGTGCCCGGGTGGATTGTCGTGCCATCGCGAAGCGGGTCATCGAGACCCTGGCGCCGCTTCATGCCCATCTACGGCTCGAGCTGGCGCCGGGCGGCGAGGTCCAGGCCATGGCCGAGCCCCGTTACCTGCAACGGGCCCTGCAGAACCTGGTGGCCAACGCCTGCCGTCATGCTCAGTCCCGTGTCGTGCTGCGTCTTTCAGTCGAATCCCGCCTGGTGCGCCTGGACGTGGAAGATGACGGCCCCGGCGTGCCGGAGAATGAACGACAGGCGATCTTCAAGCCGTTTGCCCGGCTCGACGATAGCCGCACCCGCCGCTCCGGAGGCTACGGCCTCGGGCTCTCCATCGTGCAGAAGATCATGGCGTGGCATGGCGGCAGTGCGATCGTGGATACCAGCCACGACCTGGGCGGCGCCCGCTTCTCCCTGCTGCTGCCGACCCCGCCCGTTACCAGGACCCTGCCGGTCAAGCCGGCCTGATGCCATCCAGTACGGCAAAGGAGGTTTCCCGGGCGGTGCGCAGGAAGTCCTCCATCCACGGCTGTCCGCGGCTCTCCTCGCGAATGGCGGCGAAGAGGGTGCTCCATACCCCTTCCTCGCCTAGCGCCACGGCCTTCACATAGTCCCGTTCCAGGTATTCCGTCAGTGCCCAGTTGGGCAGCGCGCAGACGCCACGGCCGCTGGCCACCAGCTGCATCATCATGATGGTCAGCTCGGCGGTGCGTACTTCCCTGGGGCGCACGCCGGCGGGGTCGAGAAATTGCGTGAAGACATCGAGTCGAGTGTGCTCGACCGGGTAGGTGATCAAGGTTTCCTCGGCCAGTTCCTCGGGGGTGACGAAGGGCCTGCCGGCAAAGGGGTGCTGGCGGGCCACCGCCAGCAGCCCCTGGTAGCGGAACAGCGGCTCGTAGTAGACCCCGGCCAGGGGTTGGGGGTCGGCGGTGATCACCAGGTCGAGCTGCTCGCGGGCCAGTGCCGGCAAAGGGTCGAAGTGATGGCCGCCGGGAATATCGACTTCCACTTCCGGCCAGTGGTTGCGGAAGTGGTCGATGGTGGGCATCAACCATTGGAAACAGCTGTGACATTCGATGGCCATGTGCAGGCGGCCTGGCTCGTGCCCGATCAGGCGAGCCAGATCACGTTCGGCCATTCGCACCAGGGGCAGTACCTGTTCGGCAAGCACCAGCAGCCGTTGCCCCGCACGGGTGAACTCGACCGGTCGGGTCTTGCGAACGAACAGCTGGCTGCCCAGCCGCTCCTCGAGATCCTTGATCTGATGAGACAAGGCCGACTGGGTCAGGTGCACGCGCTCGGCGGCTTCCACCAGGGAACCGGCATCACGCAGCGCGACCAGGGTACGAAGATGGCGAAGTTCGAGCATGAGTGAATGGTTCTCATGTTTTGAATTAGAAACTTTAGTTTGATTCAGCGTGATCGGCCAGCGAGACTCTCCAGCATCATTCATGCAAGAGAGTCGTCATCATGACATTAGCTCATATATCTGGCTATCCGCGAATTGGCGCGAACCGTGAGCTCAAGCGGGCGGTGGAAGCCTACTGGCAAGGCGACCTCGATCGTCAGGCGCTGGAGGCGGAGGGACGTGAGCTGCGCGCGCGCCACTGGCAGGCGCAGCGTGAAGCGGGTCTCGACCTGGTCACGGTGGGCGACTTCGCCTTCTATGACCAGGTGCTCAATGTCTCCACGCTGCTGGGCGCGGTGCCGCCCCGCTTTGCCGCCGAAGAGGAAGTTGCCCGGGGCGACGTGGACCTGGACACGACCTTTCGCATGGCCCGTGGCCGGGCCCCCAGCGGCGAGTCGGCCGCCGCCTGCGAGATGACCAAGTATTTCGATACCAACTACCATTATCTGGTCCCTGAATTGCGTGAAGGGCAGGCCTTCCAGCTGGCCAGCACCCGGCTGTTCGACGAGGTGAAGGAGGCGCGCGATGCCGGGTATCCCGTCAAGGTAGTGCTGACCGGCCCCCTGACCTGGCTATGGTTGGGCAAGGTTCGATCAGAGGAAGGGCAGGGGGGCGATCGGGCGGGCGGTTTCGATCGCCTGTCACTGCTCGAGTCGATCCTGCCCGTCTACGGCGAGGTGTTGACGCGCCTGGCCAGGCTGGGCGTGGAATGGGTTCAGCTCGACGAGCCGGCGCTGGTCCAGGACCTGCCTCGCGAGTGGAAGCAGGCCTTCGAGGCCGGCTATAACGTACTGCGCTCATCGCCGGTCAAGCTGCTGGTGGCCAGCTACTTCGGTGGCCTGGGTGACAACCTGCGGCTGGCGGTGAACCTGCCCGTGGACGGCCTGCATATCGACGTGGTGCGGGCTCCCGAGCAGCTCGCATCGGTGATCGACAATCTGCCCGGCTACAAGGTGCTGTCGGTAGGGGCCATCGACGGACGCAACGTCTGGCGCGCCGACCTGGCCGCCCTGCGCGAACGGCTGGCCAGTGCCCGCATGCGCCTGGGCGAGCGGCTGTGGCTGGCGCCCTCCTGCTCGCTGTTGCACGTGCCGGTGGACCTGGCGGCGGAAACCGGGCCTGGCTCGAAGCTCGACCCGGAGCTCACCAGCTGGCTGGCCTTCGCCCGGCAGAAGCTCGATGAGACGGTAACCCTGGCCCGGCTGCTGGATAACCGCGCCACCGACGAGGATCGTGCGCGCCTGGAAGACGCCACCAGGGCGTTGGACGCTCGCCGCGCCTCGCCGCGCATCCACAAGGCGGCCGTAGCCGAACGCCTGGCCCGGGCGACGAAGGCCGATACCGCGCGAGCCAGTGCCTATGGCGAGCGGGCCCAGGCGCAGCGCCGTGCTCTGGACCTGCCGCTGTTTCCCACCACCACCATTGGCTCCTTTCCCCAGACGACGGAGATTCGTGCCGCCCGGCGCGCCTACAAGGCCGGTGAGCTGAGTCGCGACGACTATGACGCCCGCATGCGCGAGGAGATCGCCGATGCGGTGGTACGCCAGGAAGCGCTGGGGCTCGACATGCTGGTCCATGGCGAAGCCGAGCGTAACGACATGGTGGAGTATTTCGGCGAGCAGTTGGATGGTTTCGTGTTCACTCGCAATGGCTGGGTCCAGAGCTATGGCTCCCGCTGCGTCAAGCCGCCGGTGATTGTCGGTGACGTGACGCGCAGGGCCGCGATGACGGTGCGCTGGAGCGAACATGCCCAGTCACTCACCGACAGGCCGATGAAAGGGATGCTGACCGGCCCGGTGACCATGCTCCAATGGTCCTTCGTCCGTGACGATCAGCCCCGGTCGGCCACCTGTCGACAGATTGCCCTGGCGCTGCGTGACGAAGTCGCCGACCTGGAAGCGGCGGGAATCCCGGCCATCCAGATCGACGAGCCGGCGCTGCGGGAGGGCTTGCCGCTGCGCCGCGCCGAGTGGCAGCCGTATCTCGGCTGGGCGGTGGAATGCTTTCAGCTCACCGCTGCCGTGGCCGGGGATGCGACCCAGGTCCACACCCATATGTGCTATTCGGAATTCAACGACATCATCGATGCCATCGCCGCCCTGGATGCCGATGTGATCACCATCGAAACATCGCGCTCGGACATGGAGCTGCTCGATGCCTTCCGGAACTTCGCCTATCCCAACGAGATCGGGCCGGGTGTCTACGATATCCACTCGCCCAACATTCCCGATGTGGCCTGGATGGTGCGGCTGATGGAGAAAGCGGCGGAGCGGATCCCCGCCGAGCGGCTGTGGGTCAATCCGGACTGTGGCCTGAAGACCCGAGGCTGGGCCGAGGTGGAACCGGCGCTGAGCAACATGGTCGAGGCCGCCCGGCAACTGCGCCAGCAATATGGTTGATGGTCACGCCGGTGGTTTGCGTGAAAACGGGCGTCGGAGTCTTTGGCTCCAGCGCCTGTTATTCTGTGCGGGAACGAACAAACGATTCGCGCAAGGAACCTCCATGACCCTTTTTTCTTCGCCGCTTCCCGTCTTCCGGCCCGCACGCCTGCCGCTGGTGCTGGGTGCCATGCTGGTGCTGACCGGCTGTGTCGTTGCTCCGATGGATGGGCCTGGTCCCACGGTCAGCGAGTCGGCTTCGGTCACCATGCCCCAGGTCGACTCCAATGGACCCCAGGTGACGCCGCCGGCCGCACCGCTGATGCCTTCCCTGTTCTTCGCCGGCGGTGCCGACAGCTTCCAGGCCTGGCGCTGCACGCCGGCTCAGGACTTGGTGTCGGTCTTCACCGAGGATGAGCTGCGGCTATGGTCCGCTCATGGGGCCTATCGGTTACAGCCGGCAGTGGTGGCCAGTGGCGCGCGCTTCCAGCAGGGCGACCTCAGCTTCTGGTCGAAGGGCGACGAGGCGATGGTGGAGAGCGCCAATGGCCGCCTGGCGTGTCAGCGCGACGCCACGCGCAAGACGCTGTCCCGTCAGGACCGCCCGGGTGTCATGTTCCATGCTCGCGGCAACGAGCCGGGCTGGGTGGCCAACCTGGCCCATGATGCGCCGGAATTGACGCTATTGATGGATTACGGCTCGCGCGAGCTGACACTGCCCTATCGAGTGACGGAAATGGATAACGCCCTGGGGCGGGTGACCCTGGCCAGTGGCGAGGCGGAGCAGCCCTTCGAGCTCACGCTGGAAGCACGGGCCTGCTTCGACGACATGAGTGGCGAGCCGTTTCCGGCGCGGGCCACCCTCGCGATCGGGGGGCAGGTGTTGAGGGGCTGTGGCCAGGGCATCGCTCCCTGAGAGGGTGTTTACAAAAGTAGCGAGCGAAGGTCAGACAAGGCAAAATCAGTCGAAAAAGCGGAGTTTACGCGCTGTAAATGGGCATTTTTAAGCTGATTTCAACGCAGTATGGCCTAGCGCAGTAGTTTGTAAATACCCTCTGAGTCACCTTGGCGTCAGACGATAGGTGCAGCGGCGGGCGCCCGACAGCACATGATCGGTGCGCTCGACGCAGACCCGCTCGCCGAGTACGGCGCGAAATATCTGCAGTTCGGACCGGCAGAAGGCGGGGCAGGTGCGTGCTGCACTGCAGATGGGACAGTGGTTCTCGACCAGCATCAGGCTGCCGTCCTCCTCCTTCCACCACTCGGCCATGTAACCTTCCCGGGTGCGGATCCTGGCCAGGCGGGAAACTCGCTCGCGCAACGAGTCGGCACCGGCCAGTTCGCGGCGGTAGAGCGCCAACGTCTCGCTTTCGCGGGCTTCCACCAGTCGATCCAGCGCGCCCGGCCCCAGGGTATCGCGCACGCTGATGATCAGCTTGGCCGCCAGCTCGGCATGGGCATCAGGAAAGTGATCGTGGCCGGCTTCGGTCAGCCGCCACTCTGACACCGGTCGGCCGACACCGCCTGGCCGCGCTCGCTGGGTGACCAGCCCTTGCCGGGACAGCTTGCCTAGCTGCTGACGGGCATTCTCGCCCGTGGTACCTACCAGCTCACCCAGTTCGGAGGCGGAATGCGGCCCACGCATCTTCAGCAGGTGAAGCAACTGCTCGGCGGCACTGTTCATCGAACGGGAGGGCTTTTCATGGGGGTCGCTTGACATGGCGCCTGTTGGAATTAATCTAGTGTACACTTGGAAAATACCGACGGGGCGACCAATAGGCAAGTCGTAGTGTCATCGGCAAGCCGGGATCACCCCGATTCCCACCGTGAAAAGCAAGGAGCAAGACCCGATGGCATTTGAACTGCCCGCACTGCCCTACGAGAAGAACGCCCTCGAGCCGCATATCTCCGCCGAGACACTCGAATACCACTATGGCAAGCACCACCAGGCCTACGTCACCAAGCTCAACGAGCTGGTCGAAGGCACCGATGATGCCGGCAAGTCGCTCGAAGAGATCATCAAGAGCGTATCCGGTGGCCTGTTCAACCAGGCGGCTCAGGTGTGGAACCACACCTTCTACTGGCATTGCCTGTCACCCAACGGTGGCGGCGAGCCGACCGGTGCCCTGGCCGAAGCGATCGACGCCAAGTTCGGCTCCTTCGACAAGTTCAAGGAAACCTTCAATGCCAATGCGGCCGGCAACTTCGGTTCTGGTTGGACCTGGCTGATCAAGACCGCTGACGGTGGCGTGGATATCGTCAATACCAGCAATGCCGACACCCCCATCGCCCATGGCCAGACCCCGATTCTGACCATCGACGTGTGGGAGCATGCCTACTACATCGACTACCGCAATGCTCGTCCGAAGTATCTGGACAGCGTGTGGAACCTGATCAACTGGGATTTCGTCGCCCAGAACTTCAGCTGAGTCTGGCGCCGCTGCCGGCGCCGAATGGCTGATTGTCGAGGCCCTGCCCAAGCGGTGGGGCCTCGCGCGTTCGATGGTCCCATCCGTTCAGCACTGGGCGGGCACATCGACAACCCAGCGGTCGGCGACGAACCCGCTGGTGCACAGCGCCGGTTCGGGGCCAAGAATGCGTGATCCCAACTGCCCGAGCGCATCAAGGTCGGCGCGAGAGTGGGGGTGCAGTATCTCGGAGGTCTCCACCGGCCGCCAGTCGCCATCATCACGAACCGCCAGGGTGAAACTGAAAGGATGAAAGCCCGGGAAGCCCAGCCGCAGGTCGGTGGCGATCAGGGTCTCCCGCCCTTCGATCTCACGAGCTTCGTAGCGCAGGAAGGGGCCGGCGAACCAGTCGAGCCGTTGCCCCCGCTCGCTTGCCAATGCTGCGGGCTCCAGTTCGGCGCCGCGATCGAAGGTTTCAAACACCGGCCGAGTGCCCCCATCGAAGACGCTCACCAGGGTCTCGTGATGGTGCTCGCCATCGAGGATCGTCACGCGCCACAGCAGGGTGTTGAAGGGCGTGGGCTGTACCAGTCGCGGCGCATCCAGCAGCCCGCGATCTGCCAGGACCGGCTCGAGGCGAGTCTCCACCAGGCCCTTGGCCCCCATGGCGAAGACCAGGTAGGTGCTGGAAAGGGCTACCCCCCAGGCGGGGCCGCGACGGCCGTTGCCGGTGGCGAGCGCGACGACGACGCCGATCGCCAGCGGCAGGGTAAAGAGCGGGTCGATGATGAAGATGATTGGCCAGGCGCTGGGAGCCACGTCCAATGGCCACCATAGCTGGGTGCCATAGGTGGTCAAGGCGTCCAGTATCGGGTGGGTGGTCAGGCAGAGCACGAAGAACAGCCACCAGTGATGGAAGGCGATGTCGCGTGTTGGAGAGAACCTGGCACTCAATGCCGCCATCAAGGTGCCCAGCCCCGTCAGCACGAAAAGGGAATGGGTAAAGCCGCGATGTTCGGTGATATTGGCCACCGCATCGCCGTAGTCAAGAAAGACATCCAGGTCGGGCAGAGTGCCCAGGGCCGCGCCGATCAGCACCGCCTTGCGGCCCAGCCGACGGCCTAGCACTACGCCACCGACGGCAGCGCCGAGTGCTACCTGGGTAAGCGAATCCATGTTGCCTCCTTGAATGATGGTGATCCAGCTCCGTGCGCCGTGTCGGGCGCTACGCCACTACCCGGTCGATGACGCGACGGTGGCCCAGGGCGGCCCCGCGACGAGGATATGTTCCTGCACCGGGCACGCCTCGTGATGGGCGCCGGGTAGATAGCCGGTACTCATCAGGAACTCTCCGACGATCTCGGGCCCGGTGAAGCGGAAGGTTTTCCGGAACAGCTTGACCCAGTCGGCATGGGACAGGGGGTGATGGTGGTCCAGCCAGCCCTTGAAACTGCCGTGTTCCCGGCGCAATGACTGGACGATGCCGGCGTTGTGTATCACCGCGTTCACCTTGAGCCGGTTGCGGATGATGCCGGCGTCGGCGAGCAGGCGCTGCCGGTCGTCTTCTCCATACTCGGCGATCCGGTCGATGTGGAAGTCATCGAAGGCGTGCCGAAAGGCCTCGCGCTTCTTCAGCACGGTGAGCCAGGAGAGTCCCGCCTGATTGATCTCCAGCACCAGCCGCTCGAAGAGAGCCTGGTCGTCAACGACGGGAAAGCCATATTCCTCGTCGTGGTAGGGGCCGTGAAACGGGTGACCCGGTGCCAGATCACAATAATGCGACATTTTGACGTCTCCACTGTCTTGGCTATTGGCAAGCTCGTACCGTCTTGTCAGGATTCGGGTGACCACTTCGGCTTTTGACAGGAGCCAATTCCATGAAGATCATATCCGTAAAACGCAGGCCAGTGACAATCGGGCTTCCCCGTGCATTGGCCGGTACGCTCCTCGGCCTGTTTGCGACCGCAGCCTGGGCAGTCCCCGTGGTGGAAATGTATCAGGATCCCAGCTGCGGCTGCTGCACGGCCTGGGCCGACCACCTCAAGGAAGAGGGGTTCGAGGTTCGCCAGCACAAGACCCGGGACATGCGTTCGGTGAAGGTCGAGCACGGGGTCACGCCCGAGCTGTCGTCCTGCCACACGGCGCTGGTCGACGGCTATGTCATCGAAGGCCATGTTCCCGCCGCCGATATCCTTCGTCTGCTGGAAGAGCGTCCCGACGTGGTGGGCCTGACCGTACCGGGCATGCCCCACGGCTCGCCAGGCATGGAGACAGGGCGCTATGATGACTATGCGGTGCTGACCTGGCGACATGAGGATCGCACCCCGGCGATCTTCAGCGAATATATTCACGACTGAGGGAGCCTTACCCCGACGAACCGACAAGAGGTGCCCAATGCAATTTCTTCACACCATGGTGCGTGTCAGTGACCTGGATGCGTCACTGCGTTTCTACTGCGACCTGCTGGGATTGAAGGAGGTGCGTCGCAAGGAGAACGAGAAGGGGCGCTTCACGCTGGTCTTCCTGGCGGCGCCGGAGGATGAGTCGCGCTCGGCCGAGCTCAAGGCCCCGGAGCTGGAGCTCACGTGGAACTGGGACCCGGAAGCGTACACCGGCGGGCGCAGTTTCGGCCACCTGGCCTATCGGGTCGATGACATCTATGCCCTCTGCGAGCGCCTGCGGCAGGGTGGCGTGACCATCAACCGCCCGCCCCGGGACGGCCACATGGCCTTCGTGCGCAGCCCCGACGGCATTTCCGTCGAGCTTCTGCAGAAGGGCGACGCACTGCCGTCCAGGGAGCCCTGGGCCTCCATGGAGAACATCGGCACCTGGTAGCACTACACCGCTTGATCACGGCATCCGAGGCGTTCTGCTCGGTAATGGTGCTCGATCGATCCAACCCTTGTGCGCTCGTGTAAACTCCGGCTTTGTCCTTGCCGGCGTTGAGCGGTCTCCCTACGCCCGTGGCATCGATCTGTGTGGACTCGAAAGCATAAGGAAAGATTCATGTACAAGACATCTCTGGGCCGCCCGCTGATGATGATTCTGGCGGCACTGACCCTGGTGGCCTGCGGCAGCCAGCCAACGGATGTGTCCCGCCAGGATGACAGGGGAGCGGACAAGCTGGAGGGGGCCATGGTGGGGCAGCGCTGGAACCTGCTGCTGGTGGGCACCGACGAGCGACTCTCGATGCCCACCACGCCTCATTTCACGATTTCGCCGGATGGCCGGGTAAACGGTCACGATGGCTGCAATACGCTCAACGGCAAGGTGCAGCTAGGCGACAGCAACCGCATCGAATTCAGTGAACTGGCCACCACCCGGATGGGATGCCCGCAGCTCGATGACGCCCGCCGCGTCACCGGGATGATGGAAAACGCCTACCGCTACCTCATCGATCATGACAGGCTGGTCTTCTTCGGCCCGGATCAACGGGTGCTGGGCGGCTTTCGCAAGGCCAACTGAGAGGGTGTTTACAAACTACTGCGCTAGGCCATACTGCGTTGAAATCAGCCTCAAAATGCTCATTTACAGCGCGTAAACTCCGCTTTTTCGACTGATTTCGCCTTGTCTGACCTTCGCTCGCTACTTTTGTAAACACCCTCTGAGGAGCTCGGCACGAGGCCCTGTGGCCTGTTCGGCGTCACTTGCCCGGAAGGGCATTGCGTGCCTTGATCATCCCCGCCGTGAAGGCCCGGGACAGTAGCGGTGCCAACGGCGTGAGGAGAATCCAGGGGGCCACGACCAGATTGATGGCCAGCGCCGCAAAGTAGACATCGCTGAACCAGTGGGCGCCGCTGAGGATCCGCGGGGCGCTGAGAATGATGGCGATCAGGGCGCTGACCAGCATCACCTTGTGGCCGGCGAAACGCCACATGAAGGCGGTGAACAGGAAGAGGTTCACCCCGTGATCACCGGGAAAGCTGCTGCCGGAGCTGTCCTTGGTGGAGAACCCCACCATCTGGGTGATCAGGTTGACGTTTTCGTATACCAGGGTGGGGCTGGGGTGGTTATAGGACACCACCATGCGCACGCCCTGGGCGATGAATACCGCTGCCAGGAGCATGGTGATACCGATACCGCCCCAGCGCAGCATGCGATGGTGCGGTTCCGGATCATGGCTGATGGCCCACAGGTAGATGGCGAGCAGGATCAGGAAGCTGAAGACGTCGAACAGGCGGTTATTGCTGGCCGCCACGAACAGTACCCAGGCTGTGTTCTCTTCGCTGAGCCAGGCGTTGGTCGCGAAGAAGACGGCATCATCCAGCTCGGTCCAGAACAGCAGGCCGGGTGAGATCCAGCTCAGGATCAGGGCGACGCCCAACAGATTGAATAACAGGATACGGCCAAGCGCGAAGGTCGGTTCGGTCTGAAGCATTGGGGAGCGAGGGTTGGGGGATGTGATCCCATTCTAGGCGAAACGCTCATTGCAGAACAGTGTTCCCTAATCATGCCGTTGCCGCGTTCTTCCCAGTGCGCTCGGGAAGAACGGGCTGGATGGCGCTGCCGCCAGGGCTGGCCCGAGGCATGGCGGATGGCTCCGGTACGGCCGCCCTAGAGGGCGGCGATCTTGTCGCGCTGTTCGACCAGCAGCCGGCGAGCGGCCTGGAAGTCGGCCAGCTTGCCGCGCTCCTTCTCGACAACCGCCTCCGGGGCCCTGGCGACGAAGCTCTCGTTGCCGAGCTTTTTTTCGATGCCGCCGATGAGCGTGTCCTGCTTGTCGATCTCCTTGGCCAGGCGGGCCAGTTCGGTGTCCTTGTCGATCAGGTCGGCCATGGGCACCAGCACTTCCATGTCACCCACCAATTGCGTTGCCGAGAGCGGCGCCTCATTCGGGTTGTCGAGCCAGATGACGCTCTCCAGCTTGGCCAGCCTGGCCAGGAACAGGCGATTGGCCTCGAGGCGTGCCTTGTCGGCCGGGCCGCCCTTGGTCAACAGCACCTCGAGCGGCTTACCGGGGGCGATGTTCATCTCGGCGCGAATGTTGCGTACCGCGACGATGACGCCCTTGAGCCACTCGATGTCTCGGGTGGCCTGCTCGTCGATCTTCTCCGGCTCGGCCAGCGGCCACGGTTGGGCCATGATCGACTCGCTGTCATCGCCGCTGGCCTTGCCGGCCAGGGGCGCCACGCGCTGCCAGATCTCCTCGGTGATGTAGGGCATCATCGGATGGGCCAGGCGCAGGACCGCCTCCAGCACGCGCACCAGCGTGCGACGGGTACCGCGCTTGGCTTCCGTGGACGCGGACTCGTCCCACAGTACCGGCTTGGAGAGCTCCAGGTACCAGTCACAGTACTCGTTCCAGACGAAGTCGTAGAGCGCCTGGGAGGCATGGTCGAAGCGGAACTCTTCCATCGCCCTGGTGACCTGGGCCTCGGTCTGCTGCAGGCGCGAGACGATCCAGCGGTCGGCCAGCGACAGCTCGACGGGGTCGCCCCCGGTGCCGGTGTCCTCGCCCTCGGCATTCATCAGCACGTAGCGCGAGGCGTTCCACAGCTTGTTGCAGAAGTTGCGGTAGCCGTCCAGGCGTCCCATGTCGAACTTGATGTCGCGCCCGGTGGTGGCCTGGGAAAGGAAGGTGAAGCGCAGGGCGTCGGTGCCGTGGGGCTCGACCCCCGCGGGGAACTCGGCACGCGTGGCCTTGGCGATCGCCTTGGCCCTCTGCGGCTGCAGCATGTTGCCGGTACGCTTTTCCACCAGGGCTTCCAGTGCGATCCCGTCGATCAGGTCGATGGGGTCGAGCACGTTGCCCTTTGACTTGGACATCTTCTGGCCCTGGCCGTCGCGCACCAGGCCGTGGACATAGACCTGCCTGAACGGCACCTCGCCGGTGAACTTCAGGGTCAGCATGATCATCCGCGCGACCCAGAAGAAGATGATGTCGAAGCCGGTGACCAGCACGCTGGAGGGGTGGAAGGTGGCGAGTTCCGGTGTCTTCTCCGGCCAGCCCAGGGTACCGAAGGTCCACAGGCCCGAGCTGAACCAGGTGTCGAGCACGTCCTCGTCCTGGGTCAGTTCGACATCCGCGGAAAGGCCGTGCTTGTCGCGGGCTTCGGTTTCGGTTCTCGCCACGTAGACGTTGCCGGCGGCGTCGTACCAGGCGGGAATGCGGTGGCCCCACCACAGCTGGCGCGAGATGCACCAGTCCTGCAGGTCGCGCATCCAGGCGAAGTACATGTTCTCGTAGTTCCTGGGCACGAACTGGATGTTGCCATTCTCCACCGCCTCGATGGCCGGCTTGGCCAGCGTTTCCACGGCGACGAACCACTGGTCCGTCAGCAGCGGTTCGATGACGTCGCCGGAGCGGTCGCCGTGGGGCAGGGTATTGTTGACGGCTTCGACCTGTTCGAGCAGGCCGGCGGCGTCCATGTCGGCGACGATCCGCTTGCGTGCCTCGAAGCGGTCGAGCCCGGCGTACTTTTCCGGCAGGCTCGGGTCGATGTCGGGCAGCGGTCGGCCCTGGATATCGAAGGCTTCCGCTTGCGCCAGGATGCTGGCGTCCTGGGTGAAGACGTTGATCAACGGCAGGCCCTGGCGGCGGCCGACCTCATAGTCGTTGAAGTCATGGGCCGGGGTGACCTTCACGCAGCCCGAGCCCTTCTCCATGTCGGCGTGCTCGTCGGCGACGATGGGGATGCGCCGGCCGACCAGCGGCAGTTCGACGAACTTGCCCACCAGCGAGGCGTAGCGCGGGTCTTCCGGGTTGACCGCCACGCCGGTATCGCCAAGCAGGGTCTCGGGGCGGGTGGTGGCGACGACCAGGTAAGGCTCGCCGGCGTCGGTGGTCACGCCGTCGGCCAGCGGATAGCGGAAGTGCCAGAAGCTACCCTGCTGGTCGCGGTTTTCCACCTCCAGGTCGGAGATGGCGGTATGCAGGGTCGGGTCCCAGTTGACCAGGCGCTTGCCGCGGTAGATCAGGCCCTCTTCATGGAGGCGCACGAAGGTTTCCTGCACAGCCTTGTAGAAGCCGTCGTCCATGGTGAAGCGCTCGCGGGACCAGTCGACGCTGGCGCCCATGCGGCGTAGCTGGCGGGTGATGTGGCCGCCGGACTCGTGTTTCCACTCCCACACCTTGTCGATGAAGGCGTCGCGGCCCAGGTCGTGCCGGCTCTTGCCTTCCTCCTGGGCGACCTTGCGCTCCACCAGCATCTGGGTGGCGATGCCGGCGTGGTCGGTGCCCACCTGCCACAGGGTATTGCGGCCCTGCATTCGCCGCCAGCGGATCAGGGTGTCCATGATGGTGTCCTGGAACGCATGGCCCATGTGCAGGCTGCCGGTGACGTTGGGCGGCGGGATCATGATCGTGTAGGGCTCGCCCTCGCCCGACGGGGCGAAGCGTCCGTCGGCTTCCCAGCGCTGGTACCAGCGGGATTCGATCTGCTCGGGTTGGTAGGTCTTGTCCATGGGGCGTTCCGGGTCCAGAAATGGTCGCCGCCGGTGTGGGCCGGGCGGCGGGAAGTCGTCGAGGCGGTTCGAAAAATGGGCTCGATTATAGCGCGATGGGGCACTTGGCGTCAGCCGGGCGTGATAACCCTTCAGAGGGGCGCCGGGGGTTTCATCAACGGGGCTGATCCGGGAGCAGGCCTGCGAGGAGGCGCTGTGAACCCATCCCTGGGCGCTACTTTTGCCATCCATGGCAAAAGACCTCCTCTTCGGCCTGCCCCCGGCGCCCCTAGCTTGGTGGTATTAGCCGCGTAGCTGATGCGCCTTGACGGGATAGCCGCGCTGCTTGTAGGTCTGCCAGCACTCGCGTTTGGCGACGAGCACCTGCTGATGCTGGTTGATGATCTCGGCGACCCGTTCGAAGCGCGAGAACCACTCGGGTATGCCGGGGTCGAGGTTGAGCATCGCCATGGGGCCGTCCTGGCCCGGCTCGGGCGGATGCTCCCAGCCGATGGTTACCGGCACGCTGTCGGCCATGTCGCTGCCGAGCAGGGCGTGGGGCAGGTAGGCATCGGGACGGAAGGTCCACAGCTTGTCGTCCAGCTCACGGGCCATGGCCTCGTCCTCGGCGTGCAGGTGCAGGCGGTAGCCCTTGCGCTGGATGGTCTCGGCCAGCCGGCAGGCGAAGGCCAGGCGGGCCTCCAGCGTGGTGTCGGGTAATACGTAGAAGTCTACCTGGGTCATGGGGCTCGCTGACCTGGGTGAAGGAGGGGCTTTCTCGACGACAGGATTACGAGGAGGCGCTGTGAACCCATCCCTGGGCGCTACATTCGTCATCCCTGACGATGACCTCCTCTTCACCCTGTCCCCGACGCCCCTCGTCAAGGGTTCCGGATGAGCACAAACATCGATCAGACCAATCGGGTCAGCCAGCCGTGGGTGTCCTCGGCGCGACCGTACTGGAGGTCGAGCAGCTTGGTGCGCAGGCGCTTGGCGATGCGGTTGTCGCTGCCGGCGGCCAGTCGGATAGGGCCCTCTTCGGTGACGAGCTCGCCCACCGGGGTGATCACCGCGGCGGTACCGCAGGCGAAGACCTCGGTGATCTCGCCGGAGGCCGCACCTTCGCGCCACTCGTCGATGCTGATCGGACGCTCCTCGGGCGACAGGCCTTCGTCGCGGGCCAGGGTCAGCACCGAGTCGCGGGTCACGCCTTCGAGAATGGTATCGGTGAGCTTGGGCGTGACCAGGCAACCATCGCTGAAGACGAAGAACAGGTTCATGCCGCCCAGCTCCTCGATCCACTTGTTCTCGCGCGCATCGAGGAAGGCGACCTGGCCGCAGCCGTGGGTTTCGGCTTCCTTCTGCGCCGCCAGGGAGGCGGCGTAGTTGCCACCGCACTTGGCGAAGCCGGTACCGCCAGGGGCGGCGCGCTTGTAGTGGGAAGACAGCCAGATCGAGACGGGCTCCACGCCACCCTTGAAGTAGGCCGCGGCGGGAGAGGCGATGACGTAGTAGTCGACCTCGTGGGCCGGGCGCACGCCCAGGAACGTCTCGCTGGCGATCATGAAGGGGCGCAGGTAGAGGCTCGATTCGTCGGCCTCGCTGGACGGGGTTGGCACCCAGGCCTGGTCCTGGGCAAGCAGTGCGTGCAGCGAGCCGATGAAGGCCTCGTCATCCAGCTCGGGCAGTGCCAGGCGACGGGCAGACCGGCGAAAACGTTCGGCATTCTTTTCCGGGCGGAAGGTCCAGATCGAGCCATCGGCGTGACGGTACGCCTTGATGCCTTCGAAGATTTCCTGGCCGTAGTGCAGTACGGCAGCGGCGGGGTCCAGCGTCAACGGGCCGTAGGGGCGGACTTCGTGGCCGTGCCAGCCAGCATCCAGCGTCCAGCGGACATGCGCCATGTGGTCGGTGAAGTAGCGGCCGAAGCCGGGGTTCTTGAGGATGTCCTCACGGATCGGTGTCGCCGTGGGGGTGGCGTTGGGTAGTCGATCAAAGCTTGCAGTGGGCACGGCAAAGGGTCTCCGCAGTCCTTGGAGTCGGCGATCAGGCCTCTCCCAAGGGCGATACAGGAACATCGAGCCGGTGTGAGCCGGCCCGATGCGTTGACAATGTTTCAGATGTAAAGGTTGCCGAGCGTGATGGCAACCCTCATCGATCAGCTTGCTTGCTCCATCGGTGCATCCTGTCGGCTCAATCGTCACCGGTCTCGACGCGGGTGTCCGCCTCGCGATCGAGCAGATACTGGGTCAGAAGCCCCACCGGGCGGCCGCTGGCGCCTTTCTGCTTGCCGGAGATCCAGGCGGTGCCGGCGATGTCCAGGTGCGCCCAGGGGAACTTGTCGGCAAAGCGTGACAGGAAGCAGGCCGCGGTGATGGTGCCGGCCGGGCGACCGCCGATATTGGCCAGGTCGGCGAAGTTGGAGTCGAGCTGCTCCTGGTATTCGTCCCACAGTGGCATGTGCCAGGCACGGTCCCAGGCGGTCTCGCCGGCATCCAGCAGGTCCAGCGCCAAGTCGTCGTCGTTGGAGAGCAGACCGGTGGCATGGTGGCCAAGCGCGATGATGGCGGCACCGGTGAGGGTGGCGATGTCAATGACACTGGCCGGTTCGAAGCGCTCGGCATAGGTGAGGGCATCGCACAGCACCAGGCGGCCCTCGGCATCGGTGTTGAGCACTTCCACCGTCAGGCCCTTGAGGGTCTTGATGATGTCGCCGGGCTTGGTGGCGCGGCCATCGGGCATGTTCTCGGCGGCGGCGACGATGAAGACCAGATTGAGCTTGGGCTTGATGGCCAGTACCGCCTTGGCGGTGCCGAACACGCTGGCCGCACCGCACATGTCGAACTTCATCTCGTCCATGGCCTCGCCGGGCTTGAGCGAGATACCGCCGGTGTCGAAGGTGATCCCCTTGCCCACCAGTACGTGGGGCGCTTCGTCGGGATCCTCGGCGCCCTGATACCTCATCACGATCAGTCGCGTGGGCTCCTCGCTACCTCGGCCAACCGACAGCAGCGAGCCGGCGCCCAGCGCTTCCAGGGCCTCTTCGTCGAGGATCTCGACCGTGAGCGCACCGCTGGAGTCACGGCCCAGCCGTTCGGCCTGCTCGGCCAGGTAGCGGGGGGTGCAGACGTTGCCTGGCAGGTTGCCCAGGTTGCGGGTCAAGGCGACGCCCTGGCCCACGGCATCGCCGATCCGGGAGCCTTCGCGCGCCGCCTCCGCGTTATCGCCCTCGCTGACCAGCAGCGTGACACGGGCCAGCCTGGGAATCGGCGCCGGCTCCGACTTGAAATCATTGAAGCGATAGACGGCGCGATGGGCGGCCTCGGCTACCATGCGCGCCTTCCAGTCGCAGGCACGATCGGGTACCGGTACGTCGGTGAACGCGACGGCGGCATCGTCGACCGGCAGGCCGGCCAGGGCACCGAAGGCGGCATCCAGCGCCTTTCCGAAGGTCCGTTCCTGACACTTTTTCTGCTCACCCAGGCCCACCAGCATCAGGCGATCGGCGCCGAGGCCGGGAGCGAACGGCACCATTTGCACACTGCCCGGCTTGGCGTCGAAATCGCCACGCTCGATCAACTGACCGATCAGCCGCTCGCTGGCATCGTCGAGTTTGGCGGCGGCAGGCAGCAGATCGCCATCCTTGAACACCGGTACCACGAGGCAGGCCGTTTCGACTTTGGCGGGATTGGCCGTCTGAACTGGGAATTCCATGGTGACTCCACAAGACAAGCGATGGGGGATTCTGGATAATGCCGGCACGGCTTCAGGCCATTGCCGAATCTCACCAGTGTACTCAAGGCATGGCGCCATTGCATGGAAGACCGCCTCATGATCATTTTTCGTTACCTGACCCGCGAGATATTGCTGACCATGGCCGCCGTTGCCGGCGTCCTGCTGCTGGTGATCATGGGTAGCCGCTTTATCCGCTACTTTGCCGATGCCGCCGACGGTGATATTCCCGCCAGTATTCTCGGTACCCTGATGCTCTTCCATCTGCCGGGGTTTCTCGAGCTGATCCTGCCGCTGGCCTTCTTCCTCGGTATCCTGCTGGCCTACGGCCAGCTCTATCTGAACAGCGAGATCACCGTGCTGGTGGCCTGTGGCACCAGTCCTGCACGGCTCCTGCAGGTCAGTCTGGTACCGGCTGGCCTGGTTGCCATCCTGGTTGGGCTGTGCAGCCTGTGGCTGACCCCCGCCGGTGCGCTGCACAATGCCGTCATGCTCGAGGATCAGCGCAGCCAGCTCGATTTCACCGCTCTGGCACCGGGTCGCTTCCAGGATTTCGGCGGTGGGAGAACCGCCTATACCGAATCCTTCAGCAGCGACGGCAGCCGCATGGAGGAAGTCTTCATCAGCGAACGGCAGCGACGAGGCGACGGTACGCCGGATAGTGCCGTGACCCGGGCGACCAGTGGCTACCAGACCGTGGATGAGGAGACCGGCAGCCGCTTCCTGGTGCTGGCCGACGGCGAGCGCTACAGCGTCGAGCCGGGGCGCCACGAGGCCGAGCGGCTGGAGTTCGCAACCTATGCCGTCAGGCTCTCGCTCGGCCATGAACGGCGCGAGCTGGAGTCAACGGAGTACGCCACCACGGCGGCGCTACTGGAGGAGGACTCCGACCAGGCCCGGGCCCAGCTGCAGTGGCGGCTGTCATTGCCGCTGATGGTCTTCATCCTGACGTTGATGGCGATGCCGCTGTCACGGGTCAACCCGCGGCAGGGCCGCTTCGCCAAGCTGCTGCCGGCGATCTTCCTGCATGTCTGCTATCTGAGCCTGCTGCTGGCGGCACTGGACGCCATCGGGCGTGGTGTATTGCCTGCCGTGATAGGCATGTGGCCCATCCATGCCGCCTTCCTGATCCTTGGGCTGGGCATGATGATGCGGGCCCAGCGAAAGGGGATGCGCTGATGGGCGTGGATCGTCTCGACCGCTATATCGCCCGCAATGTCCTGGGGGCCATCATCGTCGTGCAGGTGGTGCTGCTGGGTCTGGATCTCGTGATTTCCTACATCAATGACCTGGACGACGTGGAAGGGGACTATGGTGCCTTCCAGGTGCTGCTCTACCTCGGCCTGCGCCTGCCCTGGCGTTTCTACCAGTATGCGCCGGTAGGGGTGCTGATCGGCGCGCTGATCGGCCTTGGCAGCATGGCCTCGAGCAACGAACTGACGGTCATGCGGGCGGCGGGCCGTTCGTTGACCCGTATCCTCTGGGGGGTGATGAAACCGATCATCCTGGTGGTGGCGGTGGTGCTGATCGTGGCCGAGTACGTCAGCCCGCGCACCGAACAGTTCGCCAGCGCCTGGCGCCTTGAGCAGTTGCAAGGCGAGGGGGCGATGGTGACCCAGAGTGGCGGATGGCAACGCGAAGGTGACAGCGTCTACCGCTTCGGTGCCATTCGCGCCGACAATACCGTGCTGGACCTGACGCGTTACCGGTTCGAAGGCCACCAACTGCTCGAGGCCACCGTGGCCGAGCGAGCCGTCTGGCGGGAGGGCGCCTGGGTGCTCGAAGAGATGGCCACGACGCATTTCACCGAGAATCGGACCGAAGTCGAGCGGCATGCCGAACACCCCTGGGAGACGAGCTTGACGCCCGCACAGCTCAATCGCTTGCTGCGTCCGATCAATAGCCAGGCGCCCAGTGAGCTGTGGGCCTATTCCCGCTTTCTGCAGAGCCAGGGGCTCCAGGCCACCCAGCCGCTGCTCTATTTCTGGCAGAAGATCCTGATGCCGTTGACCATGGCGTCGCTGGTGCTGGTGGCGGCCTCCTTCGTGTTTGGTCCCCTGCGCACCGTGGCCGCCGGCACGCGAGTCTTCTATGGCGTGGTCACCGGCCTCTCCTTCAAGTATCTCCAGGATCTGCTGGCCCCCGCCTCGACGGTATTCGGCTTTTCACCGGCCTGGGCGGTACTGGCACCGATTCTCATCTGTGCCGCCCTGGGGCTTTATCTACTGCGACGAACCGGATAGGGAAGCCAAGGACACTATGCAACGACGCTTTACTCAACTCGATGATGCCTGGCCAGCCGGTCTCGGACGGCGGCTGGGCGGCATGATGTACGATGCGTTCCTGGTCGCTGCCATCTGGATCCTGATCGCCATCCTGCACCTGGGATTCCTTCGCCTGGTGCTGGGCCTGGCGGCGGAGGAAGTGGGGGATGGCAGCCTGCAGCGGCTGACGCTTCAGCTGCTGTTGCTGGTCGGCGCCTTCCTCTTCTTCGCTTTCTCCTGGACCCGTGGGGGCATGACCCTGGGCATGCAGGCCTGGCGGCTGCGGGTGCAGACGCTGGACGGCCGGCAGATCACGTGGGCCCAGAGTCTCGTTCGCTATGTGGTGGCCTGGGTGTCGTTGGCCACCTTCGGGCTGGGCTATGCCTGGGTCCTGTTCGATAGCGAGCGTCGCAGCTGGCCCGATATCGTCTCCGGTACCCGCGTCGTGGTACTGCCAAAGCCGGCCCGATAGGTCCCGCGACATCTCGTGGAACGAGCTGATCAGAATCTTCTCGATTTCCCCTTGCGACAGCCTATGCGAATCATTTACATTACGACTAGTAGGCGATAGCGAGGTGACCTCATGTTCGTATGTCTTTGCAAGGGTGTGTCCGACCACAAGATCCGCGCGACTGTCGAGAGCGGAGCACGCAGCTGGCGTGAGGTGCGGGCCGAGACCGGCTGTGGTACCCAGTGTGGCAAGTGCGCCTGCGTGGCAAAGACCATCACCCGTGAAGCCGTCAAGTCGGAGCTGGTGGCGTCGGCAACCGACCTGGCCTACGCCGTATAGTGATCGCCAGCACTGTGACAACGCGAGGCTGATGCAGGGTTCGCCTCGGATGCCAATCTCTATCATTCTTGTTGTGCTTTATCCAAGCTCTTGTCGTTGTTGGACTTTTTGGCCAGCATGGCCAATAATGAATAATCCTCCGACATTCGACAAAAAGGGAGAAGCGCAATGAAAGGTGATGCCAAGGTCATCGAATACCTGAACACTTCGCTCGGCAACGAGTTGGTGGCGATCAATCAGTATTTCCTGCATGCCAAGATGTACAAGGACTGGGGCCTGAAGGCGCTGGCCAAGTGGGAGTACGACGAGTCCATCGAGGAAATGCAGCACGCCGACAAGCTGATCGAGCGGATCCTGTTCCTCGAGGGCCTGCCCAACCTGCAGGACCTCGGCAAACTGCATATCGGCGAAAATGTTCGTGAAATGCTGGAAGCCGACCTCAAGATCGAACATGAAGGTCGCGACGGCTATATCGAAGCCATCGCCTATTGCGAGCAGGTCAGGGACTACGTCACTCGTGACCTGTTCCGCGAGATCCTGGCCGATGAGGAAGACCACATCGACCATATCGAGACCGAACTCGGCCTGATCGAGAAGGTCGGTATCGAGAACTACCTGCTCAAGCAGATGCAGGAAGCCGGTAACGAGTAATACCGACGCCTCCAGAAACGGCTCTATCGCGATGCCTTCTTTCCCGACACCGGTGCCCATGGCGCCGGTGTCCGCCTTTCCGTCCTTCCGATACGGCACCCGCTGACAGGCTGCCGCTGGGAAACCCCGACCAGTGATCTATTCTGGTGCGTATGGGTGTGCATGAAGCCTGTTGTTGCACCTGTGCGGCGCTGCCGGCCGTCCATCATGCCCTTGTGTGAAGCATTTATCCTTCAGGGCCAGGGAAGTTCATGGTGTTGGCAGGATAACTGCATGACAACAACGACAACCAGAACCTTGCGAGGGCCAACCTTCATGAGCCGTTACCTTTCCCGTTCCTCCGGTCTGATCACCGGCGTGCTCGGCCTGTCCATGCTGTTCGCCCCACTGGCAATGGCTGACGAGACCCGCATTCGCTTTCAACTCGACTGGCGTTTCGAGGGACCATCGGCTCCCTTCCTGATGGCCATGGAACGTGGCTATTTCGCCGAGGAGGGACTCGACGTGCAGTTGGATTCCGGCAGTGGCTCCGCCGGCGCCATCAACCGAGTGGCGTCCGGCGCCTACGAGATGGGCTTCGGTGATCTCAATGCCCTGGTGGAGTTTCTTGCCGAGAACCCGGATGGCCCCGGCATTCAGGGCATATACGTGGTATATGACGGCACTCCGGCATCGGTCTTCGCCCGCAAGGACCGCGATATCGATACCCCCGCAGACCTTGCCGGCAAATCCATCGCCGCCCCGGCCTTCGATACCGGTTACCGGGCCTGGGGCATCTTTGCCGCCGCCAACGATGTCGATGCCGACGATGTCGAGTGGCAGAACGTCGATCCGACGCTGCGCGAGACCCTGCTGGTGCGCGGCGATGTGGACGCCATCACCGGTTTCTACTTCACCAGCCTGCTCAACCTGGAAGGGCGCGGCATGGGTGAGGATGAGCTCACCATCATGCCGTTCCCCGACTATGGCGTGCCGCTCTATGGCAATGCCATCATTGCCAGCGAGTCCTTCTCCAGTGAGAACCCCGAGGCCGTCGAGGGCTTTCTCCGCGCCTTCAACCGTGCCCTCGAGGAGACCCTGGCCGACCCGGATGGCGCCATCGACTATGTGTACAACCGAGACCCGCTGATCGACCGGGAGATGGAGACCCGGCGCCTGAAGCTTGCCATCGACAGCGTCATCGATACCGCGGATGCCCGTGCCAATGGCGCCGGTGCGGTGGACGAGGAGCGCTTGCGCGATGCCATCCAGCTGGTTGCGGACGCCTACGACCTGCCTTCGGTGCCCGACCCCGAACGGGTCTTCACCTCGCGCTTCCTGCCGCCTCAGGAAGAGCGGATGATCTTCCCCGGCCAGGGGGAGTGAAGGAATGCGCGAGGCGAACACCGAAGCGCCCTTCGTCTCTTTCGATCAGGTGAGCCTGGCCTACGACGGTTCGGGCAATGCCATCGAGGACATCAGCCTGACCGTCGAGGAGGGCGAGTTCGTCGCCTTCGTCGGGCCCAGCGGTTGCGGCAAATCGACCTTCATGAAGCTGTGTACCGGTCTGCACCCACCCACGGCGGGTAGCGTGCGGGTCGATGGTGAGCCGGTAACGGGGCCGCTGAAGATATCCGGCATGGCGTTCCAGAACGCCAACCTGCTGCCCTGGCGCACCACCCTGGACAATGTCCTGCTCCCGCTGGAGATCGTCAGACCCTATCGTTCACAGTTTCGCAAGCGGCGCACCGAGTTCGTCGGCTGGGCCCGCGACCTGTTGCGCACCGTGGGGCTGGAAGACTACGAGGAGCAGTTCCCCTGGCAGCTCTCCGGCGGCATGCAGCAGCGCGCCTCGATCTGCCGGGCGCTGATCCATCGCCCGCGCCTGCTGATGCTCGACGAGCCCTTCGCCGCCCTGGATGCCTTTACTCGCGAGGAGTTGTGGTGCGTGCTGCGCGATCTCTGGGAGTCCCAGCGTTTCACCGTGGTCCTGGTGACCCATGACCTGCGCGAGGCTGCCTTCCTGGCCGATACCGTCTACGTGATGAGTCGGCGACCAGGGCGCATCATCGAGCGGCGCACCATCGACCTGCCACGCCCGAGGGAGCTGGCGATCACCTACGGGGAGCCGTTTACCACCCTGGTGCAAAGCCTGCGCAAGCAGATCGGCGAGATTCGCGGAACCTGATCGAGGACGGTCACATGCAGCTAAGTGAAAAGAGCCGCCAGCGTATCGCCCCCTGGGCGGCGGTCGTGATCCTGGTGATGATCTGGGAAGCCACGGTGCGCCTGCTCGACGTACCGGAGTTCATCTTTCCTGGCGCCTGGGCCACGGCGCAGGCGCTGGTGACCTTCGCAGGCCCTATCGGCGTGCACTCCTGGCAGACCTTCTGGACTACCATGGTGGGGTTTGGCATCGGGGTCGTGGTGGGGCTGGTGCTGGGCTTCATCATCGGCTCGTCGAAGTTCCTTTATCACGCCTGCTATCCCTTGCTGGTGGGATTCAACGCCATCCCCAAGGTGGCCTTCGTGCCAATCCTGGTGGTGTGGTTCGGCATCGGCTCGGTACCCGCCATCCTCACCGCCTTCCTGATCTGTTTTTTCCCCATCGTGGTCAACGTGGCCACGGGCCTGGCCACCCTGGAGCCGGAGCTGGAGGACGTGCTGCGTGTGCTGGGCGCCAAGCGTCTCGATGTGCTTCTCAAGGTCGGCCTGCCGCGCTCGCTGCCGTATTTCTTCGCCTCGCTGAAGGTGGCCATCACCCTGGCCTTCGTCGGTACCGTGGTCTCCGAAACCGTGGCATCCAACCAGGGTATCGGCTACCTGATGATGAGTGCCGGTTCTCAGATGCGCATGGCACTGGTCTTTGCCGGCTTGATCGTGATCAGCGCCATGGCCATGGTGATGTACGAGCTGTTCGCCCAATTGGAGAAGCGCATGACCGCCTGGGCCCATCGCGGCCAACGCTAGAATGCCTTGTCGAGCTCGAAGCGCGGTACCGGCTCGCCCTGGACCTCCACGGTTTCGGTGAACATCTCGAGCGGTCGCACCCACAGGCCGTAATCGCCGTAGAGGGCGCGGTAGACGACCAGGGGTTCTTCGGTCTCGCTGTGGTGGGCTACGCCGAGCACTTCATAGCGATTGCCCTTGTAGTGGCTATAGATACCGGGGACGGGAAGCGGACGAGACATCAGGGGCTCCAGGAGCGGTGAGAGGAGTCGGGGTCAGGCGTTGGCCTGCCTGGCCAGTCGGGCGAGTACCCGCGACACGGCCACGAAGCCGAAGCTACCGGTCACGAAGGTGGCGGCCCCGATGCCCGAGGCGCAGTCGAGTCGGGTCGATTCGCCGCTTCCGGGCTTCTGGGCACACACTTCGCCATCCATGCCAGGATAGACCAGCTGTTCGTCCGAATAGACACACTCAACCGAAAAGCGCCGCTTCGGATTGCGCGAGAAGCCGTGATCGCGACGTAGCCGTGCGCGTACCTTGGCCAGCAGCGGGTCGTGCTCGGTGCGGGAGAGATCGGCGACCTTGATCCGGGTCGGGTCGGTCTGTCCACCGGCGGCTCCCGCGACGGTGATGGCCAGTTTCCTTCGCTTGCACCAGGCGATCAGGGCCGCCTTGGCCTCTACGCCGTCGATGGCATCCACCACATGATCGGTATCCTCGGGGATGCGCTGGCCAAGATTGCCAGGGGTGACGAAGGCCATGTCCGCCACCACCTGAATACCGGGCTGTATCGCCCGACATCGCTCGGCCAGCACCTCCACCTTGGGGCGGCCGATGTTTCCATCCAGGGCCGGAAGCTGGCGATTGACGTTGGAAAGGCAGACATCATCCAGGTCGATCAGCGTCAATTTGCCGACACCGGAACGGGCGAGCGCCTCGACCGCCCAACTGCCGACACCGCCTATGCCCACCACCACCACGTGGGCATGGCGAAAGCGCTCGAAGGCGCGCGTGCCATAGAGCCGGCGAATGCCGCCAAAGCGAAAGTCATGGTCGTCCCGGGACGCCGATGAAGCATCGAGGGGAGGGAGTGGAGCGCTCATGATGGGGCGTGGCCTCCTGTTCAGGCGGTGGGTTCGGGCTGGCGTGACGATGTGGCACGGTCGACTGGCAGGTGGCCCGCCCAGCCGAAGCGCTCGAACAGCGCTGTCATGCAGGCATCCAGCGCGCAGCTCACGTCCAGGCGATGGGCTTCCATCGGATGATCGAAGGACAGTCCGACAGCCGCCAACAGCAGGCGAGGGCAGTGCAGCTGCTCTCCGAAGAAACGATTGTGGTTTCCCTTGCCGTGCTTCGCATCGCCGATAATGGGATAGCCGCGCTGTGACAGGTGTCGGCGGATCTGGTGGCGTCGCCCGGTCAGCGGACGGGCCTCCATCAAGGAGTAGCGGCTCTGTGGGTAGCGGTCCACCCGCACCGGCAACTCCACACTGTCCAGGCGCCTCACCTCGGTCATGGCTTCCATGGCCGGCATTTCCGCCTTGGGCCGGCTGCCGTCTTCCTCGCGGAGCGGATATTCGAGCCGGTCCCGTTCGGGGCCGATACCACGCACTACCGCCAGGTAGCGCTTGGCGACCCGACGGGTGGCGAAGGCGTCACCCAGTCGTGTCGCGACGTCCGGGGAGAGGGCGAAGACCATGACGCCGGAGGTGGGGCGGTCCAGCCGGTGCACCGGGTAGACTCGCCGTCCCAACTGGTCGCGCAGTCGTTGCAGCAGGAAGTCGCGCTCGCCGCGGGCCAGGGGCGTCCGATGGACCAGTAGCCCGGCCGGCTTGTGCACGGCGACCAGGTGGTCGTCCTGATGAAGAATCGAGAGTGCTTCCGACATGACGGTCCGGCCTGTTCGATGAGGCGGCTATTGTCGCCGCCGCATTCGGCATTGTCATCCCGGCATTGGTGCATTGGTCGTCAAGGGGCGGGTCATTCGGTGTCCTGGCAGTTTCCACGCTCCAGGATGCCCTCGGCAATACGCTCGATGCCCTGCCGATAGGCCGCCTGTCGGTAGGAGATATCCTCCCGCTCTGCGCGTTCGAGCACCCGTCGGCCTTCGCGGACGATCTGTTCCTTGAGACGCTCGTTGATCGTCTCTTCGGACCAGCGCTCGCCGGTGAGGTTCTGCATCCACTCGTAGTAGCTGACGATGACGCCGCCCGTATTAACAAGCACGTCCGGCAGCACGGGGACACCCCGTTCGTTGAGCCGCTCGTCGGCCTGGCTGGAAACCGGGCCGTTGGCGATCTCCAGTAATGCCCTTGCCTGTACCTGGTCCACGTTGTTCGCATGGATCTGGTTCTCCAGTGCCGCCAGCGCCAGTACGTCGACATCCAGGGCCAGCAGGTCGTCCCGGTCGAGATGCTCCACATCCTCGGCGATGCACACCGACTCATCGCAGTAGACCAGGTCATGCAGGCGCTGGTTCTGGGTTTTCCGTTCCATGATGGCATCGGGGTCCAGTCCGTTTTCGCTGCGGATGGCCCCCTTCGAGTCGGAGAGAGCGACGATGCGATAGCCCCGTTCATGGGCCAGGCGGGCAAAGTGATATGCCGCATTGCCAAAGCCCTGAATGGCGACGGTGGTATCTTCGGGCTTGCGCTGTTCCTGTTCGGCCCACAGGTCCAGCACATGCAGGGCGCCTCGCCCGGTGGCAGCCACGCGGCCGTAGGAACCCCTCAGTGCCGTGGGCTTGCCGGTAATCGCGGCGGGTACCTTGCGACGAGCCAGGTGATCGTATTCGTCGGCCATCCACCCGATCACGGTGGCATTGGTGTTCACGTCGGGGGCGGGGATATCCCGGTCCGGGCCCATGATATCGGCGACGGCGCGGATGTAGCCCCGGGCCAGGCGCTCCAGCTCCAGGCGGGAGAGCCGCTTGGGATCGACCTTCACCCCGCCCTTGCCACCGCCATAGGGCAAGTCGACGACCGCGCACTTCACGGCCATCCAGAAGCTCAGCGTCGTCACCTCTTCCTGGTTGACGTCGGGGTGGAAGCGGATACCGCCCTTTGCCGGCCCCAGGGTGGTGTCGTACTGCACCCGCCAGCCGGGGAAGACGCGCAGGCTCCCGTCGTCCATGCGCACCGATACGCTCACCTGCAGAGAGAGGCTAGGCTGCATCAGGCGCTCCCTGACATCGTCGTGCACCTCGAGCGCCTCGCAGACTTCCTCCAGCCGAGAGCGAGCGTCGTCAAACAGGTTGGCATGATCCTTTTGCCGGGACATCGTCATCCTCCTTGAATTCGTGAACCTGACTGGCTTGCCAGAAGCGTAGCAGCCGGCAAGCCGATCCCGGTCAGGACCAGAGAGCCCTTGACGAAAAATTTCAGTCGCATACACGATGAAGCACTATCTTGGGCAGGTCACCGAAGGTGCTCTCGTCAAGCAGGGGGTCGCCCCGACCCGCATCTACTCGGACCGTTTCGATATCGTGTGAGGAGACCGCCATGCTGCACGTGTACGCCCATAGAGCCGGCAACCTCTGTGCGTTACTGCTCGTTCTCGTCGTCCTTGCAGCGGCACTGTGGCTGTCCCGCTAGGCTGACGCCTTTCCAACGGCAACGGACGCCTCACTCGGCGGTCAGGCTCACGACATAGCCGCCACTCTCACTGCCGCCGTAGGAGCGGGCAATGGCGCGATATTCGCCAGGCTCCAGGTGGGTATGAATGCGGGCATCGAGATGCTCGCCGCCATCGTCGTCGCTGAGAGAGATGCCTCCGCCTTCCAGCTCCAGGTAGGCATCCAGCTCGCTCGACATCATATCCAGGCGATAGTAGCCAGCTTCTTCCACTTGAAAAGAATAATGATCGCGGGCTCCGGCCCCCAGCCAGGCGTTCAGGGAGTGGCCGATCTCCAGGTGTCCACTGCTGGGCAGCTCATCGGGTTCCACGGCCATGGCCTTGAGTTCGAACATGCCGCTACCGCCGAAGCTGTGGCTGCGGGCGGTCAGGGTGTAGCTACCGGGCCCCAGGTGGTGCCGAATACGGGCATCGAGGCCCTCGCCACCGTCGTCGTCGCTGATGAATACCCCCTCGCCCCGCAGCTCGAGAAACGCATCGAAATCCGAAGAGAGCATGTCAATGGTGACCATGGCAGAGGTGTCGAGGGTCAACTGGTATTCCAGCCCCTGACCGTTGAGCCAGCCGTGCAGCGGCTCGTCGAAGGCCAACTCGCCGCTGTTGCGCAGGGAAGCGCCATCGGCCAGTGCGTGAGGGTCTACCGTCAGGGTGTAGAGGCCGCTGTCCTGTCCATAGGCACTGCGGGCGGTCAACTGATATTCCCCGGGCTCCAGGAAATCGGCAATGCGGGCGTCCAGGTTGCCGCCGCTATCGTCATCCTCGCGGTGATACCCGTGTGGCCCTTCCAGCACCAGGTAGGCATCGATATCGCCGGAGCGCATCTCGACCTGATAGAGACCGCTCTCCTCGATGGTCAACGTATAGGTATCAGCGCCGTCCTGCAGCCAGCCATCCGCACGTGAAGGCACCTCCAGGGCATCGCCGGTGGTGAGCTCCATGCCGCGGCTCGTGATGTCGAAGGGTCCATAACTGTGCTGGTCGTTACCGCTGACCACCAGGGTGTAGTCACCGCTTTCGTCGATGCGGCGGCGCAGCGCCGAGGGCTGCGACGGGTCGAGATGGTAGGAGCCGGTATACGTCGAAGCCAGGAGTCGATCCCGGTCGTCATACAGGGCCAGCCTGCCATGCAGCGGGCCACCCAGCTCGATCTCGACCAGGGCGCCTTCCTCCAGGGGCAGGATATAGCGCGAGAAGCGGCTCCCATCCTTGCCGTTGAGCTCACTGCGCGAGGTAATCTCGCCGCGGTGGCGTTCGCCCAGTTGAATGAGTTCGTTCACGGCGACCGTTTCACTGCCCGCTGCGTCAGGCGTGGAACCCGGCGCCGGTAGCTGCCAGCCAACGATGAAACCGGCGGCAACGCCGCCCAGAGCAATGAGGGTCAGGGAAGAGGCACGATTGGCCATTCAAGCATCCTTGTTCGATGGCAAGCACCGGGGATCGGAAAGCGGCGGCACGCCGGGCGGTTTTTTTACATTAAATGACTATTATATGATGCTTTCATCGTTGAGAGACACGCAGCGTATCGTAAGTTGACGTTCACGAGGTGAGCGTCGCTTCTATTCTGATAAGCAGCGGTTCATTCTGAACGTGACTCAACCAAGGAGACTGTCATGTCTGCCACTGTCTTGATCACCGGCGCCAATCGTGGCGTCGGCCTGGCCTTGTCCCGTCACTACCACGGTGCCGGCTGGTCGGTGGTCGGCGTGTGCCGCCGGGCATCCGCTGAGCTCGCCGAGGTCGCCACGCGTGTCATCGATGGTGTCGACGTGGCCAATACCGACGATGTGGCGCGTCTGGTCCATGAGCTGGAGGGACAGCGGCTGGACCTGTTGATCAACAATGCCGGCCTACTGCGCGACGAGCAACTCGGCGAGATCGACTTCGGCTCGATCCGCGAGCAGATGGAGATCAATGCCTATGCGCCACTGCGAGTGGCCGAGGCATTGCTCGACAATCTTGGTGAAGGCAGCAAGATCGCCAATATCTCCAGTCGCATGGGCTCTATTGCCGATAACGATTCCGGCGGCCGATACGGTTACAGGGCCTCCAAGGCTGCGCTGAATGCCTTCGGTAAATCGCTGGCCATGGACCTGGCCCCCCGAGGCATCGCCGTGATCCAGCTGCATCCCGGTTTCGTGCAGACCCGCATGGTCAACTTCGGTGGCCTGATCTCGCCGGAGGAAGCCGCTGCGGGCATCGCGGCGCGTATCGAGGCGTTGACGCTCGAGACCACCGGCTCCTTCTGGCACAGCAATGGTGAACCGTTGCCCTGGTAGGCGAGGCGGCGGGCGCCGATTCGCTCATGAACGGCAGGCGCTCGACCCAGCTCTCCGGTGGTCCAGTGGCCAGCAGCGACCATGCGATGGTGGCATGGGACTCATTCGCCCCACCTTCGCCGTGTCTTGTCGCGCAAGGCCTTTTCCCGGTCGCGCTTGCGCTGACGGGCCAAGGCGTTGCCATTGGCCAGTAGCGCCAGGAACTCGATTTCCTCGTCGCTGAGGGGGTCGCGTTTCTTGTTCGCCATGTCGGCACCGCTCCGTATGTCTCATACGCCTGTGGTGCCAGCCTAAACGTGCTGGATGACAGCGATATGTCAGTGCGGCGTCCCCCGCCGTCAGTCGATCAGGCCGTTGGCATCGAAGAACGGGTAGGGGCCAGGATAGGCGTCGATGAAGCCTTGATGGGTCAGCATGCCGGCGCCCGGAGTCCAATGGTGCAGCAGATAACCCGGGGGCTCCAGGGAGAAGGTCGCGGGGGCCTGGTGGCGCAGGTCCAGGGTGACCTGGTGCGAGATGCCGGGGCAGCTGTAGGCGATGGTATTGGCGAAGCGCCGCTGCACGCTGCGGTGCAGGTGGCCACACAACAGCCGTTCGACGTTGTGGTAGGCACCGAGGAGCTCTTCCAGGGCGTGCCGGTTCCTCAACTGCTGCCGGTCCATGTGGTCGATGCCGCTATCGAAGGGATGATGATGCAGCATGATCAGCGTCGGCGTGTCGGGTTTCTGCCTGAGCACCTCGTCCAGCCAGGCCAGGCGCTCCAGGCACAGCTCGCCATGCGGCTGGCCCGGTACGCTGGAGTCCAGGCCGATCAGCCGCACCGGGAAGTCATCGACCACCCACTGGACGAACTCGTCGTGCTGGTGCAGATAGGCGTGCCCGGCGAAGCGTTCCCTCAGGCGGCGGCGGTCGTCGTGATTGCCGGGAATCAGGTAGCAGGGCATCGTCAGGTCGGCGAGCAGTTCCTCGAGTACCGCGTACTCCTCCACGCGGCCGAAGTCGACCAGGTCGCCGCTGATCAGCAGTGCATCGGCCCTGGGCGTCAGGCGGTTGAGAAGAGCGATGGCATCGCGCAGGGCGCGCCGGGTATCCACCCGCCGGTAGGAGAGCTTGCCCGCCGCCTTGATATGGGGGTCGCTGATCTGGGCGATGAGACATCCGTTATCCATGGGCCGCTGCCTGTCCGAAAGTGAGGGGGTGGTGGGGGTGGAACAGCGCATCCGAGGCGACGCTGAGTCCGATGGCCTCGCCGCGCCGCCACTGCCGGCGCGCGGGGGCTTCCACTTGCAGTGGCGCGTCGCCGCCGGTGTCGACCAGCAGGCGCTGGCTCTGGCCGAGGAAGAAGCTCTGCACCACCCGGCCGCTGATGGGGGCGCTGGCGGGGTCGCCGACCTCGATGTCCTCGGGGCGGCAGTAGGCGTGGTCCGCGCCATGCAGGCGCGGACAGAACAGCCGGCCGCCGTCGACCTCGAGCCAGCCGTCCCGTGTGCCGCCGATCGCGATGCGGTTGACCGAGCCGATGAAGTCGGCCACGAAGGCGCTGTGCGGTTGGTGGTAGATTTCTCGTGGGCTGCCTATCTGGGCGATCCGCCCACGTTCCATCACCGCGACCCTGTCGCCCAGGGCCATGGCCTCGGCCTGGTCGTGGGTCACGTAGACCGCGGTGGTGCCGAGACGGCGCAGCAGGGTACCGATCTCCAGGCGCAGGCGGTCGCGCAGCTTGGCATCGAGTGCCGACAGTGGCTCGTCGAACAGCAGTACCTTGGGCCTGACGGCGATGGCCCGGGCCAGCGCCACGCGCTGCTTCTGTCCGCCGGAGAGTTCGTCGACACCGCGCCGGGCGAAGTCGTGCAAGCCGACCATCTCCATCACCTCGTCGACCCGCCGTCGGACCTCCCCGGCGCTCAGGCGCCTGATGCGCAGCCCATAGGCGATGTTGTCGGTCACATTCATGTTGGGGAACAGCGCATAGTTCTGGAACACCATGCCCACATCGCGCTTCTCGATGGGCAGGGCGGTGACATCGCGTTCGCCGAACCACACCCGGCCTCCCGGGTCCGGTGTTTCGAGGCCGCCGATGAGGCGCAGGGTGGTGGTCTTGCCGCAGCCGGAGGGGCCCAGCAGCACCAGGGTTTCCCCCGCCTCGACCCGCAGGTCGATCGGCTCGAGGGCGGTATGGCCGCTGGCGAAGGTGCGTCCGCACTGCTTGAGGGTGATGGCGATGGAGGATGACATGGGGGATTCTCGATGGTGGATGAGGACTCAGTGGCGACGGGTGACCAGGCTGCCCAGCCACTGCAGCGTGATCAGCAGGGGAACGATCATCAGCAGGAACAGCAGGGTGTAGGCGGAGCCGATCTCCAGCCGCATGGAGGCGTAGCTGTCGGCCAGGCCGACGGGCAGCGTCTTGTTGAGCGGGGTGTGCAGCATCCAGGTGATGTTGAATTCGCCGACGGAGAGCGTGACCACCATCAGCGCCCCGGCCAGGATGCCGCTGACGCAGTTGGGTATCACGATGCCCAGGAAGCGCTGCCGGAAACCGGCGCCGAGGCTGGCGGCCGCCTCCTCCAGGCGCTGCATGTCGCTGGCGCGCATCACCGACAGTACCGGCCTGACCATGAACGGCAGGGTGAACAGCACATGGCCGACCAGGATGAACAGCCAGCTGTCGCGGAAGTCGCGATGGTGTCCGTAGGCCAGCAGCAGCGCCAGCGCGGTGGCCAGGCCCGGGACGGCCACCGGCAGCAGCAGGGCCTCCTCGATGGCGTTGGCCCAGCGCCTGGAACTCTTCATCAGCGCATAGGCCGCCGGCACGCCGAGCAGCAGGGTCAGGACCAGGCAGGCCAGGGCCAGTTGGATCGATAGCCGGATGGTATCGGAATAGAGCCGCCACACTTCCTCGACCCAGCGCAGGGTCAGGCCGCTGCTCAGGCCGATGAAGTAGTTCTCGGTCAGGCCGGCCAGCACCGACATGACCACCGGTACGATCATGAACAGGCACACCAGCACGGTGAAGCCCAACTGGCAGTAGAACAGACCGCGGCGCTTCATGCCGATGCTCCCAGGCTGCCGCCGGCCAGGCGTCGTGCGAAGGACAGCGCGATCCAGGTGATCACCCCCAGGGTGACCGACAGCGCCGCGGCCATGGTGAAGTTGGCGTAGTTGGTGAATTCGCTGTAGATGCTCAGCGGCAGCACGCTCATGCGGGTGCCCAGGGTGAAGGCGGTGCCGAAGGCGCCCATGCTGGTGGCGAAGCAGATCGCACCGGTGGAGATCAGTGCCGGTGACAGCGCGGGTACGATCACGTCGCGGGTCACCCGCCAGGTACCGGCACCGAGTGAGCGTGCCGCCTCCTCGAGGCTGACGTCGAGTTTTTCACAGGCCGCCATCACCGTGGTGATTACCCGGGGAATGGAGAAGTAGAGGTAGCCGACGAACAGCCCGGCCAGCGAGTAGGCGAACATCCAGCGCTCACCGAACAGCAGCATGCTGAACTGGGCCAGGGCACCCTGGCGGCCACCGAGCATGATCACCAGGAAGCCCACCACCACCCCGGGAAAGGCCAGGGGAAAGGTCAGCATGGCGACCAGCATCGCCTTGCCGCGAAATCGGTTGCGAGCCAGGAAGAACCCCGCCACACCGGCGGTGGCCACCGCCAGCAGCGAGACACCGATCGACACCAGCAGGGTCCACAGCAGACTGTAGAGATATTGTGGCTGCGCCACGACTGCCCAGTAGGCAATCATGCCGCTGTTCTTGTCGGGCTGCATGCCCATCGCCACCAGGCGCGTGAATGGCAGCAGCCAGAAGGCGCAGAAGAAGGTCAGCGCCGGCACCAGGGCCAGCAGAACGGCCGGCTGACGCCTGAGCGTGCCCAGGTACGACCGTCGTCTCGCCGCCTTCGTCGTTACGTCGGCGGCGGCCCCCGACAGGGACCGCGCCTCGTGGTGTGACGTCAACGACATCAGCGCACCTCGGAGAGATACCGGTTGGAGAAGCCCGGCTGGGCCTCGGCCATGGCCTGGTAGTCGACCGGCTGGGCGCGTTGATAATCGCTGTCCGGCAGGAAGTAGCGACTCGCCTCCTCGGAGATGGCGTCCTCGCGCACCGGCCGCAGGAAGGCCTCGGCCCACACCGCCTGACCCTCGTCGGAGAGCACGAAGTCCAGTACCGCCTTGCCGTTGTCGGCGTTGGGCGAATCCTTGACCAGGCTCATCACGTAGGGCACCACCACGCTGCCCTCCTCGGGGATCACGAACTCGACGTTGGCGCCATCCTTGTACTTGGCGCGGTAGGCGTTGAAGTCGTAGTCGAGCAGGATCGGGATCTCCCCGGACAGCACCCGGGCATAGGCGGTCTGCCGGGGCACGATGGGAGCGTTGCGCGAAAGCTCGTTGAAGTAGTCGATGGCGGGCGTGAAGTCGTCGAGGTCGCCGCCCATGGCGAGGTTGACCGCCACCGCGCCGACGTAGCCGACGAAGGCGCTGGCGGGGTCGAGATAGCCGACCATGCCGCGATACTCGGGGTTCAGCAGGTCGTCCCACGAGGCGGGTACCGGCGCGCCGTCCAGGGCATCCACATTGACCATGAAGCCCATGGTGCCGGAATGGATGGTGAACCAGTTGCCGTCGGGGTCCTTGAGCCCGTCGGGGATCTCGTCCCAGTGCTCGGGCTGGTAGGGCTCGATGACGTCGGCGTCCTGGGCCTGGATGCCGAAGGTCACGCCATAGTAGACCACGTCCGCCACCGGGCTGTTGCGCTCGGCGACCAGTTGGGCCAGGGATTGGCCGGAATTCTTGTTGTCCTGGGGCACCCTGATACCGGTCCGTTCCTCGATCAGGCGCAGTTGGGTGCCCCAGTCGGCCCATTCGGGGGGGCAGTTGTAACAGATGGCCGAATCGCTGGCCTGGGCGGTGGACAAGGTGCCGGCCGCCAGCATGAGGGTGGCGGCAACGGCCTGACGTAGATAAGTCGACTGCATGGGGATCACCTGCGTTGAGTGGGAGAGGTCGAAGGGAATGGGGCGGCGGAGCCAGGCGTCGGAGGCCCGACGCTGTCGCCCTGGCGCAATGCATGGGACAGTCTTTCCCTCGTCGGGCTTTCGCCCTTGATCATGGCGAGCAGGGTGTTCACCGCCGCTTGCCCGATCGCCGCGCGAGGTTGCACGACGCTGCACAGGGATGGGTTCAGCAAAGCGCCCAGCGCGATGCCGTCGAAACCGACCACCGAGATATCCGCCGGGATCGAGAAACCGGCGCGTTGCAGATCGCCCATCAGGCTGATGGCCAGCATGTCGTTGGTGCAGAGCAGGGCGGTGAGTCGCTCGCTGCCGTACAGGTGCGGCTCGAGTACCGCCAGATCGGCATGCGTGTGGCGGGGCATCTCGATCAAGGGCAGCGGTGGCAGGCGGTGCGCCCGCATGGCCTGGCAGTAGCCTTCGTAGCGCAGCCGCGCGCGGTCGGATTGCAGTACCGGGCCGGCGATCATGCCGATGCGTCGGTGCCCCAGGTCGAGCAGATGGGTGGTGGCGTCGGCCATTGCCGCGCGGTTGTCGACGCTGATGGACGGCGTATCGGCATTCGCTGGCTGGTTGTAGACCAGCAGGCAGGGCACCGACTCCTTGCCCAGCTTGTCCAGCACGTCGTTGCTGTCGGCCTCGGCCACGGTGAGGATCAGTCCGTCGACACGCTGGCGCAACATCTCCTCGACGATCTCGGCTTCCTTGCTGGCGTCATACCCGGTGGTGGTGATCAACAGCGAATAGCCGGCCTGGCGCGCGGCGGTCTCCATGGCCTGCAACTGCTCGGCGAAGACCGGGTTGTCGAGGCTGGGAACCAGCACGCCGAGGATCCTGGTGGACCTGGTGCGCAGTTGCTGGGCAACCCGGTTGGGACGGAAGGCGAGGCGACGTGCCGCCTCCAGCACTCTCCTCCTGGTTTCCGAACGCAGCAGCTCGGGTTGCGAGAAGGCCCGGGCAGCCGTCGCCCGGGACACGCCGGCCAGTTTTGCCACGCTGAGCAGGTCCGCCATGTCGTTCGCTCACCCTCGAATCCGTGGAATGATATCGATCTCATTACGGCAGACTGTACGGGGCCAGGATGTCGGTTACGTGGCGGTTATGTGATCGTTTCGGGTTCCGCGAGGTGGGGGCGGTCAGCCTCTGTGGACTGAATGGCGACCCACACCAGACGGTGCTCGGCCATCTCGGCGAGTCTGGTGGCGATGGTCGTGTGTATCGAATGAGACCCGTCCAGCAGGACGAACAGGGTCAAGCGGCATACAACGGCAGCAGGAAACTGATCAGGATGATGATGCCGATGCCCAGCACGAATTGGAGTGGTACGCCGTCTTTTTCGGGTGGCAATTCCTCTTTGAGTATGTTCAGCATCATCCCTCCGGCGAGTGCCGCGAACATGAAGGCGGCGATTGGATAGCGATGCGGTGCCACCAGCCCGGCCGCCCAGCCGAGCAGGACCGCTCCCGCCAGGATCCATCGGTCAAATGCGAGATGCTTGCGCTGGCCGAGAAAGAGGCGGTCATTCATATAGAAATGCAGGCTCAACGCCGCCGTATAGGCCATCAGCCAAACTCCTCCCCGATCGGCATAGTTGGCCAGAACGAAGCCACCAGTCGCGCTGTAGAGCGCAAATCCGCCGATATGCAGCCAAGCCGCAGCGTATTTCTGGCGGCGGGCGTCAAGGCGGGTGACGCTGACTTCGAGCAGATAGTAGAGGCAAAGCCCCGCCATGGTGATGACGAAGACAAGCCGTTCGACCGGCATCTGCTCGCGCGCGTTGTCCTGCCATGTCGAAAGCGTGGGCAGAACGATGATGAAGATTATAACCCACCCCGACTCCGCCAGCGAAGGACCGCATCCTGGTCGGTGCGCTCCGCGTTGCGCCGCCCGCCAGGTGTGAACCCGCCAGAGTGAGTGCCGCCAATGCCGACCAGATCCAGATCATGCGAACGTTGCGGATCCCGCGCTCACGGCGCGAAACCCCAGGTCGAATTAGAGACAATCCCGCAAGACAGAGAGTCGGGGGCGTTCGGCGGATGCGAAGCGGCTGAACGGAATGGATTCAAGAAACGGCTCCGGCGAAAGTGACAAGGGGAAATGATAGCCAGCGGTGCCAAACAGGGGGCTTGAGACAACCCTACCCCCAAGTGCAGCATAGCGTCGAAGACGACACCGCACTACGACCTTCTCATCAGCACCTTTCGCTTGCCGTTATTCCGGCCATCGCCGAATCGGCGCGTGGAATACATCGTTCCCCTGTCGATTTTCTCCTTGCTCGTACGAGTGACAGGCACGCACTCATGAATTGCCCGAAGACGTATATGCTGATGAAGAAGCGTGCCCGAAAGCGAGAATCAGGAGAACGGTCATGACCTATGTGGATGGATTCGTTGCCGCGGTGCCTACCGCCGACAAGGCGCGATACATCGAGCACGCCCGCGATGCGGCCGTGGTGTTCAAGGAGAACGGTGCCCTGAAAGTAGTGGAGTGCTGGGGCGATGACGTGCCCGAGGGAAAGGTCACTTCCTTCCCCATGGCAGTGAAGTGCCAGCCCGATGAGACCGTCATCTTCTCGTGGCTGGTCTGGCCCTCCCGGCAGGTGCGGGACGAGGCCATGCCGAGAGTCATGGAAGACCCGCGCCTCCAGCCGGACGTCAACCCCATGCCGTTCGATGGCAAACGGTTGATCTATGGCGGTTTCGAGGTCGTCGTCGACGAGTGACAGGAATTGCAGCAGGAAGCCGTCGCACCCGGCATGGCGGAGACCGCCATGGTGGTATTGCCTTCGGCGTTTCTCCTGGCACAGACCTGCGCATAGAGCACGGCGAGTTCGGCGGCCTTGGCGTCCTCGTGCCAGCCCGCCGCGTAGGCCACGGCGCGGCACGACAGCTCGCTACGCAACGCGTTGTCCCCTAGCAGCCGGTTCACCTTGGCGGCGAAGTCGTCGAGATCCTCGTCGGCGATCAGGCAGCCCTCGCCATCCACCAGCACGTCGCGGGTGCCCATCATGGCGGTGGAGACCACCGGGGTGCCCAGCGCCATGGCTTCCAGCAGCACCAATCCCTGGGTCTCGGTGCGCGAGGCGAAGACGAAGGCGTCGGCGGCGCGGTAGGCGGCCTGCAACTGGCCGTGGCGGTCCAGGTAGCCGAGGAAGCGTACGGCATACTCCATGCCGATCTGTCGTGCCCGGCGCGCCAGCTCGGCCCGGGCCGGGCCCTCGCCGGTGACGATCAGGCGTGTGTCGGGATGTTCGGCGAGTACCCGGGGCAGAAGATCGATCAGGAAGGCGATGTTCTTCTCGAAGGCGAGGCGCCCGACGAACAGCAGCAGGCGGGCGTTGTCCGGCAGGTCGTAGTGGGTACGAAAATCCACTTCCTTGGTGGGACGGCTGAAACGCTCCAGCGCCAGGCCGGTGGGGATCACCACCATGGGCGTCTTGACGCCATAGCGTTCCAGCGTCTCGCGCATGGCCCGGGAGGGAGCCACCAGCGCCTCGAGCCGGCGGCACTGCCGCACCGAGAGGCGCCGGGCGACGAAGCGTAGCCAACTGCTGGGCACGCCGCGCACATAGTGGGGCAGGTATTCCTCGAACAGAGTGTGGTAAGTGGCCAGGACGGGGAGGCGCAGCCGTCGCGCCAGCGCCATGCCGGCATAGTGGGCGACGAAGGGGGTATGGATGTGCACCAGGTCGAAGCGCTCCTTGGCGAGCCGAGGCGCCAGCGCCATCACGTTGCGGTAGTGCATCATGCGGTCCTCGGGAGAGCCCGGCACGCCGCGCGAGGCGATGCGCAGCACGTCCGGCTCGTCCACCTGCCCCACGGGATAGTCGGGGCAGATCAGGGTGACCGAATGGCCGAGACGTTCCAGGGCGTCGCGGAAGCTGGCGATGGAGGTGGCGACGCCGTTGATGCGCGGAAAGTAGACGTCGGTGAGCATCAATATCTTCATGGGGCAGACTCGGCAAGGCGGCTGACCCCGCCATCCTGAGCCACCACGGTGACGCCATGGTGACAGTGCGGCGCTTTTTTCCCCGGTTTTCAGGAGGGACAGGCTCGCACTCATACTTCCCGGGGAAAGTGGTTTTGTCGTGCCGTGGAGCGAATCACATAGCCTTGCTTGGCATCGCCCGAGAACCCGCAGGCACGGTAAAAGGCGTGGGTCGTGGCCTCCTCGGAGCCTGTCAACAGCATCACCTTGTAGCAGCCACGGCTCCAGGCGTGTTCCAAGGCATGGTTCAGGAGGCGCTTGCCAATCCCTTGGTTGCGGTGGCTGGCACGGGTGACGACGTTCTCGATCAACGCATAGGGGCGACCGCCCCGCGTGAGGTTGGAAATGACGTTGAGATAGCAGGTCGCGAGTAGCTGACCGCCCGCTTCGACGACGAGCAATGTGAGGTCGGTGTGGCCGGTGATCCGCTCGAAAGCGTCCAGCGTATGGGCATCGGGGGCGGGATCGTCGGGATTGAGCTCCCGCAAGAGGTCGCAGAGCGGTTCGTAATCGGCGGCCTGTGCCTCTCTGATGGTGACGTGCATCTTCTCAATCCCCCGTGCGTTTGCCGCTTTTGCGGTCGAAGGGATGCAGCGCCTCTCGGGTGACATGAAAACGCAGCGTCTCGCCTTCGGCCACCGTGGGCTGGTGCTACCTGCCGAGGACCAGTGTCTTGAGGGTGATAGGCGGCATGGTGCGCTCCTTGAGTGGTGTCGATCACGCGGCCTCTGCGTCCGGTTCCATCTCGCGGGCACACCACGATGGCCATACGCTAGGCGGGCAAGATGACGCTGGAGTTACCTATGAGTGAAAGCTGAATGAAGCCTGAATGGTGACCTCGAAGTCGTGACGTCATATTGCTGTAAGGCTGTGGCACTAACGTGGGGCTGCTCATCCGACAGGAGACAGTCCCATGATGCTTCGCCCCTCTCGCTCGACGCTGGCCGTGGTACTGACCAGTGGCACCTTGCTGACCTGCGCCGTGGCCCAGGCCGACTCCCTGGTGCTCTATACCAGCCAGCCCAACAGCGATGCCCAGCAGACGGTGGATGCCTTCCAGGCCGCCCACCCCGGGATCGAGGTGGAGTGGGTGCGCGACGGCACTCCACGGCTGATGACCCGCCTGCGCTCCGAGCTGCAGGCGGGAGTCGCCAAGCCCGACGTACTCCTTATCGCCGACAGTGTGACCATGGAATCGCTCAAGCGGGAAGGGCACCTGCAGCCCTATCTCAGTGACGCCCGCGACGGCTATGCCCCCGAGCTGTATGACGCCGAGGGTTACTACTACGGTACCAAGCTGATCACCACCGGGATCGTCTACCACACCCGTGCCGAGCATGCCCCAGGGAGCTGGCGGGAGCTGGCTTCGCCGGACTATGCCGGGCAAGTGACCATGCCCAGCCCGCTCTACTCCGGTGCGGCGCTGATCCACTTGGCAGCCGTGACCGATTCACCGACGCTGGGCTGGGACTACTACGAAGCGCTGGCCGACAACCGTACCGAGGCCCAGGGTGGCAACGGGGGAGTATTCAATGACGTGGCGTCCGGTGCCAAGCCCTATGGCATCGTCGTCGACTACCTGCCGATCCGCGAAGCGGTCAAGGGCTCGCCGGTGGCGTTCGTGTTTCCCGAGGAGGGCGTCAGCGCGGTGACCGAGCCGGTCGCCATCCTCGAGCAGGCCGCCAATCCCGAGGCGGCGCGCAAGTTCGTCGATTTCCTGCTCTCCGAGGCGGGCCAGCAGTTGGTCAGCCGGCAGGGTTATCTGCCGGCCTTGGATGGTGTCGAGCCACCCGAAGGCTTCCCGGCCCGCGACGAGATCACTCTGATGCCGCTGGACGCGGCAAGGGCGCTGGAGAACGCCGAGGCTCAGCAGCGGCGCTTCAGCGAACTGTTCGGCGGCTGATCATGGCATCGGTCCTGTCTCACGGCGGCCAGCAGCGCCGGCTGTTTTCCCTGCTGCTGGTGCTGATCGTACTGCTCAGCCTTATCCCCAGTCTGCGACTGCTGCTGGAAGCGCTGAGCGATCTCGGGCAGGGCACCGGTTCGCCCCTGTGGCGGGTGCTCACCTCGACCAGCACCTGGCGCGCCTTGTGGCATAGCCTCTATACCTCCACCCTGGGCATGCTGCTCGCCCTGCTGCTGGGCGGGCTGTTTGCCTTTGTCATCACCCTCACCGACGTGCGCGGCAAGCCATGGCTGGTGTTCTGTTTCATGCTGCCGATGATGATTCCGCCCCAGGTCACCGCGCTGAGCTGGCTGCAGCTGTCCGGGCCGGCCAGCCCATTGCTCAACAGTCTGGGTATCGCCCCGGCGCTGGGTAGTCCCCAACCGCTCTACTCGGCGGGGGGCATCGCCCTGCTGCTGGGTATCCAGAGTGCGCCGCTGGTGTTTCTGGCGCTGCGCACCAGCCTGCTGTCGCTGCCCCGCGAGCTGATCGAGGCGGCGAGGATCAGTGGTGCAAGCCAGGCCCAGGTGTGGGGACACATGATCCTGCCGATCACTCGCAGCGGACTGATCGTCGGTGGCGCCATGGCCTTCATCTCCAGCCTCGGCAACTTCGGCATTCCCGCCATGCTCGGCATTCCCGCCGGCTACCTTGTGCTGCCGACCCTGATCTACCAGCGCATGGCCAGCTTCGGCACCGGCGTGCTGGCGGAAATGGCGGCATTGTCGATGCTGATCGGCTTGCTGGCCCTGGCCGGTGTGGCGCTTCAACAGTTCCTGTCGGGACGCAGCCGTTTCGGCCTGGTAGGCCACAGCGGCCGCCCCCATGACTTCGCCCTGGGTCGCTGGCGTGGTGGAGTGGAGGCTGTTCTGGTAACCATGCTGGCCGTCATTCTTGTCGCGCCGCTGGCGGCCCTGGTGGTGAGTTCGCTGGTGCCGGCCATGGGCGTGCCACTGACCCCGGAGACAGTCTCGCTCGAGGCATTTCGCGAGATGCTCGGTCGCCAGGGAGTGACGCGGCGAGCCATGCGCAACAGCCTGGTGCTGGCCGGTGGTGCGGCGCTGATGCTGATGGCGCTCAGCCTACCGCTGGCCTATCACCTGCAGCGCCTGCCTCGGCGTTGGCAGGGACTGACACTGAGCGCCATCGAGGTGCCCTACGCGCTGCCCGGCGTGGTGCTGGCGGTTGCCTGCATCCTGTTGTTCGTGCGCCCTCTGCCGATCGTCCAGGTCACACTCTACGGCACCCTGGGATTGATCTTCGTTGCCTATCTGGCGCGCTTTCTGGTGGTGTGTCTCAAACCGGTGGTCGCCAGCCTCGCTCAGCTGGACCCCTCGCTGGAGGAGGCCGCCCAACTGGCCGGTGCCGGTCCCTGGCGGCGTCTGGCGGGCATCATTTTCCCGCTGATGGCTCCGGCACTGTTCGCCGGTGGCATCCTGGTTTTCCTGCTGGCGGTCAACGAGCTTACCGTATCGGCGCTGCTGTGGAGTGCCGGCAACGAGACCCTGGGCGTACTGATCTTCAATCTCGACGAAGGCGGAGAGAGCGTGCTGGCTTCGGCGCTGGCGGTACTGGTCGTGGCCCTGGTCGCCGGCCTGATGCTGGCGCTGAATCTGCTGGCGGCTTGGCTACCCAAGGGAGTGATTCCATGGAAGGCCTGAGCATCGAGGGTGTCGGCAAGCGCTTCGGCGACCAGCATGCCGTGCGTTCATTGTCGCTTGAGATCGAGCCCGGCGAGTTCGTCGCCCTGCTGGGCCCCAGCGGCTGTGGCAAGACCACCATGCTGCGCATGCTGGCCGGCTTCGAACGGGTCTCGGCGGGGCGGATAGCCCTGGGCGGACGCCTGTGGGCCGATACCACCCATCACCTGCCACCCGAACAGCGCAACATGGGCATGGTATTCCAGAGCTATGCGCTATGGCCGCACATGAACGTGGCCGACAATGTTGGCTACCCGGTGAAGTTGCGCGGCATCGGCGGCAACGACTACCGGCGGCGAGTGCGCGAGGCCCTGGCGCTGGTGCGACTCGAGGCCTACGCCGAGCGCAGCCCTCAGGAGCTCAGCGGCGGCCAGCGGCAGCGGGTGGCCCTTGCCCGCTGCCTGGTCACCTCGCCCTCGGTGGTACTGCTCGACGAGCCGCTGGCCAATCTCGACCGTCACCTGCGCGCCTCGATGGAGGAGTGCTTTCGCGATTTCCACCATCGCACCGGGGCTACCCTGGTCTACGTCACCCATGACCAGAGCGAGGCGATGTCGCTGGCCGATCGGATCGCCGTGATGAAGGCGGGGGAGCTGGTGCAGTGGGCCACTCCCGAGACACTCTACCGTCAGCCGCGCAGCGAATGGCTGGCGGGCTTCATCGGCGATGGCAGTGTCCTGTCGCTGCCCGGCGGCACCCCGGGGCAGGTATTGGCGACTGACATGCTGATGTCGCTGGCAAGCCAGGCCAGCGGGGCGGGCCATCAGCCGGTGCTGGTGCGCCCGGAACACGTCCAACTGGGGGAGCAGGGGCTGAACGCCCGGGTCGAGCGCAGCATCTTTCGCGGCGAGCGCTACGAACTGAGCCTGCGCCTGGCGGACCTGACGCCGCTGGTGGCCTATTCCCCACGCGCCATCGCCGAGGGTAGCGAGGTCAAGGCGATGCTGACCCAGGGCTGGTGCCTGGAGGCTGACGCATGACGCATCGGAACTGTGGCGGCTTCGATCGGAAGGCCGTGGCGGCGATACCGGTGGAATGGCATGACAGCGACCTCGGTCACGACCGAACCCACTGCCTAAGGAGACCTATCATGTACCACTATCAACGCAGCTACCGTGGGCCGATTCGTGCCCTGATCATGGACCTGGCCGGAACCTGTGTGGACTTCGGTTCCACGGCCCCCATCCATGCCTTCAAGCAGCTTTTCGCCGACAACGGCGTGATGATCTCCGGTGTCGAGGCGCGTGCTCCCATGGGTAGCGAGAAGCGTGAGCATATTCGTGCCCTGCTGGCCATGCCGCGCATCGCCGAGGCCTGGCGAAGTACCCACGGCAGCGCCGCCGGCAAGGCCGACATCGACCGGCTCTATCGCGACTTCGTGCCGGTGCAGGTGGCGGCCATAGCCGAGCGGGCCCGGGCCATAGCGGGGCTTTCGGATCTGCTCGAGTACTGTCATCGCAGGGGGATACGGGTCGGAGTCAATACCGGCTACGGGCGGGAAATGATCGAGGGGCTGCTGTCGGCTCTGGCCGATCAGGGTTTCATGCCGGAATCGGTGGTCTGTGCCACCGATGTGGCGGCCGGGCGGCCCGCGCCTCACATGTGTCTGCAGGGTGCCATGGAGCTCGAGGCGCCCTGCGTGCAGGCGTGCGTCAAGGTCGACGATACCGTCGTGGGTATCGAGGAGGGGCTCAATGCCGGCATGTGGAGTATCGGCGTGGCGGTTTCCGGCAATGCCGTGGGCCTGAGCCTGGAGGCCTGGCGGGTATTGCCCGAACCTGAACGGCAGGTGCTGCGTGAACGGGCCCACCAGCGGCTGCGTTCGGCCGGGGCCCATGCGGTCATCGACTCCATCGCCGAGTTGCCGGACCTGCTGATCGAACTCGACGGCCGCCTGGCTCGCGGTGAGCGCCCGTAAGGCCGATGGCTTGATGCTGCCTCTTCCGTTGTTTCCATGATTTCAAGTATGTCATTCCGATGACAAAACCCATCTGGGGTAGATGCCGAATTCTCTACCCCTTTGTTTTATTGTTGATCCTGTTTTTTCCGCAAGAAATGCCAGCTGTTTCGGCAGGTAATTGTTCACGGTAATGAAATTATCTAGACAAGTCCTCTTCATCTGCCCCCCGTAATCTTGATCACAACAAACCACTGCATGACGCCATGCAAACCGGAAAGGGGTAAGGGCGATGCTACGAGTGGAAGGTGTCAGTAAATGCTTCGGCAAGACACGTGTGATTCATGATCTTCGCTTCGAGGTTCCCGAAGGCCAGATGGTCGGCGTTATCGGCCGATCCGGTGCGGGTAAATCGACGCTTCTGAGGATGGTCAATCAATTGACCGATGTCTCTGAGGGCATCATCACCTTCGGCGGAAGGCAGGTCAGCCAGTTGAAGGGAAAGTCGCTCCGCCGATGGCGGGGGCAGACGGCAATGATCTTCCAGCAATTCAACCTGATACCGCGCCTGGATGTGATCACCAATGTGCTTATGGGAAGGATATCCCACCACGCTACCCTGCCATCAATGTTCAAGGTTTTCACCCGCGAGGAGAAGGCGCAGGCGATCCAGGCCCTCGAACAGCTCGACATGGCTGACAAGGCACTGCAGCGAGCCGGCAACCTGTCCGGTGGTCAGCAGCAGAGAGTCGCCATCGCCAGAGCGATGATGCAGAAGCCTCGCATCATGCTTGCCGATGAACCGATTGCTTCGCTCGATCCGCGCAGCGCCGCGATGGTAATGGACTCGCTCAAGCACATCAACCAGTCACAGGGTATTACCGTGATGTGCAACCTCCACTCGTTGGAAACGGCGCGCCAATATTGCGATCGTGTGATCGGAATGCTTCATGGCGAAGTGGTCTTCGATGGCTCTCCACAGCAGCTTGATCGTGACTCAGTGCAGAGAATATATGGCATTGAAGATGGTGAGAAAGATGTGAATGAAAGTGTCACCTCTGGTGAGGTCTGGTCACGGCAGGGGCCTGACAATGTCGCCGCCTTTGCCTGATGTTCCTGCTTTGTTTGTACGGAAATTTCGATAATCCATGAGGCAAGAAATGAAACTGCATATGATCAAGACTACCCTGGCTACTGTCATGCTGGCCCCACTGGCTTTCACCGTGGCCCAGGCCGACTGGCGTGCCGACTATCCGATAGTGACCATGGGTGCCACCACCGTGGAGAACCAGGCCGCTACCATCGATCGCTTCCAGCCCCTTGCAGACTATTTCGAGGAGAAGCTGGGCATCGAGATGCGTATCCAGCAGGCCAACGACTATGCCGCTGTGGTGCAGGCCCTGACCGCCGGTCATGTTCACCTGGCTCGCCTGGGTGGATCGTCCTATGCGGCTGGCTGGATCGACAGCGATGGAGGTGTCGAGCCGCTGACGGTGCCGGCCGAGCTGGACGGTGAGCTGGGCTATCATTCGGTGTTGATCGTGCGCTCCGACAGCGACTACCACAACCTGGAAGACCTGGAAGGCAAATCCCTGGCCTGGGCCGACCCCAACTCCACCTCGGGCTACCTGGTGCCGTTGGTGAGTCTGCGTGAGGACGGTATCGAACCCAGCGATTTCTTCGGTAATACCGTCTTCTCCGGGGGGCATGAGCAGAGCGTGATTGGTGTACTCAACGGCTCCCTCGATTCCGCCTTCACCTGGACCTCCAAGGGGGACAATACCGGCCAGCTGCGCATGATGATGGATCGCGGCATGCTGGACCGCGAGGACATCCGGGTGATCTGGGAATCACCGCTGATTCCCAACCCACTCTATGCCGTTCCCAGCGACCTGCCCGAAGAGATGAAGCGGGACATCACCGAGTTCTTCCTGACCCTGCATGAGGAGCGTCCGGAGCTGGCCGATGCCGCCGCTTCCGGTCGTACCTCCGGTTTCGTGGTAGCCACCCATGAGATGTACCAGCCGATTCTCTCGGCGGTACAGGAACTGCGAGACTCCCGGCGCCAGCGCTAGTCGTCCTCGGGTTCGACCCCCGGCCGCCCAAGAGGATGCCTGCGAAAGGGCGGCCGGCAAAGGAGTCTCACAATGTCGACTCAGCATGACAATACCGGCTCCACGGCCTGGCAGAGCTTCCGGCGTCTCCAGCATCAGGCGCGAATAGAGAAGTACCGGGTCTGGCTACTGGGTGGTTCCGTGTTTCTGGCGCTGTTCATTACCTCTGCCTATCTCAGCCACTTCAGCCCCGGGAGGATCGCCGAAGGGCTGCCCAAGGTGCACGAGTACCTCGTCAAGATACTGCCGGAGCTTGGCGTCGCCACGTTTCGCGAGGACATGGCCTACTGGTTCTATGGCTTCCCCGGCTGGATGGTGCTGCTCGGCGAGACGCTGTTGATGGCCTATGTGGCCACGCTGCTGGGCACTCTTGGTGCCATCGTTCTCGGCTTCGTGGCGGCGCGCAACGTCAGCCCCGGTGCGTGGCTGACGGTACTGTCCCGGCGGGTGCTGGAAGTGGCGCGAACCGTCCCCGACCTGGTCTATGCGCTGATCTTCGTCTTCGCCTTCGGCCTTGGACCACTGGCCGGAATCCTGGCCATCGCGATCCACTCCATGGGGGCCTCGGGCAAGTTGTTCTCCGAGGCGATCGAAAACATCGACATGAAACCGCTCGATGGGCTCAGGAGTGTCGGTGCCGATTGGGTGCAGTGCATGCGCTTTGCCGTCTTTCCGCTGGTAGCGCCGAGCCTGATCTCTTACAGCCTGTGGCGCTTCGAAATCAATGTACGTACCGCCACGGTGATGGGCATCGTCGGTGCCGGCGGTATCGGTCAGGAACTGATCACCGCCATCCGCATGCTCTATTACGAGGATGTCAGCGCCCTGATCCTGCTTATCGTCGTCGCCGTGTCCCTCACAGACATGCTCTGCGAACGCATTCGGCATGGCTTCATCGGCAAGGAGAACTTCTCATGACGATTGCCCATCGTGCCGCCGGCCCCCTCACGGTGGCCATGGCAGAGCAGCGCTATCCCGAGATATTCGCCTTCAATGCCCGGCGCGGGATCGGTCTGGCGCTGGCCTGGGGCATACCTTTCGCGGTGCTGCTCTATGGCCTGGTGGTGTTCGATTTCTCACCGGTCAGGTTGTGGAACGGTCTGGGCCAGTTGGGGATGCTGATCAGATTCATGTTTCCCCCCTCCATTGATGGCGTGATGTGGGAGTTCATGAAAGCGATCTTCGAAACCCTGGCCATGGCCTTCATCGGCACCCTGTTCGCGGCCCTGATCGCGGTGCCCTTCGCCTTCCTGTCGGCGCGGAACGTGTTGCGTTTCAGCCCCGGGCGCTTCTTCGTGCGGCGCGGCATGGATTTTCTGCGCGGAGTGGACCAGCTGGTCTGGGCGCTGGTGTTCGTCAGGGCGGTGGGTCTGGGCCCCCTGGCAGGGGTGATGGCCATCATCATTTCCGATATCGGTACGCTGGCCAAGCTGTTCTCCGAAGCGGTGGAGGGAGCGGATCGCAAGCCCGGCGAGGGAGTCGCCGCCAACGGTGGCAACACCCTCCAGTGCGCCCGTTTCGGCATCCTGCCCCAGGTACTGCCGATGTTCATCTCCTCCACGCTCTACATCTTCGAGTCCAACATACGCAGCGCCACCATCCTCGGCATCGTGGGCGCCGGCGGCATCGGCTATCAGCTCTCCGAGCGCATTCGCGGGCATCACTGGGAGGAGGTCGCCACCATCCTGCTCATGATTCTGTTCACCGTCTATCTCATCGACTGGGTCTCCGGGAAGATCCGCAGCCGGTTGATCGAGGGGGCCTGAGCACACCAGAAGAGGTATCACGGAACATGTCTAGACAAAAGTCTCCCCCGGTCTATCGTCGCCTGGCCGACATCCTGGAAAGAGAGATCCGGCAACAGTATGGGCCAGGCGAGCTGTTGCCCTCCGAGAGCGAGCTGTCAGGTCGTTTTGACGTCAACCGGCATACCGTCCGGAGGGCGCTGGACGAGCTGGTAGCGGCGGGCATGGTGACCCGTCATCAGGGACGTGGCACCCAGGTCGTCGACCGGCGTCTCGACTATCCGGTCAGCGCCGACAGCAAGGTCACCCACAACCTGGCCGAGCTGGGCATGGCAACCGAGACACGCTGCCTGGCCCAGCAGTTGGCGGTGCCGCCGGAGTCGATCGCCCAGCGCTTCGTGCTGTCGGCCGGCGAGCCCCTGCTGTGCGTCGAAACCCTGCGCCATGTGGAGGCATCACCCCTGTTGCGACTGTGTCACTGGTTCGACCCGAGGCGCCTCCCCGACTGGCTGCGACGCTACCGTGGTGGCTCTACTCGGGCTTGCCTCGATCAGCACTACGGTCTGCGGCTTACCCGGCGGCGTGTACGCCTCGAAGCCGTCAGCGCGACGGCAGAGGATGCCCGCTGGTTGCAGTGTGCCTTGCATGCGCCGCTGCTGCAGCTGACCAGCGACAACATCGACCAGACCGGTGCCCTGGTGGAGGTATCGATCAGCCGAACCCGGGCCGACCGGATGGCTTATCACATCGATTTCTCGTCCACCAAGGACGCCTCCCCTATCGACGAGGTGGGTTCATGACGCAAATCCAACGCCAGCGTGTGCTGGCGCTGACGCCCCGGGAGCACCTGGAAACGCTTTGGGATGCCCTCGGCATTCGGGTCGACTACCGGCCGACCCGGGGACCGGAAACCGGAATGGCCATGGTTCGAGGCCGCATCGGCGGCACTGGCCGCACCTTCAATCTGGGGGAAATGACCCTGACCCGGGCCAGCATCGTCCTGATTGACGGTACCCCCGGAGATGGCTGGGTGCGTGGACGTGACAAGTCCCATGCCGAATTGATCGCCCTGGTCGATGCCTGTGCGCGCCATGAGCACTGGCAGCGGCGTATCGATGCAGAACTGATTGCACCGCTGGCCGATGAGTTGGCTGAGCGGCGTGAGGCAGCGTCGCGTACCGCCGCGTCCACGCGCGTCGATTTCTTCACCATGGTGCGAGGAGAGTGACCATGCCCTGGCAAGCCTTTGCCGATCCCGTTCACGACAGCCAGCGGCTGTTTCGCCAATTACTCACCGCGATGGCCGAACCGGGCACCCTGCACGAGGTGCTGGCTCCCTCCCCGCCCGGTGATTCACCGCTGGGCCCCGCTGCCTGGGGTGTGCTGCTGACGCTGTGTGACCTGGACTCCCGTCTTTGGATCGACCCTTCGATGGACAGTGACGAACTGCGCGAGGCCCTGGCCTTTCATGGCGGCTGTCGGTTCACGGCGCGGCCTGCCGAGGCTGATTTCGCCCTGGTGGTACCGGAGCGGTTCGAAGAGACGTCATTGGCTTTTGCCGAGGGTAGCGACAGCTACCCGGATCGCAGCACCACGCTCATCGTGCTGCTCGATGTCCTGGTGCCGGATGGCGCCTGGCAGCTCAGTGGCCCTGGCATCCGTGAGTCGCGTCGGCTCGGCGTGGGGCCGGGCGCAGCCCTGATGAAACGACTGCAGGCGAACCGGACTCGCTTCCCCCTGGGGCTGGATACGGTACTCACCTGTGCCGGCACGCTGACGGCGATCCCCCGCAGCACCCGTATTTTCCACATCCCCTGCAGCGAGGAGTCAGCCGCATGTATGTAGCCGTAAAGGGCGGTGAGAAGGCGATTGCCAATGCCCACCGGTGGCAGGCGGATCGGCGCCGTGGTGACCGTCGCCGGCCCGAACTCGAGGTATCCCAGCTTACCCGACAGCTGCCTTTGGCGGTGGACAGGGTGATGGCCGAAGCTTCGCTCTATGATCCTGAGCTGGCTGGCCTGGCGCTCAAGCAGGCCAGCGGTGATCTGATCGAGGCGGTCTTCCTGCTGCGTGCCTACCGAACCACCTTGCCCCGATTGGCGGTCACGGTGCCGTTGCAGACGGATGCCATGCAGATCGAGAGGCGTATCAGTGCCACCTACAAGGATATCCCCGGTGGCCAGATACTGGGACCGACCTACGACTATACCCACCGCCTGCTCGACTTCCTGCTGCTCGCCGAGGGCGAGACCCCTGGCCCCGAGCGTAGCGACCGTCCCCTGGACCCCTGCCCGCAGGTCCTCGAACTGCTCGACGCCGAGGGGCTGGTCGAGCGCGAGCGCGACGACGGCAGCGAGCCCGTCGACATTACCCAAGAGCCCCCCGGCTTTCCCGCCGATCGAGCCACCCGGTTGCAGATGCTGGCCCGGGGCGATGAAGGCTACCTGCTCGCCCTGGGGTATTCGACCCAGCGTGGCTATGGCCGTAACCACCCCTTCGCCGGTGAGATACGCCAGGGTCCGGTGGAGATCGAGATCGAAGTCGAGGGGTATGACGCGCCAGTCTGCATCGGTGAGATCGTCATCAGCGAGTGCCAGATGGTTAACCAGTTCTCCGGCTCCCGGGAAGAGGCGCCCTGCTTCACCCGCGGTTATGGGCTGGCTTTCGGACGTAACGAACGCAAGACCATGGCCATGGCGCTGGTCGATCGGGCGCTGCGTGCCGGGGAACTGGGCGAACCGATAGAAGGGCCGGCCCAGCAGATGGAGTTTGTGCTGGCTCACGCCGACAGCGTGGAAGCCTCGGGCTTCGTCTCCCATCTCAAGCTTCCCCACTACGTGGACTTCCAGGCGGAGCTCGAGTTGCTGCGGCGCCTTCGTCGCGAGCATGCCGAACGTCAAGCCGCGACAACATCTACCGACTCCGGGGAGGCGAGGGCATGAACGGTTACAACTTTGCCTATCTCGACGAACAGACCAAGCGGATGCTGCGCCGTGGGCTGCTGAAAGCCGTGGCGATTCCAGGCTATCAAGTTCCGTTCGGAGGCCGCGAGATGCCCATGCCCTATGGCTGGGGCACAGGTGGCATCCAGGTCACGGCGAGCATCCTGGGCCAGGACGACACGCTCAAGGTGATCGACCAGGGGGCTGACGACACCACCAACGCCGTGAGCATACGGGCCTTCTTCGAGCGCGTGGCCGGGGTGGCCACCACCACCGCCACGCATGCGGCCAGCCTGATCCAGACACGCCACCGTATTCCCGAGGCGCCTCTGCGCCGCGGTCAGATTCTGGTCTTCCAGGTGCCGATTCCCGAGCCGCTGCGCTTCATCGAGCCCAGCGAACAGGAGACCCGGCTGATGCACGCCATGGAGGAGTACGGCGTCATGCACGTCAAGCTCTACGAGGACATCGCCCGCCATGGCCATATCGCCACTACCTACGCCTATCCGGTCAAGGTGGACGGTCATTACGTGATGGACCCCTCGCCGATTCCCAAATTCGACAACCCCAAGTTGCACATGTCCGAAGCCCTGATGCTGTTCGGGGCGGGACGCGAGAAACGCCTTTACGCCATCCCCCCTCATACCCGGGTGGAGAGCCTCGACTTCGAGGACCACCCTTTCGACGTGCAGCGCTGGGACGCCCCCTGTGCCCTGTGTGGCGCATGGGACAGCTTCCTCGACGAAGTGATCACCGACGACGCCGGCGGGCGGCTTTTCGTCTGCTCGGACACCGACTATTGCCAGAGCCGTTGCGAGGAGGTGGCATGAATCGTCCCCCACTGGATCCGCCTGTGCTGCTGGAAGCACGCCGCATCAGTCGTCTCTATGGCCCCGGAAAGGGGTGCGAGGACATCGGTTTTCGTCTTCATGCCGGCGAGGTGCTGGGCATCGTGGGTGAATCGGGCTCCGGCAAGTCGACTCTGCTGAGGGTGCTCTCCGGGCTCGAGGCGCCAGACCGTGGACGAGTGCTCTATCACGGCCATGAAGGGGAACTGGACCTTTATGCCATCGGTGAAGCGCGTCGACGTGCCCTGCTGCGCCTGGAGTGGGGGCTGGTGCATCAGAATCCCCGCGACGGCCTGCGCCTCGGCGTTTCAGCCGGAGCCAACATCGGTGAGCGGCTGATGGCGCTGGGCGATCGTCATTATGGTCAGCTGCGCGCCGCTGGCCAGGACTGGATGGGCCGGGTCGAGCTGGACCCGCGACGCATCGACGATGTTCCCAAGACGTTCTCGGGGGGGATGCAACAGCGGCTGCAGATTGCCCGAACCCTGGTGACACGCCCCAACCTGGTGTTCATGGATGAGCCCACCGGGGGGCTGGATGTCTCGGTGCAGGCACGACTGCTCGACATGCTGCGAACCCTGGTGCGCGAACTGGGCCTTTCCGTCGTGCTGGTGACCCATGACCTTGCCGTGGCCCGTCTGCTGGCACACCGGTTGATGGTGATGCGCCGTGGCCGGGTCATCGAAGCCGGCCTGACTGACCAGATCCTTGACGATCCTCAGCATGCCTATACCCAGTTGCTGGTGTCGTCGGTGCTGACACCGTGAGGAGCCGAAACATGACGCTATTGACACAGCCCTTCCTGAGCGCCGTGGCCCTGGGCAAGACCTTCGTGCTCCACGGGCAGGGTGGACTGCGGATCGAGGTGATGCGTGACCTTTCGCTGTCGCTTCGGCCTGGCGAGTGCCTGGTGCTGACCGGTCGCAGCGGCATCGGCAAGAGTACGCTGCTGAAGATGCTCCATGGCAACTATCGCATCACCGACGGCGGCTTGCAGCTGCACTTCGATGACGGCCCCCTGGACCTGGCCGGCTTGCCCTCCCATGCCTGGCATGTGCTGCGCCGTGACGTGATCGGCTACGTCAGCCAGTTCCTGCGCGTGGTGCCCCGGGTTTCGGCGGAGGAAGTGGTGATGGAGCCCCTGTTGGCACGGGGAGCCGATGCCGTCGAGGCCCGTGGCCGGGCACAGGCCCTGTTGGCGCGACTCAACCTGCCTGAGCGGCTCTGGTCGCTTCCACCAGGCACCTTTTCCGGCGGTGAGCAGCAGCGGGTCAACATTGCCCGGGGCTTCATCGGCGAGCATCCATTGCTCCTGCTCGATGAACCCACGGCTTCGCTGGATGCCGCCAACCGTGAGGTGGTGGTGCAACTGATCCTCGAGGCCAAGGCTCACGGTACCGCGTTGTTGGGCATCTTTCATGACGAGGGCGTCCGTGACCGGGTCGCCGATCGCCTGCTGTCTCTCGACCGGCACATGAAGGCATCCATGACTGCCGCCACCGATCCGAACCCTGGGGAGTCGTTCCGATGAATGCTTGTGCTGAACAGGTCCTGACCCATGCTCGTCTGGTGCTCGATGACGAGGTGATCGACGGTAGCCTGGTAATCCGGGATGGCCGCATCGCCGAACTGGATACTCGGCCCAGCCAGGTGCATGGGGCGGTGGACTGCGGTGGCGATTACCTGCTGCCAGGCCTCATCGAGTTGCATACCGACAACATGGAAAAGTATTTCCAGCCTCGGCCCAAGGTCGCGTGGCCGGCCCGTCAGGCGGCGCTGGCCCATGATGCCCAGATGGCAGCCAGTGGCATCACCACGGTATTCGACTCGCTCTCCATCGGTACGATCGACATGAACAGCATGCGTGAAGGGGCGCTTCATGGCATGCACGATGCGATGCTGGACATTCAGGCGCATGGGATGGCGCGTGTCGACCACCGCCTCCACTTGCGCTGTGAAGTCTGCCATCCGGCTACGTTGGAAACCTTCCAGCGTCTCGTCGATTCGCCCCTGTTGGGCCTGGTGTCGTTGATGGATCATGCCCCAGGGCAGCGCCAGTTCATTAGCCTGGATGCCTACCGTACCTATTACCAGGGAAAGTACGGATTCTCTGATGAGGAAATAACAACCTTCATCGACAGGCAACTGGCCAATAGCGTCCGCTACAGCAGCGACCATCGCCGCGGCATCGCGGCAGAGTGTCAGCGGCGGGGCCTGGCACTGGCCAGCCACGACGATGCCACCATCGAGCACGTTGCCGAGAGCCGCGAATACGGCATTCGCGTGGCGGAGTTTCCTACCACCCACGAAGCCGCCGAGGCTTCTCACCGCGCTGGCATGGCGGTATTGATGGGCGCCCCCAATGTGGTGCGGGGCGGTTCCCACTCCGGCAATATCGCAGCGGCCGACCTGGTGAGGCTCGGAGTGCTGGATGTGCTGTCATCCGACTACTATCCGGCGTCGATGCTTGATGCCATCTTCCACATTGCGGGGATGGAAGAGGGCTATGGCCTTCCGCGCGCCGTCGCCACTGCCACGCGTAACCCTGCCGAAGCGGTGGGCCTGGCCGATCGTGGGCGGCTGGCCGAGGGGCTGCGTGCGGACTTGCTGCGGGTTCGCCTGGTCGATGGGCACCCCCTGGTCCAGCGTGTCTGGTGTGCCGGCCGGCAGGTGCACTGATGAGTCGCCTGGTCTATTTGATGGGTGCCAGTGGGGTGGGCAAGGACACCCTGCTCGATGCCGCGCGGGTTCGACACCCCGAGTGGCTCGTGGCCCACCGCTATGTCACCCGGGCAAGTGGCGCCACGGAGAACAGCGTGGCGCTTTCCCCGGAGGAGTTCGAGGCCAGGCGCCGTTCTGGCCTTTTCTGTCTGAGCTGGACTGCCCACGAGCTCGACTATGGGCTCGGGATCGAATTGGAGGCCTGGCTCGCGCGGGGGGCGACAGTGCTGGTCAATGGGAGCCGCAACGCACTTCCTCTGGCCAGGCAGCGCCTGGGAGATGCACTGTTGCCCGTGGTGATCACTGCGCCGGAGACGGTGCTGAGGGGGCGGCTCAGGCAGCGCGGAAGGGAAAGTGACGCACAGATCGAGGCGCGTCTGGCGCGTCACCGCGAACTCGCATCGGCGCTCCCCGATGCAGCGCGCATCGACAACGGCGGAACGCTGGCCGCGAGCCTGGACGCCCTCGACAAGCTGCTGATCCTGGAGTGCCATCCATGAGGTTCCGATTCGTGGGTACCGGCGACAGTGCCCAGGTGCCATGCTTCGGCTGCGACTGTCCGGCCTGTGCACGAGCCCGTGTGGTTACCAGCTATCGGCGCGGCCCCTGCTGCGCCGAAGTCTATGCCGATGGGCATCGCTACCTGCTGGATGCCGGGCGCATGGATCTGGCCGATAGCTGTGAGCGGGATCGCCCGACGGCCATCCTGCTCACCCATTATCATGCCGACCATGTCCAGGGACTCCTCCACCTTCGCTGGGGGAAAGGAGATACCATTCCGGTTCACGGTCCCAAGGATGCTCAGGGTTGCGCGGATCTCCATCGCAATCCCGGGGTGCTGGAGTTTCGCCCCGGGCTCAAGCCTTTCCGACCGTTACACCTCGAAGGGTTGACGGTGACGCCCGTACCGCTTGCTCACAGCAAGCCCACCCTGGGGTACTGTCTCGATGACGGTGGCGCCCGACTGGCCTATTTGACGGACACCCTGGGTCTGCCGGCCGAGACCGAGCGCTTCCTTCGAGACTGGTCGCCTGACGTGGTCATCCTGGATGCCACGCACCCCGCTTCGCACTCGGAACCGAGAAACCACAATACCCTGCCAATGGCGTTGCAGATCATCGAGCGGCTGAAGGTGCCCATGGCTTATCTCACCCATATCAGTCACGTCCTCGACGCAGAGAACCTGCATGCCGAGCCAGACCTGCCGGCCAATGTGCGTCTCGCCCGGGACGGAGAGGTCTTCGTTCCTGCCGCTGCCGTTGCTTGCTCGTCCCTGCCGTGAGGCGGCACTTGGCCTGGTAAGGCGTCGTGCACTGTCTCGAATGACTTGAGCCGGGAAGGGTACTCTGATAGATTTGCTGATAATCGTTATCATTAGCATGAGGCATTGAATCGCATGAAGCCGCCTGACGATTCATCCCGTGACGCGGCTAACGGCCTTGAGACATGTCCCGGCAATGGACAGGACCGCGAGGTCGACAGCCGCTCCCTTCTCGGCCCTGATGACAAGTTGATCATTCATCACGAGGGACGTCGCTATGTGCTGCGCCGTACCCGTCTGGGCAAGCTGATTCTGACCACCTGATACACCATTCGACATCCCGCCAGCCAGGCAGCGGCCACGCCGCCCCCAGTCAGCCGATCACGTCCTCTGTCGATATGGCGCAGCCTGTTTGCAGCCCTCAACCTTCAGTGGTAACTCAGGAGGATCGCATGACAACGCCATCTTCACGTCAACGTGCCATTCTGGAAGCCTTCGATGCGGCGCGCGAGGCGCGGCCGCGTCTGCCCGCCATCAACATCGCCGAGTGCCTGTCGATCAGCGAAGGGGAGTTGCAGGCGGCACGACTCGGGCGTGATGTCTGGAACCTGCCCCTCCCGCCTCGCGATCTGGCATCCCGCATGCATCAACTGGGGCGCGTCAAGGCACTGACCCGATCGCGACTGGCGGTGCTGGAGCAGGAGGGGAGCTACCCACGCTTGAGCGGCGGTGCCCATGCTGGCCTGATGCTGGCTCCTGGCGGCCTGGACCTGCGTCTGCTGTTCAGTCAGTGGCGCTGGGCCTGCCTGATTCGCGACGTATCGGCTCCCGGGGAAGGCGCCGCGAAAGTGCGCTGGAGCCTGCAGATCTTCGATCGCCATGGCCGTGCCCTGCACAAGTGCTTCGCTCTCGACGATGAGCTGGCGCCCACCTGGCAGACTCTCGTCAAGGTGGGGAATGGCGTGTCGCCCGCCTTTACGCAGATGGCGACCTGCGAAGCGCGACCGCTGCCCCGAGTGCCCGAACTGGCCGCCGAGTGGGAGGCGATGACCGATGTGCATCAGTTCTTCGGCCTGATGCGGCGACATGGGCTCGAACGCCGCGAGGCGAATGCACTGATGGAAGGCCGTTTTACCCAGGCACTGGCACCCAGCGCCGTGGAAGACGTGCTGACGCGCGCGGCGGAGCAGCGCCTGCCGATGATGCTGTTCGTGGCGAGTCCAGGCTGCGTGCAGATTCGCACCGGCCAACTGGTGACTCCACAACGTCGTCGTGGCTGGCTCAACCTGTTTGGCCACGACTTCACCCTGCACCTCGACGACTCGGCCATCGCAAGTGTCTGGCGTGTCTTCAAGCCCAATCGCGATGGCGGCGTCACCAGCCTGGAAGCCTTCGACGCCGAGGGGGAACTGGTGCTGCAACTCTATGCCGAGCGTCAGGAGGGACGACCCGAACGGTCCACGTGGCGTCGCCTGCTGGAGGGCTGCCAGCCACAGGCGGCGGTGGCATGACAGGGCCTCGCCGAGACAAGCGGCGAGACAAGAATTGGCGGGAACTGACTGATTGTGTGTAGGCTAACGGTTTTCTCCGCCTGGAACCGTTCCTATGCCTCCTCCCCAGCCCTCCGAACTCGAAACGTCGCCGCTGCGGGGTCAGGGGGAGGAGGGCCTTGCGGTACTGGTGGCCGCCACCTGGGTTCAGGCGCTGTGCAGCGCGGGAATGCTGCTGGTGCCGACCCTGGCGCCGCAGATTGCCGCTGCCTTCGGCTTGCCGACCGGGCTCGTGGGGCTGCAGGTGAGCCTACTGTACGGTATCGCCATGCTCGCCTCGTTGCAGGCGGCGGTGCTGGCTCGCCGGGTCGGTGCCTGCCGGGCCAGCCAGCTTGCCCTGTCGCTGGTCGTGGTGGGCTGTATGGTGGCGTTGGCCGGCACGCCTATGGCGCTGTTCGTTACCACCATGCTGCTGGGGGTCGCCTATGGAATGACCAACCCTGCCGCCGCCCAGCTGTTGGCCCGCTTCACGCCGCCCGAGCGGCGTAATCTCGTCTATTCGATCAAGCAGACCGGCGTACCGCTGGGTGGGATCCTCGCCGGCCTGGCGGCACCGCCCCTGGCGTCGCTATGGAACTGGCAGGCAGTGTTTCTGATACTGGGTGGGGCGACACTACTGACGGCTCTGCTGCTTCAGATACGCCGGCAGCGTTGGGACAGTGACCGTGATGCCGCCGTGCGCATGCAGGGTGTCGGAAGCCTGACGGTTCTCCACCGGCACCGGCCACTGTTCTGGATGGGGCTGGCCGGCTTCTGCCTGGCAGCAGCTCAGCTGTCGCTGCTCAGCTTTGCGGTAGCCTTCATGGTCGAGGAGCTGTTCATTACGCTGGTAGCCGCCGGGGTCATCATCTCCTTCATGCATGCGGCGGGCGTGCTGGGCCGCATCGGTTGGGGAATGCTGGCCGATCGCCTGGGGCGCAGCCTGCCGGTGCTCTTCGGCCTGTCCGTTGCCATGGCCGGCCTGTTCGTCCTCATCTCCGCGCTGGGTGGCGTCCTGCCGCAATGGCTGGCTGTCCTGTTGCTGGTGATGGCGGGCGCCACCGCCATCGGCTGGAATGGGGTCTACCTGGCCGAGGTGGCCCGCCGCAGCCACCCCGCCGAGGTGGGAGAGGCCACCGCGGCGGTGCTGGTGCTGACCTACATGGGGGTATTGGTGGGGCCGGCGCTGTTCAGCCTGATCGTCGGGCTGAGCGACAGCTACGCCCTCGGTTTCCTGCTGCCTGCCGTGGCGGCCATGCTGGCCATCGTCTGCCTGGCCAATTGTCGACGGGCAGGCGACGCGGGGGCGTCGCGCACCTGACCGAGCGGACCTCAGATGATCGCATGGCGCACCCGGGCGGAGATCCACTCGGAAACCAGCACCGTGACGAAGATCATCAGAAAGATCACGCTGACCTGGTTCCACGCCAGGCTGTTGATCGCGGCATTGAGCTGCAGGCCGATCCCTCCGGCACCCACCAGCCCCAGCACCGTGGACTCGCGGATATTGATGTCCCAGCGATAGACGCTGATACCGGCGAAGGCGGGCATCACCTGGGGCAGCACCCCGTAGCTCATCACCTGCAGGCGCCCGGCGCCGGTGGCGCTGATCGCTTCCACCGGGGTGGGGTGGATCTCCTCGATGGCTTCATAGAGCAGCTTGCCGATGAAGCCGATGGAACGCAGCGCGATGGCGATGATGCCGGCCAGCACGCCGGGGCCGAGGATGGTCACCAGCAGCATGGCCCAGATCAACGAGTTGATCGAACGCGACGAGACGATGATCACCAGTGCCACGCTGCGCACCAGCGGATGCGGCGTGGTGTTGCGCGCCGCCAGGAAGGCCACCGGAAAGGCCATGGCAATGCCCAGCAGCGTTCCCAGGGTGGCGATGTTCAGGGTGTCCCACATCGGCTTCCACAGGCGGTGGGCATAGCCCCACTGGGGCGGCAGCATGCGGCCGATGAGATTGCTGCCCTGGCGGCCGGCATCCTCGACGAACACCCACATGGTGTTGTCGGAGATCAGCTTCCAGCACAGCAGGAACAGCGAGATGCCGGCCAGCCAGGCCAGGTAGCCGAGCCACTGGGCGCGGGTGGTGCGCAGGCGCCAGGCCGGCTGGCCCTGCGGCGTCGTCGAAACGGGCATCAGTGACTCCTTCGGGGGTCGAGCAACACAGCGATTCGTTCGCGCAGCCATTGCATCACTGGGTCCAGCGGCGAACATGGCTCGAGCTGTACTCACACAACAGCACGATGGCGATGATGATCAGCAGAATGGCTGCCGACGTGTCGTATTCGTAGCGGCTGATCGAGGTGTTGAGCGTCGCGCCGATACCACCGGCGCCGACGATGCCGATCACGGCGGATTCGCGAAAGTTGATGTCCAGCCGATACATCGAAAGACCGATCAGACGCGGCATCACCTGGGGCTGGACGGCGTGATTCATGGTCTGCCACCAGCTCGCCCCGGTGGCGCGCACCGCCTCGACCTGGCGCCAGTCGAGATCCTCGATGTCCTCGGCCAGCAGCTTGGCCATGAAGCCGATGGTGGCGAAGGCCAGGGTGATCATGCCGGCGAGCGGGCCGAAGCCGAACATCACCACGAACAGGATGGCGATGATGATCTCCTGGAAGGTGCGAGACACGGTGATGATGCCGCGGCACACCAGGTAGACCGGCCAGGGCGCGATGTTGCGTGCCGCGCCCAGCCCCACCGGAATCGCCAGCGCCACCCCGATCACCGTAGAGGTGAGCGTCATGGTCAGGCTCTCCAGCAGGCCATTGACGATGTCGGTGCGGCGGCTGATGAAGTCCGGCTGGGCAAAGGCGGCCAGGAAGTTGAGCCCGCGGCTGGCGCCCTCGGCGACGCGCGCCCAGTTGACGTCCACGGTGGAGAGCGCCAGCACCAGGTAGATGACAGCACCGACGGCCAATCCCCAGCGCAGCGTCGGGTCGGCGATGAACGGCAGGCGTCGCCATTTTCCCTTGCTGGCGAGCTGTTCCCGACTCATCGAATGCCTCCCGCAGTCAGGCCCGGGGCCAACTGGCCCGTCCTGGCCAGTGGCGCCAATGGCTGGGCAGAAGGGGGCGCGTAGCGCTCATCCTCCGTGGCCTGGGTATCCCAGTCCTCCTCGCCGTAGATGGTGGTGAGTATCTCACTGGTCAGTTCGCCCGGCTTGCCATCGAAGACGATTTCGCCGGCGCGTAAACCGACGATACGATCGGCGAACTGACGGGCCAGCGCCACATCATGGATATTGATGATCGCCGCCAGCTCGCGCTCGGCGCACAGCTCGCGGATCAGCCGCATGATCTGACGCGAGGTCTTGGGGTCGAGGCTCGCGGTGGGTTCATCGACCAGCAGCAGCTTGGGGCTCTGCAACAGGGCACGGGCGATGCCGACCCGCTGGCGCTGGCCGCCGGAGAGCGCGTCGGCACGCTTGTCCAGCGCATGGGCCAGGCCGACCCGCTCGAGCAGGCGGAACGCCTCGGTCACGGTCTCCTGGGGGTAGCGGCGCAGGAAGCTGCGCCAGAAGCCCACGTAGCCGAGTCGTCCCGACAGCACGTTTTCCATCACCGTCAGGCGATCCACCAGGGCATACTCCTGGAAGATCATCGCCATGGTGCGGCGTGCTTCCCGCAGTTTGCCGCTGGAAAGCCGCGTGATCTCGGTATCATTGAGCCGGATGCTGCCCGTGGTGGGTTCGACCAGGCGGTTGACGCAGCGGATCAGGGTACTCTTGCCGGCCCCGGAAGGGCCGATCAGCGCCATCACCTGGCCGCGAGGCAGGGCCAGGTCGATGTCGGTCAAGGCCAGGTCCCCGGTGGGGTAGCGCTTGCAGACCGCCGATAGGGTCAACATGGGAAGTCTCCGTCATCAATCGCAGTCGTAGGTCACATCGTTGGCTTCATCGATGGTACGGATCACCGACCACTGCTCCTGGTAGGTGATGGGCAGGAAGCGGGTCATCCCGGCGGTGGCGAACTCCTCCTCCAGCGCGCTGCCGGCCCAGTCGAACGTCTCGAATGACTCGCGCACCCTGTCGGCCAGATCGGGATGCAGGTCATAGACGTGGCCATAGCCGGTGGTGGGGAAGGTCTCCGAGGTGTAGATGATCTCGTAGTCGCCCTCGTCGACCACGCCGCGCGCGATCATCCGCGTTGCCACCTCGTTGGCGATGGCCGCGGCGTCGTAGTCGCGATTGACCACACCGAGGATCGAGTTGTCGTGGGAACCGGAAAAGGCCGTGGCGAAATCCTCGTCGGGCAGCAGGCCGAATTCACTGCCCAGCAGCGCCGAAGGCGCACGGAAGCCGGAGTTGGAGGTCGGCGAGGTAAAGGCCAGGGTACGCCCGGCCAGGTCCTCGACACCCCCGATGCCACTCCCCGGATAGGTGATGATCTCCATCTCGTAGCCGAACGTCCCATCGTCATCGGCCATGATGGTGAATGGCACGAAACCGGCACAGTTGACGGCCAGCGGCACCCCGCCGGTATTGAAGCCAGCCACGTGCAAACGCCCGGCACGCATCGCCTCGAGTTGGGCGGCGTTGGACTGCACCGGGAAGAATTGCACGCGCTTGCCGGTCACCTCTTCCATATGCTCGAGGAAACCCGCCCACACCTCGGCATAAACCGCCGGATCTTCCACCGGGGTATAGGCAAACACCAGAGTATCGGGATCGACCCACTGCGACTCATCGCCCGGGGCATCGGCCACCAGGTCACCGTCCTCATCGGTCAAGTGCGATGCCAGGTCGGCGTTGACCAGCATCGAGAGGGACAGGGCGGCCACTGCGGTGGAAGCCAGCAGACAGGAGCGTTTGCGAGAGAAAGACATGAAGGCGCCTCGAAGGTGTTTGGATACATGAGGCAACACCCTAGGCAATGATCGTGACAGTGAGGCGACGCCCCCATGACGGTTCGACGACGAAAGCATGATACCGAACCGCCATGGCACCCGATTGGCCTCTTCAGGCAAGTGCCGAAGCTCAATCGCAGTCGTAGGTCACGTCATTGGCTTCGTTGATGGTGCGGATCACCTCCCAGTGCTCCTGGTAGGAGATCGGGATGAACTGCGCTTCGTCGGCGCTGGCGAACTCTTGCGCGAGCGCCGTGCCTTCCCACTCGAAGGAGAAGAACGCCTCGCGAATCTTCTCCGCCAGGTCGGGATGCAGGTTGTACAGGTGGCCATAGCCGGTGGTGGGGAAGGTCTCCGAGGTATAAAGGATTTCGTAGTCGCCCTCGTCGACCACGCCGCGCGCGATCATACGCCCGGCCACCGAATTGGCGATGGCCGCGGCATCGTAGTCGCGATTGATCACACCGAGAATGGAATTGTCGTGGGAACCGGAAAAGGCGGCCTCGAAATCCTCCTCGGCGACCAGGCCGAACTCGCTGCGCAACAGCGCCGACGGGGCGTTGAACCCGGAGTTGGAGGTCGGCGAGGTGAACGCCATGCTGCGCCCCGCCAGGTCCTCGACGTTCTCGATGCCACTCCCCGGATAGGTGATGATCTCCATCTCGTAGCCGTAGCTGCCATCCTCGGCCGCCATCATGGCGAATGGCACGAATCCGGCGCAATTGACCGCCAAGGGGTTGCCGCCGGTATTGACGCCGGCGACATGCAGTCGCCCGGCGCGCATCGCCTCCAACTGAGCGGCATTGGACTGTACCGGAAAGAACTGCACGCGCTTGCCGGTCACTTCCTCCATGTGTTCGAGGAAACCCGCCCACACCTCCACATAGACCGCCGGATCTTCCACCGGGGTATAGGCAAAGACCAGGGTATCGGGATCGACCCACTGCGACTCATCGCTTGGGGCGTCGGCCACCAGGTCACCGTCGCTGTCGGTGAAGCGCGGCGCTAGGTCGGCACTGGCCTGCAGGGCGGTGAATGCAAGGGCGCCGGCAAGGGTAGTGCCGAGAAGGGCGCGAGGGATGGTGGCAAGGGGCATGTTCTGGAATGGCATGGGTCTCACCTGCTGAACGGGAAGGAATGACAGGCATTATCTTGGTGCCCGCTTGTGACGATGCCGGGGCAGGAGGGTGTCGGTGAGATGAAGTTGGGATGACGCTTCCCTTAACCGACGAGATAAAGGCTTGCCAGTGCAAATGCCCAGCCAATGGCGGCACCGGCAAGCACATCGCTGATGTAATGCAGGCCCAGCCCTACCCGTGACAGGGCGATCAGCAGCGACAGGGGCACCAGGAGCGGCAGCAGCCAGGGGGCATGGGCGGCTGTCAGCACGCAGAACATCACAGCGTGCATGGTGTGGCCGCTGGGGAAGCTGTAGCGGTCGCGGGCGGGTTCGACACAGAGAATGCATTTGTGAAAGGTGATGAAGGGACGTTCGCGGCACAGACGGGTCTTGATCAACCGGTAGACGGCGATGGCGATCAGGGCCGTGATGCCGTACTGGAGCATATGCCGGGTGCCCGAGCCGGGCTGAAGCAGTGGCTGGATGGCTATCAGTGCCACCCATGCCGGCCAATCGCCCAGTTTGCTCGCCATCCGCAGCGTGGCCAGCCAGGGGCGGTAGAGGCTGAGATTGGCGAAGCGCTGGCAGAGCTGCCACTCCAGCAGGTCGAGCCGATCAAATACCGCAGGGGTGCGTGGTCGCATCGGCGGCCTCCCGGGACTGTTCGAGGACTGACAGGAACCTGTCGGCGATGGCCGGCCACCGGCAGCATAGTGCGCGCCGCCGCGCAGCGCGCCCCAGCCGTGCATAGTGGGCGGGCTGCTGGCACAGCGTGACGGCAGCCTCGCGAAACGCCTCGGCATCGCCGGCGGGCACGGTCACGCCGTTGACGCCGCTATCGATGAGCTCGGCGGCGGCGGCGTGGCGATAGGCCACCACGGCCAGGCCGCTGGCCATGGCTTCCGGTACCACGTTGCCCCAGGTCTCGGAAAGAGAGGGAAACAGGAACAGGTCGGCGCTGGCGTAGTGCTGGGCCAATGCTTCCGGCGAGATGAAACCGGTAAAGTGCGCGTCCGGCAGTGCCTTTTCGAGCGAGCGGCGCGCCGGGCCGTCGCCGACGATTACCTGGGCCATGTCGGGGTGCGCGCTGCGCATGGCGTGCAGGGTCTCGCGCAGCAGCGTGAGGTTCTTCTCTGCCGCCAGGCGGCCGACGTGCAATACCACCGGACGGTGCTCATCGGCGCCCCAGCTGCGACGCAGCTTGGCACAGCGCAGTGTCGGGTCGAGCCGCTGGTGGTCGATCCCGCGTCCCATGACCTCGAGACGCTGAAAGCCCTGACGGGAGAGCTCGCCCGCTTGTTGACGGGTGGGGATCAGGGTGGCCTGACAGCCGTTGTGGAAATGGCGCAGCGTACGCATCAGCGCCGGGGCCAGCCAGGGCACGCCATAGTCGCCGCAATAGTGGTCGAAATTGGTATGCCAGCCGGCCACGACCGGGATGGCCAGGCGTATGGCGGCGCGTCTCGCCGACCACCCCAGGGGGCCTTGGGTGGCCAGGTAGACGACATCGGGACGCTGCTTCTGCCACAGGCGCTCGATGCGTCGTGTGGCGGGCAGCCCGATGCGCACGGCACGGTAGCCGGGCATTGCCATGCCCCTCACTCGTAGCTCGGCCTGCATGCCTGGCGTATGTCGCGGGGCATCGGCATCCGCCGGGTGCGGGCGAATGAGCTGCAGCAATGCACCCCGCGCCAGCAGTTCGCGGCTCAGCTGTGCAAGGGTGTGGGCGACGCCATTGATCTCGGGCGACCAGGTCTCGCTGACAAGACAGATTCGCATGGCATCCTCGCTGCCGGAGAGCATGACGGCGAGAATGACAGTTGCATGTGACGACCCGGCGTCGATGACATGATGAAACCATGACAACTGGCTCCACTGCGGGGTGCAGGCTCGGTCACCATCCGGGTGATAGAGTTTTTCTACTACTGGAAATTTAATTAATTAAGAAAAACGTCATTTTTCTTACATGATCTCTTGCTAATTTTCACTTTATAATTAAAAGAAACATTTCGAATCTGTTGGCTTCTTCGGTGCTTTACCAGCAACGATAGCCCGCCTTTTCCCACTATCCCAAGAGATCATTCAGGAACCTTCTCATGTTCAAGAAATCACTCATCGCCACCAGTCTGGTCGGTGTCATGGCTGCCTCTGCCCAGGCGGCGACCGTCTACGATCAGGACGGTACCAAGGTAGATGTTTATGGCCGACTCAACTACATGGTTACCTCCGGTGGCCCGCAGGATCTGTCTCCCGACTCCCGCAAAGTCAGTGGTAGCCAGTTCCGGAACAACGGCTCGCGCTTCGGTTTCCGTGCAAACCATGCACTGAACAGCGACTTGAGCGCCTTTGCCAACATGGAGTTTCGCTTCAGGGCCGATGCGGTCAACTCCGATCCCATGACCATTCGCAACAGCTTCCTGGGGCTCCGGAGCCAGCAACTGGGAACGGGCACCGTTGGAAATTTCGACAGTGTCTATTTCCAGACAGTCAGCAGCCTGTTCGATGTCTATGAGAACGCTGGCTTTCTCAGCCTGGATACCGGGTCGATCGGCTCACGGGGCGATAGCCTGGCCTACTCCTCGCCGGTATTCAGCGGCCTGCAGGCCCATGCGCAGGTCAAGCACCTGAGCGGTAACAATACGGCTATCGGTGCTCGGGACAACAGCTCTGCGACCTCGGTGGCGGCGGCAATCTCCTACACCTGGAACGACCTCTACCTGGCCGCGGGCTACAACCAGTCGAAGGATGTCTCAGAGCGTGGCGCGAGTTATGATGGAGGTGCAAACAACGCAGCCGGTGAAGACATCTGGGGCGTGTCCGCTCAGTACAAGTTCCTGCCCAACTTCTCGGCGCGTATCAAGTACGAGGAACTGGGCTCGGTGAATGCGCAGGCCGCTGACACTGCCGTGAAGGAAATCTTCGGCCTGGGTGCTACCTTCAACTACGGTCAGGGTAACCTCTATGCCGACGTCTATGACGTCAGCTATGTGGGCGATAGCAGCAGCAACCCCTGGGCGGTCGGCATCGACTATCGCTTCAGTCCGGTACGCGTCTATGCCGAGATGTTCGATCAGGATGTCAACGGCGAGAACATCGACGATAACCCATTATATACGGTGGGAATCCGATACGACTTCTAGGGAAACACTGAACAAATGCCTACGCGAGCGAATCGCTGCGTTGCGTGGTGCTCGGAATCCTCACATATACCCCATATGCTCCGGTTCCTGTGCTCCATGCGCCTTGCGTTTCATCCCGCTCGTCGATTTGTTCAGCGCTTCCCTAAGCCTGGCCATGCTTGTTCCAACCGGCTTTCGTCACTGAGAGGGTGTTTACAAAAGTAGCGAGCGAAGGTCAGACAAGGCGAAATCAGTCGAAAAAGCGGAGTTTACGTGCTGTAAATGAGCATTTTGAGGCTGATTTCAACGCAGTATGGCCTAGCGCAGTAGTTCGTAAACACCCTCTGAGGGGATGACGAAAATCGACTGGATAGTCGCTTTCACGTTTGCATTGTTGTGTTTTTTTAGCGTGCTGTTTCGATTTTGCCGGACGGGAAACCTCCGGCTCTTTTCTGTGTTTTTTTCCTGTGATGCCTGCCAGTTAGCGGTCAACGCATGGCTGGCGAGCATGCCGTGGCGGCCCATCAGGCCGAACGGCAGGTTCTGCCGCACCGAGAGGTGACGGCCTGGCTCCGCGCTCGGTCGCGAAACTACAGCATGCCCCACCATGGTCGGCTCGCATCCCGGGCGAGAATTGGCGAAGCTGTCGGCCTACGCCTCCCGGAGTTTGCCATGAAGCACTCGCCCGCCTATCGTCTTGCCGCCACCATACTGCACGGTTTCGACGAGTACCGTTCACGCTTCAAGGAGATCACCGCGGACGCCAGCCGCCGCTTCCGCGATGCCGCATGGCGGGAAGCGCAGCAGGCTTCCGCGGAACGTATCAACCTCTACGACCAGAAGGTCGAGGAAACCCTCGACAGGCTCAAGCGTTCCTTTGGTGACGAGGACCTGACCCACTGCGAGTGCTGGCGCGAGGCCAGGAACCACTATGCCGAGTTGATCAGCCAGCGCCTCGACTACGAGTTGGCCGAGACCTATTTCAATTCGATGTTCTGTTCGATCTTCCATCACCGCCATATCCGTAACGACTGGATGTTCGTCTACAGCTCCCGGGACGCGGCGGCTCACCACTCGGGCATCGAGCGATGTCGCCGTCTGGCGGTGGAAGGGAAGTGGGAGCAGGCCATTCATTGGGCGCTGGCGGACGCTCCCTTCGAGACGCCCTTCGATGATCTGCAGCGCGATACGCGACTGGCCGCTGAATTCCTGCGTGACCACCTGCCGGCCGCCATCCTCGATGCGCCGGATACCGAGGTCGAACTGCTCAAGAGCGTCTTCTACCGAAACAAGGGGGCTTACCTGGTTGGGCGGGTTCGGGGTGGCGGTGAGCAGGTCCCGCTGGTGTTGCCGGTGCTCCACGACGAGGGGCAAGGCCTGCACCTGGACACGGTGCTCATCGAGTCCGACGAGGTCTCGATCATCTTCTCCTTCACCCGCGCCTACTTCCAGGTGGAAGTGCAGGTCCCGGGCGAGTTCGTGGATTACCTGCAGGAGCTCATGCCCGACAAGCCGGAAGGTGAACTGTATGCCACCATCGGCTTCTTCAAGCACGGCAAGACGGAATTTTTCCGCGCCTTGAACCGCCAGGTGGCCAAGCGCGAGGACAAGTTCATCATCGCCCCCGGGGTGCGTGGCATGGTGATGGCGGTATTCGTGCTGCCGTCGTTTCGTACGGTGTTCAAGATCATCAAGGATCGCTTCGACCCCACCAAGCAGATGAGCCGGGAGAACGTGCGCGAGAAGTACAGCCTGGTCAAGCGCCATGACCGGGTCGGGCGCATGGCCGATACCCAGGAGTTCTCCAACTTCATCGCCCGCAAGGATCACTTCGCTCCGGAGTGCCTGGAGGAACTGCTGGAGGTGGCTCCCTCCAACGTCCAGCTCAGGGGTGACAAGGTCATCATCAAGCACTGCTACACGGAGCGGATGATGACGCCGCTCAATATCTACCTGGAGCAGTGCGACGCGGACGAGACCCGCGCCGTGCTCAAGGACTACGGCAACGCCATCAAGCAGATGGCGGCAGCCAACATCTTTCCCGGTGACATGCTGCTGAAGAACTTCGGGGTCACCCGCCATGGCCGCGTGATCTTCTACGACTACGACGAGGTCTGTTATCTCACCGAGTGCAATTTCCGCCATATTCCGGAACCGATGTATCCCGAACAGGAACTCTCCGATGAACCCTGGTACTCGGTGGGGCCGAATGATATTTTCCCCGAGGAATTCGGCCCTTTCCTGTTCGCCGACATACGTCTGCGCAAGCTCTTCTATGAGTTGCACCCGGAGCTGCTCGATGCGGATTACTGGAAGGGGCTTCAGCAGGCCATCCTCGATGGGCGCGTCATCGATGTCTATCCCTATCGCAACAAGCAGCGGTTCGCCGGCACCGAGGGGAATGGCCTGGTCTATTGAGGCGAGCCGTCGTGAGGCCTGGCGAGGCGATACCCCCGGCTGGCAGCGGCAATGACGAGGCAACGAATGGCTGAGGACAGGCGCCCCCATCTGGTGGTCTTCACCGGCTCCGGCATCAGCGCCGAGAGCGGCATCCAGACCTTTCGGGCCGGCGACGGCCTGTGGGCCGACCACCCCCTCGAGGAGGTGGCCACCCCCGAAGCCTGGCGCCGCGACCCCCGGCGCGTACTGGCGTTCTACAACATGCGCCGGACCCAGGTGCGCCGGGCCCGACCCAACGCGGCCCACAAGGCCCTGGCGGCCCTGGAAAAGAGTGGCTTTCGGGTCAGTATCATTACCCAGAATATCGATGACCTCCACGAGCGGGCCGGTTCGCGAAACGTGCTGCACCTGCATGGGGAAATCCTCAAGGCCCGCTCCACGGTGGATGCGCGCATGCAGTATCGACTGCCGCGTGGCGGTATCGAGCTGGGAGACATCTGTGACAAAGGCAGTCAGCTGCGCCCGGATGTCGTCTGGTTCGGCGAGAGCGTGCCGCACTTCAGCGAGGCCTGTAAAACCGTTGCCGAAGCCGACCTGCTGCTGGTGGTCGGCACGTCCCTGGCGGTGATGCCGGCCGCATCGCTGCTGGACCATGCCCCGCTGGAGGCCCCCTGTGTGCTGGTGGATCCCGAGGCCGAGGTTCTCTCACCACCCGGTGTGGCGCGGCTCAGTCAGACAGCGGGAAAGGGAGTGCCTCGACTGGTGCGTTACTGGAAGCGGGAAGGGCGGCTGTGGATACCGGAGACCCTGATGGCCTAATGCCACTCGGCTTGCAGCCTCTCCCGAAGCGAGAGGCATGGTAGAATGCCGCCCCTTTCAGCACCCGCGACAAACCAACATGCCGGACGACACCCCCAGCGATTTCATCGACCGCGACCCCGCAACGGGCCATCCCCGGCCGCCACGGCGCGAGTTCAAGGCGCGAGGGAGTTCCGTCGAACGATGCCCGGGCTGCAACCTGCCCCGCCTGAACTGCCTCTGCCCCTACCGGGTCACGGTCGAGAGCACGGCGCGTATCTGGCTGCTGACTCACCCTCTGGAGCACCACAAGCCCACCAACACCGGGCGGCTGATCCGCGACGTGCTGCCCGACACCGAAGTATTCACCTGGTACCGGACCACGCCGGACGAGCGCCTGCTGACGCTGCTCGAAGATCCTCGTTACGCTCCCTTCGTCATCTTTCCCGACGACCAGCCGGACTACGCCGAACGCGTGGTGGGAATCGATGCGGTGACCGAGGCCAGGGCGGCGGGAAAGGTGCCGGCCTTCATCCTGCTCGACGGTACCTGGCGCCAGGCGCGGCGTATCTTCCGCAAGAGCGCCTACCTGGATAGCCTGCTGGTGCTGCCGCTGGCCACCGAGCGGCTGACGCGCTACCGGCTGCGCAAGCCGGCGTCAGCGGCGCACCTTTGCACGGCCGAGGTGGCGGTTGAGCTGCTGCGTCAGAACGGCGACGTCCTGGCCGGCCAGGTGCTGGACGATTACTTCGACGCCTTCAATGACAGCTACGCCGCCAGCCGCCGTTTCGAGAAGCTGGAGGCGCCGACGCCGGCGATGCAGCGGCTGTTGCTGCTAAAGAAAAGTTGAATGTGGCCGATGCTGATGATGGCGGGCAGGCTCGACGTTCATGCCCGTATGCCGAGGAGGCGTGGGTTCGCAAGGGGATCGAGCGTTGTCTGCCACGAACACGAAGCACTCATCCGCCCGTGGCATCGGGTGGTTATCCTTTCCGTTGCTGCTGCTGGGGGGCGTAATCGGGAGTGTCGGCGCCCAGGCCCAGACGCCGCCCGCCGATGACGAGTTGCTGCGCCAGCGCGAGCGTGACCGGGCCCTGCAGGAGCGCCAGGAGACGGTGCCGGATGTGCGCCTGTCGGTGCCGCTGGAAACGGTGGGGCGTTTCCCTGACCAGGAATCGCCATGTTTCGTGATCGATACGCTGGCATGGCAGGGCGAGGACCTTCAGCGTTTCCCATGGCTCGATGCTGCGGTGGCCGGTGACGGCGCGGACGATACGCCCATCGGACGCTGCCTGGGTACCCAGGGCGTCAACCTGGTGGTACAGCGCGCCCAGAATGCGCTGATCGAGCGCGGCTTCGTCACCAGCCGCGTGCTCGTGGAGCCCCAGGATCTCAGCGATGGCACTCTCACCCTCACGCTCCTGCCCGGGCGTATCGCCAGTCTGCGCGTCGCCGATCCCGACCGCCCCCATGCGTCCCTGCGCAACGCCGTGCCGGCCAGGCCGGGCGACATCCTCAACCTGCGCGACATCGAGCAGGCGCTGGAGAACTTCCAGAGCCTGCCTTCCGTGGACGTCGACATCCAGATCGCCCCCGCCGACGAACCCGGCAGCAGCGACCTGGTGATCGACTACGCACAGGGATTCCCGCTACGCCCCGGATGGTCGCTGGACAATGGCGGCAGCGATGCCACGGGCCGGTATCTCAATGGCGTCACCGTGGCCTATGACAACCCGCTGGGCATCAACGACCTGTTCTATGCCTACCTGGGCAAGGACCTGGGAGGCGGTGACAGCGGTAGGCGTGGCAACAAGAGCCGTACCCTGCACTACGCCGTGCCCTGGGGGTATTGGCGCCTGGCCGCCACCGCCAGCGACCACGACTACCACCAGACCGTGGTGGGGGCCTTCGAAGACTACGTCTACAGCGGCACCAGCCGCACGCTCCGGGCCGGCCTGTCACGTGTGATCCATCGCGATGCCTCGCGCAAGACCTCCTTCGACCTCGCCGGCTTCCAGCGCCAGTCGCGCAACTATATCGATGACCTCGAGATCGAGGTACAGCGGCGTAACGTGGGCGGCTGGGAAGCCGGCGTGGCACATCGCGAGTTCCTCGGCCGGGCGGTGCTGGACCTGGGGCTGGGCTATCAGCGAGGCACCGGCGCCTTCGGTGCGCGACCGGCTCCGGAAGAACCCTTCGGTGACGGCACCTCGCGTTTTCAGATCGTCACCTCGAATGCCGACCTCGACCTACCGTTCCAGCTCGGCGAACAGAGGCTGCATTATCGCGGCCACTGGCGCATGCAGCGCAACCTGACGCCGCTGTCGCCGCTGGAGCGTTTTTCCATCGGTAGCCGTTATACGGTGAGAGGCTTCCACGACACCAGCCTCTCCGCCGAGCGCGGCTGGCTGGTGCGCAACGAACTCGAAGCGCCACTGGGCAACAGCGCCCAGCGGCTCTATGCCGCGCTCGACCACGGCCATGTCGGGGGGCCAAGTACGGAATGGTTGTTGGGAACGCAACTGACCGGGGCCGCCGTGGGGCTGCGAGGGGCATTGCTGCGCCACCTGCACTACGACGTCTTCGTGGCCACGCCGGTCAAGAAACCGGACGGGTTTCGCAGCGACGGGCATGATGTGGGGCTCAGCGTGAATCTGGTGTTCTAGCGGTGCACTAAAGCTATCGTCGTGTTGGCCGATATCGGAAATATTCTCATTCAGCAAGGAGCTGAGCGATGAACAGGTATCGTTACCGCCTGGTGTTCAACCAGGCCAAGGGACAACTGGTCGTCGCCGCCGAGCTCGGCATGACGCGGGGCAAGGGCGGTAGCGTGGCGGCGGGGCCAGCAGGCGGCGAGCCGCCATCCACGTTCTTTCTCGGCCGTCTCACGCCCCTGTGCTGGGCCATCCTGGTCGCGTCGAGTCTGGCATGTGCGCTGCCCGCCCAGGCGCAGATCCTTCCCGATCGCAACGCGCCGGGGGCGCAGCGGCCGCACGTGCTGGAGAGCGCCAACGGTACCCCCCAGGTCAATATCCAGACGCCCAGCGCCCAGGGCGTGTCGCGTAACGCCTATCGCCAGTTCGATGTGGATGGCAAAGGCGCAATCCTCAACAACGCGCGCCAGGCCACCCAGACCCAGCTCGGCGGCTGGGTGCAGGGCAACCCCAACCTCGCCACCGGCGAGGCGCGGGTGATCGTCAATGAAGTCAACTCGCGCGATCCCAGCCAGTTGCGCGGCCATGTGGAAGTCGCTGGGCGGCGTGCCGAGGTGGTCATCGCCAACCCCGCCGGCATCCACGTCGATGGCGCGGGCTTTATCAACGCCAGCGGCACCACGCTGACCACCGGGCGCCCCGAATTCAGCGGCGGTGACCTGGCTGGCTACCGGGTCGAGGAGGGCACCATCCGCATCGCGGGCGATGGCCTGGATACCCGCGACAGCGACTACACCGCCATCCTGGCGCGGGCCGTCGAGGTCCAGGCCGGGGTCTGGGCCAACGACCTGGAGGTCGCCGCCGGGGCCAACGCCATCAGCGCCGACCGCGCCGAGATCACCCCCATCGCGGGCCGGGGCGAGGCCCCTGAAGTTGCCATCGACGTCGCCCACCTGGGCGGCATGTATGCCGGCAAGATCCATCTGCTGGCCACCGAGCGCGGGGTCGGCGTCCACCACGCCGGCGACCTTGCCGCCTCGCAACAACTGACCCTGAGCGCCGATGGCCGGCTGGAGAGCCGTGGCGCCCTGGTAAGCGAAGGTGAACTCCACCTGCGCGCCTCGCGCCTGGAAGCCGGCGGCGCCACCCTGGCGGCGGGCGGCCTCTATGCCGAGGCGGACAGCATCTCGCTGCGGGGCGGTCAGCTCCAGGCCGAGGAGATCGCCATCACCGCCCGCGAAGGCGGGCTCGACGCCACGGGCGGCGAACTCACCGCGCAAACGCGCCTCGCCCTGCACGCCGCCACCGGCCTCGCCACCGATGGCGCCCGCGTACAGAGTCAACACCTGGACCTTCAAGCCGATACGCTCTCCAACCGGGGCGGCGACATCGTGCAGCACGGCACCCAAGCCCTGCGTTTGGAGATCGCCCAACTCGACAACAGCCAAGGCCGCATTCTCGCCGAGCAAGATGTCGAGATCACGGCGGACAACCTGGACAACACCGCCGGTTTGATCGGCTCAATAGCGGGCGAGCTCACTATCATCGCCGATGACATCGACAACACCCAGGGCCGCCTGGAGGCGCAGCGTGATTTGACACTCGACGTTGCCGGTACCCTGGCCAACGCTCAGGGCGAAATCGCTCAGTTGGGCGAAGGCGATGTGCAACTGAGCGCCCGCCAACTGCAAGGCGACGAAGGCTTGATCGTCAGCCAGGGCGAGCTGGCGATACAGGGCGAGGCAATCGACCTTGCGGGCGGGCTGACCCAAGCCGAGCGTATCAGCGTGCAAGCAGGCTCGCTCAGCCACCATGGTGGCGAAATGCGCCACCTGGGCGAAGATGGTCCGCTGACGCTCGATATCGACGGCGAACTGGACAACCGCGAAGGCGTGATTCTCAGCGCCGCCGATATCGAACTTAGCGCCGGCAAACTGAACAACGCGGACGGTCTGCTGCACGCCGAGGGTGAACTCTCCATTGAGGCGGATAGTGTCGACAACCAGCGCGGCGAGCTTGCCACCGCCGGTGCCCTGCGCCTTGATGCTGAAGACCGGTTGGACAACAGCCAAGGCCGCATTCTCGCCGAGCAAGATGTCGAGATCGCGGCGGGCGGTCTCGACAACACCGTCGGGCTGATCGGCTCCATAGCGGGCGAGCTCACCCTTGACGCCGACACCCTCGATAACACCCAGGGCCGCCTGGAGGCGGAACGTGACTTGACGCTCGACGTTGCCGGTACCCTGCGCAACGCCGGCGGCGAGATCGTCCAACTGGGCGAGGGCGATATGCAACTGAGCGCCCGCCAACTGCAAGGCGACGAAGGCTTGATCG
>NZ_PNRF01000028.1:157245-315028 GCF_002879615.1 Billgrantia endophytica
GCGCCCGCCAACTGCAAGGCGACGAAGGCTTGATCGTCAGCCAGGGCGAGCTGGCGATACGTGGCGAGGAACTCGTACTGAGCCAGGCCCTGACTCAGGCCGAGCGCATCGCAATACAGGCCGGCCAGCTTGACCACCGGGGCGGCGAGCTGCGCCAATTGCACGACGCTAGTCCGCTGACGCTCGCTATCGACAGCAAGCTGGACAACCGCGAAGGCATGATCCTCAGTGCCGCCGATCTTTCCCTTGATGCCGGCGAGTTGAACAACGCGGATGGACTGCTGCACGCCGAGGGCGATTTGGCCGTTGGGGCGGATAGCGTAACCAACCAGCGCGGCGAGCTTGCCGCCGCCGGTGCCCTGCACCTCGACGTCGTGGATGGACTCGACAACACCCAAGGCCGCATTCTCGCCGAGCAAGATGTCGAGATCATGGCAGACAACCTGGACAACACCGCCGGGCTGATCGGCGCGGTGCACGGCGAACTCACGATTGCCGCCGACACCCTCGACAACACCCAGGGCCGCCTGGAGGCGGAGCGTGATTTGACGCTCGACGTTGCCGGTACCCTGCGCAACGCCGGCGGCGAGATCGTCCAGTTGGGCGAGGGCGATATGCAACTGAGCGCCCGCCAACTGCAAGGCGACGAAGGCTTGATCGTCAGCCAGGGCGAGCTGGCAATACAGGGGGAGGTCATTCACCTTGCGGGCGCCTTGACCCAAGCTGGTCATATCGATATCCAGGCCGGTCATCTCGATCACCGGGGTGGAGAGATGCGCCACCTGGGCGAAGCCAGTCCGCTGGCGCTTGATATCAATGGCGAGCTGGACAACCGCGAAGGCGTGATCCTCAGTGCCGCCGATCTCTCCCTCAATGCCGGTGAGCTGAACAACGCGGACGGTCTGCTGCACGCCGAGGGCGGCCTGACCGTTGAGGCAGGCAGCATCGGCAACCGCCAGGGCGAGCTGTTCGCCGCTGGCGATGTGGGGTTGCGGGTACGCGAGCGGCTCGACAACACACTTGGCCACTTGATCGCGAGAGAGGCTCTGCATATCGAAGCGGGCGGCGTCGACAACCGGGCCGGGCTGATGGGTGCCCTGCGTGGCGGGCTCATCCTTGACGCCGATGAAATCGACAACACCCAGGGCCGTCTGGAGGCGGAACGCGACCTGACACTCGACGTTGCCGGCACGCTCATCAATCGTGTGGGCGAGCTGCTGCAATTCGATGACGGGGAGATCCGCCTCATCGCCCAACACCTGGCCGGTAGCGACGGGGTTATTCTCGGCCAGGGTGAACTGACCCTCACCGTCGAAGAGGCCCAGCTCGATGGCGCCACTACCCAGGCCGAGCGCATCACCCTGGTGGCTGACCGTCTCGACCATCGCGGCGGCGAAATGCTGCACTTCGGTCACTCGCCCCTGGCCCTGCGGGTGCGTGACGAGTTCGACAACAGTGCCGGCCTGATCGTCAGCCAGAGCGCACTCGAATTGGATGCCGGCATGCTGCACAACGCCGGGGGTATTCTGCATGGCGAAGGTGATGTCACCCTCCATGCCGATGAACTCGACAACCGCCAGGGCGAACTCTTCGCCGGGCGCGACCTGAGGCTGAACCTCACCGGCACGCTGGATAACCGCCAAGGCCAGATGATCGCGGTGAACGACCTCGCCATCGAGGCCGACCAGGTGCGCAGCCACGCCGGCCTGATCGCCGCCCTGGATGGGGCCTTGCAAGCCGGTGCCCATACGCTTGACAACACCCAGGGGCGGTTGGAAGCGCAAGGCGACCTGACGCTCGCTGTCACCGGCGCTTTGATCAACGACACCGGCGACATCCTGCAACTGGGCCAGGGCGATCTTCACATCGACGCCCGGGAACTGGCGGGCCAGGCAGGCATCATCGCCAGCCAGGGCGGTCTCCGGCTGTGGGGCGAAACGCTGGACCTGAGCCACGCCCTGACCCAGGCCGAGCATATCGACCTGAGCGCGGATGCGCTTGACCACCGGGGCGGCGACGTGCGCCACCTGAGCGCGGCCACGCCGCTGCGCCTCGTGGTCGAAGGCGATCTCAACAACCAGGGCGGCCTGATCTCCAGCGAAGCGGGGCTCGATCTGCGTGCCGGGGCATTGAACAACGCCTCCGGGCTGATCCACGCCCGTCAGACCCTCGCCCTTGATGCCGACAGCCTCGACAACCAGAGTGGCGAACTGTTCAGTGGGGATGCGCTGCGCCTCGATGTGGTCAACAACATCGACAATACCCAAGGCCAACTGCTGGCCCAGCACGACGCCGAGGTCCGGGCAGGCGCGCTGAACAACGCCGATGGCACCCTCGCTGCGGTGGCAGGCGACTTGAACCTCACCAGTCAGGCGGCCATCGACAACCAGGGTGGCACCCTCGATGCCGGCGGGCAACTCGACCTCGACACTCAAGGCCTCGACAACCGCGACGGCCAGATCATCGCCGAGCGCATCACGTTGAATACCCATGGCCAGGCCCTGGACAACAGCACCGGCCTGATCGCCGCCTTCGGCGGACTGGAGCTGGCCAGCGGTGCGCTGAACAACCACCGGGGCACCCTGCAAGCCGGCGGCGATCTCCATCTCGACACCCAGGGCCAGGTGCTGATCAACACCGACAGCGGCAGCCAGGGCGGCATTCTTGCCGGAGGCGAACTGCGTATCGACAGCGGCACACTGAACAACGCCGCCGGTGTGATCGGTGGCGCCTCCCTGCGGCTCCTGGCCAGGGCCATCGACAACACCCTTGGTACCCTGCTCAGTGAGGGCGATCTGAGCCTCGACGCCGACAGCCTCGACAACCGCGAGGGTCAGCTTCAAGCCCTGAACGATGCCCAGCTCAGGGTGGTGCAGTTCCTGGACAACACCCGGGGCCTGCTGCGCGCCGGCGACGAACTCGACATCGCTGCCGAGCGGCTGCGCAACACCGACACCTCGGGCAACGGCCAGGGGGTGGAGGGCCCGCAGGTGCGCATCGCCGCCGCCCAGGTGGAGAACGACCAGGGCGCCATCCGCGCCAACGAGTACCTGGCCATCGATACCCAAGCTCTGACCAACCAGGCCGGGCTGCTCTCTTCGCTGCACACGCTCGTGCTGGAGAGCGAGCGCCTCGATAACCGCAAAGGCACCCTGATCGCCAACCAGGCGCTGAACGTGACGAGCGGCGACCTGCAGGGTAACGGACGCATGCTCTCGCTGGGCGACATGGCGCTGCGGCTAAGCGGCGACATCACCCTGGACGCGGCGGACCAATGGCAGGCCCAGGGAGATTTCTCCCTCACCACCGATGGCGTTATCGCCAACCATGGCCTGCTCGCCGCGGGCGGCCAGCTCGATCTTGAGGCCCAGGCGCTCACCAACGCTCGGGAGGCCGAGCTGACCGCCACCCGGTTGCGGGTCGACACCGACCGACTGACCAACCACGGGCTGATAGACGGCATCGACGTGCGCCTTGATGCCGACATCCTCGACAACCTCGGCGGCGGGCGCATCTACGGTGACCAGTTGAGCCTGCAAGCAGGCATCCTCACCAACGCCGCCAAGGACGGTCAGGCCCCGGTCATCGCCGCTCGGGATCGCCTGGATATCGGCGCTCAGCGCCTCGCCAATCGCGACGACGCGCTGATCTTCAGTATCGGCGACATGGCCATCGCCGGCCGGCTCGACGCTAATGGCCATGCCACCGGCCAGGCACAGCGTATCGACAACAACAGCGCCACCATCGAGGCGCTGGGGAATCTGCATCTGGCGACGGGAGAGCTCTATAACACCAATGAATATTTTGAAACCACGGAAGTGGAAGCCGCTATAGAGGAAAAGACGTATTTCAAGCCTCTAAGGAGGGATGGAACATATCACATGTACTCTGGAGTGCCATATGTTCATGTTATATGGGGCGATAAAAAAATTCCTGAAAGTGAGTTTGCATGGCGACTTTACGATTATCCTTCTTATGGTCATCCGATTGAGGCCTTGGTGCATTGGCCGACACAGCAGGCAATAGAACTCTGGGAAGTTTACGATATTGAGCGTACCGAGTTAAGAAATGAAGTCGTCAAATCGCTGCCAGGAAAAATTTTAGCGGGCAGCAGCATGGAGTTGATAGGTAATGAGCTCATCAATGACAAAAGTCAAATTCTGGCTGGTGGGCATCTCGCAGGGGATTTGGATAATCTGGAGAACCGCAGAGCGGAAGGGGGGATTCATGTCATAGAACGAGGGGTGAAATGGATCAACTATAACTGGGAGTATACAATACCTAATGTGACAGCGGAGTTCCTCGCAAGCATTGAGCCGTACGAGGCATATTATACATTGGATGATACCGAAACCCTTCCCATCGGCGAAGTCCGCGGCAATAGCGGCCACACCGGCACCTCGCTCGACCTGAGCGCGCCCAGCAATATTACGGTGGCAGGCAGCGCCCAGGGCGCGGGCAATGCCCAGGCCGAGTTCCGCTTCAACCAGACCAGCGGCATCATCGAAGTGCCGGTGATGGCCTCTTCCGGCGAAGCCTTCAGCGGCAACGCCCATCGCAGCGAACGGCAAGTCGACGGCACCACGGCACAGCGCCAGGCCTCGTCCAGCGAGCGCAATCTGCAAGGCGAGGCGGTCGATGGCGGCGCCAGCCTTGGCGAGCAGACGCTTGGCGGTATCACGGCGGAGCGCCAGGCATTCTCCAGCGGTCGCCACCCGCAAGGCGAGGCGGTACATGCAGGCGCCGCCGAGGTCATCCGCACCGTGATGCCCAGCGTCAATCCGCCCAACAACAGCCTGTTCCAGATACGCCCCGAAGCCACGGCCCCCGTACTGATCGAGACCGACCCACGCTTCACCGATCGCCAGCAGTGGGTCGGTTCCGACTACATGCTTCAGGCACTGCAACAAGATCCCACCCAGGTCCACAAGCGCCTCGGCGACGGCTTCTACGAGCAGCGCCTGGTGCGGGAGCAAATCGCCCAGCTCACCGGCCAGCGATTCCTCGAAGGTCACAACGACGATCAGGCGCAATTCACCGCCCTGATGAACGCCGGCATCACCTTCGCTGAGGAGCACGACCTGCGCCCCGGAGTGGCCTTGACCGCCGAACAGATGGCGCAACTCACCAGCGATATCGTCTGGCTGGTGGAGCAGGAAGTCGAACTCGACGATGGTTCCACCGTCACCGTCCTGGTGCCCCAGGTCTACGTGCGGGTGCGCGAAGGCGACCTCACCGGCGACGGCACCCTGATCGCCGGCAACTCGCTACAACTGGATATCGCCGGCGACCTGCTCAACTCCGGCACCCTGGCCGGGCGTGAGGTGATGGACATCTCGGCGAAGAATATTGCCAACCTCGGTGGGCGCATCAGCGGTAATCGGGTCAACCTCGAAGCCAACCGCGACATCACCAACATCGAGGGCCGCATCGACGGTGCCCAGGTTCACCTCGATGCCGGGCGGGACATCGCTAACCTGGGAGGTGACATGTCCGCCCGCGAGCGGCTCGACCTGCAGGCCGGGCGGGACATCGCCAACCTGGGCGGTGACATGTCCGCTCGCGAGCGGCTCGAACTGCAAGCCGGGCGGGATATCACCATCGCCAGCACCGAACGCCTGGCGGGGCTCTACGTCTCGGACGGCGCCGGCCAACTGCTCGCCAGCGCCGGGCGCGATATCGCCATTCTCGGCGCCGAGGTGAATTCCGCCGGCGACCTGCAACTCACCGCCGGTCGCGATCTTGAGATTGCCAGCACGTTGAACCATGAGCAGCGCTGGGGCGGTATCAGCGAACGCAGCGAGATCGAGCACGGCGCCACCTTGCATGCCGGCGGTGACCTGATACTCGGCGCCGGTCGCGATCTGAGCCTGACGGCGGCAGAAGTGAGTGCCCAGGGCAGCGGCCTGCTCAGCGCCGGGCGCGACCTGTCGCTGAATGCCCTGGAAGTGGGTTCGAGCGTAAATTTGGGCCGCTCTCTCACCTCGGTCAACAGCAGTGAGACCGGCACCCGGCTCGACGTCGGCGGCAGCGCCGCCCTGGTGGCCGGGCAGGACATCACCGCCCGCGCCGCCGAGATCACCAGCGGTGACGACCTCGCCCTGGCCGCTGGGGGCGATATCACCCTCGAATCGGGCCTCTCCCAGCAATACCAGGAGAGCCGCCGTGGGCGCACCCACACCATCGAGCGCCACAGTCAGGTACAGCGCACCGCGCTCGATGCCGGTGGCAACCTTGCCCTGGAAGCGGGCAACGACCTCACCCTCTCTGCCGCCCAGCTACGCGCCGGCAGCGACGCCTCGCTGTTTGCCGGCAACCGGATCGAACTGCTCACCGCCCAGGAGGAAGACTACGCCTTCTATGAGTCGAGCCGCTCTGGTGGCCTGTTCCGCAGCCGCCGCCACCAACGCGATGAAACGCATGACGTGCGGGAGATCGGCAGCGAGATGATGGCGGAAGGCGATATCGCCCTCGTCAGCGGCGGCGACCAGACCTATCGCGGCGCGCGCCTGGAAAGCGGCCAGGATCTCAGCCTGATCGGCGGCGGGGAGATCACCTTCGACACCGCCAGCGATATCCGCACCGAGTCCCACGAACGCAGCCGCAGCAATGCCCTCAGCCAATCGGCGCGGGGCCATGGCAGTACCCGCGAGACACTGCGCCAGAACGAACTGATGGCACAGGGCGATATTCGGATTCATGCGGAGCAAGGCATTCATGCCCTCTACGAAGCCCGGGACGGTGAAAGCCTGGATGCCGCCATCGAGCGAGTCGTGGCGAACGACCCCGACCTCGCTTGGCTGCAAACCCTGCAAGGTCGCGATGACGTCACCTGGGAAAGCATCGAAGCCTTCCGCGACGAATGGCGTTACAGCCAAAGCGGGCTGAGCCCTATCGCCACCACCATCTTGACTGCCGTGGTCAGCTACTACACCGCCGGGGCCGTCAGCGGCATGGTCGGTAACCTCTCCGGGGCCGCCGCCGGGTCGCAAGCGACCTTTGCCGCAGGCGCCACCACGGCAAGTGGAACGACGATTGCCGCAGGCTCGGGCAACGCCATCCTCTCCGGCATGGCGGGAGGTGCTGCTGGTGGTGGTATTGGCGCGTTCAGCCAGGGGGGGGATTGGCGAGAAGCCGCTTGGCGAGGTGGCATGACTGGGGGCTTTACCGGCTATCTGAGCGGGGGAACCTTCTACGATAACCCTATCACGCTGACACAAGATGCAGGTAAATTCCTGGCGGAAGCCAACTTCATGGACTTCGCCAAAACAGCCATGTATGTCGGTATGCAGCCTGTGATCTCGGATGCCCAGAAAAAGATGGCGGAAGAACTGGGGATGAATCCTGATGAATTGAATTGGTTGTTGATGGCGAGTTCTATTGCAGGGGACTCTATTCTTGATGAAAATAAAGTTAGATATAAACGGGAGGATGATCAGTTTTCACAAAGCGACTCTATAGGAGGGAGAGGGTGGCTGCACCGTGGGTTTAGGCATACTGTTTTTGATGCGGTTGATACAGCTTTGACATATCAAGGCCTACCGACTAATACCGTCAGAAACTATCTTTACGATACAGCACGTCCCGCAGAGTATAACAGTTTTACTGGCCATAGTCTGGGAACAGGCGATGCTGCTTACCTTGCACGTTATGGCCATGTGGAGCAGGCATACTTGCACTCCTTGCCGCTTGGCATCGTAGCGCCTCCAAATGCGGAAGTAACTCTAGGAAGCTGGGATGTGATCAATGGGGGACGACTGGGCTTATTATTGAATTGGGATGCTAATGTAGTGCCTGCGTGGCCTTGGCAACATCCATTTGGACATTATTATGAATTTATTGAAACTAGTGATTAGTCTGTCTATAGCTATGGGGCTGGCGGCGTGCGTACCATTCTCTGTCTATCAAGCCGCTCAGTTTGGACAAGGAACATTTTCTGCTCGACCGGATAGATTTTTAGTCGATCCGGAAAACTACCCAAAGTTTAAACTAGTGGGTGAGAGTAGAGAAGGCCCCGTAATGGGGGCTTATAATTCTCTTGGACGTTCTTCTCCTGCGCTTGAGGAAGATGATGCTTGGTTTGTTAGATATCGTATCGGGAATAGGTTTCTAATGGACTCGGTTGATTTTTCAGAAAGGCACAAGCAAATGAGGTGCGATACCTATATTGGAAGAACATCGCAGCGAACGATTGATCGGTGCCGACAAAGAGATGAAAGTGATTTTTTGTTGATGATGTATGTAAAAAGTTCTGGAGAGGCCTATGGCTGGCAGCATATTCAAAACTACGAAAGATCGGTAGATAAGACCTCATTTTTTCATATTGATGATACTGGCGACTGGTCTGGCCAGCCTTGGTTCGAGTGTATCGCCCGCTGCGAGAAGCTGGAACGAATGCGGCGTGAGGAACAGGAATACCCTGACCCGTTTGGTGGGCCGGGACAAGGGCGGATTCGCTTTTGAAGACTTACTGCTCTTCGCATTGCAACGAGTCGCAGCGGTGGCCTGTTCCGCAGCCGCCGCCACCAACGCGATGAAACGCATGAAGTGCGGGAGATCGGCAGCGAGATGATGGCGGAAGGCGATATCGCCACCGTCAGCGGCGTAAGTGGAATCCTACAACCGGCAGTTGCATACCCGGAAACGGGAACCGGCCCGTGACCTCATGGCTGGATACGAGCGGAGAGTGCTCAGGCACTTAGAGACTCCGGTAAGGCTGTTTCTGCTGCAATGATTCACCCAGCTGGGTTATTGGGAAGCGGTCAAGCAGTAGTGAAGTCCGAATGGTGAAAGAAAGTGGATTGATGAAGGGAAGGGTGATGAAACGGGTTAGTGAGTCCATGAAAAAAGTAATCGTTGGGGTTTTGGTGTTATCCATGACTGGGTGCTTTTCTTATCAGGTGACACCGCCCAAAAACTATAATGAAAGCGATAGATTGCTTCTTTCCAATCAGTGGATTAGAGAGAATAAGGATTCCTTGGCGGAACAGCTGGTTGACTCTATCAAGGAGAATCATCCCAGAACGGCGGATTGGTTTCCGAACGTCAATATCCTCTCTATTGATGTAGAGGAAGAGCCTCGGCATTGGAGCAGGGCGGATGAGTTAAAGGAACACCTGAATGATATTTTCGAGATGGTGATAAGCGATCTATATGGCGATATCCACGAGGCGCAGGAAGTCGACGTGGCTCTCAGGATTCGCGAGGCTTCTCCTGATATCAATCCAGCTTTATATGCGGTGCTTATTCCTTACGGGGTCGCCTGCATGGGTACGTTAATGATGATCTGTCCACTCACGGGAAGGCAGGTCATGGTGGCGGAGGGTACCTTTAGCCAGGATGGAGAGGAGATTATCACCCTTTCCGGTGCAGGGGCATCCCGAAGATTTATGCTCAGCCCCTATGCGGATGATTCCCCGCAGTGGCATAGCGAGGCGGAAACGAAAGCCTTGATCGCCGCGCTGGTGCAACTGACGGATAATTTCGTCGAGCATATCGAGCGGCAGCATGACCTATGAGGCTCAAAGGTGACTTTCAGATTAATTTACACGGTTTAAATGGCGGGGAGAGAAGTATTAATAATTTTAGCAGAGCCTGTGCTTTGGTTAAATTTTACGAGAATGGAGGGTGTTATCTGAGAGTCAGTGAAAAAACTATATAGCCTCGTTCAGGTGTCGCCGGCCATGACGCGAACGCAGGCGCGGCCTGTCTGCTTGGCCTGGTACATGGCGCGATCCGCACGGCGCACCAGGCGCCTGGGCGTGTCCCCACCAGTTCCCGGCACAGCCGTGCGGCGAGCTCATGGGCCTGGGGCAGCCCGCAACCATTGGCGACGATCACGAACTCCTCCCGTGCCTAGAAAGTGTCTGTGATGCCTTGCTTCGCGCCGCTCATGGAGCAGGGCGTGGCGCTGGGCGGCCGTCTGTGCGAGCTGCTGCAGGAGATGGCGCAGGGGTGGGGCGAGATGACGGGGCCGACGGTCCTGGCAAAGGATCACCCCCCAGTGGCGATCCGCCTCGGACAGGCCCAGTGCGAGGGCGGTGCGCGCCTGACGCTGACCGAGCCAAGCCCGTATCGTCAAGGGGGCGAGGCGCAAGGCACAGCACGACAGGTCGGGCGCCGCGCCTTGCGTGCCTATCAGGCCTGCCGGTTCTGCCAGGCTGTCGATCATCAGCAGGGGAACTGCCGCGGTGTTGTCGATGGGAAATCCATCGGCTGGGGCGATGGGGTCTTCGGCCTCGTCCCGGGTCTGTCGTTCGATCCGGCCATCGCGGCCGGGCCCGTACATGGCCACCGATTCGAATCCTGTCAATACTCGAAATGCCCGTAACAGCCGGGCAAGGACCGCCTGCTCGCTGTTGGCCTGAGCGATGCGGGCGCTCCATATGGCGCCGAGTCCCGGCAGGTCGTCGAAATGACCCTCCAACGGTTCCACTTCAAGGATGACGTACTGGGCAGTCGTATGGGCGGTGGCGTAGAGGCGCGACGGGGCGGAGTCGGGTCGCCCGCTGACGATGGCGACCCCCGGTGCCCCGAGGGTCAGTGCCTTGGCCAGCGCGGCAACGGTAGCCGAGCCCAGCACTCGCTCGGGAGGCTGGCCGAGAGCCTCGGCGGGCGACAGGCTGAAGAAGTGGGACAGGTTGGCGCTGGCCAGCCGCACGCTGTGCCAGTTCGTGTCGATGGCGATCAGGCAGCCATGCGGCTGTATCGCACCGATGGTGTCTGCTGGCCCCGGCGGGCATATGCTCACATCGGGTTCCCCTTTGCGGCGAGCGGGCATGGGAGGTCCTGTGATGTCATAGCGGCTACGAGTTGCCACAAGGCGCCAGGCCATGCCGCTGCGATGGTGGACATGGCACGAACGGACACTCCGATATGAGGGAAGTAAACCATTGGTTGCCATTATATATCAACCGAAGTTTAACTTTGAGCTCGACAGGTGCGGCACATTCGCCGCATGAATGAAAAGTCCGCCTTTGCCGAGCGGCTGGCTCGCGCCATGCGCGAAGCCGGCTACGAACCGCGTCCTGCCGTACTGGAGCGGGAATTCAATCTGCGCTACTGGGGCAAGGCGGTGACGCTGCAAGGCGTGCGCCGCTGGCTCTGTGGCGAAACGCTTCCCAAGCAGGAAAAGGTCCAGGTGCTGGCCGAGTGGCTGGGTATCGAGCCCCAGACGCTGCGCTATGGGGAAGACGCCGGACTGCGTATCCGCGAGGCCCGGGGCAGGTGGGAAATGTCAATCAGCGGGGAGGAACGCCAGGTGCTGCAACGCTACCTTGCGCTGCCGGTTGCGCAGCGCAAGGTGGTGGCTCAGGTCATCGAGGCGTTTTCACAGGCCTACGGCACGGCCCCGGATGAGACCGGGGACACGTCGGAAGACGAGTGATACCACGCGGCGGCGATGCCGGTGATGCCCATCGTCACGAGCTTCCGAACAGGGCGCCGGCAATGCGAAAGCCGGCGACCCAGGTGCCGATAGCGGAGCCCAGGGTGGCCAGCAGGAAGACAAGCAAGGTGCGCGAGACCCGGTTGCGCCACCAACCCTTCAGTTCGGTGACGTCATGACGCAGGGTCGAGAAGTCCTGCACCTTGGGCTTGCGCATGAACAGTTCCACCCCGGCGGCGACGAAGCCGGCCCCGATGGTGGGGTTGAGCGAGGTGATCGGGGAGGCCAAGGCAGCGGAGGCCACCGTGACAGGGTGTGCCAGGGCGGCGATCGTGGCCAGCCCCGTGAACACGGCATTGATCAGGAACCATTCGCCGACCAGTTGCCAGCCCAGTTCGGTGTTGCGCGAGAAGCCGATCACGAAGCCGGTGAGCACCAGGGCGGTAATCAGCCAGGGCAGCATGCGCCATATCTTCGACGGTGGCGGGGTGATTTCCAGTTTCTCCCGTTCTTCACGAGGCGAGGCGGGCAGGGGGTCATGGAGCCGTTCGGCCATGCCCTTCATGTGGCCGGCGCCGATCACCACCAGCACGTGGCGGTAGCGTCCGGGAGGCGCCTCTTCCGCCAGGCGCATCACCATGTAACGGTCGCGTTCGGTAATCAGAGGAATAAACAGCGACTCGGATTCGGCGGCGAACTCACTGAAGGTGGATTCCAGTACGTCACCTTCCTTGAGGCGCTCGATATCCTCGGGCTTGACCTCCTGGCGTGACAGCACGCTGCCGAGCAGGCCGGAGAACAGTGACATGCGCTGCCACCAGGGCACATTGTGATAAATGCGCTTGAGCGTGATACCGACATCCCGGTCGATCAGCAGCAGGGGCAGCTCATGTCGGCGGGTTTCTTCCAGTGCGGCACGCATCTCGGCACCTGGCTCGATGCCGGACTGTTCGGCGACCCGCTGCTGGAAGGCGCCCAGGGCAAGGCTGGCAGCCACCATGCCGGCCTTGCCCTGGCGGAAGATCTGGAACAGATCCTGCTTGCCCAGGGCATCCGGGTCATTGAGGTTCTGGTGTCGGGAGTCGCACAGCTCGATGGCCACGGCATCGAAGTCGCCGGAGCCGATCAAGCGTCTCACGTCATCGGCACTCTGGGCCGACACGTGGGCAGTACCCAGCAGGGTATAGCGAGTCCCGCCCACTTCGACGACTTGACGTGGACCGCTGAAGTCGCCTTCCTGGCGAGGGTCGATTACGGGTTCCTGAGAATCGGTCATGAACGCTCGGACTTAGAAGGGGTGGAGGAACGATTATCCACGAAGCCGGCCGGCGGGCCAAACGTGGAAAAGCACCGATTCACGTTGCGAGCACCGCCGACGGCCAGGGTATCGGGCGCAGCAGCGAATCCGTGTTTTTCTAGCGCCGCCAGAAAGCCGGGGTGAACAGCACCAGTACGGTAAAGATTTCCAGGCGGCCCAGCAGCATGGCCATCACCAGAATCCACTTGGAAAGTTCCGGCATGTCACCGTAGTGGTTGCTGGCCTCGCCCAGTGCCGGACCCAGATTGTTGAGCGCCGACGCCACCGCGGACCAGGCGGTGACCTGATCGACGCCGGTCGCCATCACGCCCACCAGCATCAGGAAGAACAGCATCACGTAGACCGAGAAGAAGCCCCAAACCGCCTGGGCGATGTCGTCGGGTACGCTCACCTTGCCGACCTTGACGGAAATGATGGCGTTGGGATGGATCAGTCGCATGATCTCGCGCATGCCCTGCTTGAGGATCAGGATGATACGGATCACCTTCATGCCGCCGCCGGTGGAGCCGGAACAGCCGCCGACGAAAGCCGCCATGAACAGCAGGAAGGGCAGTGCTCCCGGCCAGGCAGAGAAATCCGTTACCCCCAGGCCGGAGGTCGTAGCGACCGACACCGCCTGGAACAGGCCGTGACGCAGGCCGCGTTCCGCTCCGTAGGTACCGGTGAGCCACAGCGAGGCTACCGTGATCACCGCCAGGCCGCCCAGAAACAGCAGCAGGAAACGGGCCTCCGGGTCCTGAAAATAGTGCCGGAGCTGTCGGCCGCGCCAGGCCAGGAAATGCAGGCTGAAGCTCATCGCCGAGATGATCAGAAACACCACGCAGATCAGCTCGATGGTGGCGCTGTCGAAGTGCCCGATGCTGGCGTCGTAGGTGGAGAAGCCGCCGATGGCCACCGTGGAGAAGCTGTGTCCCAGGGCATCGAACCAGTTCATGCCGGCGGCCATGTAGGCAAGGAAGCAGGTGGCGGTCAGGGCGGCATAGATGTACCACAGGGCCTTGGCCGTCTCGGTGATACGTGGGGTGAGCTTGGAATCCTTGAGCGGGCCCGGGATCTCGGTGCGATACAGTGCCATGCCGCCGACGCCCAGGGTCGGCAGAATCGCCACCGCCAGTACCACGATCCCCATGCCGCCCAGCCACTGGAGCTGCTGGCGATAGTAGAGGATCGACTCCGGCAGGAACTCGATGCCTGTGATCACCGAGGCCCCCGTGGTGGTCAGCCCTGAAAATGATTCGAATACCGCGTCGGTGACCGACAGGGCGGCGTCTCCGGTCAACATGAGTGGCAGGGAGCCGAATAGTCCCAGGACGCTCCAGAACAGCGCGGCGATCAGGAAGCCGTCGCGGGTGCGCAATTCCTTGCGGGCGCGCCGATTGGGCAGGTACATCAGCAGCCCCGTCGCCACGGTAATGATGATCGCGATGGCGAAGGCGTCCCACTGGGCGTCGCCGAACAGCAGGGAAATCAGGATCGGCGGCACCATGGTCAGGCTGAACATCATCAGTAGCATGCCCAGGATGCGCAGGATGATGCGCAGGCTCATGCGGCTTCCCCCGTATCGGGCCGGACGGGGGTCACGCGGAAGCGTCTTGACATCGCAAGGTGCCCTGGTTGCATCAGAAGAAGGTCAGGCCGACCTGGAACAGGCGTTCCACGTCGCGGATGCGTCGCTTGTCGATCACGAACAGGATCAGGTGATCGCCGGACTCCACCACCACGTCGTCATGGGCGATCAGTACCTCCTTGCCGCGCACCAGAGCGCCGATGGTGGTGCCCTTGGGCAGGTTGATCTCGACGATGGCGCGCCCCACCACCTTGGAGGACTGCATGTCGCCGTGGGCAATGGCCTCGATCGCCTCGGCGGCGCCGCGGCGCAGCGAGTGCACGTTGACGATGTCGCCGCGCCGCACATGGGTCAGCAGGCTGCCGATGGTGGCCTGCTGGGGCGAAATGGCGATGTCGATCTCGCCGCCCTGGACCAGGTCCACGTAGGCGGCGTTGTTGATCAGCGTCAGCACCTTCTTGGCCCCCATGCGCTTGGCCAGCATAGACGACATGATATTGACCTCGTCATCGTTGGTCAGCGCGCAGAAAATATCGCAGTCCTCGATGTTCTCCTCTTCCAGCAGCCGTTTGTTGGTGGCGCTACCGTGCAGCACCACGGTGCGGTCGAGGCGCTCGGAGAGCACCGTGCAGCGCTCGATGCCGTGCTCGATGATCTTCACCTGGTGGCTATGCTCCAACTGCTCGGCCAGGCGCTCGCCGATGTTGCCGCCACCGGCGATCATCACCCGACGGAAGTCGCGGTCGACCCGGCGCAGCTCACTCATCACCGCGCGGATGTCGCGGCGGGCGGCGATGAAGAACACTTCGTCATCGGCTTCGATCACGGTGTCGCCACGGGGAATGATCGGCCGGTTGCGGCGGTAAATGGCCGCCACCCGGGTATCCACGCTGGGCATGTGGCGACGCAGGAAGCCCAGGTCCTGGCCCACCAGGGGGCCGCCGTAGAAGGCCTTGACCGCCACCAGTTGCACGAGCCCGCCGGCGAACTCCAGTACCTGCAGGGCGCCGGGATGCTCGATCAGGCGGCGGATATGGTCGGTGACCACCTGCTCGGGGCTGATCAGCACGTCGATGGGTACCGCTTCGTGGGCGAAGAGCCCCTTGCGGGTGAGATAGGCCATGGCACGAACACGGGCGATCTTGGTGGGGGTGCGAAACAGGGTATGGGCGACCTGACAGGCGATCATATTGACCTCGTCGGCGCTGGTCACCGCGATCAGCATGTCGGCATCCTCGCAGCCGGCCTGACGCAGCACGACGGGATAGGAGCCCGGGCCCACCACGGTACGAATGTCGAGACGTGTATGCAGCTCGCGCAGCCGTTCACCGTCGGTATCCACCACCGTGATGTCGTTCTCTTCGCGGGCCAGGTGCTCGGCCAGGGTACCGCCGACCTGGCCGGCGCCAAGAATGATGATCTTCATTGCTGTCGGGCCCGTGAAACGAGTCTGCGACGCCGTTGTGGCGCCGCAGCATAGTGGCTAGCATAAACCAGCCGCTGGATGGGTAACAGGTTCGGTTCCTGAACGGCTGTCGCAGCGCTCAGTCCAGGGTGAAGCCGACCTTGATCGTAACCTGCCAGTGGCCGACGCGGCCATTCTCGATGTGCCCGCGGGTGTCGGTCACTTCGAACCAGCGCATCCCGTGGAGGGAGTTCGAGGCCTTGGCGAGCGCGCGGTCGATAGCGTCCTCGATCCCCTTTTCCGAAGAGCCGGTCAGCTCGATGTGCTTGTAGACGTGATCGCTCATGAGTGCTCCTTACTCGTTGATATGGCTTGGGATCGTAGGGCCTTTCGTCAGCCCTGCCGCTTCAGTCTGGCATAAAAGAAGCCGTCGTGACTGTCCGGTTCCGGCAGCAGCTGGCGGCCGGCCCCCGTCGCCCGGCCCCAGCTCACCTCCTTTGGCGTCGTGACCACGGCATCCTCCGTGCGGGCCAGAAACGCCTGGATCTGCTCCTCGTTCTCTTCCGGCAGCACCGAACAGGTGGCATACACCAGGGAACCGCCCGGGCGCAGCAGTGGCCAGAGGTTATCCAGCAGGCGTGCCTGCAGCTCGGCCAGCTTGGCAATATCGGATGGTCGGCGCAGGCGCTTGATGTCGGGGTGGCGGCGGATCACCCCGGTACCCGAACAGGGGGCATCGAGCAGGATGGCGTCGAAGGGCGTACCGTTCCACCAGTCGCGTCGTGTCGCGTCGGCATGGACCAGGGTGGCCGACAGGCCCAGACGGGCCAAGGTATCCTCGACCCGGGCCAGGCGCGTGGCATCGCTATCCAGTGCCATCAGCTCGATACTGAACAGTTCCAGCAGGTGAGCGGCCTTGCCGCCGGGCGCGCAGCAGGCGTCGAGCACCCGGCCGCCAGGGCGGGGCGCCAGAACGGGGCCGAGCAGTTCGGCCGTCAACTGGGGGGCTTCGTCCTGCACGCTGACGTCGCCCTCGGCAAATCCGGGCAGTGCCTGGACATCGCAAGGGGTTTCCAGTAACAGGCCATCCGGAGAGTGCGTACAGAGCCGCGCCTCGAAGCCGGACTCGATCAGCCGTGCCAGATACGCTTCACGATCGCCGTGACGGCGATTGATGCGCAGCGTCATCGGCCCCGGTTCGTTGTTGGCATCGGCAATGGCCCGCCAGTCATCGGGCCACGCCTGACGCAGAGCCTTGAGCAACCAGCGTGGATGCAGCAGCGCCACGCCGGGGTCCTTGTCGACTTCGGCCTGCAGCGCCGTGGACTCCCGCTGTAACCGGCGCAGGCAGCCGTTGAGCACCCGTGTGGCCCACTCCTTGTTCAGCAGGCGAGCCGCGCCGGCGGTTTCGCCCACGGCGGCGTGCGCCGGAATGCGAAGGTAGAGCAGCTGGTGGATGCCCAGCAGCAGCAGGGCTTGTACATCGGCATCGCGGGCCTTGAAGGGGGTCTTGAGCAGTTGCCCGGCCAGGGCTTCCAGCCGGGGCAGCGTGCGGCAGACCCCATAGCACATCGCCTTGAACAGGGCGCGGTCACGGGTGACGACCTGATGGTCGTCAAGGTCGGCCAGTGATCCCTTGCCGGTGATGACGGGTACCAGGGCTCGGGCGGCGCTGGCGCGCACCGCCTGCCCACCGTCCTGCACGGTCTTTCCGGAACGGGATGCGGGAGTGGAACGATGCATCAGGACGTCTCCTCGGCGGAGTTTCCAAGGCGTGAGCCGGGAGCCAGGCGCTCGCCCCGGGCATTGAGCAGGTCGCGAACCGGCAACGGCTTGCCACCGGGCAGTTGGGCGCGGGTCACGTGTAGTACCTCGTCACCTTGTGGGCCGCAGGCGATGCGCAGGGCCTCCGGGTCGTGTTCGAGCAGGGTGCCGGGCGGCTGGGGGGAGTCGCCAACGCGGCGGGTCGACGCCGTTGCCATCAGCAGACGCAGACGCTCTTTGCCCAGTGCGCACCAGGTGACAGGCCAGGGATTGAAGGCGCGCACCTTGGCGGCAAGCGATTCGGCCGGCTGATGGAAATCCAGCTCGGCTTCGGCCTTGGAAAGCTTGGCGGCGTAGGTAACGCCCTCTTCGGGCTGGGGGGTGGCGGTCAGCCTGTCCTCGGACAGGGCGTCCAGCGCCTCGACCATGGCGTCGCCACCGAGCGCAGCCAGGGTGTCGTGTAGTTCCCCGCCCGTGGTGGTGGCGCTGATCGGAGTGCGTCTCACCAGCAGCATGTCACCGGTATCCAGGCCGGCGTCCATCCGCATGATGGTCACGCCGCTTTCCCTGTCGCCGGCCTCGATGGCCCGCTGGATGGGCGCCGCGCCGCGCCAGCGGGGCAACAGCGAGGCGTGTACGTTGAGGCAGCCCCGCGGCGGGATGTCCAATACCGCCTGGGGCAGGATCAAGCCATAGGCGACGACGACCATGATGTCCGCCTCGAACCCGGCCAATTCGGCCTGAACATCGGAAGGCTTGAGTGTTTCCGGCTGAAGGACCGGCAGGCCGTGTTCGAGGGCGAGTGCCTTGACCGGGCTGGCGGTGAGCCTGCGGCCGCGGCCGGCGGGTCGGTCGGGCTGGGTATACACGGCCACGACGGAGTGGCGGCTTTCCAGCAGCGCCGCCAGGCTGGACGCGGCGAAGTCGGGGGTGCCGGCGAAAACGACACGCAGGGGTCGGGACATGATGTTCGGGGCCTTGCCAGTGGGCGATAGCCTCATGATAACGGAGCTGGCCCGAAACAACGAAGGCCGGCACTGCATAAGGAGCAGGGCCGGCCTTCAGGGCAAGCAGGCAGCATCAGGCGGGCTGGGAGAGCCGGTGACGCTTCTGCATCTTCTTGAGCACTCGTTCGCGCTTCAGCGGCGAGAGATAGTCGACGAACAGTATGCCTTCCAGGTGATCGTATTCGTGCTGGATGCAGTGTGCCAACAGCCCCTCGGCATCAAGCTCGTAGGGGGTGCCGTCCCGGTCCAGCGCCTTGAGGTGTACCTTCAACGCGCGCGGCACTTCGGCGTAGTATTCGGGAATCGACAGGCAGCCTTCGGACATGAGGTCGCGCTCGTCGCCGATGGGCGTGTACTCGGGGTTGATCAGCACCAGCGGCTTTGAGCGATCGTCACTGACGTCCATGACGATGACGCGGCGATGGACATCCACCTGGGTGGCGGCAAGCCCGATACCGGCAGCGTGATACATGGTCTCGAGCATGTCGTCGATCAGCTGGCGCACCTCGTCGTCGACCGTCTCGACCGGCGCCGCCTTGTTGCGCAGCCGCTCGTCTGGAAATTCGAGGATAGGTAATTTGGCCATGGCGTTGGAACCACCGTTATGCTGTCGTCAGGAGATACCCTTATTCTAAGGGGCTGCGACTCATGGCGAAACCGTTCGAGCGCATATCTTCACGATAGAATCCGACTATATCACGACGCTTTGGTTCCCCTGGGGGTGGCGCCAAAAGGGTTTGAGCCGGGATATGGCGAGCAAGGGATGGTGGGATGACCGGTAGAGCGAACAGCGGCGGGCTGGGCAGGTGGCTCCGGCATGCCTTGATAAGCGGCGCATGTGTCGCGTTGCTGGCGGGTGTCTCCCAGGCCCAGGCCCAGGGCCTTTCCTGGCAGCGCGAGGTTCGCCTGTCGCCGGAAGTCAGGCGTATTCCTGCTCGCGAAACCATCGGGCCGATCCCGCTTGAGGCGGTGCGGCACTTCCTTCGTGACTACCGGGTGGTCGATGACCCGGAAGCGCTGGACGAGTTGGCCTATGTGGTGGCCGGTGACGACCGGCGCATCATCAGTGGGGCGGGCGACCGGCTCTATGCCCGTGGAGAGCTGGAACGTGGAATGCGTTACGGGATCTATCGCCTCGGTGAGCGGTACACCGGCGCGGCTTCCGGCGAGCTGCTGGGGCTGGAGCTGGAGGGTATCGGCCGGGCGCGGGTCGAGCGTCTGGAAGGAGACATTGCCGTGCTCCAGGTGCTGTCTTCGGTCCAGGAAGTGCGAAGCGACGACATTGTGCTGCCATTGGAGAGCCGAGGCCTGGACAGCGAATTCATTCCTCGGGCCCCCGGCGGGGATGTCGATGGAAGGATCCTGGCGGTGCCGGGCGGTGTTCGCTTTGCCGGCCGGCTGCAGGTGGTGGCGCTGGACCGGGGACGGCGTGACGGCCTGGAAACCGGTCATGTGCTGCAGGTCGAACAGCAGGGCGAACTGGCCAACGACCCGCGCACGGGAGAGGCGTTGCGCCTGCCTGGTACGGCAGCTGGCCTGGTCATGGTTTTCCGGCCCTACGAGAAGATGAGCTATGGACTGGTCATGCGGGCCACTCGAATCTTGGAAGTTGGCGATCGGGTGCATAGCCCCCGGCAGGCACTGGGAACGGCATTGCGATGAGTGGGATGGCATTATCATCATCGGTACCGGGAGCGCGGGAATGGCTGGCGCTGATGCGGCTGCCCGGCATGGGACCCGCACGGCTGGCCGAGATGATGGCGTCGTCGCCGGCCTGGCCCGATGGCTGGCTGGCACGGCTGCCCCGGGGGACTGCGACGTCACTGCGGCTATGGCTCGACCATCCGGCGCGCAGCCCCCTGAATGAGACGGTCGAGGCGGACCTGGCCTGGCTGGCGGCCGCACCCGATCGACACCTCCTGTATCCCGGGCATGCCGCCTGGCCGGCGCTGCTGGGGCAGATAGCCGACCCGCCACCGGTGCTCTGGGCTCGGGGAGACCTCGATGCCCTCCTGCCGCTTTCACTGGCAATCGTCGGTTCACGCCGGCCTACCCGTGAGGGGCTGACGAATGCGGCGGCTTTCGGCCGTGAACTGGCGTCGCGGGACTGGTGTGTCGTCAGCGGCCTGGCGCTGGGCGTCGACGGTGCCGCCCAGCATGCCGCCCTCGAGGCGGGAGGACGCAGTGTGGCGGTGCTGGGCTGTGGTGTGGACATCATCTATCCACCACGCCATGCAGGGCTTTACCATCAGCTCCTCGAGCGCGGTGGCCTGGTGCTTTCCGAACATCCCCCCGGCACCCGTGCGCGGCCAGGTTTCTTTCCCCGGCGAAACCGCATCGTCACCGGCCTCTCCCTGGGCGTGCTGGTCGTGGAAGCGGCCGAGAAGAGCGGCTCCCTGGTCAGTGCACGACTGGCCATGGAGCAGAACCGGGAGGTCTTTGCCTTGCCCGGATCGATTCACAATCCCCAGGCCCGGGGCTGCCTGGACCTGATCCGTCAAGGCGCGGTGCTGGTACGCCGGGTCGACGACATCCTCGAGGAATTGACCCAATGGACAGCGGCGGTGCCGCGTTCCCTTGCGCCGCCCCCGCATGCGCTACCCACGGGCAGGGCGTTCAGTGAAGACCCCTTGCTGCGCTGGCTCAGCGACACGCCGTCTCCCCTCGACTCCCTGGTTTCCCTGACCGGCCTGGCGGTGCCCGATTGCCAGCGGCGCCTGTTGGAACTCGAACTGGAGGGGCTCGCGGCACAGGCTCCCGGTGGCTGGGTTCGCCTGCCGCGGTCGTGAATGGGCGTGTTAGCATGGTCCCCCTCTTTTGCTGGATGCATCGACAGTCGCTTCCAGTGGTATTGCTGCGCCTTGCCCTGCGAGGTGCGCCCCGCTCAGTGAGGAGAGTCATGACCGAGGCCCGTTCACTGGATGCTGCCGTGGCCGCGCTGCGTGCTGGTGGCGCCATTGCCTATCCCACCGAGGCCGTGTGGGGGATCGGCTGTGATCCCGATAACGATGAGGCCGTGGTGCGCCTGCTGCGGCTCAAGCAACGCGACCCGGCCAAGGGGCTGATCCTGGTAGCCGCCAGCATCACCCAGTTCGAGCCCTGGCTCGAGGGCCTGCCCCTGGCGCTGCATGCGCCGTTGGCTGCGACCTGGCCGGGGCCCAATACCTGGCTGGTGCCGGATAACGGCCGCACCCATGCGCTGGTGCGCGGAGCCCATGACTGCGTGGCCCTTCGGGTCAGCGACCACCCCGGCGTCGTGGCGCTGTGCGAGGCCTTCGGTGGGCCGGTGGTGTCCACCTCCGCCAATCGGGCGGGCGAGCCGGCGGCGCTGAGCGCCGAGGCAGTCCGCACTGCTTTCGGCGACGCACTGGATGCCATCCTCGAAGGCGACCTGGGGGGGCTGGGGCGACCCAGCACCATTCGCGACCTGATCAGCGGCCGAGTGCTACGCGCCTGAACCGAACCTGCCCAAGGAGGCACCATGGCACGCGCCAATCTCGATGACGTCAAGACCTATCTGCTCGATCTCCAGGAGAGGCTCTGTGCGGCGCTTGCCGCCGAGGATGGCGGGGCTGCCTTTCGCGAGGATGCCTGGCAGCGCGAAGCGGGCGGCGGTGGCCGTTCGCGGGTCATCGAGCATGGCCGGGTCTTCGAGAAGGGTGGGGTGAACTTCTCCCACGTCTACGGTGACCTGCTGCCGCCATCGGCGACCGCTGCACGCCCCGAACTGGCCGGGCGCGGCTTTCAGGCCGTTGGTGTCTCCTGGGTGTTGCATCCCGAGAACCCGCATGTGCCGACCAGCCATGGCAACGTGCGCTTCTTTATCGCCGAGAAGGAGGGGGAGGCCCCGGTGTGGTGGTTCGGCGGCGGCTTCGACCTCACGCCCTTCTACCCGGTACAGGCGGACGTGCTGCACTGGCACGGGGTCGCCCGCGATGCCTGCGCCCCCTTCGGTGATGGCGTCTATCCGCGTTTCAAGGCCTGGTGTGACGACTATTTCACTCTCAAGCATCGCGGCGAGACCCGTGGCGTGGGCGGGCTCTTCTTCGATGACTTCAACGAGTGGGGCTTCGACCGCAGCTTTGCCTTTCAGCGTGCCGTCGGCGATGCTTTTCTCGATGCCTACCTGCCTATCGTCAGGCGCCGCCGCGAGACGCCCTGGAGCGAGCGGGAACGGGATTTCCAGCTCTATCGGCGCGGTCGCTACGTGGAGTTCAATCTGGTGTGGGACCGCGGTACCCTGTTCGGTCTGCAGAGCGGCGGGCGCACCGAGTCGATCCTGATGTCGATGCCGCCCCTGGCCCGCTGGGAATACGACTGGCGGCCTGAACCTGGCAGCGCCGAGGAAATTCTCTACCGAGACTACCTGCACCCCCGCGACTGGCTGGGGGAAGAAGAGACCCCATGACCGACCGCTACTGTGTCTTCGGCAACCCCGTTGCCCATTCGAAATCCCCGATGATTCACGCAGCCTTTGCCGAGCAGACCGGAGAGGACATCGACTACACCGCCATCGAGGCGCCGCTGGACGACTTTGCCAACACCTGGCGTGCCTTCGCGGCCCAGGGCGGCCGGGGGGCGAACGTTACCGTGCCGTTCAAGGAGGAGGCGTTCCGCCTTTGTGACGAGCTGAGTCCACGTGCCCGGCGGGCCGGGGCGGTGAATACCCTGGTTCTCGGCGACGATGGCCGCACCCGTGGCGACACGACCGACGGGGTGGGCCTGGTAAGGGACCTGGCGCATCATGGGGTGCGCCTCGGGGGGGCAAGGGTGCTGGTGCTGGGAGCCGGCGGTGCGGTGCGTGGGGTGCTGGAGCCGCTGCTGGTGGCAGGGCCGTCCAGTGTACTGGTGGCCAATCGCACCGCGGCCAAGGCCGAGGCCCTGGCGGCCGACTTCCGGGACCTGGGGGAGATCCGGGGCGGCGGATTCGATGCGGTGGAGGGGCCTTTCGATCTCGTGATCAACGGTACCAGCGCGAGCCTGGCTGGCGAGCTGCCACCGCTTCCGGACGACCTGTTCGCCGAAGATGCCTTTGCCTACGACATGATGTATGGCGCCGAGCCGACGGTATTTCTGCGCTGGGCGACCGAATCTGGGGCAATGGCGGTGGATGGGCTGGGCATGCTGGTGGAACAGGCCGCCGAGTCCTTCCTGTTGTGGCGCGGCAAATCTCCGGCCACAGGGCCGGTCAGGGAGACGTTGAGGCGCTCGCTGTAAGGGCCCGTCAACCGTTTAATTTGCCGTTTGACACCTTCAACGCTGCTTCATAGGGTAGGTGCGTGATATTCATGCAATGCACGAATTTGGCATGAAAAACCATTACAACCCGAGGTGGAAGCAGTGAAAACCATCAACAACAATCTTTTCGCGAGAAAGCTCCTCGCCGGTGCGGTGGGTCTGGGGCTGAGCACCCTGGCCGTTTCAGCCACGGCTCAGGAGCCGGTTGCCCCGATCAATCTGATGACCACCACCGAGTCCTATGACCCGATCCGCTATGAGGCCGCGTTCATCATTGCCGAACGCTGGCGTGAACTGGGCTTCGAGGTCAACGTTCAGCCCACCGAGTTCAGCACCGCGCTTGAGCGCTTCTACGATCAGCAGGATTTCGATGCCACCATTCTGGGCTGGACCGGACGCACCGACCGCCTCGATCCGCAATTCTTCCTGAGCACCCTGGACTCGCGCCAATCCAATCTGGGGGGCAACAATCCCGGCGGTTATGACAATCCCGAGTTCGATGCGCTGTTCGACGAGCAGTCCCGCGAGTTCGACCCCGACGCGCGCCAGCAACTGGTGCAGGAGATGCAGGAACTCTACAAGTCCGACGTGCCGCTGCTGATCCTGTTCTATCGCGACGAAGTGGTGGCCTACAACAACGAGGCCTTCGAGGGCTTCAATCCCATGGCGGGCGAAGGGCTCTACAGCGAATGGGGCCCGATGGAGGCGGTGCCGCTGGGCGAGCGCAGCGTGCTGCGCATCGGTGGGCCGCAGGAACCGGACAACCTCAATCCGCTGGCGTCCACCTCGGTGTGGGGCTGGAAGTGGATGCGCCTCTACTACGATCGCCTGGTGCGCCTCTCCGCCGACGTGGAGCCGCTACCCTGGGCCGCCGAGTCGGTGGATCAGGTCGACGACACCACCATTGCCGTGACCCTGCGCGAGGGCATGACCTTCCATGATGGCGAGCCGGTCACGGCCGAGGACGTGGCCTTCACCTTCAACTACTATCTCGACCAGGACTACAGCTACTTCAACTCTTATCTGGCCGCCCTGGACAGCATCGAGCAGATCGACGATCTCACCGTGCACTTCCATCTCGGCGAGCCCTCGGCGTCGTTCGCCAGCATCACGCTGTCGCAGATTCCGATCCTGCCCAAGCACATCTGGGAAGAGATCGAGGATGCCTCGACCCTGTCGCCCTCCGACACGCCCACCGTCGGCTCCGGCCCGTTCGTGCATGAGCGCTTCGATCGCGGCGAGTTCATGGCCCTGAGCAAGTTCGAGGACCACTTCCATGCCGACGAGATCGCCGTGGACGGCGTCGAGTTCATCATCTATGCGGACATGGAAGGCGTCTACACCGGCCTGCAGACCGGCCAGATCGACGTCACCGCCTGGCGCATGGAGCCCGGCCAGATCGGCCTGGCCGAGGCCGAGGAGCATCTCAACGTGGTCAACGTGCCGGATTTCGGCTACTACCACCTGACCTTCAACCTGCGCCGCGAACCCTTCGACGACCGCGCCGTGCGCCGCGCGCTGGCCATGGCCAGCGATCGCGAGCGCATGGTCAACGTGCTGCTCGATGGCCGTGGCGAGGTTGGCGCCAGCGTGATCGCACCGGTCAACACCTTCTGGAACGATCCGTTCGTCGAGCGTTTCCCGTTCGACATGGATGCCGCCCGCGCGGAGCTGGAAGAGGCGGGTTACTCGTGGGATAGCGACGGCCGCCTGGTCAAGTAACTCTCTTCGTTCCGATACGCGTACGTCACCACTCCCCACCGCTCACAAGGCGGTGGGGAGTGCACAGTCGTCAACAGCGAGCAAGCCATGTCGTCACGCAGAAGCTACCTGATACGCCGTGTCCTTCACGGCTTCATGGCGTTGTTCATCATCGCCACGTTGCTGTTCTTCCTGTTCCGCCTGGGATTGCCGGACCCCACCGCGGCGCTGATCACGGAAGGCTTGAGCCCCGAGGAGCGCGAGCGGGTGCGCGCCAGCTTCGGCCTCGACCGGCCGATCTGGGAGCAGTATTTCCTCTACCTGGTCAACATCCTCCAGGGCGATTTCGGTTATTCCTTCCACTATCGCGCCCCGGTGGCCGACATCATCTGGGAGCGGCTGGGCAACACCATGATCCTGATGTTGCCCGCCATCGTGCTGGCCTATGCCGTCGGTGCCCCGCTGGGCGCATGGCTCTCCTGGCGCCGCGGGAGCCGCACGGACACCACCGGCATCTTCGTGGGGCTGATGTTCCGCTCGGCGCCGATGTTCTGGACCGGCATGATCGCCATCCTGGTATTCGGGATCGGGCTTGGCTGGCTGCCCACGAGTGGCATGCGAACCCTGCCCTACGAGGCCTCGGGTTTCTTCGACAAGATCTTCACGCTGGATTTCCTGCATCACCTGATCCTGCCGGCACTGGTGGTGGCGCTCTACTACCTGGGCTCGCCGCTGCTGATCATGCGCAACACCATGCTCGAGGTGTACGGCGAGGATTTCATCGAGATGGCCCGCGCCAAGGGGCTGCCGGAGCGGCGTATTCTTTACGCCCACGCGGCTCGCAATGCGCTGCTGCCGGTGGTGACGCAACTGGCGGTGACCATCGGGCTTGCCGCCGGTGGTCAGGTGGTCGTCGAAGTGGTGTTCTCCTGGCCCGGGCTGGGGCGCGAGATACTCAACTCGGTGCGCACCTCGGACTTCCCCCTCGCCCAGGCCAGTTTCCTGGTGATGGCGGCCTTCGTGATCACCCTCAACCTGCTGGTGGACATTCTCTACACCTTGCTTGATCCGAGGGTGAGTTTCAAATGATGCGATCCGGATTCCTCAAGAGCGCGCAGGAACCGCTGCGCGCCATCGTCGGCGACCGCCTGGCCATGGTCGGCCTGGTGGTCCTGCTGTCGATCATCGCCATGGCGCTGTTCGCGCCTTTCCTTTCCACCCATGAGCCGCTGTCGGTGAACGAGCGGGAAGAAGGCTCGCTGTTGGCACGCACGGTGGAGAATGGCCAGGTACGCTGGGTTCAGGAGCCAGCCCTGGGTGATCGAACCCTCAACGCGGCGGATTACCGTGACGGTATCGGCATGGCGGTGGGTCGCGACGGCGCGGTATGGCGTTTCGCCGACGGCGAGTGGCAGGCGCTCGAGACACCGCTGGACGCCACCCTCCACGACGTCTCCATCAGCCCGGCCGGCTCGGCGCTGGCCGTGGGGCAGGGTGGTGCCGTGGCGCTGTTGGCCGATGCCGGCCGGGGCAGCGACTGGCAGCGCTTCGAGGCGCCCGAAACGATCAACCTGAGCGGCGTGGCCTGGCGCGACGAGACCACGGCCCTGATGGTTGGCGCCAGCGAGACCATCTGGCGGCTCGACATTACCTCGGGCACCTTCGAGGCGCTGGAGAGCCCGCTGGGACGGGGCATGGCGCTCAGTTCCGTGGCGACCGACGTCGACGGCAGCGCCTGGATCGTGGGTGAGCGCGGCCTGACCCTGCGGCTGGAACCGGAGGATGACAGCCTCACCCTCGAACGCATGCCCACCAACCGCAACCTGAACCATATCCACCTGGCCGAGAACGGCGAGGGGCTGATCGTCGGTGAACGGGGCACCCTGCTGTCGCGCAGTTCTCTCGGCGAGCAGTGGCAAAGCCAGGACGCTCCCGATTCCCGCGCCATGCGGGCCGGCTGGGTCACCGAGGAGGGGCACGCCTTCGCCGTGGGCCGCAGCAGCATCATCTTCGAGCGCGACGGCGACACCTGGCGGTTGATGCCCAGTGATGAGGAGCGCCACCTTCGCGCCCTGATGGTGACGGAAGACGCCTTCTATGCCCTGGGCTCCGACCGTTTCGTCAACCGCCTGGCGCCCCCTTCCGGAGAGCACTGGTTCGGTACCGACCACCTGGGTCGCGACCTCTACAGCCAGAACGTGCACGGTTCGCGGATCGCCCTGCTGGTGGGTTTCATTGGCGCCGCCCTGGTGGTACTGATCGGCGCCAACGTGGGCCTGGTCGCCGGCTATTTCCGCGGGCGTACCGAGACGGTGCTGATGCGTACCGTGGATGTGATGTACGGCATCCCCTTCGAGCCCTTCGCGCTGATCCTGGTGCTGCTGTTCGAGCCCAGCCTGTTCATCGTGATACTGGCGGTATCGCTGCTCACCTGGCGTACCGTGGCGCGCCTGATCCGCTCCCAGGTGCTGTCGCTGCGCGAGCGGCCCTTCGTCAAGGCCGCCCGTGTCGCCGGTGCCTCGGACCTGCGCATCATGTACCTGCATATCTTCCCCAACGTGATGCCGCTGGTCTTCCTCGAGCTGGCCATCATCGTCGGAGTGTCGATCATCGCCGAGGCAACGCTCTCGTTCCTGGGCCTGGGGCCACCCCAGTCGATCTCCTGGGGGGGCATCCTGCACAACGCCCGGCTCTCCGGCGCCTGGCGCGACGCCTGGTGGTGGAACTTGCCCCCGGGGCTGTTCATCATGATCACGGTGCTCTCCGTGTTCTTCATCTCCCGCTCGCTGGAGCTGGTTGCCAATCCGCGACTGAGGGCACGCCGATGACCGAACAACGACTGCTGACCGTCAGCGACCTGGCCATTCACTACCGCACCGGTGCCGGCCCTGTGCAGGCCGTGGATGGCATCGACTTCGACCTGCGGCCCGGCGAGGCGCTGGGCCTGGTGGGCGAGTCCGGCTGTGGCAAGACCACCGCCGCCAAGGCCATGCTGCGCTTGCTGCCGCCCAACGGCGAGGTACCCCGCGGGCGCATCGACTTCGACGGGCGCAATCTGGTTGAGCTGGACCCGGAGGCGATGCGCAAGGTGCGCTGGAAGGAGATAGCCTGGATCTCCCAGGCGGCGATGAACGCCCTGGACCCGGTTTATACCGTTGGCGACCAGATCCTCGAGGCGATGAACGCCCACGTGAAGATCAAGCGGAGCGAGGCCTGGGCCCATGCCGAAGACCTGTTCCGCGCCGTGGGCATCGATCCGGGCCGGCTGTCCGCCTATCCCCATGAAATGAGTGGTGGCATGAAACAGCGCGCGGTGATCGCCATGGCCCTGGCGCTCGACCCCAAGCTGATCATTGCCGACGAGCCGACCACGGCGCTGGACGTGGTGACCCAGGCGCAGATCCTGGCCCGGCTCTCCAAGCTGCGCCGTGAGCGCGGCATGGGGCTGTTGTTCATTACGCATGACATTTCGGTGGTGGTGCAGACCTGTGATCGCGTCGCGGTGATGTACGGCGGTCAGATCATGGAGACCGGGCCGGTGCGTGACGTGTTCGGCACGCCGTTCCATCCCTACACCATGGGGCTGACCAACGCCTTTCCGACCCTGGAGGGAGCCCAGCGCGAGCTGATCTCGATACCGGGCAGTCCGCCGGACCTGCTCGACCCGCCGGCCGGCTGTCGCTTCGCCGAGCGCTGCCCCTTCGCCACCGAGCGTTGCACCGGCGAGACGCCGCCGCTGCTCAGCGTGGGCGAGGACCGCCGTTCGGCCTGTCACTACCCGGAGCAGGCCGAAGCCTTCCGCGTGAAGGCCGCCAGGAACGACACCTGGGCGGTGGTGGGTGAGCGCCTGAACGAGCCGGTGCAGGGTGCGGGCTCCATCGAGCATGTCGATGCCGAGACGCCGCTGCTGCTGGAAGTGGAGGCGCTCAGGAAGCACTTCCCGGTCGAGCAGGGTTTCCTTGACGGCCTGCGCGGCAGGCACAAGGATCGCAAGGTGCATGCGGTCGACGATATCTCCTTCGACCTGCGCGAGGGCGAGATCCTGGGGCTGGCCGGTGAATCCGGCTCGGGAAAGACCACTACCGGCGAGATGCTGGTGCGCCTGCAGGACATCACCGCCGGTGAGATCCGTTTCGACGGTGTCGATATCGCCAAGCTTGCCGGGCGCGATCTCAAGGCATTCCGCCGCAGCGCCCAGATGATCTTCCAGGACCCTTACCAGACCCTGAATCCGCGTTTCACCATCTTCGATATCGTCGGTGAACCGCTGGTCATCCATCGCCTGGCCGAGGGCGAGGCGCTGGAGCGCAAGGTGGTCGAATCGCTGGAGCGTGCCGGACTCAAGCCGGCCGAGATCTACCGTGACCGCTTCCCCCACGAACTGTCCGGTGGACAGCGACAGCGGGTGGCCATTGCCCGGGCCATCGTACTGGAGCCGCGCCTCATCGTCGCCGACGAGCCGGTGTCGATGCTCGACGTCTCGATCCGTGCCGGTGTGCTCAACCTGATGCACCGCTTCCGCAACGAACTGGGTATCTCGTTCGTCTACGTCAGCCATGACCTGCCGACGATTCGCTACGTGGCCGACCGGGTGGCGATCATGTACCTGGGCGAGATCGTCGAGGTGGGGCCCACCGAGAAGGTGATCCACGAGCGCAAGCATCCCTATACCCAGCTACTGCTCGATGCCAGCCCGGAGCCCGACCCGACGGTGGTCAAGCCGCCGCTGGAGAGTGCCGGGGAGATACCCAGCGCCGTGGACCCGCCCAATGGATGCCACTTCCATACCCGCTGCCCCAGGGCCATGTCGCACTGCGGCTGGGAAGGGCGGGATGTGGTCACGGCCATGAGCGAATGGCGCATCGCCGGCAAGGAGGTTCGGCACCTGGGGGCGCCGGAGGTGGCGGGGCTGGACGTCTACCTGCCGGTACGTGGCGGAGACCTCGATGCCGCCAGGCAGGAGCTCACGGCGATTCTCACCGCCAAGCACCCCTCACTGGCCGAGGCCGCGGAGGTGTCGTCCGATGGTTCCGTGGCCCTGGCGGTGCATTTCACCTCCCAGGTGTCTCCCCAACGCCGGCTGATCGCCCGGGAGCACTCGGTGGCGTGTTATCTCTATGAAAGGGAGGGCAGCCTTGGGTCCTGATAGGGCGGTCATCCTCGTCCATCCCGTATGGTCCCGAAATAGCCCTCGGAGCCGATCTGCCCCCCCTTGAGGGCCACTTCGAGCCCGTCGAAGGTCGGATCGTCGCTGTAGGCACGACACAGCGGTGAGCCGGGTGTCTCCGGCAGTGGCAGGCGGGTGGTCAGGGCGTGGACTCGCAGCTCACGTAGGGCGTGGCTCGAGGTATCCCCGCCGGCGATGGCGACCCGGCGCAGCCGGTGGATCTCGACCAGGCGGCGCAGCAGTTGCCCCAGCGAGCGGCCAATACGGTGGCGTGCCTGCGGCCCCCCTTGTTCCACCGCCGAGGCATTCGTCTCGGGCCCCATGGCCGTATGCAGGATCACGCTCATGCCAGCGGCCAGGGCGTCATTGGCCGCTGACAGTGCGGCCTGCATGACGCCTTCGCCGCGTTCGTCACTGATCAGCCCGGCCACCTCCAGGTCGATGGCGCGAAAGCCGTTGGCTTCGGCCCAGCGGATCTGGCGTGCGGTAACCTCCGAACAGCTTCCCGACACCACGGCGAGCCGCTCCACTGCACCCGGCGGGGTGAAGGAGGGGGGCGTCTCTGGAATCCGCTGCTGCCGGCGCCAGACCTCGAGCAGCGCGTATTCGACACCGGATGAGCCCACCACGTAGCTGCCCCGAGGCTGGCGGGTGCGCCACAGCTGGTGTCCGACCTCGGCCTGATGTCGCGTGTCGAGTACATCGTAGAGCAGCGCCTGATGGCCAGCGCTCAGTCGGTCGATGCGCTCGTCGACATCCGGCAGGGTGAGACACAGCACGTCTGCCAGGCCGATGGAGAGTGAGGTCTGATTGGCCAGGTGGCGACGCAGGTCGGCCTCGGCCATGGGGGTGACCGGATGACAACTCATCACCGGGTGACGGTCGAGGCGATGCACGTCTCCCAGGAGCATGGCGAAGTGCTGACCGAAGACGGTGTAGCGCTTCAGTTGCGGTGCCCCCGCCACCAGCGGCACGCACGTCTGGCCGAACAGCGCCCGGCCGATCTCCAGGGCGCGGCCGATGTTTCCCACGTCTGGTGCGCTGTCGAAGGTCGAGCAGACCTTGTAGTGACAGAAATCGGCCCCGAGCGAGCGCAGCCAAGCGAGGGCGTGATGCAGGTGGGCGTCCATCCACTCGGACGTCTCGCTGCGGCTGGTGCCGGCCAGCCCGATGACTTGGCAATCGTCGAAGCGTGCCAACTGCTCGTCGCTGGGCGGGTCGAGGAACAGCACGGTGGTAATGCCACCGAGGCTCAAGGCCTCCATGACGTCGGTGGAGCCGGTCAGGTCATCGCCGTAGTACGACAGCAGCAGGGACGACATCAGCGGAAGGTCTCCATGGCCTGGGCAAGTTCGATGTGATCGCGTGAATAGACCTCCGGGGCGATGCCGGCCGCGGCCGCTTCCCAGGCCTGGCGCAGGCTGGCCACGCCGTCGGCGATGCCGCCGGGGTGGGCCATGATGCCGCCGCCGCAGCAATAGATCAGGTCGCTGTTGCCCAGGGCGGCATGGGTATCCGCCACCTGGGTGGCGCTCTGCCCCGACGAGAAGACCGGCATCACCGTGTAGTCTGGTGCGGACGCTCCGAACAGCGGAACCTGGCACGCTCGGGCACTGGCGATGACGCTGTCATCCGCTTCGCTGAACTTGTTGCGCAGGCCGTTGACGTGGATGTGGTCGACGCCGGCCAGGCGCCACAACTTGTGATAGGCAGCGAAACCGATGCCGATATGCGGTGAGCGGCTGTAGAGCCCCCAGCCGGCCCGGTGGCCATGCAAGGCGACCTGGCAGTGGCGGCGCAGGTGGGTGACGCCGGCCAGGCCGATGCTGTTGATCGCCACCATGACGCAGGTGCCGCCGGCGGCGACCACGTAGTCGTGATGCTCGCGCATCTCGTCGATGTCGCCGCTGATGTTGAAGGCGTACATCACTTTTTTCCCGGTGCGTTCGGCGTGGGCGTTGACCAGCGGCATGATCGCATCGACGCGTGCCTTGAGCGGGCTGTGGGGGCCGTTGGCCTGGAGCTCGTCGTCCTTGATGAAGTCGATGCCTCCGTCGAGCAACTGGCAAACCATCTCGGCGGTTTGGGCGGGAGTCAGGCCGACGCTTGGCTTGACGATGGTGCCGATCAGCGGCCCCTGGCCTACGCCACTGAGCCGCCGGGTCCCCGCAGTGCCGAACCGGGGGCCCGGATAGGCGTCGGCGAAGGCCGGGGGAAGCTCGAGATCGAGCAGCCTCAGCCCCGAGAACTCCTTCAGCTCGAAGAGATTGCCGGCCACCGTCGACACCAAGTTGGGCAGCGAAGGGCCGAAGTTTACGAGGGACCAGGAGAGTTCGACGAGGGCGCGCTGGTAACCGTGTCGGGCTGTTGGCGCCAGGTCGGCACGCAGGGGTAGCGAGGGGTGATCGACGACTTCCAGGTGTTGGATGGACTCGACCCTGGCACCGTGCGCTTCGCGCAGGGCATCGGTCTCGCTGGCCAGGCGGGTAAAGGTGCCCGAAGACTGTTCACCGGCCATTACCTGGGTGGCATGCTCGAGGTCATAGGGGGTTTCGACGAAATAGTGGGCGTGGATTCTGTCACTCATCCTGGCGGCTCCGGGGGCATTTGGGGCGCGGCTCAATAGAGCAGGTCGCGCAGCAGCAGGGAAATAGATGGCACGTAGGTGATCAGCATCAGGCAGGTAATGATGGTCAGTACCGGTGGCAGCAGGTAGCGGAAGAGTTGTTCCACTGGCAGTTTGGCGACCTGGGCGGCGGCGAACAGATTGACGCCTAGCGGTGGAGTGAACATACCCAGGGCCAGGTTGACCACGATGATGATGCCGAAGTGCACCGGGTCAATGCCGAAGCCGATGGCGATGGGTGCCAGGATCGGCGCCAGAATCAGGATGGCGGCTGAGGTCTCGATGAACATCCCCACCACCAGCAGCAGCATGTTGATCGCCAGCAGGAAGGTATAGCGGTTATCGAAGGCACTCTGGGCCCAGGCGCCGATGTCCGAGGCCAGTCCCGAGCGCCCGATGACGAAGCTCAGGGCCGAGGCCGCGGCAATGATCAGCATCACGGCACCGGCTGACATGGCGCTCTCGCGGAAGATCCTCGGCAGGTCCTGCAGGGAGATGGTGCGGTAAACCGCCATGCCCAGGAACAGCCCATAGGCCACTGCCACGGCGGAGGCTTCGGTGGGCGTGAAGACACCGCCATAGATCCCCCCGATAATGATCACCGGCATCAACAGGGCAAGAAAGGCGCGGCGGAAGGCGGGCCAGATCGGGCTGCGCAACTCGCCGTCCCGAGTGCCGTAACCCTTGACGCGGCACCAGATCGCGATCATCAGGATCAGCGCAGCGCCGATCAGCAGCCCAGGGCCGAAGCCGGCCATGAACAGCTGAGTAATCGAGGTCTCGGTACTGACGCCATACAGAATCAGTGGTACCGAGGGGGGAATGATGATGCCGAGCTCCGCCGAGGAGGCCTGGACCGAGGCGGCCATGGGAGGCGGGTAGCCGCGCTGCACCATGGCGGGAATCAGGATGGCGCCGATGGCGAACGTCGTGGCCACGCTGGAACCGGATATCGCCGCGAAGAGCATGCAGGTGACCACACAGGTGCAGGCCAGCCCACCCTGGATGCCTCCGACCAGGGAGCGGGCGAACTCTACCATGCGTGCGGCGATGCCACCGTTGCTCATGATGTTACCGGCGAGAATGAAGAAGGGCACGGCCATCAATGGAAAGCTGTCTAGCCCGACGAACATCCTCTGTGGTACCACCTGAAGCGGGACGCTGGTGAAGAAGTAGAGGCCCGCGGCGGCCGCCAGGGCGATGGCGACGGCGATGGGAATCGACAGGGCGAAGAGCCCGACCAGCACGGAGCCGATGGCGAAGTTCATGGGTGTTCTCCTGCCTGCCGGTCATTGATAGCCGGGGCGTGACGGGCGCGACGGTGTTCCTGCTCCCGCGTGAGCTGGCGTGCGATGACGGCAATGGCGGCGGCGGCACAGCCCACGGGGATGGCGGCGTAGAACCACGACATGGAAACCTCGAGCATGGCGATCTGCTGGCGGGAGACCCTCGCCGTGATCAGATAGCCCTGCCAGACCAGCAGGCTCAGTAGGGTAAGTACCGCGGTACATACCAGGCGGTGGCCATGGATGCGCAGAGGCTTGGGAAGGCGCGAGATGAACAGGCCGATGGCGATCATGGCGCCGTGCCAGAAGGCCGCGGCACTGACCAGGAATACGCTCCAGATGATCAGGCCGCGGGCGAGGATTTCCGACCAGGACGCGGGGCTGCCGAGAATGAAGCGAGTGAAGACCTGGTAGAAGACCAGGGCTACGGCAATGGCCAGCAGGAGAGCGGCAAGATTATGGGTGAGCTTGACCAATCCCTGTGTCAGGGCGCTGAAGAGAGAGATCATGAGGGGCGCTCCTTGTCATCCAGAAGAAGGCGCCTCCTGGGAGCCTGTCGGACTTAACGCTGACTGTCGAATCCGGCAGGCTCCAGGAGGAGGCGCGTGGTCGGGCGTCACTGGGTATTGCGGATGCGCTCCAGCAGGTCACCGTTGAACTCGCTGGCGAAACGGTCGTAGACGGGTTGCACGGCATTGCGGAATTGCTCGTAGTCGATCTCGTCGACCACCTGCATGCCGTTCCCGCGTAGCAGCTCGACGCCCTCGGCCTCGATGCGCGCGACCGACTCGCGGGAGGCCTGTGCCGCCGCCTGGGCAGCCTCGCGGAACCAGCCCTGCTGCTCCTCGGTGAGACCATCCCAATAGATCTGCGACATCACCACGGCGGTCGGCGAGTAGACATGGCCGGTCAGGGTCAGGTGGTCCTGGATCTCCCAGATGCTGTTGACGGTCAGAATCGGAGTCGGATTCTCCTGTCCGTCGATGGTGCCCTGCTGCAGGGCGGTGATCACCTCCGTCCAGGAGAGCGGGGCCGGCGCGGCACCCAGCTCGCGGAAGGTCTCCAGGTGCACCCGGTTCTCCATGGTGCGGATCTTCATGCCGCGCAAGTCGTCCGGCGTCTCGACAGGACGCAGGCTGTTGGTCAGGTGCCGGAAGCCGTTCTCGGCCCAGGCGAGGCCGATCAGCCCCTCGCTCTCGAACTCGGCCAGCAACTCCTGACCGATCTCGCCATCGAGCACGGCATGGGCGTGCTCGTAGTCGCGGAACAGGAAGGGAAAATCCAGGGCATAGATCGAGGGAATGAAGTTGCCGATGGGGCCAGTCGAGGTCAGCGTCAGTTCCACCGAACCGATCTGCAATCCTTCCAGCACGTCGCGCTCGCCCCCCATGGCACTGGCAGGCTGCAGGGTGATCTTGAATTCGCCATCGCTGAGACGTTCGATCTCCTCGGCGAAGGCGCGACCGGCATCGCCATAGTGGGAGTTCAGTGGCGGGGTGAAGGCCAGGTTCATCTCCTGGGCGGCGAGGGCCATGCCGCCGGGTAGCAGTGGTAGCGCAAACGCCATGGAGATGGCGGTCTTCTTGAGGCTGTGAGTCATCATGGTCGGCTCCTGATTGTTGTCATTGTGTGGGTGGTGTCCCGAGGGATGGCCTCAGGTGATGCGGCGGATGCTCTCGGCGATCTCATCGGGCTCGAAGACCCGTTTCCAGTCGTCGCGCATCAGCTGTGGCTTGGCATTCTCGATGGCCTTGTTGCAGGCATCCGAGAACACGCCGGGCTGCTCCTCGAAGGTCACGGCAGCGAGGATGTTCAGGTGGCCGAGCAGGAAGTCCCGTGCACACTGCTTGTCCACGCCGCGCGCCACGACTTCGTCCATGGCCTCGCGCATCACCGCCAGCAACGTGGCGCAGACGGTTTCCGACAGGCCCGGTTCGAGCAGTGCCATCTGCTCCACGGAGACCTTGTGCGAACGCACCACGGGGGCGTAGATGGCCTTCGCGATGTCCTCGCCGAGGGTGAACATTTCCTCTGGCCCCTGCATCAGGGCGCTGACGATATGCTGCTTGGCCAGGTGGCCGCCAAAGAAGTCGCGCTTGGCTTCTGGGTCAGTCTCGTCATTGAAGATCGGCGGGTGGCAGGGGTGGGTCACGAAGTAGACCAGGTCGTCGCGCTCCGGCAGGTGGCCAGCGAAGGGCGCGGCAGCATCGAGGGTGACCACCATGGTGCCCTTGGCCATCAGCGGCGAGAGATTCTCGGCGATGCGGCCGACCAGGTTGTCGGGTACTGCCAGGATCACCACGTCGGCGCCGGGCACGGCTTGATTGACGTCCACGCAGTGAATGCCCAGGCCTTGGGCGAGGCGTTCCTTCCCGGCGCTACTGACTTCTACGTGACTGACGTCATAGTCGGATCGTTGCAGGTTGCTGGAGAGGCGATAGCCCATCTTTCCGCCAGCACCGATCAGCGCAATTTTGGTCATGAGAGACTCCTGATCGAAGAGGTTCACCGCAAACCAGGCGGTGGTGTCGACGGGCCCGCAAATGAGGGGGAGGCGTTGCCCGATAACTGGTATGATGACATAATATCCATACCTGTTAGTCAAACGCTGCTTTAGTCGTATTTGAGCGCCAAGGGTAGAAGTCGATAGACTGCCAGCGCGTCTGGCACAGCTGGATTTCCTCTGGATTGGCCGTCGTCCAGAGACTTGCGAGGAGAAGAAGCATGCACCCGATACCCAAGATCACCCGGCGCAAGCTGTCCGACGAGGTCTTCGACCGGCTCTATGAGATGATCGAGTCTGGACAATACCATCCAGGCGACAGCCTGCCTTCGGAGCGGGAGTTGATGGATACCTATGGGGTGGGACGGCCGGCAATCCGCGAGGCGATGCAGTCACTAGAGAGGATCGGCCTGGTGGGGATCAACCATGGCCAACGACCAACGGTGCTGCAGCCCACGGCGATGGGGCTGATTTCCCAGATAGACCTGACCGCACGTCATATGCTGGCCAGTTCCTCACAGGCGCTGGAGCAGTTGAAAGAGGCGAGAGTCTTCTTCGAGCTGGGGATGGTCGAGAAGGCGGCCAGCCAGGCGACGGTCGAGGATGTGGCGCAATTGAAGGCGTTACTGGCGGAGCAGCGTAGCCATCTTAACGAGGATGCCGAAGCCTTCATCCGGGCAGACATGGCTTTTCACACGGCGATTGCCGCCATGACCCGTAACCCGATCTTTACCGCTACCAGCCAGGCGATGCTGGGCTGGCTGGCCCGCTTCCATGCCAGCATCCTGCACTGGGAGGGAAACGAAGAGATCACGCTCATGGAGCATGAGCGCATCATCGGTTGTATCGAAGCAGCAGAGCCAGAGCAGGCAGTCAGTGAAATGAGGAAGCACCTGGAACGGGCCCGGGCATTGTATGCCTTGGGCAAACCGACCTAGCCGAATGGTGGCCAGGTACGGCCAGCCAGGCAGATGCTGCCCTCACCGCCGCTTGACGTACAGCCCCACCATGCACAGCCCCACACCCAGCACCGAGAGCAGCATGCCTCCGTTGACCAACAGGGGATGTCGTTCCACCCAGGGCACGAAGGCCTGGGGTGTCTCACGGCAGACCCCCTCCAGATAGTTCCAATAGCCGCCCTCGACCAGGGTGCACTCGCGCACGTCGCCCAGCTCCCAGAAATAGACCCCCATCAGGGCCAGGGGCGGAACGATCAATAACAGCAGTCCAAGTTTCAGCATGCGTCACCAGGTAGCGGGTGAATCGACGTCGTTTCCGGCTCAGGGGCGCGGGCAGTTGGGTTGACGTCCCGCCTGGCGCGCCTGCTCATAGCGCGACATGGCGTCGTCCATCTGCGCCTGCAGGCCGGCGGTGCGCTGGCCATGGCTGGGGTGGGTCGACATCCATGCCGGCGGCTGGCCACCGTTGGCGCTCATGTTTTCCCACAGGGCCAGGCTGGCGCGCGGATCGAAGCCGGCATCGGCCATGAGCTGCAGGCCGATCACGTCGGCCTCGCTCTCGTGACGGCGTGAGAAGGGCAGCAGGATGCCGTACTGGGCGCCGAGGCCGAGCGCGCCCATCAGCTGCTCCCCGCCCGGGCCCCGCATGCCCGCGGCAGACGACAGTACCGACAGGGCCAACTGGGTGGAGGTTTGGGTCGAGACACGCTCATTGGCATGATTGGCCAGCACGTGGCCGATCTCATGGCCCACGACCGCGGCCAGCTGGTCCTGGTTCTCGGCGACCTGGAGCAGGCCGGTATTCACACCCATGTAGCCGCCGGGCAAGGCGAAGGCATTGGCCTGCTCGGATTCGAAGACGCGGATCTGCCAGTTCTTGTCCCGCTCGCGCTCCGGCAGGACGGCCACCAGAGCGTCGGCCACGCATTGGGCATAGCGCTGGGAAGCCGCGCCAGCGGCAGGAAGATCCCGCTCATACTGCTCGAAGGCCTCACGCCCCATCTCGTCGAGCTGTGCGTCGGAAACCAGCGTGAGTTGCTGGCGCCCGGTGGGAGAGGTGGTACAGGCAGTGAGCGTCAGGACCAGGGTGGTCACGGCAAGAGTGCGAATCCAGCGCATGTTCGAGTTCCTCGTATGTCCGGGACTGGTAAGACCCTGGACGGGGGATGACAGTTCGCCACAAGATACCCCTAACCGCGGGAAGGTCAACCATGACCGTGAATGCATTGTCGAGGAGAGGCTACCGATGGACGCCGAGTTGACGAGACGTCTGATGAGATTATTGGATCATGTGGAGCACTGGCTGCCGCCGGTGCCCGAGGAAATCGACTGGGAGCGCGACATTGCCGCCCTGTGGCAGCGTCACGCCCTGGGCGGTCGACTGCTGCCGGTGCCGCCCCGGGACGCCCTGTCGCTGGATGACTTGCTGGGTATCGAGCGCCAGAAGCTGGCACTGGTCGACAACACCCGCGCCTTTCTCCAGGAACTGCCGGCCAACCACGCGCTGCTGTGGGGCTCCCGTGGCAGCGGCAAGTCATCCCTGATCCGCGCCCTGCTCAACAGCCTGGCGCCGGAGGGGCTGCGGCTGGTGCAGGTCGATCGCCATGACCTGTCTGGCCTGCCAATGCTGGTGGAGCAGTTGCGCCACCAGCCGCACCGCTTCGTCGTCTACTGCGACGACCTCTCCTTCGAGGGTCACGATGATGCCTACAAGGCGCTCAAGAGCGTGCTCGACGGCGCCCTGACCGGGCCGCCACCCAACGTGCTGCTCTACGCCACTTCGAACCGTCGGCATCTGCTGCCCGAATCGCTGTCCGACAACGAGGCGTCGCAGCTGGTCGGAGACGAACTCCACCACGGTGATGCCGTGGAAGAGAAGATATCGCTCTCCGATCGTTTTGGCCTGTGGCTGGGCTTCTATCCCTTCAACCAGGACATCTACCTGGAAGCCTGCTGCCATTGGGTCACGCAATTGGGCAGTGCCCATGACTGGGGAGCCGACGCCCGCGCCGAGGCCATTCGCTTCGCGACGCTGCGCGGTGGGCGCAGCGGCCGAGGGGCCTGGCAGTTTGCCTGCCACTGGGTCGGTCAGCGGCGCCTGGAAGACGGCTCCCGCGCCGGGGGCCGGTGAGCCATGGCTTCCGGCCATGAACGGGTGCACTTCTGGCAGGCCCCCCAATTGGGGGGCGTGGAGCTGCTGCACGCGCGTTACGTGGAGCAGCGCTTCGCTCCCCACGTGCATTCCGGCTATGTCATCAACGTTATCGAAGAGGGCGGACAGCGCTTTCGTCACCGTGGCAGCGATCACCTTGCCACGGTGGGGAGCATGATACTGATCAACCCGGATGAGGTGCATACCGGTTCCAAGGCCTGTGAGACGGGCTGGCGTTATCGCGCCTGTTATCCTGAGGTCGAGCAGATCGGCGATGTGCTGAACGAGCTGGATTTGGCACGGGGAGGAACGCCGGCTTTTTCCATCAGCGTGCTGCACGATGCGGAGGTGGCGCGTGCCTTCCTGCGCCTGCATCGTTCGTTCGATGCCAGCGGCAGCGCGCTGGAGCAACAAACGCTGTGGCGCGAGGCGCTGTTGCTGCTGTTCCAGCGCCACGCTCGCCTGCCGGAGGCGTCCGTCGCAGGCCGCGCGCCAAAGGCTGTGGCGTTGGCCAAGGAATGCCTGGCCGAGCATCTGGTGGACCCTCCTTCGCTGGAAGAGCTGGCCGCCATGGTGACGTTGTCTCCCTTTCACTTCGCGCGTCTCTTCCGGCGCACCACTGGCTTACCGCCACATGCCTGGCTCAAGCAGCAACGCCTGGAGCGGGCCCGTGAGCTGCTCAAGCAGGGATGGCCGCCGGCCTGGGTCGCCGGCGAAGCGGGATTTGCCGACCAGAGCCATCTCTCCCGGCAGTTCAAGCAGGCCTATGGGATCGGCCCGGGCACCTACCGCAAGGCTTGCGCAAGAACGTTCAAGACCCTGCCTCACTGATCCGGCACGCTGGCGAGCAGGAGGTACTGTCATGTCCTGTTTGCCGGCTTCTCGCCTTCGGGAATTGTTCGACGGTGTTCGTCTGATCTTTCCCCTGCTGCTGGGAACCATCCCCTTCGCCATCCTGTATGGCAGCCTGGCAATCGATGCCGGGCTCACACCTGCACAGGCGCAGGGAATGTCGCTGCTGGTGTTTGCCGGTGCGGCTCAGTTCGTAGCCGTCACGCTGCTGACGGGTGGCGCCAGTGCGGCGGTTTTGCTATCGACGACGCTGGTGATCAATCTACGCCATCTCCTGTACAGTGCGGCGCTGCAGCCACACGTGCGGCACCTGAGGTCCCGCTGGCGCATGCTGCTGGCATTCTGGCTGACCGATGAAGCGTTTGCGGTGGCGCAGCAGCGCTATGCTCGTGTTGACGCCTCACCCTACAAGCACTGGTTTTTTATGGGCGCGGCCATGGCCATGTATCTTAACTGGCAGGCCTTCACGCTGGCCGGCATCCTGTTCGGCCAGCGCGTACCGAACCTGGCTGACTGGGGGCTGGACTTCGCCATGCTGGCGACTTTCATCGGCATCGTCGTGCCGATGTTGCGTAACCGGCCGAGCCTCGCCGCTGCGTTGGTAGCCGGCAGCGTGTCCCTGGCCTGCCAGGAACTCCCTTATCAACTGGGGTTGCTGGTAGCGGCCCTGGCGGGCATCGCCAGCGCCGTTCTGCTGGAGCGACATGGGGGGCAAAGGCTGAGCGGGGAGGGGGCTCAATGAACGCCTGGTGGCTGATCATCGGGATGTTGGCGATCACCTTCTCGATCCGCTATGGCCTGTTCGCCTGGCCGAATCTACGCTTTCCCCCATGGCTGGGGCGAGCGCTTCACTACGTGCCGGTGGCTGTGTTGACCGCCATCGTGGTTCCCGGCTTGCTGATGCCGGAAGATAGGCTGGCAATGGGCTGGGACAACGCCTATCTGTTGGCCGGCCTGGCCACCATCGCCATTGCCGCCATCAGCCGCCACTTGCTGGCCACCATCCTTGGCGGCCTCGTCACGTTCATGCTGCTGCGCGGGTTGCTGGGCCAACTCCCGCTTTGAGGCCGGTCAACGCTGCGGGGTCAGCTCACCGTCCTGATCCACGGCAAAGCGCAGGGTGGGCGTCCAGAGCCCGGCCGGCAGCGTCATACCCAGCCCGCGCAGGTCGCCAGGCGTGATCACCAGTTCGCTGCCGGCAGGCAGCTCGCCACGGCTGGCAAGCTGGGTGGCCAGTTCCACCATCGGCTCCATGCGGGCACGGTCGGTGGCCAGCACGTCGAAGGCCACCGGCAGGCGCAGCTTGGCATCGGCGGAGGAGGTCAGGGTGACGTCTTCCCGATACTGCCCGCTGATCGGTTCGGCGCCGGGCATGTCCAGGGACCAGCGGAAACCGGACATCTCCACCGCCGGCATGCCGACTGGCAGCGACAGCCCCATGGCCAGCGTGGCCTGGATGGGCAGGCTGCCCATGCCGAGACTGGAAGCAACCAGCGAGGCGATGTCGCTGGTATCCAGGCCCGCCTGAATGCTGTAGGGACCGATGCGTACGTCTTCCACTCCCAGCGAGGTCACTGCCAGGCGGAAGGCGAACAGGCCGGTTTGGGGGATGGCCAGGCAGCCGGTCAACAGCCCGGCCAGGCACAGTGACGCGAGCAGACGCCAGCGCCGACGATGCTGGGAGAGGTTCGGCAGTAAGCGGATCGGGAACATGCGGGGGTCTCCCTGCCGGGTAGGGCAGCAGCGGTTGGCAAACGAGCGTATTTCAGGTTCGGCAGGCCTTGCTGTCAAGCGGATTTACGCAACGGGACGCGCCGGACGCGATACCGCCGGGCCTGACAGCCGGGCGGCACCTACCGCGGGAGGAAGAATTCAACGGCGACTCTTGCGAGCCTCCTTGGTACGGCCCAGTTCACGCTTCTTGGCCTTTTCCCGGTCACTGGCACCGGCCATCGGGTCGAAGGGATTGTCGCCGGAACGGAACTCGAAGCGAATCGGCGTTCCGCGAACCTTGAGCACCTTGCGGAAAATGTTGATCAGGTAGCGCTTGTACGCCTCGGGAAGCGCTTCTGTCTGGTTGCCATGAACCACGATGATGGGCGGATTGCTGCCGCCCTGGTGGGCCATGCGCAGCTTGATGCGGCGTCCATGGACCAGCGGCGGTGGATGCTGGCTGACCGCATCCTGCAGCAGGGTGGTGAGCCGGTTGGTCGACCAGTGGCTGTTGGCCGAGGCGAAGGCCCGCTCGATGGAGGGGTAGAGATCGCCCACCGCGGTGCCATGCAGCGCCGAAATGAAGTGCAGCTCGGCGTAGTCGGCGAAGCCGAGCCGACGCTTGATCTCGGCACGCATCTTCTCCTTCGCCTCGCTCTCCAGGCCGTCCCACTTGTTCACCGCCAGCACCAGGGCGCGGCCGCTGGTCAGCACGTAGTCGAGCAGATGCATGTCCTGTTCCACCAGCCCGCTGCGTGCGTCCAGCACCATCACCGCCACGTGACACGCCTTGATGGCTTCCAGCGTCTTGATGATGGAAAACTTCTCGGCGATCTCGCGCACGTTCTTGCGCCGACGGACACCGGCGGTATCCACCAGCACGTAGGGCTTGCCGCGACGCTCGAAGGGAATCTCGATGGCGTCCCGGGTGGTGCCGGCCTCATCGAACACCACCACCCGTTCCTCGCCCAGCAGACGGTTGACCAGCGTCGACTTGCCCACGTTGGGTCGGCCGATCACGCCGATGCGAATACCCTTGGTGCCGGTATCGGCGGGAATGCTCTCGTCGCGCTCGGGGAAGGGTTCGAGAACCGCTTCGATCAGGGTGGTGACGTTGCGCCCATGGGCGGCGGCGATGGGGTGTGGGTCGCCAAGCCCCAACGACCAGAAGTCCGCCATGGCGGCGTGCTCTTCCAGCCCATCGGTCTTGTTGACCACCAGCCAGGTCTTCTTCTGATTGACCCGCAGGTGATTGGCGATGGCCTCGTCGGCGACGTTGAGGCCGGCTCGGGCATCGACCATGAACAGCACGATGTCGGCTTCGTCGATCGCCTGCAGCGACTGCTCGGCCATGGCCGCATCGATGCCTTCCTCGTCACCGCTGATGCCGCCGGTATCGATCACCGTATAGCTCTTGCCGCCGAGCAGACCGTTGCCGTACTTGCGGTCGCGGGTCAGGCCCGGAAAGTCAGCCACCAGGGCGTCCCGCGAACGGGTCAGGCGGTTGAACAGGGTCGACTTCCCCACGTTGGGGCGGCCGACCAGGGCAATTACAGGGGTCATCGGCGGATTTCCAGGGCTTCCAGACGGCCGTTGTTGGGTAGCACGTAGATGCGGCGGTAGTCGGTGATCGGCCGCACGCTGATGCCGGAACTGTCGATCCGGGTACGGGCAACGAAGTTGCCTTGCCGTGTATCGATCAGATGCAGATAGCCTTCGAAGTCACCCACCACCAGGTTGCCGTCGGCAAAGGCGGGGGCGGTGAGCCAACGTCCTTCGAGATCGCGGTTGCGCCATACTTCCTCGCCGCTGCGGGCGTTCAGCGCCATGACATGGCTGGCTTCGGTGACGACGAACAGCAGGTCGCCCACCAGTACCGGCGTCTGGTGGCTGGAGAGGTCGCGTTCCCAGAGGGTGTTGCCACTGGTGGCGTCCAGTGATACCAGGCGTCCGTTGTAGCTGGTCACGAACAGACGGCCGTCCGGGGTCAGTACCGGCTGGCCGCTCAGGTCGACCAGGCGGTCGATCTCGCTGCGGCCCTGGGGCACGGCGATGCGGCGTTCCCACAGTGGCTGGCCGCTGCGATTGTCCAGGGTCACCAGGCGGCCATTGGCAAAGCCGGCGAAGGTGACGGGATCGATCACCGATGGTGTGCCGGTACCGCGCAGGGTAAGGGCTGGTTCGGTCGCGGCATGGGCCCAGCGCTCCTGGCCGGTACGACGGTCCAGTGCGGTGATGACGCCGTCGACGCTCTGTACCACCAGCAGTTCGCGATTGGGTTGCGGAGCGGCCAGCACTTCGCTGGAAACGCGAGAGCTCCATAGCACGTCGCCATCGTCCTGGCTCAGTGCCAGCACATCGCCGTTGCGTGTGCCGAGATAGATCTGGCCCGCCACGGCGGTAAGCCCGCTGGAAACCCCAACCTCCAGGTCCTTCTGCCACAGGCGGTTGCCGCTGTCGGCATCGATCGCCATTACCCGGCCGCGTTCGTCGGCGGCATAGAGCACGCCGCTGTCCAGATACGGCGAGATGGGGTACTGGGCACGGCCGAGGCCTTGACCGACACGTTGGCGCCAGTCGGTGTTCAACTCGGCGGAGGCCTCGAAGCGCTGGAGTTCCTTGGGCGTATAGCGAGGCTCGACCTTGTTGGCACACCCGGCCAGAATGCCGAGAGTGAGCGTGGCAACAACGGCGAAGGACGCTTTGCGTAACATGGCAGGGTTCATAGTGTGGCCTCTTCGACGCCCAGGTCTTCGAGCTTGAGCTGAACGCCATAGATCGGTTGATCGCGTCGCTCGGCAATTTCCATGGCGGAACGCCAGGCATCCCGGGCTTCGTCATCCCGACCCAGGACCCGGTGGGCGTCACCGCGGATATCGGCCTGCTGAGCGGCGAGCGAATCGGGAACGCCGCTTGACAGGATTTCCAGGGCCGCTTCGGCATCGCCCTGGGCAATCTGAAGTCGGGCCAGGCGCAGTCGTGCCAGGCCCTGCAGGTAGTCGCGGCCACTGGCATCGATCACGGCGCGCAGGGCGGCCTGGGCCGCATCGTGTTCGTTCTGCTGCACGGCCAGGCGAGCGTCGATCAGTCGCGCCAGATCGGCATAGAGCGTACGCCCATGGTTGTCGGCGATCTCTCCGGCAAGCTGGCGCGCTTCAATGACAACGGCGTCATCGAGCGCATCGTCGGCGGTCATGTTCAGCAGTTGCTGGTAACGCTGCGAGGCGGCGTGGGCCTGATTCTCCTGGTAGTTCTGCCAGGCGTTCCAGCCCAACACACCGGCAGCGGCCAGGGCCACGCCGGCGATCAGCGAGGTGCCGTTCTCCTTCCACCATCGCTTGAGGGCATCCAGCTGCTCTTCTTCGTTTCTCAGCTCCGCCACGGGCGGTCTCCTTTACGGCAATTCGATTCGTACGGCGTGCGGCCCGCGTCAGGTGAGGGGGCCATTCGCAAGTCGCAGGGCCAGGCTGTTGGCCAACCCGTCACGGGCCAGGCTCTGCTGGTCGCGCTCCTCGCGCAGGAATTTCACGGTGACGCTGTTCCCGGCCAGCTCATCCTCGCCTAGCAGCAGCGCCAGCTGGGCACCACTCCTGTCGGCCTTCTTGATCCGGCTCTTGAAACTGCCACCCCCACAGTGAAGCTGCAGGCTTAGCCCGGGCAGCTCGGTGCGCAACTGTTCGGCCAGCAACATGGCATCGGCGGTGGCGCTATCATCCATGGGCAGCAGGTAGACGTCCAGTTCGGGCAGGGCGCCGTCGGGAATGAGCCCAAGCGTCTGTAGCAGCAGCACCAGCCGTTCGATACCCATGGCGAAGCCTACGGCAGGCGTGGGCTTGCCGCCGAGCTGTTCCACCAGGCCATCATAGCGGCCGCCGGCGCAGACGGTGCCTTGGCTGCCCAATGCCGTGGTCGTCCATTCGAAGACGGTGCGGCAGTAATAATCCAGCCCACGCACCAGGCGTGGGTTGATCGTGTAGTCGATGCCGGCCGCCTCGAGGGTGGCGGTGAGCCGCTCGAAGTGATGCCGTGACGCATCGTCGAGGTGATCCATGAGCCGCGGTGCATCGGCCAGCATGTCGGCCATGGCGGGGTTCTTGGAATCCAGGATACGCAGCGGATTGCTGGTCAGCCGGCGCAGCGAGTCCTCGTCGAGCTGGTCGCGGTGCTGCTCGAAATAGGTGACCAGAGTGTCACGATAGGCGGCGCGCGCCTCGTTGGAGCCCAGCGAATTGAGCTCCAGGGTGACGTGGTCGAGCAGGCCCAGGTCCTTCCACAGGCGCGCCGAGAGCAGGATCACCTCGGCATCGATGTCGGGGCCGTCCAGGCCGAAGGCTTCCACCCCTACCTGATGGAACTGCCGATAGCGGCCTTTCTGGGGGCGCTCGTGGCGGAACATCGGGCCCTGGTACCACAGCCGCTGGGTCTGGTTGTGCAGCAGGCCGTGCTCCATGGCGGCGCGCACGCAGCTCGCCGTGTTCTCGGGGCGCAGGGTCAGGCTGTCGCCGTTGCGATCCTCGAAGGTATACATCTCCTTCTCGACGATGTCGGTGACCTCGCCGATGGAACGGGCGAACAGGGCGGTCTGCTCGACGATGGGCGTGCGAATCTCGGCATAGCCGTAGCGTTGCATCAACGCCCTCACCTTGCCCTCGAAGTACTGCCACAGCGGTGACTGGTCCGGCAGCAGGTCGTTCATGCCACGAATGGCCTGGATTCTTTTCTTGCTTGCTTCGGGCTTGCTCAATGCGTGCTCCTTGTCGTCGCCGGCTCACTGGCTGCGGGCGATCACGTCCTGTTCGGCCTGTTGCTTCTCACGAACCTTGTCGCGGATCAGCCGCTCCAGGTCGTCGACCAGATGATCGTTGCGCAGCTTGGAAGCGGGTTTGCCGTCGATGTAGACGAGGTTGGCGGGGCTGCCGCCGGTCAGGCCGATATCGACCTCCTTCGCCTCGCCCGGGCCGTTGACCACGCAGCCAATGACGGAAACGTCCAGCGGCGTCATGATGTCTTCCAGGCGCTCTTCCAGGGCGTTCATGGTGCCGATGACATCGAAGTTCTGCCGCGAACAGCTGGGACAGGCGATGAAGTTGATACCCTTGCTGCGCAGGCGCAGGCTCTTGAGCATGTCGAAGCCGACCTTGATCTCCTCGACCGGGTCGGCGGCCAGCGACACGCGGATGGTGTCGCCGATGCCGTCCATCAGCAGCATGCCCAGGCCGATCGACGACTTGACGGTGCCCGAACGCAGCCCGCCCGCCTCGGTGATGCCCAGGTGCAGGGGCTGCTCGATGAGCGTGGCCAGTTGACGATAGGCCGCCACGGCCATGAAGACGTCGCTGGCCTTGACGCTGACCTTGTACGCCTGGAAGTCGAGGCGATCCAGATGGTCGATATGGCGCATGGCCGATTCCACCAGGGCTTGCGGGGTGGGCTCGCCATATTTCTTCTGCAGGTCCTTCTCCAGCGAGCCGGCGTTGACGCCGATGCGGATCGGGATGCCGTTGTCACGGGCGGCGCTGACCACGGCTCGGACCCGGTCCTCGCGTCCGATGTTGCCGGGATTGATGCGCAGGCAGTCGACGCCGAGCTCGGCGACGCGCAGGGCGATCTTGTAATCGAAGTGGATGTCGGCGACGAGCGGCACGCCCACTTCGCGCTTGATCTTGCCGAAGGCTTCGGCGGCGTCCATGTCGGGCACGGAGACGCGTACGATATCGGCCCCGGCGGTTTCCAGCTGGCGAATCTGGGCCACGGTGGCGGCCACGTCCAGGGTATCGGTGTTGGTCATGCTCTGTACGGCAATGGGGGCATCGCCCCCTACCGGTACCTGGCCAACGTGGATCTGGCGTGACTTGCGCCGAATGATGGGGGATTGGGCATGCATGATGACGAAATCATTCTCCCAGAGTGAAGCGGGCGACGTTGTTGGCGCCGGCACGGGCGCCGAGGTCGACGCTCTCGCCGCGCCAGATCAGCTCGACGCCGGTGGCGTTGCCCACGGTCAGGCGGAAGGGCGGATCACCTTCGACGCTTGCCGTGGTACCGGGTTCCTGGAGTCCGACGAAGACACGCTGGTTGTTGGCGTCGAAGATCTCGGTCCAGGACTGCTCGTTGAAGGTCAGCTCCATCATGCGCACGTCGGCAGCGGAAACGGCCTCGGCCGGCTCGGGCTCCTCTTCGACCACGATGTCGGTGGTTTCGGTCGGTGTCTCGGTCGTGCTCTCGCCGATCGCGGCGACAACCTGTTCGGCGGCGGTGGCATCGACCGTGACGGACAGGGACGGGGCCGCCGGCGCTTCGGTGCCGATCGGGTCGATGCCCTCTTCGGGCAGGGGCGGCAAGCCCTCGTCGACCTGGGGTCGGGGTTCTTCCTCCACGATGGTCGTGGTGCCGTCCAGCGTGTCTACCGAGACGGGGCTGCTGTCATCCACGTTGAGCGGCTCGTTGCCGTCGCGGCTTTGCCACCACAGCAGGGTCAGGCCGATCAGGCCCGCAATCACCAGCAGGGTGACGAGCTTGAACAGCCAGGCACCGATGCGTGAAGGGGGGCGGGTGACATGTACCGGTGTGACCCGCTGCTCCACTTCCTGGCTACCGAAGCGGCTGGCATAGGCTTCCAGCACGGGGCGGTCTTCCATGCCCAGCAGGCGGGCATAGGCACGCAGGTAGCCGCGGCGATAGGCCGCAATCGGCACCTGTTCGTAATTGTCTTCTTCCAGCCCAACCACGACGGCAGGCCGCAGGTTGAGCGCCGTGGCCACTTCTTCCCGGGCCAGGCCCTGTGATTCACGCTCGCGGCGCAGCAGCTCCCCTGGAGACTCCTGAGGCCCGAAGTCGACGACATCGGTGTTGTGGGTGTCGCTCATGGCTGAGCATCCTTCGTCAATAATTGTTGATCAAGGGGCATCACGCATGATGTCCGAGTCAGAAATGACGGCTGAGTTCTCGCCGCGGGCAACGGCAATGTCCTGAGCCAGCTCTTGGGCGTCCAGAGTCATGCCGGCCAGGCGTATAAAGACCTCGAGCTGCTGCTGGGCCTGATCGGGGTTGCCCTGTGACAGCTCCAGCTCAGCCAGAGTGAAATAGCTGCTCGGATTGCGCGGGTCGAGGCTCCGGGCGCGCGCGAGACTTTGACGCGCCGATGCCATATCGCCCAGTTCCCAGCGGCATCGGCCCAGGTTGGTGAACAACTGGGCACGGCTCGCGTATTGGATATCCCGGGAGGCCAGCTCGAGCTGCTCGCAGGCCTCGCGTATGCGGCCACGATCATAGAGAAACGCTGCATAGTTGTTGCGTGCTCGGGTAAAGCCAGGGTTCGTGTTCAGGGCCTGTCGAAAGGTGTCGTCGGCCAGTTCGTGCTCCCCCTGGCGTTGATAGACGATGGCCATGGCCTGCAGGGCCTCGGGGTCACGGGGCGCCATCTCCAGGGCGCGGTTCAGGGCCGCCATGGCCCGCGGCAGGTTGTCCCGTTCCAGATAGGCCATTCCTAGCCGGGTGTAGGCCTCGGCCGGTTCCGGAGGGCTGCCGTCATCCGGCTCGGGCTGAGTGGCGCAACCAGTGAGCCACACCGATCCCGCCAGCATCGCCACCAGCGGAAGTGGCTTGAATCGGAGTGGCAGGCGGCGGCAGCGCGTCATGGCATTCTCTTGAAAAGGGGCCCGATCGGCAGTGTTTCCCGACTCGTCATCCGGCAACTGTCACGCGACGTGGCCGGTAAAAAAAGCCTGTCCATCAAAGCGCCGTGACGTGTTGAAGTCAAGACGGGTGCCCGCTTCAGTCGGCATCGATCTGTATCGAGCGGATATAGCGCTCATGCCGTTTGGTTCGATCCTTCACCCGGCCCACCAGCTGACCGCAGGCAGCGTCGATATCGTCGCCCCGCGTGCTGCGGATCGGCGCCGTGTAGCCCAGCTCGTACAACCACTGCTGGAAGCGCATCGTCTGGTTGCGCGACGGCTTCTCGTAGCCCGAGTGGGGGAACGGGTTGAACGGAATCAGGTTGATCTTGCAGGGCAGCTCTCGCAGCAATTCAGCGAGTTGCTCGGCGTGCTCCTGTTGATCATTGACGTCCTTGATCAGAGTGTATTCGATCGTGACCATCCGCGTATCGTCGCACTTGGCGAGATAGCGCTGGCAGGCGTCCAGCAGGGCGCGGATGTTGTACTTGCGATTCAGTGGCACCAGCTTGGTGCGCAGCTCGTCGGTGGCGGCATGCAGTGAAATCGCCAGGCTCACGTCGAGCTCGTCGCCGAGCCTGTCGAGCATCGGGACCACGCCCGACGTGGAGAGCGTGACTCGGCGCTTCGACAATCCATAGCCGTTATCGTCCAGCATCAGCTTCATGGCTGGCACGACGTTGTCATAATTCAGCAGCGGCTCGCCCATGCCCATCATCACCACGTTGGTGACCGGACGATTGGCGGTATCCCGGCGCGGACCGAAGCTGTTGCTTGCCACCCATACCTGGCCGATGATCTCGGCGCTGGAAAGGTTGCGCTGAAAACCCTGCTTACCGGTGGAGCAGAAGCTGCAGTCCAGCGAGCAGCCCACCTGCGATGAGACGCACAGGGTGCGACGCTTGCCGCTCTCGGCGGGTATCAGCACGGTTTCCACGTAGCTGCCGTCCTCCACTTCCAGCACCCACTTGCGAGTGCCGTCACTGGACGTGCCTTCGTAGACCACGCCGGGCCCGCGAATTTCCGCCACCTCGGCCAGCCGTGTGCGCAGTGCCTTGGAGAGATTTGTCATGGCCGCGAAGTCGTCACAACCTTCGTGGTGAATCCATTTCATCATCTGGGCGGCACGGAATTTCTTCTCGCCGATGGAGAGGAAGAAGGCTTCCAGCTCCTCGCGGGTCATGCCGAGCAGGTTGGTGCGTTGGGCGATGGTGTCGGTCATGGTATCAGGCACATCGGAGGGGCAGGGGCGGGGGCGTCGAGGCCCCCGCGAGGCAAGTGGCGAGCCGGGCCTCAGCGCGGGCAGAGTTCGTCGGCGCTGAAGAAATAGGCCACTTCACGCTCGGCGGAAGCCGGGGAGTCGGAGCCGTGGACGGCATTGGCGTCGATGGTTTCGGCGAAGTCGGCGCGGATGGTGCCCGGTGCGGCATCCTTGGGGTTGGTGGCACCCATCAGGTCACGGTTCCTGGCGATGGCATCTTCACCTTCCAGCACCTGCACGACGACCGGGCCGGAGGTCATGAAGCCGACCAGATCCTTGAAGAAGGGACGCTCCTTGTGTTCGGCGTAGAAACCACCGGCCTTCTCCTCGGAGAGGTGCAGCATCTTGGCGGCCACGACCTTGAGGCCGGCCTTCTCGAAGCGGGCGATGATCTCGCCGATGGCATTCTTGGCGACGGCGTCGGGCTTGATGATGGACAGAGTGCGTTCAATTGCCATGGGGCCTGTCTCCGTTGGCAGTTCTTATGGGGATAGCGCCACGCAGCGCCGGTTCTCGGAAGGAGCCGGCGCAACGCGGCGCTACGAATATAAAAGGTACGTTCAGCGTCGTTCGCTGGATCAGCGCGACGCGTCGGCGCAAAGGCAGTGGGCGCAGAGTATAACGCCCCCGGTGGACGTTGAACAATCGTATGTCGTGCGGGCCTCGCTATACCGTGAAGCTCTCGCCGCAGCCACACTGATCCTTGACGTTGGGGTTGTTGAAACGGAAGAAGCGGTTGAGTCCCTCCGAGACGTAATCGACTTCACTGCCGTCGAGCATCTCGAGCGCGTCGGGGGCGACGAAGACCGTCACGCCGTGGTCCTCGAAGGCGATGTCGTCGTTGGCCGCCTCGTCGGCGAAGTCGAGCACGTAGCTATAGCCCGAGCAGCCGCTGGGCTTGACGGAAACCCTCAGGCCCAGCCCCTGGCCGCGCTCCTCGAGCACCCGTTGGATCTGCTCGGCGGCGGTGGTGGTGATCGAAAGATGCGCCATGATCGTTCTCCTGCTTGAGTGAGCGGGGCCGGCGTTCGTCTAGCGACGCAGCCCCGGGAGGGCATGGTGCAGGGCATCCAGCGCGCTGTCGATATCGGCCTCGGTGGTGAAGCGGCCGAAACTGAAACGCAACGAGGCCAATGCCAGGCGGCGAGGTACGCCAATACCCTTCAATACATAGGATGGCTCGACACTCGCCGAATTGCAGGCCGAGCCGGTCGAAAGCGCAATATTTCGTAGCGCCATCAACAGGGATTCTCCATCGACACCCTCGAAGGCCAGATTGAGAATGTTGGGAACTGCCACTTCGAGGGCGGTATTGCAGTGAATGCCATCAAGGTCCGACAGGCCATCGAGCAGACGGTTCCGTAGCGTCAGGACATGGGCCTGGTCGGACTCGCCCTCCTGGGCAACCAGGGCGAAGGCCTCTCCCATGCCGGCGATCTGGTGAGTCGCCAGGGTGCCGGAGCGCATGCCGCGTTCGTGTCCGCCGCCGTGAATCAGCGCTTCCAGGCGGATATCCGGGCTACGCTTGACGTACAGCACCCCGACGCCCTTGGGACCATAGGTCTTGTGGCCGGAGAGTGACATCAGGTCGATGCCGAGGCGTTTCACATCGAGCGGGATCCGTCCCACCGCCTGGGCGGCATCCACATGGAAGAGCGCGCCGCCGGCATGGGCGACCTCGGACAGGGCGGGCAGGTCATGGATGCAGCCCAGTTCGTTGTTGACCGCCATCAGCGACACCAGAACGGTATCGGCGCGCATGGCGTCACGCAACTGGCCGGGGGTGATTCGCCCATCGGCGCCAGGCGTCAGCCAGGTCACCTCGAAGCCCTCGGTTTCCAGGGCATGGGCGGTATCCACCACCGCCTTGTGTTCGATGATCGAGGTGATCAGATGACCGCCCTTGTTGCGGTTCGCACGCATGTAGCCGATCAGCGCCAGGTTGTCGGCTTCTGTGGCGCCACTGGTCCAGACGATCTCGCGCGGGTCGGCACCGATCAGGTCCGCCACCTGACGGCGCGCGCTCTCCACGGCCTGCTCCGCCTGCCAGCCGGGCATGTGGCTGCGCGAGGCGGGATTGGCGAAGATGCCGTCCATGGTGAGATAGCGCTGCATCACCTCGGCAACGCGTGGGTCGACCGGGGTGGTGGCGGCATAATCGAGATAGGCGAGGGCGCTCATGGGCTCTCCATCTGTGATCGGGGTCTGGCTTCGGCTCTCGATCCGGCCACGGGCCCGGCTATGGGGCCTGGCTCCAGGTATCGGCTATCAGGGCGATGAGGTCAGGATGGTATTTTCATCCTTTCGGCTGCGCTGACGCTCGGCGATACGACGCACATCGCTGTTCTCGACCAGCTGGCTGAGGGTGATGCCATCGAGAAAGCCGCGAATCTGTTCGGAAAGATCGCACCACAGGTGATGGGTCAGGCAGGTGTCCCCCCGCTGGCAATCCGAGAGCCCCTGGCAACGGGTGGCATCCACGGACTCGTCTACCGCGTCGATGACCCGGGAAATCGAGATATCATCGGGTGCCATTGCCAGCAGGTAGCCGCCACCGGGGCCGCGCACGCTCTTGACCAGGGCCGCGCGGCGCAGACGCGCGAACAACTGCTCCAGGTAGGGCAGCGAAATTTCCTGGCGGCGTGAAATGTCGGCCAGGCACGTCGGGCCTTTCTCGGTATTCAAGGCCAGGTCGAGCATGGCGGTGACGGCATAGCGTCCCTTCGTGGTCAAACGCATGGCGGGCTCGTCAAACGCATGGGGAGCGTACCTCGGCGCCGCGTGTCGAACCGGCGCTCAGTGTGCGGCGTGGCCGGTGCGGCGGGCCACGGGTATCAGGCTGACATTATGGTAAAGCCCTAGTGTTGCGGTCAACCATTGCCTTGGTCGTCAGTTCGCTCGCCGCTTCTCTTTTCGGAGCGCTGGTTTTCCGCGGGCTTGGCGGCGGCGTGGTCTGTCCCGGTGGCCGACTCCGCCGGGGCGCACTCCTCCACGTCAGAGAGCATATCAGCAAAGTCTTCATCGCGTAGCGCCGGCAGGCGTCCGTCCCGATAGCCGGCGTCGAGTTTGCGCAGTGTGCCGCACATCCTCTCGATGCGCTCGTCCACGGCATGCATATGGTCCAGCATGGCCTGGATGGAGCGTGCCACCGGGTCGGGCATGTCCTCGCTGACGCCATAGGCATCGAAGCCGAACTTCTGGCAGATCGCCTCCCGCCGCGCCGGATCCACGTCGAGTGTCGCGGCCTCGTCGGGCTCCTCGCGCTTGACGATCTTGCCGGGAATACCCACCACCGTGGCCCCGGCGGGCACTTCCTTGGTCACCACGGCATTGGAGCCCACCTTGGCGCCGGCACCCACGGTGAAGGGGCCGAGAATCTTGGCGCCGGCACCGACGATCACGCCCTGCTCCAGGGTCGGGTGGCGCTTGCCCTTGTGCCAACTGGTGCCGCCCAGGGTCACGCCCTGGTAGAGGGTGACGTCGTCACCGACATTGGCGGTTTCGCCGATTACCACGCCCATGCCGTGGTCGATGAAGAAGCGCCGGCCGATCGTGGCCCCGGGGTGGATCTCGATACCGGTCAGCCAGCGAGAGAAGGTGGACAGGGTGCGACCCAGCCACTTGAGGTTCTTCTTCCAGAGCCAGTGCGCTAGCCGGTGGAGCAGCAGGGCATGGAGGCCCGGATAGTTGGTCAGCACTTCCAGGAAGTTGCGTGCCGCCGGGTCGCGGGCGAATACGCTGTTGATGTCTTCGCGCAGACGTTGAAACATGCGGCGGTCCTTGGGTGGCTGTTGGACGGTGCTCGTGGCGGTAACGGTCGAGCTGGTCTTTCATATTGGGGGTGAGGGGAGACGGCTTCAAGGCGTTGCGTCATTGCCTCCGCCGGCCTGCTTCTCCGTGGCGGTGAGTATCCCACGCAGGATGTTGAGCTCCATGCGTTCGGGGCGGGCACGCAGGGTGAAGCGCCGTAGCCGTGCCATCAACTGCCGTGGCAGGGCCGGGTCGTGGAAGCCGATGGCGACCAGTGTCCGCTCGAGATGGGCAAAGTAGTGCTCGAGCTCCTCATGGGTGGCCAGCGGCTGGGGCGGCTCCGGATCGGCGCCAGGGGCGGATTCCTGCTGCGCCAGCCAGGCCAGCCGGCACTCGTAGGCCAGTACCTGTACCGCGGTGGCCAGGTTCAGCGAACTGAAGTCGGGATTGGCCGGGATATGCACGTGGGCATGACAGCGCTGCAGCTCGGCATTGGAGAGGCCGCTGTCCTCGCGGCCGAAGACCAGTGCGATTCGCGCATCCTCGCCGGCCAGCTCCCCGGGCAGGCGCTCGCCCAACGCCCGGGGGGTGATCATCGGCCAGGGCAGGGTGCGTGAGCGGGCGCTGGCGCCCACCACCAGGGTGCAGTTCGACACCGCCTGTTCCAGGGTCTCGACCGTTCGGGCACCCCGAACGAGATGATCGGCACCCGATGCCCGGGAAACGGTATCGCTGGTCAGCGGCTCGCAGCGAGGTGCCACCAGGGCCAGATCGGAAAGTCCCATATTGTGCATGGCGCGAGCCGTCCCACCGATGTTGCCGGGGTGGCTGGTGCCGATCAGTACGATACGGATGCGGTCTAGCATGGTGATCCTGCCTGTCGCGTCACGGAAAAGAGGGCGCAGAGTCTACCATGTTCATCCGCGACGATGGCGCAAGCGGGCCGACTCTGCTAGGATTCGCGCCGACACGTTCGACCCGCGTGACGCGTTCGAACTAGCCTGTTCTTTAACACCACCGACGCTCCAAGGCCCGATCATGCATCCGATGGTCCAATTTGCGTTGCGCGCCACGCGCAGCGCCGCCGAACAGTTCCTGCGCATTCGTGAGCGCATCGAGAACTCTCACGAGGAACACAGCCTCGAGCGCCTGCTCGAGGACACCGCCCGCAATGCCGAGACGCTGATCGTTCGTCAGCTCAGCCGCGGTTATCCGCAGCACGGCATTTCCGGCCGCTTCACGCCCCATGGCTCCGGCGAGGGTGAGGGGCTGGACATCGAATGGCGGATCGAGCCTTTCCACGGGTATTCCAGCCTGGGCGTGGCCGGCAAGGGGTTCGCCCTGTCGCTGGTCTGCCTGGTGAAGGGGCGTCCGGAGCACGCGGTGGTGATCTGCCCCTTCAGTGACGACGAATACCTGGCCAGCCGTGGCCGTGGTGCCCAGCACAATGGCAAGCGCATGCGGGTACCCAAGATCACCACCCTTGCCGGCTCCCGCATGGCCATGAGCCTGCCCGACATCGATCGGCGTGCCCGTCATCTGCCTGCCTATCTGACCCTGATCCAGCAGCTTGCCCCTCAGGTCGAGTCCCAGTTGGCGACCGGCAGCGGCCTGCTGGACATGGCCGAACTGGCGGCGGGTCGGGTCGATGCCGCCTTTGTGCTGGGCCTCGAGGAACAGGATCGCCTGGTCGGTACCCTGCTGCTGAAGGAAGCCGGAGCGTTGATGGGGTCCCCCGACGGCAAGCCTGTCGTGGAGACCGAGGGTCAGTTGATGGCTGCCGGCCCGCGTTTGTACAAGGCGCTGGTGCAGCAGCTCAAGCCCCATTTCTGAAATGGCGTCCCCTCCTGGCTGGTCGAGTGTGGTGCCCCCTGCTGTCTTGGGCAGGGGGTCGCATCCTCCAGATGCAGAGCGTGCCGGACAAGCCGTTGCAACTGGTGTGTGGTTCCGAGTTGTTGCGTATAATCAGCGGGTTGCACTTTCATGTCTGGCGGTGATGGTGTACGTTGACTGGCTGCTTCGATGTGGCTCGCCCGAGCCTTGGGGCGGTCTGGGCTGATATTCTACCTGGGGCCTCGGCATGGGGCCTGAGCGGGATAGGCCTTTCCAGCAGCGTCTGGCTCGCCTCAATCTGCTGCTTATATAACAAGATACCTTGACTCGAAACGCTTGCCCGAGAGCCTCATGCTGCTATTGTCCCTGATTCTCGTCCCGTTTATCGGTAGTGCGATTGCCGCCCTGATGCCCGCCAACGCCCGCAACAGCGAGGCGTGGCTGGCCGGGGGGGTAACGTTGTTCGGCCTGCTTGTGACGGCCTATCTGTTCGCTCAGGTCGGTGACGGCGGAGTGGTGCGTTTCCACGCCGACTGGTTGCCCAGCCATGGTTTGAACTTCATCCTGCGCATGGATGGATTGGCCTGGCTGTTTTGCATGCTGATCCTGGGCATCGGCCTGCTGGTGGTAATCTATGCGCGCTATTACATGTCGCCGGCGGACCCGGTGCCACGCTTCTTCTCTTTCCTGTTGGCGTTCATGGGTTCGATGCTGGGCATCGTGCTGTCCGGCAATCTGATCCAACTGGTCGTTTTCTGGGAACTGACCAGCCTGACGTCGTTTCTGCTGATCGGCTACTGGCACCATCGTGCGGACGCCAGGCGCGGCGCGCGCATGGCCTTTACGGTCACCGCATCTGGGGGGCTGTGCCTGCTGGCCGGCGTGTTGATGCTCGGTCATATCGTCGGCAGCTATTCGCTGGATGTGGTGCTGGCCTCGGGTGACGCGGTGCGCGAGCACCCCTGGTATCTGCCCACGCTGGTACTGATTGCCCTCGGGGCGTTGACCAAGAGCGCGCAGTTCCCGTTCCACTTCTGGCTGCCGCATGCCATGGCGGCTCCCACGCCGGTATCGGCTTTCCTGCACTCCGCGACCATGGTCAAGGCGGGTATCTTCCTGTTGATGCGCCTTTGGCCCACCTTGTCGGGGACGCCGGAGTGGACCTGGATCATTGCTGGCGCGGGCCTCTGCACACTGTTGATCGGTGCGTTCTGCGCCATTTTTCAGCACGACCTCAAGGGACTGCTGGCTTACTCGACGATCAGCCACCTGGGGCTGATCACCGTGCTGTTGGGTATCGGTTCGCCGCTGGCGATGGTCGCGGCGATCTTTCACACCCTCAACCATGCCACTTTCAAGGCGTCGCTCTTCATGGCCGCCGGGATCATCGACCATGAGAGTGGCACGCGGGACATGCGCCACCTGCGCGGCCTTTACCGTGTGTTGCCCTATACGGCGACGTTGGCCATCGTCGCGAGTGCGGCCATGGCGGGCGTACCGTTGCTCAACGGCTTCCTGTCCAAGGAGATGTTCTTCGCCGAGGCGCTGGCGGTGGGGTCGGCGAGAAACTGGGGCATGTCGCTGGCGGCGATATTGATGGGCATCTTCAGCGTGGCCTATTCGCTGCGCTTCATTTATGTCTTCTTCGGCCCCCTGGCGACCGACTTGCCCAGGCAACCGCACGAGCCGCCGCGCTGGATGCGTTTTCCGGTGGAGTTTCTGGTGCTCTGCTGCCTGGTGGTCGGCGTGGCTCCGGGCTGGAGCGTTGGTCCTTTCCTGAACACCGCGGTGGTGTCGGTGCTGGGAGAGCGCACGCCGTATTACAGCCTCGCCGTCTGGCACGGCTTCAATCTGCCCTTGTTGATGAGCATTCTGGCGCTGGTCGGGGGTGTGGCGTTCTATACGCTGCTACGCCGACGCTACAACCTGATCCACTCCGACCGGGGGGTGCCACTGCTGTACCGCTTCAATGGCAAGCAAGCCTACGAAAGCACCATGCTGCGCCTGACCGCAAGCGCTGCATTGCTGGAGAGGTTGCTGAGCACCCGGCGCCTGCAGCCGCAGTTGCTGCTGCTCATGATCGCGCTTCTGGTGGTGCCGATGCTGTTGGTCAATCCCTTGTCGAACCTGGATTTTCCTGGCATCGGTGAGTTTCATCCGATGTTTGCCATGCTGTGGCTGATTGGCTGTGCCTGTGCCATCGCTGCCGCCTGGCAGGCCAAATACCACCGGCTTGCCGCCCTGAGCCTGGTCGGGGGCGCCGGCATCGTCACCAGTATGACCTTCCTGTGGCTGTCGGCGCCTGACCTGGCGCTGACGCAGTTGATGGTGGAGACCGTCACCACGGTATTGATCCTGCTGGGGCTGCGCTGGCTGCCGCCCCGGATTGTGCCGCGTGAGCTGAATTTCCAGGCACCTCGGAGTGCTTGGCTGCGCCGCGGGCGGGACCTGGTGATCGCCGTGGTGGCAGGGCTCGGCATGTGTCTGGTCAGCTATGCGGTATTGATGCGCCCGGCAGCGCCCGACGGGATTTCCGACTTCTTTCTGACACGTGCCATGTCGGAAGGCGGCGGTAGCAATGTCGTCAATGTACTGCTGGTGGATTTCCGCAGTTTCGACACCCTGGGAGAAATCGCCGTTCTGGCGATCGTGGCGTTGACGGTGTATGCCCTGTTGCGGCGCTTCCGCCCGGCACCTGAAAGTGTGCCGATACCCGCCCAGCAGGCCAACAGCGTCGATCCGGCAGCCGGACAGACCCCATCCCAGCAGGTAACCAGTGGCTACCTGATGGTACCGAGCGTCTACCTGCGGTTGCTGTTTCCCATCATGGGCGTCATCGCGGCCTATTTCTTCATCCGTGGGCATAACCTGCCCGGTGGCGGCTTTGTCGCCGGCCTGACCTTCGCCGTGGCGATCATCGTGCAGTACATGCTGGCGGGTACGGTTTGGGTCGAAACCCACCTGCGTCTGCAACCGCATCGCTGGATCGCGCTGGGCCTTGTCACGGCCTGCCTGACAGGGCTTGGCGCCTGGTGGTTTGGCTATCCCTTCCTGACCAGCCATACCGCACATGTCACCTTACCGTTATTGGGAGAGATCCACTTGCCCAGTGCCTTCATCTTCGACCTGGGAGTCTTCGGCGTCGTGGTCGGAGCGACCATTCTGATCCTGGTGGCCCTGGCCCATCAGTCGGTTCGTAGTCACCGCCTGCCAGCCGGTGGCACGGCGCCTCGCTCGCCAGGCAGGGAGGTCCGGTAATGGAAGCCATCCTTTCCATCTCCATCGGCGTCATGTTCGGCTCGGGCGTGTGGCTGGTCTTGCGCCCTCGAACCTTCCAGGTGATCACCGGGCTGCTGCTCATTTCCTATGCGGTCAACCTGTTCATTTTCATCATGGGGCGGCTGTCGGTGAATCTCCCCCCGCTGACGCTGGGTGAGGGGGTGATCGATCCTGCGTTGTATGCCGACCCGTTGCCCCAGGCGCTGGTGCTCACTGCCATCGTGATCGGTTTCGCGACCACGGCGCTTTTTCTCGTCGTGATGATCGGTGCCAGAGGGCTGACGGGAACCGATCATGTCGATGGCAAGGAGTCGGATAAATGAGCCTTGCCTGGGTGCAGCACCTGATGTTGGCGCCAGTGTTGCTGCCGTTGCTGTGCGGTGCCTTGCTGATCCTGGTCAACGAACGACACCACCAGCGTAAGTTCGTCATCAATCTGATAAGCACCGTGAGCCTGCTGGTGGTGTCGTTGGTGTTGCTCCAGCTGTCGGACGGCGAGTTCTGGACCGACGGGATCGGGGTCTACCTTTCCGCCAACTGGGCCGCTCCTTTTGGTGTGGTGCTGCTGATAGACCGCTTGAGCGCGGTCATGCTGCTGCTGACGTCGGCACTGGCATTGGCATCCCTGGTTTTTTCGATGACGCGCTGGAGCCGGATCGGCGTTCACTTCCATTCGCTATTCCAGTTCCTGTTGATGGGCATCAACGGGGCCTTTCTCACCAACGACCTGTTCAACCTGTTCGTGTTCTTCGAGGTGATGCTGGCGGCCTCCTACGGCCTGGTGCTGCACGGCTACAACGGTGTGCGCATTCGCGCCGGCATGCAGTACATCGTGATCAATCTGATAGCGTCGTTTTTCTTCCTGATCGGTGTGGCGCTCATCTATGCCACTGCCGGCACGCTGAACATGACGGACCTGGCGGTACGCGTCTCTACTCTGGAAGCCGACGAGCTGGTGTTGCTGAAGGTTGGCGTGACCATCCTGGCACTGGCTTTTCTGACCAAGAGCGCGATGTGGCCGTTGGGCTTCTGGCTGCCCACCACCTACGCGGCCGCCTCGCCCCCTGTCGCGGCCATGATGGTATTGATGACCAAGATTGGGGTCTATGTCGTACTGCGACTCTGGCTGCTGGTGTTCTCCGAGGGGGCGGCGGCGGGGTTCGGCTTTGGCGCCTTGCTGTGGGGTGGGCTGGCGACGCTGGCCTTTGGCACCATCGGCTTGCTGGCTAGCCAGGAGCCGGGGCGCATGGCGGGATATGCCGCGGTCGTTTCTTCCGGCACGTTGCTGGCGGCAGTCGGCTATGGTCAGCCCTCGTTGATCGGAGCGGCGCTCTTCTACCTGATCAGCTCGACCCTGGCGGTATCGGCGTTCTTGCTGCTGATCGAATTGATCGAGCGTATCAGAACGCCCAGTGCCGCCATGCTGGCATTGACCATGGAGGCCTTCGCGGTGGAGGACTCGCCCGAGGAACCCGTCGGCGTGGCGATCCCGGGGGCGCTGGCCTTCCTGGGGCTGTCGCTCGCTGGCTGTGCGCTGGTCATTACCGGGCTGCCACCACTATCGGGCTTCATCGCCAAGTTTGGGTTGCTGCATGCCCTGCTCAACCCTGGGCCGGGAGGCGGGAGTGGAATGGTCACCTGGGTGTTGCTGGTACTTGTCGTGCTTTCCGGACTGGCGGGCATCATCTCGTTGATGCGCTTCGGGGTGCGTACCTTCTGGGCCGCCAAGAACGTGACGCCGCCGCGCCTGCAGCTTGCCGAAGTGATGCCGGTCAGCCTGTTGCTACTGCTTTGTGTCATGCTGACCGTGAAAGCTGGCCCGGCCATGGATTACCTTGAGCGCAGTGCGGCGTCTCTTCACCAGCCCGAGACTTATGTCCAGCGCGTGCTGTTTGAGCCTGTCGTGTTGCGAGAGGCAATCGAGGGAGAACGTCCATGAACCGCTGGTTTCCATCACCCCCGCTTTCCATCGCGCTGCTGACCGTATGGTTGCTGTTGAACCAGAGCCTGGCACCGGCTCATCTGCTGCTTGGCACCTTTCTTGCCGTTGTCGTCCCCCTGCTGTCCAGACCGCTGCGGCCGCTGGCGCCCGTACCGTTCAGGAAGCCGGTGGTGATGGCGCGTCTGCTGGCCTCGTCGCTGGTGGAGATAGTGCGCTCCTGCTTCAACGTCAGCCGTATCATCCTGTTCACAAAACCGAAAGGCCTGAATTCCCAGTTCATCCGGGTGCCGCTGGATCTCAAGAACCCCCATGGGCTGGCACTGTTGTCATGCCTCATCAATTCGACGCCGGGTACCGTATGGGTGGAGATACTGCCGGGTACCCACGACCTGGCGCTGCATGTCTTCGACCTGCACGACGAGCAGTGGTGGATTGATACCATCAAGACACGTTACGAGCAGCCATTGATCGAGATTTTTGATTATTAGAGGGAGGTCCCATGGCGACACTCTTGTCCCTGGCCATCGGTTTTACGCTGCTGTGCATCATCCTGGCCATGTTGCTCTGCACCATCCGGCTGCTGCTCGGGCCGGCGGCTCAGGATCGGGTGCTGGCGCTGGATACGCTGTGGATGTGTGCGATGCTGCTGTCATTGGCCCTTGGCCTGCGCTATGGCAGCTTGATCTATTTCGAGGCAGCCATGCTGATAGCGTTGACGGGCTTCGTGTCGACGATAGCACTGGCCAAATTCCTGATGCGAGGGGAGGTGGTCGAATGAATCTTGGCATCGATACGGTGACGCCGTGGGTGGGCCTGCCGGTGGTCATGTTGCTGCTGCTGGGTAGCATCATCGTGCTGATAGGAGCCTTGGGGCTGGTGCGCTTGCCCAACTTCTATCAGCGGATCCATGGTCCGGCGATCACCATTACGCTGGGTGCCGGCTGTATCTTGATCGCCTCGATGATCTTCTTCACCGCGCTGCAGTCGCGCTTGGTGATTCATGAGCTGTTGATCACGGCATTCGTACTGTTGACGGCGCCGGTAGTGGCCATGCTGATCATGCGGGCCGCCGTGTATCGCGACCTTCGCGCTGCCAGTAGAAATCACTCCCCGGGATCGGATGAGGTGTACCAATTTCCTCGTGAGAAGTGATCCGGCTTTTTTCGAGGCCCGCCTTCCTCCGTCTGCGTCACGGGCCAATGCCCGTGACGCATGCCCGGGAGAGGGCGGGTCACGTCAGGGCAGCTCTTCCTCGCCCTCTTCCAGCCCTGTTTCCTTCTTCGGCGGAATCAGGTCCTTGCGCTCCAGCTTGACGGCGAGCAGCAGGGCGGACGCCACGTAGATGGAGGAGAAGGTACCCACCACCACCCCGATGATCAGTGCGATCGAAAAGTAGTGGATCATGTCGCCGCCCAGCAGCAGCAGCGCCAGCAGCACCAGCAAGGTGGTGCCAGACGTCGCCAGCGTACGGGACAGGGTGAGGTTGATCGCTTCGTTGAAGATCGACGGCATGTCGTCGATGCGCGAGGTGCGGATCATCTCGCGGATTCGGTCGTAGATCACGATCGTGTCGTTGAGCGAGTAGCCGATCACCGCCAGCAGGGCCGCCAGTACGGTGAGGTCGAATTCGAGCTGGAGCAGCGAGAAGATACCGACCACGATGATCACGTCGTGCAACAGTGCCAGCACGGCACCGATGGCGAACTTGTACTGGAAGCGGAAGGCCACATAGACCATCACCATGCCCATCGCCACCAGCAGGCCCAGCCCGCTCTGGTCGCGCAGCTGTTCGCCGACCTGGGCGCCGACGAATTCGGCGCGTACCAGCTCGACCGCGTCGCCTTCGGCGCGCAGCAGTTCGACCACGCGGTTGCCGACTTCCGCATCGAAGGCTTGCTGCAGGCGGATCAGTACCTCGGTGGAGGCACCGAAGGTCTGCACCGAGACGTCGCGGAACTCGGCGGCTTCCAGGGCTTGGCGCACGGCATCCAGCGAGGGAGCCACGGCGTAGCGCACCTCTATCAGCGTGCCGCCGGTGAAGTCCAGCCCCAGGTTGAGCTGCTGGAACAGCAGCGAGGCGATCGACACCAGGAGCAGCAGGCAGGAGATCGCCAGGGCGATCCTGCGCTTGCCCATGAAGTCGAACTGTTTGTTGACGAGGGTTTTCATAACCACCTCATGTTGGAATGCCTTAGATCCATAGCTTCTTGACCGGTCTGCCGCCGTAGGTGAGGTTCACCAGTGCACGAGTCACCATCAAGGCGGTGAACATCGAGGTGATGATCCCCAGCGACAGGGTCACGGCGAAGCCCTTGACGGGGCCGGTGCCGATCGAGAACAGGATGATTGCCACCAGCAGGGTGGTGATGTTGGCATCGACGATGGAGGTGAAGGCGCGCTCGTAGCCAGCATGGATCGCCTGCTGGATCGACATCCCGCCACGCAGTTCTTCGCGTATTCGCTCGTAGATCAACACGTTGGCATCGACCGCCATGCCTATGGTCAGTACGATGCCGGCGATGCCCGGCAGCGTGAGGGTGGCGCCGAGCAGCGACATGCCGGCCACCACCATCATCAGGTTCAGGGCGAGCGCCACGTTGGCGAAGATGCCGAACACCTTGTAGCGGACCAGCATGAACAGCAACACCAGCAGCATGCCGATCTGCACCGACAATACGCCGCGCTGGATGTTCTCGGCGCCGAGGCTCGGGCCGATGGTGCGCTCTTGCACGAAGTAGATCGGTGCGGCCAGCGAGCCGGAGCGCAGCAGCAGGGCGAGCTCGGCCGCTTCGGTGGGCGAGTCGAGCCCGGTGATGCGGAAGCTGTTGCCCAGTGCACTCTGAATGGTGGCCAGGCTGATCAGGCCGCGTTCTGTATAGGGCTCGCGAACGGTGACTTCCTCACCGTCCTCCATCACGGTGCGTTCGCGGGTCTTGTGCTCGATGAACAGCACCGCCATGTTGCGACCGATATTGGTTCGCGTGGCGCGGTTCATCAGGGTGCCGCCGGTGCCGTCCAGGTTGATATTGACCTGGGGGCGGCCGTTCTCGTCGAAGCTGCGGCTGGCACTGGAGACGCTGTCGCCGCTAATGATCACGTCACGCATCAGGTCGGCGGTGCGCGACTCATCATTGCGGAAGCTGAAGGTCTCGGTTTCCATGTCCGGGGTGTCCGGACGTGCCTCGAGGCGGAATTCCAGGTTGGCGGTGGCGCCGACCACCCGCTTGGCGGCAACGGTATCCTGCACACCGGGCAGTTCCACCACGATGCGGTCCGGCCCCTGGCGCTGCACCATGGGCTCGGCCACCCCCAACTCGTCGACCCGGTTGCGCAGGGTCGTGAGGTTCTGGTTGATGGCGTAGTCCTGGAGTTCGCTGACGGCCTGGTCGGTCATGGTCATGACCAGCCGCGCACCGCGCCCGTCACCGGCGCTTTGATAGTCGAAGTCTCGGAACTCGCGGCTGATCAGGCGGCGGGCGTTGTCGCGGTCTTCTTCACTGGTGAAGGCGATGGAAATCGTGCGGTCTTCGATATCGGTACTGCGATAGCGGATACGCTCGCTGCGCAGCTGTTCACGTACGGCGCTGGCGTTGACCTCGAGACGCTGGGTCAGGGCGGCATCCATGTCCACTTCCAGCAGGAAGTGCACACCGCCACGCAGGTCCAGGCCCAGGGTCATGGGGGAGGCGGCAAATGACTGCAGCCAGGCCGGGGTCGATTCGGCGAGGTTCAGGGCGACCACGTAGTCGCCGCCAAGAATGTCGGCGATCCTGTCGCGGGAACGCAACTGGTCGTCGGAATCTTCCAGACGAATCAGGACCCGTGTGTCATCGCTTTCCACGGCCTTGATGTCGATACCGGCGTCAAGCAGCGACTCCTGGATACGTTCGAGCTGACTGTCGTCGATGGTGGCATCGCCGCTGGCGCTGCTGATCTGTACCGACGGGTCTTCCGGATAGAGGTTGGGCAGCGAGTAGACCAGGCCTACGAGCAGCACAATGACTATCAGCAGATACTTCCACAGGGGGTAACGGTTGAGCATGCGAGCCCTGCCCTTGGTTGCTGCAAACTGGTTGCTGAAACAGAGTGTGGGAAGAGAGGCTAACAGGACGACGACACGGCCGAATGCCCTGGAGCCCTGCAGGCGCCCGGAGCATCGGCCGGTGTGCGGCCCCCGCCGTTACCCGACCCGGTAGGGTCAGGCGGCAAGGGCGGGAGGCGTCAACGTCAGATGGACTTGATGGTGCCCTTGGGCAACACCGCCGCCACGGCGCTCTTCTGTACATTGACCTCGGTACCCTCGGCGATTTCCAGACTGATGAAATCATCGCCCACCTTGGTGATACGTCCCAGCAGGCCACCTCCGATCACGATCTCGTCGCCCTTGGAAAGGCCGCCGACCAGCTCACGATGCTGCTTGGCCCGCTTGGCCTGGGGGCGCCACAGCAGGAAATAGAAGATCAGTACGAAGCCGACCAGCATGATGATCTGTGCCATGCCGCCACCGGCGCCGCCGGCGTTCTGGGCCATGGCCGGAGAGATGAAGAATTCCAGCATGAGAAGCGTATCTCCTGAGGTGTAAGTTAAGGTCGCGTGAGAAACGGTTGTCGGTCGGCGTCAATGGTCGCTGGAACCATTGGGTACCGGCCGGATATCAATTGGGTACGGGAGGAACCGGCAGCCCGCGCTGCGCATAATAGCCTTCCACGAAGTCCGCCAATGTACCCGCTTCGATGGCACCGCGCAAACCTGCCATCAGCCGTTGATAGTGGCGCAGGTTATGGATGGTGTTGAGCATCGAGCCGAGCATTTCGCCGCAGCGGTCCAGGTGGTGCAGGTAACCGCGGGAAAAGTGCTGGCAGGTATAGCAGTCACAATCGTCTTCCAGGGGCCGCGTGTCATGGCGGTGCCTGGCATTGCGGATCTTCACCGTGCCCTCGAAGGTGAAGAGGTGGCCATTGCGGGCGTTGCGGGTGGGCATCACGCAGTCGAACATGTCGACGCCGCGGCGCACACCTTCCACCAGGTCCTCCGGTTTGCCCACGCCCATCAGGTAGCGTGGGTACTCCTCAGGCATCCATTCGGGCAGATAGTTCAGTACCTTGAGCATCTCCTCCTTGGGCTCGCCCACGGAGAGTCCGCCGATGGCCAGGCCGTCGAAACCGATCTCCAGCAGCCCGTCGAGGGAGCGCTTGCGCAACTCGGGGTACATGCCGCCCTGGATGATGCCGAACAGTGCCGAAGGGGAATCGCCATGGGCGTCCCGGGAACGCTGGGCCCAGCGCAGCGAGCGCTCCATGGAGAGTTCCGCTTCCTTCTCGGTGGCCGGGTAGGGGGTGCACTCGTCGAAGATCATCACCACATCGGAGCCAAGAGAGCGCTGCACCGCCATGGACTCCTCGGGGCCCATGAATACCTTGGCGCCATCCACCGGCGAGCGGAAGTGCACGCCGGCTTCGGTGATCTTGCGCATCTCGCCCAGGGAGAAGACCTGGAAGCCGCCGGAATCGGTGAGGATCGGCTTCTGCCACTGGGAGAAGTCGTGCAGGTCGCCGTGGCCTTCGATCACCTCGGTACCCGGGCGCAGCCACAGGTGGAAGGTGTTGCCGAGAATGATCTCGGCGCCGATCTCTTCCACCGAGGCCGGGGTCATGCCCTTGACCGTACCGTAGGTGCCCACCGGCATGAAGGCGGGGGTTTCCACCGTGCCGCGGGGGAAGGTCAGCCGGCCGCGGCGTGCCCGGCCGTCGCTGGCCAGCCGCTCGAAGGTCATGAAGCTCTCTTTACGCATGTCGTCTCTCGAAATCGAAGCAGGGTGACGGCGACGCTTGTGGTCAGGCCGCCCTGGTCAAATACATGGCATCGCCGTAGCTGAAAAACGCATAGCGCTCGGCAACGGCCTCGCGATAGGCGGCCAGGGTGGTCTCGAACCCGGCAAAGGACGACACCAGCATCAGCAGGGTCGACTCGGGCAGGTGGAAGTTGGTGACCAGTACATCCACGCAGCGCCACTCATATCCCGGGTAGATGAAGATGGTCGTCTCGCCGCTGTGGGGAACGATCTCGCCGTCGGCACTCTTGAGGCAGGCGCTTTCCAGACAGCGCACGCTGGTGGTGCCCACGGCCACCACTCGGTTGCCCCGGGCACGTGCGGCGCGTACCTGGTCGCAGACCTCTTCGCTGACCTCGATCCACTCGCTGTGCATCCGATGCTCGCGGATATCGTCGGCGCGTACCGGCTGGAAGGTGCCGGCGCCCACGTGCAGGGTGACGAAGGCACTTTCAATGCCCTTTTCCGCCAGGCGTTCCAGCAGCGGCTCGTCGAAATGCAGCCCCGCGGTGGGTGCGGCCACGGCGCCGTCGCGTCGCGCATAGACGGTCTGGTAGCGCTCGCGGTCGGCCAGCTCGTCCTCACGGGTGATATAGGGCGGCAGGGGCATGTGGCCGTGGCGTTCGAGCAGCGTGATCAACGGTGTCTCGCCCAGGAAACGCAGTTCGAACAGCGCGTCGCGGCGGCCTTCCACCACGGCATGGATATCGCCTTCGAAGATCAGTTCGGTACCGGGCTTGGGCGACTTGCTGCTGCGCAGGTGCGCCAGGCCCCGGTGGGCGTCCAGAGGTCGCTCCAGCAGCATTTCCACCTTGCCGCCACTGGCCTTGTGGCCGTGCAGCCGCGCCGGGATCACCCGGGTGTCGTTGAACACCAGCAGGTCACCGGGCTCGAGCAGGCCGGGCAGGTCGGTGAAGCGGCGGTGGGCCAGCTCGCCGGTGGCGCCCTTCACGCACAGCAGGCGGCAATCGCTGCGCTGCTCGGAGGGGTAGCGAGCGATCAGCTCCTCGGGAAGCTCGTAATGGAAATCGGCGCGCTGCATACAGGTCGGGGTCCGCAGGAGAAATCGGCAGAAGCGGCTGGCGGGCAGCCGGACAAGCCCGCAAGGATACCGAAACTTGCCCTTCTCGTCAGGTATCTCGATTGACCTGCCGCGTGGGCCACGTATAATGCACGCGCTGCCGGCGTGGCGGAATTGGTAGACGCAGCGGATTCAAAATCCGCCGCACGCAAGTGCTTGTCGGTTCGAGTCCGACCGCCGGTACCACTATGAAAACAGTCGCTTACGGGCGGCTGTTCGCGTTTCTGCCCTCCTGTTTTCAGTGTTTGTCTTTCAGTCAGTGCTTGGCCGCAGCGGGCCGCTTCGTGCTGCCTGCTATTCGCCCAGCTTCCTGTTCCTGCCCCAAGCCCCCTGGCCGGCTGTGATAATGTTGGGCGATAAGCCAATTGTCGGCGAGTTGGGGGCACGCATGGGGATGGAAGACAGGGAGAGGCACTGGAAAGAGGGGGATCGGCGGGAAGGCCGGCCACCTCCGCCGGGGTGGCTGCGGCGCGGCCGGGGAACAACCCTGGCGTGCTCTATGTGCCGTTCGAGATGACCCGCAAGGCGCTCGAGACGCTCGGTGTCATGTAGGGCGTGCGAGCACCTGGGCCAGCTACCGTTTTCCCTGCCTTGGCATTTCCTTGATGTGCCTCATTATTGGCGGCATGCTGGTGGTTATACTGAACGCGAGGAGCGAGTCATGGGAGTGAAGTGGTTTGCTTCGGCTCTGATCGTACTGGGGCTGGGCCTGACCCTGTATGGCTACCAGATCCAGAACCCGGCAACGTTTGTCGGCGTGTCTCTTGTCGTGGTGGGTGTGGTGGTGCTGTTGACCGGACGCCGTACCCGGCATTAGGGCCTGACAAGGCTCGTCACTGGGCTTATGATGGTGAAATGTCACAGTCCTTCTCCCCAGTTGCGGGCGAAGGGCTGTTTTTGTTGTGTGGCCGGCGGCGCATTCACAGAGCGTTGGCCGTGCGAAGGAGGTCGTATGTCATCCCGTCCCACCATTACCATCAACCGCCTCGATGCCGAGCGGTTGCAGCGTTTGATCGACCAGGCGAGCGACAAGGATCGCTTCGTCGCCGATGCTCTGGAAGAGGAACTGGAGCGGGGTGAAGTGATCGACCCGGAGGATATCCCCGAGGACGTGGTCAGCATGAACAGCCAGGTGCAGTTCACCGACATGACCCGTGACCGACAGATGATTCGCACCCTGGTCTATCCCCATGCCCTGGCCAATACCGAGGACGGCATCTCGGTGATGGCGCCGATCGGCGCCGGACTTATCGGCTTGCGCATCGGTGACGTCATCGACTGGCCGCTGCCCACGGGCGGAGCGGCGAAGCTCCGTGTCGATGCCATTCTGTGGCAGCCGGAACGGGAAGGTCAGTTCCACCGCTGAGTTGGGGGCTGACTCCGCCGCACTGATGACGGATCGAGGAGACGAGATGCCGCTTTCGCTATGGATGTCCCTGGTGGCGGTCTGCGCCATGGGAGCCATGTCACCGGGGCCCAGCCTGGCGCTGGTGCTGCGCCACACCCTGGGTGGTGGCCGCTCTCCCGGGGTGATGGCGGCGCTCTCCCACGCCTTGGGCGTGGGCTTCTATGCCCTGTTGACCGTCTGGGGGCTGGGAGCGTTGATCGTGCGCTTTCCCGGGTTGTTCCAGGCAATTACCTGGGCCGGTGCGGCCTACCTGGCCTGGCTGGGGATCAAGGCCCTGCGTGCCGGACGGGCGGGTGCACTGGAGGCGACCGGCATGGCGACGACACGCGGCCAGGCGGCTCGCGAAGGCATGCTGGTGGCGCTGGGCAACCCCAAGCTGATCCTGTTCTTCATCGCGTTGCTCAGCCAGTTCGTCACCCCGGACATGAGCCTGGCGGCCAAGGCGATCATCGTGCTGACGGCAATGATCATCGATGGCGGCTGGTACGTGCTGGTGGCAGTGTCGCTGTCCCATTCCCGGGTTCTACCCTGGCTGCAGAGCCGTGCCCACTGGATTCATCGCATCACCGGTGTGATGTTGTTGGCATTGGCACTGCGCGTGCTGCTCGGCCCCATCGGCTGACAGCGTTGATAGTCAGCACGGTTGCCTATCAGGGATGATGGGAGCCTCTACGCTATTCGAGAGCGGAATCCCCCTGATGGACATTTTGTCGCACGAAGACACCCGGGCACTGGCGGTGATTCTGGACGAAGACCCCGATGTGGTCGCGATCCTGTCGCTTCAGCTTCACGTGCTGGGCATGCAGAGCCGCTGCTACCGCCACGCCGACGCCCTGCTGGAAGAGATCATCGAATGCCAGCCCCAATTGGTGGTCATGGGGCTGGAGTTCGGCGACCCCGACGGCATAGCCTTGCTGCGGCTGCTGGCCAAGCAGGGCTATGGCGGCTGGGTGCTGCTGCTCGGCGGTGTCGAGCGCAAGATATCCCGCATTGCCGAACAGGTGGGTCACACCCTGGGGTTGCAGATGCTCGGTTCGCTGGACAAGCCGATGCGCATGGCCGAACTGCGCCAGCGGCTGGAGGGGTTGCACCTGGGCCGCAAGCCGGCTGTCTCTCCCGAGGACGACCCCTTCTTTTCCGCCGACGAGCTCGACCAGGCGCTTGAGCTGCGAGAGCTCACCGTTCACTACCAGCCCCAGTTCGAACTGACTACCGGTCGGCTCAGCGGTGTCGAGGCCCTGGTGCGCTGGGCGCACCCCCAGATCGGACTGATCGGCCCGGCAAGCTTCCTGCCGATGCTGACCGCCGCCCAGGGCCGGCGCCTCACCTGTCATGTCCTCCAGCAGGCCCTGGCCGATGCCGAGGCCTGGGCCCGAACGGGGCTGTCGCTATCACTGTCGGTCAACGTCACCGCCGATGACCTGATGGAATCCCAACTGTTGGCCCTGACTCGCCACCGTGGGCCGGGCGAGCCGCCGCTGGTCGTCCTCGAGATTACCGAGACGGCAGCCATGGATGACGAGCTGCTGGGCTCGGAAATCGCCGCCCGGCTGCATCTCAACGGCATGGAGGTTTCGGTGGATGACTTCGGGGTGGGTTTCTCGTCGCTTTCGCGCCTGCAGATGCTGCCGATCAGCGAGCTCAAGATCGACCGGAGCTTCGTGCGTCACGTGCAGCAGGACAGCCAGGACGCCGCCATCGTCGAGGCGGTCGCGCTGCTCGGCCGGCGCCTGGGTATCCGGGTGGTGGCAGAAGGGGTCGAGGAACTGGACTGTCTGCCTACGCTGGCCCGCTTCGGCTGCACCCATGTACAGGGGTTCGGCCTGTCACGCCCCGTGCCGGCCGAGTCGATCCCGGCCTTGGCTGCGAATCAGTCGTCGATACGCGCCAGGATCGCGGCGATCGGCACATCGGATGGCATCACGCCATAGGCCGGGCTGGTTTCCACCCCTAGCCGCGTGCGGCAGAAGGCCTCGGCCAACTCGGTCGGGGCATGGCGCAGCAACAGCGAGGCCTGAAACGCCTGGGCCAGGCGCTGCACCAGCCAGCGCGCCCGGGGCTCCCGCTCGTCGGCCGACAGCAGCATCTCCCGCTCCAGACCGGCCAGCGCCAGATCGACGTCGCGTTGCTGGCCCCGGACGGCGCCCAGCTCGGCCCGAAGCGCGTCGACAGACTCCGGATGACGCGCCAGGACCCGCAGCACATCGAGGCAGATCACATTGCCCGACCCTTCCCAGATCGAGTTCACCGGTGCTTCCCGGTAGAGCCGTGCCAGCGGTGTCTCCTCCACGTAGCCGATGCCGCCCAGGCACTCCATGGCTTCCGCCATGAAACCCGGGCCGCGCTTGTTGTGCCAGTACTTGGCCAGTGCCGGCAGTAGCCGGGCCAGGGCTCGTTCATGCTCGTCGCCACGGGTTGCGCCATCGAAGGTTCGGGCGGTACGCATCACCAGCGCGGTTCCGGCTTCCACCTCCAGGGCCAGGTCGGCGAGCACGTTGCGCATCAGCGGCTGCTCGGCCAGTGTCTTGCCGAAGGCCAGACGTTCGCGGGTATGGCGCCAGGCCTCCCTCAGGGCCTGGCGCATCATGCCGACCGGCGCGGTGGCGGCGTCCAGTCGGGTCTGCTGCACCATGTCGATGATGGTGGCCACGCCACGGCCGGGTTCGCCGATGGCACTGGCCCAGGCACCACGGTACTCGATCTCGGCGGAAGCATTGGCCCGGTTGCCGCACTTCTCCTTGAGGCGCTGGATCTCGATGGCGTTGCGTTCCCCGTCGGGAGAGAAGCGGGGTACCAGGAAGCAACCCAGGCCGTCGTCGGTCTGGGCCAGGGTCAGGAAGGCGTCGGACATGGGGGCGCTGCAGAACCACTTGTGCCCGGTCAGCCTCCAGCCTTCACCTTCCTGTTCGGCCCCTGTGGTATTGCGGCGTACGTCGCTGCCGCCCTGCTTTTCGGTCATGGCCATGCCGAAGGTGAGCCCGCGCTTTTCCGGTGCCGGCAGTGGGCGAGGGTCATAAACGTTGGCCAGCAGCCCGGGGCCCCAGGCTGCCTCGAGGCCAGGCGAGCGGCGCAGTACCGGCATGGCGGCATGGGTCATGGTCACCGGGCAGCAGAAGCCGGGTTCGGCCTGGGTCAGCAGGTACAGGGCCGCTGCATGGGCCTGGTGGCCGCCGCGCCCTTCTTCCTGCCAGGCCACCGAATGCCAGCCGCCCGCCATGGCCAGGTGCATCAGTTCGTGATAGGCGGGGTGGTAGCGGACCTCGTCCAGGCGTCGGCCGTGGCGGTCGAACAGACGCAGCTCCGGGGGATGACGATTGGCTTCCTCACCCAGTGTCGCCACCCGGGTGCTGCCCACCTCGCGGCCCAGCGGGGCCAGGCGTTCGGCCACCCAGTCCGGTGCTTCTCTCGCCAGTGCCTCGCGCAGCGGTAGATCCGAGGCGAGCAGGTCCTGATCGCCCGCTGGCTCGGGCTGGTTGATCACCTCATGGGTGGCCAGGCGGGTACGGGGTGCCTCGTCTTTCATTGGCGGCGCTCCTGTGCTGGCCGGTCGAGACAATGGGGTTGCATCGAAGCATGGCCAGTGTGGTGCATGGGGTCAATCTCGCGCCAGCTCACACCAGGCGTGACGAAGGGGACCTCACTGGGTAGGCTGAAGGATTGACCCTGTGGAGATGACTGTGACGGCACCGACTTACCGTGACGAGGCGCTACCCGCGCCCCGCGTCGCCGAAGAACGCATCCAGTTGGTGGACTCCCGTAACCGCCCGTGTGGCAGCGCATCCCGAGCGCTGATGCGGCGCTACCAGTTCTGGCATCGTGCGACCTATGTGGTGGTGCGCAACGGCCGGAGCGAGTTGTGCGTGCAGCGCCGCACCCTGACCAAGGAGGTCTTCCCCGGCGGGCTCGACTTGGCGGCCGGGGGCGTGGTCGGTGCCGGCGAGGCGGTGCATGTGGCGGCACGACGCGAGCTGGCCGAGGAGCTGGGTATCGATGGGGTGGCGCTTCGCCCTGCCATGGAATTTCGTCACGCCCGCGGCGGCAACCATATTTACGGCAGCATCTTTCTGGTCGACTACGATGGGGCGCTGACGCTGCAGGCCGAGGAGGTCGCCGACGCCTTCTGGTGCCCCCTCGACGAGGCGCTGGCCCTGCTCGACGTGACACCGGACACCCGCCAGGCCGTCGAGGCGCTGGTCCAGGCCGGCTGGCTGGGGCGCGAACGGTGACCAGGGTGGCGGCGGTGTGGGCAGCCTGGGCGACGACGTCCGTGCCTGGATCGAGGTGCCGGGGAGAGGCGTGCCCTCCGGGGTGGTGCTGCACGTCATGACGTGGCATCGTGACAGGTGTCATCAAGGCAGGCGACCCATGGCCATTCACGAACACGAGTGTCGGACTTTTCGCGGTGAACCTTTCAATCTGCTTGCCCTGCAGGGGCAGGTGCTGCTGATCGTCAACGTGGCCAGCCGTTGCGGTTTCACCCCCCAGCTTCGCGAACTCGAGCGGCTCTATCGCCACCACCGCGACCGGGGCTTGACCATCCTGGCCTTCCCCTGCAACCAGTTTGCCCGCCAGGCACCGGAATCGGCGCTGGATTTCTGTGCGTTCTGTTCGACCCAGTACGGGGTGACCTTCCCGGTCATGCAGAAGGTCAAGGTCAACGGGTCCGGTGCCCATCCGCTGTTCGTGGAGTTGAGACGCAAGGCACCGGGAGTGCTTGGCACCACGCTGATCAAGTGGAATTTCACCAAGTTCCTGGTGGGGCGCGACGGGCGGGTGATCAAGCGCTTCTCGCCAAGGGACCATGGAGAAGCGCTGGAGCTCGCCCTGGAGCGTGCTCTGGACGAGAGCTGACCAGAAGCTGACCGGACGGCGGGTGATGGCTCAAGTGATGGGGGCTTCGCCGCGTTCGATCATGACTCGAAGCATCAGCTCGTTCCAGCGCTGACGCGTCATCATGGTGGTCAGGCCGGAGAAGAGCGCCCAGCTCCTGCGACGCCAGCCCGTGAGGCGCATGTTATGCGCCACCAGTCGTTTCATGAGCTGATGATCGTCGAAGGCCCGCCACTCACTGGCCACCGACATTTGCGTGCGTGACAGTACCGGTGCCAGTTCCAGTCGGAAGATCCACTCCAGCTCATGCAGCGTCAGGTCATGATGCTGGATGACCGTCACCATGCGGGCATAGTCGCGTTCGCCGGGCTCGCGGTCCAGCCACAGCGGGGCCAGGGCCAGCCACAGCTCGCCGCGTTCATCCACCAGCGTCTGTGCATCCATCGTTCTCTCCTGCCTCTGCGTTTACCCGGGAAATGCATCCTGCCCCACCCGGGAGTCTGGCTCAAGGGCGGACAGGAGGGGTAGTGGCCGCTAGAATGTCGCCACTGCCCACTCAATCTGCCAGGGTGCCCCGCCAGGGGCGGCCTGGTCATCAATAATGAGGTATGACGTGATCATCAAACCCAAGGTTCGCGGTTTCATCTGCACCACCACCCATCCTATCGGCTGCGAGAAGAACGTTCTCGAGCAGATTGAGGCGACCCGCGCCCGTGGCCTGGACAAGGCCGCCGGGCCGAAGAAGGTGCTGGTGATCGGCGCCTCCAGCGGCTATGGACTGGCGGCACGCATCACCGCCGCCTTCGGCTATGGTGCCGATACCCTGGGGGTGTTCTTCGAGAGACCGGGCAGCGAGAAGAAGCCCGGTACCGCCGGCTGGTACAACTCCGCCGCCTTCGACAAGTTCGCCAAGTCGGATGGGCGCTACAGCAAGTCGATCAACGGCGACGCCTTTTCCCATGAAGCCAGGGACATGGCCATCGCGCTGATCAAGCAGGACATGGGCCAGGTGGATCTGGTGGTCTATTCGCTGGCGTCGCCGGTGCGCAAGCTGCCCGACAGCGGCGAACTCAAGCGCTCCAGCCTCAAGCCGATCGGCGAGACCTACCGTGCCACCGCCATCGATACCAACAAGGACGTGATCATCGAGGCCGAGGTCGAGCCTGCCACCGAGCAGGAGATCGAGGACACCAGGATCGTCATGGGTGGCGAGGACTGGGAGCTGTGGATGGATGCCCTGGATCGTGCCGGCGTGCTGGCCCCCGGGGCGCGCAGCGTGGCCTTCAGCTACATCGGCACCGAGATCACCTGGCCCATCTACTGGCATGGTGCACTGGGCAAGGCCAAGGAGGACCTGGATCGTGCGGCGGGTGAGATCGACGGCAAGCTCAAGGCCAGCGGCGGGGGCGCCAACGTGGCGGTGCTCAAGTCGGTGGTGACCCAGGCCAGCGCGGCCATACCGGTCATGCCGCTTTATATCGCCATGGTCTACAGGGTGATGAAGGAGAAGGGGTTGCACGAGGGCACCATCGACCAGCTCAACCGCCTGTTCGGCGAGAGGCTGTATGGCGGTGATTTCGTCACCGACGAGGCTGGCCGCCTGCGTCTGGACGACTGGGAGCTGCGCGACGACGTGCAGCAGGCCTGCAAGGATCTGTGGCCCAAGGTAACCAGTGAGAACCTGTTCGAGATCACCGACTATGCTGGTTACAAGCGCGACTTCCTGAAGCTGTTCGGGTTCGAGCGGGACGACGTGGATTACGGTGCCGATGTGAACCCGGACGTGACCTTCGATGTCGTGAGTCTATAGGCCCGACGAATCGCGGCATTCCGCCCGGTTCGCAACGGGTGAATTCCGGAGCCAATGGAGGTGTGCGATGGATACCAAGGAGAGCAAGACGGCGCAGGAAGAATTCGAGCATCTCAAGGAAGTGAGGATGCCGGAGGACTACGAGCATCCCGAGCCCGACGCACTGCAGCCGGAGGCCAGAAGGCCGGCCAAGGGCTGGCATTGGCTGCTGCTGGCCACGGCGGTGCTCGCGGGTGCCTTCCTGATCTACCGGTTGCTGTCGGCGGCCTGGGTCTGATTCGCCGCTCTCGTCACTGTAATCCTGCATGAGAATGGCCTGTGCCGCGGTCCCCGGATCGCGGCACAGCCGTCATTGGGCTGGATTCGGCGCCAACGCCGGCAATCGAGTAAGATCACAGACCCGTTCGGCTCACGGCGTTGCGTTCCATGCCCGACACCTCCATCGCCAGTCCCTTCACGTCGTCGCCCCGCTGGGTCGGGGTGCTGACCCTGCCGGGGTTTTCGCTGCTCGCCCAGGCCTGTGCCCTGGAACCCCTGATGGTAGCCAACCAGTTGTCCGGGCAACGGCTCTATCGGGTGCAGGCCTTCAGCCCTGACGGAGGCGAGGTGCCCAGCCTGGCCGAGCTCAGCCTGGCGGCGGGCAGGTCGTTCGAATCCCTTCCCATGGAGCTGGACATGTTGATCGTCTGCGCGCCGAGCCCTTTGCCGACGACACTCGATGGCGGAACGGTGGGGCGTATGCGATCGCTGGGGCGCAGCAACACGATGCTGATCGGTATCGGGGGCGGCACCGAACTGCTGGCCCGTGCCGGCGTGCTGGACGGGTACCGGGCGACACTGCCCTGGCAGCGCTTTGCCGCCTTTACCCGTGACTTTCCCCGGGTACGGCTCTCCCAGCAGCTGTTCGAGATCGACCGTGACCGCCTGACCTGCGGCGGTGGCACGGCAGCCATGGATATGATGATGACGCTGGTTGCTTCCCACCATGGCAGCGAACTGGCCGAGCGGGTCTCCGAGCATTTCGTGCTGGAGCGGATTCGCATGGCAGACGAGCCCCAGCAGGTGCCGCTGCGTGCCCGCTTGGGTCATGCCCCGGCACCGCTGGTGGATGCGGTCATGCTGATGGAGGCCAATATCGAGGAGCCGCTGACCACCCACGAGCTGGCCGAGCACCTGGGTATCTCCCGGCGTCAGCTGGAGCGGTTGTTCAAGAAGTATCTCCAGGCCGTACCCGGCCGCTACTATCTCGACCTGCGCCTGCAGGAAGCCCGACGGCTCCTGCGTGAGAGTGACCTGCCCGTCGGCGAGATCGCCATGAAGACGGGCTTCTCTTCCCCGGCCCACTTCTCCACGGCCTATCGCAACCACTTCGGTGTCACGCCGCGCGAGGAGCGGTTGCATTGAGGCAAGGGCACAGCCTTTTATACAAGTCGGAGTCCCATAGCTGAAAGCCTTCGGCGGTACGGCTCCCTATACTCGAATGACCGCAGTGCCTAGCCTTCTCTTTTTTTCTCGCTGGAATGGAGACCGACATGAGCCAGACCCCGACCCGCGCCGATTTCGATCAGTACATGGTGCCCAATTACTCACCCCAGAAAGCCATTCCGGTGCGCGGGGAGGGCAGTCGCCTGTGGGATCAGGAGGGGCGCGAGTACATCGATTTTGCCGGCGGTATCGCGGTGAACTCCCTCGGTCATTGTCATCCGGTGCTGGTCAATGCCCTCACCAAGCAGGCCAACACGCTCTGGCATCTCTCCAACGTCTACACCAACGAGCCGGCTCTGGCCCTGGCCCGGACCCTGGTGGAGCGCACCTTCGCCGACAAGGTCTACCTCTGCAGCTCCGGCGGCGAAGCCAACGAGGCGGCGCTGAAGCTGGCACGGCGCTGGGCCCACGACAATGTCGGCGAGCACAAGAACCGCATCGTCTCGTTCTCGCAGTCGTTCCACGGCCGTACCTTCTTCACCGTCAGCGTCGGCGGCCAGCCCAAGTACTCCCAGGGCTTCGGCCCGGTGCCGGGCGGCATCGTCCACGGTGAGTTCAATGATCTCGCTAGCGTCCGTGACCTGATCGACGACGACACCTGTGCGGTGATGGTCGAGCCGATGCAGGGCGAGGGCGGTATCGTGCCGGCCACCCAGGAATTCCTGCAGGGGCTGCGAGACCTGTGTGACGCCCACGATGCGCTGCTGATCTTCGACGAAGTGCAGACCGGGGTTGGCCGCACCGGCTCCCTCTACGCCTACATGGAGTATGGGGTGACGCCGGACATCCTGACCAGCGCCAAGGGATTGGGCGGCGGCTTCCCGGTGGGAGCCATGCTGACCACGGATCGTGTCGCGCCGGCCATGGCCATCGGCACCCACGGTTCCACCTATGGCGGCAATGCGCTGGCCTCGGCCGTGGCACTGGCGGCGATCGAGCATATCGGCCAGCCGGACGTGCTCGAAGGCGTCAAGCGGCGCCACGACCTGTTCCGCGAGCACCTGGAAACCATCAATCGCAAGCATGGGGTCTTCAAGGAAATCCGCGGCAAGGGCCTGTTGGTCGGTGCCGAGATGGCGTCCGAGTACGAAGGCCGGGCCAAGGATATCCTGCCGCTGGCGATAGAGGAGGGCGTGATGGCGCTGATCGCCGGCCCCAATGTTCTGCGCATGGCGCCGTCGCTGGTCATTCCCGAAGCCGACATTGCCGAAGGCATGATGCGGCTGGAGCGGGCCATCGCGCGTCTGGTGGCTGGCCAGTGAGGCCAGCTCGCACCATGCGGGACACTGCCTCATCCCGACCCGGAGACCCTGCCATGATGGTCGTACGCCCCGTTCGGCCTGCCGATCTGCCGGCGCTGGAGCGCCTGGCGGGCAGTGCCACGCCACGCCTGACCAATCTGCCGGCTCATCGCGATCGACTCGAGGAGCGCATTGCCCGCTCGCGGCAGGCCTTTGCCCGCGAGGTGGATTTTCCCGGCGACGAGAATTACACCTTCGTGCTCGAGGACCTGGAACGAAACGAGGTGGTGGGCACCGCCACCATTCGTGCCGAGGCCGGGGCCCGCGAGGCCTACTATACCTATCGCCAGGAAACACTGATCCACGCCTCGCAGCAGCTCAACGTGCGTCGTGAGGTGCAGACCCTGGCGCTGTCCCATGAGGTGTCCGAGACCACCCAGCTGTGCGCCCTGTCGCTGGAGGCACGCTACCGCGGCACCACGGCCGAGAGCCTGTTGCGCCGGGCCCGGCTGATGTTCATTGCCCAGTATCCCGAACGTTTCGCCGAGGTGTTGGCGATGGCCTTTCCCGGCTACCTGGACGAGCAGGGCGAATCGCCCTTCTGGAACAGCGTGGGGCGGCACTTCTTCGTGCGCGATTACCACGACATCAACTATCTGGCCGGCGTGCGCTCGAAGAGCTTCATCGCCGAGGTGATGCCGCAGTTTCCGCTCTACCTGGCGCTGTTGACGCCCCAGGCCCGGGCGGCCATCGGCCGCGAACACCCCGTCCACGAGACCGCGATGACCGAGATGCTGGCCGAGGGCTTCCTGCGCTCGCGCCATGTGGATATCTTCGATGGCGGTCCGGTGATCAAGGGTGAGCGAGACCGCCTGGCCAGTTTTCGCCGTGCCGCCTGGCACCCGGTACGGATTCGGCCGGCCCATGCGCTGCCGGATGCCGAGCCGGCCATGATCGCCAATCAGCGGCTGGCCGACTTCCGCTGTGTGGTCGCCCGCTATGCGCTCTCGCCCACCGGTCAACTGATGCTGTCGCCGGAACATGCCGAGCTGCTGGGAGTGGAGGAAGGCCGCGCCGTACTGGTGGCGCCCATCGCCCTTCCGGCGAATGGCGAGGATGAGCTGGGCTACGACGAAGGGGAGCTGTAGATGCGCATTCGACCAATCGCCGAAAGCGACCTGGACAGCCTGCAGGCGCTGGCCCGGGAGACCGGCGTGGGGTTCACGTCGCTGCCCGACACCCGAGAATTCCTTGCCTCCAAGATCGCGACGGCCATCAGTGCCTTCGCAGAGCGTACGCCGGTGGATCGGCGGCTCTACCTGTTCGTGCTGGAGGACGAGGCCAGCGGCGAGCTGGCCGGCTGCTGCGCCATCGAGGGGCAGGTGGGGCGCGAAGTGCCTTTCTATCACTATCGGCTGGGCACCCTGGCCCACTCCTCGGTGCAGCTCGACCTGCATCGCACCATCGATACCCTGTTTCTCAGCTCCGACCATACCGGCGATGCCGAAGTGGCCTCGCTGTTCCTGCGCCCGCCATACCGGGGTGCGGACCGCCGCCATCAACGCAATGGCGCGCTGCTGTCGATGATGCGCTGGCTGTTCATGGCGGAATTCCGCGACCAGTTTCCCGACAAGGTGCTGGCCGAGATGCGCGGTGTCTTCGATGAACGGGGCAAGAGCCCCTTCTGGGAATGCCTGGGCAGTCACTTCTTCCCGGTGGACTTCGACGAGGCGGACCGCCTGACCGGGCTGGGCCAGAAGAGTTTCATCGGTGAACTGATGCCCAAGTTCCCGATCTACACGCCGTTTCTCTCCGAGGCGGCGCGTGCCTGTATCGGCCAGGTGCACACCGACACTCGCCCTGCACTGGCCATGCTCAAGAAGGAGGGACTGCGCTGGGAGGGGTTCATCGACATCTTCGACGGCGGCCCCACCGTGGAAGCCTATATCGATGACGTGCGTGGCGTACGCAAGTCACGCCGCTGCCGAGTGGAGATCCAGGCGGGCCGCGAGCTCCCGGCAGGCCGTCCACGCTGGCTGGCGGCCAACGCGAACATGGCCGGCTTCCGTGCCGCCTGGGTGGCCCGAGGCCCCGACGAGGACGACACCATCACCCTGAGCGAACAGGAGGCACAGCGGCTCGAGGTCGTCGCTGGCGATTCCCTGCGCGTACTGGATACCGAGGAGACACCATGAAAGCCAAGCAGCAGCTGTTGATAAACGGCACCTGGCAGCCAGGCGATGCATCGCGCTTCATCAAGCGTGACCCGGTTTCCGGCGAGACCCTGTGGCAAGGCGCCGGCGCCAGCGACACCCAGGTGGCAGCGGCAGTCGAGGCGGCACGGGTTGCCTTTCCGGCCTGGGCACGCACCACTTTCAGCGAACGACTGGCACTGGTGGAGCGCTTTCGCGAAGTGCTGGAATCCCATCGCGAAGACCTGGCCTGGTCCATTGCCGCCGAAACCGGCAAGCCGCTATGGGAGGCTCGTACCGAAGTGGGGGCCATGATCGGCAAGGTGGCGATCTCGGCCCGCGCCTATCAGGAACGCACCGGTGAGCGCAGCCGGGACGTAGGGGACACCAGAGCAGTGCTGCGGCATCGCCCCCATGGGGTGATGGCTGTCTTCGGCCCCTACAACTTCCCGGGGCACCTGCCCAACGGGCACATGGTACCGGCGCTGCTGGCCGGCAACACCGTCGTGTTCAAGCCCAGCGAACAGACCCCCCTGACCGCCGACCTGACCCTGTCCTGCTGGCTGGAAGCGGGGCTGCCGGCCGGGGTGATCAACCTGGTGCAGGGCGGCGCACCGGTGGGGCAGGCGCTCTCGGCACACCCGGGCATCGACGGCCTGCTGTTCACCGGCAGCGCGAAGGTGGGCGGGCTGCTCAACCGTCAGTTCGCCGATCGGTTCGACAAGATCCTGGCCCTGGAACTGGGGGGAAACAACCCGCTGGTCATCAAGGAGGTGCACGACCAGGACGCCGTGGTGTTGACCATCCTGCAGTCGGCCTTCCTCTCGGGCGGGCAGCGCTGTACCTGCGCCCGCCGACTGATCGTTCCCGAAGGCCAGATCGGCGACCACCTGCTCGATGCCTTGACCGATGCCATGGCCCGCCTGCACGTATCGGGCCAGTTCGAAGAGCCGGCGCCGTTCTATGGTGGCCTGGTCAGCCCGGAAGCCGCGGATGGCCTGCTCAAGGCCCAGGACGATCTGGAAAATCTGGGGGGTGTGGTGCTGTCGCGCATGGAGCGATTGAAGGAAGGTACCAGCCTGCTCAGCCCCGCGCTGATCGACGTGACCGGCCTCGACGTACCCGACGAGGAGTACTTCGGACCGCTGCTGAAGGTATACCGTTATAGCGACTGGAGAGAAGCGATCACTATCGCCAATGACACTCGCTACGGCCTCGCCGCCGGACTGATCGGCGGCGAGCGCGCCGATTGGGACGACTTCCTGCTGCGTATCCGCGCCGGTATCGTCAACTGGAATCGTCAGACCACCGGCGCTTCGGGTGACGCGCCCTTCGGTGGGATCGGCGACAGCGGCAACCATCGCCCCAGCGCCTATTATGCCGCCGATTACTGCGCCTATCCGGTGGCGTCCATGGAAGCCGAAACGCTGGCCCTGCCCGACAGCCTGCCGCCCGGGGTAGCGCTATGAGCGATGCCATGCGTGAACACGGAATCGACTACCGCGAAGTGAACTTCGACGGCCTGGTGGGGCCGACCCACAACTACTCCGGGCTGGCCCACGGCAACGTGGCATCGATGTCTCATGGAGGGCTGATTTCCAACCCGCGTGAGGCGGCGCTACAGGGGCTGGGCAAGATGAAGGCGCTGATGGACGCCGGCTACGCCCAGGGCGTGTTGCCGCCCCAGCAGCGGCCGGACCTCGGTGCCCTGCGCGCGCTGGGCTTTCGCGGCAGCAACTCCGAGGTGCTGGATCGTGCCGCCCGGGAGGCGCCCCAGGTGCTGCGCGCGGTGTGCTCGGCATCGAGCATGTGGACCGCCAACGCCGGCACCGTGACCCCGAGCCCCGATGCGAAGGATGACCGGGTACACTTCACCCCGGCCAACCTGCAGTCGAGCTTTCACCGCTACCTGGAACCGGAGACCACCGGGCGGGTGCTGTCGGCGATCTTCCATGACGAAACGCACTTCGCCCATCATTCGGTATTGCCGGCCACGCCAGCCTTTTCCGACGAGGGGGCGGCCAACCATACCCGGCTGGGCGGCGGGCACGGCGAACCCGGCGTGCACCTCTTCGTCTATGGCCGACAGGCCTTTGGCGGTCAGGTGGAGCCCCGGTGCTTCCCGGCCCGCCAGACCCTGGAGGCCAGCCAGGCCGTGGCGCGTCAGCACGGGCTGACCGCAGGCCAGACGGTATTCGCCCAGCAGCATCCCGATGCCATCGATGCCGGGGTGTTCCACAACGACGTCATTGCGGTGGGTAACGGCCCGGTGCTGCTCTATCACGAGATGGCCTTCCTCGACGAGCAGGCGACGCTGGACGAACTGCGGAACAAGATGGCCACGCCGTTGATTCCGGTGCGGGTGCCGCTGGAGGCCGTGAGCCTCGAGGACGCCGTGGCGTCGTACCTGTTCAATTCCCAGTTGCTGACCAACCCCGATGGCAGCATGACCCTGGTGGTACCCGGCGAGTGTCAGGAGCGCGAGGCGGTATGGCGCACCGTCCAGGATCACCTGCTGGCCGGCAACAACCCCATCGGCGAGGTCATCGTTCAGGACGTGAAGCAGAGCATGCGCAATGGTGGCGGACCTGCCTGTCTGCGCCTGCGGGTGGCCCTGTCCCGGGCCGAACGATCGGCCCTGACCGGTCGCGTGCTGCTCGACGCTGGACTTCACGGCGAGCTGTCCGCCTGGGTCGAGCGCCACTACCGTGACCGCCTGGCGCCGGACGACCTCGCCGACCCGCAGCTTGCCGACGAGACCCTCACCGCCCTGGACGAACTGACGCGTATCCTGGCGATCGGTTCGGTCTATCCCTTCCAACTGGGGTGAGTATGACGGCAGCGTTGTCTCCACTGGCCGCATATCGGCATGCCGTCGAACAGGCAGGCTTCGCGCACGACGAGTCGCAGTGGCGGGCTGTCGAGTACCTGGATGCGTGCTTTCATGCTCTTCATGGACCCGCGGTGGGCGGCGATCGCCGGATGCCGGGCGTCTATCTGTGGGGCCCTGTCGGGCGCGGCAAGACCTGGCTGATGGACGGCTTCCATCGACATCTCCAGGTTCCCGCCCGACGCCTGCATTTCCACCATTTCATGCGTTGGGTCCACCAGCGCCAGTTCCAGTTGGCCGGCACCGCCGATCTCTTGCCGGCACTGGCTCGTGAGCTGAGCGAAGAGGTCCGGGTGCTGTGCCTGGACGAGCTGTTCGTCAATGATATCGCCGATGCGATGCTGCTTGGCCGCCTGCTGAGCGCCATGTTCGATCATGGCGTGGTACTGGTCTGTACCTCCAACCAGGCGCCGGGCCAGCTCTATGCCGACGGTTTCAATCGTGATCGTTTCATGCCCGCCATCGCCGCAATCGAGCGGCACATGCAGGTGGTCGAGCTGGATGGTGGCCAGGACCACCGGCTGCATCCGGGCAAGGCTCATCGGCGTTACTGGATCGGCCGGCCAGGAAGACCGAGTGCCCTCGCGGCGGTATTCGATCGCCTGAGCCAGGGAGAGCCGACGAGTCGGGCCCCCATCGAGCTTGGGCATCGCTCGATATCCGTGGAGCAGCGCAGTGAGCGGGTGCTCTGGTGTCGCTATGACGACCTGTGCGAACAGCCGTTGGCCGCACTGGACTTCATTGCCCTGGCCGACCGCTTTTCCCATGTGCTGCTGAGCGGGGTGCCTCGGCTCAGCGGGCGGCAGCCGGCATCGGCCATCGTCCGCGGCACCGAGGATGGTGCGCAGCGAATCGATGCCGGCGACCGGACTTTCCCCAGGCTGACCCGACATGACGATGGCGTTCGCCGTTTCATCGCCCTGGTCGATGAATGCTACGACCGGCGCATTCCGCTCTACCTGGAAGCCGAGGTGGCGATGGACGAACTCTACACCGACGGCTATCTCGCCTTCCCGTTCCGTCGCGCCCTGAGCCGCCTGCAGGAGATGCAGCTGGAGCGTTTCGGTGTCCCGATTGGCGTCAGTGCCCGCGAGTGAGGCCTTCCAAGCAAACGAAGGCCGGGCACTGGGCCCGGCCTCCTGTCGTGCTTGTCGACCCGATCAGGAAGCGCTGCCACCTCCGCCCACGATGCCGCCACGCAGGCCGCCCTGGTTGTCGTTCGACCGGAGGTGCCGGGAGACGGTGTCTTCCGGTGAACCTGCCATTTCGCGGAACATGCCCATGGAGCCGAGCAGGGCGGAGGATTCGTAGGGCACGAAGACCCGCTCGCCGTTCTTGGCCATGTTGGGCAGGCCCTTGATGTAGCTCTGGCCGAGCAGATAACCCACGACGGTGCGCTTGTGTTCGTCGCTGTCGCCGATGGCGCTCAGTACCAGCTTGATCGACTCCTGCTCGCCCTGTGCGCGCAGGATGGCGGACTCCTTGTCGCCCTGGGCGTTGAGGATCGCTGACTCACGCTGGCCCTGGGCCATGGCGATGGCGGCGGATTTTTCACCCTCGGCTTCGGTGACGGTGGCGCGCCGCTTGCGCTCGGCGGCCATCTGCAACCGCATGGCGGATTCCACCTCTTCGGGCATGGCGATGTCCTGCACCTCGACCCGGGAGATCTTCACGCCCCACTTGGAAGCGGCTTCCTCCATGGCGGCCTGGATCTCGTTGTTGACCTCGGCGCGGGATTCGAACAGCTTGTCGAGCTCCATCTTGCCGACCACCGAGCGCAGCGTGGTCTTGGCCAGCACCTCCACGGCCTGGCTCATGTTCTCCACCTCGTAGACGGCGCGCTTCGGGTCGATGATCTGATAGTAGAGCGCGCCGTTGATGTTCACCGTGACGTTGTCGGTGGTCACCACCGGCTGGCCCGGGAAATCCATTACGGTTTCACGGCGATCGATACGGACCTCGCTGCTGGTCACCGGATGGTAGTCCTCGCCCATCTTCCGATAGCGAATCATGGTGATGGCACGGGGCTGCTCGATGAAGGGGATGATGATGTTGATGCCACTTTCCAGCAGCCGATTGAACGACCCCAGGCGCTCGATGACCATCACCTCTGACTGGCGCACGATGACCAGTCCCTTGGCAATGATGAAGATGCCGATAATGACGATGATCAGTGTGAGTAATAGCCCGGGGCTGATGGGAAGATCCATATTCACGATTTACTGCTCCTTGTCTTGGAAAAAATGGTTGGACTGGGTGAACCAGGTCTTAGTCTTGTTGGCAGTAGCTGACAATGGCGGTCGTGCCATCGAAGTGTTGGAAGGTCACCAGGGTGCCCTCCGGCAGTTCGGTCTCCCCGGTTTCGGCAACGCGCAGACGATAGAAGTCGCCATTGACCTTGACGCCGCTGGCACCATCGAAGTCACGCTTTAGTGTCGTATAGGTAAGGCCTTTTTCCACGCCTGTCCCGGTGGTGCCATAGGCAACGCCGCGCGGTGAAAACCAGGGCCGGATCACCATGATGGCGAGTGGTACCAGCAGGCCCGCAAAGACGCCCATGCCCAGCAATTGCCAAGGCAGGCCCAGGCCCATGGCCGCCAGTATCGATGTCAACGCGGCGGCCACCCCCAGTGCCAACAGCACGAGGCCACCGGAAGAGAGCTCCGCCAGGCCCAGCAGCAGGGCGATGGCAATCCAGATCAGGGCAGGATTCCAGTCCATGATAGTCTCTGTGTCGAGGATGATTTGGCCATGCGTGGCCTACATTGACCTGTGTGCGACCCCAGGTTTTACGATATCCAGGTCGCCCATGTTATAGGAGAGCATCATGACGTACACCCCGGCAGTTCGTTCTCGCACCGTATTGACCGCCACCCTGACCGGTGCCGCCCTGGCTGCTGCCTTGCTGGCGGGCTCTGTGGTGGCCGACAGTCATGAAGAGAAGTCCCATGGCGATCATGGCATGGAGGAGGACGGGCATGCGGATAACCCCGCGGTACAGGCCTACCGCGAAGCCAATGAACGCATGCATGAAGACATGATGATCGAGTACACCGGTGATGCCGATGCCGACTTCGCGCGTGGCATGATCCCGCATCACCAGGGGGCGATCGACATGGCCAACGTCGTGCTGTTGCATGGCGAGGACGATGCGATCCGTGATCTGGCACGCGAGGTCATCGAGGCCCAGGAGGACGAGATCGCCTTCCTGCGCGACTGGCTCGTGCAGCACGGCTACGAGGTCGACTGAGGTTGGCGTGACAAACGCTGCGACGCCACCGTTCGGCAAGCGAACCATGGCGTCGAAACGGAGACACCCTGGCCCCGTGCGAGCGGCGGTCAGGGCCACCCCGGGAGTGCCATGAGCGTGGCGGTGCATCACACCCTGCGCTTTGGTGCCCAGCAGGTGGCTACAGTTCCAGGCGCTCCTTCACCCGGCCGAAGGCGGCCAGGGCGAACGTCAGGTCGTCGCGGGTCAGAGCCGCTGACATCTGTGTGCGGATGCGTGCCTTGCCCTTGGGCACCACGGGGAAGGAGAAGGCGACCACATAGACACCCTCCTTGAGCATCTCCTCGGCGAAGCGCGCTGCAACGGTGGCATCGTGCAGCATCACCGGCACGATGGGGTGCTCGCCGGGCAGTAGCTCGAAGCCCAGGGACTCCAGGCCGGTGCGGAAGAAGGCAGTATTCTCCCTTAGCCTTTCGCGCAGTTCGCTGGACTCGCCGGCCAGTTCCAGTGCCTTCAAGGCACCGGCCACTATCGGTGGGGCCACGGTATTGGAGAATAGATAGGGGCGCGAGCGCTGGCGCAGCAGCTCGATCACCTCGCGCTTGCCGCTGGTATAGCCGCCGCTGGCGCCGCCCAGTGCCTTGCCGAGGGTGCCGGTGGTGATATCCACTCGATCCATGCAGCCTTTGTGCTCATGGGTGCCGCGGCCGCTGGCGCCGATGAAGCCGGTGGCGTGGCAGTCGTCGAAGTGCACCAGGGCGCCGTATCGCTCGGCCAGGTCGCAGATCTCGTCGAGCCTGGCAATGTAGCCATCCATCGAGAAGACCCCGTCGCTGGTGACCAGCTTGAAGCGGGCGCCGTCGCGGTCGGCGGCCTGCAACTGGGCCTCCAGGTCGGCCATGTCGCTGTTGCGGTAGCGATAGCGTTTTGCCTTGCTGAGCCGCACGCCGTCGATGATGCTGGCATGGTTGAGCTCGTCGGAGATCACCGCGTCTTCGGCGCCAAGCAGGGTTTCGAACAGGCCACCGTTGGCATCGAAGCAGGAAGGGTAGAGGATCGTATCCTCGGTTCCCAGGAATTCGGTGAGCGTCTCTTCCAACTGCTTGTGCAGGCTCTGGGTGCCGCAAATGAAGCGTACCGAGGCCAGTCCGTAGCCCCATTCGTCCAGGCCGGCCCTGGCGGCCGCATTGACCTCGGGGTGCTGGGCCAGGCCCAGATAGTTGTTGGCGCAAAGGTTGAGTACTGCGCGACCATGGTTGATGCCGACATGGGCCCCCTGGGGGGTGGTCAACTGCCGCTCGTGCTTGGTGAGGCCCGCTTCCTCGATGGCATCGAGCTCGTGCCGCAGATGCTGTTGAAAGGCTCCGTACATGTCATGACTCCCAGTTCAGGACGACCTTGCTGGCTTCTCCGGACAGCATGGCATCGAAGCCGCGCTGAAACTCGGTGTAGGGCAGGCGATGGGTGATCACCGGTGAGATATCGAGTCCGGATTCGATCATGACCGACATCTTGTACCAGGTCTCGTACATCTCGCGACCGTAGATCCCTTTCAGCGTCAGCATGTTGAAGATCACGGTGTTCCAGTCGATGGCCATCTCTTCGCTGGGAATACCAAGCATCGCCACCTTTCCACCGTGGCACATGTTGGCCAGCATGTCGCGGAAGGCGGCGGGGCTGCCGGACATCTCCAGGCCGACGTCGAAGCCTTCGCTCAACCCCAGGTCGCGTTGCACGTCGGCCAGGCTCTCGTGGCGTACGTCCACCGTACGGGTGGCGCCCAGGCGAGCGGCCAGTGCCAGGCGATCGGGGTTCAGGTCGGTGATCACCACATGGCGCGCGCCGGCATGGCGGCACACCGCCGCTGCCATGGCACCGATGGGGCCGGCACCGGTAATCAACACGTCCTCGCCAAGCAGGTCGTACTGAAGGGCCGTGTGGACCGCGTTGCCCAGTGGGTCGAACAGCGAGGCCACGTCCAGGTCGATGCCCGGCGCGTGCTCCCAGACATTGGACATCGGCAGAGCCATATACTCGGCAAAGGCGCCAGGGCGGTTGACGCCAACCCCGCTGGTATGGGCGCAGAGGTGGCGACGCCCCGCCAGGCAATTGCGACAGCGCCCACAGACCACGTGCCCCTCGCCGGAAACGAGCTGGCCCGTCTTGAAGTCATTGACGTTGGAACCGACCTCGACGATTTCACCGACGAACTCGTGCCCTACGACCATGGGCGTCGGGATGGTCTTCCGGGCCCAGCTGTCCCAGTTGTAGATATGGATGTCGGTCCCGCAAATGGCGGTACGCTTCACCTTGATCAGGACATCGTTGATACCGAGCTCGGGGTCCGGTACGTCTTCCAGCCAGAGTCCCGGTGCGGCCTCTTTCTTGACCAGTGCTTTCATGTCTCTACCTTTTGTTCGTTGGCGGTGGCTTGTCGAAATGCTGCGTCTGGGTTTGGTTGTAGGATGCTTGAGAAAACGAAGGTTGAAAGGCTGGGGACGAGTGGACTGGCAATTCATGCCAGGGCGTTTACTATAAGAGAGTAAATTCCAGTATCGCAGAATATTTCCACTATGCAAGAATAAATTCCTTCATGGTGGAGGTCGGCGTTGCGGCGCGCCCGTTCATGCGGCCATGGGTATCGGTATAGAGGAGTGCAGGGTTGAACGACAGGACGACGGAAGTCGAACAGCACGGCGAAGCAGGTAGCCAGGTGCTTTCCAGCCGCGTGATCGAGCTGCGCAAGAAGCGCAATCTCACCCTTGAGCAGTTGGCGGCCGCTTCGGGGGTCAGTCGTTCGATGCTCAGCCAGATCGAACGTGGCCGCGCCAACCCCACCCTGGCGGTAACCCTGCGTATTGCCCAGGCGTTCGGGTTGAACATCGGCGAGCTCGTCGATCAACCCTGGGCGGCTTCCCGCATCGAGCTGGTGCGTAGCGACGACACCAGCCAGCTGTTCCGTGACGACCAGGAGTGCCGGATTCGCACCCTGTCCCCCCTGCACCTGGAAAAGAACGTGGAATTCTACGAAATCCGTATCGCCCCCCGGGCACGCCTGCATAGCGCGCCGCACTTCGAGGGCACCCGCGAGCTGCTGACCATTACCCAGGGCAGTGCCCGTATCCAGGCCGGAGACAATCACTGCGTACTGAACCCGGGCGATACCGCTCACTACCATGCGGACCTGGAACACACCATCGAGAACAGCGGTGACGAGGAACTGGTGGGTTTTCTGGTCGTGACCTACCAATGAGTGACCGGCACGAAGCCCGGCCTGGCAGGTCTGGGTCAACCGGGGTATTCGGTCGCGGTGTCACGCGGACTTTCTTCACCCTTCGGGAGCTGACGCATGACGGGCCTGGTTTACTGGCTGGACATGGCAGGCGTGATCGTCTTCGCCCTATCCGGCGTCATACTCGCCTGCCGTTCACGGATGGACCCCTTCGGCATGCTGGTGCTGGCGGCGGTGACCGGTATTGGCGGCGGCACCCTGCGCGACCTGGTGTTGGGTGTGAGGCCGGTCTTCTGGGTGGCGGACCCGACCTATCTCTGGGTGATTCTGGCCACGGTGGGGGTATCCATCGTCGGCTTTCACTACATTCACCGCCTCTCCCGGATATTCCTGCCGGTGGCAGATGCCTTCGGCCTGGCCCTGTTCACGGTCATCGGCGCCCACAAGGCACTACAGCTCGGAACGCCCGGGGTGGTGGCGGTTCTGATGGGGCTGTTGACAGGCGTCGCCGGCGGCATGGTGCGCGACGTGCTGGCGCGCCGAGTGCCGATGGTGCTGCGCCAGGAGGTCTACGCCACGGCATCCATTGCCGGCGGGGTGACCTACGTCATGCTGGTAGCGCTGGGCGCGCCGGGAGCGGTGGCCATCGGCCTGGCACTATCGATGACGCTTGGCCTGCGGCTGGCTGCCATTCACTGGCGATTGTCGCTGCCGGTCTTTGCCTGGGTCGTCATTCATCCTCCGGCGTCGACCATTCCCGCCGACCCGGTAAACGATACGCCGAAAGCGGCGAAAACCAAGGCGCGGGTAAAGCTGATTCGCCAGCAACGGGGCCGCACCGGCTCGGGTGGAAGGCGTGAATGATCCACGCCCGCGGCAGCGCTGGCCCCACGCTTGGTTGGGGATGCTGCTGCTGTTCTCGCTGCTGGTGGGCTGTGCTGCCCTGCAGCCGGAGCTGGAGCGTGAGCGCCACCGCGAGGCGGGGCTCGCCATTCAGGCGGTTTACGATGCCGCGCTGCCGGACCTGCCACCAGCCAAGCAGCGGCACTATGCCCAGCGGCTCTATCGGATCAGTGCGGAGCCCGACTACCTGCCGTTCAGCCACGATCACGGTCAGCGGCTGCTGAGCAAGCTCGCGGCGGATATCGAGGGGCTGGCGGAGCCGGGTCATGCGGCCGCGCGCAGCCGGGACATCATCGACGACTACCCGCTGCGGACCAGGAAGCAGCGTGCCCGGCATGCGATGCTGGAGGAGTGGGGGGAGATCGCCTTCGCTCGCCAGTTGCTCTTTCGCCTGGTCCAGGCCAACTATTATGGCCTGCTGGACTCCCCGGCACTGCATGGGCGGGAGCGTGCCTTCCGCTACCTGGCAGGCGTGGAATGGGAGCGCTTCCTGACCGACCCGCACGTGATGCGGATCTATGCCGCCCAGGTGGCCAATCAGGCGTATTTCCTGCACGACCTCGATATCATGGACCTGCGTGACGAAGTGACGACGGCCTTCCGACGGCAATATCCCGCCGAAAGCGTAGCCAGCTTGGGCCGGGACGAGTACCACAACATGCTCTACGGCATGACCCATTTCGTGATCGCCGCAAGCCGATACTATCAGCAGTGGGTAGACCCCCGGGCCTATGCCTGGATACTCGATCGCTTCGAGCAGGATATCGAGCGGATCCTGGTGGATGCCACCGAGGATATTCAGGCCGAAGTGGCGCTGAGCTTCCTGTTGGCCGGGCAGGATGACCATGACGTCGTGATCCGGGTGCGCGATGTGCTGGTCGAGGCCATCGACCCCCGGGCGGGTATCATTCCCTCGCCGACAGGCAGTGTCGACCTGGACGGTGGCGAGCATCGCAACGTGCTGGCGATCCTGGTCCTTCGCTGGCCGGGCAGGCTCTATTCCGGCCCCGACCTGTCGACGCTGGGGTTATGACCATGCTCAGAGCCTGGGCCGGAGCCATGGCTTGCGTCATGACCGGGCGGCGGTATCGCATCGCTGAGAGAAAGGCGAGAGAGGGGCTTGCCAAGCTGGAGTGCCAGCTCGTCTTTGATATGCTGGTATAACGGCCTCAAGGCATCATGCAGGTCCCTCTCGGCCTGGTGCTGGTCGATATAGTAGGCCGCCCTGGGCCCACAGTAGTCGATCACCCTCCCGACTTGCCTGAAACCCAAACCCGACATTTTCAGCAATCGCGAAAACCGTGGCTCCATCATGGCAAAGACATTCTGCCTGTCGGCAAGACCGACGATGGCGGTGGCGGCGAGAAACAGGCTCAGGCCCACCAGCGGCGCATAGGGTTTGATTTCGTGGCCTGACAACTGCTGGCTATCCTGTTCATTCAAGCCGATGACGCTGTCATGGCTTCTCCTGAAAGCGGGGTGGACGGCGAGCCTCGACACTTCGCAGATGGACGAGCGATTGAACTTCGAAGGGTGGAGCTCAGGATGGTCAAGGCTATGACCGCAGCTCCGTTCCAGGGGCAACTGGTCGAGGGGAGCGGCGGCGTTGCCGGGTATGACGACGACCCTCAGGCAGCCGGCATCGACACCGCTTGGCGTGTGATTCAGCAGGCAGAGAATGGCATGCCGGTCATGAATGTCGTTCTCGAAGGGCACCTCGCGATTGTCGCCGAGCGCATAATTCAGCTCCTGCCTGAATACCTTGTGCCTCAGGGAGTAGGCCCTGTAACGGCTGGCCTTGTCACTGGCGATCTTGAACGTGAACTGCTCCGCAAATTCCCGGAGCCGGATGTCTGCCTGTAACGTCTGTTCCTTCTGCGCCGTGTTTTTTTTCATGTCCTCACCGGCTTCCTTACCGTCTGGATGGATCGGGTGGCTTGTCAGTTGCTATTGAAGGTTTCGGGTATCACGTCCGTCAGTAGCTCCGGGAGGCCGAGGTGGAAGCCTTGGCCGTAGGTAATGCCGTAGGTTTCCAGGAGCGGTATCAGGTCCTCCTGGTCGACGAATTCGGCGATGGCCTGCTTGCCGAAACCGGCGGCGATATCGGCGATGGCCCTGACGATGACCCGGCTATCGGGGTTGGTCAGCAGGCTCCGAATGAAGGCGCCATCGATCTTGATGTAATCGACCGGAAGTTCACCCAGGTAGTGGAAGCTGCTGAACCCGATGCCGAAGTCATCGAGGGCCGTGCGGCACCCCAGGTCGCGGATCGCCTGCAGCACGCCACGTGCAGTGGAAAAGTCCGTTACCGCCGCCGTTTCGGTAATCTCGAGAATGAGGTAGTTCGGATCGGCCCCGGAAGCGGCCAGTTCATCGATCAGGAACTGCTTGAGCCCGTCGTCATGCAGGGATTGTCCCGACAGGTTGACCGCCAGGCTGATTCCCTTGTCCTGGACGTGCTTGAGTGCCCGGAGACTGTGCCGTAGCACCCAGCGGTCGAGCTGTAGAATCTGACCGCTGCGCTCCGCGATGGGAATGAAGTGCATGGGGGCGATCAAGGCTCCCCTGGGCCCACGCATGCGCAGCAGTATCTCGTAGTGCCGAACGTCCCTGTCGTTCAGCCTGACGATCGGCTGTGCCATCAGCTCGAAGCCATCCTCCTCGATCGCCTGGCGTATCCGCTCCACCCAGTAGACCCGCTCCTGAAGCTCATCCTTGGCGCTTTCGACAGTCGAAAGCAGATGCCAGCGCTGTGCACCGCTCTCCTTCGCCTTGTACATGGCGAGATCGGCACTGGCCATCAGGTCTGCGGCGTTATTGCCATGGTCCGGGAAGAGAGCGATCCCCAGGCTGGCGGCGGCCCGATGCCGCTGGCCGCCGGCATCCAGGCCGGTGCTCTCCAGGAGCGGGGTTATCTGCTTGGCGACGCAGATGGCCTGCCTGGCGTCGGCGCCATCCAGCAGCAGCGCGAACTCGTCGCCACCAAGCCGGGCAATCACGCCACGGTGGCCAAACTCCTGGAACAGCGTGTCGGCAACCATGCGGAGCAGGCGATCCCCGGTATGGTGACCGCTGAGTTCGTTGACGTCCTTGAACTGATCGAGATCCAGCAACAATACCGCCCCACTTCGACCGCGCTGCATCACGCTGCCCAGCGCTTCGTGGAAGTAGCGCCGATTGTAGAGTTCGGTAAGCGGATCGCGCTCTGCCAGCCAGGTCAGGCGCGCTTCGGCTATCTTTCGTTCGGTGATGTCGAGCCCTACCGAAATCCGGCTGGTATTGCCATCGGAGTGTGGTGGCAGGGGCGCGTGATACCAGGCAATGGTCCGCTGCCGGCCATCCGCCGTGAGCAGGTTGCGCTCTTCCTGCAGCGAACTGTCGGCAAGGCCGGTAACAAGGCGCGTGGCAAAGACGTCATCGAAGAGACGGCCAAGCAGTTTCTCTTCCTGGGTGGCCATTACCGAGAGGGCATAATCGTTGACCAGGCCGATTCGGCCATGCTCGTCCTGGGTCACGATGAAGACCCGCGCCGTATCCAGCAGGCTACCGACGAAATCCCGTTCCCGTGCCAGTTCCTGCAGGCGCTCGGCAAGTTGGTCGGCCTGGGTGTTGACCTCCTGTTCCAGGGCTTCCAGCTGTTGGGAGAGTTCCAGTGTGGTGCCTTCCAGGACATCGATCTCGTCAGGGAGGCGTCGCTTGGGTCTGGGTATGGTGCTGCGGACGTTGGCGAAGCCGCCATGGGCGAGGATCGGGAGCACCCCTGCCAGCCGCTGAAGCCGGGCCATGGGCCTCAACAGGATGGCCAGCAAGAGCAGTTCGGCAGCCAGCCAGCCGACGATCCCGGCAATGAGCAGGGTGCGGGTGTCGTGGTTGATGGCCTTGATCTGAGGCGTGATGTCGGAAGCCAGAAGGAAATAACCCGCGCTACGCCTCTCCTCGTCTGTTTCGACATGCACCGCCGAGAGCTCGATGTCCCGGCCATCATGATGAAGCCGCAAGGGGGAGCGCAGCAGGTCGTTGAGGGTGATTCTTTCGGAGCCTGCCTGAAGAAGAGAGAAATAGGCCTCCTGATGGGTCATGGCGGCCAGATGGCCGTTCCAGCTTTCCACATGGCGCTCTGGTAGAGCCTCCGGCACCGTGCCGGTGATCATCAGGGCGACATCGCTGCCAGACACCTGGTGGATCTGGCGTGTCACGTCGGCCAGGGAACGAGAGAGCATGACCATGCCGACACTCTCGCCGGCGACCAGTATGGGCACCACCGCGTATTGGCGACAGTCGGTGGAGCAACGCAGTGCGGACAAGGGAAACTCGGTTTCCATCACCTGGTGGGCCCATTTCTGGATCGGCCACTCATTGTCGCTCTGCCCCTGCCCCCATTCGGCCAACTGCTGCCCTTGGGCGTTGAACACGAGGATTTCGTCAATCCCGGCGTCGAGCTGTAGCGTAGGCCATTGTGAGGAAAGTGAGTGGATCAATTCCTCCCCTGTTCCCGTTTCCAGCGCCGGGCCGAGTTCGGGCGAGGCTGCCGCCAGGGCCGCCAACTGTTGCAGGCTGTTTTCGGAACGTTGCAGGGCGAGCTGGATTTCCCGGAACTGGCGGTCGTTATATTCCGCTCGGCTTTCTTCGAACTGACGTGTCAGGTTGGCGTGACCGAGCCAGGTGAACAGCACTACCAGCGCCAGCAGCAGCAGGCTGCTGAGCGCGAGAACTCGCCAGGTGAGGCTGAGGCGATGGCGGGTACCATGGGCTTTCGAAGCGCTCATTCAAGCTTTCCCGGGCCGGTGGATGGGAGACTGGACGATGGCTTGTCAGAAGCGAAGCGATAGCTGGAACAGCAGCATGTTCCAGTGGCGACGGGTTTCCGTCACGTCGGGATTATCCTGTAGCGGCAGCCAGCCGGTGCCGTCGATATGGTGGTATTCGGCAGCCAACAGCAGCCTGGGGTTCACATGCCACTGCAGGCCGAGGGTGATGTCCTCGGCGTAGCGTGAGTGTGCCGGGCCGAGGCCGCTGGCTTCGTAGGCGCTGCCCGAGCGGTCGCTGCGGTCACTGATCAGGCTGTCGTAGCGTATCAGCCACTGCCAGTTGTCGTGGAAGCGGCGGGTGTACTGCAGGTACCAGCTCTCGCCGGTGGTGTCGGCATCGCGAATCAGGCCGGAACCCGACGTCGACAGTTTGCGCAGGGCGAATTCACCGGTCAGAGCCCAGTTCTCCATATCGTACTGGAGAGAAAGAATCCACGGCTGGAAGTTGAGCTCACCCTCGCTGGGGCCGAGTTCCAGGTCCAGATTGACGTCGGCTACGCTGACGGCTGCGGTAAAACGCCCGTTGCCATGTTCATAGAGGAGTTGACCGATCGACGAGGTGCTGCCGCTGGCGCTCGAGCTCGAGCCCGGTGGGAAAAGCTGGTTGCCCAGGTCACGGGTTGTCGGCGTCCCGACACCGGCTTTCAGGCGCAGTGTGCCACTATCCAGGCGCTCTTCGGCATAGACGCTGGCGCCGTCGGCCGATAGCCCGAGCGATCGGGTACGGTCGAAGTAAATGGACTGGGGAAGCAGTATGCTGGGGCGCGTGAACGCTACGTCGCGGGTCTGGTTATAGAAGCCGAAGGGGTTCTTGAACCGACCGGCCTGTATGCCAAGGGTGCGCTGCTGGTTGGAGAGCAACTGGTAGTCGATGATACCGTAATCCAGTACCGGTCTGGCATCGTCGCCATCCCCGCCGGCGCGGCGACCGAGAACCTGGGCTGCGATCAAGACATCCTGATGGGGGCGAAGGGAGGCGTTTGCCCCGATCTCGGTGAACTTGAGGCTGCCAGCGCCACTACTGCTAGGGCCGAAGAAATCATTGTGATCGGTGATGACCAGAGCCTGGCTGAGAAAGCCATGGATCTGCAGGGTATCCAGGATGCTCTCCGCCATCGCGGGTGTTGCCACCCCGAAAAGCAGGGCGGCCAGCAGCGGCCGGGGGCTCCAGCTACTCCATCGTAATGACTTGGATTCGCTCATCCAGATACTCCCTTTCCAGATACCCAAGGGCGCCGGGCGTGGTCGCGATGCGTTCCAGCATTTCGGACTGACTGTTGACGCGATTGGGTGCCTGGCCGGTGCCCGAAAAAACCATGCGATCCCAGGCCAGCTGAAGCTGGTGGGGGTAGACGACGAGTTGTTCCTTCGTGAAGCGCGCATGAACAGGATGATCATTGGGTAGCACGTAGACACGCACGGCTTGTCCGTCCGGCCAGGTGCGTTGGCGCATGGCGAAGATGGCTCGCGTGGTATCGCGGGTCAACGTGTGTGTGTCGACGCCGGAGTGTGCGATCAGCGCCAGTTTCTGCTCGTTGGCACTGATCGTCACCGATGACGACAGCAACACCAGTGTCAGGAGCAAGACGCGCATCAATCCGGCCACACGACACCTTCCCGAATGCCGAGATTACATGGCGTAGCGGCAGGCAGACGAGTTGCCGGCCTCTTCCGGGCAGGCAGTGTCACGGCTTCGGTGCCTGGCCATCGACATCCGATGGTTGGCCAGGACGTCAAAAGCGTCTCGATAGCGAATTCCCCCGATCCCCATAAACCTTGGCATGGAGAGGTCACGACAAGGTCAAGCTTCCTGCATTGTTATCGATAGTGCTGAAATAGCGCTTTGTCTGCACAATATACGCTGAGAGCGGACCTGACGAGAAGGTACCCGCATCAAGGCCCATCAACGTAGGCAGAGCCAATGCGTCATAATAGCGTTTCTTCAATACGTTACTATTGCCGGGCCGGCTCGGTGGCGCTGCTTTCCACCATCGACCCGGTCAGGTCCATTTTCCCGCCCTTGCTGTCCTTTCTCCCATCGTCATGACCTTTGTGGCTTCGTCTCGGTAGAAAATATGGCATCATCGGCATTTTGTGGCACATCACCCAGGGCAGGCCAGACCACGCATGTTTCTCGACTCCTACCATACGCAGATGGGCTCGCGCATTTCCATTACATCGCAGCAGGCCAGTGACTTTGCCAAGTGTGTCGCCGGCGACTTCAACCCGATTCACGATGCGGGAGCTCGACGCTTCTGCGTACCGGGGGACCTGCTGTTTGCACTGGTACTGAGTCGCTTCGGGCTTTCCCGACACATGGATTTCCACTTCCGCAGCATGGTCGGTGACAGTACGGCGCTCTGCTTGCAGGAGCACCATAACGGCCAGCTCGCTGTCAGTGACGAAGGGGGGAAACGGTACCTGGACGTGACTCGACGCGGGGAAGTGACCACCGACGAGGCGGCGGTCGAGGCGTTTACCCGTTGTTACGTCGCTTTCTCGGGCAGGAACTTTCCGCATGTGCTCAAGCCGCTGTTGGAAGAGCAGGGGGTCATGTTCAACCCGCGCCGTCCGCTGGTGATCTACGACAGCATGGGATTCACGCTCGAGCGCCTGGACCTGAGCCGGCCTTCGCTGGAGCTGGTGGACTCGAGCCTGGAGGTCAACGGCAAGCGCGGCGATGTGCGACTCAAGTTCCGTATTACCGATAACGGCAACGAGGTCGGCAGTGGCGCGAAGAAACTGGTCGTCAGTGGACTGTGCGATTATGACGCCGAGGCCATGAGTGAGATCGTCGCCGAATTCTACCGTCTCAAGGCGGCCTACGAAGCCGGCGGCCGATAGCCGCCAGCGGACCTAGACCACGACGGTAACGGGACAGCTGGCCAGGTCGATGACCCGGTGGCTGACGCTTCCCATCAGTTTTTCCTGCCATGTGCCGAGCCCTCGCCGCCCCATGATGATCACCGGGTAATCCTGGTGGCGGTTGGCCTGCTGGACAATGGCCTCCGCATAGCGATCCCCCGCCAGAACCAGTTCGACGATACCCGCCGGCACCATGCCCACGACGTGACGGGCACGTGAAAAGATGCGCTCCGCCTCGTCCATCTCTTCGTCGCCCTGCCTGGGCGGCTTGCCGGCCGGCCGGCAGAACAGCAGCTCCACCATGGCGTCCGCGCTTCGTGCCAGGTCGCCGGCTACGGCGGCGGCCTGGTCGCTGTGGCGTGAGCCGTCCACCGGCAGCAGTATGCGACGGATTCGTTGAACATCTTCCGGCGCGGCTTCGTCATGTACCACGGTCACCGGGCAGGGCGCCCTGTGCACGACCTCGTTGCTCACACTTCCCTCGACGAACTTCCCCATGTCGCTGAGATGCCGGGCTCCGACCACCACAAGGCAACCCTCATGGCGTCGCACGTGCTCGACGATGGTTCGTGCCGGGTGGCGCACGAAATTCTCGTCCTCGAGGATCACCTCTTCGGGAGTCGGGTCCAGCGGAGGCTCGATGACCTGCCTGGCGCTTTCGAAAGCACTGGCGGCGGCCTTGAGTCGCAACGAACGGTCCCTGTCGGCGTCGGCCCGACGATTGGCCGGCAGATCGCTGAGTTCGGGAGGGTTGAGGGGCATGACATGCAACAGCTGTAGAGGCGCCTGTAGCAGGCGAGCCAGCATGGCGGCATGGCGTGTCGCGGCAGCAGCGGTGGATGAGCCGTCTACTGGCACGATCACGAGCGAAATGCGCTCACTCATGTGAAGCTCCCTTGGCAGACAACGGTATCGGATCAGGTCTTCAGACTAGCGTATTTGGGCTGCTCTCGTCTGCTGGTCGCCCGGCACATGCAGGCGCTTGCCGAACATCATGCCGCCCAACGGGACCCGATTGGCAACCTGATTCAACCAGATGGAGCCGGTGAACCCCACCACGATCAACAGTAGGGTATAGACCGGTAGCGAGAAGTTCATCGCGTCGTTTGTGACGTCCACCATGGCAAAGAACATGGGATGCGCCAGGTAGATGCCGAACGAATATTCGTTGACGCGTCTGACCATGGAGGGAGCCGGGCGATTCCGCAGCCGGGTCATGACGCAAAAGGTGAAGAGGATGAACAGGGGGATGACCCATGTCTCCTTGGAAGAATACTCCAGCCAGCCAGGCAGCGTCAGCAGGACGATCAGCGCAATGAAGGCAACCAGGTAGACCGGCCGGGCAAGTTGTCGCATCAGCGGAACCTCATGCAGCCGTTGCGAGGTCAGTTGCGCATAATGGCGAACCAGAAGCATGGCCAGAAAGAACAGGTAGATCCAGCCAAGCGGGGCAATCCACAGCAGGTACCCGGGCGGCGCGATGCCGTACCAGCGGGTCAGCCCCCAATAGGCGATCCCGACCAGGCTGCCGATGGCCAGCCAGGGGCTGGGCTTCATCCAGCGCACCAGGCCATAATGGGAATAGACCCAATAGAAGGCATAGAATTGCATGGCAATGATCAGGAAATAGCCATGCCAGCCGGCATAGACCAGGTATTCGATCATGTTCTCGATGAAGCCGACATCACCGTTGGCGCGGTGGTTGCTGACATAGTTCGTCGTGGAGTAGATCAACCCGTAGACTAGGTAGGGCACCATGATGTATTTCATCCGCCTGGCCAGAAAGCCTTCGGGGAGGCGGCTGCCATAGCGAACCGAAAACAGAAAGATCGAGATGAAGATGAAGATCGGTGTACCGAGAACGGTAGGAATGCGCGCCAGGTCGACGTACACGTTATCGATATGCTGATTCAGGCGGTCCAGGAGATGGAAGCTGAAGACGGCAAGGCAACCATAGAAGCGTAGCCAGTAAATTTCTTCGATCTGCTTCATGGGCTCCTCGAACCTTCCATGGGTTAGCTGGAACATCATTAGCCGTCTCATTGTCGGACCACAAGGTAACGCAGGAATTCCGCGAGGGGAACTGTCACCAACCAGGCACAGGGAGCCGTGCGCATGAGAGTCAGACAAGGTTTCGTCATTCTGCCCATCCTGCTTGGTGTCGGTCTGCTGCTGAGTACACCGGCACTGGCTGGAGAGGTTACCCACCATCGCTTCCACTCGGAAACCCTGGGGCGCGATTATCCTTATACGCTTTATCTGCCCGAGGGCTACCGGGAGTCGAATCTGGCGTATCCCATTCTCTACCTGCTGCATGGCTCGAACGGCAGTGAACGTGACTGGGTCGAGCGCGGTTCGCTCCGGGAAACGGCGGACAGGCTGATACGTGACGGCATCATACCTCCGGCAGTGATCGTGATGCCCGGAAGCGAGAGCTGGTGGATCGATGGCCATAACGAGGCTGCCCGCACCGCGTTCCTCGAGGATCTTCTACCCCATGTCGAAGAGACGTGGCAGGTCGTGCCCCTGCGCGAGTGGCGGGGTGTGGCGGGCCTCTCCGCCGGGGGGTACGGAAGCATCAATTTTGCACTTGAACGGCCCGAACTGTTCGGTGCCGCCGCGGCGTTGAGCCCCGCCAGCTACTATCCCTTTCCGCCGGCCAATTCCTCGGCGCGTCGTCACCCCGCCTTTCTCGATAACGAAGGCGGCTTCGATACCGAGCTATGGGAGCGGCATCACTACAGGGCACACCTGGACCGCTACCTGGAGAGCGACCTCGTCGTTCCGCTCTACCTGAGCGCCGGCAACCGGGATGTCTACAACGCCGAACATCATGCACGCCTGGTTCATCAGGCGCTGAAACACCACCAGCCCGGCCTGGTGCCTCTGGAGGTCCTGGGCGGCGGCCACACCTGGCGAGTCTGGCGTGCCAGCCTGCCTCGAGCCCTCGACTGGATGTTCCTTTTCCTGCAAGGCCCGGTGCCGCTGGAAACGCTCACCGAGAAGGTTGCCATCGATGCGCGGGAGGAAATGGAAGAGCGGGAGGAGTGATGCGACGCGTGATCGGGTATGAAACAGTTGGCTCAGCGGAATCATGTCCTGACAGGAGAACCTCATGAACCGGGTCATTATCGTGACGGGTGGAAGTCGAGGGATCGGTGCCGCGACAGCGCGGCTGGCAGCAGCGGAGGGTTATCGAGTCTGCCTGACGTATTGCCATCATCGCCATGCGGCCGACGAGGTCGTGGCCGCCATCGTCGATAGCGGTGGCCAGGCCATGGCAGTGGCCGCCGATGTCGGCGTCGAGAAAGATGTCGTGCGGCTTTTTGCAGAGGTCGATCGACATCTTGGTCCTGTCCAGGTGCTGGTCAATAACGCCGGGATACTGGAAGTCCAGAAGCGGGTGGAAGACATGGACGCCGAACGCCTGGCACGTGTATTGGCGGTGAATGTCACGGGCAGCTTCCTGTGTGCTCGAGAGGCGATCCGGCGCATGTCGAGCCGACACGGTGGAAGCGGTGGCGCCATCGTCAATCTCTCGTCGCGGGCCGCCTGCCTGGGTGCTCCCGACGAGTATGTGGACTACGCTGCGGCCAAGGGCGCCATCGATACCTTCACGATCGGGTTGGCCAAGGAAGTCGCCGAGGAAGGGATTCGCGTCAATGCGGTGCGCCCGGGACTGATCGACACCGAGATCCATGCCAGCGGTGGCGAGCCTGGACGCATCGAACGCTTGAGGCAAGGCGTGCCCATGCAGCGGGGTGGTCATGCCGAAGAGGTTGCCAGGGCGATCCTGTGGCTGGCTTCCGACCAGGCTTCCTATACCACCGGTTCGTTCATCGACGTGTCCGGCGGTCGTTGACCGTGCTGGCGAATCCGCATCCCCGGCATGTTGCAAGTTAGGCTGTCGTTTTTACCTCTCCTCCGAGTCGATCTGGTCGAGCAGATCCGTGACGGCGCGCTCCAGCTGGCGGTCGCGGTTCGCCACCTCGTCCTCCGGTGTCTGCTCGACCACGATATCGGGCATGGCACCGTTATGCTCCATGTCGGTGCCATCGGGCAGGTACCAGCCGCGGAACGGTCGTCTCACCGTGGCACCGTCGATCAGCGTATGGCTATTGGTGGAAATCACGCCCCCATAGGTCTGCTGTCCTACCAGGTTGCCTCGGCCGAGGGTAGAGAAGGCATGGGCCAGGATCTCGGCATTCGAGTAGCTCTTCTCGTTGGCCAGCATGTTGATGGGGAGCGTATAGCGTGGCGCGTCCAGCCTGTCCTGCGGGTAGTGGCCGGCATCGTTCAGGTCGGCCCCGGCCGGGATCGTATAGGCATGCTCGCCGGCCATGATCGAGGTCAGTATGCGGTCCGTGGTATGGCCGCCACCGTTGTTGCGCACATCGATGATCAGGCCGTCCTTGTCCATGGCGGCGGCGTACAGGTCGCCCTGGAAACCCTCCAGCGAGGTCTGGTTCATGGCCTGGATATGCAGGTAGCCCAGCCTGCCATCGGAGAGTTCCTCGACCTTGCGACGGCTCCGTTCACGGAAGTCGTCGTATCGCAGTCGCGCCAGTTCGCTGATGCCGACCGCGGTCAGGATGGTGCGATACTCGGTATGGCCCGCGTCGCCGGGGCGCTCGAAGGTGACCACCACCTCTTCGTCGACTCGCCCGCGCAGACGTTGCAGCAGGGTATCGTTCTCCTCGAAAGGCCGCAGGTCGATCTCGGTGACCACGTCCCCGGAGGCGAGCGGCATGGGGCCACGATCCGCCGGCCCTTCGGGCAGAACCCGCCTCACGCGATAACCGATCCTGCCATCCACCTGGGAAATGAGGCGCTCCTCTTCGATGCCGAACCGGCCGGAGGGCTCGCGCAGCGCCGAGACAGGGCCGGGGTTGGAGACGCCCATATGCGAGGCAGCCAGCTCCCCCATCAGACGGTTGGCGATATCACTGAACTCACTGGGAGTGCGCGCTCGGCGTACGAGCGTCTCGTAGTCGTCTACCACCTCATCCCAGGCCAGGCCCTTCAGGTCCTGGCGGTAGAAGTTTTCTCCAATCACCCGGGCCGCTTCATTGAACTTCTGCAGCGCCTGCCGGCGCAGGTCGATACGTATGCGATCGGAGATGTCAGGGTGGCGTGGCGACCCCCCCGAGAGCCTGGCGACACCAACGCGGCCGTTGGCGATATACACGACCTGGTCGCCGGTGGTGCTGAGATGCTGGACATTGGCGGTAGGTCCAAGGCGCTGCCTGTCGCTGCCGTCCCAGCTCATGGTCACCAGCCCTTCGCTGCCGTCATTGACTATGTAGCGATCCCCGCCGGGCGTCATTTCGTTGGAGGACTGATGGGTGGGTGAGGCGGTGATGCGTTGGACGCGGCGCCAGGCGTTCTCGAGATCCAGCACGGGCTCGTTGTCTGCCAACGGCTCGGAACCCGCTTCCTCCGGCATGATGGGCAAGGGGGTGAGTTCAGCCGCGGCAGAGCGCGCATCCCGGTAATAGGCGGTGCGCTCACGGGGCGTATAGGTGGCGAGGCTGCGGTCCAGATAGACGCTATAGAGGTCGTAGCTGTTGCCCGATCGATTCGAGATGAAGCTCAGCTTGCGCCCATCGGCTGACCAGCGCGGGTTGAGGTCGTTGCGGGGATGCCGTGTGATATTGACCGGCTCCTGGGAGCCATCCGCCGGCACGACGAAAATATTGGCGCTGTAGTTGAGGTCGTTCTGGGAATAGGCAATGTAGCGGCTATCCGGCGACCAGCGCCAGTGGATGAAGCTGTCCCAGCCTTCGACCAGCGTTCTCTCCTCGCCGCTCTCCTGGTCCAGCACCATGAGGTCGCCTCTGCCACGGCGAAAAGCAAGGTACCGGCCATCGGGAGAGGGAGAGACGTCGCGATCATTGGTGTCGTTTGCCACCAGCGGCCGCACGTCGAACTGCACGGCATCGTGCCAGCGAGTCGGGTCCTGTTCGGGAGGAACATCGTCCGGGACCTCGGGCTCGAGGTCTTCCTCGGGGATGCTCTCCGGCTCGATGGGCGGCTCTTGCGTGGGCGTGGGCACGTCCACCGGGTCGGCCGGGGTCGGCAGGAATGGCGGTTCGAAGATCAGCCCCGGGTCCTGGGGGGCAAAGGGATCCTCGGGCTCGCTGGCGTGGGCGACGGCATCCGGTTCGTCGACCACGTCGGGGTCCACCTGGGTGGCTGGCGAGTCGGGCAGGGTCTCGTCGGAGAGCGCCGGGGAGGTGGCGGGCTCCCAGCCCGCGTCCGGTTCCTGGCCGGCAGGGAGCCGCTCATGGGTCTGGCGAATCTCGTCGCGTGTCAGCGAGACGCGGGCTTCATGGATCGAGTCCGTACCATCGGCATCGTTGACGAAAAGGAGGCGCAGGCCATCCGGCGACCAGGCGATATCGCGATGCCGCGCATGGGTATTGGGCGTCACCGCCAACGTCGGGCTTTGTTCGTCCATATGGCGCACGTAGACCCGGCCATAGGCGATGTAGGCCATGGTCTTGCCATCCGGGCTGAGGGCCGCCTCGCTGACGTCGCGGTTGATGCGCCGCAGTTCATGGACGTCGCGGCCATCGTCGGGTGCCCTCAGCGTGATGGGTTCGGGCTCGGCGCCGGGGTTCTCCAGGTCCAGGGTGTAAAGCGTGTCCCAGACCTGCAATATCGCGGTGCTGCCGTCGCGGGAAACATCGAAGTGCTGAAGGTCGCGCTCGTCGAAATGGGTTAGCCGCTCGAATTGACGCGACTCATCCTGCAGGTCGACCCGATAGAGATTGACCGTCTCGTCCTCCCGGTTGGACATGAAAAGCAGGGACTCATCGTCGACCCAGCGTGCGCGGCCGTCATCTCCGTCCCGCTCGGTGAGGGGCTCGAACTCCTTCGTTTCGCGATCGTGGATCCACACGTTCATGGCGTCCGGGCCACGATAATGGCGGCGGTTCCAGCCATGGTAAGCCCCGCCGCGGGTGAAGACGACGCGCTGCCCATCGGGCGAAAGCTGTGGATCGGAGCCGAAGGCATCATGCAGCCGGCTGTATTCACCCCCCTCCGGCGAGAGCCGGTAGGGCCTCTGGTCACGATAGACATCGGCTTCGAGCATGCCCGAGAAGGTGATGACGGGTTCGCCATCGGCGTCGGTGCCGAACAGGGGGTTGCGCAGGTGCTGGTCACCATGGGTGAGCTGGGTCAGTTGACTGCCATCCCGGCGCATCCGCCAGAGATTCAGATAGCCATCCCGCATCGAGGCGAATACGATCCACTCCCCATCGGGGCTCCAACTTGAGTAGAGATCGTCGAGATCGTGCCGGGTCAGGCGTATCGCCGTGCCGCCATCGGCCGCGGCGCGCCACAGGTCGCCTCGCCAGCTGAAGATGAGTTCCGAACCATCGGGGCTGATGGAGGGGAAGCGGGGCAGCCCGACCTGATTGGTCTCCGCTGCTGCGCCAGGTGGCACGCTTGCCAGGACCCCTCCCACTACCGTCAGGAATGACAGCCGCCTCACGGCGGCTCGGAGCGACGAGCGTTTGCGGCTTGGCACTTCCATTCGACGAGCCTTGATTTCAAGGGATGCATGCATCCCCAACGTAGCAGCAATCCCGCATCCCTTCGAACACCTGCCAGACATCGGCTTGGTTGAACGTGTCTCCTTCGTCTAGGCTGTCTGACGACAGCGGAGTTTCCGGCGGTTCGGCATCCGTCCATGGAAGGAGGGAAGAGTGAGCGAAGCGCGAGATCCCTATCCCGATGCGCTACGTGCCGCAGCCCTGCTTATCGTGGTGCTCGGGCACTGGGTGGCCACCCTGCCGCGAGTCGAGGACGGCGTCCTGGTGGACACCGGCCATATCCTGGAGGCCTGGGCCCCCGCAGGGTTGTTCACCTGGCTGGTACAGGTCGTGCCGCTGTTCGTGTTCGTCTCGGCGGCGGTCAGTTCCGAAGGCGTCCAGCAGCGCCTCGATGAAGGCAAGCCACACCTGCACTGGTGGGCCGAGCGGGCGCTGAGCCTGGCCCGGCCCACCGTCACCTACCTGGCCGTGTTGACGGTATTCGTCGCCGTTGCGTTCTTTACCCGAGAGGGGATTCTTGGGCCGCTCAATCACTCATTGACGGTTCACCTGTGGTTCCTGCTGACCCTGCTGGGGGTGCAACTGCTGCTGCCCCTCAGTGTCTGGGCCGACCGCCGCTGGGGGCTGGGGGCCGTCGTCGGGCTGATCGTACTGGTCGCTGCGATCGATCTCCTGCGTGCCCGCCCTACGTCGCCCGGCGCCCTGCTCGAGCTGGGCGCCCTGGTGACCGACACTCACGACCTTTTTGCCTGGGTCAACACCGCCCTCGTCTGGGTCGTGCCCCAGCAGCTCGGCATCGCCTGGTGGCATGGGCGCTTTGCCGGCCGGCGCACCGGCATCGGGCTGCTGCTGTTCGGGTTGTCCTGGCTGGGGTTGGCCGTGGCGTCCGGCTATCCGGTGTCGATGGTGAACGGCAATGTCGGCGGCCACACCAACCTGCTGCCGCCAACCCTGGCACTGCTGGGCGTGATGTGGCTTCAGGTCGGCGTGGTGGTGATCTTCGAGACCCCGGTGAGGCGGTTCTTGCAGCGTCGTCACATGGGGCGCTGGGTGGCCATGCTGGGCGCATTGGGCCTGCAGCTTTATCTGTGGCACAAGTTTGCCGAACTCCCTGCGGCCTGGCTGGGAACGCGCCTGGGCTTTCCCATCGATGCCGGCGTGCCCGGAGAAACGGGGTTCTGGATAGGGCGCCTGGAATGGATAGGGCTCTGCATCGTCATGGTCGCCCCCATCATGATTGCCGTAGTGAGCTTCGAACGCATGCGCAGGCGGGACGTGGCCTCGACGACCAGTATGCCGGCCATTCTGGCGGGGGGGATCGCGTTGATCGCCGGCCTCGGGATCAGCCTGGGGCTTGGGGCCAAGCCCGGCGCCGTCATCGGCCTGGTGGGCGTCGCAGCGGCCTCCTACCTGCTGCGTGCCCGTCGTTAGTACCGCTGTGTCACAAGCATTGCGGTTTTCTGCATAAGACCGCCTTGATCCCTTGCGCGGTGCGATACTCAGGCCGTCACGATGCGCCGACAGGCCACGTTGAGAATGCCGTGGCACGTCGTCGCCGTGGTATCCGAAAACTCACCCAATATTTCGCCATCCGCCGTTAGTGTCTTGGCATGACGCAGCTGGAGGCGGCACTGCGATGAAGTGACATGTACCACGGTGGAGCCGTTTTCAGTCTCGCGGCCCAACAGGCGGGTCGCCAGGAACACCATCAGCAGGCGAAGCCGCGACCTGGGTCGTACGGCGACGATATCGAGCTTGCCGTCGTCTATCCGGGCTTCGGCAACGCGTTGCCCGCCGCCGAAGAACGCCCCCGAGGCGATGGCGATCGTCAGCCAGCGCCCTTCGGCAGTGCCATCGTCATGAGTGATCTTCCCATGGAAGCCTTGCTGTATGCCGACCTTCTTCGCCAGAATGGCCAGATAGCTGAAGCGCCCGAATAGCGACTTGTGCTTTGCGGAGGCTTCCCTGGCAGGAACCGTTCCCAGTCCGATATGGGCGACATTGAGGAACATCCGGCCATTGATCCACGCGACATCCACATCCGCCGTCTGGCCTGAAGCGATCAATTGGCACAGTTCCCGAGGATCGTCCGGCAGGTCCAGATTACGTGCGAAATCATTTGCCGTACCCGAGGGCAACACACCCAGCGAGGCGTTGCGCTCGACACACACCACGGCTACTCGATTGACCGAGCCGTCGCCACCGGCGACCAGCACTCGGTCACCTTCCATGACATCCTGCTCCCATGCCGTATCGGCAATGTCACGAACCGACAGGTCATCAAGGCCGACGGCACCCAGGTGGCTCCGCCAGTAGGATTCGCCATGCTCGCCGTCGCCGGCATCGGTATTGACAATCAACCAGTAGCGCATCCTGGTGTCTCCTTCACCCGCCACTAACCTTTTCAATACGGCTGTTTCGTCCCTGGTCTTGCCTGTTCGGTCTTTCGCTTTGTAGAGCATAGCGAGTTGCCGGGGTTCGTTCCTCTTCGACTATGGTATCTGCACGATATTCTGCCCGTGTTTTCTTCTTTGCGACTGGATGTCACCTTGCGCCTCGCCAGGAAAGAGAAGAAAGAAATGCACAGAAACAGGGTGAATACAGAAAAAAACAGTGCGGTTAACTATGTTCAGGCTGTCGGCCAGCATGGTTCAATCTGGCGTCGTATTTTCCGTAAGTCCCATGGTTTATTCAGCCATAACGGCTGCTTAGGGTTGTCGGAAATATCCCGTAGGGAGAATTCCTTGCTTGAAACGCCCCTTGTCGATGCAGGAGGTAGAACGTGGCACCCGATACCCATCAAGACGACATTCCGGCCACCATGGCCGCCATGCTGCTGACCGACCATGGCGGCGTGGAGAAGCTGGTTTACCGTGAGGACGTTGCCACCCCCAGGCCGGCACGGGGTGAAGTGCTGGTGAAGGTGACGGCCACCGCCAAGAACAATACCGACCGCAAGGCCCGCGAAGGGCTTTATCCGACCAAGGAGAAGGGCGAGGTCACCTCCTTCTCCATGGGTGGTTCGCCGACACTGACCTTCCCGCGTATCCAGGGCGCGGACGTGGCGGGGCGGGTGATGGCCGTTGGTGAAGGCGTGGATGCCAGCCGCATCGGCGAGCGGGGCCTGCTCGATTTCAACCTCTACCCCGATGATCGCCGCGACATCAACCTGACGCCGGACTACTACGGCCACGGGGCCGATGGCGGCTTTGCCGAATACATCGCCGTGCCGTCGGACCAGTTCCACCACGTACCCAACCCGGCACTCTCCGACGCCGAGCTCGCCTCCATGGGCATGTGCTCCTATCAGACCGCCTATCACATGATGACCTCGGCCAACGTGAGCGCCGGCGAGCGGGTATTGGTCAGTGGTGCCAGCGGCGGTGTGGGCACCGCGCTGATCCAGCTCTGTCGCATCGTGGGGGCGATTCCTTACGCCGTGAGCCAGCTCGACAAGGCGGGACCCCTGCTGGCGTTGGGCGCCGAGGCGGTGATCGACCGAGGCGACCTGCCGACCTTCGTCGAGCGGGTACTGGAGACGACCGGTGGTGCGCCGATCGACGCGGTGATGGATCTGGTCGGCGGCGAGATGACCGACCGGTTCATCGACACCATGATCGTCGACATGAAACACCGCGCCACCTACCCACGGCTCTCCATCGCCGGGGCCAGCGGCGGCAACGTCAGCGAGATCATGTGGACCCGAATCTATCTCTACCAGGTGCAGATCTTCGGCGTCTCCCATGGCACCCGCGAGGAAGCCGAACAACTGGTGGAATGGATTCGCTCCGGCGAGCTCAAGCCGGTGCTGCACGCGGCGTTCAAGCTCTCCGACCTGCACGAGGCCGAGCGCTACTTCGTCAATCGCGGCAGCAGCTACTTGGGCAAGATCGTCGTCGTGCCCGATTCCGAATGGGCCGAGCACGGCGCACCCCATACCCTCAAGGGGATCGCATGAGCCACGAACTCACCCTGCAATTGATCGATACTCATGCCGGTGGTGATGTCAGCCGCATCGTGTTCGGTGGCGTCGACCCGCTGCCCGGAGCCACGGTAAGGCAGCAGATGGAATACCTGGAGAACGATGCCGACGGGCTGCGTAAACTGCTGCTGAACGAACCCTACGGCATTCCCGAGATGTCGGTGGACCTGATCGTGCCGGCTTGCGACCCCCGGGCCAAGATGGGCTACATCATCATGGAGGTGATGGGCTACCCGATCTATTCCGGCTCCAACACCATCTGTACTGCCACCGCACTGCTGGAAGCCGGGCTGATACCCAAGCAGGAGGGCAAGCAGCGCTTCATGCTGGAATCACCGGCAGGACTGGTGCAGATCGAGGCGCGGGTGGAGAACGGCGTGGTGGAAGCCATTACCTGTGGCGGCCTGCCCAGCTACATCGACACCCACCGGGCAAGCATTCATGTGCCCTCGGTCGGCGACGTGACCTATAGTATCGCCTATAGCGGCGGCTTCTATGCCCTGGTGGATGCCACCGAACTGGGCTTCGCGTTGACGCGTGCAGAGGAGTCGCAACTGGCCAAATGTGCCCATGCCATCGTGGAAGCCATCCAGACCCGTACCGGTTTCTCCCACTACACCCTGGGTGACGTTGGGCCGCTGCCGTTCCTGCACTTCATGGGGCCGGTCGACCAGATCGCCGATGATTTCTACCGCTCCCGGTCGGCAACCTATGTTCACCCGGGCGTGATCTGCCGGAGCACCACCGGTACCGGTACTTCGGCACGGCTGGCCCTGATGCACCATGAAGGGCTCATCAAGCCGGGTGACAGGTTGGAAACCGTCTCCCTGCGCAACACCGGTTTCATCGGTGAGTTCGTCAGTTCCCGGGAGGCCGGCAGGTACCAGGTGGTGGAGAACAACATAACGGGCAAGGGCTTTGTGCTGGCCCGTTCAGAGATCGTCGTCAACTGCTCGGACATGCTGGTGGACTGCGACAGCGTACACCATATCCTCAGCACTCGGCACGGTTGAGACGCGTGCGGCCGGGGTTCCACAGGAAGCCTCACGGCGGGCAGCCAGGTAGCTGCCCGCCGTTCAGTGCAGCGCCTGTTCCATTCGGTTCCTGCTCAGTTCAGCTTCTTTTCCATGCGTTTTTCCAGCGCGTCCAGATACGCTCGTATCCGTTCGGCGTTGGTTCCGGTGTCGCTGCGACCGACACGGGAGGCGGAGCGAACGTCCACCCGCACCCCCTCTTCCGTCTCGCTCAGCCGGATGACCACATCATCCTTGAAGCCGAACCAGGTGGTGGTGTCGGTGGCTTCGATGGTGCCATTGTCCATGCCGGCCAGCTTCCACTGGAAGGCACGCACTTCGGCCAGCGCGGCATCGAAGACCGTGGATGGGGAAGCCTGGAACAGTAGCGGCCCGATATCCGGATAGGCATCGTGCTGCTGCCGGGCGGTGCGCTCGCCGGGGTAGTCCACCGCATTGGGTGCAGCCTCCCTGGCTTCCACCAAAACCGTGAAGGCGGGCGGGTTGGCGGTGTCCGTTGTGATGTCATGGATAGGTGGCACCGCCTGGGCACGCTGCCAGTGCTGCCAGGGAATGGCCAGCAACCCCACCACACCAGCGATCACCAGGCCACTGATCAGGACCGGACGCACGCGTCGGCAGAAGGCGGCAATCAGCAGGGCGAGCAGGCTGAGCCCGGCCGCAGCCATGGCCGCATAGACGCCGTAGCGCAACATGTTGAACGCCTGGTGCAACGAAAGCCATTCAAAACGATGGGCCGGTCCGGCTGCCGCCATCAGCAGGGCGGCCAGCATCAGCATCAGTAGCGCGAGCCCGACCGTTGCCCCTGCCAGTCGGCCCCTACGTCGTCTCTTCATCATGTCGCTGTCTATCCAGGTCCTATTATTCTTGAAGCCGATGCGTCCTGCCTCTCGCGGCCACCCTCCACCAGCGTAAACCAATCTCGGGCCCGGGTCGCTGAGCGCCTCACCTTGCTGGTGGTCGACGTGCGGCGTTTAACAGGATGGTTGCGTTTCCTGACGTTTCATTTCGCTGTGTCCCTGAGGGCCAACTACTTTTAAGAGGTACTACCTTCAAGACGTCGGTTTACTCAAGGAGGGAGCGAGATGAAAAGGACATTATTGGCTATTGCGATTGGGGCAATCTCCGCCGGTATCGCCGGGGGCGCCCTGGCTCAGGAAACCGAGGACGATATCGAGCGCAACGGCGATGCGACAATGAGCGAAGAGCAAACCAACCAGGACACAGACGACACCCAGGCGGCTGACGACGATGGCGATCAGGAAGACCTGGACATCGATGACGATGATCTGGACGCCGAAGGCGATGATGCCGACGATTATGAGGAGATGGACCCCGAAGACATGGACGTCGAGGAGACGGACACGGAGCAGACCGGCGAGGCGCCTCAAACCGACGCCGATGACGCTTTCGACGAGATGGGTGCCGCCGAGGCCACCCTGGACGAGTCACTGGGCGCCATGCAGGTCAGCGAACTCGAAGGCATGACCGTCATCAATATGGAAGACGAGGAGATTGGCGACATCCAGAGTGTCGTCAAGCATAACGATACCGGCGATCTCCATGCGGTCGTTACCGTTGGGGGGTTCTGGGGCATGGGTGGAACGGACATCACCCTGCCGCTGGCGGAGATGCAACTGGAGGACGAGCAGCTCGTGTTCCAGCAGACTTACGGTGAAGATGAGCTCGAAAGCTCGAACGAGTATGACGAGGACCGCTACAGCGACGTGGATGACGACATGACCCTCTCGGACGCCTGGGGGCTGTAAGGCAACGTCCAGATCCGAAAAACCGTCGAAAGAAGGCAAGGCCATGCGCCTTGCCTTTCTTTTACTAGGCCTTCGATGTGTCATGTGGGTCTGGCCTGCTCCAGTAACCGTCCAACAGGGTGGAAAAAACAGGTTGCGGGAGGTAGTGTCGACCTGCCCCAGAGCCGGGTGCCATGGGGCGAGACGGTTTTCACAAAGGCATCTATAAGGGAGCAAGCAATGGCGACAAGGAGCGGTAAGCGTACTTTCATGGCGGCCCTGGTCGCACTGTTCGGACTGGTCAGCCAGCCGCTATGGGCGCACGCCCATGTGACCGATACGCACCCCGACGATGGCGCGGTGCTGGAGCAGGCCCCAGCGCGGCTGGAGCTCCAGTTCGATGCACCGATTCGTATCACCCGGTTCGACGTCAGCGGCCCGCAGGGGGCGGTCGAGACGAGCGAAGACCCGGTCGGCCCGCCGTCGGAACGGCATGCCGCCGTGCCCGCCGATACCCTGGAAGCGGGCGAATACCAGGTCGTCTGGCGCGGTATCGCCGAGGATGGCCATACCATGTCGGGTGACTACCGCTTCACGATCCAAGAGTAAGCCATGAACGGGATCGCCCTGGCTGGCCTGGACCCGTGGACGGCCGGTCGTGTTCTCTCCCTGGCAGGGTTCTACGGGGCCGCGCTGCTGGCGGTGGGTGGCGTGCTGTTTCGCTTTGCCTTTCCTTCGTTGCCGCAGCGCGAGACGACCGTGCTCAAGCGCAGTATCCTGCTCGCGGTCTGGGCAGGCATCGGGATGCTACTGCTGCTTTGGCTGCTGCAGGCCGCCTATCTGGGGGGTGGCAACTGGGCAGCGGCCCGCAACCCGCTGTTACTGGGGATCGCGGGAGACGGCGCCCAGGGAGATCGGTTGCGCTTGGCGGTGGTCGGGCTGCTGCTGCTGCAAGCCAACCTGATGGAAGGCCGGTTCAGGCCGTTGCGTCACGGGCTGAGCATGATGGGTATCGGGCTGGTACTGCTGGCCTTCGCCCAGGTCGGCCATACCCGTGGTGATCCTCGCCTGGGTGGCCTGCTGGTCGTTCACCTGACCATGGCCGCGTTCTGGGCGGCGGCGCTGATGCCGCTATACCGGCTGGCTGGCCGACGCCCGGGCGATGACTCGTCGTCCCGGCTACTGGCCCAGTTCGGGCGCTTCGGCTTGGCCCTGGTGCCTTTACTGCTCATCGCCGGGGGCTGCCTGGCCGCGTGGTTACTGGGTGGCCGGCTGTCCGCGCTGCTGTACACGCCCTACGGGCAGCTTCTGTCAATAAAGTTGACCCTGGTCGCGCTGCTGCTGCTCCTGGGTGCCACCAACCGATGGTGGCTGGTGCCCGCTGCGGTACGGGGCGCACCGAACGCCAGCCGCCGGCTGCGCGGCAGCATTGCCGCCGAGGGACTATTGATGGCGCTCATCATACTGGTCGCGGCAGGACTACTGACCACCACCTCCCCGGTCGGATAGCGGAGATCACCGTTCACTTCGATCCAGTCGGGTCCGTACGATGCCAGCCGGCCAACCGCGCCTGGTAAGTTCCAAGGGTGGTGCGCCAGGCCCAGCGCGGCTTGCCCATTGCCGCGGTGCCTCTACCCATCATTGGCACAACGGGGCGTTGCGTCGCTGTGATCATGGTCACAACAAACGGAGACGTCATTGCGCGCAGCAGCGCCGAGTAATTGAGCCCGAAGCGGATCTCCGTGCCGGGCGCCAGGCGGTGCTGCGTTTCCAGCACCAGGTGATCGCTGCTGGCGGCGAGCACGCTGATGTCGCCCGGGGGCGTCAGGCCATCCGGGTCCACATCTTGCCGACCGATCGCGGCGATCGTCTGAATGATGGTGCCACGTTCGAGCATCTGCATCGGCACGCCGAATGCTGCCTCGCCTGTTGCGCCTCGTGGCGCTGTCGGTTTGGCCAGCGACTCGATGACGGGCACCACCAGTGTGAAGGCGTCGGTGTGCAGGCCGTTCAGGGGCTTTCGCGTGAGGGGGTCGCATCCCAGCAGGATCGACTCGCCGAGCCGCAGGTCATTGACTCGGCCGGCTGGCGCTTCGATGGCCCAGGCGAGATTTGCCGAATTGCCGCCGGAAACGATCGGCAGGTGTAGGCCCAGCTCACCTTCGAGCAGGGTCGCAAGCGAAGATAGCTCATCCATATTGCCAGCGCTTGGCACGACGCCGGCACGGCATGCCAGGTTGGTGCCGAGGCCGACGAGCGTGACGTGAGGAGTGCGCGATATGCGCCGGGCAAGGTCGAGCACCTCGCCTGGCAGCACGCCTTCGCGTAGATCCCCCAGCTCCACCATCAGCACCAGGCCGTGAATGACGCCGCGTTTGCCCGCCGCCGCTGACAATGCATTCACCACCTCGGGCTCACTCACCTGGCTGATGCTTGCGCATGCCACTGTCCGGCCGGCCTGATCGGGCGTGGGAGAACGCAGCAGCGTCAGCGGCGTGCGGATGCCTGCGTCGCGAAGTGCCTCGAGATTTTCGATCCGTGAATCGCCAAGACGCGCCACACCCCCCGCGATCATGGCGTTCGCCACTTCGGGCAAGCCCAGGGTCGCCTTGGTGACCCCGGTGACGTCGATACCGCGACCGGCCAACAGGGCGACAAGTTCTCGAGCGTTGTCCTCGATCTTGGCCAGATCGATTTCGATGCGGGGGCAGATCACGCCATTTCCAGTTGCCGATGCGCCTGCAGTGCGGGAAAGGCGGCGGTGACCATCGCCACCAGTGCCGAGGGGTCGTGCCACAGCGCATCGGTGGCGGGGATGCCGAGTTCGACATCGTAGCGGGCGATGGCCGCCGTGACCTCTGCCTCGGTCATGTCCTCGTGATTGATGGCCAGCCCGATGACCTTGGTCTTGCCGAACAGCTCGATGAGCTTGATCTCCGAGAGGGGAGACGGCATCCGCACCTCCGGATAGTCACTGAGCATTGTGCGGGCCGGGGCATGCTGCATGATCACGGCTTGTGGTCGGCTGGCGCGCAATACGACCGTCGAGCTCAAGTACGCGGGGTGGCTGAGGGCGCCCTGACCCTCGATCACGATAACGTCGGGGCGCTCGCCTTCATAAGCGGCAAGCACCGCCCCCTCCAGCTCGCCGACGCCGAACTGGGCGGGAATCGCATCCAGTGCGACGCCGTAGGCCGCACCCTGCATGAGACCGGTCTGCCCCGTTCCCACCATGACGGTGCGAATTCCGGCATCGTTGAGTGCCTGGGTGAGAAGCGTCGAGGTGGTGCGCTTGCCGATCGCGCCATCCGTGCCCAGCACCGCGATGCGCACGCAGTCGACGCTGTTGATCGCCCCATCGAACATGCGCAGATGCTTGGTTGGGCGTGGTCGGCGTATATCGTGAAGCGTCACTCCGGTGGCGAGTGCCGCCGCCGAGAACTCCGGGTCGTCCGCGAGGAACTCGTGCAGGCCGGATACCACGTCGATTCCCGCCGCCACGGCGGCAAGCACCACCGCGCGATCTGACTCGGACATCAATCCCGACAGCGGCGCAAGGCCGAAGATGAGCACGTCGGGAAGATCGTCAGCCGCTGCGAGCGCCGCCGTCAGGTCCGCCACGATGGGAATGCCCGCTGCCGCATCGCCCAGGGCGATACCCGCATCTTCGCCGGTCATGGTGCTGTCGATGACGGAGAGGATGCGATACCTCTCGCTGCTGCGCACCAGGCCGTTGGCCGTCTTGCCATCGATGCGCGTGAAATTGCCCTCGCAATACACGACGGCCGATTGACGGGCGTCACCGCGGTGAGTGGCTGAGTTGAGAATGGCATGAAGGGAAGTAGGAAGCATGAATCGCAAACCTCAGGTCTGGACTCAGAGGAGGCGACGGGATGGCCCGGCCGATACGGCCGACAGTCAACGAGAGGACCCCACCAAGACAAGTGGATGTACGTCAGCATACACAGATTGGGGGCAGCCGTATGCTTCTGTCTCCACACAGGCATCAGGTTGAACGGCCATGTGAACAGCATCCATCTCCGATGTTACAGGTCCTTGACCAGCCGCAGGGCATCGTAGATAGCCGCATGGGTGTTCCGGGACTCGACGGCATCACCGATCCGGAACAGCTGGAACCCATCGCCCGAATTGCGAATGACGGCCTGGGGTCTGCCGACGATCAGGTCCTCGTAGTTCACTTCGCCACCATTGCTGGAATGCGGCTTCAGCTCGAAATAGATGTCGGCCATCGGCGTGATGCCGTAATTGACCACCACCTGGTCGATGCGCCGCTCGTGGTCCAGGTCAAGGTAGTCGCTGGTGATCCTGGCGAGCAGTTCGCTGCCATCCCGCTGCACGGACTTCAGCCGGTAGGTGGGTGTGAAGGTGACGTTGGGGCGCTGCAGGGAGCGCATGTAGGGCACCAGGTTCATGGCCATGATTTCCGCCGAGAAGGTGCGGTCCGGGGTCATGATCTCGAGCTCGGCCTCCGTGGCGGCAATGACCTCCGCCGCCTGCATGGCGGCATGATCGCCGGCATCATCGAACAGCAATACCCTTTTACCCGGTGGCACGTGCCCGGAAAGGATGTCCCAGGTGTTGACCACCAGGTCGCTGCCGACCGTGGGCTGGTCCTCCATGGGGTAGCCGCCAGTGGCCACGATTACCACATCCGGGTTTTCCTGCAGCACATCCTCGACTTCCGCCCAGACGTTGTAGCGGATCTCGACGCCGAGGGCCTCGCAGCGTTCCAGGCGCCAGTCGATGATGCCCATCATCTCGCGGCGGCGCTCGCTCTGCGCCGTGAGACGCACCTGGCCGCCCGCATCGCTGGCGGCTTCCAGTACCACCACTTCGTGGCCTCGCTCACCGGCAACCCGGGCGGCTTCCAGCCCCGCTGGGCCGGCACCGATGACCACTATCCGGCGCTTCTGGGCTGCCTTGGAGATGGTGTGGGGCATGGTGGTTTCGCGCCCGGTGGCGGCGTTGTGGATGCAGTAGGCGGCGCCACCCTGATAGATGCGGTCGAGGCAGTAGTTGGCCCCGACGCAGGGGCGGATCTCCTCTTCGCGCCCTTCGACGATCTTGCGCACGATATGCGGATCGGCCATGTGGGCACGGGTCATGCCGATCATGTCGACCTTGCCCGAGGCGATGGCGTGGCGAGCGGTGGCGACATCCTGGATCTTGGCCCCATGGAAGGTGGGAAAATCCACCTGACGACGGATCTCTCCGGCGAAGTCCAGGTGCGGGGCACTGGGCATGCCCTGAATGGGGATCACGTCGGTGAGCCCCGGGTCGGTGTCGATATGACCGCGCACCACGTTGAGGAAATCGACCAGGCCGCTGTCCTTCAGGCGCTGCGAGATCGCCATCCCGTCGCTGGCCGTCAGCCCGCCCGGCAGCATTTCGTCGCCGGTATAGCGCACGCCGACGATGAATTCCTCACCGACCCGCTGGCGAATGGCACGCAGCACGTCGAAGGTGAAACGCAGCCGGTTGTCGAGATCGCCTCCGTAAGGTTCCTCGAGGGTATTGGTCAGCGGCGACCAGAACTGGTCCATCAGGTGGCCATAGGCCTGCAGCTCGATACCATCGAGGCCGGCGGCATGCATGCGTTCGGCGGCATCGGCGTAGTCGCGGATCAAACGCTCGATGTCCCAATCCTCGACCTGCTTGGGAAAGGCGCGGTGGGAGGCTTCGCGACGGTGCGACGCCGACACCGCCGGCAGCCAGTCGCCCTTGTCCCAGCGGGTGCGTCGGCCCAGGTGGGTCAACTGGATCATCACGGCGGTGCCGTGCTCGTGGCAGGCATCGGTCAGCTCGCTTATCCAGGGCACCACCTCGTCCTTGTAGGCCAGGATGTTGTTGAATACCGGCGGGCTATCCTTGGCCACCGCCGCGGAGCCGGCGGTCATGGTCAGGCCAAGGCCGGCCCTGGCCCGTTCGACGTGGTAGGCGCGATAGAGCGCCTTGGGCAACCCGTCCTCGGGGTAGGCGGGCTCGTGGGACGTCAGCATGAGCCGGTTCTTCAGGGTCAGGTGCTTGAGTCGGTAGGGGTGCAGCAGGGGGTCGTTAGCCATTTCCGGTGTCCTTGTCAGGGGCCTTGTTATTGTGTATTCGACAAAGCTAGCGAGAAATGTACATATGTGTCAATTTAAATGATAGTGGTGTACATGGACGGGCGAAGGGCTCCATCGGGGCAGGTCATGAGAGCCGCGGAAACGAGGTAATGAATGAACACCAAAGTCGGGAAAGGGCGGGCGGAAGACTGGCTGGATGCCGCCTATGAGCAACTGATCTCATCGGGCGTGGAGTCGGTCAGGATTCTGCCCTTGGCAAAAGCATTGAAGACCTCCCGAACGAGTTTCTACTGGTTTTTCAAGGATCGCGACGCTCTGCTGGATGGTCTGATCGAACGCTGGAAAGCGAAAAACACGCATGGCCTGATCAGCCAGACCGAGCGCTACGCCGAGTCGGTCGTCGAGGCCATGCTGAATGTCTTCGACTGCTGGCTGGATGAGACGCTGTTCGATGCCGAGTTCGAGTTCGCCGTGCGCTACTGGGCCATGCAGGCTCCCGAGGTCGCACGTGAGGTCGCCTCCGCTGATCGCAAGCGCATCGATGCCCTGACGCGGATGCTGATTCGCTTCGGCGATGAACCGCATTCCGCCAATGTCCGGGCGCGCACGACCTACCTGACCCAGATCGGCTATATCTCGATGCGTACCCAGGAAACCAAGGACGAGCGCATCGGTCGGGTGGCCGAATACGTTCAGATATTCACGGGACAGCCATGTCAGCGGCAGGACCTGGAGCGCTTCGCCTCGCGGCACACCTCACCGCTTGCCGACTGGATGAAGGCATACGACAAGGGGAGGGAGAGCAAATGTCTTCAGGCGCCGTAGGGCCCGTCAATCCGACTGGAATGGTTGGCATCGTCGGCGGTCATGGGTGGATGGGGCGCTCGCTGGGAAGGGCTCTGCTGGAAAAGGGTATCGTGCCCGCCGATCAACTGGTGGTCTCATCGCGTTCCGGGGCTGGCGAAACGTACCGTGGCTGGCCGGAGGTCCGCTGTGTTACCGATAACCGGGAGCTGGCCGACATGGTGGATGTCATCGTGCTCTCCGTGCGACCCGAGCATCTTTCCAGTATTGAGATCGAGGCACACGGCAAGTTGGTCATTTCTCTGCTGGCCATGGTTTCGCTGGAAGACGTTGCCAGCCGGGTGGGAAGCCGGCGGGTGGTGCGTGCCATGCCGAATGCGGCGGCGGAAATCCGACAAGCCTACTTTCCATGGTATGCCGCCGAGCAGGTCGGCGAGGCCGATAAGCGACTCGTCCAGGAATTGTTGCAGAGCTGTGGCAAGGCACGTGAGCTATCCGAAGAGCGCGAGCTCGACTACATGACGGCCCTGACCGGCGCGGGGCCGGCCTTTCCCGCCTTGATGGCGCACTCGATGCTGGAGCACGCCAGAGACATGGGGATACCCGACGATATTGCCCGGGAAGCCGTCATGCAGACGCTGGTTGGCGGATGCCTGGTGCTGGACAGCCTGGACGCCGCCCCCGGCGATATGGTCGAGCGGCTGGTCGCTTATGACGGCACCACGGCAAAGGGGCTGCAAGCATTGATCGATGGGGGCTTTCAACAGTTGCTGCACCGGGGCCTTGACGAGGCTCATCGGGCGGCAAGAGAGCCATGTGGGGTGAGGAAGGCGTAGCTCTACCAGCGCTCCGCCCGGCGGCACTGCTTGTGAATATGCTGGCGTTGCTGCTGCAAACGCACCCAGCCATTATCCTTGAGACCGGCGTGCTGCAGGGCCTGCTGCAAGGAGGGGGCATCGGCAAGGTCGGCGAGCGTGGCAGCCATGTCCTGGATCTGGCGTTTGACGAAGGGGGTAGCTGAAACGGCATTCCCGGGCGAAGGCTTGCCAGTCTCGCGGCAACAGCTGCATCGAGTTGAACCGCTCGCCCACCGAGAAGGCCAGCTCGGGGTTGTGGCCGAGCACGATGTTACCGACCAGATCGTACGCCGGAGCGATCTGCCATCGGCCAACGACAGGCGAGGGCGCCTGGCCGGGTCATCGGCATAGCGCTCGCGGAAGGCAGCCCATTGGCCAAGACGGTCGAGTTCGAGGGCTCGATAGTCGCCTTGGCCCTGCGATGACTGCTCCCGTGACGGTGGGGTCTGCCCACGGGGCAGGATCGTCAGGGCGCCGGCGCAGCCGCCGCCAATGGCGGCCAGCAGCGAGAAATCGTCATCGGGAATGCCCAGCCGTTTGATCAGGGCCGCGCGTGCCTGTTCTTCCGGCGGCAGGTTGCCAAACCAGCGATGGGCGCATTGCTCTTCCGGCCGCCAGATCCTCTGGCTCAATGGCAGGCTATGCGAAATGGCATGCCCCGTCGTTTGCCAGGCGTCGTCGTACTCGAACCCCATCAGCCGCCCATCGTCACCGCGCCACAGGGTGCCCACGTGCTGCTCATTGCGCCACACATGCAGCACGTCTTGTTGGCGTGTCACGGCACTGTCTCCTCGGGCGGGCAGGCGACCAGGTCGATACCGAGTGTATCCAGCACCATCATGATGCGCCCGAAGCCGCAGGAGTCGCGGCCATTCTCCAGTTCGCTCAGGAAGCGGATGCTCAACCCACACAGGCCAGCCAGGGTTGCCAGGTTCAGCCCCTGCTGCTTGCGTGTGCGACGAATCAATTGCCCGAGAGTCTGGGCGTCGTGGACCGTCACGGTGTTGGACTGTGGCATGGGATATGTCCCCGACCGGCTTGATGGCGTAAGAGCGTACGGAGAATGACTTTTCCCGATAGGGATAATTATATAAAAGGAAGCCGTTAATGCATGTGAAATTTCCCAATAGGGAAAATCTGGCAAAATTCATTCGAGTAAGCAATGCTTTTTCCCTATCGGGAAATAAAGGGGGCTGGGAGAAGCTTCAAACCGCAGTCAGGGCAAACCATGAACCGCTGCCCCTTCAAGGGCGATGCCTTGCTATTATGCCACTGAGCTTGAGAGCGAGACGCTCCCTGACGCCGCCTGGAGCTACATTCGGGCTCGACCGGGTAGGAGAAACTGATGATGGCGGGATGTTCGATATCCTCTCTCTCGTGGCAGGGGCGTTTGCTGGCGCTGGTGTGCCTGGCCGTGCTCGCTGGCTGTGTCGGAGTTCCTGCCACTGATGCCGTAGTCAACGCGTCGACGCCCCTCGAGATCACCGAGCAGGAGATCCATGCTGCCGACGGTCGCCGCCTGCTGCATATCGATGAGGTGCCGGGCGGCATCCGCGTGGACGCCGAGCACGAATTCGGCGCTTCGGGACGCTTCACCGATGCCGCATTATCGCCCGATGGCGGATGGCTGGCGGTGACCACGGATGGAGCCGCCCACGGTGGCGGCTGGTTGCTGGTGCTGGCGTCGCGCGAGCTCATTCCCGCCGCCTTCCAATATGGTGGCATCGTGACTCTCGGCCCATGGCGTGACGATGGACGATACGTCGTCTTCGTCCAGGAGGGACCGGTGCCGAATCGCATTCTGGTGGTCGTCGACCGTGAAGGGCACGGTGATACAGTGAGTGACAACTCCCGCTGGGTGCGTCTCCCTGTACATGACGAGGGGGTGCCCCCGGAGACCGAGTATCATGCCCTCGAATGGCATGCTGAGACCCTGCTGTTCGAGGTCGACGGGGCGCGCTATCGTTACGACCCCGGCAGCGCCGAGATCACTACCGCCGACTGATGGAGGCGACCGACAGAGACGGCTGAACCCAGGGAGACCCATGCCCACTCACCCCCAAGACGCCAATCTTGCCACCCAGGTACGTCAGATCCTCGAGAGCCTGCCTCGGGAACGTCTGCCGATCACCTACCAGCAACTCGCCGACGCCCTGGGGCTTCAGCCGCCGCGCACCATCCAGCGCGTCGCCCTGGCCCTGGAGGCCTCTATGCGTGAGGACATCGAGATGGATCGCCCCTTCATCGCTGCCCTGGTGGTCAGTCGTCGGGCCGATCTGCCTGCTCAGGGCTTCTTCGAGCTCGCCGTGGCACTCGGCCGCTTTCCCGCCGACCCCGCATGCCACGCCGAAGCCTATCGGGAAGAGTTTCGACGAGCGCTCGAGGGGTGAGAGGGAAGACCATTTCGTATCCGCATGACGACGTTCGGTGGAGTCTGCGAGATAGCTCCTGAGGCCTGGAGGGGATGACCCTTGCATGGCTTGCGTTACGCCTCGTAAGATAGAAATGATTATCATTGGTCTTTTCTCGGGCGACGCATGAAGAACGCCGTGTTGACAGATACTCCTGCGCAGCAGGTTCAGGCCCTGTACGTCGACCACCACGGTTGGCTGTGCGGCTGGTTGCACCGCAAGCTCGGTAACACGTGTGACGCGGCGGACATCGCACAGGACACCTTCATGCGCGTGCTCACCCGCCGGCAACCCCTGCGTCTGAACGAGCCGCGTGCCTATCTCTCCACCATTGCCAACGGCCTGGTCGTGGACTTCTGGCGCCGGCGTGCACTGGAGCGCGCCTGGCTCTGGCCTGCGCCGGCTCATCATCCTGCGGCGGGGCGGGCAGCGCACTCGTGTCAGCGTGCAGGAAGGGGCGGTGGAGCTGTACCCGGCGGAGGGTGGCGAGTCCGCCGTCGTGCATGTTGGAGAGAGTCGCTGGCTGACGGAAACGGGCAGCGTGCCGGCTGAAGCGCAAGGCTTCGAGGCTGGCGGCTGGGCCGAAGGCGTCATTGTCGGGCAGAACATTCGCCTGCAGGATCTGCTGTCCGAACTGTCGCGCTATCGACCAGGGCGCATCGTCTGCGACCCGAGCGTGGCTGAGCTGCGCGTGTCCGGCCACTTCCTGGTGGGGGATACCGACCGCACGCTGCAATTCCTTGCCCAGACCCAGCCGATCAGCGTCACCTACCGCACGCGATATTGGGTCGCGGTGGGGGCGTCGGATTGATTCGCTCATTTTTCCTCAAGACAGGTCGCGCAGCGCTTCGGGATGCTGTGTGGCGCGCGCAGCAGAGTGCGGGCCGCGCCAGTGGGCACTCGGCGGCCCTGCTCCCATTCCTGGAGCGTGCGCACACTGACGCCGATCAACTTGGCGAACTCGGACTGCGAGACGTCGACACGGTGGCGGGCCTGTTCAGGCCAGCACCAACGGGTGCGTGACGTCTGGTTCGAGCGGCTCGTGCCTGGAGCCGATATATAGCGGAGTACCCTCAAGCGGATAACTAGCGGTCACCATCTTAAGCCGCTATTCTGCACCTTATTAGTTGCTTTTAATCGTGAATCGCAACGAATAAGGTGCATTATGACACTTGGTGAGCAATTCAAGCAGCGGCGCGAAGCTTTACAGTTTACCCAGCAGGATCTAGCCAAGAGGACCGGCATGGTGCGTCAGCAGTACCAGCGCCTGGAGGCGGGCGGGAATCCCCGGCTATCGACTCTGGCTCTGGCAGCGGATGGACTCAACGCCAAGCTGATGCTGATCCCACTCGAAAAGTGGCATGCCGTGCAGGCGCTGTTGAAGGGCGAGACTGGCGAAGCACGGGGCCTCGATGCCGATCCCTGGCAGGGCCTGCTAGGTGATGAGGACGAACGCAATGGTGGATGAAGCGGTCGAGATGCTGAGTCTCGAGTTGCATGGCCAGCGCGTGGGCTATTTGGCCGGCTACCAGAGTGGGCGTAACGTACTGGTATTCGCTGACGCTTGGCGGCTCGATACTGCGCGTCCCACGCTTTCACTGTCCTTGCATCCCGATTTCCCCCGTGCTGGCGAACTGATGCAAATGCCCTGGATCCGTCAGCAGCGCCTCCATCCCTGGTTCTCGAACCTGTTGCCGGAAGGGGCGCTTCGCGAATGGCTGGCTCAGCGGCTCAAGGTGCATCCCGACAATGAATTTCCGTTGTTGGTGAGCCTGGGGAACGACCTTCCCGGTGCATTGAGGGTATCGCCAGTGAGCCCCGACGCGATGCCTGACTGGGTTCTCGACCACCGGCGTCGTGTCACCCCGGTGCGTCGTACCGCCGAGGTGGGAAGCGGCTTCTCGCTGGCCGGCGTGCAGATGAAGTTCTCCATGCGTGAGCGCAACGGACGCTTTCACTTTGGCCATGCCGATGAATTCGGCGACTGGATCGTCAAGACACCCTCGACTCGTCATCGTCAGTTACCCGAGAATGAGGCCACCGCGATGTGGCTGGCCCAGAGCGCAGGTGTCGACATTCCCGAGATTCGACTGATTCCGCTGAGTGCCCTGAAGGGCCTGCCCGCGATCAACCTTCCGGATGAGCAAGTCGCCTATGCCATCCGCCGTTTCGATCGCGAGGGTGAACGACGGATTCACGCCGAGGACATGGCGCAGGTGCTGTTTCGCTACCCCCACGAAAAGTATGACGGCCCCAACTACGAGCGAATAGGACGTCTAATGCGTGAATTCACGGTGGATGGCCTGGCCAGCGTGCAGGCCTTCGCGCGCCGTCTACTGGTCGACATTCTGCTGGCCAACGGCGACGCGCACCTCAAGAACTGGAGTCTTATCTACCCAGATCAGCGCACTCCTGGCCTGGCCCCTGCCTACGATATCGTCACTACGCTGGCCTATCTCGAGGGTGATCACCACTTGGCGCTCAACCTGAACGGGAAAAAGGATTGGTACCGGCTAGGCGAGGACGATTTTCGGCGCTGGGCTTCGAGCGTCGGTATCTCTTGGCCCGCCATTCGCACGGTGCTTAACGATACCGTGACACGTGCTCGCGATCGATGGCCCAACCAGCTAGAGGAAATGCCAATGGCTGAGGCCCACAAGACCATCCTCAAGCAACACTGGCGTAGCCTGGCGCCGGAATGGAGGATAGACGCGCCCCAGGCGTGACGCCGTCGCAATTCCACTCCGAGGGTTTTCGCGTTCACAACCTTTCCTTAATCCTGCCTTACTCTCTGCGACAAATGACGATGTGATGTGGGGCATCGATGCGACGGGCGCAATCGATGCAGGAGGGCTGGGGGATGTCGGGTGTGGAGTCGAGAAGAGGGCGGCGCGGCTGGCGGCGGTTCGCTTGGGGCGTGCTGCCGCTGGTGACGCTGATGCTGTGGTGGGGGTGGCAGCAGCGGGCGCCGCAGGCCGCCGTGCTGGCGACCGTGGAGGCCAGCCGGGGCGATATCGAGCAACTGGTCACGGCACTGGGCAAGCTGCAGCCCCGTGACTACGTGGACGTGGGAGCCCAGGTGTCCGGACAGCTGGTCAGGCTGCACGTGGCGGTGGGCGATCGCGTGGCCGAGGGCGATCTTCTGGCGGAGATAGAGGCCGACGTGCAGCAGAACCGAGTCGAGGCCGGGCGCGCCCAGCTGGTGGCCCAGGAGGCGCAGCTGGCCGAGCGCCAGGCCCAACTGGAGCTGGCGCGGCAGCAGTTCCAGCGCCAGCAGCGGCTGATGAACAACGACGCCACCAGCGAGGATTCCTACCAGGTGGCCAGGGCCACGGTGCTGACCACCGAAGCGCAGATCCGGGCCCTGGAAGCACAGATCGAGCAGAGCCGCTCCTCGCTGCGTGCCGAGGAAGCCGCTTTGGGCCATACCCGTATCTATGCACCCATGCACGGCACCGTGGTCTCCATGGAGGCGCGCCAGGGGCAGATGCTCAACGCCAACCAGGTGGTGCCGATCCTGATGCGTATCGCCGATCTCTCCAGCATGACGGTGTGGACCGAGGTCTCCGAGGCCGACGTGAGCCGGCTGAGGGTTGGCATGCCTGCCTACTTCTTCCCCCTGGGGCTGCCCGAGGCGCGTTGGGAGGGCGAACTGCGTCAGGTACTCCCGACCCCGGAAACGCTCAATAACGTGGTGCTCTACACGGCGCTGTTCGACGTGGACAACGCCGACGGCCGGCTGATGACCGAGATGACCGCCCAGGTGTTCTTCGTGCTGGCGGAGGCGCGCGACGTAGTTAGGGTGCCGGTCGCGGCCCTGGAGCGTCGCGGTGCGCCCCGCGACCGGGTCACGGTGGTCGGCGCCAATGGCGAACGAGAGCACCGCGAGGTGGAGGTGGGGGTCAGCGACCGCGTCCTGGCGGAGATCGCCGGCGGCCTGGAAGAGGGCGAAATACTGGAACTGCCTCCGCCGGAAAGCCGGGAGACCAGCACCGGAGGCGGGCCGCGCATGCCCAGAGGGCTGCTATGAACGCACCGCTGATCGAGCTGCGCGGGGTGCGCAAGCGCTACGTCAACGGTGAGATGGCGGTGGAGGTGCTGCGTGGCATCACCCTGGATATCCAGGCCGGCGAGTTCGTGGCCATCATGGGGGCCTCGGGCTCCGGCAAGTCGACCCTGATGCACATCCTCGGCTGCCTCGACCGGCCGAGCGATGGCGAATACCGCTTCAATGGCCGGGACGTGGCCGAGCTCGACGAGGAGTCGCTGGCCTGGCTGCGTCGCGAGGCCTTCGGCTTCGTCTTCCAGGGTTACCACTTGCTGGCTTCCGGCAGCGCCACCGAAAACGTGGAAGTGCCGGCGGTCTATGCCGGCCTGGCGCGGGGTGAGCGCCGTGAGCGGGCGCGGGAACTGCTGACCCGACTGGGGCTCGGCGAGCGTCTCGACCATCGCCCCAACCAGCTCTCCGGTGGCCAGCAGCAGCGCGTCTCCATTGCCCGGGCACTGATGAACGGCGGTCACGTGATCCTCGCCGACGAACCCACCGGCGCCCTGGACAGCCGCAGCGGCGCCGAGGTGATGGCGTTGCTTGGCGAGCTGGCCCGGGAGGGCCACACGGTGATCCTGATCACCCACGACCGTGAGGTGGCGGCCCATGCCGATCGGGTGATCGAGATTGCCGATGGCGAGGTGGTGAGCGACGACGGCGCGCAGGGGTGCGAAGCCGCCGCCGTCGAGCCGCCCTCCCTGGAGAATGCCTACTGCTCGCGGCGCAAGGCGGTGCCACTGGCCGAGGCGTTCGAGGCGTGCCGCATGGCGCTGAAGGCGCTGCACGCCAACCTGTTCCGCACCCTGCTGACGCTGCTCGGCGTAGTGATCGGCGTGGGCTCGGTGGTGGCCATGCTGGCCATTGGCGAGGGAGCCCGGGCCCAGGTGATGGAGCGCATCAGCGCCATGGGCACCAACCTGCTGGTGGTGCGCCCCGGCTACGAAGGCTTCGGCTGGCGTGGTCCCGAGGGCAACCCGACGACCCTGGTACCCCAGGACGCCGTGGCGGTGGCAGCGCTGCCCAACGTGCTGGCGGCGGTGCCGGAGAACGCCTCCAGCGCCACGGCCCGTGCCGCCGGGCGGGATACCACCACCCAGGTCACCGCCACCACGGCGGACTACCCGCTGTTGCGCAACTGGCATCCGCAGCGGGGCGTCTTCCTGAGCGACGAGGACCAGCGCCGCTACGCGGCGGTGGCGGTGATCGGCCAGACCGTGGCGCGCACCCTGTTCGGCCAGGCCGACCCGCTGGGGGAGTTCCTGCTGCTCGACAACGTACCCTTCCAGGTCATCGGGGTGATGGGCGAGCAGGGCGCCACCGCCTGGGGCGACGACGCCGACGACGTGGTGTTCGTGCCGCTCTCCACCGGTAGCCTGCGGCTCTCCGGCCAGCGCCACCTGCGCAGCGTCACCGTGGCGGTAGAGGACATGGCGCGCATGGACGAGACCGAAGCGGCGGTGGCGGCGCTGCTGCGCGAGCGCCACGGGGTAGAGGATTTCCGTATCCGCAACACGGCGGCACTCGTCGAGACCGCCACGGCGACCCAGAACACCCTGACCCTGCTGCTCGGCTCCATCGCCGCCATCTCGCTGCTGGTGGGCGGCATCGGGGTGATGAACATCATGCTGGTGAGCGTCACCGAGCGTACCCGGGAGATCGGCATTCGCATGGCGACCGGAGCCCGTACCCGCAACATCCTGCAGCAGTTCCTGGTGGAGGCGGTGGTGGTCTCGGCCATGGGAGGCGTGGTGGGCGTGCTGGCCGGGATCGGCGCGGGACTGCTGATCGGCGCGCTGGCCATGCCGGTGCAGTTCTCGATACCCATCATGGCGCTGGCGTTCGCCTGCGCCGCCGGCACCGGCTTGATCTTCGGCTTCGCCCCCGCCCTCAAGGCGGCGCGGCTGGATCCGGTGGCAGCCCTGAATGCGGAGTGAACGATGACGTCGCTGAGAATTCCCCTGCTGTCCCTGGGCCTGTCCCTGATGCTTGCCGCCTGCTCCGGCCTGCCCGCCGTTCCCGAGCCGCCCGTCGGCGCCACGGCGCCCGAGACCTGGGAACATGCCGGTGAACAGGCGAGCGCCGCCTGGCCCGAACCCGGCTGGTGGCGCGCCTTCGGTAGCGGTGAGCTCGAGGCGTTGATCCGGCGTGCCGAGGATAACAGCCCCGACCTGGCCGCGGCGGCGGCCCGGCTGCGGCAGGCCGAGGCCCAGGCGCGTATCGCCGGGGTGGCGCTGCTGCCTGGCGTCGACGCCGGCCTGGAGGCCGGGCGCAGCGGCGTGGTGGGCCAGGGCGGCGGCTCGGAGAACTACGGACTGAGCCTGGGAGCCAGCTACGAGACGGACTTCTGGGGTGGCAACCGCGCCCGGCGCGATGCCGCCGAGGCAAGCCTGCTGGCCAGCGCCTACGACCGCGAGACCGTGGCCCTGACCCTGACCGCCGGGGTGGCCAACGCCTACCTGCAACTGCTGTCGCTGCGCGAGCGGCTGGAGATAGCGGAGCTCAACCTGGCACTGGCCGAGGAGGTGCTGCGGGTGGTGGAGGCGAGAGTGGACAGCGGCGCTGCCGCACCGCTGGATCTGGCTCGCCAGCGCGGGCAGGTGGCGCGCCAGCGCGGCGCCATGCAGCCACTGCGCCAGCAGGAGCGCGAAGCCGTTGCCGCCCTGGCGCTGCTGCTGGGTGAACCGGCGCAGCAGGTGCGGGTGTCGACCCAACTGGTGGATCTCGAGGTGCCGGCGGTGATCGCCGGGTTGCCCTCGGAACTGCTGGTGCGGCGTCCCGACATCCGGCGGGAAGAGGCGCGGCTGGCGGCGGCGGTGGCCGACATCGCCGCCGCCCGGGCCGACTTCTTCCCCAGCCTGCGTCTGACGGGCTCGCTGGGCACCCGCAGCGAGCAGTTCGTCGAGCTGCTCAGCGGCGATACGCTCTATGGCCTGGCGGCATCGCTGACCCGCCCGGTATTCGATGGCGGCCGCCTGCGTGCCCAGGGCGAACTGAGCGAGGCGCGCTATGAGGAGCTGCTGGCTCAATATCGCGGCACCACCCTGCAGGCCTTCTCCGAGGTGGACCTGGCGCTCGCCGGGATCGAGAGCCTGGCTCTCCAGGCCGAGCAGCAGGAGCGGGAGCTGGACGAGACCCTGCGTGCCTTCGTCATGGCGGAAACGCGCTACCGGGAGGGTGCCGACGACCTGCTGTCGCTGCTGGAGGCCCAGCAGTCCCTCTACCAGGCCCAGGAGAATACCGGGCTGCTGCGCCTGGCGCGGCTGCAGGCGCTGGTCGGCCTCTACCGAGCCCTGGGGGGCGGCTGGAACGAGACGGCGTGACGGGCAGGTTCACGAAAATCATGGGCGGTTTGCAGGGCCGAGCCGAATAGGTGGCTTATTTTTGCATGGCCAGCGCGTGGGCTATCTGGAGGTTTGCTCCCGCCACCCTGGGCGGACATGCAATGTTTCGCCGAATGAAAGACAATAAGCCGGTTAACAATCGACAGGCATTCCGCGAGGCGACATGAATCCCACCATCGAACTGCTGAAATCCCACCGCTCGATTCGCAAATTCACCGACCGGAAGATCGCTCCCGAGCTGCTGCGGGAATTGATTCGCGCCGGCCAGGCTGCCGCGACGTCCAGTCACGTCCAGGCCTACACCGTCATTCATGTGAAGGACCCGGCCAATCGGGAGATGATCGCCGAGCTGGCGGGCGGCCAGGCCTACGTCGCGACCGCCTCCGATTTCCTGGTGTTCTGCGCCGATATGAAGCGTCCCACCGAAGCCTCCGAACGTACCGGCGCCAACGTCGTGCGCGGCATGACCGAGCAACTGCTGGTGGCCAGCGTGGATACCGCCCTGATGGCCCAGAACGTTGCCATCGCCGCCGAATCCGAGGGGCTCGGCATCTGCTATATCGGCGGCATTCGCAACAACCCCCAGGCCATCAGCGACCTGCTGCGGCTGCCGGAGCACGTCTACCCGGTGTTCGGCATGTGCCTCGGCTACCCGGCCCACGAGCCCGACGTCAAACCGCGCCTGCCGGTGGAAGCGATCCTCAAGGAGGACCACTACATCGACGACAGCGAACAGGTAGCCGCCTTCGACGAGGCCATGCAGGCCTACTACGGTGAGCGCAAGGGCGGCAACAAGGACTCCAACTGGTCCAGGAACCTGACCCCGCTGTTCGACAGCAAGCTACGCGCCCATATGCGTGACTTCCTGACCAAGCGTGGCTTCGAGATGAAATAGCGGTTGGCGCCGACGCCCGGCTGGGGATCGTCGCTACCCCACATCGGCCGAGAAGGCCACGTCGCGCTGTGCCTCGAGGGCGTACAGCCGCTCTTCAAGGGCTTGTTTGATGCCCGTATACGCCGAGCTGCCGAGTGCCAGCCGCAAGGACGGCGTCGCCTCGTCGGCGGCGGCGATCATGGCATCTACCGTTCTGGCGGCATCGCCCTTTATCTCGAAACTGCCGTCTGCCAAGGCACGTTTGATATCGCCTGCCGGCGTTGCGTCATAGACATCCATCGGTGTGCCTTGCACGAGCCCGGAGGCGAAATCGGTCGCGGTGGGGCCCGGTTCGACGAGGATGAAGTCGATCCCGAACGGGGCCACTTCCTGTGCCGTCGACTCGACGAAGCCCTCGATGCCCCACTTGGTCGCGTGGTAGAGCGAAAAGTTGGGATAGGCCTTCTGCCCGCCTTCCGAGGAGACCTGCACAATACGCCCGCCGCCCTGGGCGCGCAGGTGGGGTAGCACCGCGCGGATCAACTGGATCGAACCGGTGAGATTGGTGGCGATCTGGTGGTCGATCTGTGCGTCGCCGAGCTCTTCGGCGGCGCCGAAGAGGCCATACCCGGCGTTGGATACCACCACGTCGATTCTTCCCATCTGGGCGAAGGCCTGGCGGGTGACCTCGCGGATCCCCGGCACGTCGGTAAGGTCGAGTGTCAGCACCAGGAGGCGTTCGCCATGTACCTCTCGCAGTTCATCGAGCACGCCCTCACGCCGTAGCGTGGCGACCACGCGGTCGCCGCGCGCCAGCAGGCGCTCCGTCATCAGCCGGCCGAGGCCCGTGGAAGCTCCGGTAATCAACCATGTCTTGCTCATCGTTCTGTTCCTTCCTTCGGGTGAATTGACGAATCCATGGTGGCGCTTCCGATTGGAAAGAAGAAGTCGTCTAATATGGCATGAATAAGTGAGAGGAATTCACCAATGATCAAGCCGACTCTGGCCGACCTGGACGCCTTCGCGGTAGTGGCCGCCGAGCGCAGCTTCCGGCGCGCGGCCGATCTGATTGGCGTCTCGCGCTCGGCACTGAGCCACCGAATGCGGAACCTGGAAGAACAGCTCGGCGTACGGCTGTTGCACCGCACCACCCGCAGCGTTTCCCTCACCGATGCCGGTAACCGATTCCTGGTGCGGATAACGCCTACCCTGAGGGAGTTGAACGCCTCGCTGGACACCCTGGCCGACGACCGCGGCGAACCCAGCGGTGTGCTGCGTATCAATGCCAGCAAGGGGGCGGCCCGGCTGCTGCTTGCACATGTCGTCCCCGCTTACCTGCGCCAATATCCGGCGGTGGAACTCGATCTCGTCTGCGAAGGGCGGCTCGTCGATATCGTCGAGCAAGGGTTCGATGCCGGGGTGCGGCTGGGCGAGGCGGTGCCCCAGGACATGATCGCGGTGAAACTGGGTGGCGCCATGCGCTTCCTGGCGGTGGCCTCGCCGGACTACCTGCGCCGCTTTGGTACGCCCGGCGTTCCCGACGATCTTCACAAGCACCACTGCGTCCGCCAGCGGCTGCCCAGCGGAAAACGCTACCGCTGGGAATTCGAACGGCGAGGGCAGGAGATCGTCATCGACGTGCCCGGTACGCTGACGCTCGACGACAACGACCTCATGGCCGAGGCGGCGGCCGACGGCCTCGGTATCGCCTTCGTGCCCGACGTCGTGGCGCGTGACCGGCTCGCATCGGGCCAGCTCGTTGCCGTGCTGGAAGACTGGAGCCCGCCGTACCCCGGCCTGATGCTCTACTATCCCGGACACCGCCACGTGCCCACGGCGCTGCGTGCCTTCATCGAGCTGCTGAAGGTGCCAGATGTTCAGGCTGGTATGTGCATGGCTCAGGCCGCCGATAGCCGATAGCCGTTAGCCATTTCCGCAATAATGTCCAAGCTACCGCCTTGGGCTGGGCCTAAGCTATGCCATAGTGGCGCTCAGGGAGGTGTGGCATGGCCAAGCAATCCAGCCGGTTCGACTACTACAAGAGCCGGCAGATACCCAAACTCACGGTGCTCCAGGCGTCGCTGAGCGACTTCAGCTACGACCGCCACGCCCACGAGGAGTACGCTTTCGGCGTGACCCTCGCCGGGCGTCAGGACTTCTTCAGCGGCGGTGAGTTTCACCGCAGCCCGCCAGGCAACGTCATCCAGTTCAACCCCGAGCAGGTGCACGACGGCCACCCGGGCGACGACACCACGCTGGGCTACGTGATGATCTATGTGCCCTCCGCCCAGCTCGAGGCCTCGTTCGCCGATGCGGTGGGGTGCGAGCGTGCCGCTCGGTTCCACGGCAGCGAAACCCTGCTGGCCGACCCCGAGCTGCGCCACGCCATCCTCGATCTGGCGCAATGGATGATCCACCGGCAGGGCACGCGCATCGACCAGGAGCACGCACTGCATCGCATGGCGACCCGCCTGGTGCAACGCGCCGGCAAGTTCCAGCCCAGCGGCAGGGTGAGCCGCCCCGATAGGCTGCTGCTGCGTGCCAAGGAGTACATCCTCGCGCACCTGGAGGCGGATCTCTCGCTGGCCGAGATCAGCCAGGCCGCTCACCTCTCCAAGTACCACTTCCTGCGCTTGTTCCGGCAGCAGTTCGGTATCACGCCGCACCAGTACGTGCTGAGCTGCCGGGTCAATGCCGCGCGCGGCGCCCTGGAGGCCGGTGTGGCGCCCATCGAAGTAGCCTTCCGCTACGGCTTTACCGATCTCAGCCACTTCAATCGCCGCTTCAAGCGCATCTACGGCAAGACGCCCTACCAATACCAGCGCAGCGTGACGTAGCGACCCGAAATCCCGGCCGTTCGGCTACCCACAACGCACCATCTATCGGAGAGACTCCCATGGAGATCGTCGCCTATGCCCTGGGCGTCATGTACACGCCTGGGCCCGTGAACCTGCTCGGCCTGAACGCCGGCCTCAACGGCCAGGCAAAGACAGCGCTTGGCTTCTTCATCGGTGTGGGGCTGGCCATGCTCACGCTATTCCTGCTGTTCGGCTGGGCTGGGGCGGCCTGGGTGCGCGGCGACATGCTCGCCGTGGTGGGGGCGGTGGGGTGCGGGTACATCCTCTACCTGGCGATCAAGGTCGCCCGCTCCACCATCGACCTCGGTGCGGTTCGGCACACGCCGCGCGTGCTGAGCTTCCGCGATGGCCTGATCATGCAGCTCTGCAACCCCAAGGCCATGATCGCGACCCTGCCGATCGCCACCATCCAATTCCCCGCCGCCGGCATCCACGGCATAAGCCTGCTGCTCTGGTCGCTCGGGCTGGCCGCGCTGGCCTTCGGTGCCCCCGGCAGTTACGCGCTGATGGGCGCCCTGGTTGGCCAGCGCCTCGCGAATCCCTGGCTGCTGAAGGGCTTCAGCCTCGCCATGGCGGCGCTGCTGGTGTGGGTCGCGATCACCATCGGCTACGAGCACGTGTGGCTGCCGCTGGCATCAACCGCAACTACACCTGCCACAAGCTGCGGGCTGTGCGTGTAATGGATAGCTAGGCTTCGCCGAGAAAATCCTGTCTTTATACTGAAGGTTTGGATCAGGAGAGCTTCACCTCCCATAGCCTTACCTACGACGCTACGCTGCGTAATCTTGAGCTCATCGGTGAAGCGGCAACTCGCATTCCCGATGAGGTTCGTCAGCAGTATCCGGAAATACCCTGGCGGTTGATCGTTGCCACCAGGAATCGCCTGATACATGCCTATCTGGGGATTGATGACGATACCGTTTGGAGCATCATTCAGGATAATATTCCCGAGTTGTTGGAACAGTTACTTGTGATCAAAACCCAAAAGTTGGGCGAGCAATAAACACATCACCCCGTGCTATGGGGCCATTGCTTCATGGTAAGTCGCGCTAGAAGTCATCATCCAGAGGGCTCTTCCTGCTTACGGCTGGCACGCTTGGGCAGCAATGTCAGCCACTCCAACTGATGCCAACCTACGAAAGCTTTGCCCAGGCTGCCGCCGAGCTGGAGCCGCACATCTGCTTCGCCAAGCTCGACATCGAGGCGGAGCCGTACCTGGCGGTCTAGGCCTTTTCTGATACCGCAGCGGTCAGCGCGTCAACTGGCCCTTGGTAATCGCCGCGCCGAGACGATATTGGCGCCGGTCGAAAGCGTTGCCTCACCAATGCCGGGAATGCGCAGTGGCAGAGGAACTGTCGCCGGCAGGTCGAGGGCGGCAAGGACAGCCGTGAGTTCGACGGCCGCCTCGACGGGGCCAACGCCGGTCATGAAAGGGTCGAAACGCTGCTTGCCTTGCCATGGGATACGTCGTTTCAGTGTACTGACTTAATGGGGTGTCCACTGCTTCTGGGCAAGGCCGATTCGGGTTTTTCCGCGAAAGGGTAGAGGATGACCGTAGCGGGCGATAACCTGCTGGTTGCACACGGCGTTGCCACCAAAAGCGGCAGCGCCTCGCAATACCGGAGGTCATCAAGATTAGAGGAGGCGCAGCATGGACCGATTCACGGGCGGTTGCCTTTGCGGTGACGTCCGGATTGTGGCGACGGGGCGCCCCTACCGGGTTGGCCTTTGTCACTGTCTCGACTGCCGCAAGCATCATGGGGCTCTTTTTTACGCTTCCGCGGTATTCCCCCTGGAGGCGGTGACGATCGATGGCGAAACACGCGACTACGCCGGGCGGTTTTTCTGTCCCCGCTGCGGTTCGTCCGTTTTCGCACTCACCGCAGGCGAAATCGAAGTGCATCTGGGAGCCTTGGATGCCCCTGACCAACTGGTGCCAACCTATGAAAGCTGGATCGTCCGTCGCGAGTCCTGGTTACCGCCGTTTCCGTTCACGAGACGATACGAGCGTGATCGTGACGCTACGGGTCGCGTTGAGGAAAAATGCCCGCACCGGCGCGCACCTCCCGCTCATTGAAGCCCTGTCGGGAGGTGCTATCAGTGACAAAGTTACATAGCGGGAGATACCTTGGCCGAGGTTTCTCCCTCAAGCTCCTGGAGCAGGTCCCAGTCGTCAGGTGCCGCAACACGCTCGTATAAGTCGATAGGTGGGAAACGCGAAGGAACGGTCCGGTTGTCGGCGGCAGACGATACTGCCGCAAAATCGACGTTAATTTTTAACGTTCTGTCTGAATCAGGTTGACAGGTTCCGATACTGACAAGGGTGCGGTGGCCAGCATTCGCAAGTGGTTGGAAGAGAACGGAGAGACATCGTGATCTTTCTATGTAAATAAAAGGGATGATTTCTTTCTTTTGGGGTGGCCATCGACAGACTAGTCGACACGATCTATAGTAGTTATAGGTAATACCTTTTGCTACGGAGGTCAGCATGGCAAAACCAACATCCATCAAACTCGACGACGATCTGAAAGGGCGGGTGCAGCATCTGGCCGACGCCCGTCAGCGCTCGGCACACTGGCTCATGCGTGAGGCCATTGAGCAGTATGTGGAGCGAGAGGAAAGACGAGAGGCGTTCAGGCAGGACACGCTCAACGCTTGGGAGGATTACCAAGCGACTGGCTTGCATGCGACCGCTGACGAAGTGGAGCAGTGGCTGGTCAGTTGGGGGAAGGATAATGAGGTGTCGGCCCCAACATGCCACAAGTGATCTTTTCCCCGGCAGCAGTCCGGGATCTGGAGCGACTGCGTGAGTTCCTACGGACGAAGAATCCAGCAGCAGCCGAGAGAGCCGCTAAGGCGATCATTCAGGGCATCCAAGAGCTTGGAAAATTCCCACATATCGGCCGCCCGATTGATGACCTACCCGAGGAATACCGGGATTGGCTGATTGATTTTGGTGATAGCGGTTACATCGCACGGTACCGTCTCGATGGGGACGCTGTGGTGGTACTGGCCATCCGTCACCAGAGAGAAGCCGGCTTCTGACGGGCAAGCAATCGATAGCGTGCCTACTCACCGCCACAGTCTCGCGTGGCTCCCAAACGGTCTTCAGGAAGCGCCTCAGCGAGGTCCACCTCGATACCCGCCGTCAGGCGCTCGGCCTCGGCAAAGGTCTTGGTCGGGGGCGTGAAGAGACATGTCTCTATCCTTTGCTTGCCATACCTATGTGGCAGGGTATCCAGTCTTGGCATGGCTGCCAACATGAGATCATCATGTAAAGAAAACCAAGGTTTTCTGTCGTTGGCACCATCCGCAAGCCAAGCTTTGATCAAGGATTGATAGGGCATGTCGCGCTTGTTGGCCTCGATCTTGATCCGGTCGAGTAGCGCTTCAGGCAGATGGGCCTCGCTTGACCCATGAGCCGAATCGGCTGACAGTTCGGCTCATAAGGTGCAAGCGCCAGGACTACTACCGGGTGCTCGAAACCAGCCAGCGTGGCACGACGGATCTCAGCGACTGGCTGGCCTGGTTTCTCGATATCCCGCTGCAGACTTTGGAGGATGCTCTCGCCGACATCGAACGTACCCTGGCCAAGGGCTGCCTGGAGAAACCACCGGGGGGCGTGCGCTGTACCGCGCTCATCCTTCGACCCCCTCCCGTCCCATGGCCTCAGGCATTGCTCGCGTTGCCGACCGTCTGGATGACCTCGAACCCTTCGAAGTTCGGCGGGCCGAGGTAGAGCCCCTCGCGCTTGCTCTGGCCGGCATTGGCGTGCGCCTTGCGGAATGCTTCGGAGTGCGTCCAGGCCTCGAAGTCCTCGCGCGAACGCCAGATGGTGTGGGAAGCGTAGAGCACGTGGTCTTCCTTCTCGGGGCCGCGCAGCATGTGGAACTCGACGAAACCGGGCAGGTCCTGCAGATGGGTCTCCCGCTCCAGCCAGATCTGTTCGAACTCGTCCGTTCTCTCGGGGTTGACCCGAAAACGGTTCATGGCGATGAACACGGTGCTTGCTCCTTGTGGTCAGGCGGATAAATGGTATCCAGATGACGATGACACCTTCACTGGCGGTGGGCAAGGCGGGGTGTGTCGGGACGCTCGCTGCTCGTATAGGCGCGTTGGCTAGAAGTCATCGTCGATGGGCCCTTGCTGCTGACGGCGGGCGCGCTTGGGCAGCAACGTCAGCCGTTCCAACTGGGTGGAATGCTCGCGCCGCAGGGTGTCGATGCTGTCGGTGAAAAGTGAGACGCCGACCAGCGCCGCCGCTTCGAAGTAGGTGCCGATGGCCACTTTGGGTGAGCCCTTGGCAACCTGGCGGATCGTGACCACGCCGACGCCAACCCGCTCGGCGAGCTCGTCTCGGGTCCAACCCTTGCGTAGCCGTCCCTCCTCGATCAACCCGGCGAACAGGCGCAGCGAGAGGGAGGCTTGGGGACTGAGGGTGACGTGTCTGGTTTTCATTCCGACAGTATAGTATCGGTTTGTGGCGTTATCGATACTATAATGCGGCTTCACTCGCCCGGCATCAGGTGTGCCGTTTTCGCCATGCAGCCCCGCCAATTCCACCAGCAGTCAGCGCTCCAACAGGCCTTCGGCGAGCGCCTCGCCGAGGCGGTCGACGGCGGAGGCCAGCTTCTCATCGATGACATGGAGAGTCTCCGTCCAGTCATCGATGTGGTGCAGTTCCGCCTTGCCGTCCGAAATGCCGCGCAGCACGATCAGCGGTACCTCGAAGCGCAGGCAGGCGCGCAGGCAGGCATAGCTTTCCATGTCCACCATGTCGGCGGCGATGGCGTCGTAGGCCGAGCCCGAGACGATATTGGCGCCGGTCGACAGCGTGGCCTCACCAATGCCGGGAATGCGCAGCGGCAGAGGAACTGTCGCCGGCAGGTCGAGAAAAGGTGTGGCACCCTTTTCGAAACCCAGCGGGGTGGCGTCCATGTCGCGGTAGGAAACGGAGGTCGCCTGATAGATTTCGGTCTGTTCGAGAACCCGGCTGCCGGCCGACCCCAGCGAAACCACCAGATCAGGCAGGCGTTCGCGCTGGGCGAGGGCGGCAAGGGCAGCCGTGAGTTCGACGGCCGCCTCGACGGGGCCAACGCCGGTCATGAAAGGGTCGAAACGCTGCTTGAGATGCGGGCCGTATTCGGCGTCGGCCGCCATCACGAAGAGGATGTCGCGGCCGCCCAGCCCCGTCAGCTTGGCTTCGCCGAATGCATCGGCCCGGGAGTGAGGAGTAGTGGAGTGATTCATCGACGCTGCTTGCCTTGCCATGGGGTGCTTCGTCCCAGTGTACTGCCTTAATGGTGTCTGCCTATCAGTCGATTGGCTCGACGAGTTCGTCCCGAGTCCAGCCCCCCAGCCCGATTGACACCGTGGCGCTTTCCAGAGAGGCTAAGGATTGCGCCGCACAGGCGTCCCCGTCCGCGGAAAGGGCTGCGCCCATCGCTTCACCCCGACTGATACCATACGACTTCCCGGCCTGCCCGGCGGACACAGGCGCATGGAGGGAATCGTATGACCACGCTCTCCCGGCGTGACGCCATGACACACGGCCGCTTCAACCTCGAACAGCAGCGCAAGCGTGCCAAGGAACTGCTCAAGGCCGCGCGCGCCGACACACCGGACGCCCTGGCACGTATGCTTTGCCACATACCACCCCGCGAGGCGCCCCTGCGACTCGCCGATGCCCAGTTCGTGATTGCCCGCGAATGCGGCTTCTCCAGCTGGACCAGGCTCAAGGCGCACATCGAATCGCTCGACGCCTCGCGACGCCTGGTGATCGATCATGGCGACCGCGACATGGTCACACTGCACATTCGCTGTGGCTCGGATATCGAGCACACCCTGCGTACCGCCGGTTTCCAGGGTGACTTCCTGGAGTTCTCCGACCCCTACTGCGTCGGACCGTTGTGCGACCTCCCGTCCGAAGAACTGATGCGGCTGCGGGCGCGTTTCCTGGCGGACGTCTCAGGCATGGCCGAACGAGATGCCCTGGCGCGGCTGCGCAAAGGCTACGCGGCATTGAACGACCTGGAGCGCTACGAGCGGGTGGTGCTGTGGTTCGAGCATGACAGCTACGACCAACTGATCCTTGCCTATCTGCTGCATCGTCTGCGGGCGAACCCGCCTCGGGCCAGGATAGAGCTGGTGGCGGTGGAGTCGATTCCTGGCGTGGAGCGCTTCATCGGCATCGGCCAACTCTCCCCGGACCTGTTGGCCTGGCTATGGCGGCAGCGCCGCCCAGTGGAAACACCGCTGCTTGAACTTGGCACACGCGCTTGGGAGGCCCTAACGGCAGACCATTCCCCGCCACTGGAAACCCTGATCGCCACCGGCACCCCGGCCCTGCCCATGATGGGGCGGGCGCTAGCCCGTCACTTGCAGGAACTGCCCGCGCCGGACACCGGCCTGGGGCTGACGGAAAGGCTCACCCTCGACATCGTACGCGACCATGGCCCGCTGCCGGTGGGTAAGGCGTTTTCCTATCTGATGCGCGAGTACGAGCCGCTGCCTTACCTGGGCGACCTGATGTTCTGGTGGCTGCTTCAGCCGCTGATCAGCGCACCGCAACCGGCTCTCGAAATCAGTGACACCCAGCGGGAATGGCCTCATCGCCGACTCGCCATTACGGAGTTGGGTCGGGCCATCCTGAAAGGGCAGCGCTCATGGCTAGATATCACCACCAATGAGCGTTGGGTTGGCGGTATTCGGGTTTTTCCGCGAAAGGGTAGAGGATAGCCGCAGCGGGCGATAACCTGCTCGTTGCACAAGGCGCTGCCGCCATAAGCGGCAGCGCCTCGTAATACCGGAGGTCTCCAAGTTTAGAGAAGATGCAGCATGCGGCACAGCTCGGTACGACCAGCAGCCACCAGCTGCTTAGATTCTGGCCGCTATGGGTGACTGGCTTTCCACTGCCGCGGCGATTGCCCGGATTGCGCCTTGAACGCACGAGAGAGCGCGGCTTCACTGCCGTAGCCCACTTCGGTTGCGATCGCTTTCAGAGGTCGTCCGCGCCGCAAGGCCTTCTGTGCCAGCCGCACGCGCCAACCTTGTAAATACTGCCCTGGGGTAACACCTACCGTCTCGCGGAACGTCGTGGCGAATACGCTGCGCGACATGCCGGCAACATTCGCTAGTTCGTCTAGTGTCCACTCCTGCGCTGGCATCTCGTGCATAGCCACCAGTGCGTTGCGTAGACGCGGATGTGATAACCCGGACAACAGCCCTCCCTGCACTTCACCGCTTTCCATCAATTGGCGCAACACCTGGATCATCACCACCTCGAACAGGCGCTCAATCAGTGCGATGCGTCCGCATCGCTGCTCGAAAGCCTCCTCGAACAGGAGCGACAGCACCGGCTCGGCGCCGACAATATCTGCCAGCGGCAAGCAGACAACGTCAGGTAGCGCCGATGCGATCGGATTGCCTGCACCGCCCTCGAACGACAGGTTCGCGCAGACCATGTCGGCACCACGTTCAGGGTCGGTGATGAAGCGACGCGTCAGCGGCCGTGGAAACAGCAGCAGGCTCGGTCGTTCGACGCGCAACAACGTTCTGTCGTACTGCACCTCGACGGCACCTGTGCGCACCAAGTGCAACTGTCCGTTCGTGCCATCACTTTCCAGTGTGTTGAAACCGCACAGCGCACCAGCATTGAACACCTGCGCGTTCACTGGGAAATGCACCATCAGTGCCGCGAGCCGGTCGGCCATATCCGTACTCCAGATCAAGTTTTTAGGACTTTACATCACCAATAGTATCTAGCGTGCGCGCAAACTACATCTCACCGGGCAATACCCACCCGGCCACCCGACGTAAGAGGAACTACCGCCATGAACACCACTATCCGCACCCTCACTGCCAGCATGCTCGCGATCACCCTGCAGGCCGGCGTTGCCGCCCATGCCGCCCATGCCGCGCAACCAGTCACGCCCGCGCAAATCGCAGCCGGCGCCACCGTAGAAGGCAACACCATCGTTACTGCCGACGGCGTGCGCCTATACTACAAAGACTGGGGCCCGAAAGACGGCCCAGTCGTCACCTTCAGTCACGGCTGGCCGCTTAGCGCGGACAGCTGGGAATCACAGATGCTATTCCTGGCCGACAAGGGCTACAGGGTGATCGCCCACGACCGCCGCGGGCATGGCCGCTCCAGCCAGCCCTGGGATGGCAACGACATGGACCACTACGCCGATGACCTGGCCGCTGTGATCAATGCCCTCGACCTGGAGGAGATCACTGCAGTCGGATTCTCCACAGGCGGCGGCGAAGTGGCACGCTACATCGGTCGCCACGGTACCGAGAGGGTCAAGAAGGCCGTACTGGTCAGTGCCGTGCCGCCGATGATGTTGCAGACTGCCGACAATCCGGACGGTCTGCCGATCGAAGTCTTCGACGGTATCCGCAAGGCTTCGCTGGAGAACCGCTCGCAGCTGTACCTCGACCTCGCATCCGGTCCGTTCTACGGCTTCAACCGTCCGGATGCCAAGGTCTCGCAAGGGCTGATTGACAGCTGGTGGGCACAAGGCATGCAGGCTGGCCACAAGAACACCTACGACTCCATCGCGGCGTTCTCGGCCACCGATTTCCGAGAGGACCTGAAAAAAATCGACGTGCCCACGTTGGTAATCCACGGCGACGACGACCAGATCGTGCCGCTCGATATCTCTGGAAAGGCGTCCGCCGCGCAGATTGAAGGGGCGAAGCTGATCGTCTATCCCGGCGCCCCGCATGGCCTGACCGATACACACAAAGAACGCTTTAATCAGGACCTGCTGGACTTCCTCAAAGATTGAATGGACTGATTCATCGCGCCGACCGTGGGCTGCCCCACGGTCGGCTTTTGCCGTTTCCTCGTGCTGCTCAGATCGCTGTTCTCTATCGAGATGCAACGCTCCATGGCGCGCGGCAGGAGGCGATGAGGCTGCCGGCAAGCAGTATGTCTGGCATTAGGTTTGTGAAGGGCGCTGACCGGTTCAAGGATGAGGAGCCGTGAAACATGAGAAAACTCAAGATTCGAGTGGGCAAAACTGAGCAATCTTTAGTAGGCTGAGTGTTACTGGATGTATCCATTCGGATGTAGGCGTCGCCACCGGGCGACTCTAGCAGCCCATCGCCAAGCAGGCGGCGCCACGTGGTACTGCTAGGCGGTAGCGTGCTCGCCGATTGGAAAATCTATACCGGACGGGGTTCCTGCCAGTAGGACATCTGGTGGAAGGGGCTTGCGACCGGCAGATATCGACCCATAGCGGACATGCCGACAAATTCAGCATGCGCGTTAATCCTTGTTAAGCCGCTCAAAGAGGACCCCTCCATGCCAGCCCAGAATCGAGAAGAGCAACTTGTAGCATCTGGCCGGGGAAAGTGGTCGAAGGCTGGTGTGCCCCATAAAGGTTGGCAGTGCGTCGATATCGAGGATCTCGGCGAACCACAGGTAGAGTGTGGGATGTGCGAATGTCAGACGATTCGGTACGTCCACCATATGGAGCATCCCAACTACCCAGAAGTTTTAGAAGTTGGTTGCATCTGTGCCGGTCACATGGAGGGTGACGTTGCTGCGGCTAGGACAAGGGAATCGTCCATGAAAAGCCGTGCAGGTAAAAGGAAGCGGTGGCTTTCGAGAAAATGGAGGAAATCAGCAAAAGGTAACCCGTGGATAAAAACCGATGGATTCCGAGTTACCGTTTATCGCCGTGGTACAGGTTGGGCAACTACAGTCAGTTCGGAAGATAATTCGCTTGTTCAGCACAGCAGAAGGAACTACAAAACGGAGGATCAAGCTAAGTTGGCTGCATTTGATCATATCACGCGCCTCTTGGCACGAGGGACTTAACAAGGTGGACAACGGGATGCCAACTACGCTGCGCTCCGTAAGCGCCTATTACCACTGTCATTATACGGTATGAAGGATTACCTTCAAAACATGAATAACCACTTCCGTCCGACTGGCAGAGAAACATTCTCTGACCAAGGTGTCGCTCATGACCTAAAAGGGGTAAATCTGCGAAACAAGCAGTTTGAGCGCTTGGTTGCCAAAAAGAAACGCTTCACTGACTGTGACTTTAGTTACTCTCAGTTTGAATCAGCTTACTTGCATAATTGTGTTTTCGATTCGTGCAAATTTGTCGGATGCAAATTTACGCACTCAAATCTTCGGGGTAGTAAATTCGAAGGCTGCGAATTTGATTACGCAGAATTCTCCCAAACGCAGGTTGAGCCAGAAATTCTCGATACGGGGTGCCCCGGACGAGAGAACCTTCAGCAGAAATTTGCTAGAACGCTTCGGGTTAATTTTCATCAAGTTGGGGACACAGTTTCGGCAAACAAGGCAATTAAAATTGAGTTAGAGGCAAGCCGCATTCATTTGTACAAGGCATGGCGATCTCGCGAGTCCTACTACCGTAAGAAGTATCCAAGTGTAAAGCGAGCCGAAGCATTCTTTGAGTGGTTCGAGTTTGTACTGCTTGATTTTCTCTGGGGGAACGGCGAAAGCTCTGTCAAGCTACTTCGAACATTACTTTTAGTGCTTTTCGCCATCGCAATGGGTGAGGTTTATTTTCTTAAGGACATGAAGCTTCTATATGGTTATCTTGAGGCAGCAAAACATGCTCCACAAGTATTCCTTGGTATTGTACAGCCAGACGGGTTTTCAGGTTTGGTTTTAGCGGGTATCGCAGCCATAAGGTATGTAATGCTCGCTTGTTTGGTCTCAATTCTAGTTAAACGTTTCAGTCGACGATAATGCATATATACGCTTTTGGCTCCATTTGTCGCGGTGACATTTCTGTTGACTCAGATGTCGACCTTCTCGCGGTTGTGCGAGGGCGTGATTCTCGACTCAATCCAGATAAATTTTCGATCTATTCGTACACTCGAATTCAGGAGCTTTGGGAATCCGGCAATGCTTTCGCTTGGCACCTGTCTCTCGAAAGTCGCCTGATTTACAGTGCCGATGGAAGTGATTTTCTTAAGAGCCTGGGGGCACCGGCCAGATACTCTGGAGGACTAGATGACTGCGCAAGATTTCGAGATATCTTTAAGTCATCATTCCAATCTATCAGGGCGGGATCACCCAGCCTAGTGTTTGAGCTTTCAACAATTTTTCTAGCTCTGCGGAATATCGCTACATGTTATTCGCTTGCGAGGACGAGCAGTCCAACCTTCGGAAGGGATTCTGCAAGGAGACTTGGGTCAAGAAGTTTGGATATTGCGGATGAGGTTTACTATTTGCTGATGCAGGCCCGCATGCTGTCTACGCGGGGAACCGGAGAGAACATCGATGATATTGATCTGTCGGTTGTAATACCTGAGCTGGAGCAATGCCGCTCTTGGATAGATGAAGTATGTTATGAGGTGGAGCTTTATGGATGAGTTCGTAAGTCGCATGGCGACTCAACGACAGGTTCTGGGTATAGTCAACTCAAGGCTCGGGCTTCATGAGAAGTTGTTCGGGCTGTCTTCAAACGCTATTGATCGTTGGGCTGTAACCAATCAACTTGGCCCTTCTTCGGAAGTGGTCAAGTTGGTAAAGAATATTTCATCAGAGCTCTTTTTTATGGCTACTAGTAGCCAAGAGCCTGTAAGTTGTGAATATGAGATAAGAAAAGAAAAAATAATTGAGGCGATTGCTGAATTAGAGAACTCCGTTTAAAAAATGGCTGTTGTCAGACGCACCTACGCTACGTTCCGATACGCAGCAAACCGGGCACTAGCAGTTTAGGAGGTTTTTATGTCAAAAGTGAGAGATCACAAGCTTACCGTTTTAAGAGACAAAAAAACTGTTATTACTCGTGCTGCATTTTGGAAAGTACCTCACCACTCTCGTCCAGACGAGGTCCACCTCAAAGTTGGTCGGTATAAAAAGCCAGAAGGAATATTTGATCTAGAAGCTGTGGAGAGCTTAGAGCCAAAAAGCGAATTAACGCTTGACGGTGAAGAGTTTCAAAGTCTTGTGGTTTTCATTCAGGAAAATTATGAGCCTTTTAAGCATGGCGCTAAAGCATTTATACCCTTGGACAATCCATACGACATATCTATTGCTCAGCAACTTAAGCAGCTCTTGGGTGAAAGTGAAAAGTCTGAAATGCTCAATTTCTTACTTGAGAACAATGTGGTGCCGGAAGAGCTGGAGGTCGGTCTATCCCATGCTCGCCGTTTGAGAGCGATAGGCGAATTTAACGCTCTTCTTGAGTCTGACCATACCGAAAATAAGTGGCAGGAATGGTTCGAAAACAACAGCTGGGTGTTGGGAAGTAACTTCGTGAAAGTGTTAGATGAGAGAAATATTGACACAAGAAATATCTCAGATTTTTTGATGCAGAGTTATGATGGCTTTCTCGACATAGTAGAGATAAAACGACCAAAGGGAGGGCTTCAATTTTGGCATAGCTCGCTCGACCATGGTAATTATATTCCGCATTCTGACCTTATAAAGGCTATCACTCAAGCAGCAAAATACATACATGAGGTCGAAAGAGAGGCCGATAGCATTAAATTCTTTGAGCGCGTGGGCGGTATTAAGACGATAAAGCCACGATGTACATTGATTTATGGCAGATAAAACTGCTGGGATGAAGATCAACAAGAGGCGTTTAGGATTTTGAATTCAAGTTATCACAACCTGACTATTATGACGTTCGATCATGTTCTTGCGCGCGCCAAGCGAATACTCGATAAAAGGTTCTAACCTATTGGTGTTGATGGAAATCTTTCTAATGGTCCGCTGCTCCAAAAGTTGCCGCAAAGCTACGCTTTATTCAGGCCTTGCTAAAAGGCCGCTCTTGGCCGGATCGAGAACTTTTGGCTATGCTGTTGTGGTGGTTGATGAAATTGCCGACCCAGTGCCGACCTTGCTGAGAATACTCTTGGCGAATCTATCTATGTTAAGTGCCTATGAAACTCTATAAATTTCGTTCTCTTGCTAACATTGAATACACGCTCGACATACTGTTGAATGAGCGATTGCATTGTGCATCATATAAAAAACTCAATGATCCCTTTGAGGGGGTTTTTCTATCAGTTATGCATGTTGGCGGCTTACTTAATAGTGGGCCTCTGAATTTTGCACCACTCGGAGGCCACCGTACCGTTAAGAAGCCACAATCAATATCTGAGCTTCCTATTCCTGGTGGAACACGAGTGTGCAGTCTTTCTGCAGAAAAGTCTGACGTGCGTATGTGGTCCCATTACGCGGGTGGTCATACCGGAATAGCAATTGAAATAGAATTGGAAGTGGATGCGAAATTTTTGTATAAGGTTGATTATGTTGATCAGCTAAGAGAGTTTTCTTGCTCTCTTTTGACTGCACCTGAATCATACGAGATACTGAAGATAAAAAGCAAGCATTGGGAGTATGAAAAAGAATATCGGATAATATCGGATGAGGGTTTTTTCTGCATTTCCGGAAGGATTTCTGGAATCCACTTGGGCCTCAGAACATCTGAAAATATGCGGGAAATGTTGTTGCGTGTTATAGGTAAATCCTTCCCTATATATTCCACTAAGCTCAATGAGCGAGAAATAGCAGTTGAGCTTAACAAGCAGATTAATTAAGTTGCTTTGCGCTAGGCGATCGGGATGATTGGGGAGGTGCTAAATTTTCTCACGCGTGCTGTTGGCGTTATACGGGGACTCTCTGGTCGTCTTCTTCTGGCCGAATGTGACTGCTTGACCCTGAGCAGTTACTCAGCTACCAACAGCTCATTCCTAGCTAGCGATATATGTCGCTAGAGTCGAAGTGTCTCCGTGCCCATGCTTGCCACATGATATAAAACAGAAATTTAATAATCTTCCGCAGCATCCGGACTGATTCCCTAGGAAGAAAGTTTCTGTTGGTTCAGTAGCGCCGGTGCTTCCTTTTCATTAATGACGATTTCACCATTTATTATGTAAACTTCGATCTCATCTTTATTGGCAAGCTGTGATAGGAAGTCAAAGCTTTCCAGCTTGGCATCAAGCAGGCCATTGAGTTGCACCTCGATGTCGGCAATTGTCTCGATCTGCCGAGAATGCACTTTCTCCAAATCCTCAATAGTCCAGTTGCCCATGCCGTAGCCGTTTTGGTGTTGGAGGATGAGCCTTTCGTATTCCTTAACCCCTTCCTTGTGCGCCTTAATTCTGCCTTCAAAGACTCTGTAGATTGTGTCTTTCACTCGGATGACCGACTGCTTGCTGCGCTCGATATTGCTTGGTGAGTAATTTCCGCTCAGAACTATTTGGCAAATTTTTCCGGCAACAAACCGCTCATAAGCGGCAAAGACGTTGTGCCTCATTATCTGGCGCAAGAACTCAATCGGGTCATAGCTAGATTTACCCCAGTTCGGACCCTGAACTTCAACATACACGCCATTGAAAGTACTGTGCGGCACGGGTTTGGTTTGGCTCTCTCTAGCCAGCTCCTCCCGCATGATGATCAAAAGCTCAAGGCACTCATCAGTGTTATTCACCATTCGGGACAGATTCAAACGAATCATGTCTTGATCCATTTCAGGGATGCTCTCAAAGCAGTCCAGGATCACCTCGGATATTCGCTCAAGCTTCGCGTGATCGCCAACGATCTGGCGATTTCTAATGTCTGCACATACGTTGGAAATCTATTCAAGGCGATTCTGAATTGCGCCGTACATTCCCATCGTCAACAGCATGGGCAGAAAATTAGACGCAACCGGAACATCAATGCGCTCAAGTCCCGCTGCGGCTACGATTTGGCCCTTCTCAACGACGCTGGTTGTGTTCAGGCCGGACAGCTCGCCCGAGCCAATAGTCATCAGGCTTTTTGGCGAGCCTTGCTTAAAAACTACGCGATAGAAGTCCTCGCCGGTTGAACCTCCGATGCTTTTGAGAAAATAGCGATTTAACTCTCCACCCCAAGGCGCATTCATATAGTAAACTGGATTACTAATGATTTTCTTTAGTTGAGGTGCGCGTTCAAATAGTATTTCGATGCCCTTTTCTCACTCTTTCAGCTTTCTCTCTTCCACGGGTAGTGCCTCCAAAAAAGTTAGTGTACTTGATGAAGATAAAAAGATTGTTGGTAACCAGCACTTCTGCACCCGATGTCGGGAATTGCCGGATGCAGAACTCCAGGCTACACTCATAGAGCTGGTTTAGCAACTGACGACAAAACATGCTAGCCCGGCTAGTAAACGCTAAAGCTGTTTTTATCTCTTGGCTTTGGTTGGTTCTTCGAGTAAGTCTTCAATACCGATCCGGGAGCGCACTTTGCACTTGCACTTCTGTCGTTGCCCTTCTATTTGTTTTTCATGATCAATACGACGATGAACAGCCTACTCTACGGGCGGGAGAAAACGGGATACCTTGCACTCCAATCTCTCATCACTAACGTGACCGTCTATGGCACTGCATATGCACTGTTTGTCGTAGGTTGGCTTGATCCTAGCTTGGAGGGAATTGCAATTCTATTCAGCATAGGCATCCTCATGGACACCTTGGTTACATGGTGGCTGCATAACCGATACTTCAGAGAGTCACATTATGCAATCTAACAAGTTATTCGTACCGACTCTTTATTTTGTTCAGAGCAGGTCAGTTTGACTGCTATATAACAGAGAAGTATCAACGGCCGCTTCTGGCTGGATGAGTAATGTTAGTTTATGCTGATAGACAGCGTTGTCGCGACAGTCGGTACCATACTGCCGATCTGAACATAATATTATTATATTACAGCAGCTTAGGGACAACAGAATGTAGTATAACATTGATGAACAGGCTGGTGCATTCATCTGGTATCAGGGGTGTGCTGTCTATTCGCTGTTAAGAATACCGAGGAACCGTCATGCTTCGATTTTACCAGTGGTGCGTACGCGCTTGGCCGTTTTGGGCAACATTAGTAGTCATCGGTGCTCACCTAGTGGCGTTGGCGGCTTTTTCTCAACAATCAGAAAATATTAATAAAATCTTTTCGATTAGTCTTCAGGTGATCGGTGGCATGCTAGTTCTTCACTCAATAGATAGTACGCTTGGTATGTTGCGTGGTGAAAGCATCCCACGACTGATTGCTCAGTGGTTCCGCTCATGTCCATTGTGGAGAAAGCCTAAGACAATTAAGGGTTTGGGGATCGCGGCGGCAAGGGCTACTACATCTGGCCATGTTCGAGTCAAACGCCAAGTAACCTCTCTTTCTAGTCGAGTTTCGGAGCTAGAACGACAGATGGACGAGGTGTATCGAGATATGGGGCTCAGGGAGCAAGCTCTCAAAAAGCTTGTTTCTGAAGTTAAGGATGAGTTGTCGGCAAGAGCTAGTAAAAGTGAGGCTGCTATCTGCGAAGTGGAGGGAAAAATAGATGCCACTGCGCTTGGCAGTATTAAGCAACAGGTTTTTGGCGTAGTGATTGCCGTGTACGGCGCAGGCCTAGCTTATTTTTCTTAACATGCGAAGGAACTGGGACAAAATTTCCGCTGCGCTGTAATTTTTCTCAAGTTGCGTGCATTACATTAGAATTTTCTATTTGACCGCTTCTGGCCGCTTAGCGACAGCCTGGTTTCGACCGCCGATATGTATGTTAAATCTCGGTCTGCTCCGCTATCTCCAGGTGTCATCGACCTCAATCCTCAGGTATCGCCAGATCGAAGAGACCCAGATAGTCTACTCGCGCATCACACAAGTGGCGGATATCGCCTGATAATTGCGAAACGTAGTCGTGAGCGGATACATGGTATAGTATTTAGCCATTCGATACTGCGCAGCGTTCGGCTATGCAGCTGCTTTTGCCAGAGTCAAACTAATGTCGACCACATCCGTTTCTGTCTTCGGAGACCCCTCTAGGATTTGGAACGTTCCGCCAGAAGACGTGAGCCGGCAGGCAACTGCGTCGCTTCGTGGCTATGTCTACCAACTCCACGCCTCTGCCGCCGCGTGGCTGGCGCTAAGGGCAGACGATGAACTCTACCTGGAGGTCGCCGAGGACTACACCGAGCTTCTCCGCGAGCAGGGCGCGGTCGATGACGTGTTGAAGGCCACGCAGGTAAAGGACACGCGCGAGTCCGGGGCTGTAACGCTGAACTCGCCAGATGTGCTGAACGCAATTGAGTCTCTGCACAGGCTCCGTGCCTGCAACCTGGGCCGGGAAGTAAGGTTCGTATTTCTGACAACATCTCGCATCGGACAGGAGTGGAAGGATGCGTTGCCTTCCGGAGTGGCTGGCCTGACCGCCTGGGAAGCGGCTGCTTCCGGAAGAGACGTTGAAGAACTCCGCGCAGCTCTTCTTCAGCGTACGCTTTCTGAGGAGCTTCGGACTTTTGTCACCAATAGCCTTCCCGAGCAGCTAAGGGCTGAGCTTCTGAGTCCGCTGGTCTTTGCATGCGGCGCACAGGATTGGCGCTCTCTTGAGGAGAGCAACCGGCGAACTATCATGGATCTCCGGAAAGAGCTCCAGTCGACCGCAGACATGGCTCGTCGCGCCTACGATGCCGTGTTCCGCGATGCCGTTGCGTGTGCGCTTGGGCCGGCTCCGCGTTGCTTAAGTGGAACTCAACTTCAGGCTTGTCTAGAGCGCGCAACGTCAATCGCTGTTCCGTCAAGCGTCGCCGTAGACTGGCTGGGTGAACGCGCCGCGCTGCCTAGTACCACTCTGTCCATTGACGAGTTACGCGACTTGGCGGAGTCTTTAATTGAGACTGGTACGCCGCCGTCGGTCGGCCTGCTATTCCCGGCAGCCCGGGCTGCAGCCCGGGACGCCCTTCTTGGGGCTTTCTCAGTGGAACCTCTTCTTACCGAGATCATATCTGACAGTGCTCCCGCGAGCGCGTCGTTACCGGATCTCGTTGAGCTCTCGGAAAAAAAACACCTCATCGTCGGTCAGCCCGGATCTGGCAAGACGCATGCCCTCTGGCGCGCAGCAAACGAGTTGCTCACAGCCGGTACGATCATTCCGCTGTATCTCCCGGCAGGGCAGGCGACATGCTGGAACGACCTAGAAGATATGATCACGGGGGCGGCGCCGGGGATCGAATTATCTACCCTGTTTCAAGACCCAAGAATCTGCGTTTTCATCGATAGCTGGTCCGAGTTTGCGGGCGCTGCACAGGCCGGTGAGAAGAGACGTGCGCTGCGCGCTCTGCGAAGCGCACGCTTGGTTGCGACGGCCAAGCTCGCTGACATCGACGACGGTGCTCTTAAGCACTGGACTCTCAACCTGCTTCCGCCCGACCGAGTGGCTCGTGCAGTCGCGGCCGCAACGCCAGGCGAAACGCTACCGCCTAGTTCGGTGATTGACCTCCTGCGACTGCCACTGCTTCTGGCCATCCACGTTCTCTCGGACGCGCGGTCTGCGACGACCGGCGACCTTTTGCGTCAGTTTCACGAGCACCTTATGCGCGGACTACCCGAGCGCTTCACAGAAGTGCTCGCTGAAGCCGTGGCGGAACTATCTCTGTCGGAAGGGCGGTCTTATGGTCGTCTCGTGCATGAACTCCAAACTCGAGCGGCGAAGGCGGACCTTACCGACCCAGTCAGGCTGCTCAGGAGCCTCGGCACGATTCTCGAACGCGGCGGTCAGGCAGTACCCGTCCATGATCTTTACTGGAGCTGGCTCGCAGGACGCGGCTTACTGGGAAACGCAGTCGCCGAGCGCGCAGTAGGTTCGCTCAGGACACGTGAGAGCTATGCCCTAGCCATCCAAGCGGGTGGATGCGCTACAGAGAGCGACGTCAATGCAACGGTCAGGGATGATATTGTGCTGGCCGCCGTTCTCGATGCAAGCCGTAGTGCGGAGCGCCCCATGCCGGCCCTTTCAGAAGCGTTCTCCCACGCGCTGGCAGATCCTCGTTTAGCTGTGCGGAATCGTGCTGCTCTTGCAGCGCTGGAGGGGGGGCGCACGGAACTCCTTCGCCCCGCTCTGGAGGTGCTCGCCGAACTAGGCCGGTCCAGCATGTACCCATCTGAGTGGAAGCAGGCTCTCCACCCAAATGCCCTGTTCGCTCAACGGGCTACACTTGCCGATTGGATAGGGTCACCGAATAGCGGCCTCGTCCTCGATGCAATCGCCGAAGATGGAGGGCCAGAATGGCGCCCCTGGCTAGAGCAAGTTGCGGCAGATGGTCGGATAAGTTGGGTAGAGGCGTCTGCAACCGCGCTTGGCTGTTGTGGCGATGTGCCGCAATGGGTTCGACCGCATCTCGACACTGTTATCGCTTCGCGCGCTTGGATGCTTCGGGCCGCCGCAGCAAGACGCGGCAACAGAACCCTAGCTCGATTCATCGCCGTCGAATACGAACGCTTGGTTGAATCCGTCGCAGAGCAGAATTTCGGCACCTGCGTCGAGCTCAACCGAGTGCTCGTTGGCTGCGGTGATGACGAAGTGTTCGGTCTACTGCTTTCCCAGTTCCCTTCCATGAGGTCTCGTGCGCAGGAGCTGCTCGGCTTTGCTGTAGTCGAACGCGGCTCACCCTGGGTAGCCCGCTATCAGCGGGTAGCTTTAGCAACCGGCGCCCCCCATCATCATAAGCTTGCCAAGGAGCTCTCGCTTGAGATTGATGACGAAACTGCACGGGCCTGGATCGCCGCAGGTCATGACGAGGCTGGCTGGCGGGTATTAATCGCACGTCATGGCGAGGCCCTACTGCCGGAAATGATCGGACAATTGCCTCCGTCTTTTGCGGGTATCCACCATATTCCCGCACTTGCCCACATGCACTGGCTTTCGAACGCACCTGACACGCTCATCGACGAAGTCTGGCGGCGGCTGGGCAGCCCCATGCAGCCGAAGGCGATGCAGGATGTACTCAACGCTATTGCGCGGGTCTACCCTAAGGGGATTCCTCACATTGTAAGATTCATCGCAGAGCAGCCCAATGCTCTTCCTTCGTACCACCTCCGCCAAGCCCTTTTACTCTACGAGGACTGGCAAAAAAGATCTGGTATCGTGCTCGGTGTAAAGACGGCCGATGGCACCGAACGTGCTTTTCCTGATTGGATCGCGCTTCATAGTGCGAGGAGCCAATGGGAGGATCACTTCACTCCAGAGCTGTTGGCCCTTTCGCCAGAATTAGCCATCGACTATGTTGTGCATCATCTTGACGACGAGCGTGCGGCAGCTGTATTGAATGCGTTGAGAGGTACAACTGCCTACAGCGCGCCGCTGCTGGATCGCATGCTTGCGGTGCCTGCCCTCGCCGCGCTCGTTCCACAAGTATTCGCCGATGGCTTCGACCTATTTCCTGTCGAGGCACTCCAACGCTGCATTGGATCGAACGACATCGATCAAGATAGCTTGCTCTATCGATTGGCCGCTACGGCGAACCCCATGCATCGCGCAGTGCATGAGGAGCTTATTGCACGCGTCCTCGAGGGGACGCTTAAATTGCACCATCTGCGTTACGTCGCGGATATGCTGAGAGCTTATTCGCGGGAGGAGGTTCTCTGTATTATTGATGCTGCACCTCACGCCCGTGAGGATTGCTGGTTTTGGTTTGTCCGTTCGGTGGAGGCGGCTAGGGGCGAACGCTTGATCAACGAGGACGGGGCTGTCCGGCATATCAGCCTCTAAAGTCACCATAGTGAATATTGTCTGAGCGTGCCCTTAATGTCCGCTCTTGGCCGATAGCTGCCACCGCCACCGCTGCTTCTTGCAGCGGCTCTTCCTATAATTTCCTCAATCCACTTGGCAGCATCACTGCCTTGGTCACGGCTTCACCCGGTCCGGCGTCTGTCGTTGACATCATCCGCAAGCCAAGCCTTGATTAGGTTTTGTACGAAAAGTCGATTCTGCTAATTTTACCTATGCTGCAGCAGCATAGGTGAGGTATGACAGGACGCTACGAACTCTCCGAGCACAGCTGGTCGCTGATCAAGGACATCGTCTCTCCGCTCCAGGAGATGGGCCGGCCAAGGCGGGATGACCGGCAGGTATTGAACGGGATCTTCTGGGTCCTTTGCTCGGGGGCCAAATGGCGCGACTTGCCAGAACGGTATGGCCCTTGGAACACCGCGTACGCACGCTTTCGTCAGTGGCGCGATGACGGCACCTTCGATGCGGTGCTGGCACGTCTTCAGCTCAAGCTTCGTGAGGATGGTCTGATGGACCTGGACACCTGGATGATCGATTCCACGGCCGTTCGTGCGACTCGAGCCGCCTCGGGAGGCGGTAAAAAGGGGGATCGGACGAACCGGTAGACCATGCGCTGGGCCGCAGCCGGGGCGGCTTGACCACCAAGATTCATCTGGTCTGCGACCGGCATGGATGGCCACTGGCCTTCACCTTGCCACCAGGTCAGGATGCCGACTCTCGTCATTTCATTCCCACGATGGAAACGATTCGTCTACCGGGAAACGTGGGCCGGCCCCGAAAGCGCTGCCGCTATGTCGTGGCAGACAAGGGCTACGACAGCGATGAATTGCGCCGCTACTGCGACCGACGCCGGATGATGCCGGTCATTGCGCAGCGCAAGATGCGTCGAAAACCTCGTCCCGGATTACCCCGGGGGTTCGGCAAGCCCAAGTATCGGGAGCGCAATGTCATCGAACGCGGCTTTGGCTGGCTCAAGGCACTACGCCGAATCGGTACGCGCTATGACAAGCTGGCCCGTAGTTTTCATGCCATGGTATGCCTCGCTTGCATAGACTGTTGCCTACGTGCCGACTTTTCGTACAAAACCTTGTGTCTCTCCGGGCTTGTTGATTAGCTACCAGCAGGCCCTGGCATCAGGGTGAGCATCCACAAAGCCTGAGGCGTCACAGCCTGGAACCTAGATTATGCCCCCTGATGCCCTCTATCTCGATAGCTTGAATGGTATCCAAGCCCCTCCCGAACCGGAGTGAGGCTGCACGAACAAGGGAAGGCGACGAGATCATGGCAGTAATTGGTATCGACGTCAGCAAGAAGAAGCTCGATTGTGCCTGGCTGCGCGATGTATCAACCGGCAAGGTTAAGACACGGGTATTTACTAACCACAGGCAGGGTTTTCCCCGCTTGCTGGAATGGCTTGAGCACCAGACCGGCGAACCGCGTGAACGGCTTCACATCCTGATGGAAGCT
>NZ_PNRF01000007.1:0-132888 GCF_002879615.1 Billgrantia endophytica
AGTTTCTATCCGCGCGACCCGTGCGGGCCGCGACTTGTCCGTGCGCTTGGCAAATGACAGGGTGATAGAGTTTCTATCCGCGCGACCCGTGCGGGCCGCGACCGGGCGCCTGCGCGCCAGGCGTTGGTTAACTGGCCGTTTCTATCCGCGCGACCCGTGCGGGCCGCGACCTGGCCCCGCTGGCGTTCAGTCGCAGGAAAGTCCAGTTTCTATCCGCGCGACCCGTGCGGGCCGCGACTGTCCCAGGCCCCGCCGAATCGCGGCGCACGAATGGTTTCTATCCGCGCGACCCGTGCGGGCCGCGACGAGATGGCCCGCGCATGGGAGGAGGCCGGCAAGCGTTTCTATCCGCGCGACCCGTGCGGGCCGCGACGCCGTAGATCCGCACCCGGTACATGGCTGTCGCGCTGTTTCTATCCGCGCGACCCGTGCGGGCCGCGACGAAGCCCGGCGATTGGCCGGGCTGTGGTTATCATCAGTTTCTATCCGCGCGACCCGTGCGGGCCGCGACTCGTTGATGCCGCGCACGACCATGTACTCGGCGGCGTTTCTATCCGCGCGACCCGTGCGGGCCGCGACGATCAAGTCTCCGTTGCGGCGGAAATCCTTCGGTGTTTCTATCCGCGCGACCCGTGCGGGCCGCGACCTGCTGGCTGGCTTATCCCCTGCAGCATCTCGGGGCGTTTCTATCCGCGCGACCCGTGCGGGCCGCGACTAGGCACGATGAACGGCTCGCCGGCGTCGATGACGTTTCTATCCGCGCGACCCGTGCGGGCCGCGACTCGAGCTCGACGGCCTCAACGATAGCGCCTGGCGAGTTTCTATCCGCGCGACCCGTGCGGGCCGCGACCCGCTGGCCAACCCTGGGGAGCGCGTCTGGGATTGGTTTCTATCCGCGCGACCCGTGCGGGCCGCGACACCAGGGTATGATCGCTCCTACCCGAGATGAACTGTTTCTATCCGCGCGACCCGTGCGGGCCGCGACCCGAGCGGGACAACGGCTTGGTTGTTGCGATGGACGTTTCTATCCGCGCGACCCGTGCGGGCCGCGACTGTTCCCCTTATAACGCTTTGATGAGTAAAGGGAAATATCCACAGCTCAGCGAATTAGATCATTTAGGAAGTGAAAATTCACTGTTTCCCAAGACCAGGCTTAAGAAGAGTAAAGAAATCATATTGTTAAAGAGCTGCGAACCTGCCGGGGAAGTGCAGGACACTTGTGGTTCGCAGAGCAACAAAAAAACTAGAAAACGAGGGGACCGTTCATATCCAAGGCGGGCTTCGCGCCAATATGCTCGATACGGTTCTTCCAGTTCCGGCCCAGGAAGTAGAAGCGCAGGCTGTCGACCTCATCGTCAATCAGGTCGATCAAGCGCTGTCGCAGACGCACCCATTGATCGGGGTCGACCTCGATCTCGAACACCGAGAATTGCACTCGCTGTCCGACATCACGGCATGCCTTGGCGACCCGGCGCAGTCGTCTCTCACCACCATCGGAAGAAGTACTGACATCGTAGCTGACCAAAACCATCATCGCTGTACTCTCCTTATCAGATTACTTCCACAAGAAGGGCGGGTAGGCATCCAGATCGCCGCGCAGGTGACGCGCCAGCAATTGCGCCTGCAGAATCGGCAGCATGCCTATTGGCGCCTTCTCGCCGATAAAGGCATGGTTGAGCTCTTCACGCTTCCGCTCCTGGTAGGCAGTCAGCACCGTCTTGCGCGCATCGTCAGTCAGTACCACGCCGCTACTTTCAGCAACCGTGAAATCCTTCTCCCGCAGTTGCCGACGATTGACCAGAGACAGCGCCAATCGGTCCCCCAGTAGCGGCCTGAACTCCTCGGCCAGGTCGAGTGCCAAGCTGGGCCGCCCGGGCCGGTCCCGATGCAGGAATCCTACCGCTGGGTCCAGCCCTACACTTTCCAGCGCCGAACGGCAGTCGTGAGTCAACAGGGTATAGAGAAAGGACAGCAGCGCATTGAGGCGATCACGTGGTGGGCGGCGGTTCCGGCCAGTGAAGCGAAAGGCTTCACCGTCATTACGGACGAGACTATCGAAGACGCTGAAATAGACCTGCGCCGCCTCCCCCTCAAGGCCTCGCAATCCATTGGTCAGTGGTTCTCGCAGCAAGTCGCGTGCGATTCTGCTCAGGCGAGTGCGCGCCCTTTCCAACCCTTCGCGCTCGGCCGGGGCCAGCTTGCTGCCATAGTCACGCAGCCCCCTGGAGATTACTGCTCGCTGATTGTGCACCTTGCCGATCAACACGCCACGGACGATGGCAGCACACCCGACTTCGTCATCGCTGGTGCGGTACTGGGTGCGCCTCAGCAACACATTGCCCGATACCGGCCCCTCGATACGCGCAAGGAATTTACCATTGGGCGTCAAGTGCGTGATGGTAACCCCCTGCTCGGCACAGAACCCCATCAGAGGGGGCGATACCAGCACCCTACCGAAACATACCAGCGACTCGAGCATATGGATCGGTAGCCGTGCCCGCTCCTTGCCCTCGACATTCATGACCACATTGGTCCCATCTTTTCTGAGCCAGGCACCTTCGGTAGTGATGTAGAGCGTATTGAGCTGACGGCGCATGCGATTCACTCATCCAGAGATTGAATTTGACGCTCCAGCCAGCGGCCTGCCGAGCGCTGCTTTCCCATGACTTGCGGTTGGCAGGCGTCGATCAGCGAGCAGTGGTCGCAACGCTTGGGCTCATAGGTAGCGGATGGCGTATGGTTGCTATCGAAGAGAGCACGCGTATCGGCGATGACTCGCAGGGTCAGTGCCCGCAGCTCGTCGTCGAACGCGACGGCCTTGCGCCGCCGCGTCTTGCCATAGTAGAGCGCGCCCTGCTCAATCGAGACATCCAGCATCTCTTCCAGACACAGAGCCTGAGCGCACAACTGCACCTCATCGGCGCGATGGGCCTTGGGCCGACCACGCTTGTACTCAATGGGCCGAACCACCGCGGGGTGCTGAGACTCATCGAACTCGACAACATCGGCAATCCCGGTCAATCCCAGCGCCTCACTGGCCAGCGGAAGTGCCATGGCAGTATGGATGCCCCGTCGACGCTCATGGCCCAGGTGGTCGGCACGCTCATGGAGGATGCGCCCTTCTGCCGTATAGCGGTTTTCCGCCCACTGCTGTTCGAGATGGATCAGCGCGCACTGGCGTGGGCAAAACAGCATGTGCTGCAGTGCCGAGAGCGGGATCAGGCGAACGTCATCCCCCATCCCATTCGCCTACAGCTTCTCGTCGACGCTGACACCGGCCGGCAAGGCCTCCGCATCGACAGAGACGCGATAGTCGCTGTAGTGTCGGGCTGGCGTACTCTCCTCACCTTCGACACGCTCGACTTTTATGCTGTCGAACAGCAGATGCGCCGGGCCATTACCCATCGGGTTATCATGCTTGAAGACGATCAGCTTGCGCGCCGACATTTCGCCACGGGCAGCGGAGCGGTCATGCTCGAACATATTGATCAGCGCACGCCACAGCAGCTCGAGATCATCGTCCGAGAAGCCGGTACGCTCGGCGAGCTTGGCAGATATGTAGCCATGGGCACGATAAAGGCCATAGGGAATGATGTGCTTACGGCCCATGGTGCGCTCTTTTTCGAGGTCTTTTTCGTTGGTGACCGCCATCCGCGTGATCGAGACTTCCATGGGTACGACGGGGTCGACCGAGCTGGCAAAGGCCATCTGAACCGGGCCGCGTACCTGGCCGGAGTTGACTTCGGTGGTCATCACCGCGCCGAAGGTGCGCACATCGAAGAAGTTCTGGCACATCCAGGCGGTCAGTTTCTGAGCTTTATCGGCATCCCTTGGAAGTCGCTTGCCTTTGGTATCGGGTTCAATGTTTAGTGCTTCGTAAGCTTTTCTATGCTGATTGTTGAGAACTGACTTTTCCTGCATGTAGATGGCGTAACCGGCGTCTTCCTCCTTTTCCAGCGCAACGTAGTTGCGAATCTTGCGCTTTAAGCAGACATCAGTGACCAGTCCCTGGCTGGTTTCCGGGTCGAGGCGCGGCAGGTTGCCGGCATCGGGATCACCGTTGGGATTGCCGTTGGTAACGTCGAACAGCAGCACGAATTCATAACGGTTGGCGATGGCGGTCATGCGTCTTCTCCCTACGTGGATTCTTCTGGTGTCGTTGCACTGTCGCGCTTGACGAAACGCGCCTGCGACTGGTGGTAATAACCGATGGCGAAGCGTCCCTGGTCTTCGATCTTCAGATGTTTGGGAAAGGTATCGCCGAGGCCGTTGACGATGGCGCCGATCTCACGCTCTATGGTATGCGCCAGCCCACCTTTATCCTTCTTGCGCATGTTCGATAGGTGATTCTGCGCATTGCGCAGCAGCATCGGGAAGACACTGGCCGGCGTTGCCGAGGCGGCACCGTAATAGCGATCACGAATGGTGGCGTTGACCTGGCCGCCAAGGGCGCCGCGCTGAGCGCTTTCCAGCTCGGCGAACAGCCGCCCGAGCAGATAGCCGGGATGGGTAGAATGAGGATCGAGACTCACGGGCACCTCCTGAGTATGGGAATTGGAATGCGCCGCAAGTCGCGCCGCCCGCGCGAGTACGGCCTTGCAGAGCGCGATACGCGCCCCGGTGATGTGACCGTCATTGCGAAACCGCATGACGAGATTGGACAGCAGCGACCGCGGATAACGACTGCCGGTGAGAATCGAGCGCATCAGTTCACCGGCGAGCTGCGGTGACACATCGTCCGCCTTGGGCTTCTGGCCGCCGTGCATCGGTGCAGTCTGTAATGCCAGCCACCAGCTACCCGGCGCGATGCCTTTCCAGGGCGTTGGCTCCAGCGCCAAATCCCGATGGTGCTGTGCGTAGTGCCGAGCCAGTCGGTCCAGCGTATCGGCACACCAAAAGCGCACCGACAAACGCGCAGCGTTAGGGGCAAGCCCAAGCACGAAGAACTGGGTATCCAGCTCCAGCATCGGATCCAGCTTTTGCAAAGGACGCCCTTGAGAAACGTCGGTCAGCAAGGTCCCTAACTTGGCAGCCTCTTGCTCGTCGCTGGGCGGCTCATTGAGCATGGCAAAGAAGCCCTCGGCGGCCTCGGCATGCGCCGTATCCCTGGCCTTGGCCCAGAAAACCACTGTGGCATCGCCAATCTGGAGTCGCTGACGGTTATCGGCATCTCCTCTCAGCAAGTAGTTCAACGCCGTTGAGTAACCAAAGATGGCCGCCTTGGAGATCGAGGCGTTTTGATTCTTGCTGTAGCCGTAGGATTCATAGGCATCGCTGTTAAACGAAACGAGCGATGCACCAGCCGACTGTGCGTCCCTGACGCCTCGAATTGCAGGGTGATCAGTGCCCAGCGAGGTTATCTCACCGGTGATCAGGCACTGCCCCAACTCCTCTTCGCCACTTTCCAGCGCAGCGCCCCATAGCCGTCGTGCTTCCTGGTTTTCATGCAGATACTGCCGCTGGCCATCGAGCCGAAATACAATGTTGGTATCCAATACATCTTCGCTGTATCCGGAGATTTCGGCGAGCCGATCCGGTCGCCATTGATCGAGCAGTCTCAGGAAAGCCCTCAGGTCGGGATCTTCGCTTTCACCAAACAGCGAGAACTGATAGACCTTGAATGCCGCATGCTCATCGGCCATACGCTTGCCTTCACCGGCAGAGACACCAAGGGAATAGGCAGTCTTATCCCACAACGGATAGGCGTAAATACCCGAGGTACGCCGTTTGTCGACAGGAACCTGGCAGGTAATTGGTCGTGGTTTCTTGCCAGTGGTATCACGCAGGTCATCAATCTGCAGCGGCATCCCTTGCCTAGAGAACACAAGGGCATGACTGATTTTCTCGCTGCTGAAACCCGGTACCGGCACCTTGTCTTCCGCAGCCAGCCGCTGATAGTAATCGTTGAGGGCAGAGAGAATCATGCTAGTGCCTCCTCGAAAGGTGGCACCTCAATCACGCCATCCTGCATGCTGGAACGAAAGAAACGCGGCGTCTTGCCGTTGGCGAAGTCGATATCGTGAAGCATGAAGCCAAGGTCACGCTCACCGCTCAAGCGGTCATCCACGGCTGGCATAGCGTCATCGCCTTCGATCAAGGTAAAGCTCGCAGGAAACTCCCGTGTACCCAGACACGGCATATGGAAGCACTGCCCGTGCCGGGCTCGGCGGTTGAAGATATCCAGATGCTTGCCGGGCGTATCGCTCTCGTCGGCACGCGAGGTGAACTCGAAGTGAGCCTCGATGACATAACCGACGTCACGCAGAATCGTAGCGGCACGCTGCTGTCGATTTTTGCTGTCATCCACGTAATACCGAACTTTATCGACACGCCCCGCTTTCATGGCTGTCGATATTGTTCTTTCGGACAGCTTGCCCGCCACCTCATTACGGCGCAGCGACTCGAAACGGATTGGTTTCAGCACATGGATGCGATCCACGCACCAGCGAATTGCAGGTTTCCAGTGGATCGCCTCCAGAATGCCTCGTGCAGCAGATGGCGTGATTACATCGTAAGAGACGCGCTCGGCCTTCATCTCGGGCCGCGTAAAGCAGGCCCGCTCCCCCCAGATATGCAGACGAACCCCATATGCCATCTGCTGCTCCTTATTCCCTGATGTTGAGTGTTGGCTTCACCAAATATTAGATTCACCTGAGCGAAATGTTGGGTCGCTCCAGTTCAACCCTAGCCAGTCGTCATAGAGATCCTCGTTGACCAACTTCATGAATTGGTCGCCGAACTTATCGGGCTCGACTGCTGCTATGGCGCCGACCCGCTCCAGCGCGGCGAAGCCTTGACGCGGCACCTGTACGGTATAGGGCTGTAGCTCGCGGGCGATGCCACCCACGCCCTCGGCATGCGCCAGTTTCCTGAGAGCGTTACGGGCCGTATCGTCGAAGGGAATGATCACGGCACGCTGGGTATTTTCGATCATGCGAAATTTTTGCTCGAGGGTCTCGAAGGGCAGGCCGTCAAGACGACCATCCTCGACTAACTTCAACAGATCATGCCGATCCAGTTGTTTTGACCCCTGCTGCCAGTAGAGCTGGCGGAAGTAAGCATCGATCGCCTCCAGTGACAGGGGATCGTCGCCATGCTGCCGAAGCACTTCACGAGTCACCTGGGCGAACTGCTTGAGTTCCGGCGGCGGCGCCCAGTCTTCGTTGGCGGTGGCAAAGATCGCGACCTCACTGTCTGCCGCCCTACGCTTGCCTTCCCTGTTGCAGCGCCCGGCGGCCTGGGCGATGGAGTCCAGTCCCGCTTCGGCACGTAGAACACGTGGGAAGTCTACATCCACGCCCGCCTCAATTAGAGAAGTCGAAACTACCCGACAAGGCGCGCCACTTTCGAGAACCGCGCGTATCTCAGCGAGCACCTGCCGTCGGTGTACGGCACACATTGACGTGGTGAGATGGTAGGCGCCAGACTGATCCACTATCGACTCGAACAGCGCCCGAGCATGACGACGGTTATTGACGATACACAGTACCTGCTCGGTCTTGAGCAGTTCATCGTGTAGCTCATCATCATCCAGCGTGCGGATATGGCGTACCGTGACGCGTTCCAACTGGCGATAAAGGTGCTGAGGATCGGGGGCAAGTTCCTTGAGGTTGCGCAAGCCACCGATAAAGCTACGCTTGGGGTCGTCAGTTTCGGCAAGGGCTGGCTGGGTGGCCGTGCAAAGCACGACACTGGTGCGATAGTTCAGCGCCAGTTCGTCCAGTGCCGCCACGCTGGGCCGCAGCAACGGCAAGGGCATGGTCTGCGCCTCGTCGAGAATCACCACGCTGCCCGCGATGTTGTGCAGTTTGCGGCAACGTGATGTCTTGGCGGCAAACAGGCTTTCGAAGAACTGTACCGCTGTGGTGACGATGATCGGCGCATCCCAGTTCTCGCTGTCGCGGCGCAGCTTGTCGATGCTATGGCGGTCGCGCTGATTGTCGGCATCGAAGGCGCTGTGGTGCTCCAGAACCGCCGCGGCGCCATACTCCCCCAGGGCATCGCGAAACACCGCGGCGTTCTGCTCAACGATGCTAGTGAAGGGAATCACGTAGATCACCCGATCCATGCCGTGAGCGATGGCATGATCGAGAGCGAAGGCCAGCGAAGCCAGCGTCTTGCCCCCACCAGTCGGTACTGTCAGCGAGAACCGGCCGGGCGGCAGTTCGGCTTGAGCGCGAACATGGAAGAGGATCTCACCACGCAGGCGATTGACGTCACTGTCTGCCTTGAAGGTGGCCAAGCGCTGGTCTAGGGCATCACGCAATATGCCCAACGGCGGACCACCACCACGGGCGTGGGGCACGCCTTTCTCATGCGTGGCATAAAAGGCTTCGGTATCGACAAAGTCGGCATCGACCAAGCAGGAAAACAGCATCCTCGCCAGAAAGGCATACTGGAAGAAGGCCCTGTCGCGGCGCTGCTGAAAGTGTGCCGGGGGCAACAGATTGCGCGGAAGCGCTATCTCTTGCTGCCACGCCGGATCGAGCGGGGGCAAGTCTGCTTCCAGACGATTCTGCAGTGGCGTACGCTCACCAATATCTCGTCCATTGGCCAGCCCTGCATGGTGGCCGGCAATCAAGTAGGCGAGTAGGTGGCCAAGCTGGGAGTATTTCTCAATGGCGACATGAGCGCCAGCCGTTGAATGGTCGACACGTTCTGGCAAGCCTTCCAGACGGCGCTGGAAGGGTGCGGTGTACTTGCCAAGGTCGTGTAGCAGGCCCGCGGCCTCACCCCATGGACCTGCACCGAAGCGATCGGCGCGCTCCGCCGCAAGCTGGCCAACCGTCTTCAGATGCCCCTCAAGCGTTTGCCAATCAGTCTTATTTATTGAAGGTGTTGAGTGCGCGTAATACATTCAGCCCCTGCAATTTCATTAATTTTTATGCTTCTAGCTAAGCACTCTTGTAACCTTTCCGCTACTGAAGTAGTGAAATTGGATAATTTCCTTTGATATGTGTCATGCATAGCGACAGACAGGGGGTCATTACATGCCGACGCATTATGATCAGGATGCCTACGCCTGGGCACTCGAGCAGGCAGCGCTGCTGCGTGCCGGCAAGCTAGACCAGATAGATATCGAACATGTTGCCGACGAGATCGAGAATATGGGCAGGGGCGAACGGCGAGCACTGATCAGCCAGATGACCCGACTTCTCATGCACTTGCTCAAGTGGGATCACCAGCCAGAGCGCCGCTCGCGCAACTGGCGTCTATCCATTGAAGATGCCCAGGCCAAGGTGGCGCGACTGCTGGAGGACAACCCCAGTCTCAAGACGTCCAGACCCGAACTGATGGCAATCGCCTATGAAGATGCACGCCGGGCTGCCGCCATCGAGACGAATATGGAGCCGAACACCTTCCCTCAGAAGTGCCTGTACCGCTTCGATGACGCCATGGTCTTAGCCCCCCTCGAGCACTAAGCGGATGACCTATAACAGGCCATGGAAATCCTTCGAGGAGCAACTGTCGCTTCTGCAATCGTGAGGCATGGAGGTTGCCGACGAGGCAGCCGCCCTGGAATACCTGGAGCGCGTCGGCTACTACCCCAGGCCACCGACCAGTTCGTTCCCAACACCCAGTTCGTCGATGCAGTGCGGCTCTACCTGTTCGACAAGGAGCTGCGGCTTCGCCTGACCGATGCGCTGGAGCGAATCGAGATCGCCCTGCGGGTCGATATCGCCCACCTGTTGGGTGAACGCGATGCCTTCGCACATCTGCACCGCGACACCTTCCATCCCTCCTTCGCCCGTCGAAAGTTCGGGCGTGACCCTCGCGATAACTTCGAAAAGTGGCAGGAACGTTGCGAGGGAATGGAAAGGCGCTCCAAGGAGGACTTCGTCAACCACTATCGGCAGAAGCACGGCCCGCGCCTGCCGATCTGGGTCGCCGTCGAAACCTGGGACTTCGGCACCCTGCCGTGGTGCGACGATTTTCACGATCAGCCGCAGCTCATCGCCCGGACCTTCCTGCTGCTGAGCATTGCGCGGCACATGACAAAGGTAGTCTGCCCGGATACCGGCTGGCACCAGCGCCTACAGGCACACCTGACGAATTTCCCGGCACCGCATACCCAGCGCCAGCTCTCTCTAGACGATATGGGCGCTCCGCCCGGCTGGGAGCGATGGTGGTCAGCTTGAAAGGGAGGGGACAACCGACAAATAAGAACCCCCGCGTAAGCTCGTGAGAGCCAAGAGGCGGGGGCCGTGTTAGGACCAATGGTAGGGCATTGACCCGAGTCGCGCAACAACCCTGAAGGGACCGACTCCCCCCACCTTGCGATGACATGACCCACCCCGGCATGATGTCATGATCCCGTCACCGTCCCTGACGATGCATGTCTTGCCCACCGTCTTGAATGGATTCCCATGTCGACTCTCTTTCATCGCCTCAAGGAAGTTGCCTCGCCCACCATCGGCCTGGGCTGCATGAACCTCTCTCATGGATACGGGAACCCCGTTCCCGAGTCCGAGGCGCGACGAGCCCTTGATGCGGCATTCGACATGGGTTACCGCCACTTCGATACCGCAACCCTCTACGGGGCGACGGCCAACGAGCGGCTGCTGGGTCTGGCTCTCCAGGGCAAGCGTGACCAGGTTCTGCTGGCCAGCAAGTGCGGCATGGCCATCGATCCCGAGCTCGGCAAGCGTGTGATCGACGGACGCCCCGAGACGTTACGCCAGCAGTGCGAGGCGAGTCTTCAGCGCCTGCGAACCGATCATCTGGATCTCTATTATCTCCACCGGCTGGATCGTCAGGTGCCCATCGAGGAGAGCGTCGGTGCACTGGGGCGGCTGGTGTCGGAAGGCAAGATACGGGGAATCGGGCTCTCAGAGGTTTCCGCAGCCACCCTGCACCGCGCCACGACCGAGCACTCCATCGCTGCCGTGCAATCCGAATACTCCCTGTGGACCCGCAACCCCGAGATCGCACTGATCGAGGCTTGCCGGGAGGTGGGCACGGCGCTGGTGGCCTTCAGTCCCCTGGGGAGAGGTTTCCTGGCGGGCTCCATCAAGGAGCCTGCCAGCCTCGAGGAAAGCGACATGCGACGAAACATGCCGCGTTTCAGCGCCGAGAACTACCCCAGGAACCTGAGCCTGCTGGAGGACTTCATGGACCTGGCAGGCGAGCTGGACATGACGCCCGGTCAGCTCGCATTGGCCTGGCTCAAGGCACAGGGGGAGGATGTCATTCCGATTCCCGGCTCCCGCTCCTCTGATCACATGCGAGAGAACCTGGCGGCCGAAACGCTAAGCCTGGGAACAGACACCATCACCCGGCTTGGCGGCATGATGACGCCGGACCAGGTGATGGGCGCCCGCTACAGCGCGGCTCAACAGGCGGACATCGACACCGAAGAGTTTGGCTAACCCCAGCTCATCCAGAAGGGCTGCCGCCAACTGGCCGGCGCACCACCATCCTCCCCAGCACGTCCTGGTCGCCGGCACGGCGATGCCACAGCACCATGCCGATATGGCCGACGATCAGCGCCAGCAGGGTCCAGCCGAGTACGCCGTGGAACAGGCTCCCGGCAGCGGTCATCCATTCGATCGACTCGCCCTCGAAGCCCGACATTAGCGGAATACCGAATGGCGAGAAGGCACGGCCGGAACCGAACTGCCGCAGCAGTGCCAACGAGGGCACGATAACCATCAGCGCGTAGAGTGCCAGGTGGCCCAGCGTGGCGGCCCTGCTCACTGCTGGCGGGCGGTTGGCGCGGTCGACCAGGGCCCAGAGCACCCGTATCACGACCAGTAGTAGCAGTAGCGCCCCCATCGACCTGTGAGTCGACCACAGGAATTCATCCAGCGCCGAATCGGCGGCCAATACCCGCGCCCCGGTAGTGGCGAACTGCCAGGCAAGAAGGGCCGCCATGCCCCAGTGCAGGTAGCGGCTGAAGCGACCGTAATGTGATGTTGCCATGCTCATCGAAGGTCTCCGGTAAAGGTTGCCCTACGATGCTAGCAACTAAATAACGCACTAATTATGAAAGTGTGGAAAGTCATGCCCTCGAACACTTCCTCACACCACTTCGGCGACCTCCTCGAACGCCAGCCTCGCCCCTCTTGGGCGCAAACTAGCCGGATCTCCCACGCCGAGGTTGGCCAGGAAGTTGCTCTTGTAGCGGCCGTCGGGGAAGAACTCCTTGTCCACCAGGGCGTTGTCGAAGCCGCTCATGGGGCCAACGTCCAGACCGAGCATGCGGGCGGCCACGATCAGATACCCGCCCTGCAGGGTGGCGTTGCGCCAGGCGGTGTCGCTGGCCTTGTCGGGGCTGTTGGCGAAGCGCTCCCGGGCATTGGGCGAACTGGGAAACACCTTGGGCATGTGTTCGTAGAAGCGCGTATCCACGGCCACGATCACGGTGACCGGGGCGTCGTGGGCCTTGTCGCGGTTGGCCTCCGAGAGCGCCGGCAGCAGGCGCGACTTGCCCTCTTCGCTCATCACGAAGACATAGCGTGCCGGCTGGCAGTTCATCGAAGTGGGGCCCCACTTCAACAGATCGTAGAGCCGGCGCAGGGTGGCCTCGTCGACGGGCTCCGGCCGAAAGCCGTAGTGGGTGTGCGCTTCGCGGAAAACGGTGTCGAGCGCGGTGTCGTCGAGGGGCGGTCGCATGGGGTCTCCTGGTTGGCCGTGTCCGCAAGTGGGCGACGTGTATTACATGACATGATGCGCCGCGGGCAGATTTTCGGAAAAGTAGATTTCCATGGCCACTGGGGCCACGTCGGTCTGCTCACCTGTCGCCGCGGCAATGGCTCGCGAATAGATCAGATCGGGACTCTGGGTGATGACGGCATCCATCGTTCCATCGAGCAGCATGCTACGAGTATCGGGCGTCAGTCCATGACCTATGAAGCAGATATCGGCATCACGCCGCGATTCGCGCAGTGCCCGCCCGATGCCATCCGACGCACCGCCAACGTTGTAGATGCCCACGATATCGGGATGCGCTTGCAGAAGGCGGCAGGTGTTCTGGTAGTTTTCGTCTCGGTTGTCATGGCCTTCGTGCGGGCCGATCACGCTCAGGTAAGGGAAGCTCGCCTCCGTCAAGGCCAGAAACCCCATCTCGCGCTCCATGTGGGCACGGTAGGCCCGGCTCGCCGCAATGAGCGCCAGCTTGCCCGAGGTAACATGACAGAATCGTCCCATGATCTGGGCGGCGGTACGCCCCGCGGCGAAGTTGTCGATACCGAGATAAAGATGCCGGTTCGAGCTTGGCAAATCGGAAATGATGGTGATGATGCGCTTTCCTGCCATCACGAGTTCGTCGATGGCTTGCCTCACCTGCGGATGATCGATGGCCATGAACACGACCGTGTCCGCACTCTTGCCGTAGCGTCGCAACGCCTGCGCCAATGCATCGGGATTGAAGCTCTCGATGAAGTGGCTCCTGACCTTGACCGGCCCCGGCGAGAGATCCGCCAGTTCGCGCACGCGTGTATTGAGCCCCGTGAGGTAGGGGTTCGTTCCCCTGGGCAGTAGAAAGACGACCTTGGCAAAGCGCGGGCCCAGTCGTTTGCTCAACTCCTCTTTGTCCATGTAACCGATGTGCACTGCCGCTTCGAGTACCCGGCGCAGCGTGGCCTCCCGCACGCCCGAGCGACGGTTCAGAACCCGATCCACCGTCGCCGTCGATACTCCTGCCATGGTGGCAATATCCGGTATCAGCGGTCGCCTTCCATCAAAAACCATCAAAAAGTCCTCATTGCTCCATTGGAGGCTCCTGCCCTAGCCTTGAGAATCGTAGGACACGAACATCATTACCTACAAATAAATAAAAAAACATCATTTGGAGAACGTCATGCTCAACAAGATCTACAAGCTCGGCCGGCTGACGGCCGTGGCGGGTGTGCTGCTCATGAGCGCCGGTACGGTCGCTGCCCAGGAAGTCACCCTGCGCTATGGCCACATGCATACGCCGAACTCGATCGCCGGCATGCAGGCCGAGTGGCTGGCCGAGGCAATCGCCGAAAAGACCAACGGCGAAGTCGCGGTGGATATTTTCCCCAACTCACAGCTCGGCAGGCTCCAGGAGTTGGCCGAGGCGGTATCGACCGGGTCGATCGCCATCTCCCATAACACGGCCGGTGCCATCGGCTCGCTCTACTCTCCCTTTGCGGCGTTCGATACGCCCTACCTATATCGCGACATCGACCACTTGATGGCGGTGATGGACGTGGACTCACCCGTGATGCAGGAGCTTAACGAGGGGCTGGTGGATGCTTCCGGGGTGAGGTTGCTCTATGCCTTCTATTTCGGCACACGCCACCTGACGACCGACCGTGAGGTAAAGGCACCGGACGATCTCGAGGGAATCAAGATTCGTTCCATTCCCTTCCCGATCTACATGGCCACCGTCGAAGGAATGGGCGCGGTCCCCGTTCCCGTGGACTGGGCAGAAGTCCCCACGGCGCTGGCTACCGGCGTGGTCGAAGGCCAGGAAAACCCGGTCAACGTCGTCGTTACCTCCAAGCTCAACGAAGTGCAGAGCCACATGATGCTGACCGGCCATATCAGCGCCGCCCAGGTCATCGTCATGAACGACGATACCTGGCAGTCGCTGTCGCCGGAGCACCGGAACGCGATTACCGAAGCCGCCGCCGAAGTTCGCGAACGAGCCACTGCCGCCATGCTGGAAGCGGAAGCCGAGGATTTTGCCTCCCTGCGCGCAGCGGGAATGAACATTGTCGGCCCCGAGGAAGGCCTGGAACTCGAGGCGTTCCGCACCCGCGTGCGCGATCGTATTGCCGAGGAGTTCACCGCGCAGTACGGCGAGTTGTACGAGCAGATCGCGGCCGTTAACTGAGCCATGAACGAGCACAAGGCCATTATCGGGCGAGCGGTCACCTGGCTGACCCAAGCGTGTCTTGGGATTGCAATCGTACTGCTGGTCCTCATTGCCGTACTGATCGTGACCCAGGTCGTGGCGCGCAATCTGTTCAGCACAGGACTGCCCAGGGTCGACGAGGCCGCCCGTTTCGCCGGTATCGCCATGGTGTATTTCACCGCCCCGTTTCTGCTGCTACGCGGCCAGCACGTGGCGGTCACTCTACTGGTAGAGCTACTGCCCCGGCTTGGGCGCCGGCTGTGCCTGGTGGTGGCCGAACTGGCGACGCTAGGGTTCTGCATCCTGACGTTGTACGGCTTCTACCGCTTTCTCCTGCGTGCGGGCCGCTTCGTCACACCGGCAATGGGCATGCCGAACCTGTGGTTCTACATGCCAGCGCTGGTGGGGCTGGCCATTCTTGCCGTGGTGGCCGCCTACCGCCTCGGTGTTTTGGCAACAGGCAGGGAGGTCAATGAATGACCGCTACCCTTCTCGTACTGTTCGCCCTGGGCCTGCTCATCGGAGCGCCGGTAGCCGTCAGCCTTGGCTTGTCGGCCGGGCTAGTCATCCTGATACATGACTTGCCAGTGACGGTACTCGCCCAGCGTGCCGTGAACACGCTCGACAGCTCGCCTCTTCTGGCGGTACCGCTCTTCATTCTGGCCGCCATGTTGTTGGGTGCGACGGGGGTCACGACCCATCTCTTCGACTTGCTGCGGATGCTCGTGGGACGAATTCGTGGCGGCATGGCTCACGTCAACGTACTGGTCAGCCTGATATTCTCCGGCATGTCGGGTGCAGCGCTGGCGGATATCGGCGCGCTCGGCGGCATCCAGATACGCCAGATGGAATACCAGGGCTACAGCCGTCGCTTCGCCTCAGGCATCACCATTGCGGCGGCCACTATCGGTCCCATTTTTCCACCCTCCATTCCACTGATCATCTTTGCCACGGCCGCCGAGGTATCCACCATTCGTGCCCTGCTGGCGGGAGTGGTGCCCGCCATCGTGGTGGCAATGGCACTGATGATCCAGATCGCGCTGATGGCTCGCCGCTATGACCTGCCACGCGACGACATGCGGCCCTCCCTACCCGCCATACGGCGCAAGGCCTGGATCTCCTTACCCGCGCTACTCGCCCCCGTGCTGCTGGTAGGCGGCATGATAAGCGGCTTCTTCGGCCCCACCGAAGCGGCAGGGGTAACGGTCGCCTATGCCGTGCTGATCGGGCTGCTGGTCTATCGTTCGCTCAGCCTGGAAGCATTCATCGACTGCTCGCGTGAAACGGTACTGGCCACGGCCAACGTGCTGTTCGTCGTAGCGGCAGCGGCGCTCTTCGCCTGGGTGTTGACGATGGACCGGGTGCCGGCGCGGGCCGGGGCATGGCTGCTGGAGGTGTCGGAAAATCCGCTGGTCCTGCTACTGATTCTGAACTTGCTGTTGCTGGTGGTCGGTATGTTCCTGGAAGCCATTGTGGCCATCCTGATCATTGCTCCCATCGTCGCCCCTGCGCTATTGCAGGCCGGCGTTCCGCCTGAGCAACTGGGCGTGGTCTTCGTGCTCAACTTGATGCTCGGACTGCTGACGCCCCCGGTGGGAATGAGCCTCTATATGGTGTCGATCATCTCCAAGTTGCCTCTTCAATCGGTGATTCGCGGTGTTGCCCCCTTCTACCTTTCCCTTTTCGCAGCTCTTGCGCTGGTGACGCTGATTCCCGGCCTTTCCACCTGGCTGCCCAACCTTGTCATGAAGTGAGATTCCATGAGTAGATATCTCGGCGCAATCCGCCAACTGGGGTATGTGGTAACGGATATCGAAGAAGCGATGGACCATTGGTCTCGGGTCATGGGCGTCGGCCCGTTCTTCTACAATCCCCGCGTGCCGATAGAGAACTACACCTACGAAGGTCAACGGTACGACGTTCACAATTCGGTCGCCCTGGCCAACTCGGGATTCATCCAGGTCGAACTCATCCAGACCCGTAACGATACGCCTTCGATGTATCGCGACTTCCTCCAGGCAGGGCGCACCGGGCTCCAGCATGTGGCCTTCTGGACAGAAGACTACGACACCGATCTGGCCGCCATGGAAGCCCAGGGCTTCCGAGTCAAGATGAGCGGTGAGGTCGGCGAGAACGGACGTTTCGCCTATTTCGATCGTGAACACCATCCTGGCACGGTGATTGAACTCTCCGAGGTGCGTGGCCCCAAGGGCGACATGTTCCGCCTGATCCGTGAAGCCTCGCAGGGCTGGGATGGCAGCGACCCGGTCCGCCCCTTCCCTTCGCTCGATAGGGAAAGACCATGATTCGTGCCTCCTATCTGGTGGAAACCCCGCTGGACCCTCAGGTGGTAGCGGAAATGATGGCGGGGGAGCAGAGTTCGGGGACCTTCGTGCGCGTCGAGGGTGAGACAGAAGCGCTACGGGCCCGGTTCGGCGCGCATGTCGCCAAGGTTGAGGTGCTCGACGAACGCGACCAACCCAGCCTGCGCAGCGCTTACCTGGAGCGTAAGCGCGTTTCGGGTCCATGGCGCCGCGTTGCGGTGGACATCGACTACCCCGAAGAAAACGTGGGCCTCAACTTGCCCAACCTGGCGGCAACGGTGGCCGGCAATCTCTTCGATCTGGGCGAGGTGACGGGGCTGCGGCTCACCGGGCTCACCCTGCGCCCCGAGTACCGAGACCGTTACCCGCTGCCACGGCTGGGCGTGGCCGGCACACGCACGGCGCTGGGCGTTCAGGACAGGCCGCTGTTCGGCACCATTCTCAAGCCCAATATCGGTCTTTCCCCTGAGGAGACTGCCGATCTGGTCGAGCGATTGTGCGCAGCGGGAGTCGATTTCATCAAGGACGATGAAATCGCCGGCAATCATCCCCACGCTCCCGTACGCGAGCGAATCAGTGCGGTAATGGCCCGGGTGCGACGCTGGCGGCAGCACAGCGGGCGCGACGTGATGGTGGCTTTCAACATTACCGATGAAGTGGATGCCATGCGAGGCCACGCCGAGCACGTCGAAGCGGAGGGCGGCAACTGTGTGATGGCCAGTCTCAACTGGTGCGGCCTCTCGGCGATGCAGAGCCTGCGTGCTTCGACACCGCTGGCAATTCACGGTCATCGCAACGGGTTTGGTGCCTTCGCCCGCCATCCGGCACTGGGAATCGGCTTTCCCGCCTATCAGGTCCTGTATCGGCTGGCGGGAATCGACCATATGCATGTCCACGGCATGGGCGGCAAGTTTGCCGATCTGACTGAGGAAGTGGCCCATGCGGCGAAGCTTTCGCTGCAGCCACTCGGGCATTCAGACGACCGAGTGATGCCGGTGTTCTCTTCCGGGCAGTGGGCGGGCACTCTGCCGTCGACTCTGCTGGAAACCGGCAGCGCCGACTTCATGTTCCTGGCCGGCGGCGGCATTCTGGCCCATCCCGACGGAGCCGCCGCGGGGGTCAGGAGCCTGCGCGAGGCCTGGGAAGCCATACAGGCAGGCGAACCGCTGGCAACCCCCGGACGCCCGGCACTTGCTGCCGCACTCGACTTTTTCGGAGCATGCTAGGACATGCGCTACGTATTCGTTGCAGATGACTTCACCGGGGCGTCCGATACGCTCGCCACCCTGAGCCGGGCGGGCTTGCGAACCCGGCTCTATCTGGCCCCTCCCACCCCGGAAGAGGTACGCGACCTCGACGCCTTCGGCATCGCTACTGCGGCTCGCAGCATGGAACGAACTGCCCTGGCCGGCACCATGTGTCACATCGCTGAAGCCCTGAAACCCCATGCGCCAGAAATCATTCATCTCAAGGTCTGTTCCACCTTCGACAGCAGCACTGCCATTGGCAACATTGCCACTGCCATGAACGTGTTGGCCGAAGGCCTGCACCCTGCCACCACGGTCATCCTGGGGGGGCAACCAAGCCTTGGCCGTTACTGCCTGTTCGGCAACCTGTTTGCCAGGGGAGCCGATGGCAATGTCCATAGAATCGACCGCCACCCCGTCATGCAGGACCATCCCGTCACCCCAATGCACGAAGCGGACTTGCGTCGCCATTTCGCCACCTTGGGGCTGCCTAGCCTGGCGCTGCTTGATCTCCTGGCGCTGCGCAGCGGCGAGCCATTGTCATTGCCCAGCAACCCGGTGCTCTGCGACATATTGGACGAAAGCGACCAGCAAGCGCTCAAGGATCGGCTGAGGGAGTCACCGTTTCCCCAACTCTGGGTTGGGCCCAGCAGCGTGGCCGAGACATGCTTTCCCGTTGCTGCTCGGCCTCCGCTGCCGGACACCTTACCCGGGCCCCTGCTGATATTTGTCGGTAGCCGCTCGCCCATGACCGCCACCCAGGTCATGACAGCCACCGGGTTTGCCAAAGTCGCCATTCCCGCCGGCTCCCTCGCGCATCGACCCGACGTACCCTATCGACAGATTCGCCAGCTCCTGAGCTCGGGCAATCATGTGCTGGCGGTGCTCGACGGGGACCTGGGCCACGGCCTGGCGCCTGCAGGCATGGCACAGCGCTCCGCCGATCTGCTGGCCCACCTGATGGCCGAACGTACGGCTGGCACGGTGCTGATTGCGGGCGGCGATACCTCCAGCCTGGCCATCCACACCCTCGCCCCATGCAGCATCGACTATACGGGGCAGCTATCACCGGGCGTCGCCATCTGTCGCGCACACTTCACGGATGGCAAACGGTTACCCATCATCCTCAAGGGCGGCCAGATGGGTGACGTCGACTTGTTCGACAAGGTTAGAGCCATGGTCCGGCAGGACCCACTATGATATGACGACCGGCCCGGCTTGTTGCCAAGGTAAAGGTGAGCGCCAACCGGCTGTGCTAGGCTCGTTTCGCCCACCCATGGAGACCATCATGCCTCGGTACCGACTCTTCGCCTGCCTGCCCGCCCTGCTGCTGGGCATCGCCCTTGCCGCGCCCGCCCTCGCCCAGCAGCCCGGCCAGGAGTTCCAGGCCTACGAGGACGCCCTGGCCCGGGGCGAGCAGCACGCCAACTACTGGCAATACGGCTGGGCGGGGGTGTATGCCACTACCCTGGCGGTGAACGCCTACCAGGCCAGCGAGGCGAGCAGCCGTGATGACCGCTACGACGCCCGGGTGGGCGTGGTGAAGTCGGCCCTGGCGCTGGGCGGTACCCTGCTCGATCGCCAGCCGCATCCGGCGGCCTACCGCGAGCTGCGCGAGGGCGATGGCAATATCGACAGCGCCCGCAGGCTGATGCAGTCGGTTGCCGAGGAAGAACGCCGTCGCCGCAGCCTGGAGGCTCGTCTCGGCTCGCTGCTGGTGAACACGGCCTCGGGGCTGCTGATCGGGGTGGGCGACGGCCGCAGCCGCGACGGGGCGATCAATTTCGCCACCGGCATGCTGATCAGCGAACTGCAGCTGCAAACCCAACCGCGCCAGGCCACGGCGGCGGTCAATCGCTTCCAGCCGGCCCGGGTATCCATCGGCGACCTGCACCTGGAAGGCGAATACGCCCTGATGGTCACCCCGAACCAGGTGGGGGTTGTGCTGCGTTACTGAATGCCGCGATCCGAGTCACGAAAAACGATGATTCCTCTCCCCGTTCGCCCTCTTTTTTGTTATGTTATATCTTACTCTATGCACCGAAAGGGCCACTCCATGGCACACCGCTCACACTCGCATCGGCACCGCCAGGAAGGGCCGTGCCACTTCTCGCTGATGTCACTCTCCGCCACCCGCCGCCTGGCGCTCGTCGCCGTACCGCTGGGAGTACTCTGGCTCGCCGTTTCCTGGGCAACGGGATGGTGGGGCTGATGTCACAGGAGGCCCCCTCACGCCTGCGGCTGCACGACCTGCAGCTTGCCCAGGCGAACCGGACCGTACTCGAGCACGTGGATGGCCGTTTCCGCGACGGTGCCACCACCGCCCTGATCGGCGCCAACGGCACCGGCAAGAGCACGCTGATCCAGGGGATCATGGGAATGCTCAAGCCAGTCGCCGGCCGCGTGGAATGCACCGTTCCCCGGGAACGCCGCGCCTGGCTGCCCCAGCAGCTGGCGCTCGACCTGACCTTCCCCATGAGCGTGGAAGAGCTGGTGATGACCGGCAGCTGGCCCAGCCATGGTGCTCACAAGGGCTACTGTGCGCATCACTACCGTCGCGGCCGTGAGGTCATGGCCCGCCTGGGCATTTCACACCTGGCACACCGGCCGCTGGGCGAGCTCTCCGGTGGACAGCGCCAACGCGCCCTGATCGGCCGCACCCTGATGCAAGAGGCCGAGCTGCTGCTGCTCGACGAGCCCTTCGCCAACGTGGACACGGAAACCGTCGATGTCCTGATGACGGTGCTGCGCGACATGGCCGCCAGCGGCGTCACGCTGATCGTGGTGCTGCATGACATGGAACAACTGTCACGCCTTGCCGACGAAGCCGTGGTTCTCGCCAACGGCCACGCGCACTGGACCTCGCCCCAGACCATCCTCCAGGGCCAGATCTCCGTGGCGTCGGCCGCCACCCTGTCACTTGGCATGCCCGGAGTCAGCGCATGATCGAACTGCTGCATGAGTGGCTGGTGGCACCCTTCGATTATGGCTTCATGCGCCGGGCCGCGGTGGGTGGCCTTGCCCTGTCACTGGCGGCTCCGCCCATGGGCGTGTTCCTGATGCTGCGTGGCATGAGCCTGATCGGCGATGCCATGGCCCATGCCATCCTGCCCGGCGTGGCGCTGGGGTTCCTGCTCGCCGGGTTCTCGCTGCCGGCCATGAGCCTGGGCGGCATTCTCTCGGGGCTGCTGGTGGCAATGCTGGCCGGCAGCGTGTCCCAGATGACCGGTCACCGGGAAGACTCCGCCATGGCCAGTTTCTTCCTGATCTCGCTGGCTGCCGGGGTCATGCTCGTCTCGCTGGGCGGCAGCAGCGTCGACCTGACCCATGTGCTGTTCGGCTCGATTCTGGCCGTGAACTCTACCGCCCTGATCCTGATCGCGGCGATCAGCAGCGTGATCGTCATCACCCTGGCGCTCATCTTCCGCGCTCTGGTAGTGGAGTGCCTGGACCCGCTGTTCCTGCGCGGCCAAGGCACGCATGGCGGCCTGGTGCACGGCATCTTCCTCGGCCTGGTGGTGCTCAACCTGACCGCCGGTTTCCAGACCCTGGGCACGCTGATGGCGGTTGGTTTGATGATGCTGCCGGCCACCACCGCGCGTTTCTGGAGCAAACGCCTGGAAGGGCTGATCGGCATTGCCGTCGTGCTGGCCATGGTCGCCAGCACCGGCGGGCTGCTGCTGTCGTACCACCTCAGCATTCCCTCGGGCCCCGCCATCATCCTGCTGGCTGGCGTGGGCTACATGTTGTCCGCCCTGTTCGGGCGCCACCACAGCCTGCTCGCTCGCCTGCGCCGCCATGCGGCACCGCTGGGCGCCCCCGAACCTCACTGACTCTGCACACCACTGACAACAGACCAAGGAATCGTCGCATGCGTACCATCAAGCCCACCGCCCTGGCGATTGGCGCCGCGGCCATGCTGGCCCTGCCGGCCGCCATCGCCGCCGAGCGTGTACAGGTCGTCACCAGCTTCAGCATTCTGGCCGATATGGTGCAGAACGTCGGCGGCGAGCACGTCGAAGTGACCTCGCTGGTCGGCCCCGATGGTGACGCTCACGTTTTCTCACCCAGCCCCCGCGATGCGCGTGCCCTGGCCGATGCGGACCTGGTGGTATTCAACGGGCTGCTGTTCGAGGGCTGGATGGAGCGTCTGATCGATTCCAGCGACTATGCCGGCCCGTTGGTGACCACCACCGACGACATCGACACGCTGGATCATCATGGCCACGAGCATGACCAGGCTCACAGCCATGACCACGACGATCACGGCCACGACCATGGCGAGCACGACCCCCATGCCTGGCAGGACCTGGCCATGGGCCAGGTATACGTCGGCAATATCCTCGCAGGGCTGATCGAAGCCGACCCGGACAACGAAGCCGCCTACCGCGAGAATGCCGAGCGCTACATCAACGAGATACAGGCCACCGATGACGAGATTCGCCAGTTGATCGGCGAGATCCCCGCCTCCACCAGCGTGATCACCGGCCATGATTCCTTCGGCTACTTCGCCAACGCCTATGGAGTGCGCTTCCTGTCGCCGGTGGGGCTCTCCACCGAAGCCGAGCCCAGCGCCGCGGATATGGCACGGTTGATCGACGTGATTCGTGAACAGAACGTCAAGGCCCTGTTCCACGAGAACATGACCAGCCCGGCGATCATCAATCAGCTGTCGGAAGAGACCGGCCTGCCCGTCGCCGGTACGCTCTACGCCGATGCCCTGTCAGCGGAAGGCGAAGCGAGCACCTATCTGGGCATGATGCGTCACAACGCCCGAACCCTGCACGATGCCCTGGCCGAGCATGGCAATGGCGACCATGGCCACGATGATCATGGACATAGCCACTGATCGACGACATGGGTCAAGCACAAAGTATGATTCATCAACAAGCAGGGGCGCCTTGGGCGGCCCTGCTCTTTCTGGCTTCCCGCCACCTTTTCGCCTTGGCCGACAAGGCAAGCCGCCACGTGCCGATACAAGACAGCTGAATGTACCGTTGGCACGATCCGTAACCCCTCCCTCTGACACCCATTCGCAACGAACCTGGCATTAGCACTCAATCAACTGTTTTAACAGTAAATTTCTTAGAAACACATGAATGAACGCCCCCGATCAGTGCTAAAACTAAAGTATTAACTGCAATGCAATATAAAAAGAATGGCACGAAATGCAAAAATTGTGGCGCGATACGTAAAATCACCCGCTGGGATTCCTCCTACCATGAGTTGGCGCCAGGTGCCGACGGCTAGCTCCACTCGCGGCCAGCCGGTTCCTTGCCCATAACCGTCCGCAAAGCTATTCACTGAGTTATCCACAAGCCAAGCACTCATAGGCCCTGCCACTTACGCATGACCGGGTGCAGCGGGCGTGAAGAAACAGAGCAGCTATCGAACAACAGCTGACCGAGACAACAACAACACACAAGGCAATAGTATGAACGCTAGCCACCGCTTCGCCATGGGCGCCCTCGCCGCCTCCGTCATGCTCGCCGGCCAGGCCGGCGCTTCCGAGATCACCGACAACGAGATCCGCATCGGCTATCTGGCCGACATGTCGGGTGTCTATCGCGACCCTATCGGGCCGCTTGGCCTGGATGCCATCCAGATGGCCATCGACGAAGTGGGCGGCAGCGTCCACGGTGCCGAGGTCGTGGTATTCAGCGCCGACGACCGCAACAGCGCCGATGTCGGCTCCAGCGTGGTGCGTGAATGGATCGACGAGCGCAACGTGGACATGGTGACCGGCCTGGTGGCCTCATCGGTCACCCTGGCCGCGATCAAGCTGATAGAGGAGGAAAACCGCCTGGGGCTGGTCAATGGCGCGGTCTCCTCCGGGGTCACCAACGAGAGCTGTTCGCCCAACCATATCCACTGGGTCTACGACACCTGGGCCATGTCCAACGGCACCGCCAAGGCGATCACCCAGGAGGGCAACCACAGCTGGTACCTGCTCAGCGCCGACTACTCCTTCGGGCATGCCCTGGAAGGCGACGTGGAGCGCGTGGTGGCCGAGAATGGCGGCACCGTTGTCGGCAAGGCGCGCCACCCCTTCCCCAGCACCGACTTCTCCTCCTTCATGCTGCAGGCCCAGGCTTCAGGCGCCGACGTGATCGCGCTCAACAATGCCGGTGCGGACACCATCAACGCCATTACCACCGCCGGCGAGTTCGGCATTACCCAGGCGGGCCAGATCCTGGCCGGCATGGTGCTGTTCAGCACCGACATCCGCAGCATCGGCCTCGAGGTCGCCCAGGGCCTGCAGTTCACCAAGGCCTGGTACTACGACATGAACGACGAGGCCCGTGCCTGGGCCGAGCGCTTCCGCGAGCGTACCGGCAGCATGCCCACCATGGTGCACGCCGGGCTCTACTCCAGCACGCTGCATTACCTCCAGGCCATCGAGGCCATCGGCACCGACGAGGCCCAGGCAGTGCGCCGGCAGATGGCAGACACCCCGGTCAACGATATCTTCGCCACCAACGGCTACATCCGCGAGGACGGTCGCATGGTCCACGACATGTACCTGGTCGAGGTCAAGACGCCGGAAGCGTCCCAGGACGAAGACGACCTCTTCGAGATCGTGCGTACCATTCCGGCCGAAGAAGCCTTCCGTCCGCTTGCGGAAAGCCAGTGCCACCTGGTCGACAACGGCGCCTGACTGCGCTCAGACAATGACAAGGGAATTCACATGAGCCACTCACAGCACAAGATTCAGCAGAACACCATCGGTACCGCGCTGAGCCGGAGTGCCCGCAAGCACGGCGGCAAGCTCGCGCTGGCCTTCGGCAGCCGCCGCTGGACCCATGCCGAACTGAACCTGGCGGTGAGCCGCGTCGCCAACCGGCTCCTTGCAGAAGGCCTCGCGCCCGGCGACCGTCTGGCGGTGTACGGCAAGAACTCCGACGCCTACGTGATCGCCTGGCTGGCCGCCACCCGAGCCGGCCTGGTCCATGTACCGATCAACTTTGCCCTGAGCGGCGACGAGCTGCGCTACATCCTCGAACAGTCCGGTGCCGCCGGCCTGCTCAGCGACCGCGCCCTGGCCGATAACGTCAGCGCCGCGGCCCAGGGGCTGGAGCTGACCCTCTCCGCCACACTGTACGCCGACGAAGCGCAGGGCTTCGACGTGCTGCAGACGGCCCTGTCGGATGCCGATGCCCGCGAGCCGGACGTCGCCATCGACGGCACGAGCCTGGCCCAGTTGCTCTACACCTCTGGCACCACGGCGGCACCCAAGGCCGCCATGATGACCCACCAGGCACTGCTGGCCGAGTACATGGCCTGCATGGTGGAGCTCGACATCAAGGGCGACGAGCCGATGCTGGCGGCGCTGCCGCTCTACCACTCGGCGCAGATGCACGTGTTCCTGATGCCGGCCCTGCTGCTCGGCGCCCCGGTGCATCTGCGCGAAGCGCCACTGCCCGACGACTGCCTGGCGCAGCTCGCCAGTGAAGACATCGTTTCCTTCTTCGCCCCGCCCACGGTGTGGATCGGCCTGCTGCGCCATCCGGACTTCAGCAGGCACGACCTGGGTCGACTGAAGAAAGCCTACTACGGTGCCTCGATCATGCCGGTGCCGGTGGTGGAGGAACTGCAGCAGCGCATTCCCGGTGTAGGCCTCTACAACTGCTATGGCCAGAGCGAAATCGCCCCGCTCGCCACCGTGCTGCGCCCCGAGGAGCACGCCGAGCGTCCGGCCTCGGCGGGGAGACCCATCCTCACGGTGGAGACCCGCATCGTCGACCTGGAGATGAACGACGTGCCGCCCGGCGAGCACGGCGAGATCGTGCACCGCTCGCCCCAGCTGCTCACCGGCTACTGGGACAAGCCGGGCATGACGGAAGAGGCCTTCGCCGGCGGCTGGTTCCACTCCGGCGACGTGGGCTATGTCGATGACGAGGGCTATCTCTACATCGTCGACCGCATCAAGGACGTCATCAACACCGGGGGCATCGTGGTCGCCAGCCGCGAGGTCGAGGAGGCGCTGTTCAAGCACGACGCCGTTTCCGAAGTGGCCGTGGTGGGCCTGCCCGACGACAAGTGGATCGAGGCGATCACCGCCGTGGTGGTGCTCAAGGAGGGACGCGAGGCAAGCGAGGAAGAGCTGATCGCCCATTCCAGGAAGCTGATGGCACCCTACAAGGTACCCAAGCAGATCCTCTTCGCCGACAGCCTGCCCAAGAGCACCGCCGGGAAAATCCTCAAGCGCCATCTGAGAAAGGAGTTGCAGGCCTGACCATGAGCACATCCGATGACGACGTGACAGCTCTGTTCCATGACATGATCCGCCGCTGCCTGGAGCAGGAAGTCGCGCCCCACTACGAGGAATGGGAGGCCTTGGGCGAGATGCCGCGTTCCCTGTGGCAGCGGCTCGGCGAGGCCGGGCTGCTGGGCATCGACCTGCCGCAAGAACAAGGCGGCGCGGGAGCCGACTTCGCCATCACCCAGTTCGCCCTGGAGGAGATCTCGCGGCAGGGCTTCGGCGGGCTGGCCAGCGCCTACAACATCCACGCCAATATCGTCATGCCCTACCTGCTACACATCGCCTCGCCCGAGCAGCAGCAGCGCTGGCTGCCGGCCATGGCCAGGGGTGAGGCGATAGGCGCCATCGCCATGACCGAGCCCAATGCGGGCAGCGATCTGGCGGCGATGACGACACGTGCCAGCCGCACCGAGGACGGCTGGCAGCTCGACGGCGCCAAGATCTTCATCACCAACGGCCAGGTGGCGGACCTGGCGATCGTCTGCGCCAAGACCGATTCGAGCGCCGGCGCCAAGGGGGTGTCGCTGTTCCTGGTGGACACCTCGCTGCCGGGCTTCACCCGGGGCAAGCCGATCAAGAAGATCGGCCAGCACGCCAGCGATACCGCCGAGCTGTTCTTCGACCGGCTGCGGCTGCCCGCCGATGCTCTGCTTGGCGACGAGGGCGCCGGCTTCCGCTACCTGATGCAGGAGCTGCCCCGTGAACGTCTCGGGGTGGGCGCCCAGGCCCTGGGCGCCATGGAGGGGGCCCTGGCGCTGACCCTGGACTACGTCAAGGAACGCCGCGCCTTCGGCCAGGCGGTGGGCGACTTCCAGAACACCCGCTTCACTCTGGCCGAAGTGCGCGCGCAGATCGACATGGGCCGGGCCTACTTCGAGCACTGCGTGGCGAAGTACCGCCGCGGCGAGATGAGCAGCACCGACGCCGCCATTCTCAAGCTCCAGCTCAGCGAGATGCAGTGCCGCACCATCGATGCCTGCCTGCAGCTCTTCGGCGGCTATGGGTATACCCGGGAGTATCCGATCTCGCGTTTCTACATGGATGCCCGGATCCAGACCATCTACGCCGGCACCTCGGAAATCATGAAGGAAGTGATCGCGCGCTCGCTACTCGGCAGGGGCGCCACGCCGGCCTGATGCGTGGCGTTGACCTTCCTCCTTCGACGTTGAACCTCGCCGGCCAGGCGGTCGGCCCCGAATCCGGATTTCAGGAGACACCACATGCTGTTCGACTCAGTCGTCATTCTCGACGGCGCCCGCACCGCCATCGGCAGCTTCGGCGGCAGCCTGGCCGGCCTCGCTCCCCATGAGATGGGCGGCATCACCGCCCGCGAGGCGATCCAGCGTGCCGGCATCGAGGCCGAGGCGATCGACCATTCGGTGTACGGCCACATCATCACCACCGGCCCCCAGGATGCCTACCTGGCCCGCCATATCGCCCTGGACGCCGGCGTGCCTGATGGGGCAGCGGCCTTCAACGTCAACCGCCTGTGCGGCTCCGGCGTGCAGGCGCTGCTCTCCGCCGCCCAGCAGATCGCCCTGGGCGACAGCCGCTTCGCCCTGGCCGGGGGCGCGGAATCGATGAGTCGTGGCGCCTACCTGCTGCCGCCCCAGGCCCGCCATGGCCTGCGCATGGGTCACGCCCAGGTGACCGACCTCACCCTGGGCATCCTCAGCGACCCCTTCGGCAGCGGCCACATGGGCGTTACCGCCGAGAACATCGCCAGCCGCTTCGGCCTGACCCGCGAGGAAGTGGACCAGTTCGCCCTGGAGAGCCACCGCAAGGCCGCCCGCGCCATCGACGAGGGGCGCTTCGATGGCCAGATCGTGCCGGTCACCGTCAGGCAGGGCCGCGATGAACGTCTCTTCGCGCGGGACGAGCATGTTCGCGACGGCGTTACCCTGGCCGACCTGGCCAGGCTCAAACCCGCGTTCCAGAGGGAGGGGCTGGTCACCGCCGGCAACGCCTCCGGCCTCAACGACGGTGCCGCCTCCCTGGTGCTGGCCCAGGCCGACGAGGCCAGCCGGTGCCACCTGACGCCCCGGGCGCGAATCGTCGCCGGCACGGTCGCCGGGGTCGAGCCGTCGCTGATGGGGCTGGGGCCGATACCCGCGGTGAAACGCTGCCTGGCCCAGGCCGGGCTCACCATCGGTGATATCGACGTGATCGAATCCAACGAGGCCTTCGCCGCCCAGGCCATGGCGGTGGCCCGTGAGCTCGACTTCCCCGCCGGGCGCCTGAACCCCAACGGTGGCGCCGTGGGCCTTGGCCATCCGGTCGGCGCCACCGGCGCCATCCTGGTGCTCAAGGCTCTGGCCGAACTGGAGCGCACCGGCGGTCGCTACGGGCTGATCACCCTGTGCATCGGAGGCGGGCAGGGTATCGCCCTGTTGATCGAGCGCTGCTGAGCAGTGTCCATGACTGCAGGCGTTCCTTCGGAAGTTCGTCGACCAGGGAAAGATCAGAGGGCTGCACGCCCGCGTCCCGGGTCGATCCAGTCGGTCGGCAGCAACAGCGCCCGCCGATAGGCGGCGGGCGAGTTGCCGGTCCAGGCCTTGAAGGCACGGCTGAAACAGGCCAGATCCTCGAAGCCCAGGTCATCGGAAATACCGAGCAGTGGCCGCTCGGTACGGGTCAGCGCCTGGACGGCGAAGTCGCGGCGAAACTCATCCTTCACCGCCTGAAAGTGGGTGCCTTCGGCGGCCAACCGCCGGGACAGGGTTCTCACCGACATGTGCAGCGCGGCGGCCACGTCTTTCACCGACCCCGACGAGGAAAGATTGCGCGACAGGTGCTCGCGCACCCGGTGCGAGACCAGGCGATCCTCGAAGGAGACGTAGAACCAGTCGGCGGGAGCCCGGCGCAGAAACGCCCCCAGGTGCTTCTTGGTCTGGCGGATCGGCTGATCCAGCAGGGCTCGGTCGATGTACATGGCGGTCTCGGGGCGGTCGAAGAGCACCTTGCCGGGATAGAAATAGAGATAATCGGCGCTGTGGGCCGGCTGGGAGTAGGCGCACTCCATCATGATCGGTGGAATCTTGCGAGCGATCATCCACGAACTGATGCCATGGAAGAGCTTGAGCATCAGCTCGTGCACGAGGATGCGGCTGCCCGACGGCGGTCGATGTTCCACCAGCGCCACCCGCGCCAGATCGCCCTCGATGGTGTACTCATAGCCGAAGTCATCCAGCACGATGCGGAAGAACAGCGTGTAGCGATGCAGTGCCACCTTCAGCGTCGGCGCCTCCAGCACGCTCAGACAGAGCAGCTTGAGCGTGCCGCCCCGCAGCGGCCGTGCAAAGAATCCCGGCGTCTCGTCATCGTATTCGTTCACCAGCAGCCTATAGAGCATGGCGAACTGCTCCACGGTCACCCGCCCATGGGGGGCATCGAGCAGGAACGGCGAGATGCCGGCGCGGGCGAGATAGGTCTCGCGGGCCGCCTCGCTCTCGGGCAGCCCGTGGAACAGCTCGTTGACGAAATGCATGGATACCGTAACGGACAAGGCTGGTTCACCTTCAAGCGTTATATTGCACAATAATGCTAGACTCATCATGCCATTGATGGAGCATGTCGCAATGCGCCTGACGCATGAACAAATCCACACCATTCTTACGACTGTCCGCGGAATCGTTGGGAGCAACGTCGAAGTGCGGCTGTTCGGCTCGCGTCTGGATGACAACCGCAAGGGCGGCGATCTCGACCTATTGCTCATCTCGCCAATCCCTCTGCCACGCCTGGCCCTGGCCGAGATCAAGGGAAAGCTCGAAGAGAGACTTTACCTGCCTGTGGATCTACTGGCCTACTCGCGGGACAGAACTCCTTCACCTTTCCAGGCCATCGCCCTCATCCAGGGCTGCCCATTAGAAGAGGCTGCATGACTACGCCACGGACTACAGTGAAGTCGCCGAGCATTTCAATCTGCTCCATGAGTTCAGCGACATGCTGTTCCAGACGGCACGTAGGCTGCTTGACATCTGCCATGACCTGATCGGGATTCAACCGGTTTCATCCGACTTTTCAGACGAGTTCGAGCGCATCTTCGCCTAGGCAGCCCGCTTGTGGGACGATAAGCGCTTTCCTCAGGAAAGGCTCGGTCATGCTCGAATTCCGCCAGGTGCACAAGACCTACGCCACCCCCCAGGGTCCGTTGACGGTGCTGGGTGGCATCGATCTGCGGCTTGGCGCCGGGGAGAGCCTGGCGCTGATGGGGGAGTCGGGCAGCGGCAAGTCGACCCTGCTGCACCTGGCTGCGGGCCTCGACCGGCCGGATGCCGGCGAAGTGGAAGTCGCCGGCAAGGTGATCTCGTCCCTGAACGATCCCGCCCGGGCCCGGCTGCGCCGCGAGACCCTGGGCCTGGTGTTCCAACAGTTTCACCTGGTGCCCAGCCTGAACGTTCGGGACAACCTGCGCCTGCAGGCCAGGCTGGCCAGGCGAGACGACATCGAATGGGCGGGCCATCTCATTGAACGGCTCGGCCTGGCCGGCCTGGAAACGCGCTATCCGGAGCAGCTCTCCGGGGGTCAGCAGCAGCGGCTCGCCATCGGCCGGGCACTCGCGCCCCGCCCCGCCCTGCTGCTGGCCGACGAACCCACCGGCAACCTGGACGAAACCAGCGCCGGCGAAGTGCTGAGCCTGTTGCTGGCCCTGGTGAGCGAAGCCGGCAGCGCCCTGCTGGTGGTGACCCATAGCCCGCAGGTGGCCGCACCGCTGGACCGCTGCCTCAGGCTGACCCATGGCCAACTGGTGCCGGCCTACACGAGGGAGAAAGCCTGATGGGAACCGCCCCATGTCGTATGAAAAGTGTTGCCGAACGCAGGCAGTTGTCGTGCACGGCCTAGCCACCCTGCTTTCCCACTACCGCCGCCACCCCGGCCAGCTGGCCATGCTGCTTCTCGGCCTGTGGGTGGCCAGCGCCCTGTGGAGCGGCGTGCAGGCGATCAACGCCTCGGCCCGCGACAGCTACGCCCGCGCCGAGGCGCTGTTCACCACCGGACTGGACCGCCTGGAGCGCCGCGACGGCCAGGCATTGACCCTGAACGACTACCTGCGGCTGCGCCGGGCGGGCCTGCCGGTCTCGCCGCTGCTGGAAGGCCATCTGGAAGCCCCCGACGGCACCCGACTGACCGTGATCGGTATCGATCCCTTCACGCTGCCCGGCGACAGCCCCTTCGCGACCGCCGGCAGCACCGGCGAGCTGACCGACTTCCTCACGCCACCCTGGCAGACCCGCCTGGCCCCGGACACGCTGACGGCTCTGGGCGTAATGGATCGCCGGGCCCGAGGGGCCGGGCCTCGCCTGGCCGACGGCCGGCGGCTGCCGCCCCTGGTGCTGGCGCCTTCACTGCCTCCCGATACCCTGGTGATGGATATCGCCGCGGCGGCGGTACTGCTCGACAGCGGCGAGAGGCTGTCGAGAATGGTCGCCGCCCCCGACTCACTGGCCGAAGCCCCGGAGGGGCTGGTGCTGACCCGGGCGGCAACGCTGGTCTCTCCGGGACAGCTCACCGAGAGTTTCCACCTCAATCTCACCGCCATGGCGCTATTGGCGCTGGTGGTGGGGCTGTTCATCGTCCAGGCGGCACTGGGCCTGGCACTGGAGCAGCGCCTGGCCATGCTGCGCACGCTGCGGGCGCTGGGCGTCTCGGGGCGAAGCCTGGTGGGGCTGCTGACACTGGAGCTGTTGCTGCTGGGCCTCGTCGGTGCACTGGCCGGTATCGTCAGCGGCGTGTGGCTGGCCCGACTGCTGCTGCCGGACGTGGCCGCCACCCTGGGCAGCCTCTACGGTGCCGGGGTGACCGCCGAGCTCAATCTTCCCTGGCACTACTGGGTCGGCGGGGTCGCCGTCACCCTGGGCGGGCTGTTCCTGGCCGGGGCCGGGGTACTGTGGCGCGCCGCCCGGCTCAGCGTGCTGGGGCTTGGCCAGTCCCAGGCCTGGCGGGCGGGCTTCCGGCGCCAGCTTCGGTTCATGCGACTGGCTGGCGCCCTGGTGGCCCTGGCCGGGCTGGCGCTCTGGGCCTGGCTCGCGAGGCAGCCCCCGGGGGAAGGGCTACTGGCCGGTTTCGGGCTGATGGCGGCCCTGCTGCTGGCAAGCGCCCTGTGGCTGTCGCCGCTGCTGGCGGCCCTTCTCGCGGGGCTGGAAAAACTGGCGCACCGCCGGCCGCTGACCCAGTGGGCACTGGCCGACCTGCAGCTCCAGTTGCCGCGGCTTTCGCTCGCCATGATGGCACTGCTGATCGCGCTTTCCGCCAACCTGGGGGTGAGCAGCATGGTCGGCGGCTTCCGCCTCACCTTCCTCGACTGGCTGGACCAGCGCCTGGTGGCAGACCTCTACCTGCGCCCACCGGCGGAACGGTTCGAGGAGATCGATGCCTGGCTCGCCGAACGAGCCGAGGTAGCCGAACGGCTGCCCACCCGCCGCACCGAGGCCACCCTGCTCGAGGTCGAACGCGAGGGGCTCACCAGGGAGCTGGCGCTGCCGACCAGCCTTTACGGCATCACCCCCGGCAAGGCGCTGATGCCGAGCTGGCCGCTGCTGGCCACCCTCGCGGGCCGCGAGGCCGCCTGGCAGGCCTTCCGCGAAGGCGAGGCCTTCATCAACGAACAGTTGGCCATCAGCGAGGGACTGGCCCCGGGCGACCGGCTCATCCTGGGTGCCCCCCAGGGGCGGGAAGGCGTGACAGTGGCCGCGGTCTATCCCGACTACGGCAATACCCGTGGGGAAGTGCTGCTGGCCACTCCGCAACTGACCAGCCGCTTCGGCGCGCCACCGGGCTCCATCGGCATCGTACTGACGGCAGGCACCGACGACGCGGCCCTGGGCCAGGCACTGACCCGGCGCTTCGGCCTGGGCGGCGACAGCCTGGTGGACCAGCGCGAGGTGAAGCGCATCGCCACCGGCATCTTCGAGCGCACCTTCACCATCACCCGGGCGCTGAGTGCCCTGACCCTGGGGGTGGCGGCCCTGGCGCTGCTGGCCAGCCTGCTCGCCCAGGCCCGGGAACGGCGTCGCCGGCTGGCGCCACTGTGGGCGCTGGGAGTGCCCCGGGCCCAACTGATCGGGGTGCAATTGGGCCAGCTCGGCGGTGCAGCCTTCGTGACCGGCGCCCTGGCGATACCGCTGGGGATCGTCCTCGCCCTGGGGCTGGTGGAGGTAATCAACGTCGCCGCCTTCGGCTGGCGCCTGCCGCTGTTCCTGTTCCCGGAAGAGATATTGCTTACCCTGGCCACCGCCGTGGCGGTCGCCCTGCTGGCGACGGCCCTGCCTGCCATCACGCTGTGGCGCACCCCACCCCGGGCGCTGCTGGCCGAGGAGGCGAATTCATGAACGTCACCAAGCGGGTCGCGACGATACTGGTACTGCTGTGGGTGGCCGGCTGCGAAGGCGAGCGGAGTGATTCGGGGCCCGGCGAACCTGCCGGCTTTGCCGGGTTGGGTGAGGAGGCCGGCGACTTCGCCCAGGCTCATGCCGGCATCGAGCTTCGCTTTCCCGAGGACCACGGCGCCCACCCCGACTACCGCATCGAGTGGTGGTATCTCACCGCCAATCTGGAGGACGAGCAGGGCGAACCGCTTGGCGTGCAATGGACCCTGTTTCGCCAGGCGGTGACGCCCCCGGAAGCGCGCCCCGAGCCCACTCCCTGGGCTGCGGACCAGCTGTGGATGGCGCATATGGCGGTGTCCCGGGGGGAGACCCACCGGGTGGCGGAGCGCTTCGCCAGGAGCCACTCGGCCGACGAGCGCAACGATCGGGGCGGCCAGGCCGGGGTGCAGGCGCAACCGTTCCAGGCCTGGATCGACGACTGGCAGCTAGCCAGCCGCGTCGAGGCGCCCGAGGCGGACACCTTCGAACGGCTGACGCTCACCTCGCACCATGCCGATGAACAGGGCGGCTTCGGCTACGACCTGAGGCTTGCGGCCGACGGGCCGCTGGTACGGCATGGAGAGAACGGCTTCAGCCAGAAATCCGCCGACGGACAGGGCTCGATGTACTACAGCCAGCCCTTCTGGCACATCGAAGGGAGTGTCACCCTGGACGGTGAAACCCGCGCGGTGAGCGGCCGCGGCTGGCTCGACCGGGAGTGGAGCAGCCAGTTGCTGGGCCCGGAGCAGCGCGGCTGGGACTGGTTCTCGCTGCACCTGGCCGACGGCCACAAGCTGATGGCCTTCCAACTGCGCGGTGGCGGTGAAGACGGCGGCGACTACCGCTCCGGCAGCTGGATCACCCCGCGGGGCGACGCAACGGCTCTGGCTCCCGATGAGCTTCGCATGACGCCGCTCGATACCCGCGAGGCGACAGGTCGTGAGGTCCCCATCCGCTGGCGCCTCGAAGTGCCGCGGGTCGACCTCGACCTGATCGTCGAGGCACCCCATGCCGAGCGCTGGATGGACACCTCGGTGCCCTACTGGGAAGGCGAAGTCATCGCCTTCGATCCCGCCAGCGGCGAGGCGCTGGGCGAGGGGTACCTGGAGATGACCGGCTACTGAGCCTGGCATTGCCCATGACCGACGACCCTCGGCCATACTGCGTTACCGATCGTCGCCTTGCCTCAACGTCGGTTCGCCGATTTTTCCGACATGCCCGGGAGTACGAATGAACCTGCTGGACGCCATGACCGCCTTCGTCCGGGTCGCCGAACTCGGCAGCTACACCCGGGCCGCCGAGACGCTGGATCTCTCACGCACACGGGTGTCGCGACTGATCATGGAACTGGAGGAGCATCTGCAGGTGCGCCTGCTGCAGCGGACTACCCGCCGCCTCCATCTGACCGAGGCTGGCGAGCGCTACCTGGCCCGCGCCCAGGGTATCCTGCAGGCGCTGGAAGACGCCGAAAGCGAAGTCGGGACCGGTGCCACCGAGATGCGCGGCCGGCTGCGGGTCAACGGGCCCATGTCCTTCGGCACCCGCCACCTCTCACCGCTGATGACCCGCTTCATGACGGAACATCCGGCGCTGCAGGTGCGGCTCGACCTCAACGACCGCCGCGTCGACCTGCTGGAGGAAGGCTATGACCTGGCGATCCGTATCGGCGCCCTGCCCGACTCGAGCCTGGTCGCCCGTCGCCTGACCCGTTGCCGACTGCTGCTCTGCGCCTCGCCCGGCTACCTGGCCGAGCACGGCAGGCCACAGCGCCTTGCCGACCTGGCCGGGCACCGGTGCCTGCGCTACCGCATCGGCGGAGGCAGCAGCACGTGGCAGCTTGGCGGCAACCGCCTCAGCGTGCAGGGTCCATTGGATAGCAACAATGGCGACGTCATCACCCAGGCCGCCGAAGCCGGCCTGGGCATCGCCCACCAGCCCAGCTTCCTGGTCACCGACAGCATCCGTAGCGGGCGCCTGGTTCCCCTGCTGACCGACACACCACCGGTAATCCTCGATATTCACGGGCTCTATTCCGCCCGCCGCCACCTGCCGGCCAAGGTGAGTCGACTGCTCGACTTCCTGGCCACTGCCTGGGGGGAGCCACCGGTCTGGGAGCGCGAACTGGGATTGTAGCGAATTGCGCAACAATGATGTCTTCAGTTAGCAGATTATCCCGCCCCCATGGCGACGTAGAGTGGCCCCATACCCACTGACACCCTACGGATACATCCCATGCAAGCCTATGCCATCACCCTGCTTCGCCTTTCCCTCGGCCTCATGACCCTGGCCCACGGACTACTCAAGGTGTTCGTCTTCACCATTCCCGGCACCGTCGGCTACTTCGAATCCCTCGGCCTGCCCGGCTTTCTGGCCTACCTGACCATCCTGGCGGAAGTCGGTGGCGGCCTGGCACTGCTCCTCGGCATCTACACGCGCTGGGTGAGCCTGGCCCTGGTGCCGGTGCTGCTCGGCGCCGCCTGGGTCCACCTGGGCTACGGCTGGGTGTTCTCCAACCCGGGCGGCGGCTGGGAATTCCCGGTCTTCTGGGCCATCGTCCTGCTGGTGCAGGCCGGCCTGGGAAGCGGTAACCTGACGCTAAGCCGCCGCTTCGCCTGATACATCGCCACCCCCATTGATCGCGCGCCGACCGGGTGACTGGCCGGTGCCGACCGTCAACGGAGACCTGCCATGCAGCCCAGTCTATTCATCTCCCACGGCTCCCCGATGCTGGCCCTGACGCCGGGGCCCGCCCATGACTTCCTGCGTGAGCTGGGGCGGGAGTTCCGCCCCGATGCCATCGTCGTCGTCTCGGCCCACTGGACCACCCGCCAACTGGCGGTCAGCACCAGTGCCCGACCCGAGACCATTCACGACTTCGGCGGCTTTCCCCAGGCGCTGTTCGACTGCCAGTACCCCGCCCCCGGCGACCCCGAGCTGGCCCAGCGGCTGGCCGGGAAGCTGAATGCCATACCCACGGAACGCGGCCTCGACCATGGCGCCTGGGTACCGCTCTCGCTGATGTTCCCGGATGCCGACATTCCGGTCGTCTCGCTGTCGCTGCCGGTCGAGTGGTCGAACCATCAACTGGTCGAGCTGGGCGGGAAGCTGGCCGGGCTACGCAGGGAGGGCGTGCTGGTCATCGGCTCGGGCAGCCTGACGCACAACCTGGCCGAGCTTCAGGCCCGGCAGGCCCCGACCCCAGAGTGGGTCATCGAATTCGCCGACTGGGTTCACTTTCGCCTCGAGGCCAATGATCGCGACGCCCTGCAAGAGTGGGAGCAGGCGCCACAGGCCAGGCGCAACCACCCCACGCCGGAACACTTCCAGCCGCTGCTGGTGGCCATGGGCGCCGGGGGGCCGGCCAGGCGGCTGCATCACAGCGTGGAGCACGGAGTGCTGGCCATGGACGTCTATGCCTTCGGCTGAGTGTCGCGGGGTGAGGCACTGCGAAGAGCGTTGACGTTCATTTATCCAGCGGTGTCTCTCCCAGCCCGGCCAGCCGGTCGGCCTGGACCACCTCGATCCAGTAGCCATCCACATCCTTGACGAAGACGACGTCCTTCATCTTGCCCTGATCCGAACGCTTGATGAACTCGACACCATTGGCATCGAACCAGGCCTCGGCGGCATCGAGATGCGGTACCGAGAAGCAGATATGGCCGAAGCCCTGCGGCTCGGCATTGCCATCGTGATAGGCAAAGTCGTCCTGGGCCTCGGTGCCCCAGTTATGGGTCAGCTCCAGCAGACCCTTCTGGCTGAAGGTCCAGACGGTCCGTTCGCCCGCCTCCTCCGGCACCGGCTCCCCCTCTTCCAACCTGGCGAGGAAGTAGAGCGAGAAGCCCAGCTCCTCGAAATCGAGGCGGCGCAGCACACTCATGCCGAAGACACGGGTATAGAACGCCAGCGACTTTTCAGGATCCTTCACCCGCAACATGGTGTGGTTGAGCCGGAATCCCAGAGAATCCGCCGTGGGTGCCTGCACCCCGGGATGCTGCTCTCCCTTGAAGCTCATGGTCTCTCCTTCATCACTGAGTCGTCGTAGGGAAGATAATGATGTCCCCCCCGCCATATTTCCAGCCTGTCGGCGTAAGCGACCACCCGCCCCCTGCCCGAACGGGCAACCAGCGAGATGCCATGACCTGCCGAGGAGAATGGCCTGGCCCACGGCACGCGTTCGCCGATTCTCGCCAAGCACGTCCGGTTCGGGCTAAAGTAGGAAACAGGATTCTCGAAGAGTAACAGGACGATGCGGCGAGCGGCGTGGTTCGAACCAATGGCAGCACCTGGATTCACGAGGTCGCTCCATGGCCAGGGGCGGCTGGTCGTCCTGTTGCTGGCCCTGGTACTGCTGGCCGGCTGTGCCAGCCGGGACCTGGCGACCCATGACCCGGGGCCCGATGAAGGTCTCTCCATCGAGAGAGCCCTGATCCTGGCAACCGCCGAGGGGGCCCTGGGGACCCCCTACCGCTTCGGCGGCAACACCCCGGAAGGGCTCGACTGCTCCGGGCTCGTCGAGCTCTCCTACCGCGCCGCCGGGATACCGGTGCCTCGCACGGCCGACGATCAGTTCCGCGAGCTCCCCGAAGCCCGCCAGGCGCGCCCGGGCGACCTCCTCTTCTTTGGCGACCGCCGCAAGGCCACCCATGTCGGTATCTATCGGGGCAATGGCCAGATGATCCATGCCCCGGGCAGCGGCCGCAAGGTGACCAGCGTGCCACTGCACGTGGCCTACTGGCAGGATCGCTACCTGGGCGCCGCCAGCCCCGCACCCTGAACCATACCGATGGGATGGCGGCCCCGGTAGCGGGTGGGCGATACGGGCTCCGCGAGGAGGTACACTGCCCGTTGATCCGACCGAAGGAGTGTCCCTGGCCCATGCGCATCTTGCTGGTGGAGGACGACCCCAGCCTGGCGGCGGGAATCCGCCTGGCCTTGAAACCCGAGCACTACACCGTGGACGTGCTCACCGACGGCCCCACGGCGCTCGCTGCCCTCAAGGGGGGCGAGCCGTTGGGTGCGGTGATCCTCGACCTGGGCCTGCCAGGACTCGATGGCATGCGAGTGCTGGAGGCGACGCGACGCCATGGCAACCGGGTACCGGTGCTGGTGCTGACCGCCCGGGACGGCGTCGAGGATCGCATCGCCGGGCTCGACGCCGGCGCCGATGACTATCTGATCAAGCCCTTCGAGGTGGCCGAGCTCAAGGCGCGGCTGCGTGCCCTGTTGCGCCGCAGCCTTCGCCAGGCCAGCAGCGTGCTCGAGGTGCGCGGCGTGCGCCTCGACCCCGTTGGCCGCAGCGTCAGCTACCGGAACGAGCCCGTGGCACTCACACGACGCGAATTCACCCTACTGCAGGAGTTCCTCGGCCACCCGGGGCGGGTCTTCACCCGCGATACCCTGGCCCGGCTGGTCTACGGCTGGGACGAGGACGTGGAGAGCAACGCCATCGAGGTGCATGTGCACCACCTGCGCCGCAAGCTCTTTCCCGAGCTGATCCGCACCCTGCGCGGCATCGGCTATGTGATGGATGACAGTGCCCCGTGATATCGATCCGTCGCCGCACCATGAGCGTCGTGCTGCTGGTCTTCGGCCTGAGCATGCTGCTGCTGGGCATCACCAGCTACCGAGACGCTGCCCGCGAGGTCGAGGAACTGTTCGATGCGCGCCTGGCGCAGAACGCTCGAGTGCTCGAGGGTTTGATGCAGGCGCCCCTGGCCGCCGAGGAGCGCCTCGCGCTGCTCTCCAGCCTCGACAGCGCCCTGCAGCGTGCCGAGCAGGCCGACCAGCGCATCGCCGGGCATCGCTACGAGAGCAAGCTGGCCTTCCAGATCTGGGAGGGCGATACCCTGCTGTTGCGCTCGGCCAGTGCCCCCGACATGCCGCTCACGCTCCTGTCACAGGGCTACACTGACGCCCAGATGGAGGGGCACGACTGGCGGGTCTATGCCCTGAACACTCCGGGAGAGCCGCTCCGGGTCCTGGTCGGGGAGCGCGAGGATGTTCGCGGCGAGCTGGTGAACCTCATCGCCCTGCGCACCCTGACACCCGATCTGCTGGGGCTACCGATATTGGCCCTGCTGCTGTGGTGGGCCATCGGCTGGGGGCTGCGGCCGCTGTCGCGCATGGCCGAGCTGATCCGCAGCCGCGACCCGCACAACCTGCAGCCGCTTCTCCTGTACCCGATGCCTCGTGAGCTGGAAACCATCTCCGGCGCCCTGAACCGCCTGCTCGAACGCATTCGCACGCTGCGCATCCGCGAGAAGCGCTTCATCGCCGATGCCGCCCATGAGTTGCGCACCCCGCTGGCCGTCCTCGACCTGCACGCGCAAAACGCGCTGGCGGCCGAGGATCCGGCAGATCGCCGCGAGGCCCTGGACCAGCTGCGTGTGGGCGTCGCCCGGTCGACCCATCTGATCACCCAGTTGCTGACGCTCGCCCGCCTGGATCCCGAGCATGACAACAGCGCGGCCCGACGCGAGATCGATCTGCTCAAGGAGGTGCGCGAGGCGCTTGCCGAGCTCTCGCCGCTGGCCAGCAGACGCCACCTGGAGTTGCAACTGGATGCCGACGACGCCACCGACTGGCGGCTGGTGGCCGAGCCCGGTGCCATCGATACCCTGATCCAGAACCTTGTCGGCAACGCCTTGCAGCACTCCCCCGAGGGCACGGTGATCCGGGTGACCCTGGCCGCCGATGCAGAGCAGCTGACCCTGCGGGTCGACGACCAGGGGCCCGGCATCCCGACAGCGCAGCGCGAGCAGGCGATCGAGCGTTTCCAGCGTGCCGGTCCAGGCGCCGGCACGGGGCTGGGGCTCTCGATCGTCGACCGGCTGCTGCAGCGCCACGGCGGCCGCCTGGCGCTGGAGGAAGCCCCGGGAGGCGGTTTGAGCGCCAGGGTGTCACTGCCCCGAGACCGTCATCTTTCCTTAAGCGTTTCTTAAGAGACTTCGCCTAGCGTGGAGGGAACGGCAGGCCAGCCATGCGTGCCTGGCCTGCTGCCTGTTCACCCCCGACTCGACAGGACACGCCGTGAAGCCTCTGCATAAACTACTGGCCAGCCGCCTGATCAAGCTGCTGGGCAACCTGATGAAGATGTCGTGCTACGCCTTTCACTTCGTCTTCCCCGATACGCGCTTCACCCTGCCCGAGCACGCAGCCCCCTTGATCCGCCCCCGCGGGACGACCGCCATCCCCCGCATCGTCTGGCAAACCAACTTCACCAACCGGGTGACCTTGCCCGTCTACCTGAACTATCTGTTCAACCGTCTGGCAGCTCCCACCTTCGAGTATCGCTTCATGGTCACCGAAGCCAGGGCCGATTTCATCGCCGCCCACTATCCCGAGGAGATCCAGCGGAGTTATTCGCGACTGCAGATCGGCGCCGCCCAGGCGGACTTCTGGCGGGTGCTCGTACTGCAGCGGCATGGCGGCGTCTACCTGGACATCGACGCCCACCTTGTCTGGCCCCTGGGCCTGACGCTCGGCAGCAATCGCTCTTCGCTGTTCATCCGGACCAAACGCGGCGATCTGAGCAACTACTTCATTGCCAGCCAGCCGGCCACTCCCCAACTGGCGGCAGTGATCCAGGCGGTGAACACCAATATCGAGGAGAACACGATCAAGGGCGTCTTCGACATGACGGGCCCGGGCGTCTTCAACCGGGTCCTGGGCGTCCACGGCGTGGACAGCGTGCTCTACCGCTACGCCTGTACCCAGGGCAGCTTCACCAACGAGTACTTCCAGTACATCGACAAGCCGCAGGGGAAGTGGACCCACGAGCAGAACCGCGTCGATGTGGTCCGCAAGGACAGCACCCGGACAGGTAAGGAAGGCTCCATGCATGGAAGGGCGATCCCCTTGGTCCCACGGGCAGTGCACGAGTGACGACAGGCACCCGGGATACGGGATAGGACCGCCAAGCTTTACATGGCCGAGGCCGGCGTGGATAGTGTGCCCATGCTGGAGATAAACGATGCGAATTGACCTGTCGCTCTACCTGGTGACCGACCCCGGGCTGTGCGCCCGCCATGGGCTGGTGGAAACCGTGGTCGCCGCCGTACGCGGCGGCGTCACACTGGTCCAACTGCGTGACAAGCACGCCAGCGACGACGAATTGATCGACCAGGCACGGCGCCTCGGGCTGGCACTCGCGGGAAGCGGTGTTCCGCTGATCATCAATGACAGGTTGAACGTGGCGCTGGCCAGCAACGCCGATGGCCTGCACGTGGGGCAGGATGATGGCGATGCGGCAGCCGCTCGCCAGGCCCTGGGCGAACGGGCCATCATCGGGCTCTCGGTCCAGAATCACGAACAGATGGCGCGCCTGGACCCGGGCCCGCTCGACTATCTCGGGCTGGGGCCGGTATTCGCCACGACGACCAAACGGAATCATGCCCGGCCGCTGGGCTTCGACGGTCTGGCCGCGCTGGTGGCCGCAAGCCCCTTGCCCGCGGTCGCCATCGGCGGCCTGCAGGCGGAACACGGGGACCAGGTGCGTGCGGCCGGCGCGCAGGGCCCGGCGGTGATATCGGCGATCTGCGGCCAGGCCGATCCCGAAGCGGCTGCCAGGGCCTTCTTCAGGAAGTAGGCCGGCGCTTCAGGGTCGTGCGGCGGTCGTGATAGGCGATCAACAATCCACTGCCGATGATCAGCGTGCTGCCCACGAAGACCCACGGATCGGGCATTTCTCCCCAGAACCACCAGCCGAGCAGCACCGCCCACAGCATGGCGGTGTAGTCGAAGGGGGCCGCAATGGCCGCCGGTGCGAAACGAAACGCCAGGGTGATGAACGCCGTCGCGCCCACGCCGATGATCCCGGCGCCGAGAAAGCCCAGCCAGTGCCAGGGGTGGGGGGTCTGCCAGACCCATGGCAGGGTTATCGTGGTGATGACCAGCGGCACCAGGGTCATGTAGAACACCATCGCCCAGAGGTGCTCCCGGGCACCGTAGCGGCGCGCGGTTATCATCATCAGCGCGTAGAAGGCCGCCGCCGCCAACAGCGCCAGCGCCCCCGGGTGAAAGGCATCGCCCCCCGGCCGCACCACCACCAGCACCCCCGCGAAACCCAGCAGGGAAGCCACCATCACCGGGCGGTCGATCTTTTCGCCGAGTAGCGGCACCGACAGCAGCGTCACGAACAGCGGCGCCACGAAAGCGATGGCCGTGGCCTCGGCCAGCGGCAGCAGCGTCAACCCAAGCACGAAGAAGAACATGGTTCCGGTATAGATCAGGCCACGCACCAGATGCACGACCGGCCGGCGGGTACGCAGCTTGCGCAGGCCGCCACCGAAATACGCCAGCAGCGCGATCAACGGCAGCGATACCAGGGCGCGGAAGAAGATGATCTGCAGCGGAGAATGCACCTCCCCGAGCCACTTGGCGATGGCATCGCCAAGCGCCAGGCACAGCACACCCGCACACATGAACAGAATGCCCTTCAACGACGGCGACATGGCGACCTCTCCTTCTGGTGGCCCCAGGCGGGCCCCAAAAAACCACCCCGCCGACCGGGAAGGGTCGACGGGGCTGATGGTTACCAACCTAATAGCTTGTGGCGGTGGCGGCAAGTGCTAGCGGATGCGGGCGCCTCAGTAGTGCGCGACCACCATGCAGTCCATGCCCCGCTCCTTCAGGCTCCGGCAGGCGGTATGGGCGTCGTTTTCCTGCATGTCGACCAGCCTGGCGCGGAACACGCGCTGCTCACCGTGGGACTCGGCGACCGCGACACGCACGTCCCGCATCTGGCTCGCCAGCTGGTCGGCGGCGCGTGACGCCAAACTGCGGGCCTGGTCGGCATCGTTGAACGCACCGACCTGCACGGCCCAGGTGCCACTTGGCTGCGGCGAATCGGCCCGTGCGATCAGGTCGCGGATCGGATCGTCCGCGGAGCCCATCTCGGCCCCCATCTCGGACTGGAAGGTGGCACGCGGCCCGGTGCCGGCCCCGCTCGTCCGCAGGGCGTCGTTCGATGACACGCTTGGCGGCGCCGAAGCCAGCTGCATGTCAGGAGCCGGCGAGGTGGGCTGGGCAGCCGGCAGGTCCATGTTGTCGCCGAAGACGTCGGCCTGGGCGATCCAGTCGCCCCGCTGCAACATGGAAAGCCGCGCATAGCCGCGATCGAGCAGGTCGGTCATATGGGTGTCACGCGACGCGGCGGTGAAGCCCCCCATGACGACGGAAACGACGCGGCGGTTATCGCGGATCGCCGACGTGGCCACGTTGAAGCCGGAGGCACGAATGAACCCGGTCTTCAGACCATCGGCACCGGGATAATTGCGCACCAAGCGATTGTGGCTGGTATGCGTCGTGCCACGGTGGGTAAAACTCTGGGTCGAGAAATAATGGTAGTACTGCGGAAAGTCCTGCATCAAACGAACCGAGAGCGTCGCCATGTCCCGGGCCGTGGTGACCTGCTCGTTGTTCGGCAGGCCAGACGCGTTGCGGAACACCGTAGCCGGCATGCCCAGGTCGCGGGCCCGGCGGGTCATCATGTCGGCGAACTGGCGTTCACTACCGCCCAGGGCTTCGGCCACCACAACGGCCACATCGTTGGCGGAGCGCACCACCAGCGCCAGAATGGCGTCTTCCACGGTGATGCTGCCGCCTGCGGGAAGCCATAGCTTGGAGGCCGGCATCGCCGCTGCCTGGGCCGACACGGACAGCGGCTGATGCAGACGCATGCTGCCATCCTCGATCGCCTCGAACAGCAGGTAAAGCGTCATCATCTTGGTCAAGGATGCCGGGTAGCGGGTGGCATCCGCGTTGGCGGCATGCAAGACATCACCGCTCTCGACGTCGATCACAATGGCCGCATAGCGGGGATTGGCCTGGGCGCTCTTGGCGATCAACAGTAACAGACAACTAAGCAGCACAAAGACGGCCACACCGAAATAGTGTCGGTAGGAGGAGCTCATGGTGGACACCTCTAGGTTCCCTTGATTATTCCCTGCGGCCCATCTTATACGGCAGGCCTTGCCCCAGTATGGACATGAATCGCCCGTTTTACAGCCGAAATAACGGTGTTTATTAGTGGTATACCAATATTGAATCGCGTCACTTCGTCGAAACGCGATACACCGCTGGGCGTTGCTGACCGGATGCGCGGCAAGCCTGGGCCTTCAGGCCGAGGAAGGATGGGCCCGCCGTATGTTGCCCAGCAGGGGCGCGCCGGTATCCGGGTCGATGATCAGGGTACAGTCGATTCCATAGAGATGACGCACCAGGTCGGTGGTGACCACCTGGTTCGGGGGGCCAGCGGCAACGATCCTGCCACCCTGCAGCGCCAGCAGATGGTCGGCATAGCGGCAGGCACTGGAGAGATCATGAAGCACCATCACCACGGTGCGTCCGCCGCCGGCCAGGCGCCGAACCAGCTCGAAGACTTCGATCTGGTGGCCCAGGTCCAGTGCGGAGGTGGGTTCATCGAGCAATAGCAATGGCGTCTGCTGTGCAATGGTCATGGCAATCCACGCCCGCTGCCGCTGCCCTCCGGAGAGGGCGTCCAACGGCCGCTCGGCCAGGTCTTCGAGATCCGCCGCCGCCAGCGCGTCATGCACGGCTTGGCGATCGTCCGCCGACCATTGGCTCAACCAGCCCTGGTGCGGCTGACGCCCGAAGCGGATCAGGTCCATCACCGTCAGCCCTTCGGGCGCCGACGCCTGCTGAGGCAGCAGCGCCAGTTGCCGCGCCAGGGTACGCGCCGGCAGTCGCTGTATGTCGTCGCCATTGAGCAGCACACTGCCGGCGCCAGGCACGTGCAGGCGCGCCAGCCCCGCGAGCAGCGTCGACTTGCCGCAGCCGTTGGGGCCGACGATGGCCGTGACACGGCCAGGCGGCAATGTCATGTCCAGCGTATCGATCACCGGTGTGCGGCCATAGGCCAGGCTCAGTGCCCGCGCTTCCAGCTCGGCCAGGTTGGCATAATGGTTCATACGAGATTCCTCGAGGCGGGACGCAGCAGAATCCACAGCAGCCATGGTCCGCCCACCACGGCCGTGACGATGCCTACCGGCAGTTCGATCGGTGCCAACAGCACCCTCCCGACGAGGTCGGAAAGCACCATCACCAGTGCCCCCGCCAGCGCCGAGCCGATGATCGGTACGCCACGCCGCGACGACAGCGAGCGCGCGATTTCCGGACCGATCAGCCCCACCATCCCAACCGGCCCGGCCACGGCCACGGCCAGGCCGGTCAGCAGCACCGACACCGTCAGCACCTGCCAGCGGCGGCGTTGAATGACGATGCCCAGCCCCTGGGCGACCGCATCGCTGAAACGCATCAACGACAGCGAGCGCGACAGCCACATGGCGAGCAACAGGCCGATGGCCAGCCCCACCGCCAATACCACCATGGCATTCGCTGGCCGGGCATTGAGCGTACCGATGGTCCATGGATAGGCGGCGTTGGCGGTATCGATGCCCACCCGCGCCAGCAGCAACTGGGTGATCGCACCGAACACCGCACCGACACCGATGCCGGCGACGATGAAGCGATAGCCACGCGTTCCGCCCCCCACGGCGAGGCCGAAGGTGATGGCCGCCGCGGTCGCCGCCCCCATCAACGCCATCGCCGGCGGCGCCAGGGAGACGCTGATGCCGACCACGGAAGCCACGGCGAACGCCGTGGCACCGTTGTCGATCCCGATGATGCCGGGTGTGGCGAGACGATTGCGGGCCAGGGTCTGCATCAGGCAGCCGGCCACGGCGAACGCGGCACCGGTCAGCCAGGCCGCGGTCAGGCGTGGCAGGCGCAGCTCGTGGACCATGAAAGCGGCCACCATATCGCCTTCCCCCCGCAGCACCGCCAGCAGTTCGAGCGGCCCGAGAACCACACTGCCCACCGCCAGATACATCAGCGAGGACAGCAGCAGAACCACCGTCAGCAGCAGGTTGGCGATCACGCTACGGCGTTCGACCAACACGCTGGCCCAGCGCGGTTCGGCGACCGGCCAGCGCCACGCCAGTCGCCAGCTCCCCGGCGGCGCCGGAACACGCACCTCGTCCGAGAGCTGGGGTATATCGAGAGTCCTGTCGTGCAACGTTCGACTCCTGAAGGAGAGATGGCTCATGGTGTCGGACATGTCATAGCGTCGGCATGCGTCGTGCGCGCACCACGGCGACCAGAACCGGCGCACCGCAGATCGCGGTCAGCACGCCCAGCGGCATTTCGGAAGGCGCCACCAGCAGGCGTGAGAGAACGTCGGCCGACACGACCATCAGCGGCCCCAGCGGCACGCACAGCCATAACGCCCGGCGAATGTCCGGCCCGGCCAGTGCCCGGGCCGCGAAGGGCACGACCAAACCCACGAAGGCGATAGGCCCGGCAATGGCGGTCGCCGCACCGACCAGCAACGACACCGCCAGAATCACCAGCAGGCGGACACGGGCGGGACGATGTCCCAAGCCGGAGGCGACACGCTCCCCCAGTGCCAATGCCGCCAATGGACGCGCGATGGCCAGCACGATGACGCCGGCCACCAGCAAGCTGGGCAGTACCGCGATGAGGTCGTCGATACGCCGCCCGGACAGACTGCCGATCACCCAGAAGCGGATCTCGTCGGCGGCACGCTGGTCGAACAGCAACAGCAGGGAGGTAAACGATGCCAACAGGGCGGAAAACGCCGCGCCGGCCAGCACCAGCCGAATGGGATCGCTACCCACCCCCCGCATCCGCACCACACTGAGAACGCACAGGCAGCCTACCAATGCCCCCAGCTGTGCCGCCGATACCCGCAGCGTGGCGGCACTGGCGCCCAACAGCAGCGCCAGCGCCACGGCGAAGGCGCTGCCTGCGCTGACACCCAGCAAGCCCGGTTCGGCCAGCGGATTGCGTGTCATCGCCTGCAGTAGCGCGCCGGACACCCCCAGTGCCACCCCCACCGCAATGCCGATCAGGGTGCGCGGCAAACGCAACGAACCGACCACGAAACGCGCCTCGGCGTCACCGCCGCCAAGCAGTACCGCAATAGCCCGGCCAGGGCCGACCTCGCCGGCCCCCAACAGCACACTTGCCAAGCCTGCCAGCAATACCAGCAGGCTCAAGACGATGAACGGTCGCGCCACGCCTTGCGGACGACGCCAACGCCACGCGGGCAGGCACTCCGCTATACGCATCAGGGCAATGCGCATCAGGGCAGCAGCGCGGCTTCGAGCTGGTCGAGAATCGCCTGGGCCGCCAGGGGGCCGGAAGCACTGCTCCACAGCTGGCCATCCACCGGAATCACCCGCTCGTTCTGCACCACGTTCAGCCTATCGAACGCCGGTGACCGACGAGCGGCATCCAGTGCTTCCCGGCCCTCTTCGTTGAGCGTGGCCAGAAACAGCCAGTCACGATCCACCTGCGACAGGTTCTCCAGGCTCAGCGGGTCGCTGTGCCCCGCTCCCTCGCGCACCAGCCCACTATCGTTCACCTCGAGGCCGGCGGCATCGAGCAGCCCTGACGCGAAGATCTGCGTCGACATCACCATCGGCCCCTGGGGCATCCAACGCACCAGGACGACATCATTGTCCACCTCGTGCTCGGCCAGGGCACTGGCCAGTTCGGCTGCCCGGGCCTCGACGTCGGCAATCGCCGCCTCCACCTCTTCCTCACGATCGAGAGCCTGGGCAAACAGCCGCGCCTCGTCTTTCCAGGCATCGGGGGAGAACCCATCCGTCGCGGGCACCACGGTGGGTGCGATACGCGACAGCAGCGCATACTGCTCACTGCTGATCAGCGGCGTTGCCAGGATCAAGTCGGGGCGCTGCATCAACACCGCCTCGATATTGATCTCACGCACCACACCGACAATGGCGATGTCATCGAGGTAATCGTCCAGGTAACGCGCCACGCCGTCGCCACCGCGCGTGGTCACGGCCCCCACGGGTGTCACCCCCGCCGCCAGTGCGGTATCCAGCGCGCCTTCATAGAGGGTCACGACCCGCCTGGCCTCGCCATTCAGGGTTACCTCGCCAAAGGCCGTTTCGAGGGTGCGAGCCTGGGCCGAAGCCAGTGGGAGGCAGAGGATCATGGCTATCGCCATGAATGCCGTCAATCGATGCAGAATGGACACGGTCGGTGCCAGGTAGAGCGGCATGTCGGCATGCTCCTTACACGTTGCGAAACAACAAACGACAATGATTATCACAATCGTTATCGCGTCACACCACGCAACATACCGTTGCCGAATACGCAACGGCCAAAGACTTGACACCAGCCACAACGAGAATCATTTACATTCATTGATCCAGATGGGAAACTGAGTTCTCCTACTCGAACCAACGGCCGCTTTCGCCATGTACGATCTCGCCGAATTGACCTCATTCGTACACGTCATGCAATCCGGCAGCCTGACCCGTAGCGCCCAGGAACTCGGTCTGGCCAAGTCGACGCTGAGCCGGCGTATCGCCCAGTTGGAAAACCAGCTGGGCCAGCCGCTGCTGCGGCGCCAGTCCAATCGCCTCCTGCCCACCGAGGCAGGCCAGCTCTTCTACGGCTACTGCCAGCAGATCATCGAGCTCGCCGAGCAGGGCCAGCACGCCCTGGACGAACTGCGCCAGGAGGTCAGTGGCGAGCTGGTGGTGGCCACTCACAACGCCCTGGCCCGCAGCTGGCTGTGCGATCAGTTGATGGTTTTCATGGCCGATCACCCCGGTATCCGCCTGACATTGCAGACCCGGCAGCACCCACCGCTCGACACCGACAGCCAGGCCGTCTTCCTGTGGCTGGGTGAGGTACCCAAGACGGTCCTGCGCCAGGAAACCCTGGCCTGGCTCGGCCGTGGCCTCTACGCCCACCCCGATCACCTGGCACGGTGCGGCGCTCCCGCCCATCCCAAGGAATTGGCCCGGCATGCCTGGGTCGATCTGCTCGGGGACACGGAGCATGGCCTGGTGCTGCACCACCCCGACGAAGGGGAATATTTCTTCCAGCCGCCCGACTCCCGTTTCCAGGTCGACCAGCATGTCCTGCATGGCGATGCCATCGCCCACGGACAAGGCATGGGCATCATGCCCCACTGGCTGGCTGCCAGGCGCGAAGCCTTCCACCCCGGGTCACTGCAACGCTGCCTGCCCGAGTGGAGCGCACCACCGGTGCCGGTGACGCTGCTTCATGCCTATGGCCACCGGCCTCGCAAGGTCACGGCTCTGCTGTGCCATTTACGTCAGAACCTGCCTGGGGAGTGGCGGAACCAGCCACCGCGGCTTCAGAGCGACATTTTCCGACACCCGAAAATGGCAACGGCTTGAGTCGCCGCCAGGGTGTTGCCGATTACGCAACGCAATGTTGCCCTCGATTACCCTGACTCGAGGGAACTTTTCTGAATAGAATCACCATGCATTTGATAATCCGTCTCATTATCAACGTAACCATTGCACAGGTGATCCCATGCTTTACCCTCGCCGTACCGCCCTGGCCCTTGCGGTTGCCGCTGCAACGACCACTTTTGCCGCCCATGCCCAGGATGCCGCCCGCCTCGACAGCATCGTCGTGACCGCCGGTGGCTTCGAGCAGGCACTCAGAGAAGCACCGGCCAGCATCTCGGTGGTGACCCGCGAGGAGCTGGAACAACAGCGTTTCTCCAATATCGCCGAGGCTATCGCCAATGTACCTGGCGTCGATGTGCGCTCCGGCGTCGGCAAGACCGGCGGTCTCAATGTCGAAATTCGCGGCATGCCCAGCGCCTATACGCTGATTCTGATCGATGGCCGTCGCCAGAATGCCGCGTCCGATGTGACACCCAATGGCTTCGGCGAGACTTCCACAAGCTTCATGCCACCGCTATCGGCTATCGAGCGTATCGAGGTCATTCGCGGCCCGATGTCGACCCTCTATGGCTCCGATGCCATGGGTGGGGTCATCAATATCATCACCCGTCCGGTCAGCGATACCTGGGCCGGCAACGTCTCCGTCGATACCACCTTCCAGGAAGATCGCACCGCCAGCAACTCGCAGAACCTCAATCTCTATGCATCAGGCCCTTTGGTCGAGGACACCCTGGGCCTGCAACTGCGCGGCCGCCTGTTCGATCGCGACTCATCGGATCGCTTGATCGAAGGCGCCTCCGGTCGCGACCCGCGTCCCGGCGAAGCGCGCATCTACTCCATTGGCGGACGCCTGACCCTGACCCCGGACGACACCAACGAATTCTGGCTGGATGCCGAGCGCGCCCGTCAGTGGTACGACAATGCTGATGGCCGCCTAGGCAATGTAGATGGCACAAATCCAGACAACCCAGGTCAAACTTACGGCTACGAAGAATGGATGCGCTTCAATCGCGACCAGGTGGCGATTGGTCATACCAGCCGCTTTGATCTCGGCACTTGGGACTCCAGCTTGATGTATCATGAGACGGAGACTCTGGGCCGTACGATTCCACACCCCGATACCCCTCCCAGTACAAATAACCCCGAAGGTAACCCTGGCCCTCCCGGTACACCGCATCCGCAACTGCCTCACTCACCGATCATCCGCTCGGAGCGTGTACTGGAAAACATCCAGACGGTATTCGATACCAAGTTCACCGCCCCGGTCGGCGATCACATGCTTACCATCGGTGGCCAGTACCTGGATGCCGAGCTCACCGATGGCATTGCGCCAGACAGCTATGACGAGTCTCAATGGGCACTGTTCATCGAAAATGAATGGTGGATGCGTGACGACCTGGCGCTGACCCTGGGCGGCCGTTTCGAGGACCACGATGCCTTCGGCAGCCATTTCACCCCACGCGGCTATCTGGTATGGAACGCTGATGCCTCCTGGACGTTCAAGGGTGGGGTGAGCCAGGGTTATAAGACTCCGACCCTCAACCAGTTGCGGGATGGTATCAACCAGATTACCGGCCAAGGCGCGGCACTACAGATCGGTAACCCGGACTTGCAACCAGAAGAAAGTACCAACTACGAAATTGGTGCCATTTACGACAATCTCGCGGGCTTCTCTGCAGGCATTACACTATTCCATACTGACTTCGAGGATCGTATCGTAACCGCTGACCAGCGCGTTGTATCAGGCCATCCCACCATACCGGACGGCACGTACAACCAGGCAGTCAATGTCAGTGAGGCGGAAACCCAGGGTCTCGAACTGGAAACTCGCTACCGCTTCGCTCCCGACTGGGAAGTGCGTGGGGGCTATACCTACACCGACACCGAAATCACTTCCGAAGATGGCCAAGGACTGGTATTGAGCAATGCGCCTAAGCACAAATTTACCGCCAGCCTGTCTTGGGATATCACCGATCGTTGGACCACCAGTCTGGATGGTGAATATTACTCTTCCCGTGAGCGCTTCCCAGGTGGAGTTCCGCAACCGGGCGGAAACCCCACCAACCAGCAAAACTATGCTCTATATCAACAGGTTGGCAACAAACTTGACAGCTATGAGCTGTTCCATCTGCGCTCATCTTACCAGCTATCGGATAATGTGCGCCTAACCGGTACTATCTGGAACCTGTTCGACAAGGACTTCGGCAAGGCAACCACCTACGAATTCAATGGAGAGACTCACGCAGCATATCATTACTCTCAAACCGCTCAGTCTACTAACGGGACTTACCTCGACCGCCGCAGCCTCTGGCTCTCGGCCAGCTACGAGTTCTAAGCGATAGCCACCAGCGCTCTCGATCGTTTGCCCCGGCTTCTGCCGGGGTTTTTTCATCGTTGGGAATCAGTTGGCGAGCGCCACCGGCTCGATGGGGTTGACGCAGCGCGCCTGATCGAGATCGACGGCGGCATAGATGCCACCCAGGGTGGCGGGGTCCTCGAGCACTGCCGCCGTCAGCGCGGCAAGGTCAGCATGGTGGATGAAGCCGTGCATGGCGGGATCGAGGCTGAGAATGCCCCGCCCTTGGGGTTTGGCCTTGACATGACAAACAGTAATGATAATTCTTATCATTTTGCATCGAGGAGGTGATCATGCCCGTCCGTCGACCTTGGCCGTCACAGCGCGTGGCCTTCAGAGCCACCTCTCTTCGGCGCTTCTTGTTGCGGGGGCTTCTGGTGATCGCCATGTCGTGTCTGGCAGTCGTACCTGCCAGCGCGGCAAAACGGATCGTCATCGCTGGCGGAGACCTCACCGAGATTGCCTTCGCGCTCGGTGCGGGCCAGCGCGTGGTCGGTGTCGATACCACCTCCACTTATCCGGCAACCGTCGGTGAGCTGCCCAGCATCGGCTATGTCCGCACGCTTTCGCCCGAGGGCGTGCTGTCACTGCGCCCCGAGCAGGTGCTGGCCAGCCATTTCGCAGGCCCGGAAGCGACGCTGAGCCGGCTTCGCGCCGCCGGCGTCAGCGTTCTGCAGGCACCCGCTCCACGGGGCGGGGCAGCGGACAGCGTGCCCGCCAAGATTCGTTTCGTCGGTGAGGCATTGGGCCAGGAAGCGGCGGCCGAGCGGCTGGTCTCGACCTTCGAAGCCGAGCTGGCAGAGGTAAGGGAACACACGGCGGCCTACACGGACGGTCCACGCGTCCTGTTCGTTCTGTCAGCGGAAAGCGGCCCGATGATCATCGGGGGAAAAGGCTCCGTTGCCGAGGCGATGATCCGCATGGCAGGTGGCGAACCGCTGACGGGCGGCGTCACCGGCTATCGGCCGCTGTCCCTGGAGGCCGTGATGGCCCTTCAGCCGGATATCGTGCTGATGATGGCGGAGCAACTGGAAAACCGTTCGAAAGAGTCGGTCCTGCAGAGGCCGGATCTCCGCGAGACTCCCGCTGGACGCCAGGGCCGCCTGGTTGCCATGGAGGGCATGCTGCTGCTCGGCTATGGCCCGCGCACCCCCTTCGCCATCGGCAAACTGCATGAGGCGCTGCGCGCCAGCATGGCAACGGCAGAGAACGAGGGGCCATGACAGTGGCGGCGATGTTGAAGACCGTTCCACTGCGCGGGCTCTCACGCCAACACCTGACATTGGCGGCGCTAGCCGTACTGACGTCGATATTGATGCTATCGGGGCTGATGCTGGGGCCGGTGTCAATCGGCGGCGCTCAGCTGTGGGCCGTACTGGGCGGTCGAGGGGAGCCTCTGGATGCCAGCATCATCTGGCAGATTCGCCTGCCACGGCTGGTGCTGGGCCTGGCGGTGGGCATGGCGCTTGCCCTGTCGGGCAGTGCTCTGCAGGGCGTGCTGCGCAACCCGCTGGCCGACCCCGGGCTGATCGGCATCACGGCAGGCGCCTCCATTGGCGCGGTGACCGCTATCGTGCTTGGCGACCTGATAACGCCTGAACTGCCGACGCTGGTGCAAAGCTTCCTGCTGCCACTGGCAGCCTTCCTCGGCAGTTCCCTTGCCATGGCATGCGTCTTCACCCTGGCCCGACAGGGAGGTGAAACCTCGGTGGCGATGCTGATCCTGATCGGCATCGCCATCAACACCATCGCCGGTGCGCTGATCGGCGTTCTGGTCTATGTCGCCGATGACCAGGCGCTGCGCGACCTCACATTCTGGAGCATGGGCGGCCTGGGGCATGCCGGCTGGCCGGTGGTACTGGTTGCTCTGGGGGTCACACTGGCGGTGATTCCCGTTTTCTGGTCACAGGCTCGCGGACTCGACCTGTTTCAGCTCGGCGAGCGCCAGGCCTTTCACGCCGGACTGGACGTCGAACACAGCAAGCGCCGTCTGGCGATTTCAGCGGCACTCTGCGTCGGAGCCGTAACGGCAGCCGCCGGCCCCATCGGCTTCATCGGACTGGTGGCTCCCCACCTGGCGCGGCTGCTGATCGGACACGAGCACCGCTGGATGCTCCCTGCCGCCGCGCTGCTGGGCGTCAGCCTGGTACTGGCCGCCGACCTCGCCGTGCGCCTGGCCATTCCGCCACAGGAACCACCCATCGGCATCGCCACCAGCCTTATCGGCGGCCCCTTCTTCCTCTGGCTGCTGACGCGCCGAATGGGGAGCATCGCCCGTGCTTGAAGCCAAGGCCCTGACGCTGATAAAAAGCGGCCGTTGCCTGCTCGACAAGGTCAATCTGACGCTACGTCGCGGGGAATTCATTGCCGTGCTTGGCCCCAACGGCGCCGGCAAATCCACGCTGATGCACTGCCTGAGCGGCGCCGAGAGAGGCACCGGTGAAGTGACGATGGATCATCGGTGTCCATCCACGATCAGCGCCGCCGAGCTCGCCATCAAGCGTGCGGTACTCGAGCAGGCGCCGCGTGTCAGCGCTCCATTCAGCGTCGATGCCCTGGTACGACTGGGAGTGCCCCGTGAACTGACCGCCTCGGCCACCGACGAGGTCAGCGAACGAGCCATCGAGCTGCTCGATCTCGGCACACTACGCCGGCGGCCAGTGCTAAGCCTTTCCGGCGGTGAACAGCACCGCACCCAGATGGCTCGCGTCATGGCACAGCTGTGGGCCGGGCAACTGCTGGGCGGCGGGCGCTATCTGCTGATCGATGAGCCGACGGCAAGCCTCGATCTGCACCATCAGATCACGGTGCTCAAGGCGGCCCGACAGGCCGCCCTGGAGGGCGTCGGCGTGCTGGCCATCCTTCACGACCTCAGCCTGGCGGCGAGCGTGGCCGACAGGCTGCTGCTGCTCAAGCAGGGGCGCGTGGTGGCTGACGGCACGCCGCACGAGACATTGACCCGCGAGAGGCTCAGCGAACTCTACGGCCTGCCGGTGATGGTGCACGAGTCGGAGGGCACCCTGACGGTGACCCCGCACTACGCCGCCTGCTGGTCGGACACCTGACATCTCGGCAGGCGCCTCTCACTCGATGCGCCCTTCCTCCACTCCATGGCAGGCCACTTCACTGCCGTCAACGCGGGCGATCAAGGCCGGCACTTCGGCCTTGCAGCGCTCGTTGGCATGAGGACAGCGCGGATGGAAGGCGCAGCCCGGGGGCGGATGCACCGGGTTGGGCACCTCCCCCTGGATCACACTGCGCTCCTTGCCGCCCCCTTCCAGCGACGGCACGGCGGCCAGCAGCATCTTCGAGTAGGGATGATGCGGTGTGGCAAAGAGCTGATCGGCCGGAGCAATCTCGGCGATACGCCCCAGGTACATCACCGCGATACGGTCAGCCATGTGCTTGACCACCGCCATGTCATGGCTGATGAACAGATACGTCAGGCCGTACTCATCCTGCAGGTCGCGCATCAGATTGAGGATCTGGGCCTGGACCGAGACATCCAGCGCCGAGGTGGGCTCGTCGCAGATCATGAATTCCGGCTCATTGGCGAGCGCGCGGGCAATCGAGATGCGCTGACGCTGCCCGCCGGAAAATTCATGGGGGTAGCGGTTGGCATCCATTGGCGACATGCCCACCTGCTCGAGCAGCTCGCCCACCCGCTGACGGCGGGCGGCACCGCTCATCTCGGGGCGGAAGAAGCGCAGCGGCTCGCCGATGATGGTACCCACTCGCCACAGCGGATTGAGGCTGGCGTACGGGTCCTGGAAGATCATCTGGAAGCGCTTGCGCACCGCCGCGGCCTGGCGGCCGGTACGCCCAGCCAGGTCGCTGATGTCCTCGCCATCGAAGGTCAACGTGCCACGGGTCAGGCCATAGAGACCGACCACCAGGCGCGCCACCGTGGACTTTCCACAGCCGGACTCCCCCACCAGCGCCATGGTTTCGCCGCGGCGAATGGCAAAGCTCACCCCGTCCACCGCCTTGAGTGACAGTTTTTCGCTACGTTCCAGCACCCGGTTGAGCCAGGGCTTGGAGACATCGAAGTAGCGCGCCAGGTCGCGGGCCTCCAGCAGGACGTCTCCGTCGGCCGGAGCCGGCGCTTGCCTGATCGCCGTATCAGCGCACATGGGCGTCCTCCTTTCTTCCATTCTCGTCCAGCCGCGGGAGCGGGTCGACCGGGTCATGCAGCCAGCAGGCGGCCCGACCGGCACCGGCCGGCATCAGGTCGGGGCGCACGACGCGGCAGCGCTCCTGGGCATGAGGACAGCGTGGATTGAAGGCACAGCCCGAGGGAATCGCCACCAGCCTCGGCATGGAGCCCTCGATCTGGTAGAGCCGATCGAGGCTCTTCTCGATACCCGGAATCGAGGCCATCAGGCCCCGGGTATAGGGATGCTGGGGATTGCGGATCACCTCGTCGACCGGGCCGATCTCGATCAGCCGCCCGGCGTACATCACCGCCACGCGATCGGCCGTCTCGGCGATGACGCCCATGTCGTGGGTCACCAGCATCACGGCGGTACCGTGTTCGGCACACAGCCGCTTGAGCAGGGCAAGGATCTGCGCCTGCACCGAGACGTCCAGGGCCGTGGTCGGCTCGTCGGCGATGATGAACTCCGGCTGCGCGGCCAGCGCCAGGGCGATCACCACCCGCTGGCGCATGCCGCCGGAGAACTGGTGGGGATAGCTGTTCAGACGCTCTTCCGCCGCGGGTATGCCCACCTCCCGCAACAGCTCCAGGGCCCGTACGCGTGCCTGCTTCTCGTTCATCGGCAGATGCGTGCGAATCGTCTCGATCAGCTGGCCCCCGATCGAGAACAGCGGATTGAGGCTGGTCAGCGGGTCCTGGAAGATCATGCCGATGTGCCTGCCGCGCAGCGGCACGAAGTCGTCCTCCGCCAGATCGTCGATGCGCCGCCCCGAGAGACGGACCTCGCCGCCGGCGACATGGCCCGGCGGCTCCAGCAGCTGGATCACGGCATTGCCGGTCATCGACTTGCCCGCACCGGACTCGCCCACCACGCCCAGCACCTCGCCAGGCGCGATATCGAAGGACACGTCGTCCAATGCCACCAGCGTGCCATGACGGGTGGGGAACTCCACCCGCAAATGGCGTACGCTGAGCACCGGCTCATCCTGGGACATGGCGCCATCGGGCTCGTGGCCCGGAGGACGCGTGCCCGGTCGTTCACCTGAGCTTGGGGTTGAGGACATCACGTAACCAGTCTCCCAGCAGGTTGACGGAAAGCGCCAGCATCAGCAGCGCCATCCCGGGGAAGAGCAGGATCCACCACTCTCCCGAGAACATGTAATCCTGGCCGACCCGGATCAGGGTCCCCAGGCTCGGCTGGGTGGCCGGCATGCCAACCCCCAGGAAGGACAGGGTGGCCTCGGCGATGATGGCCAGCGCCAGACCGATGGTGCCGATGACCAGCACCGGTCGCATCACGTTGGGCAGGATGTGCTGGAACAGGAGCTTGCCCGCCGGCAGGCCGATGACCCGCGCCGCCTGGACGTACTCCTTGTTCTTCTCGACCATGGTGGCGCCGCGCACTGCCCGGGCGTACTGCACCCAGTCGGACAGCCCGATCGCAATGATCAAGACGATGATCGCCACCTCGGCGTGCATCGAGCGCGGCAGGAAGCCTCGGATCACGCCGAAGATCAGCAGCGCCATCAGGATCGAAGGAAAGGTCAGCTGCACATCGGCGATACGCATGATGAGCGCATCGCGCCAGCCACCACGGAAACCCGCCATCAGCCCCAGGGCGGTGCCCAGCACCAGGGCGAAGATCACCGCGGCAAAGCCCACCAGCAGCGAGATGCGCGAGCCGTAGAGGATCGCCGAAAAGACATCGCGCCCCTGGCTGTCGCTGCCCAGCAGGTAGAAGTTGCCGGTGAAGTCCGACGTGGTCATGGGTGGCGTGAAGGCGTCGATCAGTTCGAGCTGGCGCGGGTCGAAGGGGTTCTGCGGCGCGATCCAGGGCGCGAACAGCGCGGCGGCGAACAGGATCAGGGTGACCAGTGTCGCCAGTATCACCACCGGCTGGCGCTTCCAGGAGTAGACGATATCGCTCTCGAGGAAGGTCTTCAGGCGTCCCGGCTTCGGTGGCACCACGGGTGCGGCGGGGCCGTCGTTTTCACGGGGCTGGGTATGCTGGCTCATTTGCCTCCTCCCTGCGCCCGCAGGCGCGGATCAACGGCGTAGTAGAGCAGGTCCACCACCAGGTTGATGATGACGAAGACCAGCCCGATCATCATCAGGTAGGCGGCCATGACCGGGATATCGACGAAGCGAACCGCCGTGATGAACAGCGCCCCGACGCCGGGCCACTGGAAGACCGTCTCGGTGATGATGGCGAAGGCAATGATGGTGCCGAGCTGCAGGCCGATGATGGTGATCACCGGAATCAGGGTGTTCTTCAGTGCGTGGCGCAGGTTGACCACGCGCTTCGACAGCCCCCTGGCCCGGGCGAACTTGATGTAGTCGGTGCTCAGCACCTCGAGCATCTCGGCTCGCACCAGGCGCATGATCAGCGTCAGCTGGAACAGCCCCAGGGTGATCGCCGGCAGAATCAGGGATCGCAGCCCGCTGGTGGTCAGCAGTCCGGTGGTCCACCAGTCGCCGAGCCGTACCGTCTGGCCGCGCCCGAAGGCGGGCAACCAGCCCAGCTCCACGGCGAATAGATAGATCAGCAGCACCCCGATCAGGAAGGTCGGAAGGGAGACGCCGATCAGCGATGTCGTCATGATGAAGCGCGACAGCAAGCTACGACGGCGCAGGGCCGTGTAGATACCCAGCCCGATGCCCAGTACAACGGCGAAGACGGCCGAGATGATGGCAAGTTCCAGGGTCGCCGGCAGGCGCTCCATGATCATGTCGGTCACTGGCCGCGCCGAGCGGTAGGAGATGCCGAACTCGAATTGGGCGGCATTGACGATGAAGCGATAGAACTGCACCACCACCGGCTGGTCGAGGCCCAGGCGACCCCGCAGTTCGGCACGGTCGGCATCGGTGGCCTCCTGGCCGAGCATGTTGAGCACCGGGTCGCCGACGTAATGGAACAGCGAAAAGGCGATGAGCGCGACCACGAACATCACGAAGATGGCCTGAAGCACGCGCTGTATGAGAAATGCAAGCATGGGATTACCACATTAGTTAGCCCCCCGGTTGCTTGTGGCGACCGGGGGGCTGGTTTGCATCGTTGGCTTAGTTGTTGAACTTCAGGTACTTGAAGTGTGGCGTATTCTCGCTCTGTACCTTGAAGTCGATGTCGTCGCGCATGGACCAGGTCAGCATCTGGTGGTGGATCGGGATGTAGACGATCTCGTCGTGCACGATCTGCCACGCTTCCGCGATCATCTCGTTGCGAACGTCCTCGTCGACCTCCTGGCCCATGGACACCGTCAGTTCGTCCACCCGCTCGTCGCTGTAGCCGGTGAAGTTCCAGCTGCCGCGGTCGTCCTCCTTGGTATGGTAGAGGTAATTGAAGACATATTCCGAATCCATGGTGGGCACACCCCAGCCCAGCAGGTAGAAGTCGTACTCACCGCGGGCCAGCTCGGCGAAGAAGATCGAGCGAGTCTGGGCCGCCAGATCGACGGTGATGCCGATGCGCGCCAGCATGCTGACCACCGCCTGGCAGATCTGCTCGTCGTTGACGTAGCGGTCATTGGGACACTGCAGGGTGACCCGGAAACCGTCTTCATAGCCCGCCTCCGCCATCAGTTCCTGCGCGCGGTCCAGGTCGGCGGGCAGCACCACATCCATCTCTTCGGTATAGCCGTTGACGAAGGGCGGCGCGATCATCCCGGCGGGCTCCGAGTTGCCGCGCATGACGGCGGTCTGGATGGTGGTGGCATCCACCGCCAGGTTGATCGCTTCACGCACCCGGTGATCGGCAAAGGGGTTGTCATCGACATCGGTGGTCTCGAGCGATGCCGCGCCCATCTGCATGCCAAGGAAGATGGTGCGGTTCTCGGCGCCCTGCTCGTTCTTGAGGCCTTCTGCGTTGGCCAGGCGCTCGATGTCCTGTACCGGCGTTTCCTGGAGCAGGTCGACCTCACCGGAAAGCAGCGCGGCTACCCGGGTAGAGGCGGACTCGATGGGCGTGTAGATCAGCCGCGAGATTTCCATGGGATAATGATCGATACCCCAGTACTCGTCGTTGCGCACGAAGACGGTACGCACGTCGGGCTCGCGGCTCTCGACCCGGAAGGGGCCTGTGCCGTTGGCGTTGCGAACCGCGTAGGTCTCCTCGCCGGCCGCGTAGTTCTGCGGCTCCTCGACCCCATGCTCCTCGGCCCACTCATGGCTCATGATGAACAGGTTGGTGAGGTTGTTGGGCAGCAGCGGGTTGGGGTCGTGGGTCACCACTTCCACCGTGTAGTCGTCGGCGGCGCGCACTTCGGCAATGGCCGTCAACAGGCCGCGCATATCGGCATGCTCATGACGGGCCCGGTTGAGCGAGAAGACCACGTCATCGGCGGTCAGCGACTGTCCTTCATGAAACGTCACGCCTTCGCGAATCTTGAAGACCCAGACAGTGGGGTCGTCTTCCTTCACATACCATTCGGTCGCCAGCCCCGGCTGGTACTCCACGTCCATGTCCTGGTAGAGCAGGGTGTCGAAGACCTGATGATTGACCGCGTGGGTCGGCCCCTCGTTCTGGGAGTGGGGGTCCATGGTCAGGCTGTCGGCGGAACGGGTCCAGCGCAGCGTCTCTGCGTTGGCGGCGGTTGCCAGCATGGCGCCGATCACGACACTGGCCAGAAGGGTCTTCTTGAGCATCATCTTGTTATCCTCAATCAAGCGTTCGATGGGCGGTAGCCCTGGTACGAGTTTCTCCCATACCTTAGACAATAAAGCCAGTTTTACCCTGCGAGGGATTTTCAGCGCTATTTCGACTATTGGCAGTTGCTTTTTCGGCGCGCGCGACGATCCATGGTGGAACGGCTTGAGCGTGCAGGTGATCAATGCGACAGGAGGCAGGAGCGAATGGGCACTACTGGAGACTTGCGTGGCGCCGGAGTGGGTCGACTACAACGGCTACATGAATGATGCCGAGTATGCCAGGGTCTTCTCCCTGGCGGCGGAGGCACTGATGGACCGCCTTGGCCTGGATGCGGAAGGCCGGGCAAGATACGGCTATACGATCTACACCCTGGAAGCCCATCTCTGCTATCGCCGCGAGGCTCATGAGGGTCAGCCGCTGGCCGTAGAGGTGGCCCTGCTGAACCACGACGCCAAGCGGCTGCCGTTCACTTCTCGACGAAGGCGCGCTCGATCACGTAGTCGCCCAGCTCGCCCTGCTGCGGGCTGGCCTGGAAGCCCATGTCGTCGAGCATGGCGGTGAGGTCCGCAAGCATGGCGGGGCTGCCGCACAGCATCACCCGGTCGGTCTCGCGGGCGAGCTGTGGCAGGCCGATGTCGGCGCACAGCGTGCCGCTCTGGATCAGTGTGGTGATGCGCCCTTGGTTGCGGAACGGCTCACGGGTCACGGTGGGGTAGTAGATCAGCTTGTCGCGGATCTCCTCGCCGAGGAATTCGTGTTCGGGCAGCTCCCGGGTGATGTGGTCGTGGTAGGCCAGTTCGCTGACGTAGCGTACGCAGTGCACCAGTACCACCTTGTCGAAGCGCTCGTATACCTCCGGGTCCTTGATGATGCTCATGAACGGCGCCAGGCCGGTACCGGTGGAGAGCAGGTAAAGATTCCTGGCCGGGGTCAGGTCGTGGATCACCAGGGTGCCCACCGGCTTGCGGCTGACCATGATCTGGTCGCCCACCTTGAGGTGCCGCAGGCGCGAGGTGAGCAGGCCGTCGGGTACCTTGATGCTGAGGAACTCGAGATAGTCATCGTGGTTGGCGCTGACGATGCTGTAGGCGCGCATCAGCGGCTTGCCCCCCACCTCGAGGCCGATCATCACGAAGTGGCCGTTCTCGAAGCGCAACGCCTGGTCGCGCGTGGTGCGAAAGCTGAACAGGGTGTCGTTCCAGTGGTGAACGCTCAGTACGTCGGCGGTTCCGATAGCAGCAGCCATGAGATTTCCTCCAGTCGTCATGCATCGCGAGCGATGCGGGGGTATACGCTTGTTGTCGAGTTCAGGCCGTCGACAGCAACACCGACGGGCCCATACGGTAAATGCCAGCCCGGCGCACATGCAGTGCGCAGTGGCCCAGCTTGAACGCCTCCCAGGACGGCGCCGATACGAGCGGACCGGGGGGCGCCCGTCACTCCGCCCCGCCCAGTTCGCGCAGGTAGGCCCAGGGGAAGACGCCACGGCTGTGGCCATCGGAGAAGAACAGCTGCAAGCCGCTGACGCCGAAGGGCTTGGCGTTGACGACGGTGATGTCGGCGTCGTACAGCGCCAGGCGGCCGCTACGCTTGGCGTGCAGGCAGCTGGAACAGGCGCAGGCGGCCCGCAGCGTGAGACAGGCGAGCCTGTCCGTGCGACCGTCCGGCCAGCGGATCTCCACCTCCCGCGTGCGGCGGTTCAGGTGCACGCCGTCGGGCGGGGCGATGGTATGGCGCAAGTGTTCGCGGGAATTGGCAATGGCAGTCATGGCGACCTCCTGGCGGTCAGATCCGTGAGTCTTGGGAGTAGACGGTCCCGCAGGCACAGCATCGGCACTCCCGCGGGCGGGATGGGAACGGCTACGTCAACCATCGGCCGGGCGCTGTCGCTGACGCTGGCACCCAGCACGACGGCCAGCAGCACGAAACGTGCGCGGCAACTCGTCATGACAAGTTGACGCATGCTTCAACGCTCCAGATACCGCAGCTTCTCGCCCCGGTCGATCCAGGCGTCGGCCTCGCTCAGGGGCAGGCGGGTCTGGGCGATCACCGGCCACACCTGGGCGAGTTCGGCGTTGATCTCGAGGAAGTGCGCCTGCTCGGGCGGCAGCTGGTCGGCGGCGTAGATGGCGTCCGCCGGGCACTCCGCCACGCACAGCGAGCAGTCAATGCACTCCACCGGGTCGATGACGAGGAAGTTGGGTCCTTCGTGGAAGCAATCCACTGGGCACACCTCGACGCAGTCGGTGTACTTGCAGCGGATGCAGTTTTCGGTCACCACATAAGTCATGGTCGTTTGCCTCTACAGAGTTCGTTCAGAGCCGGTCTACAAGCAAGCGAGCTGGAACGAGACAAGGCGGAAGCCGCCGAAGACGCGGAGTTTACGGTAGTCAATGAGCATCTGAGGTCGCTTCCGCGGTATCGCCGACGCGCAGCCGCTTGTCTTGTAGCCCGGCTCTAGGCCGCGTTGTCGAGCTGCGACTGAGCCCAGCGCGCCAGCTTGCGCACGTCCGGGTCGGGGTCGTCGAGAGCCAGTTCGATGAACGGGCGGCATTCCGGTTCGGCGATGGCGCCGAGCGCACCGATGGCCGCCTTGCGCAGGTTGCTCATCGGATCCCTGGCGCATTCGCCCAGCGCCGGCACTGCCGCTGCCACGCGCAGCTTGCCCATGGCCTCGGCGGCCTTCTCGCGCACCTGCCAGGTGGTATCGTGGCTGGCCGCGATCAACGGCTCGAGCCCGGCCCGGTAGTCGAGCTTGCCGATGCCGATGGCGGCCTCGCAGCGTACCTGCCAGTGGGGATCGTCGAGAATCACCATCAGCGGTGGGCCCGCCCGCTCCGGCGCAGCGTAGACCAGGGCACCGGCCGCGGCGCGGCGCACCTCGGGGTCGGCGTCGCTCTTGGCGCGGTCGATCAGCGCCGGCAGATTCTCCTCGGCCTTGAGCCAGCCGAGCACACCCACCGCTTCGCGGCGTACATGGGGGTCGTCATCATTGAGCCGCGTCAGCGCCGGGGTCTGCGCCGCCACTACGCGCAGCGGCTTGAGCGCACGGAGGATGCCGGCCACCACGAAGGGGTCGTCGCTGCGTTCCAGTGCGGCGAGCAGGGGTGGCGCGACACCGGGGTCCTTGAGGTCGGCCAGGGCGTGGGCGGCAGCATTGCGCACCACCTCGTCGGCATCGCCCAGGGCGGCGAGCAGCGAGTCGGCGATGTCCTCGGCGTCGAACTCATCAACCACCTTGGCCGCCTCCTGGCGCACTGCGGCATCCTCGTCCTTGAGCGCCTGGATCAACAGCTCGGCCGCCTCGGGCTCGCCCGAATCGACCAGGGCGAGCACCGCCACGCGGCGGATGCCGGGGTCCGGGTCGGCGAGCCTTTCGGCGATCTCCTGCAGCTCGGGGTCGTCGTAGCGTTTCATGGCTCACCTCAGCAGATAGGGAATTTCGACCTTCACGGCATCGGTCGGGCAGTCGGCCTCGCAGGGCAGGCAGTACCAGCACTCGTCGTAGCGCATGTGCGCCTTGCCGGTGTCCGGGTTGATCCACAGCACGTCGAGCGGGCAGACATCGATGCAGACGGTGCAGCCCTTGTCGGCGATGCACTTGTCCTCGTCGACGATCACCGGGACGCTGGTGCGTTGCGTTGCAGTCGGCATGGTTTTCTCCTTGAATTCTCTCGTCTCTCGTCGCCCACCGTGGAGGCTCAGGCGTTGGCGGCCTTCCGCACGCGCAGCTTCTGGTAGGCGTCCTTTTCCTCACCGAGTTCGACGAGGTAGGGCGCCACCGGGCGCTTGCCGTGGGCCATGTTGCCGTTGTCGTCCTTGTACAGCCGGGTGTGGCAGAACCAGTCGGTGTCGTTCTGCTCGGGGAGATCGACGCGATAGTGGTAAAGCCCCCAGCGCGATTCGGTGCGATAGAGCGAGGCGCGGGCGGCCATCTCGGCGCAGTCGATGATCGACTGTACCTCCAGCGCGCGCAGCAGCTCGTGGGGGTCGGTAGCCTGCAGGCGAGGCAGGTCCTCGCGCACGGCCAGGATGCGCTGCAGGCCAATCTCCATCTTTCTGGTCACCTTGGGCGGCTGCAGGTAGTCGTTGACCAGGCGCCGCACCTTGTATTCCATCTGCGCCGGCGGTATGCCGTCGGCCACCTTCAGCGGCGCCTGGATGCGCTCGAGTTCCGCGGCGATGAACGCCTGGTCGAGGGAGGGCATCTCGCCGCGCCCCTTGGCGAAGGCGGCCGCGCTCTCGCCGCAGATCTGGCCGTAGACGAAGGCGCCGAGCATGTAGGAGTGGGCCACCGAGGCCATGTCGCCGGCGCCGTAAAGCCCCGGTACGGTGGTGGCGCCGGTCTCGTCGACCCACACGCCGGAGGCGGAGTGACCCGAGCAGAAGCCGACCTCGGAGATGTGCATCTCCACCATGTTCTGGCGATAGTCGATCTCGCGGCCGTCGTGGAAGCGCCCGCGCGAAGGGCGCTCGTTGGTGTGCAGGACCGTCTCTATCTCCTGGATGGTTTCCTCGGCCAGGTGGTCGAGCTTGAGGAACACCGGGCCGTTGCCGCCCTCCAGCTCCTTGAAGAATTCCAGCATCATCTGGCCCGACCAGTAGTCGCATTCGATGAAGCGCTCGCCTTGGGAGTTGGCGGTGAAACCACCCAAGGGGCCGGTGACGTAGGCGCAGGCGGGACCATTGTAGTCCTTGAGCAGCGGGTTGATCTGGAAGCACTCGAGGTTCGCCAGGTCGGCCCCCACGTGAAAGGCCATGGCGTGGCCGTCGCCGTTGTTGGCGGGGTTCTCGTAGGTGCCGAACAGGTAGCCCGAGGTCGGCAGGCCGATGCGCCCGGCGGCCCCGGTGGCCATGATCACCGCCTTGGCGCGGATGATGATGGGCTCGGCGGTGCGGGTGTTGACGCCGATCATGCCGGCGATGCGGCCGTCGGCGTCCTTGAGCAGGCGGGTGGCCTGGAAGCGGTTCTCGATCTGCACCCGGTTGCGGCGCAGCCGGCGGTAGAGGATCTTCTTGACGTTGTGGCCCTCCGGCATCGGCAGCACGTAGGTGCCGAGGTGGTGGACCTTCTTCATGTCATAGTCGCCGGTCTCGTCCTTCTGGAAATGCACGCCCCAGGAGTCGAGCTTCTCGATCATCGGGAAGGAGCGTTGGGCGTAGGCCATCAGCGCCGGCTGGTGGACGATGCCGTCGTTGGCGATGGTGATCTCCTTGATGTACTGCTCAGGCGTCGAGTGGCCGGGGACGATGGCATTGTTGAGCCCGTCCATGCCCATGGAGATGGCGCCACTGCGCTTGACGTTGGCCTTCTCCAGCAGCATCACGTCGAGGCTCGGATCCTGCTCCTTGACGGTGACCGCAGCCATGGGGCCTGCGGTGCCGCCGCCAATGACCAGCACGTCGGTGTCGATGACGGAAATGTCGCTTGCGTTCATGATTCCTCCGGTTTCCGATCCACTCGGAATTGGTATTTGAAGGCGTCCCCGCGGAAGCAGAGGTACTCGAAGTCGATCGGCCGGCCCGCCCGGTCATAGGTCAGCCGCTCGACGCGCAGAACGGGCTCGCCCATTCTGAGGTTGAGGTGCTGCTGGGTCTCCTCGTCGCAGAGGGTGGAGTCGATGGCGATGTCCGCCGCGCCGAGCGGTATGGCGAAGCGGTTCTCCAGCAAGGGAAAGATGTCACCGGAGAGATCCTGGCCAAACAGTCGCCGGCCGATGTCCATGGGGAAATAGCTGCTCTCCAGCGAGACCGGCTCGCGGTTGAGGTAGCGCACCCGCTTGACCTCCACTACGGCATCGCCCGAACGCAACCCGAGAGCGGCGGCCACCGCCTTGCCCGGCTTGCGCTCCTGGATCGACAGCAGCCTGGCGGTGGCTTCATACCCTTGCGCCGCCATGGCCTCGCCGAAGCCCTGCAGGCGCTGCACGTTCTGTACCGCCTTGGGCTTGCTGACGAAGGTGCCCTTGCCCTGGGCGCTGAACACCAGCCCTTCGTTGTGCAGGTCACGCAGCGCCTGGCGAATGGTGATGCGGCTCACGCCGAAGCTCTTCATCAGCGCATTCTCCGAGGGCAGCCGCTCGTGGGGCGAGCAGCCACCCTCCAGGATGTTGCGTCGCAGGGTGTCGCGAATCTGCACGTAGAGCGGCTGCGGCGAGTCGCCCGGCTGCAGCTTGAGTTCCTGGCTCTTCATGGTTGTTGCCTCTTGTTATGACATGTCATGTCGGCCCGAGGGGGCGTAGGCATGTCGTATTCGGTTCAGCCCGCCTGGTTCTGCTGTTCGAAGGCATGCAGGGTCTGCTCGCGAATCAGCGCGAGACACTCGCGCTTGATCGCCATGAACTCGGGTGTGGTGAGCAGCTCCTGGGTGCGCGGGCGCGCGAGTCGCACGGGAATGTCGGCGATGATCCGCCCCGGGCTCGCGCTCATGACCACGATACGGTCGGAGAGGAACACCGCCTCGTCGATGTCGTGGGTGACGAACAGCACCGTGTTCTTGAACTCGCTCCAGATTTCGAGCAGGTTCTCCTGCATCATGCTGCGGGTCTGGGCATCCAGGGCGCCGAAGGGCTCGTCCATCAGCAGCACGCTGGGGTAGTTGGCCAGCGCCCGGGCGATGCCCACGCGCTGCTGCATGCCGCCAGAGAGGGTGGTGGGATAGGCGCTGGCGTAGCGCGACAGCCCCACCAGCGAGAGGAAGGTTCTGGCCACGCTGTCGGCCTCCCGCGCGCCCACTCCCGCCATCAGCGGGCCGAAGGCGACGTTCTGTTTCACCGTCTTCCACGGGAACAGCGAGTGCTGCTGGAACACCATGCCACGGTCGGGGCCGGGCTTGACGACCGCCTGGCCGTCGAGCAGCACCTCGCCCCGGGTCGGCTTGACGAAGCCGGCCACGCAATTCATCAGGGTCGATTTGCCGCAACCGGAGGGCCCCAGCAGCGAGACGAACTCGCCCGGCTGGATTTCGAGGCTGGCCGCCTCCACGGCGCGGTGGGGGCCGTTGGCCGTGGCGAAGACGAGGTCGATGTCGCGCGCGCTGATCCTGCCCTTGCCGCTCGCGCTGCGCGGGCGGAAGCTGCGGGGGTGATCGATGACGGCGGCACGGTTGAGCCTGGAGATGGTCATCATGACTTGGCCCCCTCGGTTTGCCAGCGCAGCAGCGGCGCGCAGGCCTTGCGGACCAGCAGGGTGCACAGCGAGCCCAGCCCACCGATGACCAGCATGCCGATGATGATCTTGGGGTACTCGACCAGGGTGTAGGCCGACCAGGTGAAGTAGCCGATGCCGTACTGGCCGCTGATGATCTCGCCGGCCAGCAGCGAGAACCACGCCACGCCCATGCCGATGGCCAGCCCCGTGACGATGCTCGGCAATGCGCCGGGGAGCACCACGTGCCAGAGGATGGCCGCGTTGCTCGCACCCAGGCTGCGGGCGGCGCGCACCAGCACCTTGGGGGTCTGCTCGACGCCGTGCACGGTGTTGATCACGATGGGAAACAGCGCCCCGAGAAAGGTGATGAAGACGATGCTCGACTGCTCGGTGGGCATCATCAGGATCGCCAGCGGGATCCAGGCCACCGCCGGGATCGGCCGCAGGATCTCGATATAGGGAAGGATCACGTCCTCGGCGAAACGCGAACGACCCATCATCACGCCGAGTACCACTCCGATCACCACGGCCAGGCCATAGGCGATGGCGATGCGCTGAATGCTGTGCAGGATATGCAGGTAGAACTGCTGGCTCGACGCCTGAGCCAGGAACTCCGCCCCCACCACCAGCGGCCCGGGCACGTTGTCGAAGCGCACGAAGAAATCGAAACCGTAGGTCGAGGCGAGATGCCAGCAGAGGGCGGCCACCAGCAGGGCGCCGATGCGCACCAGGTAGCGATCCCAGTTCTCGGGCAGCAAACGCCGAGACGCGCCGAGGGCCACCCCGGAAGGAGTCGCTGCGGCAGGGGTGGCCTCGATCGGCTGTCGCTCGGAGGTCTCGAGCGGGCTGGACAGGGCAGCCTCGGAGAGCGGAGGGCGGGGCCTGGGGTTCAAGCTCATGGTGTCACCTCTCGTCACGGGAGCGCAGTAGCGCCATGCTGGGGTAATGAAGCCCGGCTCTTGTTCTGTCGTTGTCGCCGGAGGCATAGTCATCGAAAGCGAAGCTTGTACTATCAGGTCATGTCGTTTACCCAGTAAGTTGCATCAGCCATGCCAACTTCCCGCCAATTCTTTTCAAGGATTTAATCCAAAAGACGTTTTTCGTTTTTCAACTTATCAGGAAGGTGTGTTTCCTGAACCAATCGGCGCGTCCGCATGGTGCAAATCGTCTTTGAACGGCGCCAGGTCGATGCATTTTTCAGTGCTTTCATGCAAGGGCCTTATGACAAGTAGGACATGTCATGACCGCAATATCATGAGCAAGTAATGAAAGGAATACACACGAAACAAATACAAGAAGGGGCACGGTAAAATACCGCACCCCTTGAGATTGTCTTTCAGGTGATTGGAAGACTTTGAATCAATCATTCATGGCAAGGGCTTCTTCGTCGGAAGCAGACAGTGCGATCATCCTGCCGCCATTATCGGCTATATATGCTTCGGAGTCGGCACGTTTCATGAAGGCCGCCACTTCTCCATCAGGGGTTTCGGAGAGAAAGGACGCCTTGCCGAACATCTTTATTCCACTGTGATGATCGTAGACGTAGGTGGTGTATACCTCCCGCCCTTCCCCATCGGCGTCTCGGAATGCCGTCACCATCTCGGCCACGCTGTCGTATTCGACTATTCCTTCGTCGGCAAACCATATCTGCGCCGGCTTGAGATCGGGATTTCCGGCTATCGGGGTAACCATGCGCTCCAGCTCGGCGGCATAGTCCAGCCCGGATGCCTCATAGGCGCGGCGCACGAAGCTGTCATCGACCCAGGCATCGAAATCGAGGTCGGGTATGCTGCGCTCTTCCTGCAGCAAGGCGTGGTCGTACTCGAGCGCCTCGACCCACTCGGGCTTGATGGTGGCATCCATGGTGCTGATGCCTCCCTCCCCGAGATAGAGATAGAGCACCTCCTTGGCCACCCCGGTCCACTCGCTGAGCTGAGTGGCGGCACGCATCGGGTCCTCCTCGATCCACCGCTGCGCCTCGAGTGTGGCCTGAAGCACGGCATCGACCACCTCGGGATAGCGATCGGCAAAGTCCTTGCGCACCACGATGCCATGGAAGGTTGGCACGCCAGCTTCGCTGCCGTCGAAGATCTTGCGCCCGGTGCCACGGAATTCCATCACTTCCGACCAGGGACCGAAGTCGGCATGGGCATCGATACGGTTGCCGGCAATGTTGGCCACACCCACGGGCGGGCTCTGGTCGATGATGGCAATGTCGCCGTCCAGACCCGCATCGCGCAGCGCCTTGAGCGTCATCCCCCAGGCGGCACTGCCCACCGGCGTGGAGATGCGCTTGCCGGCGAGTTCCTCGAGGGAGTAGACATCGGAGGCCACCGGCACCACGATGCCGTTGCCGGTTCCCTGCCGATTGTAGCCGGTCACGGCGATGAAGCGCGTCTCGTTACGCCCCGTGGCCTGGAAGCTGGCGCCGTTGACGATCAGCGGATAGTCGCCCATCACGCCGAACTCCAGGTTGCCCGCCATCATCTGGTTGGTAATGGGCGGCCCCGAATCGTAGTCGCGGAAGACGATGTCATACTCGGCATCGGCGTAGTCGCCGTCAGTCGGGAGATATTTCTCGATGAGGCCAAGTTTCTCCAGCACGATACCGCCCGCCACGGTATTGGTTACCATGCTCTGATGGCCGATTCCGATGGAAATGCGCTCCGCCAAGGCGTGGCTACTGACAAGGAGCAGTGAGGCTATAAAAAAACTGCCAAGAAGCAGGTTCCGGTCCTTCATGTCCAGTCACCTCCGGTCAGGGTGGGTTATACTTGTACTATCCAGTCATTACCTTCACCCTTTTAGCTGCAGGTCGCATGCCATCCTGCACGGCTTACCGCGCATCTGCATGATTCGAATAAGGGAAAAAGCTTTCTTATCCAGGTGAATCGCTCGACCGAAAGTTCCCCTATTGCGCACGCATAGTGCGCAATATAGGGTTTTCGGCATCATAATGGCGCGGCCAAGTCACTGCCGGACAAGACAACTAGGACAAATTAATCCAAGGCTAGGAACTCAAGAGTTCGCCAGATAATTGCTGGCCGAGAAACGTGAAGGCCAGCGCCTGCATGTGGGCGCGCTGGCGGTTGTCGGCCGCACCACCGTGGCCACCCTCGATGTTCTCGTAGTAGAGCACCCGATGCCCCTGCTCGCTCATGCGCGCCATCATCTTGCGGGCGTGGCCGGGGTGGACCCTGTCGTCGCGGGTGCTGGTCATGAGCAGCATGGGCGGGTAAACCGCCGCGAGGTCCAGGTTATGGTAGGGGGACAGGTGGCGCAGGAAGGTCCAGTCGTCACTTTCGGGGTCGCCATATTCGGCCATCCAGGAGGCACCGGCCAGCAGTTCATGGTAGCGACGCATATCGAGCAGCGGTACCTGGCAGACCACCGCGCCGAACAGCCGTGGATAGCGCACCAGCATGTTACCGACCAGCAGGCCGCCGTTGGAACCACCCTGGATGCCAAGATGGCGCGGCGAGGTGATGCCTCGCGCGATCAGATCCTCGGCCACCGCGGCAAAGTCTTCCAGGGCCTTGTGGCGCTTGTCGCGCAGTGCGGCCTGGTGCCAGCGCGGGCCGTATTCCCCGCCACCGCGGATATTGGCCACCACGTAGACGCCGCCCTTGCCTAGCCAGCCGCGCCCGACGCCGGGGCTGTAGGCCGGCAGCAGCGATATCTCGAAGCCACCATAGCCATAGAGCAGGGTCGGGTTGGTGCCGTTGGCCTCGAGCGAGTCCCGGGCGACCAGGAAATAGGGCACCGGCGTACCGTCCTGACTGGTCGCGAAGTGCTGGCTGACGCGAAGCCCCTCGGCGTCGAACAGTGCCGGTGCCCGCTTGAGCGGCCGTGGCGTCTCGCCGATTCGGCCATGCAGCAGCGTGGTCGGGGTCAGGTAATCGGTGACGACCATGAAGACATCGTCGGACTCCTCGTCATCCACGGCGCTGACACTCACGCTGCCCAGCTCGGGCGCCCCGGCCAGCGGCCCGCAGGGCCAGTCGTCGTGACTGGGCGTGAGCACATGGAGCGTGTTCTTCACGTCATCCAGTACATTGAGGATCAGGTGGTGGCGGGTCCAGGTCGTATCCTCCAGGGACCTTTGCTCCGTGGGGGCGAACAGCATCCGGAGCGTTCCCTCACCGGCCATGAAGGCATCGAAGTCGGCTGCCAGCAGCGCACCCGCCGGATAGGTGGTGTCGCCAACCTCCCACGCCTCTCTCAGCTCCAGGGTCAGCCATTCCCGATGCACCTGCTTGCGGGCCGAGTCGGGCACCTCGATCTTGCACAGCGTGCCGTCGCCCTCGCGCAGGTAGAGCTCGTTGTCATAGAAGGCCCTGGCGCGGCTGATGAAGTCGCGCTCGAAACCTCGGGTCGAATCGTGCATGGCGCCGATCGCCATGTCGGTCGACTCCCCCTCGAAGACCGTGGTCGCCGCCTCGAGCGGCGTACCACGACGCCACTCCTTGACGATGCGGGGATAGCCTGACGTGGTCAGCGAACCCTCGCCAAAATCGGTGAAGACATAGACGGTATCGTGATCGATCCAGCGCAGGGCACCCTTGGCCTCGTCGCGGAAGAAACCGTCATCGACCCAGCGTCGCTCGATGAGATCGAACTCGCGGGTCACGTCGGCATCGGCACCGCCCCTCGACAGGGAGATCAGGCAGTGGCGCCAGGGCTCGCCCGGATCGCCTGGCGTCAGGCAGTGGGCGCCATGCCAGACCCAGTTCTCGCCTTCGGCGGCATTGAGGGCATCCAGGTCGATGATGACGTCCCAGTGCGGCTGGGGCGTTTCGTACTCCGCAGGCGTGGTGCGGCGCCACAGCCCGCGGGGATGGTCGCGGTCCTGCCAGAAGTTGTAGTAGTGCTCGCCGCGCTTGACCACGAAGGGTATGCGGTCGTCGGCATCGAGAATGGCCTGCAGGTCGGCCTGAAGGGCCGCGAAGCCGCTGTCGGCCTCGAGGCTCGCCTGGCACTCGGCGTTGCGCTCGCGCACCCACGCAAGCGCCCGGTCGCTGTCGACCTCTTCCAGCCAGAGGTAGGGATCGGGCTGCTCGTCGTGCCGTGTCTCGGGGGGGTGGTCGGCCATGGCAACTCTCCTGGCGGGGGTGTGAACACCAACCTAGCTGGAGAAGGGCGTGGGCTCAACGGGAACGAGGCCGAGCACTGACGCCTTCAGCCCCCGGTCATGTTCATGAAACGCACCACCTGGACGTCTCCATCGGTGGTGAAGTGATGGCGTTCGGGCTTCTTCTGCATGGCGGCGACGATGGCGACCTTGAGCCGGTCGAGGTCGCCGGGGTGGCGGCGCATCACGCCGCGCAGGTCGACCGAATGCTCATTGCCGAGGCACAGCAACAGCCGGCCCTCGGCGGTAACCCGCACCCGGTTGCAGGCATCGCAGAAGTTGTGGCTGTGGGGGGAGATGAAGCCGACACGGGAGTCGCTGTCGCTCATGCGATAGTAGCGGGACGGTCCCAGGGTGTTCTCGGTGGTGGGCATCAGGGCATGGCGCGCCTCGATGCGAGAGCGCACCTCGTCACTGGAACAGAAGGTCTCGGCGCGGTCGTGGCCGATGGTCTGGCCCAGCGGCATCTCCTCGATGAAGCTGATGTCCACCCCTTCGGCACGGGCGAACTCGACCAGATCGAGCACCTCGTCGTCGTTGCGTCCCTTGAGGATCACCGCATTGAGCTTGATGCGCTCGAAGCCGGCTCCCCGGGCGGCACGAATGCCGCCGATGACCCTGCCCAGGCTGCCGGTACGGGTCAGCTCGCGGAAGCGCTCGGGATCGAGGGTATCCAGGCTGATATTGAGTCGCTTCAGGCCGCCATCGCGCAAGGCGGTGGCATACTTGGCCAGGCCGGCACCGTTGGTGGTCATGGCGAAATCATGCAACCCCTCCAGGGCGCCGATCTCGCCCACCAGCCCCTCGATGCCGCGCCGCACCAGCGGCTCCCCACCGGTCAGGCGGATCTTCTCCACTCCCAGGTCGACGAAGGCCCGCGACAGCGTGGCTATCTCCTCCAGGGTGAGGACCTTGGCGCGAGGCAGGAACGTCATCTCTTCGGCCATGCAATAGACACAGCGAAAATCACAACGATCGGTCACCGAGAGGCGAACATAGCGAACGGTACGGCCGAAGCCATCGACCAGTGCTGTCATGGGGCTTCCTCGACGCAGGCGGTGGCGTCCATGGGCAGACGGGCGATCAGGTTACCGACGCCCTCCGCCACGGCGGCCACTTCGTCGTCGCCGTAGCGCTGGCGGCGACGCTTGCGGAAGCCTTGTTCGTAGAGCTTCACGTGCTCGGTAGGCGTGACCCCGGCATTGGCCAGGCAGTGGCTGGCACAGTGCATCTGGCAGCCATCGATGGCCACGATGGGACGGCCGGAACGAGCCGTGCGAACCAGGCCGGGCACACCGCCGCCCACCCCGGCAACGCAGGACATTTCCGCCACACCCAGGAGGTCGAGTCGCAAGGCCACGTCGTTGGCCAGCTGGGCCACGTCGGAGCAGCCCGAACAGGAGTAGACCAGGGTGCGCGGCTTCTTGGAAAGTCGGGGCATATCGCCTCCCACTGGCGGCATGTTGGCCAGTCGTTGCTCGGCATGGCGACCCACGCACCGGCCAGGTGGACAGCCGTGCGTGGAGTCAGGGGTCAGTCGTCCGTTACCATGGCATCGCGCAGCTTCTGCTCGTCCAGCACCAGCAGCCGCTGACGGTCGATATTGATGGCCCCGCTGTCGCGCAGCTTGGCCAGCAACCGCGACAGGGTCTCCGGCGTCATGGCGAGCTGGGCGGCCAGCCAACGCTTGGGTATGGACAGGCGCACCACCCGGGGGCTCTTCGAACGTCCTCCGGGCAACTGGCGCAGGATATAGCTGACCAGACGCGACATGGCGTCGGCCTGGGTCAACAGGGCCAGGTCCTCGAGGCGCTCGGTAAGCTCCAGCGCCAGGCGGCTCATGAATTCGGCGCGACACGCCGGCTGCCGGTCCATGAGATCGCGGCAGCGCTGTGCGGGGATGGCCAGCACATGGGTGCGGCGCAGTGCTTCCGCCGAATAGAGATAGATACCGGCGCTGGATACCATGCTCAGTTCGCCCAGGGTGCCACCACGCTCGACGCAGCGGATGGTGGCCAGGCGGCCATCCCCGGCGGAGCGCGCCAGGCGCACGGCACCATTGATGACGATATAGAGCCAATGCGCCGGCGCATCCTGGCGGAAGAGCCACTCGCGATTCTTCAGCGCATGCAGCTCGGAGCCTTCCAGCAGCGATGTCACTTCGTCATCATCCAGCGCGTCCAACCAGGGTACGCCATGAACGAGTTCGCGCAGCTGTTTGGGCTTGAACAGCAGATCAGCCGTCGAACTGTCCGGCGGGCAGATAGGGGTATTCATGACCTTCCTCCACGTCGGTATCGGCAGCCATCATCAGATAGCCGTGCGCCTGGCTGGCTGCCCGCAGCATATGGGAACCCTGGCCACCGGCAAGAAAGGCTACCGGAAGGCCGCCTTGCCAGTCGAGCGTGACGCGTAGCAATTCACACCGCCCCGGGCTGCCCCGTCGCGAAAAGCCGGCACGGGCGGTAACTCGTTGCAATACCCCCACGGCTCGCCCCTGGCACCTCTGGATGAAGGGTCGTGCCAGCAGTTGCCATCCCACCAGCGATGCCACCGGGTTGCCCGGCAACCCGATCATGGGCACCCCCTCAGGCGTGCCGTCATCCAGGAAGCCGAACGCGAAGGGTTTGCCAGGCTTGATGGCCACCCCATGAAACACCAGCCCGCCCAGCTCATCGAGCACCGGCCGGACGTGATCTTCCTCGCCCACTGACACCCCGCCGGTGCAGATCACCAGGTCGGCACTATCGCGGGCAACCACGAAGGCCTCGCGCAGCGCCTCCGACGTGTCGGCGACGATCCCCAGATCGAGCACATCGCAGCCCTGCCGCTCGAGCAACGCCTGCAGCATCACCCGATTGCTGTTGTAGACCCGCCCCGGAGCATACGGCAGGCCGGGCTCGAGCAGTTCGTCGCCGGTGGAGATCAACGCGGCCGTCAGGCGCGGCAGCACCGGCACCTCGGCGAACCCCTGGCTGGCCAGCATGGCCAGGGCCGGCGCATCGAGGGTCGAGCCCGCCGACAGCAGCGCATCGCCGCCGCGATACTCTTCACCGCGCCGGCGAATGTTGGCGCCCGACGTCACCTCGCCGATGACGTGCATGTGCCCCTCGCCGTCCAGCGTGACCCGCTCCTGGGGAATCACGCAGTCGGCGCCTTCCGGTACCGGCGCACCGGTGAATATCCTTGCACAGCCAGTGTCAGGCAGTGCCGATACCGCAGCGCCCGCCGGTACCCGCATGACGACTGGCAAGCCTTCTTCGCCCGCTGCCTTCAGCTCGGCCAGGCGAAAGGCATAGCCGTCCATCGCACTGTTGTCGACACCCGGCATATCCAGCTGCGCCGTCATATCGCACGCCAGCACCCTGCCGGCGGCCCGCACCAGGGCCAGCCGCTCTTCACCCTGGATCGGCCTGGCGGCGGCGATCATTCGCTCCCGGGCGACTTCCAGGTCGAGCAGGGCCTTGCCAAGGTTGGCACAGCTCATGCGTGCGCTCCTTGACCATGGTCAGGCGCCGTGCCCGGCACACGAGACGCGCATGCCGACTGCTCGGGCATCACCATGGCCACGAAATTACAGGGCCGGGTCCGGGCATCCAGCTGATCGGCCAGAATGCCATCCCAGGCGGTGGCGCAGGCCTTGGGCGAGCCGGGCATGGCGAAGATCAGCGTCGCGTTGGCGACGCCGGCCACGGCGCGGGATTGGATCGTGGACGTGCCGATGGACTCGAAGGAGAGCTGACGGAACAGCTCGCCGTAGCCATCCACCGCCCGGTCGAAGAGTGGCGTCAGCGCCTCGGGCGTCGTATCGCGAGCCGTGAAGCCGGTTCCGCCATTGACGAGTATCACCTGGATGTCGTCACTCACGATCCACTTCGAGACGACCGCACGAATGCGATAGATATCGTCGGGCACGATACGGCGCTCGACCAGCGCATGGCCCGCCTCGGACAGGCGCTCGCCGAGCAGGTCGCCGCTGCCGTCGCGATCGAAACCGCGGGTGTCGGACACGGTCAACACGGCGATGCCGAGCGGTGCGAAGGGGGTATCGGCGTGAACATGGGCCATGAAATCTCTCCTATTGCATCAGGCTGCCGGCGGCATCATCGTCGAGCTCTACTCCTTCGACACCGATCTCGGCTTCCAGCGCCAGCAAATAGTGACGCAGGGCGCGCCTCGTGGCCTGCTCACGCAGGTTGTGGCGCACCCGGTCGACGACCTGGTCGAACGGCAGGCGCTGCCCTTCTGCCCGCTCGTCGATGAGGATCACGTGCCAGCCGTAGCGCGAGGCCAGCGGCCGCTCGTGGAGTCCCTCGGGGAGGTGCTGCAGGGCACGATCCAGCTCGCCGACGGTCTGGCCCGGCGCCAGCCAGCCCAGTTCGCCGCCCTCCTCCTTCGACGGGCAGGCGGAGTGGCGCATGGCGAATTCGGTGAAGCGCTCGGGAATGGTCTCCAGCTCCGCGATCAGCGACTCGCCCAGGCGATACTGGGCGTCGCGGGCCGGCGCATCGTCCGGCGCCGCGGCCAGCAGAATGTGGCGAACCGCCAGCCGGGTCGGTTCGCTGAAGCGCTCCGGCGCGGCGTCGAAAAAGCGCCGGCAGTCGGCCTCCGAGGGTTCCGGCACCTCCAGCTCCCGCGCCAGCAGGCTGGCGATGGCGGCATCGTTGTCGCCTTCCTCGGCGTTGTCGGCCGATACCAGCCCCAGCTCGTCGGCACGCTGGAGCAGCAGCTCGCGTACCACCAGGGCACGGGCGGCCTGCAGCTGGGCCTCGCCCGCCGTGGCAGCCGGGTGATACTGCATTTCCCGGGCGATGCTTTCCTCGTCGATCGACCTTCCGCCGACCCGGATGGGCGGGGGGCTCACACTCCCCGGCAGCTGTTCGATTTCGATCATTTGCATGTCATTCACCTCAATAATCTTGCCGGGGCAGCCCCGGGGACAAGGTTTCCAAGGAGGCGCTGTGAATCCTTCCCTGGACGCTACTTTTTCCTTCCCTGGAAAAAGACCTCCTCGTCCACCTGTCCCCGGCTCCCTCGGGTGGTGCCATTACTCGCGAAGCCGAGCGCAGCCAGCTTGTGTTCAACCCCGGCGGCGGACCAGTTGGTAGCGCCTGGTGATATACCCGAACGGCACGCTCCAGACATGCACCAGCCGCGTGAAGGGAAACAGCAGGATGATGGTCAGCCCGACGAAGATGTGCAGCTTGTAGATCCAGGACACCTCTTCGAGGTAGTTGGCGGCGCCGCCCCCGAAGAACACGATCGCCTGGGCCCAGCTGGCCAGGGTGACCATCATCTCGCCATCCATGTGGCCCAGGGAGAAGAGGATGGTGACCATCCCCAGCGCCGCCTGGAATACGATCAGGCCGAGGATGGCCGTATCCATGACGCTGGAGGAGGCGCGAACCCGGGCGTTGGTGAGGCGGCGATGCAGCAGCATGGCGCCGCCGACCACACACATGGCTCCGGCGATGCCGCCCACCACGATGGCGAGGAGCTGCTTGGTGCTGGGGTCGAGGAACCTGTCGTACATCCAGTGCGGCGTCAGCATGCCGAACAGGTGGCCGAAGAAGATTACGATGATGCCGACATGGAAGAGGTTGCTGGCCAGGCGCATGTTCTTCGACGACAGCATCTGGCTGGAGCCGGTCTTCCAGGTGAACTGACCGTGGTCATAGCGCATCAGGCTGCCGAGCAGGAACACGGTGCCGACCAGATAGGGGTAGTAGCCGTAGATCAAGTGGTTGAAATAGGTGGCAATGGCGTCAAACATGACGGTTCTCCTGTTAGCGACCGGTCACAGGGGGCGCATCCGCCCCGGGAGACATGATCCGTACCGGCTGGCTCGGGGTCTCGCGCTTGCGCTCGGCCAGACGGCGCCCTTCGGCGGACTGCAGCGCACAGTCCTCATCGGACTTGGCGGAGAAACGCACCGCCTCCTCTTCCCATACCGCGTCCAGGGCCTCGGGGGTATCGTCGCGGGACTCTCCCACGACGGTTTCACGCTGGGCTTCCACCTCTGCCTCGGCGCCGATCAGCCCCAGCAGGGCACGGGGCACCAGGGCATGGTCGGCATCGCGCTCCTCGAGACGGGCCGCCAGCAGCGCCAGGATGTGGCGGATCTCGCCCAGCCAGCGGCCGATCTCGGCCTCGGAGCGGGTGGAGAGATACTCCAGGAACAGCGGCAGGTAATCCGGCAGCTCCCGGGCATCCAGCTCGAAGCCGGCTTCCTGGTATTCGTTCATCAGGTCGACCATGGCCTGACCGCGATCGCGGGACTCACCGTGGACGTGCTCGAACAGCAGCAGCGAGTGGGCGCGTCCCTTGTCGAACAACGCCACGTACTCGGACTGCAGCTCGAGCAGGTCGCCGTCGGCGATGCGCTGGCACCAGCGCATCAGGTCGTTGCGAAGCGCTCCGCCCAGGCGACGCTCGGCGTCGATGGCCTCGATCAACTCCCCCGCGGCGCCCTGAAGCGCCTCGGTCGGATAGTCCAGCAGGCGGGCCAGCACGCGCAGGCTGCGCATGCCGACTTCCGTTTGGGCCATCGGCTCACTCTTCTGGATAGCGGCATCAGCCATGTTGCGTCTCCTTGGTGCCCACCTTCGGATCGAAGACGTCCACCGGCTTGACCAGGGTGGTGGTCTGCGAGCGACCGTTGAACAGGCTCGGCTTGCTCTCGCCGTGGCAGCCATCGCCGAAGCTGAAGCCGCAGCCGCCACGCTCCGGGAAGGCTTCGGTTGCCATCTCGCGATGGCTGGTGGGGATCACGAAGCGATCCTCGTAGTTGGCGATGGCCAGGTAGCGATACATCTCTTCCACCTGGGTCCCGGTGAGACCCACCGCGTCGAGTACCTCGGCATCCGCCTGGCCTTCCACGTGCTTTCCGCGCATGTAGACGCGCATGGCCATGAGCCGCTTGAGCGCCAGCACCACGGGCTCTTCCTCACCGGCGGTGAGCATGTTGGCGAGGTAACGTACCGGGATGCGCAGCGACTCGATCTTCGGCAGCACACCGTCGTATTCGATCTTGCCGGCCTCGGCGGCGGACTGGATCGGCGACAGGGGCGGCACGTACCAGACCATCGGCAGGGTGCGGTATTCCGGGTGCAGCGGCAGGGCCAGGCCCCACTCCATTGCCATCTTGTAGACCGGTGAGGCCTGGGCGGCGGCGATCACGTTGTCGGCAATGCCGTCCTTCTTCGCCTGGGCGATCACGTCCGGGTCGTTCGGGTCCAGGAAGATTTCGCACTGGCGACGGTAGAGATCGCGCTCGTCCGGCGAGCTCGCCACGTCCTCGATGCGGTCGGCGTCATACAGCAGCACGCCGAGATAGCGGATACGGCCCACACAGGTTTCGGAGCACACGGTCGGCATGCCCGCCTCGATGCGCGGGTAGCAGAAGATGCACTTCTCGGACTTGCCGGTCTTCCAGTTGTAGTAGATCTTCTTGTACGGGCAGCCGGAGATGCACATTCGCCAGCCGCGGCACTTGTCCTGGTCGATCAGGACGATGCCGTCCTCTTCCCGCTTGTAGATCGCGCCCGACGGGCACGAGGCCACGCAGGTGGGATTCAGGCAGTGCTCGCACAGGCGTGGCAGGTACATCATGAAGGTGTTCTCGAACTGGCCGTAGATGTCGGCCTGGATCTTCTCGAAGTTCGAGTCCTTGCGACGCTTGGCGAATTCGGTACCGAGGATCTCCTCCCAGTTGGGGCCCCATTCGATCTTCTTCATGCGCTCGCCGGAAATCAGCGAACGCGGACGGGCCACCGGCTGGTGATCGGCCTGCTTGGCGGTGTGCAGGTGCTCGTAGTCGAAGTCGAACGGCTCGTAGTAGTCGTCGATCTCGGGCAGGTCGGGGTTGGCGAAGATGTTCGCCAGCACCCGCCACTTGCCGCCGATGCGCGGCTCGATCTTGCCATCGGCACGACGCAGCCAGCCGCCCTTCCATTTCTTCTGGTTCTCCCACTCCTTCGGATAACCGATGCCGGGCTTGGTCTCGACGTTGTTGAACCAGGCGTACTCCATGCCTTCACGGCTGGTCCAGACGTTCTTGCAGGTGACCGAGCAGGTGTGACACCCGATGCACTTGTCGAGGTTGAGGACCATGCCTACCTGGGAACGAATCTTCATTTCACGGCCTCCTGAACGCTGTCGTTGCCTTCGCCGTCCAGCCAGTCGATATGCTTCATCTTGCGTATCAGGACGAATTCATCGCGGTTGGAGCCAACGGTTCCGTAGTAGTTGAAGCTGTAAGAGAGCTGCGCGTAGCCACCGATCATGTGGGTCGGCTTGGGGCAGACCCGGGTGACCGAGTTGTGCATGCCGCCACGTGTCTTGGTGACCTCGGAGCCCGGCACGTTCACGTTGCGCTCCTGGGCGTGATACATCATCACCATGCCGGCCTTGACCCGCTGGCTGACGATCGCCCTGGCGGTGATGGCACCGTTGGCGTTGTACAGTTCGATCCAGTCGTTGTCCTCGATGCCGATCTCCCTGGCATCGGGCTCGGACATCCAGACCACCGGGCCGCCGCGGTTGAGCGTCAGCATCAGCAGGTTGTCGCTGTAGGTGGAGTGGATGCCCCATTTCTGGTGCGGGGTGATCCAGTTCAGCGCCTTGGTCGGATAGCCGTTGTCCTCGGGCAGCTGGAAGCCGGTCACCGTCTTGGTGTTGATCGGCGGACGGTAGACCAGCAGGCTCTCGCCGAAGGCGCGCATCCAGGGGTGATCCTGGTAGAACTGCTGGCGGCCGCTGACGGTACGCCACGGAATCATCTCGTGGACGTTGGTGTAGCCCGCGTTGTAGGAGACGTGCTCGTCTTCCAGGCCGGACCAGGTCGGGCTGGAGATGATCTTGCGCGGCTGGGCGACCACGTCGCGAAAACGGATCTTCTCGTCTTCCTTGGGCTCCGCCAGGTGGGTGTGATCCCGCCCGGTGATCCTGGACAGCGCGCCCCAGGCCTTCATCGCCACCTGGCCATTGGTCTCCGGCGCCAGGGTGAGGATCATCTCGGCCGCATCGATGGCGGACTCGATCTGCGGGCGCCCCTTGTGCGGCCCGTCCTTCTTCAGGTGGTTGAGCTTGCCGAGCAGTTCCACCTCGGACTCGGTGTTCCAGCTGATGCCCTTGCCGCCGTTGCCGATGCTCTCCAGCAGCGGGCCGATGGACGTGAAGCGATCGTAGGTTTCCGGGTAGTTGCGCTTGACCTCGATCAACGCCGGCATGGTCTTGCCGGGGATCGGCTCGCATTCGCCCTTCTTCCAGTCCTTCACCTCGGGCTGGGAAAGCTCCGCCGGGGAGTCATGCTGGTGCGGCAGGGTGACCAGGTCGGTCTCTTCGCCCAGGTGACCCACGCAGGCCTTGGAGAAGGCCTTGGCGATGCCCTTGTAGATCTCCCAGTCGCTGCGCGACTCCCACGCGGGGTCGGTGGCCGCGGTCAGCGGGTGGATGAACGGGTGCATGTCGGACGTGTTGAGGTCGTCCTTCTCGTACCAGGTCGCCGTGGGCAGCACGATGTCCGAGTAGAGGCAGGTGGAGGACATGCGGAAGTCCAGCGTGACCACCAGGTCGAGCTTGCCTTCCGGCGCGTCGTCGTGCCACGTCACTTCCTGCGGCTTCTGGCCGCCGAACTCGCCCAGGTCCTTGCCCTGGATCCCGTGACGGGTGCCCAGCAGGTACTTGAGCATGTACTCGTGGCCCTTGCCCGAGCTGCCCAGCAGGTTGGAGCGCCAGATGAACAGGTTGCGCGGGAAGTTCCGGGGGTTGTCCGGGTCTTCCGCGGCGAAGGACAGCTCGCCGCTCTTGAGCTGCTGTACGGCGTAGTCCTTGGTGGACAGGCCGGCGGCTTCCGCGGCCTTGGCCAGGCGCAGCGGGTTGGTACCCAGCTGCGGCGCGGAGGGCAGCCAGCCCATGCGCTCGGAGCGTACGTTGAAGTCGATCAGGCTACCCGGGTAGTCCTCGATCTTGGCCAGGGGCGACAGGATCTCCTTGATCTCGAGCTTCTCGTAGCGCCACTGGCTGGAGTGGTTGTAGAAGAACGAGGTGGAGTTCATGTGGCGCGGCGGACGCTGCCAGTCGAGGCCGAAGGCCAGCGGGGTCCAGCCGGTCTGGGGACGCAGCTTCTCCTGGCCGACATAGTGGGCCCAGCCGCCGCCGCTCTGGCCGATACAGCCGCACATGACCAGCATGTTGATCAGGCCGCGATAGTTCATGTCCATGTGGTACCAGTGATTCATCGCGGCACCGACGATGATCATGGAACGACCCCGGGTCTTGTCGGCGTTGTCGGCGAACTCGCGGGCGATGCGGGCGACCTGCTCGGCGGATACGCCGGTGATCTTCTCCTGCCAGGCCGGGGTGTAGGGCTTGATCTGGTCGTAGGAGGTCGCGCCGTCGTCCTCGCCTTCCTTGCCGAAGCCGCGGTCGATACCGTAGTTGGCGCACATCAGGTCGAAGACGGTCACGGCCAGCACGTCGCTGCCGTCGGCCTTCGTCATGCGCTTGGCGGGCAGGCAGTGGAACAGCAGGTCATCGGCCGCACCGGCGCCTTCGCCCTTCACATGGTTGAAATGCTCGTGCTCGATACCGCCGAAGTAGGGAAAGGCGACCCTGGCCACTTCATCGTGCGTCTCGGCCAGGGTCAGCAGCGGCGTGATCTCGGCACCATCGGCATCGATGGGCTCGAGGTTCCACTTGCCCTCCTCGCCCCAGCGGAAACCGATGGAGCCACGCGGGACGACGAGTTGATCACGGGTCTCGTCCCAGGCAACGGTCTTCCACTCGGGGTTGTTGTCCTGGCCCATGTTGGCGTCGAAGTCGCTGGCACGCAGCTGACGCCCCGGCACGAAGCTGCCGTCCTCGCGCGCTTCCAGTTCCACCAGGAAGGGCATGTCGGAGTAGCGGCGCACGTACTCGGTGAAATAGGGGCTGGGCTTCTCGAGGTGGAATTCCTTGAGGATCACGTGGCCCATGGCCATGCCCAACGCCGCGTCGGTGCCCTGTTTCACCGAAAGCCATTCGTCGGTGAGCTTGGAAACCTCGGCGTAGTCCGGCGTGATGGAAATGGTCTTGGTACCCTTGTAGCGCACTTCGGTGAAGAAGTGGGCGTCCGGGGTCCGGGTCTGGGGCACGTTGGAGCCCCAGGCGATGATGTAGCCGGAGTTGTACCAGTCGGCGGACTCGGGCACGTCGGTCTGCTCGCCCCAGGTCTGGGGACTGGCCGGCGGCAGGTCGCAGTACCAGTCGTAGAAGCTCATGCATACGCCGCCGATCAGCGACAGGTAGCGGCTGCCCGCGGCGTAGCTGACCATGGACATGGCGGGGATCGGCGAGAAGCCGATGATGCGGTCCGGGCCGTACTGCTTGGCGGTATAGACGTTGGAGGCGGCGATCAGCTCGTTGAGCTCGTCCCAGTTGGCACGTACGAAGCCACCCATGCCGCGGGCGCGCTTGTACTGCCTGGTGCGGGCGGGGTCTTCGACGATGGAGGCCCAGGCATCGACCGGGTCGCCCTTCTCCTTGACCGCCTCGCGCCACAGCTTGAGCAGCGGCTTGCGAATCAAGGGATACTTGAGGCGGTTGGCGCTGTACATGTACCAGGAGTAGCTGGCGCCGCGCGGGCAGCCACGCGGCTCGTGATTGGGCAGGTCGGGGCGGGTGCGCGGGTAGTCGGTCTGCTGGGTTTCCCAGGTGACCAGGCCGTTCTTGACGTAGATCTTCCAGCTGCAGGAGCCGGTGCAGTTCACCCCATGAGTGGAACGCACGACCTTGTCGTGCTGCCAACGCTGACGGTAGCCGTCTTCCCAGCCACGGGATTCTTCGCGGGATTCACCATGCTCGTTGGCGAAGGGCTCGCGCGCCTTGCGGAAAAAATTCAGCCGATCTAAGAAGTGACTCATGGTCGTCTCCAGGCTCCTTGAAATGATGCGTGGCCCTGGGCCACCCCGCCCGCGTGCCGCGCTGCGTCTTTCGCAGGCCACCCGACAGGCAAGTTCATGGAGGGGATTCTGGAGTATCGAAAAGCGGATTACTGCCCGGTTACCTCCATATACACCCCGACTACCCACAAGGTGATAGAGACCGAAAAGAAAGGGGATAAGCCTTGCTAGCAACGAACGACGGGGCGTGAGTCCGGGTCCCGGAACATCACCAGCATGCACACCGCGAGCGCGGCATAGAGGAACATGAAGCCGGCGGTGCGAATGCCGATCCATTCGTTGCCGAGAACGAACATCAGCGGCAGCAGGCTGGCGAACAGCCCGCCCAGGGCGAGTGCGAGGCCGCCCGCCCTGGGCATGTCGTCGCCATGGTCCCGGTACAGCAGGCACATCAGGCTGCCCTTGCCGACTCCCATGGCCAGCCCCATTATCGTCAGCAGGCCGACAAGGCCCCCCAGCGGCATGGAGAATGACAGCATCAGGTCACCGTATATGCCATGGACCTGCATGGTGAAGTCGGGGTAGGAGAGCAGGAATAGACAGACCATCACGCAGGCGCTGACCCACCAGCGCAAATCGCGGAAGTCGCGCCGATCGGCCAGCGCCCCGCCGAGTATCTGCCCCAGCCCACCCGGCAGGGTGAAGAGCAGCGACCACAGCGCCGCGCTCTTCAGCGGCAACTGGTACTGGGCCGCCAGGTAGCCCGGTAGCCATAGCGCCAGCGCCACGAAGGCGCCGTAGAAGAAGCTGTAGTAGAGCGCCAGGCGACACACCGCCGGCGGCGGCGGCAACCAACGTCGCGCCGGCGTGCCGCCCCTGTCACCGGCCTCGAGTTCGTCAAGGCCGTCGTCTGGTTCGGGTTGCGACACCCTGGGTGCATCCTCGGCAAAGACCCACAGCAGTCCCGCCACCAGCAGTATCGGCAGCAGGAAGAGCTTGGGCGCCATCGGCCAGCCATAGGCCTGGCTGACCAGCGGCAGCAGGAAATAGGTGAGACCCGCCCCGAGCATGCCGGCGCCGTAGAGTCCCAGGGCCAGGCCGGCATGGCGACGCGGACACAAGGCGGCAACATAGACGAGTCCCGCCGCCAGCGAACCGGCACCCAGTCCCAGCCCGGCGCCGGCCGCCAGGAAGTTCCAGTAGTCCCGGGAGTGGGCGATGCCCCAGAGAAAGGGGCAGATCAACAGAAGGCAGGCGATCATCACCCGACGGCCACCGAAGCGTGACGCCAGGGCCGCCATGGGAAGGGCCGCCAGCGCACCGGTGAACATGGGCATGGCCAGCAGGGCGGCAAACTGGACTTCACCGAAGTGCAGCGCACTCTTCAGCTCGACGCCCAGTACGGCGAAGATGGTCCAGCTGGCAAAGACCAGCGCGAAAGCCAGCGGCGACAGCAGCACGACCACCAGCGAACGATAGTCGACCTGCAGGCCCGCAGCAGGGGCTTTTCCGGCAGACAGCATGAACGGGGAGTCTCATGGAGTGGTCGAAGGAATTCTCGGCACCCTTGGCCATCAGGTCAAAAGGGCATGAGAGGTACCCCTTTGTAGGGTGACGCTGCGACTTATTAGGGTAGGATGCAGCGGTTACCCACTGGGGTATAGTGAATGCCCCCCTCCTGAAACGCTCCGGAGTGCCCAACTGGCGATGAAACTGCTGCAACGCTCCCTGGTGGCCCGCATCGTGGCCTCACTATTGGCGATCAGTGCCATGGCGCTGATCAGCATCGTGGTGACCATGGCCGTGGCCGGCGGCAGCCGGGGCGATGCCGCCGCCATCAACGTGGCGGGTTCGCTGCGCATGAATACCTACCAGATCGTGGCCGCCCTGCAGCGCTTCGAGCGAACCCCCTCAATGGAGCACCAGGCCGAAGTGCATGTACTGAAGCGCCGCTTCGAGACGCGCCTGGCCAGCGACAATCTGACCGGCGCCATTCCCGTTTCGGAGGCTCACGAACTGCGCCAGCAGTATCGCCTGGTGCTGTCGCGCTGGCACAACGAGCTCGCCCCCGAGGTGAGCCAGGCCGTTGCCAGTCAGCATGTGCGGGTCGAAGCGCTCAATCGCGCGCTGGACGGACTGGTCGGCGAGATCGACACCATGGTCACCCAGCTGGAGCAGAACACCGAAGCCAAGATCCGTCTGCTGAGCGCCTTGCAGATCCTCTTCCTGGGTCTCACCGCCGTGGTGGTGGCCATCGCCCTTTACGACATTCGCCACAACCTTGTGGCACCGCTGCGCCAGCTGATGGTGCTGGCACGGGAAACCGCACGCCGCAACTTCTCCCATCGCACGCGTCTCAGGGGCAGCGACGAGCTGGCGATGCTTGGCAGCACCTTCGACGACATGGCCGAACAGCTGGCGTCCAGCTATGCCGAACTGGAGGCTCGGGTCACGTACAAGACACAGGAGCTGGAGCGCAGCAATCAGGTCATGCGGGTACTGCACGATGGCAGTCGCTGGCTCTATGGGGGCGGCAACGATCTCTGCACCAGTGCCGCCCCCATGTTGCGCCAGGTCGAGCAACTGCTCGAGATCGGGCCCATACGGCTATCGATCAACGATCCCCATGAGGATCGTCAGATCCCGATCCTGGCGACTCATGCCGCTCGTCGCCCCGAATACTGTCGCGATCACGACTGCCACGCCTGCCTGATCGATCCCAATCCGATGACCCTGCCGAATACGGAAGAGGGAGAATGCCTGCTGCTGCCGGTGAGCGTGGGTGACGAGATGCTGGGCACCCTGGAGATCTGGCACGCCAGGGACCGGCGGCTTTCCGACAGCGTTCGCCGCCTGCTCAACGCCCTGGCCGACCAGTTGGCCACGGCCGTCTACCTGCAGCGGAGGATCGAGGAGGAGCAGCAAGTATCGCTGATGAACGAGCGCACCATCATCGCTCGCGAGCTGCACGACTCCCTGGCCCAGTCTCTCTCCTATCTCAAGATGCAGGTGGCCCGGCTGGAGCGAATGCAGAGCAAGGGTTCCCCTCGGGAGATGCAGGCGGCGGTGTTCGACGAGCTGCGTACCGGCCTCAACAGCGCCTATCGCCAGCTGCGCGAACTGCTCACCACCTTCCGACTCAAGCTGGAAGGGTCGGGTCTGCAATCGGCCCTGCAGCAGACCACCGAAGAGTTTTCCGACCGCATGGGCGCACCGGTGGAGCTGCACTACGACGTGCCGCCCCACTTGCTCAATCCCAACGAGGAGATCCACGTCCTGCAGATCGCCCGGGAGGCCCTGAGCAATACCCACAAGCACGCCCAGGCCCACTGGGCCGCCGTCACGGTACAGTTCCAGAATGCGCGGATCGTGCTGCGCATCGAGGACGACGGCGTGGGGCTTGCCAACGACGACTCCCCACCCATGCACTACGGGCTGGTGATCATGCGTGACCGGGCCAACACCCTGGGCGGGGAGCTTCGCCTGGCCAACCGTGCCGAGGGCGGTACCCGAGTCGAAGTGATCTTCACCCCGCAGACGGCACGCCTGATCACCCGGCAGCCCGTCGAGGAACCCACCATTCACGACCACGGAAACTGAGAGCACAAATGGGCCAGTCAACCAACGAGACCCCCGCCAGTATCCTGATCATCGACGACCATCCGTTGCTGCGCCGGGGCGTGGCCCAGTTGCTGGAGCTGGAGGACGACCTGCTGCTGGTCGGCGATACCGGCGAACCGGAAGTCGGCGTGCACATGGCCGGCGAACTGGACCCGGACATGATCCTGCTGGACCTGAACATGCCGGGCATGGACGGCATCCAGACCCTCAAGCGGCTGCGCGAGGAGGGATATGCCGGACGCATCGTGATGTTCACCGTCTCCGACCACGAAGAGGATCTTGTCGCGGCCCTGCGCGGCGGTGCCGACGGCTATCTGCTCAAGGACATGGAGCCCGAAGACATGGTGCGCCAGCTGCGCCAGGTGGCACTGGGGCGCATGGTGGTCAGCGAAAGCCTCACCGCCCTGCTGGCCGAGGCACTGCGCAACCAGCGTTCCCAGCCGGCCACGCCGGACATCCACAGCCTGACCCAGCGCGAGCGGGAGATCCTGCGCGAACTGGCCGCCGGGCTATCCAACAAGCTGATCGCCCGCAAGCTCGACATCACCGAGGGCACCGTCAAGGTGCACGTCAAGCACCTGCTCAAGAAGCTCAACCTGCGCTCGCGGGTGGAGGCGGCGGTGTGGGCAGTGCAGGAAGGTATCGACCGCTAGTACTGCCGTATACAGTCATGGCGCGACCTTCATCAGGGGAGGTATCGCCCAACCACGGGCCAGGTCATCGATGTAGTCGGCAAGTTTAGCCACGACTGTAGTGATAGGGGCAGTCGCTGGAAAGCGCATTCCGTACTCACCCGCAGGCGTGAGCCGTACTCGGTGAATGGGATGGCACCCTAGTGCAAGCGAGAAGTCGCTTGGTCCAGGTGTCGCGTTCGTCCGCCTCCATCTCAGCCGCGGCGAAACGATCCGTGATCCGGCCCTTGTGCATGACGATGATCTCGTCGGAGATCCAGCGTACGACCTCGATGTCGTGACCGATGAATACCATGCCGAAGCCGTACGCCTCCTGCAAGCGCTTGAGTAGCTTCAGTATCTGAACCTTCACGGTCGTGTCGAGCGCCGAGACCACCTCGTCGCATACGAGCAGCCGTGGCCGGCAGAGAAGCGCGCGGGAGATGGAAACACGTTGGCGCTGGCCGCCAGAAAGCTGGTGTGGATAACGCATCATGTGCTGCCGCTCTAGCCCGACCTCGGCGAGCGCTACCGTAGTCCGCTCCGTGTGCTGTGCCGCTGCCACCCCCATCAATGCGAGCGGTTCAGCCATGAGTTGCGCGATGGTGAGACGTGGATTGAGCGCGCCGTAAGGATTCTGGAAAATGAGCTGGCACTCGCGCCGTCGGCTGCCTTGCAGGGTGTGGAGGCGCTGTGTCCTCTCTTGGCCGAGGACCGTCATGCACCCGCCTGAGATGCCGATCAGCCCGGCAATGGCCGCACCGAGCGTGCTCTTGCCTGAGCCTGATTCCCCCAGGATGCCGAGGGTGTTGCCGGCACCCAGCGTGAGCGATACGTCCTCGACCGCGCGGAATGGGCGGCCGAACAGCCGGCGCGGCGCGTAGTCGACCGATACTCCATTGGCGACAAGAACGCGACTTTCGATTGTCGTCGGCGCCGGAGAGCGCGGCGCTCCCAGCATGCGACGTGCACCGATGAGCCGGGTGGAACAGGGGTGGCGAGGAGCCGACATCAACACTTGAGCGGCACCGATCTCGACGACCTTTCCACGCTGCATGACTGCGATGTCGTGCGCGAGTCGTGCAGCGATCGCGAGATCGTGGGTAATGAAGAGCATGGCCATCCGGTGGCGCCTCTGGAGATCGGCGAGCAGACGTACGATGCCGTCGGCGACGCTTGCGTCGAGCGCGCTGGTGGGTTCGTCGGCGACTAGCAGCTCCGGCTCGCCGGCGATGGCCATGGCGATCATGACGCGCTGCTGCTGCCCACCGGAGAGCTCGTGCGGATAACGGCGCAAGATCGTTGGCGGGTCGGGCAACCCGACCTCGGTCAGCAGACGTTGCGAGCGTTCGCGACGCACTTCACGAGCCGTGACGTTGAGCCGTCGCAGCGTTTCATCGAGCTGCGAGCCGACGCTCGAGAAAGGATTGAGGCAAGCCATTGGATCCTGAAAGACCATGGCGATGCGCTTGCCGCGAATCGTCCGCATCCGCCGCTCCTCGCCAAGCGGCAACGCCTCGCCCGCGAAGATGACACCGCCTTCGGTCGCATGAGATAGCCCCGGTGGCAACAGGCCCAGGATCGAGAGGGCAGTCATCGACTTGCCGGAACCGGATTCGCCTATCAGCGCCAGCGTTCGGCCACGCTCCAGAGTGAAACCAACCCCCTGGACGATAGGCCCGGAGGGAGCCGAGATACATAGATTATCCACTTTGAGAAGAGGAGCTGTCATCGTGCGAGCCTCGGGTCGATCAGCCGATGAAGGATATCCATGACGGTATTGATGGCGACGATGCCGAGCGCGATCACTACGACCGCCCCCTGCACCACCGGATAGTCGCGGCCATGGATGGCTTGCAGCGTCAGGCTGCCGATACCCGATAGGCCGAAAAGCACTTCCATGGTGAGCGTACCGGCAACCAGGCCGGCCAGTATGAGGCCGGAGAGCGCAAGCGCGATGGGAATTGCGGTTGGAAGCAGGTAGGCAATGGCGATGCGCACGGGATGCAACCCCTTGGCCCGAGCTGTCCTGACATGGGCCGAATTGGCAGCCTCGCGCAATTCTTCGAACAGGGGCTTGGCAATCTGACCCGCGTTGTCGATACCGATGATGACGACAGGAGCGATCATGGCACCAAGAACGGGCAGCCAGCCGAGCCAGATGGAAAAGACCAGGATTGCCGCCACCCCCACGCAGAAGGTCGGAAAGGCGATCGACCAGATGTTGAGGAGATTGACCAGCGAGGTGGTGAAGCGGCCTTGCGTCATGGTGGCGGTGAGTGCCGTGGAGAAAGCGAGCACGAGGCCGATGATAAAGCTTGATGCCGCGAGGGTGAGCGTCGTCGGCAGAGCGTTGCCCACCATGTCGGCAACTGGCCTGCCATAGCGTAACGATTGACCCAAGTCACCGGTTGCCGCCTGCCTGACCCAATTGAAAAATTCAGTAACCAGCGGACGGTCGAGGCCAAGCTCTTCGCGCATCACCTCCTGCTGCTCGGCAGTGAGGTCCCCCTCGATGGCAAGAACATCCACCACGTCACCCGGAGTGACACGCACCAGCAAGAAGACAATAACCATGATGGCAAACGCTTGCATCAGTGCCCTGGCAAGTTGGAACGCGATGTCTTGAAGCAGGTTCATGGCATCACTCCTTGGCGATTGCGTGCCCCACGCAGGGGATCGAGCCGTGCCCGCGAATAGTCACCTACCAGTAACAGGCTCACGGTCAGCAGGACGAGGGTGAGCATTGGGGCGAGGATTGCGTGCGGCGCTTGCTCGATGAAACGGCTCGCATCGGAGATCATGCGCCCCCAGGTGGGAGCATCGGGCGAGGAGCCAAGACCCAGGAAGCTCAGTACCGATTCGGTGACAATACAGCGCGGCAGGATGATGGCCGCCTGGGTCACGAGGCCGCCCGCGATATTGGGCAGTACGTGGCGGAGGAGGACGTGCAATCGGCCGCCGCCGAACAGGCGCGCCGCGCGCACGTAGTCCTGGGCCATTTCTCGTTTGTAGGCGGTCCGTGCCACATAGGCAAAGAATGGCGAGAAAGAGACACCGAGGGCTATCGCCACCGGCACCGCACCCGACCCCAAGGCTACGATCAGCAGCAGCGCAAGCAGGATGTCAGGCATTGCGCGAGCGAGGTCGATCCCTCCAAATACGAGCCTTTCGCTGACGCGCCCAAGAGCCAGGCCCAGGAGTGCGAGGCAGCCCCCGATGAAGAAAGCAAGCGTTACGCCGCCAACACTGATGGCGAGCGTGGTGCGACTGCCCATGATCAGCCGTGACAGAACGTCACGACCGAGATGATCGACACCCAGCCAATACTCCGGGCCCGGTGGTGTATTGATCGCCAGCAGGTTCTGGTAGAGCGGGTCGTAGGGGACGACCCAGGGTGCAATGAGTGCGATGACCAGAATCGCCGTGACCAGGACCGCACCGACGCTAGCCCCGCTCGGAAAGGGTAGTCGCGCATGCGCCGGTGCGGTGTCCGGGTGGACAGGCAGACTCACGAGGCATCCACGAGTTGCGCATGACCGACGCCGCCACCCGCCCAGTTTGGCGACCAGGTGAAGCCGGTATCGAAGCCTTCCACCTCCTGTCGTACGGCAATGAGATCCGAGCCGTGCCCGAGCACTACGGTATAGTAATTGTCCATGGCACGCTGCCAGGCGGCAAGGTACAGGGCTTTGCGCTCTTCGAAGTCGGGCTCGCCAACGGCTTCATTGACGAGTCGATCGAACTCGGGATCCTGTACCCCACCCCAAAGTACGGGATTGGGGCCATCACTCATCAGGCGCACATAGCGCAGAAAGATGTCCGCCCTGGGGCCAGAGGCCATGCAGTTCATGTCCCAGTCGTATTCCCCGAGCCGGTTCTGCGCACCGAGATCGTCGAGGGCGACATGGTTCACCTGGAAACCGAGGCTGCGTACCATCTGAACGACGACCTGAGGATAGCTCTCCTGCCAGGATATGAACTGGATCGTAACCGTGGAGGGGTCCACGCCGGCTTCCTGAAGCAACTCCCGCGCCTTGTCTAGATCGGGCTCGGCATGAACGTCGGCGTCATGTACCGACTGGTCGAAGTATAGGTTGCCCGGTTTCACCATCTGGTTGGTGACGACGCCATAGTCACCGGCGGTAAAGCGGATGAAAGCCGCCTTGTCTATGGCATAGGTGATCGCCTTGCGCACCCTCACATCGTCGAAGGGTGGACGCGGGTTGCGGTTATTGAAGGAGATGAAAAACCAGTTAGAGTCCTTGAGCGGCTTGATGTCGATGGCGGGGTCCGGGGCAAGCTGCTCTGCGCTGGCACGATCGATCACACCGATATGGAGATCGCCCGCCCGGAGCGCCAAGGCGTTATCGGTGTCTTCGCGTAGGTCAAACCTGATGGTGTCGACATGCGGCAACTCCGGTTGCCAATAGCCACTGTGGCGTGGCGATACCAACTGGACATTGGGCTGCCAGTTGCCGAAGTGGAAGGGACCGGTACCGATTGGTAGCGAAATGGTATCGTCCCAGCCGTCCGACTTCGGCGAGAGGACCCAGAGTTCGGACATGAGCGCCAGCAATGGCGCATAGGAACGCTGCATGGTGAGCACGACTGTCGTATCGTCCGGGGTCTCGACCCGCTCGACGAAGGCCATCGCCGAGGCGAGCCAGCCCCCCGTCACATGGGTGCGCACGCGCTCGATATTGGCAGCCACGTCGGCCGCGGTCATCACGTCTCCATTGTGGAAGCGCACGTCCGGGCGGAGATGGAAGGTATAGACGCGTCCGTCGTCCGAAACCTCGAACGATTCTGCCAGGAAAGGCTCGATACCACCGTCCGGGCCGATTGAGGTGAGGGCTTCCACGAAGACCTGCTGCACGCCGATACTGCCGGTGTGGCGATGTGGGTCGGAGGTGTCGAGACCGAGTGTCGCATAACGCAGCACGCCGCCCGTACTGGCCACATTGGCGTGTGCGATTCGCATTAGACCAGCAAGGCCAGTGGTGCTAGCAAGGCCGGTCGCGGCGGCGGCGGCGAGTAAGCGGCGCCGGGTGATTGTGAGAGTTTCGATCGTCATCGGAAGAGCTCCATTGCTGGCGGGTTTTGCAAAGACCTACCGTCCATGCCGTTCGAGGGGAGATCGAGATGGCAGAGGACGGTCGGGGCGATGTCGATAAGGGAGGAGGGGTGATCGACGGCGGCTCCCGCGGTGAAGCCGGAACCCTCGATCGCCAGGACCGGTGACTGCTCATACGTGCCGAGTCCGCCGTGCTGCCCGCAGCCAAGGCGGTCGGCCTTGCCGCCACGGGGTTTGGCGGCATAGCTGCGGCCAGGTACGCCGAAGGCATTGACTTCATGATCGGCAGTCAAAGAGAGGAACAGCGCGAGACCGCGCCGTTCCGTTTGTCCGATCCTGGCGAGCGCCGATCCGGCGAGCACCTCCCCGACCCAGGGCTGCGCAGCGAGCCGTTCGGTGAGTTGCGGGACAAGCGGGCGCCCTGCCTCGCTGGCATAGACGAGAACCGAGGTGCCATTTGGCACGATGATGAGATCGTTGGCCGTGATCGCATCCGCGTAGCCGAGCTTGGCCGTCTCCGCTTCGACGTCTACCACGCTGTGTACGGTCTGGTGGCCATGGTCGGAGCCAACGAGCAGAAGCACGTCATCGCCCGCGGCGCGCAGGCGGTCGACGGCGTCAATGACCAGCGCGACATGCTCGTCCGCCGACTTGAGTGCGGCGAGATGTTCGGGGGAGCCAAGCGGTACCGCATGCTGGGTCGTATCGGGGTGACCGAGCCATATCAGGGCGAAAGCCGGCTCATGCGCGGTCAACGTCTCTGCCACGAAGCGCTCGGCCATGATCCTGTCGCCGGTGATATCGGGGCCGATGCCGAGGGCTCGTTCCGGTGCCACGGGCTTGCCGCCTGGGCCAAAAGAGCCGGCGCGATGGTAGACGAAGCCATGCCCGTCCGGATCGTGCGCATAGGCGGCCCCCGGCGAGACGTTGGAGAAGAGCACGGCGCCTCCATGATTGTGTAGCCGCTCGGCGAGCGTGGGGGCGGCCAGCGAGCGGCCGGTGACACGCCGCTTGTGAGCGAAGAAGCCGGGCTGGCCTACATCGTGCACTGCAAAGCGGCCATCCTCGACCAGCGCCAGCGTGTTCCCCTCGACTTCGTGGCGCATGGGCAGGCAGCCGGTCGCAAAGCTCGACGAGCAGACCCGGGTCACCGAGGGCGCCATACTGCGGTGCGCTGCAAACCATTGGCAGCGCTCCTTGAAGCGTGCCAGGTGCGGGGTGGTGTCGGGGCGAACGAAATCACGTCTCAGCCCGTCGAGGATGACGGCGACCACGCGGCGCATCAGACCTCCACTCCATTCAACACGAAGTCGAAAATGTCGAAATTGTGCAGAGGCTGGGCCTTCGCGCGCTCGGCATAGGCATCACTGAGCGAGTGTGAAACGATGAAAGGCACTGGCTGCTCCTCCAGGCCTCCATGGGAGCGCAGCCGCGTACCGGCAAGCTGGCTCAGGTCATGGTCCTGCGTGCCCGCTCCCAGGGCCACACCGCGTTCTGCGATGACGACGATGTCGGCCTCGCGATCGGCAGGCAGATCGAAGCGTTGCGCGGCGATGGGACCGGGCAGCGCCAGTGCGACACCGTCTCGCGAGGCGATGAAGTCGAGCACCGAGGCTGCGTCCAGCCCATCCTGCATGAAGTGGACCCGCACGAAGCCGCCAAGGGCACCGTGATGACGCACGAAAGGATCGGTGATCGGGCAGATCACTCGTGTGGCACCCTTGCCGAAAGTCTCGTCGAGGGCGTCACCCAGGTATAGGATCTTGGGAGCGCCGTCGGCATCCGCCATGTCGCTCATGCCGTGGTCGGCGACGATGCCTACGATGGCGCCGAGTTCAGCCAGGCGCCCCAGCCGCACATCGACGGCCGCCATGAAAGCGTTGGCTTCCGGCGTTCCCGGCGCATGGGCGTGCTGTACGTAGTCGGAGAGCGACAGGTAGGCAAGGCCGAATCCGCGCGTTTCGAGCAACCGAACTCCCGCATCGAGCACGAACAGCGAAAGGTCCGCGTCATACTGCATCGGCGCCGGGCGTCCCACGAGTTCCTCTACGTTTTCGATACCGTTTTCTTCGAGCGTGCATGTGTCGGCATGTTGCGCCGAAAAGGCGATGCCGAGCATTTCATGGCCAAGCACCTTGCGCAGCTTATCTTTGGCGGTGATGGCAACCACCTGGGCGCCTTGGTGGGAAAAAGAGGACAGGATAGTCGGCGCACGCAACAGCGTGGCATCCAGCATCATGACCTCGCGTCGCGTTTCGCGATCCAGGTAATAATTGCCCGAGACACCATGTACGCTGGGGGGCGCTCCGCAGACGATCGATACATTGTTTGGATTGGTGAAGGTCGGCATGGTCGCCAATGAGGAGCCCGCGAAACCGTGTTCCATCATTCGTTGCATATTGGGGATGATCGATTGGGCAATGGCCGCGTCGATATAGCGCTGATCGCAACCGTCATAGCAAATCACGACAACCGGTTGCCGAGGATAGCGATAATCACGACCATTCACTGAAAGAGTCTTGGTGTGGGCGGGAGCCTCGGAGCCTCCTGCCTGCGAAGAGATTTTTTGCACTGTGGTCATAAAAACGTTGCATTCCTGTGATATATTAAAATTTAACTTCTTTAAAATGAAATCTTCACATTAATGTAATATCAAAGATTGGGGCTCGTGCTTTTCTGCTTGTTTTTTTATTCTGTTGATACGGGTTTTATTTGTAAAACGAAATAAACTCTACCCTCTTGTGAGTTATGTTCACATGAAGAAAAGATTACCTTCGATGAAGGCGTTGGCCGCGCTGGAAAGCGTGGTCCGTACGGGTAGTGTTTCCGCCGCAGCGGGGGAGCTTGGCGTCACTCATGGTGCGGTGAGCAAGCAACTCGCCCTACTGGAGGATTGGCTCGAACGCCCTCTATTCAGCGAGAAGCGACGTGGCATGTCGCCCAATTCCGACGGCGTGAAATTGGCGGAAGCGATGGGCAAGGCCCGTGCGATTCTCGAAGCCACACTCGACGAAATGGACGTACCGGTTCCCACACTGCTCAACGTCGTTGCACCTGCGACACTGGCGATGCGGTGGCTGATTCCTCGGCTGCCGGCATTTCACCTTCAGCATCCGAGCGTGAGCGTTCGAGTTCGGCCGATGCATACTCCCGATAACTGGGATGCCCTCGAGTTCGATGTAATGATCCGTCGGGCCGAGTCCCTGGCGGAGCACTTCACACCTCGCAAACTCTTCTCTGAGACGCTGGGCTTGGTAGTGGCACCTTCTCTTGCAGGTCGGCCATGTGCCGACCTGCCCTATATCGAGGCCGACACACGCCCAGGGGAGTTGCAGAAATGGCGACAGGCAGCGGGTATGACGGAGCCGTGGGGTGAACCGATGCGCCTGCCGCATTTTTATATCGCTTTGGAAGCCGCGTTGTCGGGTAACGGCGCGCTCGTCGTGCCGCTCGAAATCATCGAGGAACTCCTGATGCGGGGAGCATTGGTCGAACCGTGGCCCAACCGGCGTGTCGCGGGCTCGATCTACCGCGTAGGCATCGACCAGACTTCACCGGCGACGAGTGCTGCCAAACCCTTCGTCGATTGGCTCGTGAAGACCGTGAGCGACGCCGCCACGGAATTGAACGAAAACGAAATACCTGCCACTTCGCCGGCCAGCGGTAGAGAGATCGAGGTTAGATGACCTTTGGTTCCTCGATCAGTCATGCTCATCGGGATGATGCTCGAGGTTTTCCAGCGCGCAGCGGTCAACCATGAGCTCTCTGATATACCGAGTCGCCAAATTGAGTTCCGACTGTAGTATGAGGAGTCCCGCTTCGCTGCCACACTCGGTTCTGTGTGGATACCTCCAAATACTTCCGGGCGCCCTCAAGGCGCCACCCCCTCCCCTTCTGTTTTTTGCAAACGCTTACAGAACAGCTGGTTAGACATATACCCCCGCTACCCCTCAAGTGGTATTCCGCTGATTTTCCGGCATTTTCGGCCGGTTTCGCCGCCCTTTCGCGCGGCGTATCTTTGCGCCATACGAACCTGAATTGATCCCGGTCAGGCCGCAGGTCGCAAGCCGGGAGTCAGCGGAGCCACCAAGGGGAAATCATCATGGCCAGAACGAGTGCCGATACCGGGCCCGTCATGAAGCCCGGAAAGAATGCCGACATCGAGCACTGGGATGTCGAAAACGATGAATTCTGGGAGCGCGAGGGCAAGAAGGTCGCCAATCGCAACCTGTGGATTTCCATTCCCAGCCTGCTGATGGGCTTCGCGGTGTGGATGATGTGGGGCATGATCACCACCCAGATGCAGAACCTGGGCTTCCCGTTCACGGTCGGCGAGCTGTTCACCCTGACCGCGCTGGCCGGCCTCTCGGGCGCCACCCTGCGCATCCCCGCCTCGTTCATGATCCGCATCGCCGGCGGGCGCAACACCATCTTCCTGACCACCGCCCTGTTGATGGTCCCGGCGCTGGGCACCGGTCTCGCGCTGATGAATCCCGAGACGCCTCTCTGGGTATTCCAGGCACTGGCTCTGCTCTCCGGTATCGGCGGGGGCAACTTCGCCTGCTCCATGAGCAACATATCGACCTTCTTCCCCAAGAAGCAGCAGGGCTACGCCCTGGGCATGAATGCCGGCCTGGGCAATTTCGGCGTCACCACCATGCAGATACTCATTCCACTGGTGATGACCGTGGGCCTCTTCGGCGTCATCGCCGGTAGCCCCATGGAGCTGCAAAGCGCCAGCGGCACCCTGATCGGACGGATCGAGGCGGGTACCGACACCTGGATCCAGAACGCCGGCTTCGTCTGGCTGCTGTTCCTGGTCCCGCTGGCCATCGCCGGCTGGTTCGGCATGAACAATCTGCGCCCCATCACTCCCAATCCCGGCTCCCCGCTCCAGGCCTTCGGCAAGATTCTCGGCCTCTATGCCGTGGGGGCGGTGGCCAGCATCGTGGGCATGTTTGCCCTGAGCCTGCTGGGCATGTGGCTCGCCCTGCCGCTGACCATCGTGCTGACCCTGGTGCTGCTGCGCCTGATTCCCGGTGACATCAAGCCCAACATCCAGAAGCAGTTCGCGATCTTCTCGAACAAGCACACCTGGTCGATGACGGTCCTGTACATCCTGACCTTCGGCTCCTTCATCGGCTTCTCCGCCGCCCTGCCGCTCTCGATCAACGTCATCTTCGGCAACATGATGGACGTGGCCGCCGACGGCAGCGTGACCCGGGTGGCCAACCCCGACGGCCCCAGCGCCCTAACCTGGGCCTGGATCGGACCCTTCGTCGGCGCTCTGATCCGTCCCATCGGCGGCTGGGTTTCCGACAAGGTGGGCGGCTCCATCGTCACCCAGATCATCTCGGTCGTCATGGTCGTGGCCTCCGCCGTCACCGGCTACGTGATGATGCTGGCCTACAACTCCACCGACCCGAACAGCTACTTCGCCCTGTTCATGATCCTGTTCGTGATCCTGTTCGCCGCCAGCGGCATCGGCAACGGCTCCACCTTCCGCAGCATCGGCGTGATCTTCGACCAACACCAGAAGGGCCCGGTACTTGGCTGGACCTCCGCCGTGGCCGCCTACGGTGCCTTCATCGCCCCGCGGGTGATGGGTGAGCAGATCCAGGCCGGTACCCCGGAACTCGCCATGTACGGCTTTGCGGTCTTCTACGCCGTCTGCCTGGTGGTCAACTGGTGGTTCTACCTGCGCCCGGGCGCCTACGTAAAGAATCCCTGATTCAGCCGTGCTCCGGAGAGTTCCGGAGCCTATTCCCTACCTCGCCTTCTCCGGAGGGATGCCATGAAAGTCATGATCGCCTATGACGGCTCGCGCAACGCCAAGCTGGCCCTGGCCCAGACCGTCGACCTGTTTCGCTGCAACGCCCCCACCCTGGTGCTGGTCGGCGTGGCGGAAAACCCCCGCGATGCCTCCGATGCCAACGAAGATCTCTTCCAGCAGGAGTACGAAGCGCTGAAGGCGGCCCTCCAGGAGGGCGTCGACTTCGCTACCCGCGAGGGATTCGACGTCGACTGGATCCTGGCCGAGGGGGATCCGCGCAAGATGCTGTTGCGTGCCACCCAGAAGCACCAGCCGAACGTGCTGGTCATCGCACGCCACAGCAACAAGCCTGACGGCGGGATCATCGCCCAGTCGTTGAGCTATTTCGTCGACGAACTCGATTACATGACCTTCGGCAGCGTCAGTTCCTTCCTGGCCCGGCGCGTCGAGTGCCCCCTGTTGATCCTGCCCAGCCCCTGAGCAGTCCATCGCAGCCACTCGTCTCCGCTTTTTCGCCATCTGCAGGATGATACGACCATGAAAGTGTCCGCCGTTTTCAAGTACCGCAACCCTGAGATCAGGGCACTCCACCTGACCTGGATTGCCTTCTTCATCACCTTCTACGTCTGGTTCAACATGGCGCCGCTGGCATCGAGCATGCTCAAGAGCGTCGACTGGCTGACCCGGGATGATATCCGCCTGTTCGCCATCCTCAACGTGGCGCTGACCATTCCCGCCCGCATCGTCATCGGCATGGCGCTGGATCGCTTCGGCCCGCGCCGGGTGTTCTCGGTGCTGATGGTGACCATGGCGATCCCGGCACTCGCCTTCGCCTTCGGCAACACCATGACCCAGCTGCTGATCTCGCGCCTGGTGCTGAGTTCCATCGGCGCCAGCTTCGTGGTCGGCATCCATATGACCGCACTGTGGTTCAAGCCCAAGGACATCGGCTTCGCCGAGGGCTTCTATGCCGGCTGGGGCAACTTCGGCTCCGCCGCCGCCGCCATGACCCTGCCCACCATCGCCCTGACCCTATTCGGCGGCGACGACGGCTGGCGCTATGCCATCGCCATCAGCGCCATCGTCATGGCCGCCTATGGCGTCTATTACTGGTTCGCCATCACCGACGGCCCCGATGCCCGCGCCCACCGCAAGCCGCGCAAGGCCGCCGCCATGGAGGTGAGCACCTGGGGCGACATGATCAAGCTGATCATCTGGACCATCCCGCTGGTGGGCTGCCTGGGCATCCTGGTGTGGCGCGTCCAGAGCATGGGCTACATGTCGGTGACCGCCGCCGTGATCTGCTATCTGGCCATCGTCTCCGTCATCATCTATCAAGTCGTGCAGATCCTGCGGGTCAACGTGCCGATCCTGAAGAAGGGGGTACCGGAAGACGACAAGTACCCGTTCAGCAGCGTCGCCGCCCTCAACAGCACCTACTTCGCCAACTTCGGCGCTGAACTCGCCGTGGTCTCCATGTTGCCGATGTTCTTCGAGGAGACCTGGGGACTGAATGCCGCCACGGCGGGCCTGATCGCCGCTTCCTTCGCCTTCGTGAACCTGGTGGCGCGCCCCATGGGCGGCCTGGTATCGGACCGCATGGGCAACCGCCGCTTCGTGATGCTCAGCTACATGTTCGGCATCGGTATCGGCTTCGTGCTGATGGGCCTGCTCAACTCCAGCTGGCCGCTGGTCATCGCCATCGCCATCACCATCTTCACCTCCTTCTTCGTGCAGGGTGCGGAGGGCGCCACCTTCGGCATCATTCCCTCGATCAAGCGCCGCATCACCGGCCAGATCTCGGGCATGGCCGGCGCCTACGGCAACGTGGGGGCGGTGGTCTACCTGACCATCTTCACCTTCGTCACCCCGACCCAGTTCTTCTACATCATCGCCGGCGGCGCCTTCCTCAGCTGGCTGATCTGCCTGGTGTGGCTGAAGGAACCGGAAGGCGCATTCGACGAGGAGTACTACGTGTCGTCCGTCGATCGCATGATCGAGGAGCAGGAGATGGCCAAGGCCAAGCCGCAGCAGGGTTGAGAGCATGTCAGGGCGGCTCGGGAGCCGCTTCTTTCAAGGGGCCGCGAGGCCCCTTTTTCTGTCGCTCCGAGACGGGTTTTGACCCATGACAAGGACGCTCCTGACAGCAAACGGCATAGTGGCAGATAGTGGTATTCTTAATACCTGTTCAATACATGACTTCACTGGGAGGTGACGATGTCCTCCACCGCGTATTCGCAGACCGATACCTCCTGCGCACCGCAGGATGACCTGAATCGCCGTGGCAAGGTGCTTGCCGCCGTAGTCTACGTGCTCTACCTGGGCAGCGTGATGGCAGTGGTCACCGCCCCCATCGGCGTGCTGATCGCTCACCTGCGGCGGCGGCGTGCCGCCGCCTGGGTGGAAAGCCACCTGCTGTTCCAGATCCGCACCTTCTGGCTTGGCGCCCTGGCCGGTGCCGCGGTGCTTGCCGCCTGGTATCTGCTGGGCCTGATCGGCGCGCCCTCCTGGGCTTCCTGGGTGCTTGGCTATGGCTTCTTCACCGCCTGCCTGGGCTGGACCATCGGCCGTTGCGGCGTCGGCATCAACCGCCTGATGAACAACCGTGCCATCGATGCGCCACGCAGCCTGCTGTTCGGCGGCGCCATCGTCTCATTGGAAGACTGATTCGTCAGGGAGCGTCACATGCACACGGCCACCCATCACTCTCGCTCGATGCCATCCCGTTCCGTTGCCGTTTCCGGCATCGCCTGGGGTTTCATCACCTTCTCGGTCCTTACCCTTGCGCTGTTGACCCTGCCGCTGCTGCCCGGCGAGGCCATGGTGGCATCATTGGGTGTGGAATCCGGGAGCGGCGGACTGACCGGCGGCGTGGCCTGGTTGATTGATCGCAGCAGCGTCCTGGCCGTCCTGTTGATGATCGGTGCCCTGGTCACGCTGACGCTGGCCGTGGCTCTGCTGAAGCGACGCGCCTGGGCCCGCCGAGCCTTTGTCGGCCTGATGGTGGCCGGCTTCGTTGGCGTCTTCGGTGGAGCGGCCCTCACGCCGATGACATTCGGCCTGCTGCCGGATGCCGCCATGGCCGATGCCGTGAATCCCGCCCATCCAGTGGCGGGCCTGGTCGGGGCTCTCGGCCTGCTGGTCCTGATGGCAACCCTGCTGGTGGCTCTGTTCGCCTGGGCGGGATGGAAGCTGACCACACCGGCCGTGCGCGCCGAATTCGACCGAACTCCCATCGCCCCGGAGGGCTGAGATGCCGCAGCGCAAGGAGGCATACCCCCGCCCCGTGCCCAATCCGGGCTGGGGGCCGCTTTCCACCCTGCCGGGCAACCCCTTGATGTGGGTGCTGATCCTCAGTGAGATGGTGGTCTTCGCTGCCTTTTTCGGACTCTTCGCCTGGCTGAGGATCGGTGAACGGGAGGTGTTCGACGCCTCCCGGCAATTGCTCGACCCGGTGGCTGGCGGCATCAATACCCTGGTGCTGCTGACCAGCGGCCTGTTCGCCGCCCTTGCCGTCCAGGCCATCTCGGCCGGCCGGATACGTCGTTGCCGCCAGTGGCTGGCCGGTGCCTTCGCCCTGGGCGTGGCGTTCTGCGTGGTCAAGGTGATGGAGTACGCCGACAAGCTCGGCGCCGGCCTTGTGCCGGAAACCAATACCTTCTTCACCTTCTACTACCTGCTGACCGGCTTCCACTTCGCCCATGTGCTGTTCGGACTGGGGCTGATCGCCCTGGTGGCCTGGCGCATCTCCCATGACAACGTGGAGACGGCGGCCGCCTTCTGGCACATGGTGGACCTGATCTGGATCCTGCTCTATCCCGTCATCTACCTGCTGAGGTGATCATGCCGACGCTGCTCGCCACCCTGCCCCACGCCACTCGCCGGTTGCTGTTCACCTGGGCGGTGCTGATGGGCCTGACCCTGGTCACCATGCTCTCGGCACAGTTGGGCGGTGACGCCCGCCTGCAGGCGCTGCCATTGTGGTCGGCCGGGCTATTGCTGCTCAGCACCGCCTTCAAGGCGCATCAGGTGCTGATGACCTACCTGGGCCTGCGCGACGCCAGTTCCGCCTGGCGGGGCGCCTTCATCGGCCTGGTACTGCTCACGCTGGTGCTGGTGGCCTCCGGCTACCTGCTGGCACGGCTGGGCAGTTGACGAGCCGAGAGGGGAAACCGACGAAGTGACACCATCAGTCATCTTCGAGAGGCGGTGGCAACGGATCGGCCCACTCCGCCAGCCGGCGTCCGGCGTGGATCAGGCCGTAGATCACGAAGGGAACCACCAGCATCAGGAAGATGCCCCAGTCGCGGGTGTTGATCAGCCAGATCAGCGGCGTGAGCACGACGAAGGCTGCTATCACGCCGAACAGCATTGCCTTGACGGGACGGCTCATTGTGAGTGTCATGTGAAGTCCTCCCTCAGTTGCCGATGATCTGACGGTATATCCCCGGCAAGGCCTGGGCCAGGTGCTCGGGTCGGTTGACGATGGCGTAGCTGCCGCGGTCGAACAGGCGCGAGACATACTGGTGGGCCTCGCTGTCGACGGTCACCCCGAAGACCCGCACCTCCTGCCGGCGCGCCTCGAGCACCGCCTTGCGGGTATCCTCGATGCCGTAGCGCCCCTCGTAGTAGTCGGTGTCGTTGGGCTTGCCGTCGGTGATCACCAGCAGCAGTCGGTGCCGGTTGGGTCGCTTGGCCAGCTCTTGTGTCACGTGGCGGATCGCTGGCCCCATGCGGGTGTAGTGCCCCGGCTTGAGCGCCGAGATGCGCCGTGCCACCCGCTCGCTCATGCTCTCCTCGAAGGTCTTCAGGGTATTGACCCAGACCTTCTGGCGGCGATGCGAGGTGAAGCAGTGGATGGCATAGTCGTCGCCGCAGCCGGCCAGGCCGTGGCCCAGCACCAGCAGCGCCTCCTTCTCCACGTCGAGCACCCGGCGGTCCTCCAGCCAGGCGTCGGTGGAGAGCGAGACGTCGACCAGGATCGAAACCGCCAGGTCGCGGGCCTGCTGCCGGGTGGCCTGGTAGAGGCGGTCGCTGGACTCGCCGGTGGCGGCCAGGTCGCAGCGCGAGCGGATCACCGCATCCATGTCCAGTTCGCTGCCGTCGAGCTGGCCACGCAGCGTCTCGCGCCGTGGGCGCAGCGCTTCGAATTCGCGGCGCACCCGGCGGATGCGCCGGTGGGTGGCGGCATCGGGCTCCCACTGCTCGCCCTCCTCGCTCGCAAGCTCGGTATGCACCAGGCAGTGGTCGGGCAGGTAGACCTGCTTGCGGTAGTTCCACTCCACATAGGGGTGCTTGCCGCGCAGCCGTTCACCCATCACTTCGTCCGGCGGCAGGTCGAGGTCGATCTTGATGCGAGTCGCCGCACGCTGCTTGTGCGGACTCAGGATGATCTCCTCCATCTGCTCTGCGGCACGCTTGGCTTCTTCGTCCTCGTTGTCCTCGACCAGGCGATTGAGGTTGACCATCTCGGTCCAGGAGAGCATTTTCTCGAAACGGTTGGCGATCAGCGGATCGTCGCGCTCGGTCTGGTCCTGGGTCTTGCGCTCGGCCTTGCGTTTGCCGTCGCTCACCGTCTGTGGGCTGTTGATGGTGCCCTCCTCCCGGGGATCGCTGTCATCCTCGGCGCGGCCGGCTCCCGTACCTAGCTCCACCACCTGCCCCCACAGCGGAACCGGCAACGGCGGGCGATAACCGCGAGGAGCACGGAATTCCGCCAGCGACGCCTCGCCGTCACATACCGCCCGGTGCATGGCGGCAGCCCAGCCCTCGAGGACCAGCTCTTCTCCCAGCAGCACGCGCAGAGTCTCTTCCAGCGCCTTCTCCATGGGTGGCAGCCGCTGTCTCGACGGGCGAACGATCAGCAATGCCAGGCTCAGACGGCGGTAGCGTTCGGCAAGCCCCGGGAAGCGAACGAGCGCCGTATCGCGGGCGCGCACCGCTTCCCGCAGTCGGGAGAGGTCGTCACGCAACGGATCTCGCTGGGCGACCGGGCGCCGTGCCACGGCGAGGTAGGCCACCAGCCAGAAGTAGAGATCCCGGTTGAGGCCCGCATCGGGAAAGACGTCCAGCGTGGGCGGCAGGAGCAGGTTCTCTTCGTCGCGGCGCGCCTGATCGATGGCCTCGTCGTCGAAGCCCAGGCGTTGACGCAGCGACAGGCGGTGCTGCGAACTGCGCGCGACGATGGCGGCGACCTCGACGCCGGCCTCGCCACCGCTGGCACGGAAGAACACGCCGAGCACGTGGCGCAACGCTTCCAGGTTCACGGCCGCTTCGGGATAGCGCTGGTAGCTTGCCGCACTGGACGCCCAGCGGTGCCAGTGGCGACCGACGAACTCCTCGAGTTCGAGAAAGTGCATAACCGATCTCCTGTTCGACAAGGCGCCAACCGGCACCATGGCTCGCGGCTGATTCGGCGGCAGGCCTGCGAGGAGGCGCTGTAAATACTTCCCTGTACGCTACCGACGCCATCCCTGGCGTAGGACCTCCTCTTCGGCCTGCCCCCTACGCCCCTCGCTGTGGAATGTTTCAGCCGAAGGTTGCCCTGATCGACTCCATCAACCCTTCCTGTACGTCCAGGTCATCCGAGAGCGGCTCGACCAGGGTGGCGCGGGTGGCCTCGAGAATCGGCATGCCGGCATTGATCAGGGTGGCGCAGTAGACCAGCAGGCGGGTGGAAACGCCCTCCTCCAGATCCTGGCCCTTGAGCGCGCGCAGCCGCGCGGCCAGATTGACCAGGGCGGCACACCGCTCATGCGATAGGCCACTTTCACGGGCCACGATGTCGCACTCCACCCGGGGGGGCGGGAAGTCGAAGGACATCGCCACGAAGCGCTGCCGGGTACTCGGCTTGAGCGACTTGAGTATGTGCTGGTAGCCGGGGTTGTAGGAGACCACCAGCATGAAATCCTTGGGCGCCTCGAGCAGTTCGCCGGTACGTTCCAGCGGCAACATGCGGCGATCATCCGTCAAGGGGTGGAGCACCACGGTGACGTCCTTGCGCGCCTCGACCACCTCGTCGAGGTAGCAGATGCCGCCTTCGCGCACGGCGCGGGTCAGCGGACCGTCGACCCAGCGGGTCTCGCCGCCCTGCAGCAGGTAGCGTCCGGTGAGGTCGGCGGCGGTGAGGTCATCGTGACACGACACGGTGAACAGCGGACGGCCCATCCTTGCCGCCATGTGGCTGACGAAGCGCGTCTTGCCACAACCGGTCGGTCCCTTGAGCAGCAGCGGTAGCCGCTGTCGATACGCCTGCTCGAAAAGCGCGCATTCGTTGCCGACCGGCTCATAGTAGGGCAGATCCTGATCGAGGTGAGGAGCAGTCGCAGTGGCGGTAGCGATGTGGGACATGGCGTTACTCCAGGAAAAGGTCTCGGCGGAGCGCGAAGCGCGCCCCGCCGAGGGTCTGTCACTCGGTGGCAGTCAGCGGCTTGCTGGTGGCGGGCACCTGCTCCCGCGCCGGCCCGAAGACCGAGTAGATGAACATCAGGGCGGCAATGCCCACGAAGATGCCGGTACTGAAGCGCATCACATAGAACAGGTCGAGCTGTGCCTGGATCTGCATGAAATTCATGCCCAGGACCCGTTGCAGATGAGTCTGGACCACGCCTGCGAAGGTCAGGGTGAAGGTCATGAACCACATGGCCGAGGTCATGATCCAGAACGCCCACATGTTCAGCACCTGGTTGTAGGGCTGCACCCGACGCAATTGCGGCATGGCGTAAGTGATGACACCCAGCACCAGCATCACGTAGGCGCCGTAGAAGGCCAGGTGGCCATGGGCGGCGGTGATCTGAGTGCCGTGGGTGTAGTAGTTGATCCATGACAGGGTATGCATGAACCCCCATACGCCGGCGCCGAAGAAAGCCACGGCGGCAGAACCCAGGGTCCACAGCATGGCGGCCTTGTTCGGATGGTTGCGGCTGCCTTTCCAGAACATGTAGAAGGCAAACACCACCATGGCGAAGAACGGAATCACCTCGAGCGTGGAAAAGATGCTGCCGATCGGCTGCCAATAGCCGGGGGTGCCGATCCAGTAGTAGTGGTGTCCGGTGCCAAGCAGGCCGGAGAACAGCGCCAGGCCGACGATGACGTAGAGCCACTTCTCGATCACTTCGCGGTCCACACCGGTCATCTTGATCAGCAGGTAGCCGAGCAGGGAGGCCATGATCAGCTCCCACACGCCTTCCACCCAGATGTGAACGATCCACCACCACCACAGCTTGTCCAGCGCCAGATTGTCCGGGTTGTAGAAGGCGAAGAGCCAGAACACCGCGGCCAGCCACAGGCCCAGCATCAAGACCATGTTGATGGCGGTCTTGCGCCCCTTCAGCATGGTCAGGCTGGTGTTGAACAGGAACAGCAGGAAGGAGATCGTTATGACCACCTTCGCCCACAGGGGCTGCTCGAGATAATGGCGGCCTTCATGGATGCCGAACTGGTAGCTGATCAGTGCACCGGCACCGGCGATGGCGAACAGCCCCAACTGGAAGTAGGCCAGGTTGGGGCTGTAGATCTCGTTTTCGGCCTCTTCCGGCATCAGATAGTAGGTACAGCCCATGAAGCCGATCAGCAACCAGACGATCAGCAGGTTGGTATGACTGGTACGGGTGATGTTGAACGGCATTGCCTCGGACATGAAGTGCGGCCACACATAAGCCGCTGCCGCCAGCAGTCCGAAAACGATCTGTAGCGCGAATAGCGCCATGGCCACCATGAAGAAGGGTAAGGCCACCTTCTGCGTTTCGTATTTCATCGGTTCGACTCTCCTTGGTTCTGGAATCCGGATCAGCCGGCCGGATGCGGCGGCCAGCCCTGTGTATCGATGGAATCGGTCCATTCGAAGAAGTCGATCAGGGCAGCCATCTCCTCGTCGTTGATATCGAAGGCGGGCATCTGGCGGCGGCCAGGTGCGCCGGTGGGCTGGGCATTCATCCAGGCCTCTAGGGCCATACGCGCACCGTCGGGGTTGTCGTGTCCGCCGTAGCGGGTCCAGACGTTACCGACCTCGGGCGCGAAATAGGAACCTTCGCCGAGAATGGTGTGGCAGTTGATGCAGTTGTTCTCTTCCCAGACGTGCTTGCCCAGCCTGACGGAGTCAGTCAGGGGCTGGGTCGAGGTATTGACGATGTAGAAATGACTGTGAGCCGTCAGCGCGGCAAACAGCAGGAAGAAGAATAGCGAACCGCCGTAGAATATATTACGAGCCGCCGCCTTGGTGAGGCCTTCGGTCATGGGCCTTTCCCCCTTGCTCATGTGGCATTGTCAGGACTTGCGACCGTGATCGACCAGTCCCACTCCTTATAACATGCATTTTCAATGCATGTTTAGGGTAGCAGGGGCCGGCGGGGGGAGGCATTGACCTTCGTCAAATCGTGGGTAAAGAACCGCAGGAGTCGAAGTAGTGCGGGACGTAACGGGATTGCGGCCTAGTGTCGCATGGCAGGCGGCAGGGCCCGCCATGTGTCGAATCATGTCAGGACTCTGTCATGTCCTCGATCCAGGTCAGTGCCGCCACGCCAGAGGGGAGCCCCAGGGTGGGAATAGCCAGCATGGCCACCTGCTTGAGCGCCTCGGGCTCGATGCCTTCCTCGATGCCACGACGCATATGGGAATGAACGGCGCCTTCGGAGCCGGCCCCGACAGCCAATGCCAGCTTGACCAGGCGACGGGTACGGGCGTCCAGCGGCCCGGCTTCGGCGCAGGCCTGTCCAAGGGAAGCAAAGGCATCCCAGACCTCGGGATACTGCTTGGCCACCTTGCCGGCGCCGGAGGGTAGATCCTGTTGGGTCATGCGGTTCTCCTTGGTTCGGCATGAAGCAGAGATGCGACGTGAATCAATGTGATCTCAGTATAGATGTCGTGTCATCAGACGAAAGCCAGCGGGGACTCGGTCGCTTTCCTCAGCGAGACGCCAGCCAGGAGAGTGGATCGTTATGCACCGCTGCTCCTACCATGTAGAGAAACGCGACCACCGCGGCCAGGGCCGCCATGACGCGTATCTGCGGCGTCCGACCCCGCTTGATCGCAACCGTACCCAGGCCGATATAAGTCAGCAGGGCGAGAATCTTGGCGGCCAGCCACGGATGCTGATGCGGCCACATCGACAACATCACCATCAGCAGGATGCCAAACGTGAGCAGCAGGGTATCAATGATGTGCGGTACGACCTTGACCCAGGGCCGCCCCAGGATCGGCGCCTCGCGCGCCGACCACCAGGCTCTCAGGATGAAGAAGGCGAGACTCAGCCCCGCCGTGGTCATGTGCAGGTGTTTGACCAGAAAGTAGTATTCGATCATGGCCGTCTCCCGGGGCACTGGTTGAAACGTCGACGAGCGCAGGCAGCTTCAGCCGTCCTTGCCATCCACCCGGGTACTCAGAAGCGGCAGGGTGTAGTGAAGCAGGAAGATCAGGTAGGCAATGCACCAGAACAGAATGCTCAGGTTGTAGGTCCAGTGAGTGATCTGGGGGAACAGCGCCAGGATCGGTGAGCGCAGCAGCGCGCCGGCAAACATCAGTCCGAGACCCACGCCAATTCCCGGCAGGGTACGAATCGCACGGCCGGTATGCCCCAATGAGACCCGGGACATCATGGCCAGCATCATGGCGGCGATGCCGCCTATGGCCAGGGCATGCAGCGCCAGCTCGACACGGAAGGCACCCATCAGCGCCATTGCCCACATCACCAGCCCCAGCGAGATGAAGCCATAGCTCAGGTGCAGCCCCCACAGCAGCGGCTCATGCAGGGTGCGATACCCCTCCCAGCGCCCCAGGCGAAGGAGGTTGGCCACGGCGGCTACCAGCATGGCCAGGGCCAGCAGGCCCGCCGCCACGGGCACGCCGAGCAATATCAGCAGCTGCAGAACGGCCACCATCAGTATCGACCCCAGCGAGAGCGTCTCCAGCCACGCGATGGGCGCAGGCTTTGGGCGGCCCAGCTTGAGCGAGGTGAAGAAAGGAATGACCCGACCGCCGAGCAGCACCATCAGCACGGCGATCAGCAGCACACCCAGGTAGCCCCCTTCGCGGATCAGCGGCAGCTTGCCCTGGATGACGCCAAGGTGCATGGCCAGGTTGGCCAGGGCCAGCAGCAGCAGTACCGGCACGAACATCAGGTTGCGCCATAGCCTGGCGCGTACCACCAACTGTCCCATGGCCAGGGCCGCCAGCGGCAGGAACGCCACGTCGACCAGCGCCAGCAGCCAGGCCGGCAGGCCCATGGGGGAAGCAAGCAGCAGACGTGCCGCCAGCCAGACGCCTACCAGTCCCAGCAGCGGCGCTCCGCTTATGCTGCGCCGGCCGGTCCAGTTCTGTACCGCCGTCAACAGGAAGCCCACCACCACGGCGGCCCCGAAACCGAAGATCATTTCGTGCTGATGCCACCACATCAGGCCGCCATGGGGCCGCAGCAGGATGTCGCCGTGCCAGAAGGCGAACCACACCACCATGGCCAGCACGCTGAACAGCGAGGAGAGAAGGAAGAAGGGACGAAAGGCGAGACGCGCCACGGGCAGACGCGTCAGGCCGGATACAGGTGCAGAGGGTGAATTCATGATGGCATACCCGACTCAAACGCTTGGACACAGCTATTGTGAGCATTAGGGCAGGGCAGCACCATGACGGGTATCAAGAATGCTTCTTTTAGAGAACACGGCTCCTGAGTACATTAAAAAACTCACGACTACTGCCGAACATGGGCCGGCAAAGTCGTCTATAAGCGACAAGCTTTCCCAGTGCGGACAAGGTTCGGACTCTTTCAACAGGGCGTCGTGGCACAGTCAACCATTAGTATTTTTCCAATAACAGCCTGGTCTCTTCCTCGAATGAGACGTTCTTCAGCGCGCCCCATTCGGCCTTTCTCACGGCTATGAAAGCGTGCGCGAGCGCCGGTCCCAGCGCCTCGAGCAATACGGCATTCTTTTCAAGGTGAACCAGGGCTTCACTGAGCGAACCGGGGAGCGGAGCGATCCCGGAAGCGTTCCTGACGTCATCGGACAGCGTGCCTGGATCCACGTCAACCGGCTCCCCGGGAACCAGCTGGTTAACCACACCATCCAGGCCTGCGGCAATAACTGCGCCAAGCGCCAAATAAGGATTGGAAGATGCATCGACCGCTTTCAATTCCATATTGCTAGGTGCACCGCCGTCAGGCGATTTTGGTACACGCAACGCGGCTTCACGATTATCCATACCCCAGACACAGAACGCACCGCTCCAGAAATGGGGTTGGATACGTCGATAGGAGTTGATGCTGGGTGTAGTAATCGCCATCAGGGCTGGCAAATGCTTCAATACGCCGGCCATGAAAGCCATGGCCTCGGCTGTCAGCCCATAGGGTTGCTGCGGATCCGTTGTGAAACTTTTTCCATCTCGCCAAAGGCTGAGATGAAGGTGGCAACCACTGCCAGCGGCATGTTCAAAAGGTTTCGGTAGAAACGAGGCTCGCAACCCATGACCCAATGCGACACCGCGCACGGTCTCACGAAAGATGATTTGCCTATCAGCCGCAGCCATGGCATCACAATAGCGGGTAGCCAACTCATGTTGTCCAGGGCCGGCTTCGGGGTGGTATTGCTCGACGATGACTCCCTGCGCTTCCAGCGCATCAACCATATCATTGATGACAGCGCCACTCTGCCCCATGGCCAATGTAGAAGCGAACGGCGTTTCATCGACTGGGGTGATACCATCGCCACCGGCTTCCAGAAGGAAAAACTCATTTTCGAAAGCAGCCACGATCTCTAGTCCATGCTCGGCGGCCCTGGCGATCTGCCTGCGCAGGAATTCCCGAGGACAGACCGGCCATGTCGCTCCTGCCGTGACCATGTCCCCCATGACCTGGGCCTGGCCTGGTGCATAGGGCAGGACATTCAACGTATTCCAGTCCGGCCGTAACCTGACTTCACCGACTGGGGTCAGACCACTGTCCGGGACCACGGCATCATACATGACAGGTAGAGCCATTTGCGCTTCGGCAATTCCAACACCATCGATATAACGACTATCCAGCTGTGAAACATTGAATGATTTAGCACGGATGATATTGGCATTATCGCACCACAACACACGCACCCAACGTACATCGGCGGCACGCAGCATGGCCGCCACTTGTTCTTTTTCAGACATAAGACAATCCTCTTTCCGAGAGTTGCTTGGGATAAGATATTCGTCAAAAAAAACCTCAATCAAGCTACTGGCTGATAGCGAGAGCCGAACCTTCTGATCAGAAAGCGAAGCACTGTATCAGTACCCCAACCCAACAAGCCAAGACAGATGATTCCTACAAATATCTGATCAAGTGCCATGAATAGCCTGGCGTGAATGATCATGTAACCAAGCCCCTCTTGGGCCGCTATCATTTCCGCCGACACGACCGTCATGAAAGAATTACCCATCGCCAGCCGCATACCCGTAAAGATAAAGGGTATCGTTGCCGGAAAAACGACAAAAAAGAAGCACTGCAGGGAACTTGCCCCCAGCGACCTGGCCGCCAGCAGCTTATTACGATCGATACTGACAACCCCAGTCAGCGTGTTCAAAAGAACCATGAAAGTTGTCGTATAAATAATCAATGCCACTTTTGACGCTTCACCGATGCCCAGCCATATTATCGCTGGCGAAACCCAGGCAATAGGAGGTACAAAGCGAAAAAAATGTACAAATGGTTCAACCAGTCGTCGCACCAGCAGGTTCGCACCAAGTACAAGCCCTACGGGAAAACCGATTAGGCTTCCGATGAAGAAGCCCAATAAAATGCGCTGCAAACTAATCTGTATATGGCTTGGAAGGGTGCCGTTCTCGATCAACCTCACAGCCGTTTCTGCGACTTGTGTGGGAGGAGGAAAGAAAATGGATGGAAAGACGGTGACACTCAGAAGCTGCCAGATCAATACAGCCGCTGTAACACTGAAAAGGTAGTATACGGGTATGGGAATATGCTTTGTCATTAGTCGTTCCTAGGCTAGAGCCGCCTGCACTTCGGCAGAGATGACATCCTCAATGCGTCGGTGATATACGCTGGCTTGATCACTAATCCGTTCCCGGGGACGTGGCATATCAATTTCTACCACCTCTTTGATCCCCGAGGCTGGGCCGGCTCGCATGGTTGCGACACGATCAGCCAGAAAAACAGCCTCACCGATATCGTGGGTGATAAAGCAAATTGTGGTTTGCGTGCGTTGCCAGATGTCAACAAGCTGGTCTTGCAGGACTCTGCGAGTCTGCGCATCGAGTGCGGCAAACGGTTCATCCATTAGAAGGATACGAGGCTCATTGGCAAGCACACGTGCTATCTGTACACGCTGCTGCATGCCACCTGAAAGCTCACGGATGAATTTACGACCTTCATTGGCGAGCCCGACCAGTGCAAGGAAACGCTGAGCGGTCTCGGAGCGCACCTTTGCTGGTATCCCCCGCATCTTGAGTCCGAATTCCACATTCTCTTGGGCAGTCAGCCAGGGAAACAGGGCATCATGGCTTTGGAAGATGACTCCTCGATCCGGCCCAGGCCTGCATACCGCCTCGCCATCCAGCAGGATAGAGCCACTGCTTGGCTCGATGAAGCCAGCCAGCATGTTCATGACGGTAGTCTTGCCGCAACCACTCGGCCCTAGCAGACAGACGAACTCTCCTTCAGCCAGGTGTAAATTGAAATCCTCTATGGCCACGTAAGGCGGTCGGCCAGGGACATCGAACACTTTATTTACACCACGCAGATCCAGAACTGTATCGTTGGAATTATGTAGAAAGCTTGAAGGCACGGATACTCACCCAACTCTATTGAATGATGTACCAGCGGGCGCTGCCTCTACAGATCGAGAAGCAACTTTCCGCTGGCACAAGGACTGAACTGTTGCTCTTTATCGGAATTAGAAGTCCACTCGATCAGGAAACAATTCCTGCATGACTTCGGGACGGATATAGCCGCCAATCAGTTCTGGGCTTTCGTCTATCAGTCCGGCATCCAGCATCCACGCTGCGGCATCTTCCTGTCCCTCAAGAAAGGATTGTTCCAGCCTTACTTCAAAATTCAGGCCCTCCATGATATTTAGCGTGTCTTCGAGCTCTATATTCATGGCTTGAGAAACCATTTCTGCCGCCTGCTCTCGTTCCTCATTGATGAAATTTGTCGCATTATCGAGGGCACGCATCATGGCATGAAGTGTCTCGGTGTCTTCAAGCAGATCTTCATGAATGAGGTAGGCCATATCCAGCGTATAGACATCATCGTCGCCGGAACGGTGCAGGCGATTTGCGTTCTCGACAGTTCTCAGACCGTTTTCGAGCCACGGCTCCCAAACGAAATAGGCGTCGATCTGGCCAGTTGCCAAGGCAGGCACCATTTCCGGTGGACCGATATTGGTTACCGTGATCTCTTCTTCTGACAGGCCATAGTGACTTGCGTAGAGCGACCAATAAAACTGGGATGCATTGCCAAAGGATACGCCTACCGTCTGACCGACCAGATCCTCAGGCGCCTCGATACCCTCTCTCGCGATCGCCCCCATTTGCCGGTCCGAGCGCATCGCTGAAGCAATGATGACTAACGGCGCGCCCCTGTCTCGAAAACCGATGCCGCTCAGTTCAGAGCCAGAGGTAATATGCGCGTTTCCCGTTACCACCACCTCGGCAGCGGCGCTGCCGCTTTCAAATAGGCGATACTCGGCATCGAGCCCCTCTTCCTCGTAGAAACCGCCATCCACGGCAACAATAAAGACTGAGTAGGTTGGATCAATGCCAGAAGCGTTGATGATGGTGTCGGCACTGGCCTGAAAGGCGAAGCCAATCGACGCGGCCGAAAAGGCCGTTAACGCCAGGTTGGAATAACGAGCTCGCATAGCAGAATCTCCTTGCGCTAGTTGAATCGTCAAGTCTGGCCACATACGAATCGGCAGCGTTGTACTGTCACCGAGTAACGAAGTCAGACATTGGATACCACGACCAGTCCTCACCTTGATGGAGTGCCTCATCGGCTAATCCAGCCTTGTTATTCTTGGGCGAAGACGGGTCGCCAAACACTGGCGCCTCAAAACAAAGTTACAAAGGATTGCTGGCATTGTCAAAATAAAAATTACAGAATATGCCATCATCGAGCTTTTCGTAATGTACGATACAGGAAGAATCAACCATGCCTCTGCCGCAAGACGACGGCCCCATGCGCCCCACGGTGGCCAAGATGGTTCACCAGACCCTCGACGAAATGACACCGACCGAGCGCCGTATCGCACACATCCTATTGGCCTCCTACCCCATGGTGGGCCTGGAAACGGTAGCCGCATTCGCCGAACGGGCCCGCACCAGTGGCCCCAGCATCCTTCGCTTCATTACCAAGGTAGGCTTCAAAAGCTATGCAGCCTTCCAGCGAGCGTTACGGGAGGAACTGAAGGAAAGGCTTGAATCACCGCTGGCGCGCTATGATGGGGTAATGGCCAGTGATACGCCGCTACCCGATGACAGTGGTCGGGACACTCTGGCCAGGTTCGGCGATGCACTCGCCGCCAATATTCGTCGAGCATTCGACACACTCTCAAGAGACGAATACGAGGCAGTCATTGCACTGCTCACCGACAGCAAGCATGCGCTACATATCCTCGGTGGCCGCTTCAGCCGTACCACGGCGAGCTATCTGCATATGTACCTTAGGGAGCTAAGGCCCATCGTACACTTGATCGATGGCCCAACGAGTACCTGGCCGGACCAACGACTCGACGTGTCCAAGCACGACACGCTGATCGTGTATGATTTTCGTCGCTACCAGCCGGACGTGATTCGCTTTGCCGAACAGATGGCCCGCCAGGGCGTGACGTTGGTTCTTATTACTGATATCTGGAACTCGCAAATTACCGCCCATGCTCATCATGTCCTCTCGGTACCGGTCGAGGTTCCCTCGGCATTTGATTCCGGAGTGGCCGGGCTGGCAATGACGGAGGCTCTTGTCGCCGGAGTGGTGGATCGCCTTGGTTCGCGTGGCAAGCGAAGAATCGAGCGCCTCGAGAAGCTGCGAACCGCATCCGGCGAAGAGTAAGGCAAGGGAAAGCCAGCTTTTCATTCTGGTAACGCATTGAGGAGTTCTGCCGTAGTCAAGGTGCGACAGTAGCCTCCGAAAGCCTCGAGCGCCCGATCATGCCGGTTCTGTGAATAGGTGGCGCATGCGTCCGAGACACAAAGTGGATAAAACCCGATGTCTGCCGCGTCACGAACCGTATGGTCGACACACTGATCGGTAAGGAAGCCGGTCACGATGAGCGTATCGATTCCGATATTGCGCAGCAGGTAGGCGATATTGGTGGAATTGAACACGCTTGAGGAGGTCTTGGGCAGTACGATGTCATCACCGGCTGGCGCAACGGATTGGCAAACGCCCGCCTCCCACGAGCCCTTGGCAATAAAGAAACCTGACAGCTTATAGTCCAGGCTCCGATCACGGCCATCATCCGTCATATTTTCCATGACGGTGTAGATCACTTCACCTCCACAGTCTCTCATGCGAGCGATGAGGGCCTGAAGGTTAGGCATAACGAGGCGTGATACGCGTTCATGGAAATACGGGTTCTGCTCAGCCCCTTCCGCATTGAAAACCTTGTTCTGTACGTCCACCAGCAACAATGCCGTACGCGCGGGATTGAGAGGTCCATCACGAACCAATACGCTATCGACAAAGCGAGGTTGAGTCATCAGGTTAGTCCTGCTTGTAAGCACGAGGGTTTGTGGCTTCCGGCCAGTTGGCTTATCGGTGGAACGTGGTCGGTGTCAGAGCACGATCCACCGCCTGGGGCAACAGACGGGCGAGACGATCGGCCCAGGCCTTGCGCCCGCCGGCATCAGCCAACTGGTCCTGGCGAATTTCAATCTCGACATGCGGAAGCCCACGACGCTCACCATGGACCGGAATGGTATAATCGTTCTCGTCATCCACGGCATAGGGTTCGTTCTCCCCCACGCAAAGATCTCCTTCGGCGCGCAAGAGTTCGAGCAGGGCCTTGCCGACCCGGGGATCACGGTTGAACAGCACACCGATGTGCCATGGCCTGGGGCGGCCAAAGAGCTCTGGCGTAAAACTGTGCATCGCCACCAACACCGTGTCGCGCCCTTCCTGATCTCGCGAATCCAGCATCTCCTTGATCATGTCGTGATAGGGATGGAAAATCTCCCGTTCGCGCCACCACATTTCGTCGTCGCTCAAGCCACAATTGCCGGGTACTTCCGTCGACTCGCTGATGGTGGGCATGGAGCTCACATTTCCTGGCTGACGATTGCAGTCAATGACCAGCCGAGAGTAGCGCTGTGCGATCAGGGGCGCATCCAACTGATCTGCCAACTGCAGGGAGGTCTCCAGAATGCCGACGTCGATACCGATGTGACGACCGAGCTCAGATTGGGGTAATCCCAGGTTGCGTAGCCGCCGAGGCACGGAATTGCCCGCATGATCGCTGGCAAGAACGAAGATCGACTTTCCACTTTGCCGGTGCACCGTAACCGGCGGCAACTCATCCTCAGCTAAAAGACGCATTGCTCCTCCTCCTAAGGTCGGCTTGGCAAGCCGCCGTCTGCTCCACGCAAACTCATGCCGTTCGCTGTTGAATCCAGCACCACTGTGCCATACGATACAGATGCAAGCAAATGTATCAAAAATTACAGGCGATCGCGATATGACCACAAAGCTGAGCCGGGAGGTTCCAGTCGAACCAAACCGTACCGCCCTACTTTTTATCGATGTCCAGAATTTTTGTGCTCACCCCGAAGGAATGGAGTTTGCCGACCTTTCGAGCGAGGAGTTCACATCCCGGCTGGATTTTTATTTTCAGACGTTGCGCGACACTGCCTTGCCGAACATGCGCCAGCTCCAGAGCAGGTGCCGGGAAGCCGGAATAGAGGTGATGTACACGGTGATAGAGAGCCTGACGCGGGATGGGAGAGATCGTAGCCTAGACTATAAGATCACTGGTTTTAACGTGTTACCAGGATCATGGGACGCCAGGGTACTGGAGGAAATGGAACCGTTGGACGATGAAATCGTCATCCCAAAAACGTCCTCGAGCGTGTTCATCTCGACGAATATCGATTATGTCCTGCGTAATCTCGGGGTACGCCATCTTATCCTGGCGGGAGTCGTCACTGACCAATGTATCGAATCGGCAGTTCGTGACGCATGTGACCTGGGCTATCTCGTCACGCTGATACCCGACGCGTGTACGACCTATACCCAAGAGCGCCACGATGCCAGCCTGAAGGCCATCAAAGGCTATTGCAGAATGCGTACGACGGCGGAACTCATCCGTGAACTTCCGCTGCCGGGAAGATAGCTCCGCCGTATAGTCGAGCGCAGACAGTTTTCGTACGAGGTCTAGTGACTGGTGCCCTCCTCGTATTGCGTCTTGTTCCATACGTTGTACTTGCCCGAGGGACGCTTCATCGGCATCCGGCCCAGCTCTTCCAGCGTGTTGCCGTCGAGCCACAGCAGGTAACCGTCGTCGTCCCAGATGCTCAGCAGCAGCGTCTCGCCTCGGCGGTCGAACTCCACGTGGGCAGCGGTCTTGCCGGGCTCGGGAACCAGCGTCTCGACGATCTCGAGGGTCTGCTTGTCGATGACGTGGACACGGTCGTGGTTGGGGCCGAAGAAGACATCGACCCAGGCGTAGGGCGAATTCTCGTGGCTGCGCATGAAGAAGCCGGGACCGTCGGTCTCGATGTGGGTGATCAGCGACCAGTCGGTCATGTCGAACACCGACACCTGGCCCTTGTCGATGTGCGGGATCGCCATCACCCGGCGGCCGTCGAGCTCCCAGGTGATGCCGGCGCCCAGGTGCGGCATGCCTTCCAGGGGCAGGTCCGCCACCTTGACCTCTTCATCCAGGTCGAACACCTGGCCGCCCTGGCCGCCGCGGGCCGCTCCCACCACGTAGCGGTACTCCATGTCGAAGAAGAAGTCGTCGAGATAGTCCGGCGCTTCCATGCGGTGCAGGGCGAAGTCACCGACGAGCGCCTCGTCGCCTGCGGCCCGCTCCTCCGGCCAGCGGATCTCCCATACTTCGGGAATGTCGCGCAGGGCGGCGATGAAGCTGTTGCGCGGCGGCGCCGTATAGACGGCGCTGACCCGCGAGGTGTCGCCGTTCAGGCCCTCCACCGGGATGGAGGCGATCAGCTCGAGGTTGCGCGCGTCGAGCAGCACCAGGGTGTGGGGCAGGTAGTTGCCGGCCAGCACGTAGCGCCCGTCGGCGGACACCGCGATGTTGCGCATGTTGATGCCGGCGCGCACCTCGGCGGTGACCTCGAGGTTGTAGATGTCGTACTTGGTCACCCAGCCGTCACGGGAGCCGAAGTAGACGTAGCGGCCATCCGGGGTGTACTTGGGACCGCCGTGAAGCGCATAGCGGCTGGGAAAGCGGGTGATGCGCTCGAACTTGTCCCCGTCGAGCAGGCTGACGTGGTGGTCGCCGATCTCCACCACCAGGAACAGGTTCTTGAGGTCGTCGACCTCGAACACCGGCTCGTCCGGCAGCGTCCCGTAATAGTGGTTCACTTCATGGCTGGCCAGGATGTCCTCGTCGGTCCAGCTCGGCTCGACCTCCGGCGGCTCATAGATCCACTCGGCCAGCGCGGCGATTTCCGTCTCGTCCAGCAGTTCCCCGTAGGCCGGCATCTGGGTGGCAGCACGGCCGCCCCGGATCACCTCGACGGCCTCGTTGTGCCTGAGCCGCGAAAGGTTGTCGGGCAGCAGCGCCGGGCCGATGCCGCCCAGCCGGCTGACGCCGTGGCATATCGCGCAGTGGTGGTTGTAGAGCACATTGGCATCGGGCCCATCGGCTACCGCCGTCATGGCGGGAATGGCCAGGGCCAGCAACGCCCCGATCAGCAACTTGTGTCGTCTCACAGCGCCCGCCTCCCCATCTCCAAAGACTTGGTGACGGTGGTATCGCAACGGGTCATGGCAGGGGCCAGAGTGTCCGCCAGGCGCACCACTTCGCCCACCACGATCAGGGTCGGCGGCCGGAAGCTCTCACGCTCGATCACCTCGACCATGTCGCCCAGGGTCACCAGCACGTGGCGCTGGTCGGGCGTGGTGCCCCGCTCGACCAGCGCCACCGGATGCGCGGCGGGCAGGCCGTGGCGCTGCAGCTCGGTGCTGATCAGCTCGGCATTGGCCAGGCCCATGTAGAACACCACGGTATGATTGGGCACTGCCAGCGCCCCCCAGTCCAGCTCCAGCTCACCGTCGGCCTTGGCGTGGCCGGTGACGAAGGTCACGCTCTGGGCATGGTCGCGGTGGGTCAGCGGGAAGCCGGAGTAGGTGGAGCAGCCCGAGGCCGAGGTGATGCCCGGCACCACACGAAAACCGATGCCGTGTTCGATCAGGTGTTCGGCCTCTTCACCGCCGCGTCCGAAGATGTAGGGATCGCCACCCTTGAGGCGTACGACCCGCTTGCCTTGCCGGGCCAGACTCACCAGCAGGACGTTGGTTTCCTCCTGGGGCAGCGAATGGTGACTCGCGGCCTTGCCGACGTAGAAGCGCCTCGCGCCTTCCCGCGCCAGCGCCAGCACCTCCCGGGACACCAGCCGGTCGAAAACCAGGCAGTCGGCCTGCTGCAGCAGCGATAGCGCCCGCAGGGTCAGTAGCCCGGGGTCGCCGGGTCCGGCTCCCACGATGGCGACCTCGCCGGGCGCCAGCGGCACCTCGTCGAGATCGAAGCTCAGGTTTCGCGATTGGCGATGTGTCGTCATGGTCGGCCTCTCCCCGAAGCGTCAACGGTCATCTCTATTCCAAGTCATGCCCTACAGCTCGATGCTCTGGATGGCATCGTAGGGGGCCACCACGCGGCGCTCGCGGTTTTCCTCGACGCCGATCTCCTGGTTGGTGAGATAGCAGCCGGGGTCCTCTTCCCAGGGATCGCCGGTCACCTTCCAGGCTCGCACCCGGGTGTTGCCATTGCAGATCGGCAGGTAGCGACACTCGCCACAGCGTCCCTTGAGGGGCCTCGGCCGTTGGCGGAAGCCCTGCATCAGCGGGTCCCGGGCGTCACGCCAGATCTCGGAAAACGGTCTTTCGCGCACGTTGCCGATATCGTGATCCCACCAGAAGGTGTCCGGATGCACCGTGCCCAGGTTGTCGATATTGGCGATCAGCTCTCCCGAAGCGTTGCCGCCCCAGTGGGTCAGCCGCTGCTCCAGTGCCTCGACCTGCTCCGGGAAGTGCTCTCGGGCCCACATCAGCAGGAAGGGGCCGTCGGCGTCGTTGTTGCCGGTGACGTACTCCCGCTCGACGCCACGCTCGAGCTCGCTGCGGCAATGGTCGAACAGTCGGGTCATGGCGTCACGGGTCATCCGGTACCAGGCATCCTGCTTGCGGTGCCGGTGGCCACGGCCGCCGTAGTTGAGGTGTGAGAGATAGAACTTGTCGACGTCGTGCGCGTCGATCAGCGCCAGTATGTCGGAAAGCTGCTCGTAGTTCTGCTGGGTCAGGGTGAAGCGCAGCCCCACCTTGATACCGTGTTCCTTGCACAGCTTGACCGCGTGCATGGATTCGCGGAAAGCCCCCTTGCGACGGCGGAAGTCGTCGTGCATCTCTTCAAGGCCATCGATGCTGATGCCCACGTAGTCGTAGCCGCAGGCGGCGATCCGGGTAATGTTGCGCTCGTTGATCAGGGTGCCGTTGGTGGATAGCCCGGTATAGATGCCGAGTTCCTTGGCGCGATGGGAGATGTCGAAGATGTCCGGCCGCATCAGCGGCTCACCGCCGGAGAGAATGAGTGCCGGTACCCGGAACCGCTTCAGGTCGTCGAGCACGGTGAAGGCTTCCTCGGTGTTCAACTCACCCTTGAAGTCGATGTCCGCCGACACGGTGTAGCAGTGCTTGCAGGTCAGGTTGCAGCGGCGGATCAGGTTCCAGATCACGACCGGGCCGGGCGGCTTGGGGGCCGGCCCTCCGGTTTCATGACCTGGGGGAGTGGGCTCGACCAGGGACTTGACGTAGCGGGTGACTCTGAACATGCGGAACTCCTCTTGCGGCTCGCCTTCGGCTCGGACTAAGCCTGCCTGTCGGACCGGGCGGCCAGTCGCAGGCCGGTCTTCTTGAGAATGCGTGAGCTGTAGAGAATGCGATGATCCCGGCAGGCGTCACCCAGCAGGGAGCACAGCGCCTCCGCCTGCTGCTCGACGTCATCGCGGGTATGGCCGTGCAGCATGGCGAACAGGTTGTAGGACCACTCCGGCAGGTGACGCGGGCGCCGATAGCAGTGGCTGACGCCAGGCAGCGCCGCCACGACGCGGCCGAGACGATCGATATGGGCATCGTCCACGTCCCACACGGTCATGCCGTTGGCCAGGTAGCCCAGGCGATAGTGGTTGGGCACCGCGGCGATGCGGCGGATGACCCCGCTGTCCAGCATGCGCTGCATGCGCCGGCGCACCTCGCTGCCGTCGATGCCGAGCGGCCCGGCGATGGCTGCCCAGGGGTCAGGCACCAGCGGCAGGCCCGACTGGGTGGCAAGCACGATGGCACGGTCCAGCGCATCCAGCGCATTCTCGTCGCGGGCCTCCCGCGTTGCCTGATCAGACGGGCAGGTGGAGACGGACATGGAATTCCTCCTGCTTGGGCATGTTGAAGACCGGCAGGCCGGTGGCCGCCTCGATTCCCTCGATCACCTCACCGATACGTTCCGGCGTCTCGGTGGCCAGCACGAACCACATGTTGAGGCGGTGCTCGCGGCGGTAGTTGTGGGCGACTTCGGGAAAGGCATTGACCGCCTCGGTGACCCGCTCGAAGTCGGCGTCCGGCACCGACAGCGCCGCCAGGGTCAGGCCGCCGCCAAGGCGCTCGGCGTGATACATGGGGCCGAAGCGGCTGAGCACGCCGGCTTCCAGCAGCCGCTCAAGGCGGTAGAGCAGTTCGCCCTCGCCCAGGCCCAGCTCCGCGGCCACGGCGGCATAGGGCGCCTCCACCAGCGGCAGGCCATCCTGCAGGCGGTTGATGATGTGTCGGTCGGCGACATCCAACTCCGCCGGTTCAGGCCGGCTGAGGCGTTCTGCGGTCATGACTATCGTCCTCTCGGGTGTAACGGCCGCCGCGCTGCTTGTAGGCCTTCAGGCTGAACAGAACGCGGTGGGGAATCGCCTGCAGCGCCTGCCGCTCGACGATGCCGCCAAGCACTGCCAGTACCCGGTCGCGGCGGGTGCCATGGATCATGCAGAACAGGTTGTAGGGCCAGTCGGGCAAACGCCGTGGGCGGCGGTAGCAAAGCGTCACGGCGGGCTCGGCCGCCAGGCGCTGGCCCAACTCGCTCACGGCGTCATCCGGCACGTCCCACACCACCATGGCATTGGCCCGGACCCCCAGGGCATGGTGCTTGACCACCAGCCCCATTCGCTTGATCAGCCCTTCTGCCTGCCAGCGCCGCACACAGGCCATGACATCCGCCTCACTCATGCCACACTGCTCGGCCAGGCTGTGCCACGGGCGCGAGGTCAGCGGCAGGCCTCTCTCGAGCAGCGCGCGCAGACGGTGTTCGTCATGGGTCTCGTCAAGCACGGCGATGGATACGGGCGTGCTCATGACGACTCCAGTTCAGCCCAGGGGATGGGGAAGCCCAGGTCGATATGGAAGCCCTCGAGCATCGGCAGACGCAGCAGCGGTCGCCCCAGTTCGGCTTCCAGCGTATCGAGCCGGACCCCGAGCTGCGTCTCGTCGGCAGCGGTCATCACGAACCACAGATTGTAGCGGTGCTCGCGAGCGTAGTTGTGGTTCACCTCGGGGCAACGGCTGATCATCGCAGCCGCTTCGTCACGCTCGGTCTCGGGAACCGACACTGCCGCCAGCAGGCTGGCGCCGGCCCGGGCGTGATCGAATACCGGACCCACCCGGCTGAGCACGTCCAGCGCCTGCAGGCGCTGCAGACGTTCCACCACCTCGGACTCGCTCACCCCAAGCTGTTCGGCCATTGCGGCATAGGGCGCCGCCACCAGTGGCAGGCCGCGCTGGTATGCGTCTATCAGGCGACGGTCAAGGGAGTCGAGTGCAGCCATGGGCAGATACCGGGCGGGTCGATGGAAAGCATGATCTTAAGACGTATCTTACATGCCTCATCAAGTCTGAAACCGGTCATCGACGCTGCCGTTGACACAAGTCAAAAGAGGTATTTTCAATGACCCTTTTTTGGCCGCCTCGCAACGCTACTCGTCCAGCCCTTGATATCCGTCATGACATCCACGGGCCGACGGCGGGACACTCCGCTGACGGCCCGTGCCTTTTCGCGTGCCTCATTACCTTTTCGCTCCGTCATTTCGCGAGGCTTTCCCATGCACCCGTCGGCCATGCTGCCCCTTCTATTCGGCTTTCTGATGCTGTCGACCAACGCCATGGCGGAAAGCCATCAAGACAACCAACAGGAACCCCTCGCAGCCAACCGCCAGACCGAGCTGAAGACCCTGCTCTATCAGGACTGCGGTTCCTGCCACGGCATGACGCTGCGTGGCGGCCTTGGCCCGGCATTGCCACGCGATCGCATGGAGGGCTTCACCGCCGAGGCGCTGAGCCACATCATCCTGCACGGCATACCCGGCAGCGCCATGCCCGGCTGGAATGCCTTGATCAGCGAGGAGGACGCCCGCTGGATTGCCGAACACCTGAAACACGACAACCCCCTCGAAACGCTGAATCCGCAAGACTGACCAGGAGTCGCCAATGCTTCCATTCACTCCGATCAAGACGCTGCTCGCCGCCAGTGCCATTGTCCTGCTGGTGAGCGGTCAGGCCCCCGCCGAACCGGTATCCGACGACCGGCTCGAACTACGCGGCACCGGCGACCTCGGCGTGGTCATCGAGCGTGCCACCGGCAGCGTGGCGCTGGTCGATACCACCCGCAAGACGGTGCTGCGCCATGTCGAAGGCTTCGGCGACCTCTCCCACGCCTCGGTGAAGTTCACCCGCGATGCGCGCCATGCCTTCGTCTTCGGCCGCGACGGCGGTCTCACCCGCCTCGACCTGCTCACCGGCGAGATCGACGGCCGCATCATCCAGTCCGGCAACAGCATTGGCGGCGCCATCTCCCAGGATGGCCGCTTCGTGGCGGTGGGCAACTACGAGCCGGGCGGTGTAAAGGTCTTCGATACCGAGACCATGGAACTGGTGATCGACGTACCGGCCACCTATGAGAAGCCGGACGGTACCACCGGCCAGGCCAAGGTGGTGGGCGTGGTGGATGTGCCCGGAAACGTCTTCGTCTTCAGCCTGTTCGAAGCCGGCGAGATCTGGACCCTGGACATGTCCACGGAGGAGCCGGAGCTGACGAAATACCGCGACATAGGCAGCATGCCCTACGACGCCCTGATCACCCCCAACGGCCGCTTCTATATCGCCGGCCTGTTCGGCGAGGACGGCATGGCCCTGCTCGACCTGTGGCACCCCGAGCAAGGCGTGCAGCGCATCCTGCCCGACTACGGCCGTGGCGAGGAGCGCCTGCCGGTCTACAAGATGCCGCATCTGGAGGGCTGGGCCATGGCCGGCGACCAGACCTTCTTCCCGGCCGTGGGCCGCAACGAGGTGCTGGTGGCCAATACCCGCGACTGGTCGCTGATCGATCGCATCGAGGTGCACGGCCAGCCGATCTTCGTGATGAGCCGCCCCGACGAGCGGCAGGTATGGGTCACCTTCGCCCACCCCCTCAACGACAAGGTGCAGGTCATCGATACCGGAACCCTGGAGGTAATCGAGACCCTGTCGCCCGGCGAATCGATCCTGCACAAGGAGTTCACCCCGCGCGGCGAACACATCTGGATCTCGGCCCGCGACAGCGGCTGGGTCACCGTCTATGACACCCGTACCTTCGAACAGCTTGCGCGTCTTCCGGCGGAATCGCCCAGCGGCATCTTCTTTACCAGCCGCGCCCATCGCATCGGGCTGTGAGCACGTAAGCCAACCGGAGTGGGTGATCAAACTGCCTCTGCCATGACCCGCATCAAAAGACATGACACGGTAGTCGACTAGCATGGTCGGGTTTTCATCGCGAGGAGAACGACATGGAGCTCGTCTGCCCGGCCGGCAACCTGCCCGCCCTGAAGCGGGCCGTGGATGAGGGCGCCGATGCGGTCTATTTCGGCTTCCAGAATTCCACCAACGCGCGCCAGTTCGCCGGCCTGAACTTTACCGACAAGCGCGCCCGCGAGGGTATCGACTATGCCCACGCTCGCGGCAAGCGGGTCTTCTGCGCCATCAACACCTATCCTCAGCCGGATGGCTGGTCCCAGTGGACCCGCGCCGTGGACCAGGCCGCCGAGCTGGGCGTCGATGCCCTGATCATGGCCGACATGGGCCTGCTCGACTATGCCGCCCGGCACCATCCGGCGCTGGCTCGCCACCTCTCGGTGCAGGGCTCGGCCACCAGCCACGAGGCACTGCGCTTCTACCACGACCATTTCGGCATCAAGCGGGCCGTGCTGCCGCGGGTACTCTCCATCACCCAGGTACGGGACCTGGCGAAACAGAGCCCGGTGGAGCTCGAGGTCTTCGCCTTCGGCAGCCTGTGCATCATGGCCGAGGGGCGCTGCTATCTCTCTTCCTACCTCACCGGCGAATCGCCCAATACCCGCGGGGTCTGCTCTCCGGCGGCCCACGTGCGCTGGGAAGAGACGCCCGAAGGGCTGGAGTCACGTCTCAACGGCGTGCTCATCGACCGCTATGCCGAGGGCGAACGGGCCGGCTACCCGACCCTGTGCAAGGGGCGCTTCGAGGTGGGTGGCGAGACCTATCACGCCATCGAGGAACCCACCAGCCTCAACACCCTGGAACTCTTGCCGGAACTGCGTGAACTGGGCATCAGCGCGGTGAAGATCGAGGGTCGCCAGCGCAGCCCCGCCTACGTATCAAAGGTGGCCGGCATCTGGCGTCAGGCGCTGGACCGCCTGGAGCGCTCGCCGCAGCGCTTCCACCCCGACCCCGCCTGGATGGCCGGCCTCGGCGAAGTCTCCGAGGGCGCCACCACCACCCTGGGCGCCTACGAGCGCCGCTGGAAATAGGAGGCCCCATGCCAACCCCTGACATGCTTCAGCTGTCGCTGGGCCCGGTGCTCTTCTACTGGACCCGCCAGCGCTACGCCGACTTCTACCGCGACGCCGCCGACTGGCCGGTGGAGATCGTCACCCTGGGCGAGACGGTCTGCTCCCGGCGCCGCGACATGAAGCTCGGCGACTGGCTGGGCATCGGCCGCGAGCTGGCCGAAGGCGGCAAGCAGGTGGTGCTGTCGAGCCAGACCCTGATCGAATCGGAGGCCGACCTGCGCGACCTGCGCAAGCTCTGCGACAACGGCGAATTCCTGGTCGAGGCCAACGACCAGAGCGCCCTGCAGTGCCTCTCGGCTGCCGGCCTGCCCTTCGTCGCCGGCGCCGCGCTGAACCTCTACAACCCCGCCTCCATCGGGGTCATGGCCCGCGCCGGCATGCAGCGCTGGCACGCGCCGGTAGAGATGTCGCGGGTCGATCTCTCCCGGCTGCTCGACGACTGCCGTGCCGAAGGCCTCGAGGCACCCTGCGAGGTGTTCGCCTACGGCCACCTGCCGCTGGCCTGGTCGTCGCGCTGCTTCACCGCCCGGCGTCACCAGAAACCCAAGGACCGCTGCCAGTTCGTCTGCCAGAAGCACCCCGAGGGCCTGGCGCTACGCTCCCAGGAATCCCGCGAGGTATTCACCCTCAACGGCATCCAGACCCTCTCCGGCGCCTGCCAGGACCTGCGCCATGAGGTCGCCGACATGGCCGCCATGGGGATCGCGGTGGCCCGTCTGAGTCCGCGCAGCGAAGGCATGGCAGATATCGTCACCGCCTTCGATGCGGCCCGCCGCGGCGAGCTGGCACCGCCCGGCCCGCTGTCGCTGGTCGAAGCGGATATCTGCGACGGTTATTGGCATGGTCGCCCTGGCATGGACAACACCCGGCTGCCTGCCGGCTGAGCCGCCAGAACCGCAGCCACTCCTTCACCGAGTCCTGTTTCCAACAGGGCCAAGTGAGGCGCCGGGGCAGGTCGAAGAGGAGGTCATTTGCCATGGGTGAGGAGCATTGATCCGAACGGGTTGGCCATGGATGGCCAGCACCGGTCCTGCAAGCGGAGCAGGATGCGAGAGCGCAGCAGGGCAAATGTAGCGCCCATGGATGGGTTTACAGCGCCTCCTCGCAGACCTGGTGACGGCGCGGCCAGGCGGAAAAGCCAACGACAAGCGCTACCGATTATCTCAATAGGTCTTTTTCTGACCTGGATCATTTTCTCCCGCCGCCGGAGGCACTAGCCTTCCAGACACTAGATATGGTGTCTATCCAAAGAAATATTGGCATATATAGGGAGATGACGGTGAGCACCCCCACCAGCAGCCAGGCCGTCAAACGCCAGGTCGACGTCGCCTCGACGGTCAATGAGTATCTCGAACGTGCCGACTGGCGCGTGCACGCCAACGCCAACCAGGGCTACTCCCTGGGCGGGTTGATCCTCAACATCTCGGGCAAGCTGATCGCCAACTACTGGCTCGACGAGGTCTACCCCGCCGCCGTTGGCGAGGCCCACCGGGAGGGCGACCTGCATATCCACGACCTGGACATGCTGTGCGGCTACTGCGCCGGCTGGTCGCTGCGCACGCTATTGATCGAGGGGTTCAACGGCGTGCCGGGCCGTGCCGAAAGCGAACCACCCCGGCATCTCTCCAGCGCCCTGGGCCAGATGGTCAATTTCCTCGGTACCCTGCAGAACGAGTGGGCCGGCGCCCAGGCCTTCAGCTCCTTCGACACCTACCTGGCACCCTATGTGCGCAAGGACGGGCTGGACTACGGCCAGGTCAGGCAGGCGATCCAGGAGTTCATCTACAACCTCAACGTACCCTCGCGCTGGGGCAGCCAGACCCCCTTCACCAACCTCACCTTCGACTGGGTCTGCCCCGAGGACCTGCGCCAGCAGGTACCGATCATCGGCGGCGAGGAGCAGCCCTTCGCCTACGGCGAGCTGCAGGCCGAGATGGGCCTGATCAATCGCGCCTATCTGGAGGTGATGGAAGCCGGCGATCGCCAGGGGCGGGTCTTCACCTTCCCGATTCCCACCTACAACATCACCCACGACTTCGACTGGGAGAGCGACAACGCCGAGCGGCTCTTCGCGCTGACCGCCAAGTATGGCCTGCCCTACTTCCAGAACTTTCTCAACTCGGACCTGGAACCGCACATGGTGCGCTCCATGTGCTGCCGGCTGCAGCTCGACCTCAGCGAACTGCTCAAGCGCGGCAACGGCCTGTTCGGCAGCGCCGAGCAGACCGGCTCGCTAGGGGTGGTGACGCTCAACTGCGCTCGACTTGGCTACCGCTTCGCCGGCGACCGCGCGGGCCTGATCAGTGAGCTGGACCGGCTGCTGGCGCTGGGACGCGACAGCCTGGAACTCAAGCGCGAGCGCATCCAGCAGTGGATGGATAACGGCCTCTACCCCTATACCCAGCGCTATCTGGGCACCCTGCGCAATCACTTCTCGACCCTGGGCGTGAACGGGCTCAACGAGATGGTGCGCAACTTCAGCGAGGACCGCTACGACATCGCCGACCCGGAAGGACAGCAGCTGGCACTGGAGATACTCGACCACGTGCGCGAGCGGATGCAGGAGTATCAGGAACAGACCGGCCATCTCTACAACCTGGAAGCCACCCCGGCGGAAGGCACGACCTACCGCTTCGCCAGGGCGGACCAGGCACGCTTCCCCGCCATCCTGCAGGCCGGCAACCCGGAAGCCCCCTATTACACCAACTCCAGCCAGTTGCCGGTGGGGCACACCGACGATCCCTTCGAGGCATTGATCCACCAGGACCCGCTGCAGACCCGCTACACCGGCGGTACCGTACTGCACCTCTACATGCGCGAGAAGCTCTCCAGTCCCGAGGCCTGCCGCAAGCTGGTGCGTACCGCCCTGTCGCGCTTCCGGCTGCCTTACATCACCGTCACGCCGACCTTCTCGATCTGCCCGGTGCACGGCTACCTGGCCGGCGAACACGAGTTCTGCCCAGTGTGCGACGAAGCACTGCTGGCAAGACACGCTTCAGTGGCCGACACCACGGCCTGAAGCACATCCCCCGAACCGACATCCACGAGGAGCATCACATGAGCCACGCACAATACGCCTCTCTGCCCACCGAGAAGCGCCAGCGCTGCGAAGTCTGGACCCGAGTGATGGGCTATCACCGCCCGGTCAGCCAGTTCAATATCGGCAAGCGTGCCGAACATGGCGAGCGCCGCCATTTCCGTGAGGGCGTCGGCCTCTAGCCCCTGTCATCCACACCAGCGTGCCGGGGAGCTCACAGCTACCCGGCACAGGCCATTCGCCATGTCCGATATCGCCATACTGTCCGCTCCCCGCCCCCTCGACCCACCCGGCATGATCCGCCTGCCGGTCGCCGGGCTGACGCCCATGACCACCCTGGACTACCCGGAGCACCTGGCCTGCGTGGTATTCCTGCAGGGCTGCCCGCTGCGCTGTGGCTATTGCCACAACCCGCAGATGGTCGACCCCCGCCGCGGCGAGCCGCATGAGTGGCAGGACGTGCGCGAATTCCTGGCCAGTCGCCGCGGCCTGCTGGAAGCGGTGGTGTTCAGCGGCGGCGAGCCGACGCTGCACGGCGGCCTGCCGGCCGCCATCGGCGAGACGAAGGCAATGGGCTTCAAGGTGGGGCTCCACACCGCCGGCCCCTACCCGGAGCGGCTGGCCCGGCTGCTGCCGATGCTGGACTGGGTGGGGTTGGATGTGAAAGGGCGCGGGCGCGACTTCGACCGAATCTGCGGGCGACCGGGAATCTGGCAGCGCCATGGCCGGAGCCTGGTGGCATTACTGGACAGCGGCCTCGACTTCGAGTGCCGCACCACCGTCCACTGGAAGGATTTTTTTGCCATCGACGACGTGGAGCACCTGGCACTGACGCTCGCCGACTGCGGCGTGCGCCACTACGCCCTGCAGGTGGCCCGCACCGAGCAGTGCATGGACCCCGACTACTGCCAGCCGGTGGACAACGCCCCGCCCCTCTCGATGCTCGCCGCCCTGGTCAAGCGGCTGAGGCCGCACTTCGAGCGGTTGGAGCTGCGCCATTGAGCCCTTGGCTTTGTACGAAAAGTCGACGAGCGATGGCCAGACAAGGCAAAAATCGGCGACAAATCAGCAGGAAAG
>NZ_PNRF01000007.1:132938-279472 GCF_002879615.1 Billgrantia endophytica
GCACGAGCCCTGTAACTTTCTACAAGTTCAGGCCAACCTGGCCATACCCGAGAGAGGCCAACATGCGTGAGATGGCCCACAGCCGGCACGAGCCCTGTAACTTTCTACAAGTTCAGGCCAACCTGGCCATACCCGAAAGAGGCCAGCATGCGTGAGATGGCCCACAGCCGGCACGAGCCCTCTGCCCAAAAGAGGCCAGTATGACTGATCTGCAGTCCATCGAGAGGGCGCTGGTCGCCCTACTGAAAGGCGTGGCCCCAGTGGCGTCGGAAACCATGAGCTGTCACCAGGCAGCGGGACGTGTGCTGGCCGAGCCGGTGACGGCGCGGATGGACGTGCCGCCCTTCGACAGTAGCGCCATGGATGGCTATGCCCTGCATCATGGTGACGCCGGCAAGCGGTTGCCGATAGCCCAGCGCATTACCGCGGGGTCGCCGGCTCGACCGCTGAAGCGGGAGCATTGCGCCCGCATTTTCACCGGCGGCGAACTGCCGCCAGGTGCCGACTGCGTGGTCATGCAGGAGCAAGTCGAGGTCGCAGGCGATACGGCGCTCATCCCGAAAGGCATTCCCATCGGCAACAACGTTCGTTGCCGTGGCCGTGACGTGTGGGTCGGTTCGCCGTTACTCGATGCTGGAACACGCCTGGAGGCCGCAGCGCTAGGCCACCTTGCCAGCCAGGGCATCACCGAGGTGGCAGTGCGTCGCCGCCCCAGGGTCGCCCTGCTCTCGACCGGCGATGAACTCGTCGAACCAGGTCAGCCGTTGGCACCGGGCCGGATCTACAACTCCAATCGCCCCATGCTCACGCGCCTGCTGGAACGATTTGGTGCCGATGTCACCCTGGCTCTTTCGGTACCCGATGATTTTCAGGGCACCTGCGCCACCCTGGCCCTTGCCGCGCAGGAAGTCGACGTCGTGATCTCCACGGGGGGTGTCAGCGTAGGGGAGGAAGATCATGTCAGGACAGCGCTGGAAACCCTGGGGCAACTCGACCTGTGGCGCCTGGCCATACGGCCAGGCAAACCCCTGGCCTTGGGTCGCCTGCCAGGCGCAAACGGTAGTGATGTGCGCTTTGTCGGCCTTCCTGGCAATCCAGTCTCGGGCTTCGTCGGCGCCTGGCTCTTCCTGCGCCCACTGATGGGGGCCTTTCTGGGCTGCCCCGCCTTGGCCAATCTGCCGACGCTTGCCGCCCGGACGGACTTTGCCACCAGAACAGGGCCTCGGCGCCACTACATGCGGGTCACGCTCGAGTTCGGCCCAACGGGGGTCGTGGCCCATGCCTTTCACGATCAGAACTCCGGGGTGCTCTCTTCCTGTATCGAAGCCGATGCACTGGCCGTCATCCCTCCCGAGACACGAATCGAGCCGGGCGATCCCATCGAGTGTCTATGGCTCAGGGTCGACTAAGCGTTGTCTGAAAAGGCGCCGATTTTTAACACCGTATGACAGAGCACAGGCAGTTCGTACAACGCCTAATCCTGGACTTCCAGTGCCTCGATAACCGCCGGCCAGAGTCGCTGGAAGTCCTCGGAGAGGCTTTCGTAGTCGGATTCAAGCCAGGGCACGAGCTCCGCCAGGCGGTTGGGGCCCGATAGCCGGCGGCCAATGCCACGCACGGCCTGGCAGGTGAAACCGAAATCGACGTAGCGATGCAGCCAGTCCTGTTCCACCAGTACCGGCATCATCGCACCCAGGCGAGCCGGCGCAGGGCGCCGCACCAGCAACTGGTAGCTACGCAACACCAGGGCGGACTCGGCCATGTCCAGCGCGAGTTCACGGGCAACGAAATGATCCCACATCAGATCCAGGGCGATACCCGAATAGCGTCGAAGCTCACGCGGCGCCCGGCTGCGAGCCCCTCGCACCACCTGGTGGGCATCGACGAAGGCATCCACGCGGCGATGGTGCCGAATGCCATTCGCCACGCCTCCGGGCCAGGCGGACAGGTCGCTTCCCTTGACCCCATCGGCGATCAGGTTGCCGTAGAGGAAGTCGTCGCTGCCACCGCGCGCCAGCCAGGCATGGGCAAGAAAATTCACGTCGATTCTGCCCCGGAGGTCAGGGCTCTCATCGAAACCGGTGCCGTCATCACAGGCAATTGGCGGGCTTCGGCAACCCCGCTAGCCGAGCTCCTGCCTTGGCAGGACTGTCGGGGAACAGCTTCATCAGGTGCAACGAACCGCCCTTCTCGGGTCCAAGGGCCTGGCTCACGGCTTTCACCAGAGGGCGCATGGCCGGTGATGTCTCGAAGCGTGCATAGAAGTTCCGCAGCACCTCGATGATCTCCCAGTGCTCGTATGTCAGTTCGCAGCCTTCCTCGGCTGCCATGGCGCGAGCCACAGCCGGAGTCCAGTCATCCAGTTCGACAAGATAGCCTTCCGGGTCCAGGGGCACTTGGCGCCCTTCCACTTCCAGGTAACGGGCAATCTCGGTCGATGCCATCAGAACCAGCTCACCGTCTTGTCGGCTTCCTCGGTCAATACCACGAAGCCATCCACATCCACCACTTGCACGCTGGCATCACAGCGTCCCTCGAGCCCGCGGGACGCCAGGTCCTCACGCAAGGCGAACAACCTGCCGCCCAGAGACTCGAAGTGACGTGCCTGCGAGGTAAGCGCCCCCTGAACCCCATCCTCGATCAGCAACAGCCTGTCCTCAGGCCCCATTCCGGCCAGGGCTTCCCGGTAGACAAGGCTGGAACCGGGAGAACGATTAAGAATATGCAGGATCATGGAAGACCTCGCCGTTGTCGTCTCGGGGAGACTCAGAAAGTCAGTACCAGCCGGTGCCCGGCAATCAGCTCGGCCGTTGCGGCCTGATCGACCGGCCTGGCCGTCAGCTGCAGTTCGTCACTGGAAAAGCCCAGTCTTGCGAGTGCGACAGCATCCAGGAACAGCGATTCGATATCATACATTGCCAGCATGTCCAGCGTGGCCGAGGTGCCTTTCTGACCAAGCGGCCCTGGCCCCTGCCCCTTGACCAGGGCCAGCACCCCTTCGCTCTGGAACAGCAGGCTGACAGCCTGACCGAAGGCAGCCGCCACGAGGGCCGCATCGAGCCCTTCACGCAGCCAACTGCTGCCATGAGGTGAATGACGCAGGATGACCAGCACGTCGCCAGCAGGGGGTACGGTTGGGTATTGCATCACCACCCTCTCAAGGGGAAAAGGTCACCAGGCGATCACAGCCCAGCCCCGCATCGATCAGCTGCCCAAGGCCCGTCAGCTCGAAAGGCGACTGCACGCTGTAACCCGATTTGCCATGGCGAGCGGCCTCACGTTCATCAAGCAATCCGCGGCGGAGCGCCGCGGCGATACAGACCTGAAGCCGGGTGCCATATTCGGTGTTCAGAGCGCACCAGGCGTCCATCAAGTGTGGCTCGTCCTGGGGAGGGGCCGCCAGTCGTGCCGCGTTGTAGACACCATCATGATAGAAGAAAACGCATTCCAGGTTATGCCCCCGAGCCAGCAATGCCGCGGCAAAACGAAGTGCGGAGTGGGAAGCCTGGCTACTGTACGGGGCGCCCTGAACGAGCAATGCGTAACGCATGGGCCTTTGGTCCCTTCGTTGACTAAAACGCACAGGCCCCGCCATGGCGGGGCCTGTGCGCACCTACCAAGCGGATTCAGTCGTTGCTCATGATACCGAGCAGCGCAAGCAGGCTGACGAACAGGTTGTAGATGGAGACGTAGAGCGTGATGGTCGCCAGGATGTAGTTGGTTTCCCCGGCGCGATGCACGATCTCGCTGGTTTGATAGAGGATGGCGGCAGATGCAAACAGCACGAAGCCGGCCGAGACCATCAGCATCAGAGTGGGAATCTGGAAGACCAGGCCCGCCACCATGGCAAGGATCAGCACGATGGCTCCAGCCATCAGGAAGTTGGCCAGAAAGCTGAAGTCCTTCTTGGACACCAGCGCCACGGCGGAAAGACCAATGAAGGTCAGGCCGGTCATGGCAAGCGCGTTCATGATCAGCGCGGCGCCATTGGGCAATGCGAGGTAGGCACTAAGGATAGGGCCAAGCGTAAAGCCCATGAAACCGGTGAAGGCAAAGGTCGCCAGCAGGCCAGCCGCGGAGTTGGCGGTCTTGTGCACCAGGAACATCAAGCCGTAGGCGCCGATGAAGAAGACGAGGATGTTCATCCGCTCGACGCCCATGGCCATGGCGCCACCAGCAGTCACAGCGGAGAACAGCAGTGTCATGGCCAGCAGGCCGTAGGTATTGCGCAGCACCTTGTTGGTACTGGTTACCTGTGACGTGTGCTGTGCCACATGCGTATCGTGATAGGCCATTGATCCATAGCTCCCTGTGGTTGATCTTGGATGATCTCGGCAGTGGACCAAGAATGCCGTCGGTTGGTTCCCGACGCAACCCCTTCGTTCTGAAAGGGTCAACGGCCCTTACATCGCAGAGCCGCCTTCCTCGAGCAGCCGGGCCGCGATTTTTCGCGCATTGGCACAGATTGTCGGCTCATCTCTCACCCCTACCCCGTCCAGCCAGTGAATTTCGCTGGCATCATCGTCTGCCACACCCATGCCGCTGATCCAACGACAGACTACCACTACGATCACATAGTGATGCAGTAACCCGCCTGCCTCATCATAGAGAAGCTCATCGATTGCCGTCAGAACCCTCGTGGGTTCGGCCACCACGCCAGTTTCCTCGCGCAGTTCGCGAACGGCAGCCGCGTATAGCGACTCTCCGGATGCCACGCGGCCGCCAGGCATGGCCAGCCTATCCGCGTTTGGCGGGTTGCGCCGCCGTACCATCAGCACTTTGCCCTGATGCACCAATCCCGCCGATACCGCAGGACATGGCTGCACCGGAGGACTCTCATGGGCTATCGTCATGACGACCTCTCCGAAGACGATGCCTGGAACCCCTTGACCTCATGAGGATAACTGGTAATATTCGCCTCCGTGAGCCGGAGGGATGGCAGAGCGGTTGAATGCACCGGTCTTGAAAACCGGCGTAGGTGAGAGCCTACCCAGGGTTCGAATCCCTGTCCCTCCGCCACTTCATGTTCAGAATCAAACGCCTGTGGGCGCTTTTTTCATTTCTGCCTACCCCACCCACGTTCGCTCATTCCCAAGCTGGCTTCCCAAGACTCTTGATCCCAGGAAGGCCACGCTGGCTGGCATCAGGAACAACGCACAGCCGAGCGACATGCCGCCAACGGTAAGCAAAGGAGACGATGGCGGGAACCCTTGCCAGCTGGGTCAGCCATGGCTTCAGAATATCAGCATCAGAAGGCCAATCACTACGGCCAATCCGATCAGGAAGATAATACCAGCCGTACTCGCCAGAAATTTCAACATGTCATGACTCCGTGTCCGCTATCCGTGGTGATGAGGCCTGCCCCATAGGGAACATCGACCGTTATGCATCCCGCTTCATCTTCATTGCTTCCTTTCTTCCTCTTCCAGCGGTTCGAGTCTCACAATTGGACAGCCCGCATGAACAAAAGGTAGTGGTTCGGTTAGGTGGGAGCAAGAAAGCTTCGCCAGATAGCTGAGAGCCTGCATGACAAGAAGCCCGCCTTGCGCTCCTCGATATGGCATCATGCCGATTTCCACTACAGCACATCGGGTGACATGGCAGATGGCACTGAAGGCAACGATTCACAAGGCACAACTCCAGGTCGCCGACATGGACAGGCATTACTATGCCGAGCACACATTGACCGTGGCACGGCACCCATCGGAAACGGATGAGCGGATGATGGTACGGCTGCTGGCCTTTGCACGCCATGCCAGCGAAGCGCTAGCCTTCGGCAGAGGCCTGAGCACGGAGGACGAACCCGACATCTGGCTCAAGGATCTGACGGGTGCCGTCGATCACTGGATACAGTTGGGTCAACCCGACGAGAAGGACGTTCGGAAGGCCTGTGGCCGTGCACGTCACGTGACACTCTATACCTACAGCGGTGACGGTGCCTCCCTGTGGTGGGAAAAGAACGCGAGAAAATTCACCGCCATCGACAACCTGACAGTCGTGGATATCGATGCGCGATCCGTTCAGGAGCTCACTGCCTTGGCTGCAAAGAGCATGACCCTGAACTGCACCATACAGGATGGCATGCTATGGCTGGCCAGCCCGGAAAACTCGGTAGAGGTGGCATTCACGGTACGCAAGCAGGCGTGACTACCGCCGACTGGCCAGCCCTTGAACCGATATCCCTCCGTGCTCCTCAATAAAGGCGCAGGCCAACGCGGGTGATCGTGTTGCCCTTCATCTCGCTGACGACCCAGTGAATACCGTGCCAGTCCACATCATCACCCACGACGGGGTGTCCACCCACACGGAGAGAGACGAATTCCGCAAGCGTCATGTCATTCTCCCCCGGGCTCAACATCAGGCCGTATACGCTGGCGACATCCCGCATCAGGACATCGCCATCGAAGGTAAACGTGCCGAAGAAGGCACGCTCCTGCTTGAGCTTGGCATCGCCGCTGAACAGGCGGTTAAGTGCCGGCAAGTCATCGCTGCGCCCGATGACGCAGATCACGTCCCCCAGTTTCAGCCGGGTGCTGCCCTTGGGATGCAGCATGACGTGCTGGCGGAACAGAGCCGAAATGACGGCGCCGGAAGGAAAACGCAATAACCGAATCGGTACATCATCGAGTTCCTGGTTTTCGACCTTGTAGACGAACATCTCATAGTCGTTTTCCGGCAGGATTCCCAGTGGCCCACGATGGTTGGGAGTCACCCCCTTGGGGACCTCGACCTTCATCCAGCGCGCCATGAAAGGTAGCGTTCCGCCCTGGACCAGGAGGGACAGCAGCACCACCGCAAAGGCGACATTGAAGTAGAGGGCAGAATTCTCCACGCCGCCGACGACAGGAAAGATCGCCAGCACGATGGGAACCGCTCCCCGCAGCCCCACCCAGGAAATGAAGACTATCTCGCGCCAACGGAACTTGAAGAAGGGTGTGACGGTAACGAGCACTGCCAAGGGGCGAGCCACGAAGATCAGCGCCAGGGCAACGAGTGACGCCGGCAGGGCATAATCCAGCAGGCCTGAAGGGCTGACCAGCAATCCCAGTACGAGGAACAAGCCGATCTGGCTCAGCCAGGCCAGGCCATCGTGGACCGGTAATATGAAATTGAGGTGGCGCCCGGGCTGATTGCCGATCATCAAGCCGGTAAGATAGATCGCCAGGAAACCACTTCCCCCCAGGAAGCTGGTCAAGCCGAATACGAAGAACCCCAAGGCCAAGGCCAGCAGTGAATAGAGCCCTGGCGCCAGATCCAGCCATCGCAGTACCTTGCCACTCAGCCAACCGCCCCCCAACCCGATGACAAAGGCGAGGCCAAACTGCGTCACCAGGAACAGCAGGGTCGACGATACGTCCTGGAGATCCCCCACTAATATCTCGATCAGCAGCAGGGTCAGAAAGATGGCCATTGGATCGTTGGTGCCGGACTCGATCTCGAGGGTGGCGCCGACGCGCTCATTGAGGCGCATTCCCCGGCCGCTGAGCATGGAAAACACGGCGGCGGCATCGGTTGAGCCGACTATCGCCCCCACCAGCAGGCCCTGGACAAGGGTCAGTTCCATGATCCACATGGCGATGACACCGACCAGGGTACTGGTGACGAGTACGCCCAGCGTCGCCAGCGACAGCGCTGGCCTGAACCCCACCCGAAAGGTCTTCAGCCGTGTTCGAAGCCCGCCGTCGAGCAGGATCATGGCAAGCCCAAGATGCCCGATCAGGAACGCCAGGGAGTAATCGTCGAACTGGATGCCCAACACTCCTTCTTCGCCAGCCAACATGCCAAGCCCCAGGAAAATCAACAGCAAGGGCAGCCCCATCATGGTGGAGAGGCGGCTGGCCAGGATACTCAAGGCGATCAGAAAGCCGGCAAGCAGAAAAAGGGAGTTGACCGTATCCATGCAAGACCTCGCAACGGCAAGAAGAGCATTATGGCATGGCCAAGGCGGCGGAACAGTGACACCGTGGCTGGCCATTGGCAGACCGTGAAGGCTAAACTGGCGGCTTACCGATGGCTTACGATCGCCGCTGGAGACACTCCCTTCCCATGGCCAGGCCCATTCGATGGTTCACGGCCCGCGTCCTGCCCCTATGGGTCGCATCATTCGCGCTGGTTCCGGTCTTCTTGCTCGCGGAATCCCATTCGGAACCCGCCGAAGCCCTGGTGGCGCCGCCGCTGCCCCTGGAGACGGAGGTCATGGTGCCCCCTGCGCTGTCTGTAGCGGAACCACCTGGCGACGAGGCCATCGTCCCCGAGGCCAGTCCACTCGTTGAGGTGCCACCGGTGGTTTCCGGTCCGTCGTTTCTCGGGAAACTCCTCTCGGTCGACCCCTTCACCGGCCCACTCTCGGCTGTCGACATGGCGGAGGCGCTCTCTCCGGATGTGCCGTCGATTGCCGTCGAGCCCGCCGAACCTATCGCCCCGCCCCCCATGACGTCGCTGGATATCACGCTCGATTGGTACCTCAATCCACAGCACGCCACCCTGCTGATCGCACGGGAGAAGGGGATGTTCCAGCGTCGTGGGCTGGATGTCACACTCATCAGCCCGGCAGACCCCAACGTGCCCGCCAAACTGCTCGCAGCGGGCAGAACCGACCTGGCCGTCGGGCGTCAGCCCCAATTGCACCTGTTGGCGGAGAAGGGATTGCCCCTGGTCCGTGTCGCCACCCTGATCGGCACACCAATGGCGGGTCTGGTGCTGCGCGAGGCGCCCGGGAACGGAGGGGGCGAACTCCAGCTGGAAGGGATGCGAATAGGCCATACCGATATCGATGGGCGTGACATCCTCCTGGCCGGCTTGTTGCGGTCGGAAGGGGGGGGGCTCGATCTGGTGGAAACCGAGGACACCAATTATTCGGTGCTTGACGCCATGAGAGAGGGCAACATTGACGGCATCCTGGTCAATCAGCGCTATCTGTTGCCCCGCCAATTGGCCGACGAAGGGATTGGCACTTACATGCTGCGTGTCGAGGAGTACGGCATTCCCAGCTACGATGGGCTGATCCTCATGGCCAACCGGGACTATCTCAATGGCAAGCGTGATGCCTTCCGCTACCTGCTCGCCGCCCTCGAAGAGGCCACGCTATGGATACTCAATCATCCGGAACAGGCGTGGGAACTACTGATAGCCGCCGAGCCGGCCCTGGATGACCTGGCCATGCATGCTGCCTGGCTGGATATCCTGCCGCGCCTGGCCTTGCGGCCCGCTGCCGTGGACCAGGGTCGCTACCACCGTTTCGAGCGCTATCTGCTGGATGCCGGGATCATACAGACCGGCACCTCCATCGAACGGCTTGCCAAGGACCTTGGCGCCCTCATTCACTGAGCGACCGGCCACCCTCCTGGAGCGACAGGAAGTCGTTCACCGCCGCTTGAAAGGCCTCGGGCTGCTCGGCATGGAGCCAGTGCCCCGCTTCCTCGAGAGTCTGTACCCGGGCGTTGGATAGTACTTCACGCAAGGCTGGCAGCTTGTCATCGGTCACGTAGTGGGAGCGACCACCACGCAGCACCAGGGTCGGACCAGTGAAAGCCCCCTCGCCTGCCGGCGCCCGCATGATCTCGTCGTAGCCGGCTTCGATCTGATCCAGGCCGATGCGAAGCTCGAGACCGCCCGTCTCGCCACGCTGCAGGTTGGTCGCCAGAAACAGCCTCGTGGCGCGCTCCTCGACATGTTCAGCCAGCAGTGCGTCGGCTTCACGGCGGTTGGCGGGCTGACCCTCCTGGAGTCGCCGAAGTCCGGCAAACACGGCATCATGATCATGGCCATAGGCTTGTGGAGCAATATCGGCCACGATCAACGAGGCGACTCGCCGGGGGGCCAGGAGCGCCAGGGACACCACCACCTTGCCACCCATCGAGTGACCCAGCAGATGGGCACGTTCGATGGCCAACTGGTCCATCAGGGCCAGCAGATCCTCGGCCATCTCGGTGTAGCTCATCCCCTCGACATGAGGGGAGCGACCATGGTTTCTCAGATCCACCGCCACCACACGCCAGCGCTCCTGCCACTGCTTGACGTGAGAGCGCCAGTTATCCGCACTGCCCAGCAGGCCATGGACCACGATTAGCGGTACACCCTGCCCCCCGGTATCCACATGGTTGAGTGCGACAGTCATCGTGCCTCCAATGTCGGGTTCGAATCAGGAGCTCACCGGCTCCAGGTCATGCTGGCCAGTCAGGGTGACCAGGCGGCGGCTCAACCAGGCTAGCAGCACACCGTAAAGCGGGAGGAAGAACATCAGGCTGATCCCCAGCTTTATCACATAGTCGACCGTGGCTATTTCGATCCAGTTGGCCGCCATGAAGGGGTCAGGGCTCTGATAGAACGCCAGGGCGAAGAACGCTCCGGTGTCGGCCAGGTTGCCGAATACGGTAGAGATGGCGGGAGCCACCCACCAGCCCCGGAGGCCACGCAGCCTGTCGAAGACCTGAACGTCCAGCAATTGGCCCAGCCCATAGGCCAGGAAGCTGGCCATTGCGATACGCGCCACGAATAGATTCCATTCCGACAGCGCGTCTATTCCCGCAAAGTTGCCACGGGGAAAGACAACCGAGACGACATAGGAAATCAGCAGTGCGGGCAGCATGACCCGCATGATGATGGCACGCGCCGCTTCCTTGCCGAACAATCGCACCGTCAGGTCGGTGGCCAGGAAAATGAAGGGAAAGCTGAAAGCGCCCCATGTGGTGTGGAAGCCGAACAGCGTGAACGGTAACTGCACCAGATAGTTACTGGCTGCAATCACCAGAATGTGGAAAGCCACCAGCAACAGGAGGCAGCGCCGGTACTGCTCCGGGGACAAGACAAACATCGATCAGTCCTTTTTTTGCAAGCAGAGAGAGGGGTGAGGGAACCCTCGTCGTCGAAAGGCGCGGATTATACGTGTGACGGGGGCTGCTGGCCAATGCCAAGCCGCCATATGCAACGACGCCGCCCGAGGGGCGGCGTCGTTACCAGCGTCAGGAAGGTATCACACCTGGCGGGCCTCATGGGCCGCACCCACCGAGCGGTCCTTCATGGCATCGTGCACGTCCTGCAGGCTTGCCGGATCGTCGATGGTCGACGGCACACCGTATTCCTTGCCGTCCGCAATGTTGCGGAGCAGTTTACGCAGAATCTTGCCGGAGCGGGTCTTGGGCAGGCGATTGACCACCAGCACCTGCTTGAAGCAGGCGATCGGCCCGATCTTTTCTCGAACCAGTGCGATCAGCGCGTCTTCCAGGGCCACTTCATCGCCATCGAAACCATCCTTGGGAATGACCAACCCCACCGGGATCTGACCCTTCAGGGCATCATGAATACCAATCACCGCGCATTCGGCCACGGCGGCATGGGCGCCCACGACCTCTTCCATTTCACCGGTGGAGAGGCGATGTCCGGCGATATTGATCACGTCGTCGGTGCGTCCCATGATGAAAAGGTAGCCATCCTCATCGAAGTAGCCGCCGTCACCCGTCAGGTAATAACCGGGATACGCCGCCATATAGGCGCTGTGAAAACGCTTCGGATCCCCCCAGACACCCACCAGGCAGCCCGGCGGCATGGGCTGCTTGATCACGACGCTGCCCTGCTCCATGGGTTGGGCCTGCTCACCCTCACGGTTCAGGACCTGTACGTCGAAACCGGGGACCGGGACCGTCGCACTGCCGGCCTTGGTCGGCATGGGGTCCAGCCCGTGCAGGTTGGCCGCAATCGGCCAGCCCGTCTCGGTCTGCCACCAGTGATCGAGAACCGGCACGTCCAGAAGGTCATCGAGCCAATGGAAGGTAGGCGGATCCAGGCGCTCCCCGGCAAGGAAGAGCGCCTTCATGCAGGAGATATCGTACTGCTCGAGCAACTTGCCGTCGGGGTCTTCCTTCTTGATCGCGCGAAAGGCGGTCGGCGCGGTAAAGAAGCTCTTGACCCGGTATTCACTGATCAGGCGCCAGAATGCACCGGCGTCTGGCGTCTTCACCGGCTTGCCCTCGTAGACCACTGTCGTGCAACCACGCAATAGCGGAGCGTAGACAATGTAGGAGTGCCCCACCACCCAACCCACATCCGATGCGGAGAAGAAGACATCACCGGGGGCCACGTCGTAGATCGCTTCCATGGAGTAATGCAGTGCTACCGCATAGCCTCCGGTATCACGCACCACCCCTTTCGGCTTGCCGGTAGTGCCGGATGTATAGAGTACATAAAGAGGATCGGTACCCTTCACCGGCACGCAGGCGGCCGGCTCGGCCTTGGCCACCAGGTCTGTCCAGTCGTGGTCGCGTTCGCTCAATTCGGCAACGTGCTGCTCACGCTGCAGGATGACGCAAGCGTCGGGCTCGTGCTGGCTCTGAGCAATCGCCGCATCGAGGATTGGCTTGTAGGGAATGACGCGATCCACCTCGATACCGCAGGAAGCCGCCACGATTGCCTTGGGCTGGGCATCATCGATACGCACCGCCAGCTCGTGGGGAGCGAAGCCACCGAAGACGACCGAATGAACCGCCCCCAATCGCGCGCAGGCGTACATAGCCATCAGCGCCTCGGGCACCATGGGCATGTAGATGACCACGCGATCCCCCTTCTCCACGCCCAGAGCCTTCAACCCCCCGGCGAAAAGTGCCACCTGGTCGCGCATCTCGCGATAGGTCAGGGTTCGCTTGCTGTTGGCGGCAGGCGAGTCCCAGAAGATGGCGGGTTGCTCGCCCCGCCCCTGTTCCACGTGATGATCCAGCGCGGCATGGCAGATATTCAGCTCACCGTCGGAGAACCAGCGGGCATGATGTTGTTCATCATATTCAAGAATGGTGGTTGGCGGCGTGTACCAGGGGATACGACGAGCCTGGTCGGCCCAGAACGAATCGGGATGGTCGATAGAACGTTGAAATTCGGTTTTGTAAGTTGTCATTGAGATCCTGCCCAGCATCGAGGTTACAAGCGATTGTTGACACTTTAGAGAAATTCTTGGGAATTTCCTTCAGACCATCGGCTAATCACCGTGCCGGACGTGACATGAGGACCTCTATTGTCGACAACGGGCGTCAGCAGCAGCACTCAGATTGCGTAACGTTGATTCGACGTTTGGCAGTCCATGAGCCACTATCAATGCTAACTAAATGAGCAATGCCATGACCACGCTGGGCACTGCCGTTAACATCGCCCCCCGCGACACGTTGGCAGCAACAAACTGTCGTGGGCCAAGGTAGCCTGCTCGAAGTCGCCAGTGCCGCTCGCAGCACGCGGCCGGGCAGCCAATACGGGGAGATCACCATGAGCACCTCGCAAAGCGCCGCATCCCTCCTGTTGCAGGCAGGCGATGCATCTATCGACCAGGCCACTGCACTGCTCAAGGCACTGGCCAACGACAATCGACTGCGTATCCTTTGCCTTCTCGACGGTACCGAGCTCTCCGTTACCGAACTCAACCAACGTTTGTCACTGAGCCAATCCGCCCTTTCGCAGCACTTGGCGATATTGCGGCGCGAAGGGCTGGTGTCGACACGGCGGGCCTCCCAGACCATTTACTACTCCTTGCAGGGTGAACAGGCTCGCCAGATGGTGGAGGCACTCGTTCGGCTGCAGGAAGTCTGAGCTCGCCGTTCGCCACCGGTGGCACTTCAGCGTTTCTGCCAGCGGCCTGCATCGAGCCGCTCCAGCAAGCGCTCGACACCACCTGCGACGCCTTGCGAAACGGCCATGCCAAGGCGTTCACCCAGCGGATGTCGCGGCTCCAGGCGCACGCTGACGACTCGCGCCTCTTCCATGCGCGATACCAGGTAAGCTTCACTCGTCCCCAGGGCATCGATCAGGCCATTCGCCAGGGCATCCCGGCCGTACCAGATCTCGCCGGTGGCCACGGTCTCGATATCCAGGTCCGGGCGGCGCTCTGCCACGTGGTTCTTGAACAGCAGATGGGTGTTTTCCAGGTCCGCCATGAATTTCTCGCGTCCCTCTTCGGTGTTCTCGCCAAATACGGTCAGGGTTCGCTTGTACTCGCCTGCGGTCAACAGCTCCACGTCGATGTCGTGACGCTTGAGCAGCTTATGGACATTGGGTAGCTGAGCCACGACGCCGATAGAGCCAAGCACGGCAAAGGGAGCGGCACGAAGCCGATTGGCCGCGCAAGCCATCAGATACCCGCCACTGGCTGCCACCTTGTCGACACACACCGTTGTGGTCAGGCCGGCTTCACGCAGCCTATCCATTTGCGCGGCCGCCAGACCATAGGAATGGACCAGGCCGCCGGCAGACTCCAGGCGTACCACCACCTCGTCCCCCTCCGATGCAGCCGAGAGGATCGCGGAAATCTCCTCTGCCAGCCGCCTCGTCCCGCTGGCCTTGATGTCACCATGGAAATCCAGCACCCACACGGTCTGTCGAATGGCAGCGGGCTCCGCCTTCTTGCCTCGGCGCCCCCGGTACTTGTCATCACGACGGAATGCCTTGGCGATACGCTTGCGGGCTCCTGGTTCACTCGCCGCGAGGGCAAGCCGTCGCCGGCGATATTCATAGCGATCGTTGAGCTCTTCGATACGCAGCCGTAGTCGGTCGCCACCTTCGCGTTTCGCACGGGTGAAGATGGCGACCATGAACCCGACCAGCAATATCAGTACGACCAGTTGAGCCGTGAAACGTCCGATATCCATCAACCACTCATTCACGTGACTTACCCCGTTTCCCTGTTGACCGACTCATCCTGACCCCGCTTGGCGTCAAGCACAATGGCCTTGATTAAAACACCTGTTTAAAATATTCTCGATGATAACAGGGCCTTGCCCTCCCCCCGTGACCCCATCACAAAGGAAAGCCTCGCATGTCCAACAACGCGTTCGACAAACTCCAGGATCGCTTCGACCCCCAGGCTGCCGAGGGTATGGATGACGTCTTTCAGTTTCACTTCAGCGACAACGGTAGTCACTACCTGGTGGTCAAGGATGGCAGCCTGGCCATCGAGGAAGGCGAGCACGACGACCCTTCGGTCAGCCTGAGCCTGAGCACCGATACCCTCAAGGGTGTCATGAACGGCGAGATCAACGGCATGACAGCCTTCATGACCGGCAAGCTCAAGGCAACCGGCAACGTCATGCTGGCAACCAAGCTCACGAGCCTGTTTCCGGCTCGTTGAGCCTGCGAAACCGAGTGCACCCGCACGGTCCGTCATTGGCGGCCCGTGTCGCATTCAGGAACCGCTGGCTGCCACCTCGGCGAGATGTGTCTCGATCAGCGCCCGGGATATGGAATAAGGGGGAGGCAACTGGGGCAGGCGTGTGGGCAGGAACCAGGCGGCATCGGCTATCTCGATCCCATCGATGCGGATACGCCTGCTGGCCGCCTCGGCAAAGAAGCCCAGCATCAGCGCGTGGGGGAAAGGCCAAGCCTGGCTGCGGTAGTAGCGTACCCGGCCGACCGTAATGCCGACTTCCTCGTGGATTTCCCTGTGCACGGCCTCTTCGGCGGACTCGCCCGGCTCGACGAAGCCCGCCAGGGTGGAGAAGCGTCCCGGGGGAAAGCGTGGGCTTCTCGCCAGCAACATGGCATTGCCATGAGTCACCAGGGTAATGATACAAGGCGATATTCGCGGATAATTGCGGTGTCCGCATTGATGACAGTGCATGGCGAATTCGACGTCCAGCCGAGTCGCTCCCGCTCCGCAGCGCCCGCAGAATCGGTGATCACGCAGCCAGGCAGCGACCTGTAGCGCGGTGGAAACCAGGGGGAACCAGGATTCGGGCAGACGTGCCAGCCAGGCCCGGCCATCCGGCCAGTTCTGCCCGGCCTGCTCTTCTACGGACAGTGCCACGGGCATATCCTGCCAGTAGCAGAGCGGCTGGAGCTGCAACGTCCACGCCTGCATGTCTTGCAATGGCGTTCCGTCCGACCCGGGGGCGATACGCCCATTGGCAATCCGGATCACCCGGCCGGCGGATACTTCAGCTGGCAGTTCGCGCCGCAACATCAGTCCAGTCGCCCGACCAAGCCCGGCTCCGAGGCCAGTGCGTCCCAGTGACAGGTGCCCGCCGCCTGACGAATCCGGTCCAGCTTGGCCTGATGTGCCGCCAACTCCTCCGCTCCTGGACGCAACACCTTCAGGTTACCCGGTGCCAGCGCCAGGCGGCGAATCGACAATCCTCCAGACACACCCTGGCTGTCGCCACCCTCTTCGGCATCCAGCGTGAGGGCGGTCTGCCCACCGGTCATGGCCAGGTAGACCTCGGCGAGAATCTCGGCATCCAGCAGGGCGCCATGAAGTACGCGCCGGCCGTTGTCGATCTCGTAACGCTTGCACAGCGCATCGAGGTTGTTGCGCTGTCCCGGATGTCGATCACGAGCCAGCTTCAGTGTATCGAGAATACGACAATACTCGGCGACCGGGCCCAGGTTTGGCCCACTACGCACCGCCTGCAGCAGCGTGAACTCGTTGTCGATGAAGCCAACATCGAAGGCCGCGTTATGAATCACCAACTCGGCACCGCGAATGAAATCCCAGAAGGCATCGGCCACCTCGGCAAAGACCGGCTTGTCGGCGAGCGCTTCATTGGTGATGCCGTGCACCGCGATTGCTTCGGCTTCCACCTCACGTTGTGGATTGATGTACTGGTGATAGGTCGCACCGGTGAGACGACGGTTGATCATCTCCACCGCTCCGATTTCAATCAGTCGATGACCGTCACGAGGGTCGATGCCAGTGGTTTCCGTATCCAGAACGATCTGACGCATGGGGTAGTCATACTCACGTTTATTTGATGGCGGTTTTCGGCCTGACCCGGTGCGCGTCTATGGCTGCATTGGCCAGCGCATCGGCACGTTCATTGCCCGGGTGACCGCTATGGCCCTTGACCCAGTGCCACTGGATCTGATGCCGGCCTGCTTCCTCCAGCAGCTCACGCCACAGCTCGGCGTTCTTGACCGGCTGACGGCTGGCAGTCTTCCAGCCACGCTTCATCCAGCCATGGATCCATTCGGTAATGCCCTTGCGGAGGTACTCGGAATCGGTCCACAGCTCCACCTTGCACTCGCGTTTCAGAGCACGCAGCGACATGATGGCCGCCATCAGCTCCATGCGATTGTTGGTGGTGTTCGGCTCAAAGCCATTCAGGGTCTTTTCATGCTGACCACTGCTCAGTACCGCCCCCCATCCACCCGGTCCGGGGTTTCCGCGGCAAGCGCCGTCAGTATAGACGGTGACGCTGGGAAGCGGTGCATCATGCTGGGTATCACTCAACCTCGGCTGTCCTTTTGCTGGGTTTCTCTGCGGGGCGACTCACCTGCGAGGCATGGCCCAGCGCTCCGTTGCCGAGCGCGCCGCCCAGGCGCAATCGAGGGCGCTGGATCTGGGCCATCTTCGTCCGGCGGCGGGCCCGAATGATATAGCTGTCGCCGAAGGGCACGTTATGGCGTCGTCCAATGGTTTCCAGTGTCGCGTTTCCCGGCATGCTGCCGGGCAAGTGAAAGCCGCAGTAGTCTACCCGTTCGATCCGGAAATCCACAAACGCAAGCCAGTCGCGTAGCTTCGCCGGCGTTCGCCACTGTCCACGCCAGGGCAGGCGGCTGCGCCGCCCTGGCGAGAGCCTCGCCATGCCCGCCAGCCCCAGAGGCGCCCACCCGAAGATGATGAGACAGCCATCGTCGGACGTGATCCGGGCCGCCTCCTGGAGCAGGCGATGAGGGTTGGGCACGATCTCGAGGAGATGGTGCACCAGGACAAGATGCAGGCATTCATCGGGCAAGGCGATGGCATCGGGGGGACATACCAGCGTTGCGGGTTGCTCGGCCAGCTCCCACGTCGGGGCCCAGCGTATGCCATGGCGGATGGGCGACATGTCGGTCAGGCTCGGCGCCATTCCGATTTCCAGCCTGTGCCCACCATGCAGCCTCTCACAGACCGGCCCCAGGCAGGCCCGCTCGGCGCGCCAGTGCGCCATGCCCTGTGCACTCGACCAGTAACGCTGCCCTTCCCGATATAGCTCCGCCAAGTCAATCGCGCCATGTGGATTTGACATTGTCGTCCATAGCCTCCATGATCACCGGTTTTGCGGGCAACTTCTAGCAAGATGGCAGCATTCGGCCGCCATGGCGATGGCTCTTGGTGACAGCCCACATCGGTTCGATGTGGGCTCGCGAAGTAACGGGCCGGCGCCCTGCAGTTCATACCCGGTTGACGACGCGACGAGGACATACTGCCCATGCTGAGCGTGACACCGATCCCCGCTTTTAGCGACAACTATATCTGGCTACTACGCCAGGATACGAGCCCCGATGTCTGCGTGGTGGACCCCGGAGATGCCGGTCCGGTTCTGCAGGTATTGGAACGCGAAAAGCTGCATCTTGCCAACGTTCTCATCACACATCACCACCCTGATCATACAGGCGGCCTGCCGGAATTGATCGAGCGCTATGGTCCTCATGTCACCGGGCCGCACAACCCGCAGATCGAAGGGATCGATGAACGAGTCGGCGAAGGCGATACCTGCCGCATCATGGGTCGACGCTTCGTGGTAATGGACGTACCGGGGCATACCCTCGATCATATCGCCTTCTTTACCGCCGGCATCCCCCCTCTTCTGTTCTGCGGTGACACGCTGTTCTCGGCTGGCTGTGGTCGTCTTTTCGAGGGAACGCCCGAACAGATGCATCGTTCGCTGCAGGCACTCGGCCAGCTTCCGGATGACACCCTGGTATTTGCTGCCCACGAATACACCTTGGCCAACCTCCGATTTGCCGCCGCCGCCGACCCGAACAACCCGGACGTCGCAGCGGCTCTGAGCGACACCCAGCGCGCACGGGATCTCAATCGCCCCACCCTGCCCAGCACTCTGGGGCGCGAGAAGCGCATCAATCCCTTTCTGCGCTGCGCCGATCCTGGCGTTCGCGCCGCCGCCGCGGCACATGGCGGCACCGATACCGACCAGGCGACGCTTGCCACGCTGCGTGCCTGGAAAGACAGCTTCTGACGAACATCCATGGATGCGCCCTGGCGGCTATCCGTCACGCCGCCCCTGCGACCTGGAGGAAAATATCATGACCTACCGAACGGCCCGGCGCCGATTCATTGGCCTGACCAGTAGCATGGCCCTGATCGGCGTACTGACGGTTGCCGGCACGTACACCCAGGCTGCGCCCCACCCCGGCGCCTACAACGTCTTCCCCATGCACCACTTCTGGGATGACTTGCAGCTACAGACCATGCCTGGCGATACCTGGGAGAGACTGCGCGACAACCTGCAATGGCAGCATCGTCGCCAGGATGCACGCGTTCAGCAATGGATCGAGCACTACCGTAGCAATCCGGCCAATGTCGTAGAGATCATCGAGCGGGCGCGCCCCTGGATGGCGTGGATCAATGAACAGGTGGAAGCTCGTGGGCTACCTGGCGAGATCGCGCTGATGCCTTTCGTCGAAAGCTCCTTCGATCCGCAGGCCCAGAGCCATCGTGGCGCCGCCGGACTCTGGCAATTCATGCCAGGCACGGCCGACGCCCTGGGCCTGAGCCGCCAGAGTGGTTATGACGGCCGCCTGGACGTTGTGGCTTCCACCCAGGCTGCTCTCGACTATATCGAACTTCAGGCCGAGCAGTGGTATGAAGGGGATCTCGAACTCTCCCTGGCAGCCTACAACGCAGGAGCCGGCACCGTGAACCGTGCCCGCCATGCGGCTGCCACGCGTGGCGAGCCATCCGACTACTGGCACTTGCAGCTCCCCGGCGAGACCATGAAATACCTTCCCAAGCTCAACGCCATCGCCGCCATCATCGCCGATCCCGATGCCTACGGCGTAAAGCTGCCCGAGATCGATGACGCGCCAGCCTTTGCCAAGGTGCCCGTGGACAAGCCTATCGATCTCGCCCAACTGGCCAACCTGACCGGCATGCGCCATTCCGACCTGACAGCGCTGAACCCGGGCCTGACGAACGGCAGCGCCAACCCCTCTACCGCCGAAGTCATGCTGGTGCCCGTCGAACAGGAGGAGGCGGTGCTGGCGGAACTCAGCAGTCCGTCACCAGGCGGGGTTCCCGACAGTGACAGGCAACATTTCGTCCAGCGCGGCGACAATTTGTCGGCAATCGCGACACAGCACGGCATCAGCGTGGCCGAAATCCGTCAGCACAATGGCCTCGACAGCGATGTCATCCACGAGGGGCAGGTCTTGTCCATTCCACGTCGCAGCCTGGCCGCACGCTGACCGAGACGTGGGGATAGCGTGGAACTGGATTCAACACGGAGGTTTACAAGCTGCGGGCACCCTGACACCTTATGGCGTGTTCAATCGGATACCGTACAGGCCCAGCTAGGATGTCATCGATGCTGCCCGTCATGCGCTGCCTTTTCATCAGCACCCTGGCCGTAGGCTGGCTTTCATCGGCACTTGCCGACGAGCCCGATACGGTCCCCACCGTTCATGGCCTCGCGCTCTATGACGAGCCGGAGCTGGAGGTCGGTTTCAGCCACTTCCCCTACGTCAATCCCGATGCCCCCAAGGGGGGTAGTATCACCCGTGCCGCGGTGGGGAGCAGCTTCGACTCGACCAATCCCTTCATCATTCGCGGTACGCCGGCGATTGGCATTGGCGAAATCTATGACACGCTGCTGGTAATGAATCCCGACGAACCGTTCAGTGTCTACGGCCTGCTGGCCGAGGGCATCCGGCTGGACCCCGAGCGCTACTGGATCGAATTCGACATACGCCCCGAGGCACGTTTCCATGATGGCGAACCCGTCACCGCAGAGGATGTCGCTTTCAGCTTCGAGCTGTTGATCGAGGAGGGGAATCCCTTCTACCGGGGCTATTACGCCGATGTGGAACGGGTCGATGTCATCGATCGCCATACCGTGCGATTCGAATTTGCCACCAACCATTCCCGGGAACTGCCGCTGATCGTCGGTCAACTGCCGATACTGCCGAAGCACTACTGGGAAGAGCGGGAGTTCGGCTCACCGACCCTGGCACGCCACCCGGGTTCCGGCCCCTATCGCCTTGCCGAGGTGGAGCCCGGCCGTCGCATCGTCTATGAGCTGTTGCCGGATTACTGGGGTCGAGACCTGCCTGTCAACCGCGGGCGACACAATATCGGCCGGCTCATCTATGACTACTACCGCGACCGTGATATCGCCTGGGAGGCCTTCAAGGCCGGTGTCATGGATTACCGCACCGACGCCCGCGCGGCCACCTGGGCGATCGGCTACGATTTTCCCGCCTACCGGGATGGGCTGGTAAAGCGAATCACCGTGCCCGATGGGCAGCCTTCGCCCATGCAGGCCTTCATCTTCAACTTGCGACAGGAGACGTTCCAGGACCCCCGGGTGCGTGAGGCACTGAACCTCACCTTCGACTTTCCCTGGCTCAATGCCAACCTCTTCTACGATTCCTATAGCCGCACCGAAAGCTATTTCCAGAATTCCGAAATGGCGGCGGAGGGGCCGCCCAGCGAAGAGGAGCTAGCGCTGCTGGAGCCCCATCGCAACGAGCTGCCCGATGCTGTATTCAATGAGACATTGCCTATCGATCATCCTCTCGACCTGCGAGAGCGGCTCAGGATCGCCTACGACCTGCTGCGCGAGGCTGGCTACGAGGTAAGAGATGGCATACTCGTGAACAGCGAATCCGGCCGCCCCTTGCGCATCGAGATCATGCTGTTCGACAGCGGCCTGGAGCGAGTGGTGCAACCCATGCTTCGCAACATGTCGCGACTTGGCATCCAGAGCACCCTTCGCATCGTCGATATCAATCAGTATCTCAATCGCCTGAGAAGCTTTGACTTCGAGGTCGTCACCGGGCAGTTCCCCCAGTCCAACAACCCCGGCAACGAGCAGCGCGAATACTGGACGAGCGCATTCGCCGAAAGCCCTCAGAGCCGCAATCTGATGGGTCTGCAGAGTCCGGCGGTGGATGACCTGGTGGAGCGCCTCATTCGTGCCGACAGTCGCGATGAGTTGAACACCACCGCCCGAGCCCTGGATCGAGTCCTGCGTTGGAAATTCATCATGATCCCCCACTACCATTCCGGCGAGACACGAATCGCAGTCTGGGACAAGTTCGGCTATCCCGAGCCTTTCCCGACGTATGGATTCGACATGTCCGCCTGGTGGGTCGACACCGAGCGTGAAAACGAAATCAATCAGCGCCTTCGCCGCCGATAGGCCGTGCCGACATGACCCTCTGCCGCATTCACAAGGATGACCTATCGTGAGCCGCTACGTCCTTCGCCGCCTGCTGCTGATGATCCCGACCCTGGTGGGGATCATGCTGCTCAATTTCATCATCGTCCAGGCCGCCCCGGGCGGGCCCATCGATCAGATGATGGCCCGGTTCGAAGGAGTGGACAGCATGGTCAGCACCCGGCTGGATGCGGGTGGGGGCGATGTGGTCGTCCGCGACGAATCCAGGGGCGCCAGGGGTGTGGACCCTCGCTTCATCGAGCAGCTCGAGCAGCAGTTCGGCTTCGACAAGCCGGCGCATATACGCTTCCTCGGAATGATTCGCGACTACGCCACCTTCGATTTCGGCAACAGCTTCTTTCGCGACCGACCGGTGGTGGAGCTGATGATCGAGCGGCTCCCGGTATCGATCTCGCTTGGCCTGTGGACGACGCTGCTCGTGTACCTGATCTCGATTCCCCTGGGCATTCGCAAGGCGCTACGGCACGGGTCCCGCTTCGATGTCTGGTCTTCGGGGCTGGTCATCGTCGGCTACGCCATTCCCGGCTTCCTGTTCGCCATTCTCTTGATCGTGCTGTTTGCCGGCGGCAGCTACTGGGACTTTTTCCCGCTACGCGGACTCACCTCGCCTGATTTCCATGAGCTATCCACCTGGGGCAAGGTAAAGGACTACTTCTGGCACATCACGCTGCCGGTGATCGCCATGACGATAGGCAGCTTCGCCACCCTGACGATGCTCACCAAGAACAGCTTCCTCGATGAAATCCACAAGCAGTACGTGCTGACCGCCCGGGCCAAGGGAGCCAGCGACCGCCGTACGCTTTATGGCCACGTGTTCCGCAATGCCATGTTGATCATCATTGCCGGCATGCCTGGCGCCCTGATTTCCATCTTCTTTACCGGCTCACTGCTGATCGAGGTGATCTTCTCGCTGGAAGGCCTTGGGCTGCTCGGTTTCGAGGCCGTGATGCAGCGCGACTACCCGGTCATCTTCGGTACCCTGTTTCTCTATACCCTGATCGGCCTGATACTCAAGCTGATCTCCGACCTCACCTATGTCTGGGTGGATCCACGCATCGATTTCGAGACCCGGGAGTCCTGAGCCAATGACCCTTGCGTTCAACACCTCCTCGCTCTCCCCCATTACGCGCCGGCGCATCAGCGTCTTCCGCCACAACCGGCGTGCCTGGGTATCCCTCTGGATCTTCATGGCGTTGTTCGCGGTGAGCCTTGCCGCCGAGCTGATCGCCAATGACAAGCCACTCGTGATGCAGTACGACGGCCAATGGTACGTTCCCCTGCTGGTGGACTATCCCGAAACCGAGTTCGGCGGCTTCCTGCCAACGCGCACCGACTACCACGACCCCTTCATCCAGGCGCAGCTGGACGAGAATGGCTGGGCGCTGTGGCCCCTGATCCCCTTCTCCTATCAGACGCTCGACATGCAGATGATGCGCCCTTCCCCCTCCTCGCCGGATGGGCGCCATTGGCTGGGCACGGACGATCAGGGGCGTGATGTCCTGGCCCGGGTCATCTACGGCTTCCGTCTCTCTGTCTTCTTCGCCCTGGTACTGACCGCGGGTTCGCTGGTCATGGGTGTGATCATCGGTGGCATTCAGGGCTATTTCGGCGGCAAGACCGACCTGATAGGCCAGCGCCTCACCGAAATCTGGTCGGGTCTGCCGATGCTCTTCCTGCTGATCATCCTGGCCAGCATGGTGCAGCCCGGCTTCTGGTGGCTGCTGGGCATCATGCTGCTGTTTTCCTGGCTGGGCCTGGTGGACGTCGTGCGCGCCGAGTTCCTCCGGGCACGCAATCTCGAGTACGTCCGCGCCGCCAAGGCCATGGGCCTGCCATCGCGCCTGATCATGTGGCGCCATGTCCTGCCCAACGCCATGGTGGCGACCCTGACCTTCATTCCCTTCTTGTTCACCGGTGCCATTACCACATTAACCGCTCTCGACTTCCTCGGCTTCGGCCTACCGCCGGGCTCACCCTCGCTGGGCGAGCTGGTTGCCCAGGGCAAGAACAACCTCCATGCCCCCTGGCTGGGCATCACGGCCTTCGTCAGCCTGTCGCTGATGCTGTCATTGCTCGTCTTCATCGGCGAGGGTCTGCGCGATGCCTTCGATCCTCGCCATATCCAGCACGGTTCGAGTGCAGCACCTACCCGGATACCCGCCAATGCCTGATGCGCACACTCAAGAACTGCTGCGTTTCGACCGACTCACCATTTCCTTCGATGGTGTCACCGTCCTGAGCGAACTCTCTCTCGAGATACGTCGCGGCGAAACGCTGGCGCTGGTTGGCGAATCCGGTTCGGGAAAATCGGTTTCCGCCCTGGGTGCCATGAACCTGCTGCCCAGTAACGCTCAGGTCGAGGGTGGCCGATGGCTGGGCGATACCGACCTGACGACCCTCAAGCCCCGTGACTGGCAGGCATTGCGGGGAAGGCGCGTAGGCTTCATTTTTCAGGAGCCCATGACCTCGTTGAATCCACTGCACACCGTGGCCAAGCAGATCGGCGAGACCCTTCGGCTACACCAGGGCCTGTCGGGTCGTGCGGCTCGTGAGCGAGCCCGGACCCTGCTGGAACAGGTCAAGTTGCCACGCCCCGATGAGCTACTCGATGCCTGGCCTCACCAGCTCTCTGGTGGCCAGCGCCAGCGGGTCATGATCGCCATGGCCATCGCCAACGATCCCGAGTTGCTCATCGCCGACGAGCCGACCACGGCGCTCGATGTCACCGTACAGCAGGAGATTCTCGCCCTGCTCGCCGAACTGCAGGACCGTCATGGCATGGGGATGCTTTTCATTACCCACGACCTCAATCTGGTCAGGCGACACGCCAACAGGGTCTGCGTGCTCTTCAATGGCAGAGAGCAGGAAACCGGGCCGGTGAACGAGGTATTCCAGTCACCCCGCAGCGCCTATACCCGCTCCCTGCTGGATGCAGAGCCGGTCGGCCGCCCAGCGCCCGTTTCGGCTGGCGGAACGCTGCTGCAGGCCCGGGCGCTGTCGGTCAGTTTCCAGCGTCCCAAGCGGCTCTTCGCCAAACGGCCACCCGCCTTCGTGGCGGTGAAGCCGCTGAATCTTGACATTGCCCCCGGTGAAACCCTCGGCATCGTCGGCGAGTCCGGCTCCGGCAAGACCACACTGGCCATGGCACTGCTTCGATTGACAGAAAGCCTGGGCGAGATCAGCTTCGATGGCGAACGCCTGGACATGCTGAGCGGCAATAACCTGCGGCAACGCCGCCGTCGCTTTCAGGTGGTCTTTCAGGACCCCTATGGTTCGCTATCGCCGCGCCTGCCGGTATCGGAAATCATCAGCGAGGGGCTGCGTTTCCATTACCCCGGGCTCAAGGAAGCCGAGGTCATCGAACGCGTGCAGGCAACGCTCAAGGAAGTGGGGCTGCCGGCCGACTGTGCCGCCCGCTACCCCCATGAGTTCTCCGGAGGCCAGCGCCAGCGCATTGCCGTGGCCCGGGCACTGATCCTCGAACCGGAACTGGTGGTACTCGACGAGCCCACCTCGGCGCTGGACCGCACGGTGCAAAAGCAACTCGTGGAACTGCTCCGTGATCTTCAGGCCAGACGGGGCCTGAGCTATCTTTTCATCAGCCATGACCTGGCGGTGGTTCGCGCCATGGCACATCGGATCATGGTGCTCAAGGATGGCGAACTGATCGAGGAAGGTCATTGCCTCGATGTTCTGGAGCGACCCGCCTCCGACTATACCCGGGCCCTGGTTGCCGCCGCGGGGTTGTCCATCAGACGCTGACGAAGCGATGCGTCTGACTGGTGATTGCCCTCCCTTCTGTTGACCGTCATCAATGGAGGTGGCAGCAACGGAATTTGGCATGAAAGATAACGGTATAAAGTGTGTTTCGTATTCTACGCAGGGGCCACGTCAGAACATCGCCACTTCGTCATCGCTCAGCTCGCGCCACTGGCCCTCGGCCAGGTCGCCCAGCACAAGGGGCCCGATCGACTCGCGATGAAGCGCCACCACGGCATTACCGATGGCGGCGAACATGCGCTTGACCTGATGATACTTGCCTTCGTAGAGGGTCAGCTCGGCCTCTGTCGGCGACCGCATGGTGAGATCGGCCGGCATCGTCAGCTTCTCCTCACCCGCTAGCGCAAGCCCCTCGTGGAAACGGGCCATGGCCTCTCGCAGTGCATCTCCCTCCAGGGTTTCGCCGAGCGTTACCCGGTAGACCTTGCCGCAGCGCTTGCGCGGCGAGGTGACACGGTGGGACCACTGGCCATCATCGGTCAGCAGCACCATGCCGGTGGTGTCCACATCGAGCCGCCCTACCGTTCGCAACCGTTCGGCCCTGGGCAGCTCGATCAAGTCGCCCACCAACGGATAAAGCCCTCGTCGCGAACTGCACTCCACGCCGCCTGGCTTGTTGAGCATGACGTAGCGAAGCCCAACCAGCTCAAGCGGTTGCCCTTCCCACAGAATCCGATCGCCCCCGGAAACCTGGTGGGCCGACTGCTTGATCACCTCGCCGTTGACGGTGACATCACCACGATGCAGTGCCTTCTTGGCCAGACTGCGGGTCAGGTCGGTGGTTTCGGACAGAAAGCGATCCAGCCGCATCAGAAGCCAACCCCATCGGCAACATTGAAGTGGTCAGCATCCCGCCACGCCGGGAATTTCTCGCGAAAGGCATCGAGCTCACTCCGGGAAAGCACTCCCGTCTCGACGAAAGGCCGATCGCGGGGTTCATCGATCAGCGCCTCGCCCTTGAAGTCGACCAGCATCGAATCGCCCGCGTAACCCATGCCATTGGCATCCTGACCGACTCGGTTGACGCCGATGACCGGGCAAAGGTTCTCGATGGCCCTGGCCTGCAGCAGGATGCGCCAGGGATGCCGTCTCGGTGCCGGCCAGTTGGCGACACACAGCAGCGCATCGTATTCGAAATGCTCACCCGGCGTGGGTTGTTGACGCAGCCAGACGGGGAAACGCAGGTCGTAGCAGACGCTGAGCAGGATACGAAATCCCTTTAGCGTCACGATGACGCGCTCATGACCCATGGAGTAGCGCTCATGCTCGCCAGCCATCCGGAACAGGTGGCGCTTGTCGTAATATACGCCACTGCCGTCGGGACGGGCCCATATCAGGCGGTTGTAATAGTGACCTTCCTCCACCACGGCCACGCTGCCGGTCATCACACAGCCCCGTCGCATCGCCTGCTCTCGCAGCCAGGCGACAGTGCGACTCTCCTCCATGGGCTCGGCCATTTCCCGGGAATTCATGGTAAAGCCAGTGGAGAACATCTCGGGCAGCACGATCAGGTCGGTCTGCGTGCCATCAAGGTCGCCCAGTTCCGCTTCCAGCATGCGGCAGTTGGCATCCGGGTCTTCCCAACGCAGGTCGCATTGCACCAGTGTCGTACGCAAGTCACTCATCTCGGTTCCCTTGGGTGAATCACCATCACTCCAGCCTAACCCAGCCAGTGCGTCACGTCAGCCTGATGCGCTGCATGCGGAAGGTCCGAGGCGGCCTTGCGCATGGCGTCGAATCTAATAGGCTGCTAAGTTAACGCTTTTGCACGAGAGACCGGCATGCCCCCCCAGCTCCGTCACGACCCCGAAGCCACGAAAGGCGTTGTCTTCGGCCTGACCGCCTATGTCATGTGGGGCTGCTTTCCCCTGTTCTTCGCCCTGTTCGAGGGTGTCCCCGCATTCGAGATCCTGATCCATCGCATCATCTGGTCCTGCCTGTTTCTGGTGGGGCTGGTCACGGTAATGAAGCGCTGGCACCCGATACGACAAGCCCTGGCCGAACCCAGGCGCCTGGGCCGGGTACTGGGCTGTGCCTTGCTGATTGCCTTCAACTGGGGGCTCTACATCCATGCCGTCGAGAGCCGCCAGGTATTGCAGGCCAGCCTGGGGTACTTCCTCACTCCGCTGGTCAACGTGGCACTCGGCATGCTGGTGCTCCGCGAGCGCATGGCCGGCCTCCAGAGCGTGGCCGTCCTGATGGCGGGGCTTGCGATCGGCATTCAACTGATGCTGCTGGGTGAGCTTCCCTGGATCAGCCTGTCCCTTGCCCTCTCCTTCGGTACCTATGGTCTGCTGCGCAAGCAGGTGCCCCTCGATGGGTTGTCAGGCCTGTTCGTGGAAACCCTGCTGCTGCTTCCACTCGGCTTGCTGGCCCTCGCCTGGCTGTCGTCGGCCCGACCTGTCCCACTTCCTCGGCCAACCAGCCACCACCCTGCTGCTGGTGGCCAGCGGAATCATGACCGCACTTCCCCTGCTGGCCTTTGCCGGGGCTGCAAGGCGCCTGCGATTGGCCACGCTCGGTTTTCTGATGTATCTCAACCCGACCATCCAGTTCGGCATCGCCCTGCTGGTCTTCCGCGAGCCTTTGTCTGGCGTTCAGCTGATCACCTTCATGCTGATCTGGATCAGCCTTGCGCTCTATTCCTGGTCGGCATGGTCGTCACGCGCCCGCGTTTCAGCGCCAGCACCGGAATCGGAAGGTGCCGTCAACCAGCCAAGTCGCACGGGTTGATTCGCCCGGCATGAAGCGCCTGGCAACCACTGACAGCCGCCCGCACATACTGCTGGTGGGCGCCGGGCATGCGCATCTCTATCTGATTCGCCACCGCCATCGGCTCGCCGGCGCCGACGTATCGGTCGTGGATCCGGGGGCCTTCTGGTATTCGGGCATGGCCGCCGGAGTGATGGGAGGCCGGTACTCACCGGCACAGGGCAGAATCGACCCCCGCCAGTTAGCCAGACGATACGGCGCCACGCCGCTGCGAGGCCGCCTCACCGGCCTGGATATCCAGGCGCGAGCCGCCAAGCTGGCTGATGGACGTGCCATCCCGTTCACATTGCTGTCGCTCAATCTCGGGTCATACGCCGCAGCGCCATCGGCCCATCCGCAGGGCCCTGACGTGTGGTCCGTCAAGCCGATCGCACAGTTGGTGGGCTTCCGACGCCGGCTGGAAGCCGCCTTTCGTCGGGGAAGCCACCCCCGCGTGGTCGTGGTGGGTGCCGGCTCCAGCGGTATTGAACTCGCCTGCAACCTGCGGGAGCTGGCCTGGCGCCATGGCGCCAGGCTCGATGTTGCCTTGGTCAACCGCGGCCAGCGCGTGCTGGAAGGCGGCCCGCCGGGAGCATCGCGGTGGCTGGCTCGGCACTTGTCTCGACGAGGCATTGCGATGCACACCGATACTCGGGCCACGGGGCATGTTCCGGGCGGGGTGTCGGTGGTCTGCATGGGGGATCAAGATCGCCCGAGCGTGCTGGAAGCCGACCACGTCATTTACGCCACCGGGCTTACCCCGCCAAGGGTATTCGACCACCTGGGCCTGCCAGTGATCGAAGGCCGGGGCCTGGCCATCGACGAGACGCTGCAGAGCACGGGTGAACCGGATATTTTTGCGGCTGGAGATTGTGCCGCCATGATCGATCACCCGCTGCCTCGACTGGGGGTCTATGGGGTACGCCAGGCTCCGGTGCTTCTCGCCAACCTGGCGGCACGGCTCAAGGGAGCCGGCCTGAGTTCCTATGTGCCGCAGACCCGGGCGCTCGCCATTCTCGACCTGGGCCATGGCACGGGCCTCGCCATTCGAGGCCACCGCTGGTGGGCGGGCCGCCTCAGCCTGATCTGGAAAAGCCGGCTGGACCGCCGTTTCATGCGCCAGTACAGGCCCTGAGCGGTGTCAGGCCGCCTCGGGCTTGTAGCCGACCCGGAAGCCACCCCAGTGCTTTCCGGACACATAGATCGGGACGGACAGGTCATGCATGATCTCCCCGGTGTCACGCTTGTAGGTCTGCAGGAGCAAGGTTTCCTCATGGGTTCCACACCGCTGTCCGGTGGGATCTTCGTAGATGCGCTTGCTGCGACAGAACTTCAGGTCATTCGCGTAATCCCCCGTTGGCGGCTGACTGACGCTCAGGTTATGCGTGGGGATATACCCCTTGCGATCGATACCAATGGCATAGGCCAACCCCAGCCGTTCCAGTAGCGGTTCCTGAATGGCCGGGAAGTGCTCGTCGGTGAAGCCATCATATATCGCGTGGTATTGAACGGGATTGGTACCGGGAATGAGGGTGTACCGGGGGTTGAACAGGGTATCCGCATCGAGATCGCCCCGCTTGATACCGGACTCGAGTAGCTTGCCGATCGTTGTAGCGGCTTTCCGTGCGGCCTCGAACGCCTGCTGGTGGCGCCCCACCAGGCGCTGCTGGGCGAGGGCCGCGTCCACTGCTTCGGCACCCTCCATCAGTGACCTGGCCTGGCCTGCCAGGCCATGCATGTCTCGATTTCCCGCTTCCGTTTCACTCTCCAGCATCGAGAGAGTGCTGGCCACGCGCTGGGAGTGCCGGTTGGTATCGTCCATGGCCTCGGCAATGGAGCGGATCTCGCTTTCGACCTGATCGAAGTTTCCTGTCATTTCGGTCAACTGCTCGCCCACCTTGCCCATTTCCTTGGCCCGGTCGCCCACGCGCTGCATCAGGTGGCCGATGGTATCGACCACGCGGTGACTGCTGTCACCGATGTCGCCGACCAGGGCCTCGACGTTGCGGGTGGCATCTGCCGTGCGACCCGCCAACTGGCGCACCTCTCCGGCCACCACGGCGAAGCCGCGGCCATGTTCACCGGCCCTGGCCGCCTCGATCGAGGCATTCAATGACAGGAGGTTGGTCTGCTCCGCGATCTCCTCGATCAGCGATGTGACATGACGTACGCTATCGGCTTTCTGGCTCAGCATGTTGAGCAACTCGAGCGCCTCTTCGGAGCGTTCGGCCAATACCTGCATTTCCTCGATGACCTGACCCAGCGCTTCGCGGCTGACATGACTGGCGTCACGGGAGCGGCTGGCCAGGCTCGCCACGTTGGCCGCACTGGCGGCGACCTGCTCGATGGCCGCGGTAATGGAAGCCATGCTCGAGGACGCGTCACGAACGGTAGACCCCTGGCGCTCCAGGCGCTGGTCCATGCGATCCGCATGGTGTGACACTTCAGCCGAGGCGATGGCGGTATTGCTGGCCTGGCGGATCAGGCCGTGGGCCATGCGGCGAAGCGAAAAATAGTCACGGGTCACTGGTAGCCATGTTGACAGCCGCCCCTGTTCAAGGGTTTCGGGCTTCGCCTGGTAGACGCTTGCCACTCCGGTCAGGGATAGCAGCGCTCCTGCCAGGACTCCAAGGCCCAGGCTGGAGAACACCTGCCACCCGGCCCCCGCATCGCCGGCAAGAAAAAGGCCCGCGGCAAGCGACACCATGGCTAGCAGAAACATCAGTATCCGCATGACGTCTCATCTCTTTGTTATTGATGTAACAAGATAGTAACGCCTGGCGAGTGCGCGCCATACCCGCACTTTGGCCTGACAGACCAAAGCGTCACTCAAGTCGACGACGGGCAGGCCGATACTACAGACTGGCGTTATCAGGACGTATCCTCAAACAGCACCACCCCAGACGGCTCATTCCCGGCAGAACAAGGGCGCCGCTCCCACGGGGAGAAAAAAACAGAGCGCGGCGCGGCTTGCTAAACGTACTCGCTCGGCAGGACGGCCAGCGGCAATCGTGGCCTGTGTTCTGCACTGCTTGGTTCCATGGGCGGTGATGCCTCCCCCCCGAGCACAAAGGTATTGATCAGCCGGGTCAATCTCTCCGCCTGGCCGCGCATGGCCAGCGCGGTATTGGTGTTGTCCTCCACCATGGCCGCATTCTGCTGGGTCATGGTGTCCATTTGACTGACGGCGGTATTGACCTCGTGGATGCCGACGCTCTGTTCCCGGGAGCCGCTGCTGATCTCGGAAATGACATCGTTGACCTTGGTGATGCTGGCAAAAATTTCCTGCATGGTGATACCGGCCTGATGCACGATCTCCGCCCCTTGTCCGATACGCACCACCGACTCGTCGATCAAGCCGCGGATCTCCTTGGCGGCATTGGAGGAGCGCTGCGCCAAGGTGCGCACCTCCTGGGCGACCACGGCGAATCCCCGGCCATGCTCCCCGGCTCTGGCGGCCTCGACCGAGGCATTCAGTGCCAGAATGTTGGTCTGAAAGGCGATACCGTCGATCAGCGACACGATTTCACCGATTTGCGCTGACGATTCGCTGATCTCATCCATGGTCGTCTCAACACGCTCCATCGACTCCTTGCCCTGCCGCGCCACCTCGGCGCTGGACTGGACGAGTCTGTCAGCCTGTTGGGTGTGCTCCGTGTTGTTCTGCACGGTGGCGGTGATCTCTTCCATGGCGGACGAGGTCTGTTGCAGATTGGCCGCCGCCTGATCAGTGCGAAACGCCAGTTCCTCGCTGCTCTGCGAGATGGTGCGCGACACCGCATAGACGCTATTGGCGCTCTCGCGCACGTCTCTCAACGTGACCTGTATCCGAGCCAGGAACCCATTGAACTGACTGGCGAGCTCACCGATCTCGTCGCGGCTGGTGACGGTCAGGCGACGGGTCAGATCACCCCTGCCCTCGGCCACTCCCTGGGCGATCTCGTTCATGGCACTGGCGGTACGGCGCACCTGCCTGACGGTACGGCGCGTGATCCATATCGCAATGAAGGTAATGGTCAAGTTGATCGCCGAGGTAATGAAAAAGAGCCTGATCAGCGTTTCGATGAGAAGCTGCCTGGCTTCCTGCTCGATGGACGCCATGGTGGCGTCCACATCGGTAGCGTACACCCCCGCACCAATCACCCAGTTCCACTCGGGAATGCCCATGGCATAGGAGTGCTTCGTCTCGACCCGACCGGTGGCCGGGTTATTCCATTCGTACTGATAGTGGCCGCCACCGCTGCGGGCGATATCGATCATGTCGCGAATCAGCGGTTTTCCACTTGGGTCCGTGGCGGCCAGCATGTTGCGCCCTTCCTGCTCAGGGTTGGCCGACTGCGCCAGCATGGTGCCCTCGTAATCGAAGACGAAAACATAGTTGTCGCCTTCGAAGCGAAGATCTCGCAGCAAGTCGATGGCTCTCTGCTGTACCACCGCCGCGTCATCGGCGTCGACCGCCAGACTCTGAACCAGGGTCCTGGTGATCTCGACGACTCCCTCCACGCCCTGCTGGCGCAACTCGAGCAGCATCTGACGCTGCTGCTCCAGCTGCGCCTCGTTCGAATTGATCCGCTCCAGGCCCTCCAGCACCAACAGGCATGATGAGGATATGATCAACGGCACCAGTACCAGCAGCAGTATCTTGTTCTGCAAGTTGAAGACCAGCAGACTTTTTAAAAATTCGCTCTTGTTCTTTTTCATCAGATATTCGCGCTGAAAACGCCGGGTTCAACCCGAAGAGGAAAGCGCGCCCCCTGTGTCTAGTGACAGCGGTCATGGCAGTCTGCCGTGACCGGTTCACATTGAATGGGAACTCCTTCCCTGGAGAGAGGAGCCGTCAATGTGCTGGCATCCAAGCATGAAGAAGTGATGTCCGCCCAGTCGCCTTTCGGCAAAGCAAGCGTGCAAAATCAAGTGGTGTTGACCTGCATCAACAAACGCCGCTGCCTTCACGGCCCTGGATTCATGGAATAGACACGGCACTCTGGGCCAATGAGGCAGAAACAAGAAGTGAAGCAGAGCATGGATTCACGGGCACCGATCGATCAGCAGCGGGTCCTGCCTCACGGGTGAGGCAGGACCCGTAGAGGGGTCAGGCCTGGCTGGCAATCAGGGCCTGTTCCAGGTCGGCGACGATGTCATCGACATGCTCGATGCCGATCGACAGCCGCACCATGTCCGCGGTCACCCCGGCCGCCTTGAGTTCGTCATCGTTGAGCTGCCGATGGGTGGTCGAGGCGGGGATCGACGAGCAGGTCTTGGCATCGCCGATGTTGACCAGCCGGAGGACCAGCCCCAGGGCATCGTAGAAGCGCGCACCCGCGTCCCTGCCCCCCTTGATACCAAAGCTGAGAATGCCCGAGGCCAGGCCATTCATGTAGCGCTGGGCCAGTTCGTGGTCCTTGTGTCCCGGCAAGCCGGCGTACTGCACCCAGGTCACCAGCGGATGCCCTTCCAGATAGTCGGCCACGCGCCGCGCATTGTCGCAGATCCGCTCGATGCGCAGCGACAGCGTCTCCAGGCCCTGCAGCAGGTTCCAGGCAGCCTGGGCGGAGAGTGCGGCCCCCATGTTGCGCAGCGGCACCACCCGGGCGCGGGCAATGAAGGCAGCCTCGCCCACGTCGCGGGTGTAGCTGATGCCATGGTAGGAGACGTCCGGTTCATTCAGTAGCGGGAAGCGCTGAGCATGCTCGGCCCAGGGAAACTTGCCCGAATCGACGATGACGCCGCCCACGGTAGTACCGTGGCCACCGATGTACTTGGTGGCTGAATGGATGACGATATCGGCACCGTGCTCTATCGGTCGCCACAGGAAGGGGGTCGGTACGGTGTTGTCGACGATGACCGGCACCCCATGACGATGGGCGACTTCCGCCAGCCTCATCATGTCGACCACGCTGCCGGAAGGATTGCCGACACTCTCGCAGAACACCGCCTTGGTGCGCGGGTCGATCAGCGACTCGATGCCATGGATATCGTCCTTGTCGGCGAAGCGCACCTCGATACCCTGCCGCGGCAGGGTATGGGCGAACAGGTTATAGGTGCCGCCGTACAGCTCGCTGATCGAGACGATGTTATCTCCCGACTCGGCGATGGTCTGGATGGCATAGGTGATCGCCGCCATGCCCGAGGCCACCGCCAGGCCGGCGATACCGCCTTCGAGAGCGGCGATACGCTGCTCCAGCACCGCGCAGGTGGGGTTCATGATCCGTGAATAGATATTGCCTTCGACCTTGAGGTCGAAGAGGTCCGCCGCGTGCTGGGCACTGTCGAACGAGAACGAAGTCGTCTGGTGGATCGGCACGGCCACGGCGTGTTGATCGTCGGGCTGATAGCCGTGATGCAGGGCGATGGTTTGGGGTTTCATGGCGTGTCCTGAGGGCAGTGGTCGTCGATACGTCCGGTTTATTTCACCTGATGCTAACCAAGACTCAACCCATCCACCAATATCGTTTAGTCTGGTCGATGTGCTTCCTTCACCCCGACATGAAGAGACGGGATGTTCAAACGCTACCTACCTATCCTCACCTGGCTGCCCCATTACAATGGACGGCTGGGCGGCGCCGATCTTCTTGCCGGCATCATCGTCACTGTCATGGTGATCCCACAGTCCCTGGCCTATGCCGTGCTGGCCGGGCTGCCGGCCGTGGTGGGCCTCTATGCCAGCCTGCTGCCGCTGCTGGCCTATACCCTGCTGGGGACCAGCCGCACCCTGGCGGTCGGCCCGGTGGCCATCGTCGCCCTGATGACCGGGGCGGCACTTTCGGGCGTCGCGGCACCCGGTACGCCGGAATATCTGCATGCGGCACTGGTGCTGGCACTGCTCTCGGGGCTGATACTGCTCGCCATGGGGTTGCTGCGGATGGGCTTCGTGGCCAATTTCCTCAGCCACCCGGTCATCGCCGGGTTCCTTTCGGCATCGGGCGTCCTCATCGCCGCCAGCCAGGCCGGCCATCTGCTGGGCATCGAACTGACGGCCCCGGACCTGTTCCCCAGGCTGGCGGAATTGATCCTGGCATTGCCGGAGCTGCACCTGGCCACGTTCGCCATCGGCGGCGGCAGCCTTGTGTTCCTGCTGCTGCTGCGTCAATACGGCAGGCCCGCACTTCGTCGAATTGGCCTGCCGCGCTCGCTGGCCGACCTGATCACGCGTGCCGGCCCCGTGTTCGCCGTGCTCGCGACGACGACCGCCACCTGGCGCCTCGAGCTGGCCGAGCAGGGGGTGGCCGTGATCGGCGACATTCCCCAGGGGTTGCCGTCCCTGACCATCCCGGGATTCGACGCCTCGCTATGGCACGCCCTTCTGATACCGGCACTGCTGATCAGCGTGGTGGGCTTCGTCGAGTCCGTTTCAATGGGCCAGATGCTCGCTGCCCGGCGGCGTGAGCGCATCTCGCCAAACCAGGAACTGATCGGGCTCGGTGGCGCCAATGTCGCCGCGGCGTTCACGGCGGGGATGCCCGTCTCCGGCGGCCTGACACGCACCGTAATCAACCACGACGCCGGGGCGCAGACGCCTCTGGCGGGATTCTTCGCCGCGATCGGCATCGGGGCGGTAACGCTCTTTCTTACCCCGGCGCTCCACCATCTGCCCATCGCCACCCTGGCCGCGACGATCACTGTCTCGATTCTCACCCTGATTGACCTGCCGATGATCCGTCAGACCTGGCGCTACTCCCGCAGCGACTTCACGGCCATGGCGGTCACCATCCTGCTGACCCTGGTCGAAGGCGTCGAAGCCGGCATCATCAGCGGGGTCGCACTTTCCATCGGGCTCTTCCTCTATCGCACCAGTCGCCCTCACAGCGCGCTTGTCGGCCGTATCGCCGACACCGAGCACTTCCGCAATATGGAGCGTCACGAGACCGAGACCGCCAGTCATCTGGCGCTGCTGCGCATCGACGAAAGCCTCTACTTCGCCAATGCACGCTACCTCGAGGACACCGTCTACGACCTTGTGGCGGCCCGCCCCGGGCTCGAACACGTGGTGCTGATCTGCTCGGCGGTGAACCTGATCGACGCCTCGGCACTGGAAAGCCTCGATGCGATCAACGCCCGCCTCAAGGATTCGCGGGTGACCCTGCATCTGGCGGAAGTGAAGGGACCGGTCATGGACCGGCTCAAACGCAGCGATTTTCTCGACGACCTGAGCGGCCGGACGTTCCTCAGCACCTATGCTGCCTGGCGCGAGCTGTCGCGTCCCATCGAATCATGAGGTTTCGCATGTCGTTACCCTCCACCCCCACGACTGCCACCAAAGGGAGCCAACCATGACACCCCCCATCGACTACCGGCGCCACGACGATATTGGCGTGATCACCATCGACAATCCGCCGGTGAACGCCCTGGGCCAGGCCGTGCGCCTGGGTCTGGTCGAGGCCGTGACCCGCGGTACCGAGGATCGCCAGGCGCGCATCCTGGTACTCGTGGCCAAGGGCCGCACCTTCATTGCCGGCGCCGATATCCGTGAATTCGGCAAGCCTCCTCAGGCCCCGCTGCTGCCCGATGTCATCGCCCACCTGGAAGCCAGCCCCAAGCCCATCGTGGTGGCGCTTCATGGCACCGCGCTCGGTGGCGGGCTCGAGGTCGCCCTCGGCTGCCAGCTGCGGGTCGCCCTGCCGGGCACCCGGGTCGGCCTCCCCGAGGTCAAGCTCGGGCTGTTACCAGGGGCCGGCGGCACCCAGCGTCTACCGCGGCTCGTCGGCATCGAAGCCGCTCTGGACCTGATCACCAGCGGGCGCTTCGCCAGCACCGAAGAGGCTCTGTCGCTGGGCGTCATCGATGCCATTCGCGACGCGCAGAGCCCTTTGGAGGCCGGTCTGGCGGCTGCCCGTGACGTGCTCGAGGGCAAGCTTGCGCCCCGTGTGACCGGCGAACTGCCGGCCCCCGAGGCCAGCCCCGAGACTATCGCCGACTACCGGGTCAGGCTCCAGGCCGAGGTGCCGGAACTGTTTTCACCGTTCCGTTGCATCGAGGCCATTTCCGCCAGTACCGAGGGCAGTCTGGCCGAAGGCCTGCGCCGCGAGCGCGAATTGTTCCTCTCCTGCATGGACTCCCCCCAGCGGGCGGGCTTGATTCATGCCTTCTTTGCCGCCCGCGCCACGCACAAGGTGCCCGAGGCGGGCGAATCCCCGGCGCTGACCCACATCGCCCTGCTCGGCGAGCATCCCCTCTTCGATCGTCTGAAGGACAACGCCGAACGCGCCGGCATCACGTTTACCGACCAGCCTGAGGAGTCGACACAAGCCTGCCTGATCGCACCCGACGCGTCCGCGGCGTGCCCGTCACAGGCCTTGCGTATCGCCCTGCTGTCGCCCGCCGATGCCGCCGAGCTGGACGGCATCGAGGCCGACTTGGCGCTGGTCGTGCCAGACCGGGGGGCACTGGCCGAGCTGGTGACCCTGGGGGCCGATGCCTCTTGCCAACAGGCCGTGGCCAACCTCCTCAAGGTGCTGCGCCAGGGCGTGGTGGTCAGCCGCCAAGGCAGCCTGCTGACGACGCTTGCACATGCGGTACGCGACGACGCGGCCAACCCGCAGGCGGCGATGGAAGCGGCCAGCCTCATGCTGGCCGAGCGCGGCTGGAGCTACCGCACGAGCGATATCGACCTGCTGGCCATCGAGGCCCTGGGTTACCCCAGGCACTTGGGCGGCCCCCACCGCCAGGCCAGCCTGGCCGCATCCGCCACCTCGGAGACATCGAGGTCAAGAAGCAGGCCGGCATCAGCTTCCTGATACAACAGACCTGGCAGATCGGCGTCCACTGTGGCGCGGAAGGCAAGGGTCGCCTCGACCTGCGCCTTCCGCGTCACCGACAAGGCCATCAGGACACCTCCCGCACCATGTTGCGGGCGATCACCACCTGCTGGATCTGCGTCGTACCTTCATAGATACGGAACAGACGAACGTCGCGATAGAACCGCTCCACGGCGTATTCGGCCATGTAGCCGGCACCGCCATGTATCTGCACCGCGCGGTCGGCGACGCGCCCCACCATCTCGGCACAGAACAGCTTGCAGCACGAAGCCAGGGTCGAGACGTTCTCCCCGGCATCCTTGCGGCGGGCGGCGTCGAGCACCATGGTACGGCCGGCATAGGCCTCGGTCTTGCTGTCGGCGAGCATCGCCTGGATCAGCTGATGATCGGCCAGCGGAACCCCGAACTGTTTGCGCTCGATGGCGTAGTGAAGCGACTCCTCCACCAGGCGCTCGGCCACGCCGACACAGACGGCGGAGATGTGCAGGCGCCCGCGGTCGAGCACCTTCATTGCGGTCTTGAAGCCCTGCCCCTCCTTGCCTCCGATGATGCTCTCGGCGGGCACCCGGCAGTCCTCGAAGATGATGTCGCAGGTATGCGCCCCCTTCTGGCCCATCTTGTTGTCCGCCGGGCCACGCTTGAGCCCGGGGGTGCCCCCCTCGACGATGAACGCCGTAATACCGCCGGCACCCTTGTTGCTCGGATCGGTGCGCGCCATGACGGTGAACAGGTCGGCCTCGGGCCCGTTGGTGATGAAACGCTTGGTGCCGTTGAGCACGTAGTGGTCGCCATCGCGCACCGCCGTGGTTCGCAGGCTGGCCGCATCGGAGCCTGAGTCGGGCTCGGTGAGGCAGAAGGCGCTGAGCAGTTCGCCGGTGGCCAGGCGCGGCACGTACCTCGTCTTCTGCTCCGGGGTACCATCGATGAGGATGCCCTGGGCACCGATGCCGTTATTGGTGCCGAAGACCGAGCGGAAGGCGGGCGAGGTCCTGCCGATCTCCAACGCCACCAGCACTTCCTCTTCCATGGTCAGCCCGAGGCCGCCGTACTCCTCGGGGATCGACAGGCCGAACAGGCCCATCTCCTTCATCTCCTGCAGCAGTTCCACCGGTACGGTATCCTCTTCGGCCAGGCGCGCCTCGCTGGGGATCAGGCGCTCGCGCACGAAGCGGGAGATGGTGTCGACGAGTTGATCGAGAAGTTCAGGATCGCGGATCATGGGGTGTCCTCGCTGGTATGGGCTATCCCTTGAAATGGCGGGCGTCATTTGAGAATTTCGCATGGCAGAATAAGCGCCCGCATTGTTGTCAGGCACTGTTGCATAGCCTAGGATGGCAGTCAATAAACGGAATGTAGTTTCGCTTTGCGAAACCAAAACACCAAAACGAGGACATCCCGCCATGTCGACCGACACCTCTCCCACCCAATCTTTTCCTGCCCCCTTCCGCACGCTGGGCATCGTGGGCACCGGCGCCATGGGCCGCGGAATCGCTCAGATCGCCGCCCAGGCCGGGCTGACCGTCTACCTGCACGACGTCCGTGATGGCGCCGTTGCCGAGGCGCAGGACTTCATTGCCGCCCTGTGGTCACGTGGGGTCCAGAAGCAACGCCTGAGCGAGACGGATGCCGAACGCTATCGGGCCAGCCTGAAGGAGGCCGCGAGCCTCGACGATCTGGCGACGTGCGATATCGTCGTCGAGGCCATCATCGAGACGCTCGAGGCCAAGCAGTCCCTGTTCACCCAACTCGAGGAGATCCTCGGCGAGCAGGCGGTACTGGCCACCAACACATCGTCATTGTCGGTCACCGCCATTGCCTCGGCCTGCCGCCGTCCCGAACGGGTGATCGGATTTCACTTCTTCAACCCGGTGCCGCTGATGAAAATCGTCGAGGTGATACCGGGTCTGCGCACTACCGACGAGGTCACCGAACGGGTGGAGGCGCTGGGCCAGGCCATGGGTCACTTCACCGCCCGCACCACCGACACGCCGGGATTCCTGGTCAACCATGCCGGCCGCGCCTTCGGTACCGAGGCGCTGAGGATTCTCGGCGAGAGCGTCACCGACCACGTCACCGTGGACCGCATCCTGGTCGACCAGGGCGGGTTTCGCATGGGGCCCTTCTCGCTGCTCGACCTGACCGGGCTCGACGTGTCCCACGCGGTGATGGAATCGATCTACCACCAGTACTACGAGGAGCCGCGCTTTCGCCCCTCGCCGCTGACCCGCCAACGGCTGACCGCCGGCCTGCTCGGTCGCAAGAGCGGTGCGGGCTTCTACCGCTATGTGGATGGCAAGCCCCAGGTCGTGGACGAGCCGCCCCTGCCCCGCGCGCAGCCCTGCCCGGTGTGGATCGGTGCCGAGGACGACGACGCGAGGCAAACCCTGTCACGACTCGTCGAGGCCGCCGGCTGGCCGCTGGAAGACGGTGCCACGCCTTCCACCGAGGCGCTTTGCCTGATCTCACCGCTGGGCGAGGATGCTACCGCCTGTGCACTGCGCCTGAGCCTTCCGCCAGAGCGCAGCGTGGCCGTCGACCTGCTGGCCGGGCTCGAGCGGCGCCGCAGCCTGATGACCACACCGGTCACTCGCGACTCGATGCGCAACGCCGCCATGGCACTGTTCGGCCATGACGGCACGCCGGTCAGCGCCTTCAGCGACAGCAACGGTTTCGTGCTGCAGCGCGTGGTGGCCTGCATCGTCAACGTAGGCAGCGAAATCGCCCAGCAGGGGGTGGCCGCCCCCGAAACCATCGACCGTGCCGTCGAGCTGGGCCTGGGCTATCCCAGGGGGCCACTGGCCATGGGCGACCACTACGGCAGCCGTCGCATCCTGACCATCCTCGACAACATGCTGGCCGCTACCGGCGACCCACGCTACCGGGCCAGTCCATGGCTGCGTCGCCGTGCCACCCTCGGCCTGCCACTGACCACCCCTTGAGCCCCGACCGGAGAAGATTCCCATGCACGACGCCTACCTCTATGACGGGCTGCGCACCCCCTTCGGCCGCCACGGCGGTGGCCTGGCCGCCGTACGCCCCGACGACCTGCTGGGCCACGTGCTCAAGGCATTGGTCGAGCGCAATCGTTTCGCCCCGGAAACCTATGAGGAAGTGCTGGCGGGCTGCACCAACCAGGCCGGCGAGGATTCTCGAAACGTCGCCCGTCACGCCGGGCTCCTGGCCGGCTTGCCAGTCGAAGTGGCCGGACAAACGGTCAACCGCCTATGCGGTAGCGGGCTCGCCGCGGTCGCCGACGCTGCCCGTGCCACGCGCCTGGGCGAAGGGGAACTGTTCCTGGCCGGCGGCGTCGAGTCGATGTCGCGCGCGCCCTACGTGCTTGGCAAGGCGGAATCACCCTTCGCACGCAGCCAGCCGCTGTTCGACACGGTGATCGGCGCCCGCTTCCCCAACCCCTGGATTACGAGGGAACACGGCAGCCACAGCATGCCGGAAACCGCCGACAACGTGGCCCGGGAGCTCGCTATCGGCCGCGATGCCAGCGACGCCTTTGCCGCTCGCTCCCAGGCACGCTATGCCGACGCTCTGGCTCGAGGTTTCTATGACGGCGAACTGCTCTCCGTCGAGGTGCCCCAGGGCCGCAAGCAGCCGCCACTGACGCTGGACAGGGACGAGCATCCACGCCCGGGTACCGACGTCGACACGCTCGCCCGGCTCGGCCCGCTGTTCGAGGATGGCGTGGTGACCGCCGGTAACGCCTCGGGCATCAATGATGGTGCGGCCGCGCTGATCGTCGGCAACCGGGCGGCCGGCGAGCGCGCCGGCATCGCCCCGCGGGCACGCATCGTCGCCAACGCCGTGGCCGGGGTACCGCCTCGAGTGATGGGGCTGGGGCCGGTACCGGCATGTCGGAAGGCGCTCGAACGCGCCGGGCTCACGCTCGAGCAGATGGACGTGATCGAGATCAACGAGGCATTCGCCGCCCAGGTGCTGGGATGCGTCAAGCAACTCGGTCTCGACCCCGACGACAGCCGCCTCAACCCCAACGGCGGCGCCATCGCCATCGGCCATCCTCTCGGGGCCTCCGGGGCCCGGCTGGCGCTGACCGCCCTGCGCCAGCTGGAGTCCGCGCACGGGCGTTATGCCCTGGTGACCATGTGCATCGGCGTGGGCCAGGGCATCGCCTGCGTCATCGAGCGCCTCGACGGCTGAGTCGGTCACAGCGTTCGCCCCGGGCCTGCCACCGCGTGCGATATGCGATACTCCGCGAAACGATCTCGCCACAGGGAACACCAATGAACGAGTCAGCCCCTCTGGATGATGAACAGGCACCACCGGCCAAGGACCGCAATTTCGTCACCGCTTTGGCCCGTGGGCTAGAGCTGCTGCGCGCCTTCGGAGCCGGCGAGGAGTACCTCGGCAACGCCGAGCTCTCCAGCCGCACCGGTATTCCGCGGCCCACGGTCTCCCGCCTCACCTATACGCTGACCCAACTCGGCTACCTGAAGCACAACACCCGCCTGGAGAAGTACCGCCTCGGGCCGGGCATCCTGGCGCTGGGATATCGCTTCCTGGCCAGCCAGGGCATCCGCGAGATCGCCCGCCCCTTCATGCAGCAGCTGGCCGAATCCACCGACTGCAATGTCAGCCTCGGCGCCGCCGACAAGACCTCGATGGTCTACATCGAAAGCTGCCACGGTAATGGCCCATTGATCATGCGCCTTGACGTGGGCTCCCGGCTGCCAATGGCGACGACGGCGATTGGGCGCGCCTGGCTGTGCGGCCTCCCCGCGGATCGCCGTGAGGCCATGCTGGCCGAACTCGCCGAGGCACACGGCGGGGAGTGGCCGGCGCTCGAGGCCGGCATACGACGCAGCCAGGACGAGTACGAGCGCTACGGGTTCTGCCTCTCCGAGGGGGACTGGCAATCGCAGATCAGCGCGGTCGCCACGCCACTCATCCTCGAGGATGGAGCCGAAGTGATGGCCATCAACTGCGGCGGCGCCTCCCACCGCTTGAGCCATCGGATAATGGTCGAGAACCTGGGGCCACGACTAAAGGACATGGCGAAACAGATCCTCGGCGAACTGCAGCATGGCGGGTGATGCCAGAGGCTGACATCGCCCGCACTGGAAATTTGGTGTCACCTGATGGCTGCGGTACTGGCAGGGTATGAGCTGTCATGCCCTGCTGCATAAGGGTATAGTGATATCTCACACGCCATTGCAGCCACCTTCAAGGAAAGACAGGCGACACGCGATGCCAGAGACCGCTTCACGCCCCGGCAAGCTCGAACGGGATGCCGGCAGGCTTCGCGCCACAGGTGATTGGACATTGCCGCATCACGCCCGGCTTCGTAAGGTCGTAGGTCAGAAGCATGACATCCATAGCCTGGATCTGAGTGGCCTGGGCGAGCTGGACACCTCCGGCGCCGTGTTGCTGGCCGAGCTGATGGGGCCGGAGCATATGCTCGACGTGGCGAGTTGGGCGCCCGATCAGCCTGCTGAACGCCATGCGCTGCTGGTTACCGTGGCAAGCGCCATGCAACACTCCTCGCCCCCCCACCCCCGAGTCAGCCCCCCCGTCCTGATTGCCTTGGGGGAGGTCGGACGAAGCATTGAAGGCCTCTGGAGACAACAGGTCCAACTGCTCGGCTTCATCGGGCTTACCCTGAGCAGTCTGGCAGCGGTGTTGCTGAAGCCATGGCGTTGGCGTGTCACCGCCCTGGTCGCCCATATCCAGCAGATCGGACTCAACGCCATTCCCATCGTCGCCCTGCTGACGTTCCTGGTCGGTGCCGTGGTGGCCTTCCTGGGCGCCACGGTGCTGCAAGACTTCGGCGCCACCATCTATACCGTCAACCTGGTCGCCTACTCGTTCCTGCGCGAGTTCGGCGTACTGCTGGCCGCCATCCTGTTGGCCGGCCGAACCGCCAGCGCCTTCACCGCCCAGATCGGCTCGATGAAGGCCAACGAGGAGCTCGATGCCCTGCGTGCCCAGGGGCTCAGCCCCATGGAACTACTGGTGTTGCCCCGCGTGATGGCGATGATGGTCAGCCTGCCGATCCTGACCCTTGTCGGCATGTTCAGCGGCATGCTGGGTGGTGCAATGGTCAGCGCCATGGCGTTGGATATTTCCACCACACAGTTCCTCACCATCCTGCAGCGCGATATCCCGCTGCGCCATTTCCTGGTGGGCCTGGGCAAGGCACCGCTCTTCGCCTTCGTCATTGCCGTCATCGGTTGCCTGGAGGGCTTCAAGGCCAGCGCCAGCGCGCAGTCGGTGGGAGAGCACACCACATCGAGCGTGGTACAGTCGATCTTCATGGTGATCCTGCTCGACGCGCTGGCCGCCCTGTTCTTCATGGAGATGGGATGGTGAACCAGGCAACCGATGCCATCATCGAGATACGCGGCCTGGTCAACCGCTTCGGCCAATATGTGGTGCATGAGGGGCTGGATCTGGACATTCGCCGCGGCGAGATCCTCGGCGTGGTGGGTGGCTCGGGCACCGGCAAGTCGGTTCTCTTGCGCAGCATCGTGGGTCTCAAGCGTCCGGACGGCGGGGCCATCCGTGTCTTCGGGGAGGACCTTCAGCGCCTGCCGCCCACCCGCCGCGCCCGGGTGGAGCGTCGCTTCGGCGTGCTGTTCCAGCGTGGCGCCCTGTTCTCTTCGCTGACCCTGCAGGAGAACGTCGCCCTGCCGCTGATCGAACATGCGGGTCTCTCGCGTGCCGATGCGGAGCGTCTCGCCCGGGTCAAGCTTGCCCTGGCGGGGCTCCCCCCCGAGTCGGCCCTGCTCAATCCCGATGAACTCTCCGGCGGCATGGTGAAACGAGCCGCCCTGGCTCGAGCGCTGGCACTGGATCCGGAAGTGCTGTTCCTCGACGAGCCTACCGCCGGCCTCGACCCGATCGGCGCGGCTGCCTTCGACCGACTCCTCGTGACACTCCGCGATGCCCTGGGCTTCAGCGTCTTTCTGGTCACGCATGATCTGGATACGCTGTACACGGTGTGCGACCGTGTCGCCGTGATCTCCCGGAAACACGTTCTGGTCGCGGATGCCTTGCCGGCGGTGGAAGCCACCGATGATGCATGGGTTCAGGATTACTTTCACGGCCCAAGGGGCCGGGCGGCCAGTCATGCCGCACAGAGAACGGAGACCCGGTAATGGAGACTCGAGCCCACCACGTAGTGATCGGTCTGTTCACCGTACTGGCGATCCTGGGAGGGCTGCTCTTTGCCCTGTGGCTGGGGCAAAGCACGGCCGATCGGGAATACGCCCATTACGAGGTGTATTTCGAGCGCAGCGTCAGCGGACTGAGTGAAGGAAATGCCGTCGAGTACAGCGGCGTTCGGGTCGGGGAAGTCACCGACTTGCGACTGGATCCCGCCGACCCGCGCAACGTCCTGGCACGCATCCGGGTACAGAGCCACGTACCGATCAGGCGCGATACCCGCGCTCGCCTGGCATTGGCCAATATCACCGGGAGCATGTCGGTCCAGCTACATGGAGGAACCCCGGACAGCCCGCTCCTGGTTACCGATGGCGAAGCGCCTCCCCGAATCGTCGCCGATCCTTCACCGATCAGTGCGCTGCTCGGAGACGGCGAAGAGATCCTCGGTAACGTCAACAGCATGCTGGCGCGACTGGAAACACTGCTCTCCGAAGAAAACATCGAAAGCGTCGGACATATTCTGGCCAACCTGGAGCAGACCACCGCCAGCCTGGCCCAGTTGGGCGAAGGACCCAGCAGGCTCATGGATCAGTTGGAAGCCCTCTCGCAGGACGCCTCCGCTGCCATGATCGAGCTGGGAGCCGTGACGCGTCAGGCGGGCACCATGCTCGATGGCCATGGACAGCAAATCATGATCGGAGCGCGCCAGGCCACGGAAAGCCTGTCACGAACCACCCGGCGCCTGGAGTCGATCCTCCACGATAATGAGGGCGCCCTGGAGAGTGGCTTCCAGGGGATACAGGGCCTGGGTCCCGCCGCCGTCGAATTGCGACACACACTATCCAGCCTCAATCGCATCATTCGCCGGCTGGAGGACAACCCGGCCGATTTCCTGCTGGGTCGCGACAGTATCGAGGAGTTCTCGCCATGACCGCCCTGGCCCGTTTCACACGGCTGTTGACCGTGGCCTCCCTGGGATTGCTCACTGCCTGCGCCCTGGTGCCCGAGCGTGACCCCATGAGCCTTTACTCGCTTCCTTCCACTCCCCTTCCCACGGCATCGTCCGGTGAAACAGGTTCCCTGGAAAGAACGCTCCGGTTGGCCACCCCCAGGGCGGGCGGACTGCTGGATGGCTCACGAATCGTGGTTGTCCCGGCGCCGAACCAGCCACAAGTCTATCAGGGTGTGCGGTGGTCGGACGCCTCTCCGGTACTGCTGCGTGATCGCCTGATCGATGCGTTCCAGGAAGATGGCCGGGTATCGCGCCTCGTGCATGCGGACACACCGCTGTCAGCCGACCTGGAGTTGACCAGCGACCTGCGCGCCTTCCAGAGCGAATACCGGAACGGCCACCCGGAGGTGGTCATCCGCCTGGATGCCCGGCTGGTTGACGCAAGCTCTCAGCAGTTGGTGGCGAGCCGGCGTTTCACCCATCGCCGCAGTGCCGACGATACGACGATTCCGGCCGTCGTCGATGCCTTCGGCACGGCAGCGGATCAACTCTCACGCGAGCTGGTCGACTGGACCGTGGAGCAGCTCGCGCACGCTCGCTGAGCGGCCTGACACATTCACGTGACGGAAAAGCGTGGATACTTGGCCATAATGCCCTTTGGTTACCGTCAACGAGATCAATTCGTTATCATGGTCGGTAAAGACAAGGAATACCGACAATGGATAGCACACCGCGCCAGAACCTGGGTATCAGCGCCTACAGCTGGTTGAAGCACGACATCACCCGCGGCGTATTCAAGCCCGGGGAAAAGCTGCTCATGAGTCGCCTCAAGGAACGCTATGACCTTGGTATCGGCCCGCTGCGTGAGGCCCTGTCGCAGCTGGTAGCCGAACACCTCGTCGTGGCCATCAGCCAGCGTGGTTATCGTGTTGCCCCCATGTCGCTCGCCGAACTGGCCGATCTCTACGATGCAAGAGCCCAGCTCGAAGGCCTGATGCTCAAGCTCGCCATCGAGAGGGGCGACGATACCTGGGAAGCCAACATTCTGGCCAAGGCACATACCCTGGCCAAGGTCATGGAGGTCAATACACCCGACGAGCTACTGGATGTCTGGGACACTCGACACAAGGCGTTTCATACCGCCATCGCCAGCGGCTGCCGCTCCCCCCATTTGCTGAAGGTACGCGACAGCCTGTTCGATCAGGTCGAGCGTTATCGCCATCTATGGCTGCGTGAAACCGTTTTTTCGGAAGCGGCTCTGGAGCGCAAGCGACAGGAACATGCCGCACTGGTAGACGTCATCCTGGCTCGCGACGCGCCCCGTGCCGCAGACATGATGCGCGAGCACCTCATGACACCCGTACCGATCATTACCGAGGTCATGCAGCGTCGGGGGTTGGCCTGAAAACCCAGCGGGCATGAACGTGAGCATCGCTCTGCATCTATCGCGCGGGGCCTGCCGGCGAGCTATCATCAAAGTGTCACCAGCGCTGCGTACACTCGGCAGATGACATGCTTAAACAAGCGTTTTATCTTGCTATACCAGGCTTCCACTCCGGTTCGCTCCAGGAAGCGCCCCAAGGAGACAACGACATGCCACATCTGCTGCGTTTTTCACGTGATATCGATTCCCGCCTCGAGTACCTCTGCCAGCAGACCGGCATGGGCAAATCCGAGCTTATCGAGCGCTGCGTCGATGTCGGACTGGCCGATTTCGAGGCACAGCTGCTGATGGAAGGTGCCGGCAGGCGACCGGCACAAGGCGTGAAGCCAAGTCTCGATCAGCTGTTGCGCGAGAGCGGGCTCGGCGCCTGAACGACGCGCGCTTCGGGCCCTACCTGAAGCGCCCCAGGACGCGTCGATGCTCGGCCAGCGCCCTGGCGCGTGACGTCGCCACCAGCCGCACTTCCTGTCCCGGCAGGCATTGCGCCAGTCTGGCTGCCGCCAACGGGGTCAGGGCCCCAAGGCGTGGATAGCCACCGATGGTCTGACGATCATTGAGAAGAACGATGGGTTGGCCATCCGGCGGCACCTGAACCGCCCCGAGCGGTATTCCTTCCGAGATCATGCTGCTTGCATGAGAGGCCAGGCCTGGGCCAAGCAGCCTGACACCCATCCGGTCGGCACGATCGTCGACCCGCCAACGGGCATTGAAGGCCGCATAGAGGCTCGCTCCGGTAAAGACGCCGATCTGTGCACCGGCCACGAGTTCCAGACGACAGTCGGACCCGGGCAGCCACACTGTCGAACCGGGAGGCAAATGCCGCTCCACGGCCGGAGCACCGCGCCAGGTCAGGCGGTCGCCCACCGTCAATGGACGGCCATCCTCATGGAGTCCACCGAGCCGTTCACGTGGCGTCGTGCTGGCGCTTCCCAGAACCTGCGGCGCCTCCAGTCCACCGGGAAAGGCCAGGTAGGCACGCAGGCCCTCTCGCGGCTGGCGGAAGGTCAGCCGCTGGCCAGGCCGCACCGCGAAACTGGCACCGGGCAAGAGCGGCTCATCATCGAGAGTGGCGTCAAGGTCGGCACCTGTCAGGGCCAACCGTGCGGCACACTCGGCCTCCAGCACCAGCCCACCGCCTACCACGACCTCCAGGGCCGTACTGTTCAGCGGGTTGCCCAGCAGCCAATTGCTCCAGTAGAAGGAGACCCAGTCCGCAGCGCCACCCTGGGTGACACCCAGATGGCGCACTCCCAGACGACCGCCGTCCTCGACCAGTGCCAGCGGCCCGGCCTGCACCACCTTCATTCCCGCAGGGAGCGATGACGTCACTGGCGCTCCTCCAGCGGCGTGGTATCACCGCCCTGCGCCTCGAACTCGGCCCGCGGGACCGACGTGAAACGGACCCGGTCACCGGGCACGAACAGCGGATTGCCGCGGCGAGCAGACTCGAAGAGCGGCACGGCGGTGCGTCCCAGGATGTTCCAGCCACCGGGCGAAACCAGGGGGTAGACAGCCGTCTGCCGATCGGCAATGCCGACACTGCCCGCTGCCACCCTGCGCCGGGGAGTCTCCAGCCGAGGAGTCGCCAATTCCTCGTCAACGAGCCCCATGAAACCGTAACCCGGAGCGAATCCCAGCGCGAAGACGCAGTAGTCATGATCGCAATGGCGACGAATCAGCTCATCGATACCGATGCCTGCGCGTTCGGCCACGCGATGGAGCTCGGGGCCGACGCTCTCGTCATACCAGACCGGAATCTCATGGCGCTCTCCTGCCTGCGTGTCGGCGGGCCGCAGATGCTCCAGCGCCTGTCGAATTCGCCCATGGGCCTCGCCATGCTCCAGCCGGAGGCAGTCGTAATGCACCATCAGCGTGGTATAGGAAGGAACCAGGTCGATCAGCATTTCGCCAAACGTCTGACGCAATGCCTGATCCGCCGCCATGATCCATGCCATGTTGGACTCGGCGATGGTATCGAAGAGCCGAACCATCAGCACGTCCATGGCAGTCGTTTCGATGACGGCCCTCACGCCGATTCCAGGGAGCGGAAGGCCTCACGGATGGCGCGAACCGACGCGACCGATTCGGGATTGTCCCCGTGCACGCACAGGGTATCGCAAGGCAAATGCAAGGCGGAACCGTCGCTGGCCGTCACGGCCTCGCCCCTGGCCAGGGTCACGGCCTGGGCCACGATGGTTGCTTCGTCATGGTGAACGGCATTCGGCAGGCGCCGGGAAACAAGCTGCCCCTGCGGATCATAGGCACGATCGGCAAAGGTTTCGAACCAGATCGGGAGGCCTATTTCGGCGGCCAGCGCCCGGAACGGCCCAGGGTCCGCCGTCGCCATCACCATCAGCGGTAGGCCGGCATCATAGGCGCGTACCGCCCGCATGACACCCTTTAGAAGCTCGGGATCGCGCGCCATATCGTTGTAGAGCGCACCATGAGGTTTGACGTACTGGATGATGGTGCCTTCTGCCTGGCAGATACCCGCCAGGGCGCCCACCTGATAGAGAACCAGGTCCTCTACCTCGGCAGGAGTGCAGCCCAGCGAGCGGCGGCCGAAACCCATCAGATCGGGGTAGGCCGGATGGGCACCGATCCTGACATCATGCCGGGCCGCCAGCGCCACGGTACGGCGCATGACATGAGGATCGGAAGCATGAAAGCCGCAGGCAATGTTGGCGCAATCCACATAGGGCATCACGTCGTCATCCATGCCCAGGGGCCAGTTGCCGAAGCTTTCACCCATATCGCAGTTGAGCAGAGGCATGGCCATGGTGATTCCTTTTATCAGGTTTAGTGAATATCTATCCCTCTACTTGCCCCAACTATATGAAGAGCATCATGCGAGTACCAGTCGTTTTTTCCGCTAGAGAATGGAGGTGCTCCCCTATCGAACTGATATCATTTGGAAAAATAGTTGACGAGAGCCCCCTGGGAGGATTATCAATTCAAAGAGGCCCTGCCCGAGCACTACGACAAGAAACCAGGAGGTTCCATGTCCGTTTCCGACCCTTTTCACCTTGCCGTACAGGTCCGCGACATCGATGAAGCGCGATCGTTCTACGGAGACTTTCTCGGCTGCCCCGAAGGCCGCTCCTCGGAAAGCTGGGTCGATTTCGACTTTTTCGGCCACCAGTTCGTCTGCCATCTCAACCCAGCACTCAAGGACAACCCCGTCTCCAGCCATACCAACCCTGTCGACGGTCACGGCGTCCCGGTACCACATTTTGGCGTGGTGCTGGAAATGCAAGCCTGGGAAGCCCTCGCCAGCAAGCTTCGTGATCATGGGGTCCGCTTCGAGATAGAGCCCTATGTTCGCTTCAAGGGCGAGCCAGGGGAGCAGGCGACGATGTTCTTCTACGATCCCTCGGGGAACGCCCTGGAGTTCAAGGCATTCAAGGATAGAGAAAGCCAGCTGTTCAAGAAACACTGACGACAGCGCCTGCCTCTGCAGGAGTGCGACAGGGTGGCGGTACGCCCGGGCAACAACACGACCATCAACATGAACAAGAGGTCTTTACCATGCACAAGACGATAACCACTCCCGTACTGTTGGCGGCCGCCTTCAGCTTCGCCGCGAGCGCCCAGGCCGCGCAATGGACCATGGCCACCCCCTACGGCGATGCCAGCTTCCATACCAAGAACACGAAGCAATTTGCCGAAGACGTGGCCGAAGCCACCGATGGTGAGTTGACCATCAACGTACACAGCGGCGGCTCCCTTGTCGCCCACGGCGAAATCAAACCGTCGGTACGGCGTGGTACCATCGAGGCGGGGGAGGTCTTCCTGTCGATTCTGTCCAATGACGACCCGATCTTCGAAGTCGACACCCTCCCAGGGGTGGCGGGCAGCTACGATGACGCCTTCGCCCTTTGGGAAACCACCAAGCCCCTCATCACTGAGATATTCGCCGTCGAGGGTCTCATGCCGCTTTATGCGGTGGCCTGGCCCTCACAGGGCATCTATACCGACTTCGAGCTGAACACCGAAGAGCAGTTCGAGGGTCTTCGGGTTCGCGCGCCCAACATCAATACCCAGCGCTTCGTGAATTACCTGGGCGGCAATCCTACCGAAACCGAAGAGTCCGACATTCCCACTGCCTTCAGCACCGGGCGAGTGGATGCCATGATCACATCCACCTCGACCGGTAATTCGATGACCGCCTGGGACTATGTCTCCCATTACACCGACGCCAACCTGTGGCTGCCCAAGAATATCGTCTTCATCAACCAGCGTGCCTTCGACCGCCTCGACGAAGCGACCCAGGAGGCTGTTCTCGAGGCCGCGGCCCGTGCCGAGGAGCGTGGCTGGCAGATGAGCCGCGACGACAACGAAGCCAGTACGCAGGCGCTGCAGGAGAACGGCATCACCGTTGCCCCCCCGAATGACGAGGTGGCAACGGCCCTGCAGGCCGCTGGTGACAGGCTGTTCGGTGATTGGGAAGAACGCGCCGATGACGCCGCCAAGCAGGTGCTCGAGGAATATCGCAACCAACGCGACGAGTGAAGCATGACACCGCTCGTCGCGAGGCCAAGCCATGACGTTCAAATTCGATAAGCTCTACCGCCTCGGGGCCTGGGGGGCGGCCGCCTGCATGGTCGTCATCTGTGCCCTGATTGCCCTTCAGGTCACTTTCAGGCTGGTGGATGCCGCCCTGGTGCTGGTTGGCCTGCGCCGCCTCGGGCTCGGTATTACCGGGGTATCGGAACTCGCCTCCTACCTGCTGGTAGGAGCCACGTTCCTCGGACTTGCCTATACCTTCGTCCATCACGCCCACATTCGCGTGACACTGGTGATTTCCCGGCTGCCCTCCGCCATTCGCGTGTGGTTCGAGGTCTTTGGGCTGCTGGTCGCACTGGTCATCAGCCTGCTGCTCGGCTATGGGCTGATCGAACTGGTCCGGGAGAGCCTGCAGTACCGAGACGTCTCATCCGGCTTCCTGTCGATCCCGCTGTGGATTCCACAAACCGTCCTGGCGACCGGGGTGGGCCTGCTCTGCCTGGCGTTGCTCGAAGCACTCGTCATTGCCTTGCGAATTGCCGCCCGCGACCCCTCGAGCTTCCGCGAAGCGACAGCCATCGACGACAGCGAGACTCGCTGAGCCCCCTATTCTCTTTCGGAGATACTCTCGTGCTGACATTGAGTCTGGCTACCGTCTTCACGCTGGCGCTACTGTTAGGCAGCGGTGTATGGATCGCTTTCGCGCTGATCGGTACCGCCTGGGTGGCGCTGGCTCTCTTCAGTCCGTTTGCTCCAGGCCCGATCCTGGCCTCGGATTTCTGGGGCGCCAGCTATGGCTGGGATCTTACCGCCCTGCCGATGTTCATCTGGATGGGGGAAATCCTGTTTCGCTCCGGCCTTGCCGATAACATGTTCCGTGGGCTCTCGCCATGGCTGAACCGCATGCCGGGGCGGCTATTGCATACCAACATCATCGGGAGCGGCATGTTTGCGGCCGTCTGCGGCTCGTCGGCGGCCACCTGCGCCACGGTGGGCAAGATGACCCTGCCGGAACTGGAGCGTCGCGGCTACGACAGCAACATGGCAATCGGCACCCTGGCCAGCGCCTCTACGCTGGGGCTGCTGATTCCTCCCTCCATCGTGCTGATCGTCTACGGCGTCGTGACGGAGCAGTCCATTTCACGACTGTTCATGGCCGGCATTGGCCCGGGCCTGATGATCCTGGCCCTTTTCATGGGCTACCTGATCCTGTGGTCGCTGCTCAAGGGAGACCGTCAGGGGCTCACCGGCCAGGACGAGTCATCCATGCCACTGGCAGAGAAGCTGCGTAACACCCTGGAACTGCTTCCGATCCTGCTGCTGATTGGCAGCATCATCGCAACGATCTACGGTGGCCTGGCGTCACCAACCGAAGCGGCCGCCGCGGGTGTCGTGTTGTCGATGATCATTGCCCGCTGGAATGGCAGCTTCGGTATGGCCACTTTCAAGGCATCGCTGTTCGCTGCCATTCGCACCGCCTGCATGATCGCGTTCATCATTGCCGGGGCCTCTTTCCTGACGTCGGCCATGGGCTTCACCCAGGTTCCCATGCAACTCGCTCGCGCAATTGGCGAAATGGGACTCTCCCCCACCATGCTACTGGTGGCCTTGACCCTGCTGTTATTGGTGATGGGCTGCTTCCTGGATGGGATTTCCCTGATCCTGCTGGTCACCTCGATCATCATGCCCCTGGTCAGCGCAGCCGGGTTCGACCTGATCTGGTTCGGGATCTATCTCGTGGTCGTGGTGGAAATGTCGCAAATCACGCCACCGGTGGGCTTCAACCTGTTCGTTATCCAGGGCTTGACCGGCAAGGACATCCTGACCATCACCAAGGCCACGCTGCCCTTCTTCCTGCTGATGCTGCTCTCCATTGCCCTGCTGCATCTCTTCCCGGAGATAGCGCTGTACCTGCCCCAGAGCATGTCGCGCTAGCGGGCCTTCCCCCAGCGCCCGCCCGGGGCCCCGGGTTGACGCGCACGCTCGGGTCTTGTCGCGTTCATGAGGCTTCCCGTGGGTTACGGGGATAGTACCGCTCGGGCTGGCGCTCCACATGGGCGAAGAAGCGCGTGTCCTTGTACGGCATCTTCATGAAACCGGAAACGCCCAGCCCCTCGATCAGGTCGACGGCCGACAGGATATCATCGAGCCGCTGATGGAATTCCTCCTCCCGGGAGGGATCGAGCAAGCGATAATAGCTGTGGATCTTCAGGTGTTGCGGCAATGACTCGAAGATGATCATGCCGGTATGGTGAATCTCGTTCAGTGCCTCGAGGGAAGTGATGATGGCCTCCGGCAGCACCAGGAATTCCTCGGGGTCGGGTCCGTCCTCGAAGTAGCTGTGCAGCCTGCTACGGTCTTCCAGCTCGGGCATGGCGCTGACTTCATAACGCAAGGCCATACCCGGCTCGATGACGAAGGGGGAATCGGGTCCTTCGCGGTCCAGGTGCAGGGTGTCCCGGGCATTGAACAGGCAGCTCTTGAAGATACCTTGTCGATAGATGGCCCGGGCCAGGTTCACCATATTGTTGACGGCAGCGACGAAGGCCGGTTTCAGCTCGGGGTCGTGCAGGTTGAGCGAGGTATCGATATAGACGCCTTCCGCCTCCCAGCGCACTGCCAAACCACCCACCACGGGATACTTGCCCAACCGGCTGACCGCCGCCAGGAACGCTTTCTCCGTTTCCCCCATGCCCTGCATGAAATTCTTGTAATAGCGATCGAGCTGCACATCATTGACATCATTCAGCGTCTCCCTGACGCCCTCTTCCCGAAGAAACGCCTTGCGTGAGCTGTAGACCACGGTGTCGATGTCTCTATCGGAAGGCCGCACCCAGGTAGGCACGAGCGCTGCCTCGGGCGGCTCTGGCAGATCGATCATCACCAGCCGTGCCAACCTTGGCATCTCGCGTATGAAGTGGTCGCCGGCGCGCAGCCGCACTCGCGGATCGGAATCCAGCATGCCATCGAGCATGCGGGCGAATTCCATGGGTAGCCCCAGGGACGTCGCGGGAATGGCGCGATGACCGAAGCGGCAGGATTGCGCCGAGGCCAGGGCATAGAGGGTACCGGCGGCACCCTGCTCATCGAAACGAGGTGATGAGAGCGCGCCATTGAGCTGTTCCTCGCCGATGAAATAGACGTCTCCCAGTCGGGCATTGGTCTGCTGGAGATTGTCCGACATCAGTTCCATGACATTGGCCGCCAGGAACTGCTGGCTGGCATCGAGCTGGGCAAAAACCGACGAGCCCCAGTCGATCAGCGCAATGGACTCGCCCCGGGCATCGAAGACCAGGTTCGATGGCTTGATGTCTCCATGGACCATGGGCCGCCCCGCAGGGCCTGCCTCTCTGCGCAGGGAACGCAGGATATCCGCCAACTGGCCGGCAATATGCACGACCAGCCGTGGCGACAGCCGCCCTTCCCGCAGCGACACCACCTCGAGATTGAGTCCGGGCGCTCGCTCCATCACCAGAATCGACTGATTGCGAACGCGCTGGTAGGCGATCAGCTTCGGCACCCGCGGATGGTCGACCTGCTCCAGCATGAAGGCCTCCTCTTCGAGGCGGTCCTGCAGGTGCAGGGGCAGGTTGACCCGGGTGAACTTGAAGACATACTCCTCGTCCCGGGCGGTGATCCCGGCGAAGACGAAACCGTAGGCTCCCTTGCCGATTAGCTCGATATTCCGGTATCCCAGCTGAGAGAGCTGGGCCTGACACAACGCCACCCACTCCTTGAGCTTGCGGGCATCGTCGTGGCTGAGCAGATAGATCGACTGCTCTTCCGGAATATAGAATTGCTGCAGCGGCGCCTGGGACATACCTCACCTCTTCAATAGCGCAGCAGTGAATCAGCCCAGGTGAAGGAGCATGGTCTCCGGTTTTTCCAGGTACCCCTTCCAGGCGTTGCAGAAGCGTGCAATGGTGCCCCCATCGATGACCCGATGATCCCCTGCCCAGGTGATGGTCATGATCGCTCGCCGCGTTACCTCGCCCCTGTCATCGAAGCGAGGTAGCCACTGGGTCTTGCCGATGGCGACGATGGCCAGTTCCGGGGCGTTGATGATCGGGGCCGCATAGGTTCCGCCGAGCGCACCGATATTGGAAATACTGATGGTGCCTCCCTTCAGGTCAGCCTGCTCCACCCGCCCCTCGCGGGCCGCCGTGGTCAGCCGCTCGACCTCGCGCGCCACGTCCAGCAGGGTGCGGCGCTCGACATGCTTGACGTTGGGTACCAGGAGGCCCGCACGGCTGTCCACCGCCATGCCCACGTTGCACGACGGCAGGTAATGGATTTCCGATACCTCCTCATTGAGCCGGGCATTGAGGATCGGAAACTCCCGCACCGCCAGCGCCATGGCCTTCATGAAGAACGGCATCAGGGTGAGCCGGGCTCCCTGGGCTTCGGCCCGGGGCTTGAGCCGCTCACGCAGCGAAAGCAGATCGGTGACATCGATCTCTTCCCCATACTGGAAGTGGGGAATCGTGCTGGCGGCTTCCACCATGCGCCTCGCCATCACGGCACGGACGCCGCGTATCGGCTCGACGATGACATCGCCTTCGACAGGTCTCGCCCGGGTGACTGGCCGCTCGGGCTCGCCGGGCGCCCGACTTGAAGCCGGGACCTGTTCGGCACCCGCTTCGAGGAAGCCGAGCACGTCTTCCTTCAGTACTCGGCCATCCTTGCCGGAGCCGGATATCGCCTCGAGCGCCAGCCCGTGCTCACGCACCAGGCGGCGCACCGCGGGGCTGGCCGGAATACGACCGTAGGGGCCACGCCCGGTCGATGCCACGTTCTCGCCCCGGGATTCGTCCTGGGAAGGTGCGGCCGGACTCCCCGGGGCTGGGCGAGCCGCCTTGCTCGGGCTCTCTTCCACATGGGCAGGCTCATAGGCATACAAGGGAGCGTGCACCTTGGCTATTTCACCCTTGGCCACATGGAGACGGCTCACCCGCCCGGCTTCGGGTGCGGTGATCTCCACCAGGGCCTTGTCGGTCATGACATCGACCAGAGGCTGGTCTTCCTCTATGCGATCCCCTTCGGCGACACGCCACTCCACCACTTCGCACTCGACGATGCCCTCGCCAATATCGGGCAGGATGAAGTCGGTGGCGGCAACGGGTGTCGTGGCGGATGGCGAACCGGGAGGCGTGGCACTGGGAGCCGGTGCAGGCTCGGCCATGACCGACTCCTCGGTGACGGCCGGGGCGGGCTCGCTCTCACCGTCACCCTCGTAGGCGAACAGCGGAGAATGGACCTTGGCAATCTCGCCTTTCGGGACGTACAGCTTCGTCACTCGCCCCGCCTCCGGCGCGGTGATCTCGACCAGCGCCTTGTCGGTCATGACCTCGACAACGGGCTGGTCCTCTTCGATGGCGTCTCCTTCGGCAACGCGCCATTCGACGATTTCACATTCCACGATACCTTCACCGATATCGGGCAGCATGAAGTCACTCATCTTGCATCTCCTGTCCTGATATCGATCGTCAGAAATTCACGCAGGTCCGGATGGCCTCGAATATCTTGAGGTGGTCCGACATGTACTCCTTTTCCAGCGTCAGCGGAAAGGGAGTATCCATGCCGGTCACACGCTCGATGGGCGATTCCAGGTACAGGAAGCAGCGCTCCTGGATGGTGGCCGCAATCTCGCTGGCAAAACCACCGGTTCGCGGCGCCTCATGGCTGATGACCAGGCGGCCCGTCTTGAGCACCGACTCGGCAACGGAATCCTCGTCCCAGGGCAGAATCGAGCGCAGATCGATGACTTCGCAGGAAACACCCTCCCTCTCGGCCAACTCGACCGCCTTTTCGATCAGCTCCATCTGGGCGCCCCAGCCCAGCACGGTGATATCCGTCCCCTCCTTGATGACTTCCGCCTCACCGATTGGCAGCTGGTAATCGTCCTCCGGAACCTCTCCGGTGGAGGCACGATAGAGCCGTTTGGGCTCAAAGAAAATCACGGGGTCCGGGTCGCGGATGGCGGCCAGCAGCAGTCCCTTCGCCTGGTAGGGGTTACGCGGCACGACCACCTTCAGGCCCGGCGTATGCGCGAAATAGGCTTCCGGCGATTGGGAATGATAAAGCCCGCCGGAGATCCCGCCGCCATAGGGCGTGCGGATCGTCAGCCCGCCGACATTGAACAGGTCACCGGAGCGATAACGGAATTTGGCCGTCTCGTTCACGATCTGGTCGAATGCCGGAAAGATGTAGTCGGCAAACTGGATCTCGGCCACCGGCACCGAACCCTGGGCCGCCAGGCCATTGGCAAAGCCGATGATGCCCTGTTCCACTAGCGGCGTATTGAAGCAGCGCGCTCTCCCGTATTTTTCCTGCAGGTTGCTGGTGGCGCGGAAGACCCCGCCGAAGACGCCCACATCCTCGCCAAAGCACAGGACCTTGTCGTCCTCGGCCATGGCGATATCCAGTGCGTTGTTGATCGCCTGCAGCATGTTCATCTTGGGCATTTCAGGCTTCTCCCTGGTCGTCGCCGGCCTTGGCGGCATCGGTCGATACGCTGACATCCGGGTCGAGTGAGCGGGCCCCCTTCGGATAGGCATCCGGATACTTGCGGATGTGGGTCTTGAGCGCGTCGAGCTGACGCTGCAGCGCCGGGGTCACATCGGCGTAGACATCGGTCACCAGCGTTTCCAGGGGTGGTGGCGGTCGCTTCTCGGCGCGCTTCATGGTCTCCAGCACCTCTCGGCGCAGGCTCTCCTGAAGGGCCTTTTCCTCGCCCTCGCTCCACCATTCCCGATCGAGCAGCCAGCGCTGCATGCGCAGGATGGGATCCTTCTCGCGCCATGCCTCTTCTTCCTTGCGGGAGCGGTACCCGGAAGGGTCGTCCGACGAGGAGTGGGCAGCGAGACGATAGGTCATCGCCTCGATCAGGACCGGCTGGTTCATCTCAACCGCAATGGCGCGGGCCTCCTGGGTCGCCCAGTAGACCGCCAGGATGTCGTTGCCGTCGACCCGGATGACATGCATCCGATAACCGAAGGCGCGCGGCGCGATACCATCGGCGGCAAACTGCTCATTGGCCGGAGTCGAGATCGCATAGCCGTTGTTGCGGCAGAAGAAGATCACCGGGACCTTGTGCACCGACGCCATGTTGAGTGCCGCGTGAAAGTCGCCCTCGGACGCCGCGCCTTCACCGAAGAAGGTGATGGTGCAGTGCCCTTCCCCCGCCATCTTCTGTCCATAGGCATAGCCCGCCGCCTGGGGGATCTGGGTCGCCAGGGGTGAAGAGATGGTCATGTAGTGGAGCTTGCGCGACCCATAGTGGACCGGCATCTGGCGCCCCTTGCCGTAGTCGAGTTCATTGCCGAACAGCTGGTTCATGAACTCGTCATAGCTGAAGCCGCGATAGGCCAGGGCGCCCTGTTCACGATACTGGGCCATGATCATGTCGGCGTCGTCCAGAGCGGCCGTTGCCCCGATCACCGCCGCCTCCTCGCCCGTACACTGCATATAGAAACTGAGCCGGCCCTGGCGCTGGGCCGCCATCATGCGCTCGTCGAGCACCCGGGTGAAGATCATGGCGCGATAGATACGCAGCGCCTTTTCCTTGTCGAGCCCGGGCGTGTCGGCACCCTCCACCAGGGTGCCGTCCTGCTGCAGGAGCCGAAAGGTGGGGATATGGAATTCATCGCCGGTCATGAAGGTTGGCGAATGGATGTCATGAGTTGTTGTCATCATCCTGGTCCTTGGTAGTGGCAGGAGGAAAACCGCCCCTTGTGGGGGCAGTGTTGACTCTAATGTAGTCGGCTGCCAGAGGTTGTCTCCAGCGTACCGCCAACGCTGGCCTGGTTGACATTAACGTAAGATGCCGTAAAACGCATCCTTTTTGCTAGCTGCAAGGCATATTGGTTGATGAAAACTCTGCCTGACCCATTCAGGCACGACAGATCCGTCAGGTGGACAGCGGCCGGTGTCGCTGGAGCCGATCGAACAGGCTGTCGATGGTGATGGCCAGCAGGCCGATCAGCACCGCCCCCTGGACGATGTAGGCCGTATTGCCGTTGACGATGCCCGAAATGATCGGATCCCCCAGGTTGCTGGCACCCACGGTGGCGCCAATGGCCGCCGTCGCGATATTGATGGTGACGGAGGTCCTGATTCCTGCCAGGATCACTGGGGCCGCCAGCGGCAGTTCCACCTGGCGCAGGATCTGTCCTCCCGTCATGCCCATGCCCCGGGCTGCCTCACGCACCCCCGCGTCGATTCCCGAAAGACCGGCCAGGGTGTTGCGCACGATGGGCAGCAGACCGTAAAGCAGAAGGGCCACGATGATGGGCAGGGTGCCGAACCCCAGCGCCGGCACCGCCAGGGCCAGGACCGCCACGGGAGGGAAGGTCTGGCCGATGGAGGCCAATTGGGCCACCATCGGCTGGAAATCCCGACCCGCCGGGCGTGTCACCGCGATCGCGGCACCAACCCCCAGAAGAATCGCCAACAGTGACGCGACCCCTACCACCAGCAAATGCTGTCCCAACAGCGCTGCGAAGCTCGTACGGCGATAGATCACCTCACGCGTATCGGGCTCCACGAGCCGGAAGACGCCCTCCATGTGGCTCATGCCGAAGGTCAGCAACAGCAGCAGGATCAGCCAGATCAGCGGTACTGACCAGCGCGTCAGGAATAGCGCCCAGCCGCCCGCCAGGTAACGATGCAGCGTAGAGGTGTGGCTGGCACCGCTCATGAGGACCTGGCTCCCAGCAGGCGTCGTAACGAAAGTTCGCCAATCGGTATGTCCTCGTCATCGACGACGGTCAACCTGTCGACACGGTGCCAGAGCATCACCGAGAGAGCCTGGCTCAGCGAGGCGTCATACGACACACGCTCACTGGCCAGAAGGCGTGGCCCAAAGGACATCATCCGTTCGCTGACCCGTGTCAGGGCGGCTTCCTTGAGACCACGGTCCATGCCGCCCAGCAGGGATTCCACGAAATCATCGACCGGGTTGCGCAGCAGGTCGATGGGACGCCCCTGCTGGACGATGCGGCCCTGGTGCATGACCACCAGGCGATCGGCCAGTGCCAACGCCTCATCCATGTCATGGGTCACGAAGACGATGGTCTTGTGCAGCCGCGCCTGGAGATCGCGCAGCTCGCCCTGCAGCGTCTCGCGAGTGATGGGGTCCAGTGCACCGAAGGGTTCATCCATCAACAGGATATCGGGATCGGCGGCCAGGGCCCTTGCCACCCCGACGCGCTGGGCCTGGCCTCCCGACAGCTGATGGGGATACTTGCGGGAAAACTCCTCGACCGGCAGGCCCAGCAGTCCCATGAGTTCCTCGACCCGATCGAGAATGCGTGCCTTCGGCCATTTCAACAGACGAGGCACCAGCCCGATGTTGCGGGCCACCGTCCAGTGCGGGAACAGCCCGGTATTCTGGATGGCGTAGCCGATACGCCGTCGCAACGATTCCTCGTTGAACGACCTGACAGGCTGACCTTCCAGATGGATTTCACCTTCGCTGTGTTCGATCAGGCGGTTGATCATGCGCAGCGTGGTGGACTTGCCACAGCCGGACGTACCGACCAGTGCGCAGAACTCTCCCTTTTCCACACGAAGCGAGATGCCGTCGACCGCCGTTTCGCTGCCGAATCGTTTGGTGACATCGAAGAGTTCGATCATGAGGCCCCTCCATGGCGTAGTCGCTCGGTCAACGCACCGAGCAGTGCATCCGCCACCAGGGCCAATGCGATGATCGGCAGGGCACCAAGCAGTACGAGGTCCATGGCCGCCTGTCCCAGGCCCTGGAAGATAAAGGTGCCCAGTCCACCGGCACCGATCAGCGCAGCCACCGCCGTGAGCCCGATCGCCTGGACGGTGGTGATGCGAACCCCCTCCAGCATCACGGGTAGTGCCAGTGGCAGCCGTACCTGGAGAAAGGCCTGTCGGCGGCTCATGCCCATGCCTCTGGCGGATTCGATTACCGCCGGGTCGACTTCTTCCAGCGCCACGTAGGTATTGCGAACCATCGGCAGGAGGCTGTAGCCGACCAATGCCAGCCAGGCCGGCGCCCAGCCGATCCCGCTGACCCCGAGCGAGGCGAGCCAATCGAAACGACCCGCGAGCCAGGCCAATGGCGCCAACAGCAGGCCGAACAGGGCCAGGCTGGGTATCGTCTGGATAAAATTGAGTACACCGAAGCCGGCCCGGCGAAGGCCGGGGAACCGGCGCATGGCAAGTGCCAGGCTCACCCCGACCACCAGGCTCGCACCCACTGCGGCACCCACCAGGGCCAGGTGATGGCCGACAGCGGAGATGAACTGATCGCTACGCCCCTGATACTCACGATACAGCGCCAGGGGTTCGAGCCACCGCGACAGCGCCAGCCACCAGCCGAGAAGAACCGGCACCAGCAGTAGCCAGCCCATCGGGCGCGACAGACCCAGCCGGGTGCGCAGCTCGATGACGCCCAGCAGCCAGAGAAACAACAGCACCCACAGTGCCGGACCAATGCCCAGCCGAGCCTGCGGCATCGACGGGTCGGCCAAGGCCGACACGGCCGCGGCCAGCCAGAGTGGCATCGCGGCCAACAGCAGCACCAGCAACCCCAGGGCCACGCGCAAGCGCCCGGTATCCGGGCGCCAGGCGAGTGCCGCGATGGCCAGCATGGGCAGAAGGGAAAGCAAGGAAAGCCACCAACCCATCACCTCGTGGGCACGATGGGGCGTGCCTGGCACGATACGGTTGGGCGCCATGCTGACGGCGTCCAGCATCAGCCAGGACAACACCCCGGCCAGCATCAGACACAACAGTACCCGATTCGACCTTCGTGGAATGATCGTCACATGCTATTCCGGCAGTTCGGCGAGAAAATCCTCCGCCACTTGACGAGGGTCCAGCCCATCCACCGCAACCTGACCATTCAGCCGTTGCAGGGTCTCGAGATCCAGCGCCTGGAAGACCGGCTCGAGCAGCACCTCGATCTCGGGATGCGCCTCGAGCACGGTTTCACGAACGACAGGTGCCGGCTGATAGACCGGCTGCACGCCAAGGGTATCTTCCAGTACCAACAGGTCCAGGGCGCCAAGGCCGCCATCGGTACCATAGGTCATGGCCCCATTGACCCCGCTGGTCTGCTGGGCGGCGGCACGCATCGTGGCCGCCGTATTGCCCCCCGAGAGCACCAGAAGCTGATCGGACGACAGCTCGAAACCGTATGCCTCCTGGAAGGCCGGCAATGCCTGGTCGGACTCGACGAACTCAGCGCTGGCGGCAAACTTGAAGACCCCGCCATCGGCCAGGTAGGTCGCCAGATCCTCCAGCGTTGCCAGGCCGTGTTCACGCGCCAGATCACCACGCACGCTCATGGCCCAGGTATTGTTGGCATCCGCCGGCGCCAGCCAGACGAGCCCGTCCTCCGCGTCCCTCTCCCGCACCGTGGCGTAGGCCTGCTCGGCATCCTTCCACACGTCGCTGTCCGCCATGTCGAAGAAGAAAGCACCGTTACCGGTATACTCGGGATACAGGTCGATCTCGCCCGCCCGCAGGGCACCACGAACGATACTGGTTCCACCCAGTTGGAGCCGGTCCTCGGTCTCGATACCGCCTTGCTCCAGACGCTGAATGATCAGTTGCCCCAATACGGAACCTTCCGTATCGATCTTCGAGGATACCACCACGGGACCGTTCGCCTGGGCAGAGGCAGTGGTAGCAAGGGACAGCAAGGAACCGACGGCAAGAGTGGCCAGACCTGTCAGGGAACGGTTCATCGTCACCACCCATTGGTTGTGAATGTACGCAGAGTATAAGGCGTGTACAGTTTGTCTGTCAGACACGATCTCAACGCGGAACCTGACTTGCCATGCTCCCAAGCAGTGCTGCCCTTCTCACCCGCTGTCATCACCCCCTGGTCAGGGACCTGGCCTGGCTCGTTCTGGCGCCCGACCTGATTACGACACCTTGTCAGGGGCGCCCTACACGCAAGGCACTGGGCCTGGAAGATGACCATTTCCTGGCGACATTCCTCGCCGAGCTCGACAAGGCACCACAGGCGCTTGAACGCCGGGTGGGCAACACTAACCATGGACGCATGGGGCATTACCACGAAAGAATCTGGCAATTTCTGCTGGACGCCGCCCCTGGCACGCGCCTGCTCGCCCATAACCTGCGTATTCATGAAGGCAAGCGGACGCTGGGTGAACTCGACCTGATCTACCGGCTCCGGGACGACCCCATGCCGATACATCTGGAAGTCGCCATCAAGTACTACCTGGGCCTGCCGGAAGGTCCAGGCGAGCCCTCCGGCCAGGCACGCTGGATCGGGCCTGGCGGTGTCGACAGCCTGGCCACCAAGCGGGAGCACCTTCACCGTCATCAGTTGCGCCTGACGGAGAGAGAGGAAACTCGCGTGACGCTGCAACGGCATCTCCATCCGCGGGATCTTGGCCCCCTTCCAGAGCTGGTCATCCGGCCACAACTGGCCATGCCCGGCGTGCTGTTCTATCCATGGCAACAGAACCTGCCACCCCCTCGCGAGGCAACGACCGGGCATCTGCAAGGCCAATGGCTGCGATGGAGCGATTGGCAGGCCTTTCGCCAACGCTTGCCACGAGAAACACGCGGCGCCTGGCTTGCCAAGCCACACTGGCTGGCATTACCCAGAGAAGATGCCTTCATCGCCCTGGAGAAGCTTGAAGCCAGGCTCGAGCACCACTTTGCCGATCCCGCCTCCCCGGTTCAGGTTGCCCTGGCGCAAGGAAGGGGGAAACGAATGCGCCTCTTTCTGGTCGCCGATGACTGGCCGCGCCAGATTCCGCTTCCCCCTGTCGCCGACGGGATCTGGTACGAAAAGTCGACGAGCGATGGCCAGTCAAGGCAAGAATCAGCAAAAAAGCGGAAGTGACCCACTACCGAGCACGCCTGTTCAAGTATCCGCGATATCGTCGTCGCGAGGTCATCGAGCGCGAGGAAAACGACACATCGACCCGAGCAATGTCGTAAACCCGACATGAAGATGACGCGATATCCGGGCACGACCGCGCCCAGCCCTGGCGCAGCACGGCAAGCCCTTCCGGCATCATCGCCTTTGCACGACTCTTGCATGGCAATACCGCATCCCGTCCGATGAGCGAGCCCCATGCCCAGCCAGACCGTGCCCGAACACGATACCGCCCTTGCCGTCGTGCGGGCCTATCACCAGCACAGCAAGCACCGCTTCGAGCGCTACGCGCCCGGCCCGGAGACATTGGACTGGGACGAGCAGCCCGCCCCGTTTCGCCATTTCGAGGGAGCCCCAAGGCGCGGACTGCCTCGACTTTCGAGCGAATCGTCCAACGCTTCATTGCACGCGGCGTTGCAACGCCCGTTCGACACTCTCGGCACACCGGATAGCGTGGCCCTGCCACCGAACCTGGAGAGCATCGGCGCCCTGCTGCAGTTGTCCCTCGGCCTCACCGCCTGGAAAACCCTCGGTCCCGACCGCTGGGCGGTACGCGCCAACCCCTCCAGCGGCAACCTGCATCCGACCGAAGCCTACCTGCTGGCCAGTGGCATCGAGGGCCTGGAGGATGGACTCCATCATTACCGCCCCGAAGACCACGGTCTGGAACTGCGGGCGCGGCATGCCACCGATGGGCAGACGCCACGGCTGGCGATCCTGCTGACCTCGGTCATGTGGCGCGAGGCCTGGAAATATGGCGACCGGGCCTTCCGTTATTGCCAGTTGGACGCCGGCCATGCCGCCGGTGCCTTGCGCTATGCGGCCGCCGCGCTCGGCTGGCGGCTGGCGGAACAGGCCCATATCGGCAACGCCACCCTGGCACGGCTCGCCGGCGTGGACCGACACGAAGAGTTCCCCGCCCGCCGCTCGCCGGAGACCGAGCGCGAGGAAGCGGAAATCCTGCTATCGGTGGGCTTCGGCGGCACACCGCCGACCCTGGTGGCCAACCAACTTCGCGGGCTGGCGGAAAACGCGCAATGGCATGGCGTGGCCTCCAGCATCGACCGGCATCCGATGTATCGCTGGCCGATCATCGGCAAGGTCGCGGCGGCAACGCGGCGCGACGATGCGACCGCCCCGCCATCCACGGCGGCTGCAACATCAACACCCACCGCTCGGTCCGGCACGGTGGCGGTCGGCCAGTTGCTGGCCAACCGGCGCAGCGCCCAGCGCTTCGACCACTACCACCATATGAGCCTGGCCTGGTTCAGCGCCCTGCTGGAACGCCTGCAACCGACGGCCGGCCCGCCCTGGGACGTGTTCGATGAACCGCCGCGCCTGGCCCTGCTGCTGTTCGTCTCACATGTCGAGGGACTGACTCCCGGCCTTTATCTGCTGCCGCGCGGCGATACCCAACTGGCGGCACTGCGCCCACACCTGGCGCCACACCTTCACCTCGACCCGGTGCCCGGCCTCGACACCCTGCTGCACCTGGACAGCCTGGAGCCCACGGCCTTGCAACGCATCGCGCGTAGCCTGCACTGCCACCAGGAGATCGCCGCCAACGCCTGCTTCGCCCTCGGCATGCTCGCCGAGTTCGACACAACCCTGGAACGGCAAGGGCCAGCGGCCTACCGCAGCCTGTACCGCGAGGCCGGGCTGATCGGCCAGGTGCTCTACCTCGAAGCGGAGGCCCATGGCTTGCGCGGCACCGGCATCGGCTGCTTTTTCGACGACCCCGTGCATACGCTGCTCGGCCTGGAAGGCAGTACCTGGCAGAGCCTCTACCATTTCACCGTCGGCCTGCCGGTACTGGACTCGCGTATCGAATCCACACCGGGCTATCCCGAAGAAGACGAAACTGCAAACGACACTCACTCAAGCGAATCTGGAGATACCCCATGACCAGCGCCGAACGGGCTGCCTACCAATGCCTTTCCGCGGTCGACGCCGCGTCCCTGATCCTGGCCGAACCGGAGATCACCCTGTTCGACGTGCGCGACCTGCACAGCTACCGGCAGGAACACCTGGAGCGCGCCATGCACCTGAGCGAGGATCGCGTGCCACTGTGGGTGGGCCGCCTGCCCAAGGATGCGCCGGTGCTGATCTATTGCTACCACGGCAACGCCAGCAAGACCTACGCGCAGATGTTCTCCGACTTCCGCTTCCGCCGGGTCTACAGCGTCGATGGCGGCTACCGGCCACTGGCCATTGCCCTGAACGGCCCGGCGCGAGTCTCCGGCACCGACGGCAGCGCCGAGTTGGGCGCCTTTCTCGCCGAATGGACGTTCGACCCCGCCGACCTCAACGCGCCCCGCCAACACGGCCTGACACCGTTGATGCGTGCCGCCCTGCAAGGGCAGCGCGAGATCGCCGGGGAACTGCTCGCCCTTGGGGTCGACATTCATGCCCGTAACGACGATGGCAACACCGCCCTGTGGCTGGCCTGCGTGTCCCGCGACCGGGGCCTGGTGCAGGACCTGATCGACGCCGGGATCGAACTCGACAACCGCAACGATGCCGGTTCCACCGCGCTGATGTACACCGCCTCCAGCGACCGCCCGGAGCTGCTGCAACTGCTGCTGGAGGCCGGCGCCGACCCTCATGTGAGAAACTTCGACGAGATGCGCGCGGTGGAGCTGTCGGCCTCGCGGGCCTGCCTGAAACTGCTGCGCCACACCGCCGACTGAAGGACCGCCCGAATGCTCGACCTCCCCGTGAAACTCGCGGTCGCCAGCCAGGAAGGCGTGGCGATCAGCGAACACTTCGGCCACGCCAAGCGCTTCTGGATCTACTCCGTCACTCCTGACGAGTGCCGCCTGCTGGAGCAGCGCGAGGTCGAACACTACTGTCTGGGCAACCACTCCAGCAAGACCGCCATGGCCGGCATCCTAGAAGCGATCAAGGACTGCCATGCGGTATTCGTCGCCAAGATCGGCGACGGTCCGGTGGAAAAGCTCGAGGCCATCGGCGTGCACGCCGTCACCGGCTACGCCTGGGAAACCATCGATGAATCATTGATCGATTACGTCCGGCGCACGATGGCCGGCGAGGTGGTGTCGTGACCGCCGAACGAGTCGCGCGCTGGGTCGAACGGCACCCGCTGTCCCCCGCCCATGTGGACTGCGCCATCGCCGTCATGCTCAAGATACTCGATGGCAAATGCAAGATGAAACCCACGGAAAAGCGCGTGATGGCACTGCTCTACCGGCAGATCGCGCCACGCACCGGCGAGCGTCTCGACAGTGGGGTTCATGAGCTGATCGCCATGGCCCACGGCAATCTCGACGAGGCCATGAAGAACCGTATCTACGAACAGCGCGTGCTGGCCGAAACCATCATCTCTCGCCCGGTGATGAAGGGTTTCAAGGCGATGATCCGACGACAGGGCCTTCTCGACGAACGGCACGACGCGGAGGAAGCCGAGGGTTGAGTCCGCAACGCCATCGTCGCGGGACAGGGTCCGTGTCCGGCCGGGACTGGCGCACGCCTTCGGACATCATCGACCGGGAATGGGAAGCCGCTACGCGCCTATTCGCCAGGTGGCTCGTATACCCAACTCGTCCCCTCGCGGGAGTCCTTGAGAAAGATCCCAAGCGCCGCCAGTTCGTCACGAATACCATCGGCTGTCGCAAAATTCTTCGCCTTCTTGGCTTCCGCACGTGCAACGATCTTCGCTTCGATCTCGGCTTCACCCAGTGGCAACTCGCCAGCATCACCCTTGAGAAACGCCTCCGGCTCCTGCTGCAGCAGCCCCAGCACGCTTCCCAGGCGTTTGAGCTCGAACGCCAGGGCCGGCGCCTGTACCGGGTTTTCCTTCCTGGCACGGTTCATCTCCCGAGCCAGGTCGAAGAGCACGGAAAGCGCCTCGGGGGTGTTGAAGTCATCGTCCATGGCCGCGGTGAAGCGCGAATCGAAACGGCCGTCCACCTCCCCCTCGGCTGACGCCACACCCGCCAACGCATTGTAGAAGCGCTCGAGGGACTTGCGAGCCTCCGACAGCGACTCCGGCGCGTAGTTGATCGCACTGCGATAGTGGCTGGCCACCAGCAGGTAGCGCACCACCTCCGGGTCATGATGCTCGAGCACCTCGCGGATGGTGAAGAAGTTGCCCAGCGACTTGGACATCTTCTCCTGGTTCACCCGCACCGCTCCGGCATGCATCCAGGTATTGACGTAGGGCTTGCCAGTGGCCGCCTCGCTCTGGGCGATCTCGTTCTCGTGATGCGGAAAGGTCAGGTCCGGCCCGCCACCGTGAATATCGAAGGTCTCTCCCAGGCAGCATGTCGACATGGCCGAGCATTCGATGTGCCAGCCGGGGCGACCCTCGCCCCAGGGTGAAGGCCAGCTCGCCTCGCCGGGCTTGGCCGCCTTCCACAATACGAAGTCCAGCGGGTCCTCCTTGTGCTCGTCGACCTCCACCCGGGCGCCGGAGCGCATCTCGTCCAGGTTGCGATTGTTGAGCTTGCCGTAGCCTTCGAACTTGCGTACCCGGTAGTAGACGTCGCCGTTGCCGGCCGCGTAGGCGTAACCCTTGTCGAGCAGGGTTTCGATCATGGCCAGGATCTCGCCGACGTGGCCGGTGGCGCGGGGTTCGTGATCCGGGCGCAGAACGAACAGGCGCGCCTCGTCCTCGTGCATGGCAGCGATCATGCGCTCGGTCAGCGAGCCTATGCTCTCGCCGTTCTCGTCGGCACGCTTGAGGATCTTGTCATCGATATCGGTGATATTGCGCACGTACGTGACGTCATGGCCACGCCAGCGCAAATAGCGGGTGACCACGTCAAACGCCACCATCACGCGGGCATGCCCGAGATGGCAGTAGTCGTAGACGGTCATGCCGCAGACGTACATGCGAACCCGTCCCGGTTCGATGGGTTCGAAGGCTTCCTTTCGGCGCGTCAGCGTGTTGTAGATCTGCATGTCAGCCCTTCTTCTGTATCTTCGCCCAGGTGTCCTTCAGTCCCACGGTACGGTTGAACACACGCTTGCCGTCACCACAGGAATGACGGTCGGCACAGAAGTAACCAACGCGCTCGAACTGGAAGCGCGACTCCGGCGCCACATCGGCCAGGCTCGGCTCACCCATGGCCTGGCACACCCGCAGGGAATCCGGGTTGAGATGCTCGAGAAAATCGGCGTCCTTGTCCCGGTCGGGCTGCTCGACCTGGAACAGGTTGTCGTAAAGGCGCACTTCCATCGGTATTGCATGGGTGGCACTGACCCAGTGGATCACGCCCTTCACCTTGCGACCTTCGGGATTCTTGCCCAGGGTGTCGAAATCCACCGAGCAGTGCAGCGCCTCGACCTCGCCATCCGCGTTCTTGGTGACCTCATCGCAGCGAATCACGTAGCTATTGCGCAGCCGCACCTCCTTGCCCGGCGCCAGGCGGAAAAACTTCTTGGGCGGCTCCTCCATGAAGTCGTCCCGGTCGATCCACAGTTCACGCGTGAAGGGTACCTGGCGCATGCCCATGTCCTCGCGAGCCGGATGGCCGGGCACCTCATAGATCTCTTCGTGATCGCAGGGCACGTTGGTCAGCACCACCTTGAGGGGCTTCAACACGCACATGGCCCGCGGCGCGTTGTCCTCGAGATCGGCCCGAATGGCATGGTACAGCATGGCGATGTCCACCAGGCCACCGTCGGCACGGGTCACACCGATCATGTCGCAGAACTTGCGAATCGATCCCGGCGTGTAGCCGCGGCGACGCATGCCGGAGATGGTCGGCATCCGCGGATCGTCCCAGCCATCGACGATGCCCTCGTCCACCAGCAGCTTGAGCTTGCGCTTGGAGGTCAGGGTGTAGTTGAGGTTGAGCCGGGCGAACTCGATCTGGCGAGGCTTGACCGGCACCGGCAGGTTGTCGAGGAACCACTCGTAGAGAGGGCGATGGTCCTCGAACTCCAGGGTACAGATGGAGTGCGTTACCCCCTCGATGGCATCCGACTGGCCATGGGTGAAATCGTAGGAGGGATAGATCTTCCACGCGTCGCCGGTCTGGTGATGGTTGGCGTGGCGAATGCGGTACAGGATCGGGTCGCGCAGGTTGATATTGGGCGAGGCCATGTCGATCTTGGCCCTCAGTACTTTCTCGCCCTCGGCGAACTCGCCGACACGCATCCGCTCGAGCAGGTCGAGATTTTCTTCCGAGTCGCGCTCACGATAGGGGCTCGGCCGGCCCGGTTCGGTCAGGGTGCCGCGATAGTCGCGAATCGCCTCGGGGGAAAGATCATCGACGTATGCCTTGCCTTCACGAATCAAATGCCGCGCCCAGGCATACAGCTGTTCGAAGTAGTCGGAGGCGAAGCGCACCTCTCCCGCCCACCGGAAGCCCAGCCAGCTCACATCCTCCTTGATGGCATCGATGTAGGCCTGCTCTTCCTTGGCCGGGTTGGTATCGTCGAAGCGCAGGTGACAGTCACCACCAAACTGCTCGGCCAGACCAAAATTCAGACAGATCGATTTGGCGTGTCCCACATGCAGGAAGCCATTGGGCTCCGGCGGAAAACGGGTCACGATCTTGGCGGCCTGGCCAGTCGCGATCTCCTCGCGGATCTGGTTGCGGATGAAATTCGGCGCGCTGGCGGTATCGGTGGTCATGTTGATGCGGCAAACCTCTGGTTGAATCGCGAGCCTACGGACGCAAAGTGAGCGATGGAGTAGACGCCGCGACAGCAAGGCGACTACCCGACGCGCTTCGCGCATCGGTGCAAAACGGCTATTATAGCGTCACGCCCATGCACGGCGCCAAGGCGCGCCTGCCATTGCTCGAGTTACTAGCGCACAGGAAACTATCGATGATTGTTCTGCAGACCAATTTCGGGGATATCACGGTCTCCCTCAACCATGACAAGGCTCCGAAAACCGCCGCCAACTTTGAGCAGTACGTCCGCGACGGTCACTTCGATGGCACCCTCTTCCACCGGGTCATTCCCGGCTTCATGGTCCAGGGAGGCGGCTTCGACCAGGAATTCAACCAGAAACCGACCCTTGATCCGGTGGAAAACGAAGCCGACAACGGCTTGAAGAACACGACGGGCACCCTGGCCATGGCCCGCACCCAGGACCCCCACTCCGCCACGGCACAGTTCTTCATCAACGTGGCCGACAATGACTTCCTCAATCATAGTGGCAAGAACCTCCAGGGTTGGGGCTACTGCGTCTTCGGCGAAGTCGTCGATGGCATGGACGTGGTCGAGAGGATTACCGCCGTCGAGACCACCCGCCGCGGCATGCACGCTGACGTGCCGGCCGACGATGTGGTCATTCAGCGAGCCTACGCGAAAGACGAGCCGGCGGATGCCTGATCCGTACTGACATGCCCGCCCGTGCGGGCATGTTGCTTCCCGTTACCACGCCTTCGTTCCGACAAGAGCCCAGAGAGACGCAGCCCATGACGACTCTGCTGATTGCCGACCTGCACCTGCATCCAGACGCTCCGGAGGTCACCAATGGCTTCCTCGACTGGCTCGAGAACCGCGCCCGCGGGGCCAGTGCCCTCTATATTCTCGGTGACTTCTTCGAAGTCTGGATCGGTGATGACCTTCTCGACCATGTCGAGACCGATGCCAGTGGCAACGCCGCCCTGGCAGTACGTGTCGCCAAGGCCCTGCGTCGTCTGGCAGACAAGGGAACGGTCATCTACCTGATGCACGGCAACCGCGACTTCCTGCTGGGCAGCCGCTTCGCCACGGCAGCCGGCGCCAAGTTGCTGACCGACCCGGCTGTCGTACAGTTCGGCGAAGAAGCGGTGCTGTTGATGCACGGTGACAGCCTCTGCACCCGTGATGAAGCGTATATGGCCTTTCGCAACCAGGCACGCAACCCAGCCTGGCAACAGCAGGTACTGGCCATGCCATTTTCCGATCGCATCACGCTGGCCGCCTCCCTGCGCCAGCAGTCCGGCGAAGCCACGTCCAACAAGGCCGAAGACATCATGGATGTGACCCCCGCCGAAGTCATCGAGGCAATGCGCGACCATGGTGTCACCACGCTCATTCATGGTCACACCCACCGCCCCGGCATCCATGAGCTGGAAATCGATGACAGGCCCGCATGCCGAATCGTGCTCGGCGACTGGCGCCCGGACCAGGGCTGGGAAGTCCTGATCGAGGGCGGCGCTCACCCCGAACTGCGCAAGTTCAGCCTGTCCGGCTAGTTCAACAGCGGCACGCCTGGAGCTCCCTCTCCAGGTGTGCCGCGTCGGGCAGTGTGCCCGACTCGCCGATGACTTCCAGTCGGGAGTCCTGACGCCATGCACTCGGCTCGAGGCTGACGGTCGCATCACTGCGGTTATAGAGCGTCCAGCCGGCATCGGTATTCAGGACCCCCTTGACGCGCAGGCCAGCCGGCAAGCGACCGAGCACTGCCGTCAATCGGTCCAGCATGAAGCGATCGGCGGGGTGCCAGCGCCAGCCCAGGGTCGTGTAGCCCAGCGAAGAGGCGGCCCCGTGAACTGGCTGACCCGGCAAAAGCCCTGCCGTGTCGAAACCATCGAGTATCACCACCCGGGAAGCCGATTGGCGCAATTCGGTGTGGGCACGACTCTCCTTGCGCCGATTGCCATTCCCCCCATGCCGCCCGCCCTCCGACAACAGCGAAACGGGCAACTCCCCCCGGCACGCCTCCGCCACCCATTTTCGGGCGGGCCAATGGTCTTTGGCATGGCGATGCGCCGCCTCGACCTGCTCAGGCGACGCAAGATCCACCAGGGTCAACACCACGGCATCGGCCATCGCCAACTGATCCCGGAAGGTCTCGTGGTCTCTCGCACGCGGCTCATCCAGGCGCCGCGGATCGAGGACCGCGATGATATCGCAAACGTCGAGCACATCCCGGAAGGCCTCACCACGCAGCACATCGAGCAGGCCGGCGGGGTGCCCCAGCCCGGAGGGCTCTATGATCAGACGGTCGGGGCGGTGGCGGTGAACCAGGTTGACCAGGGTCGCCTGCAGAACGAAAGCCAGCTGGCAGCATAGGCAACCGCCAGGCAGCCCTTTTATCACCAGGTCGTCCCGCGCTTCGAACATTGCCTGATCGATCCCCACCCGACCAAATTCATTAATGAGGATCGCCCATGTCTCCCCCGCCGGCTTCTGCCCGATCAGGCTGCGGATCAGCGTGCTTTTACCACTTCCCAGGAAACCGGTAATGAGATGTACGGGTATTTGCGATAGTGGCGCATCACGCATGTCACGCTCTCCAGCAAGGCATTGACATGTTATATAGTAACATACTCAATGACTCTTCTGCCACGCCTGGTGAATTGTGTCCGGGAGCTGGAAAATAGGGAGATAACGGTATAAATGCCGAACAAAACGAAGGGGCACAGCGTGCCCCTTCGTTTCCCGCAGCGCAGGCCTATCGACCGGCTATCGGCTGATCTCGGCGGACTCCCTCAGGTGAGACTGAAGCCCCTGGATGGCAGCCTGTGCTCTCAACTGCTCGGCCATGCGGGCAACGAAGCGTTCAACTTCCGCATCGACCTCGCCCTCGGCGACATTGTCGAGCGCCACCAGGACAACCCGTTCACCATCGACGGCATGCCCATAGACGGGATCATCGCCGGGGTGTGGTAGACGGAATGCCGCTCGCTCGACGGCCCCGGGAGCCTGACCGCCCTGGCGCGTGACCCCTTCGACCTGCTCCCAGTCACGCTCGAGCTGCTCGCCTCCGCGGAGGCGCTCTACCTGTTCCCGGGCCACATCCAGAAGTGCCTCGCGCTCCTTGCGGCGCTCCACAGCGGCCATGACCTGATCACGCACCTCGTCAAGAGGCAGCACGGTGGTTTCACGATGTTCCGCCACCCGCAGCACCATGCGCCGGTCCTCGTCGAGCTCGATGACTTCGCTGTTGAAGCCTTCCACCAGCACATCCTCGCTGAAGGCTTCACTCATCACGCCCGGCTCCGAGAGCACGCCCTGACCGCCGTCGCGGGAGACCCAGTCGCTCTCCTCCAGGCTGAGCTCCAGACCGTCCGCCACGCTGGCCAGGTCATCGGCTGCAAAGCTTTCATCGATCAGAGCCTGCACACGGCGGTTGAAGACATCATTCACCTCCACCAGTGCCAGTTCACGCCGCAACTCGTCCCGCATCTCTTCGATGGGTGGCTGATCCAGCTCGGTGACCTTCACGAGATGCAGCCCATTGCTCGTTTCGACCACGCCAGATACCTGGCCGAGACCAATCCCGAAGGCGGCATCATCGAATGCCTGACCAAAGAAACCACGGCTGATCATACCCAGATCACCGCCCTGTTCCGCGGTAGTGGGATCGTCTGAATAACGGAGGGCCAGGTCGGCGAAATCCTCACCCTCGGCCAGGCGCTCCCGAACTTCCTCGAGCCTTTCCTCGGCCTCGTCCCGGCCGCGCTCACCGTTGAAGGAGGCCATGATATGCGATACGCGACGGTCGGCATCCCGGCCGCGCTCCTCCCAGGCGTCCCGGATGGCCTCATCGCCGACGTCGACCTGCTCGGCCATTTCCTGCCGGTCCACGATCACGTACTCGAGTCGCACCTGCTCGGGACGCTGATAGCGCTCGGCATTGGCTTCGTAATAGACGACCAGGTCCTGTTCGCTGACTTCCACGGGTTCAGGCAGGTCATCGGTCGTCAGGACGTGATAACGGAAGCTACGGGTCTGGCGCTGCAGTGCCGCCAGGATTTCCTGCTCGTTTTCCAGAGTGAAATCACTGGCTGCCAGGCCTTGCTGAAGCTGCTGCCGCTTGAGATCAATCCGCAGCGCCGCGCGGAAGGTGGTGGGAGAGAAGCCGGCACTGGCCAGGCGATTGCGGAACAGGTCGGCATCGAAACGACCGTTCTGGTCCTGGAATTCCGGCAACGCCACGATCACCTGATCAAGCTGTTCGTCCGAGAGGTACATCCCGCCATCATCGGCGAAGGCGGTCAACAGGCGCTCACCGATCAGTTCATCGAGCACTTGACCGCGAAGCGCCCGCTCCTGTTCGGGGGGCACCTGGCCGGACCGAATGGCGCGCTGCACCTCCATCTCCAGCTCCTGGCGGGTGATGGTCTGGCCATTCACCTTGGCGACTTCGTCGCCGCCTCCGCCAAACAGCCCCACCAGGGATTCGACCCCGAACAGGGCCATGGTCACGACCACGGCGCCGATGATGATCTTGGCGCCCCAGCTCCTGGAGCGATCACGAATACTTTGCAGCATGCAGGCCTCGGGTGATGGTTGTTGGCTGGCTGATGCGCCGTATTATACGGTGACAGAGGCTTTCCCACCATGGCCCCCACCCGGTACAAAGTGTCAGCTCATAAAGAAGGCGCATCGCCATCGCGATGCGCCTGATTTTTTGCTGCCCATACCTGCCAGTAGGTGTTGACAGACTGCGGCGCAAATAACTCTTCGACTCAGTTCACAGAGTCCTTGAGCGCCTTGCCGGCCTTGAAGGACGGCACCTTGGCTGCGCTGATCTGGATCGGCTCGCCGGTCTGCGGATTGCGTCCTGTTCGAGCAGCACGCTCCTTCACGGAAAAAGTACCAAAACCCACCAGAGACACTGTCTCGCCGTTCTTGAGGCTATCGGTGACGGTGTCGACCATGGCATCCAATGCACGAGTCGCGGCGGCCTTGGGAATATCGGCAGACGCGGCGATGGCTTCGATCAGCTCGGATTTGTTCACACTTCACCCCTTGACTGTTTCAGAGAATGGCTCTAATCGGCGCGCCTTTCGCCCGGCAACACGATCACAGCATCGCTGCAGTTTATAGCAATGCTGCCAAAGATGGTCAAGCAATCAACGGCGCTAAAGCGCGTCATACCGGGATTTTGGCCCCGGCATAACACAAAAAAAACGTTAATGCGTACTAATCATCGAGGCTGAAGATGCCGAATCTTCGGCTCGAGAATCATCACTTTTGGCGTCAGGCCTTTCGACCAGGGCCGCCTCCAGCACCTCATCAATCCAGCGGACAGGCCGAATATCCAAGGCATCCTTGATGTTGTCCGGCACCTCCTTGAGGTCTCGCCGGTTCTCTTCCGGGATGAGCACGATCTTTATACCACCGCGCCGTGCGGCCAGCAATTTCTCCTTCAATCCGCCGATCGGCATGACCTCGCCTCGCAGATTGACCTCCCCCGTCATGGCAAGATCACAACGGATCGGCCTGCCGGTGTAGGCAGAGACCATCGCAGTCACCATGGCAATCCCGGCACTGGGGCCATCCTTGGGCGTGGCGCCCTCGGGGACGTGGATGTGCAAGTCCTCCTTCTCGAACCGCTCGGGATCGATTCCCAAGCCAATGGCTCGGGCACGAACCACGGTATGGGCGGCGCTCACCGACTCCTTCATGACGTCGCCCAGCGAGCCCGTCTTGTTGACCCGCCCCTTGCCGGGCGTCACCACCGATTCGATATTCAGGAGTTCGCCACCGACAGAGGTCCAGGCCAGACCGGTCACGCGCCCTACCTGGTCCTCCTGATCGGCCAGGCCATAGCTGTAGCGACGCACGCCGGCATAGGCCTCGATATCCCCCGCCGCCAGCACTACCGGTGCCTGAGCGCCTTCCTTGCCCTCTCCCTCGAGGCGTTCGCGCAGCACCTTGCGACACACCTTGGCGATCTGGCGCTCCAGTTCACGCACCCCCGCCTCACGCGAGTAATACCGGATCAGCTCGAGCAGTGCCTCATCGGAGAAGCTGAGCTCGTCTTCCTTGAAGCCATTGGCCTTGAGCTGCTTGCGAACCAGATACCGGCAGGCAATGGCAAGTTTCTCATCCTCGGTATAACCGGGTAGTCGAATGATCTCCATGCGATCCAGCAGCGGCCCGGGAATGTTCATGGAATTCGCGGTGCAGATGAACATGACCTCGGACAGGTCGTAGTCCAACTCCAGGTAATGATCGTTGAACTTGTCGTTCTGCTCGGGATCGAGCACCTCGAGCAAAGCTGAGGCCGGATCGCCACGATGGTCCATGCCAAGCTTGTCGACTTCATCGAGCAGGAAGAGCGGGTTCTTGGCCCCCGCCTTGCTCATGCGCTGGATCAGCTTGCCCGGCAGCGAACCGATGTAGGTACGCCGGTGCCCCCGAATTTCGGATTCGTCCCGCACCCCACCCAGCGCCAGGCGCACGTACTTGCGATTGGTGGCGCGGGCAATCGACTGGCCCAGCGAGGTCTTGCCGACCCCCGGAGGGCCAACCAGACACAGCACCGGCCCCTTGAGCTTCTTGACCCGCTTCTGAACCGCCAGGTACTCGAGGATGCGCTCCTTGACCTCTTCCAGCCCATAGTGGTCCTCATCGAGCACCTTGTGGGCGTGTATCAGGTCGTGCTTGACGCGGGTGCGCTTCTTCCAGGGCACCGATACCAGCCAGTCGAGATAGGAGCGCACCACCGTGGCCTCGGCCGAGTTGGGCGACATCATCTTCAGCTTGCCCAGCTCCTGGATCGCCTTGTCACGGGCCTCCTTGGGCATGCCCGACTCGTCGATCGCCGCCTCGTACTTCTCGGCCTCGTTGGGGACGTTCTCGAGTTCGCCCATCTCCTTCTGGATGGCCTTCATCTGCTCGTTGAGATAGTACTCTCGCTGGGACTTCTCCATCTGATCCTTGACGCGGGATCGAATGCGCTTCTCGACCTGCAACAGATCGATCTCCGACTCGATCAAGGCCATCAGGTGTTCGATACGGTCGCGCACACGGTCCATCTCCAGCAGCCGCTGCTTGTCGTCGATCTTCAACGACAGGTGCGCACAGATGGTGTCCACCAGCCGGCTGGGGTCCTCGATGCCCGACAACGAGTTGAGCACCTCGTTGGGCACTTTCTTGGAAAGCTTGACATATTGCTCGAACTGGTTGAGCAGGACCCGTACCAGCGCCTCCTGCTCACGCTCGGAGAGCGGTTCGCTGTCACGCAGTACGGCCTCGGCCAGGCTATAGCCCTGGTCGGTATGGTGAACCGCACGCAGGTCGGCACGCGACGTGCCCTCGATCAACACCTTGACGGTACCGTCAGGCAGCTTGAGCAGCTGCATGATCTCGGCCACGGTGCCGATGTCAAAGAGGTCCTCGGTGCCGGGGTCATCCTGGCCAGCTTCCCGCTGGGCCACCAGCAGCACACGCTTGTCGGCCGCCATGGCGGCATCGAGTGCCTGGATGGACTTCTCCCGACCGACGAACAGCGGTATCACCATCTGCGGATAGACAACCACATCACGCAGTGGCAGAAGGGGCAGACTCAGGGTCTGATCAGCGTTCTGCTGCATCGCAGACGTTCCTCAAACGGGTGGATACGGAAGGGATGGGGGCACGGGGACCCCATTGCAAGAGGACAGCAGGAGACGCGCACGGAAAGGGGTCGCCCGGGCGACCCCTTTATTGGCATGGACGTCAAACGGGAAAGTCCGCCAAACTCAGCCGTCGGTACCGTCGACCCGCTGCTCCTGCTGCGAGTAGATCAACAGCGGCTCGCTCTCGCCAGCAATGACCGAGGCGTCGATAACCACCTTGGTCACCCCTTCCATCGAGGGAATTTCATACATGGTATCCAGCAGCACCGACTCGAGGATGGAGCGCAGACCGCGGGCGCCGGTTTTACGCATCATGGCCTTTCCCGCCACGGCGCGCAGAGCATCCTCGCGGAATTCAAGCTCCACACCTTCCATGTCGAACAGCCGTGCATACTGCTTCACCAACGAGTTCTTCGGCTCGGTGAGGATCTGAACCAGCGCATCTTCACTGAGTTCGGTGAGGGTCGCGATGACCGGAAGGCGACCGACGAACTCGGGGATCAGGCCGAACTTGACCAGATCCTCGGGCTCCACATCGGCCAGCAAGGCACCGACACCCTTGGCCTCATCCTTGCTCTTCACGGTGGCGTTGAAACCGATGCCACCCTTTTCGGCTCGATCGCGGATCACCTTGTCCAGCCCGGCAAAGGCACCACCGACAATGAACAGGATATTGCCGGTGTCCACCTGCAGGAACTCCTGCTGGGGATGCTTTCGACCACCCTGAGGGGGAACGGAAGCCGTAGTGCCTTCGATCAGCTTCAGAAGCGCCTGCTGAACGCCCTCACCCGACACGTCGCGGGTGATGGAGGGATTGTCGGACTTGCGGGAAATCTTGTCGATCTCATCGATGTAGACGATACCACGCTGGGCCTTCTCCACATCGTAGTCGCACTTCTGCAGCAGCTTCTGGATGATGTTCTCGACATCCTCGCCGACATAGCCCGCCTCGGTGAGAGTCGTGGCATCGGCGATGGTAAACGGAACATTGAGCAGACGTGCCATGGTTTCCGCCAGCAGCGTCTTGCCACTACCGGTCGGGCCAATGAGCAGAATATTGGACTTGCCCAGCTCCACGTCATCGCCCTTGATGCCGGCGCGGAGCCGCTTGTAGTGATTGTAGACCGCCACGGACAACACCGTCTTGGCGCGGTCCTGACCAATCACATAATCATCCAGGGTGCGACGAATCTCGCGAGGAACGGGCAGGCGCTCCTCATCGCTCTCGGCATCGGCATCGAGAACTTCCTCGCGAATGATGTCGTTGCACAGATCGACACACTCGTCGCAGATATACACGGACGGGCCGGCAATCAGCTTGCGTACCTCGTTCTGGTTCTTGCCACAGAACGAACAATACAGCAGCTTGCCGCCTTCGTCCTTGCCTTTGCCGTCGGCCATTCGCGTACCTCTGTCGCTTCGGCGGCCAGCAGCCACCGGAAATCACGTATGAAGGGCGTGTATTGAATCACGCTATCAGGATGTTGGCCGCTTATCCAGCACGGCATCGATGAGGCCGTATTCAACCGCCTGGTTACCGTCCATGAAATTGTCGCGGTCGGTGTCACGTGCAACGGTCTCGAAGTCCTGCCCAGTGTGGTGGGCCAGGATACGATTCAGCTTGTCACGGATACCGAGGATTTCACGCGTGTGGATCTCGATATCGGAGGCCTGGCCCTGATAGCCACCCAGCGGCTGGTGAATCATGACCCGCGAGTTCGCCAGGCAATAGCGCTTGCCTGCCGTACCGCCCGCCAGCAGCAGCGCACCCATGCTGGCAGCCTGACCGATACAAACGGTCGACACGTCAGGCTTGATGAACTGCATGGTGTCATAGATCGCCATGCCAGCCGTTACCGCGCCACCCGGGGAATTGATATACAGGTGAATGTCCTTGTCCGGGTTCTCGGACTCGAGGAACAGCATCTGTGCCACGACCAGATTGGCCATGTGATCTTCAACCGGACCCACCAGGAAGATCACACGCTCCTTCAGCAGGCGAGAGTAGATGTCATAGGCCCGCTCGCCGCGTGCGCTCTGCTCTACCACCATCGGCACCAGGCCACCGGCGTTTTGGGTCTCGAACTCGTTGCTCATCTGTGTGATGTCCTTGCATCCGATGAATGGAAGCGAATACCACCCCTTTCGGCCCGACCGCACCGAAAGGAGGCGGCTGGCTCAGGATCAGCTCTTGGCTTCCTGGCTTTCCTCGACTTCGGTGTCTTCGCCCTCTTCGGCGTCCTGCTCGGCCTGTTGCTGAGCCGCGGCCAGGGCCTGCTGATAGCTCATCTCCACGTCCTTGACGGTAGCCTGCTCAAGCAGCCGGTCAACAGCCTTCTCTTCGAGGATGGCCGACTTGACCTGGGTCTTCAGCTGGTCGTTACCCATATAGTAATCAACGACCTGCTGCGGCTCCTGATACTGCTCGGCCAGCTCTTCCACCTTGGCACGAATCTCGTCATCGGTGGCGTCCAGCTCACCGGACTTGATCACCTCGGCCAGCAGCAAGCCAACCTGAACGCGACCCTTGGCCTGCTCGGTGAACAGTTCGTCGGGCAACTGGGAGACATCGAAGTCCTCGCCCAGGCCGAACTGCTGGGCCGCCTGCCGCTTGAGCCCGTCGGTTTCCTGTTGCACCAGGGACTGGGGCACCGGGACGTCATTGGCCTTCTTCAGCGCATCGAGAACCTGCTGCTTGACGCGATTGTCAACGGCCTGTTTCGCCTCACGGGCCATGTTCTTCTTCACTTCGGCGTGAAATTTCCCGACATCGCCATCTTCGACACCGAAGCGCTTGATGAAGTCTTCATCGATCTCGGGCAGGGCCTGGCCGCTCACCTTGTGAACCTTGACCTGGAAAGTGGCTTCCTGGCCGGCCAGGTGCGAAGCCTGGTAATCCTCGGGGAAGGTCACCTTGATCTCTTTCTCTTCGCCGGCCTTGGCGCCGGCCAACTGATCCTCGAAGCCCGGGATGAAATTGCCGGAGCCCAGGACCAGATCGTGACCTTCGGCACTACCGCCTTCGAAAGGCTCGTCGCCCAGGAAACCCTGGAAGTCGATGGTAACCTGGTCACCATCCTCGGCGACACGGTCGACCTCTTCCCATGCAGCGTTCTGCTTGCGTAACGTCTCGACCATCTCTTCGAGATCGGTATCGGTCACCTCAACCACCGGGCGCTCCACTTCGGTACCCTCGATGGAGGCCAGCTCGATCTCGGGATACACCTCCAGGGAAGCCACGAACTCCAGGTCCTTGCCTGACTCGTTGACCCTGGGCTCGATGTTCGGAAAACCGGCCGGGTTGAGGTTTTCTTCGGTGATGGCCTTCACGTAGCGTTCGCGCATCACTTCGCCCACCACTTCATCGCGCACGTCTCGACCGTAACGCTGGCGCACCACGGCCATGGGCACACGGCCCTTGCGGAAACCGTTCAGGCGAACGTTCTTCGCTGTGTCCTTGAGGCGGGCCTCGACGGCTTCGTCGACCTCGGCCGCCGGCACCTGAAACGTGACACGGCGTTCGATCTGGGAGGTCGTTTCGACGGAAACTTGCATGAATAGTCCTCTACCGACTGGGGGCGTTCTGTTGAAAGCGTGGAAAGGCAAAAGGGAGATTCTAAGAATCCCGCCCTGCGCTGGCAAGCATTATGCCCATAGAATGGGGGCACCACGGCACATTGCAAGGGGTCTGACGCAATCGGAGCAGATGATAGGCTCCATGACGCGGCACGGCATGCACGACGCCGGACAGTCATGGCGAATCGGCGATCGGCAGGGGATCGATGACGAATGACAAACCGGAAAATCCGATCTGGGAAACGACAGGAAAGGAATCACAACTGGGCCTGATGCAATGGGGTGGATGATGGGGATCGAACCCACGACCACCGGAGCCACAATCCGGGGCTCTACCACTGAGCTACATCCACCATTGCAGGACCAGAACATCGACATGGGGTGGATGATGGGGATCGAACCCACGACCACCGGAGCCACAATCCGGGGCTCTACCACTGAGCTACATCCACCATATCGATTACCGCTCGTCGATGCTTGGCATCGACAACCACCCGTTCGACAACCGGGCCAGAGCCGTCCCTGCGAAACACACCAGAATGGCACGCCCAGCAGGACTCGAACCTGCAACCTACGGCTTAGAAGGCCGTTGCTCTATCCGGTTGAGCTATGGGCGCATTCTACGATCCATGGCACCTGACCGCAACCCCAGCGTATGCCATTTTATCAGCATAAACAGTAAGTTGTGGTCGGGGTGGAGGGATTCGAACCCCCGACATCCTGCTCCCAAAGCAGGCGCGCTACCAGACTGCGCTACACCCCGCCGGCCTTCGCACGGCCTCGACGCACCACAGGGGTCTCATCGAGCGTTGCGTATTCTACCCGAGAATCCCTCAGGGTCAATAGCTGCCTGACACAGGAGAGCTTTTTTGCGCTTTGCCTGACGGCCCCGGCATGCGAAAATCGGCACCCTTCCTGCTCCGGCCACGCACCTTGGCGTCATGACGCCGGCTATCCACCATCCACGAACGAGGGAGATACGATGACCGCCCAACTCATCGATGGCAAGGCCATTGCCGCCCGGGTCCGCCAGCAAGTCGCGCGCCAGGTCGAGGCTCGCCGTGCGGACGGCAAGCGGACCCCCGGCCTGGCCGTCGTGCTGGTGGGCGATGACCCGGCCTCGCGTGTCTATGTGCACAACAAGCACCGCGACTGCGAGCGGGCCGGCATTCTCTCCTTCCTGCATACCCTGCCCGCCGACACCTCCCAGCAGACGCTGGAAAGCCTGGTCGATGACCTCAATGCCGACCCCCGTGTCGATGGCATCCTCGTGCAGCTGCCTCTGTCTGCGCATCTGGATGCGCGCCCCATACTCGAGCGCATCCTTCCCCACAAGGATGTCGATGGCTTTCATCCCTATAATCTCGGACGCCTTGCCCAACGCCTGCCAATGCTGCGCCCCTGCACGCCGAAGGGAGTGATGACCCTGCTCCAGGTCAGCGGGCTCACGGTTCGGGGCCTCGATGCCACCGTCGTCGGCGCCTCCAACATCGTCGGCCGCCCGATGGCGCTGGAATTGATGCTGGCCGGCTGCACGACGACCGTCTGCCACCGCTTTACACGCAACCTCGAAGAGCATGTCAGGCGCGCCGAACTGCTGGTGGTTGCGGTAGGCAAGCCCGGCCTGGTCAAAGGCGAGTGGGTGCGTGATGGCGCCATCGTCATCGACGTGGGCATCAACCGGGAGGAGGACGGCCGGCTCGTTGGCGACGTGGAGTTCGCTCCTGCCGCCGAGAGAGCCGCCTGGATCACCCCGGTACCGGGTGGAGTCGGCCCCATGACAGTGGCCTGTCTACTGGAAAACACCCTGTTCGCCGCCGAACTGCATGATGCAATGGCCATGGAAGCCGAGCATGTCTGAGCCCTGGCGCCTGACATGGCCTGGCTCCTCGGATAGAATACGCCCCTTCCCATTCACCCAGCCGAGAGGCCGCTCATGAGCGACAAGATGAACGTCGAAAGCTTCAACCTGGATCACACCAAGGTGAAGGCTCCCTACGTGCGCCTGGCCGATATCAAGACGGGACTCAACGGCGACACGATCCACAAGTACGACATGCGTATCTGCCAGCCCAACCAGGATCACATGGAGATGCCCGCCCTGCACTCCCTCGAGCACCTGATGGCGGAGCTGTCGCGCAATCATTCGGACCGCATCGTCGACATCAGCCCCATGGGCTGCCAGACAGGCTTCTATGTCGCGCTGATCAACCACGACGACTATGACGACGTGCTGAACCTGCTGCAGAAGACCCTGGAAGACGTACTGGAGGCCGAAGAGGTACCGGCCTGCAACGAGAGGCAGTGTGGATGGGCCGCCAGCCACAGCCTGGAAGGTGCCAAGCGGGTCGCGCGCGGTTTCCTGGACAAGCGGACCGAGTGGACACGGGTCTTCGCCGAAGGCGCCTGATCTTTCGCCGTGCACAGGCATGCCCTGGCCTGTCGGCGCACTGGAATACTGGAGATTTCCTGACAGATGAAACGCATCGGTATCATCGGCGCCATGGCCCAGGAGGTGGAATATCTCGCCTCCTTGCTGGAGGGTCGTCGCACCCGCACCCACGTCGGCTGCACCTTTCACCACGGTCGGCTGCATGGCGCCGACGTCGTGATCCTGCAGTCCGGCATCGGCAAGGTGAATGCGGCCATCGGCACCACATTGCTGCTGGATGTCTACAAACCGGAAGCCATCATCAATACCGGCTCGGCCGGCGGCTTCGGTGAAGGCCTCGAGATCGGCGACGTGGTGGTCTCCAGTGAAGTGCGCCATCACGATGTCGATGCCGTGGTATTCGGCTACGAGCATGGGCAGGTACCCATGATGCCGGCGGCCTATCTGCCCGACGAGCGCCTGGTCAGGATCGCACGCGAATGCGTCGAGGCGCTTGGAGAGGTGCGCGTGGTGGAAGGCCTCATCGCCACCGGCGATGTCTTCATGGCATGCCCCGAACTGGTCCTGAAGACGCGCACGCGTTTTCCCACCATGCTGGCCGCCGAGATGGAAGCCGCTGCCATCGCCCAGACCTGCCATCTCTACGGCTGCCCCTTCGTGGTCATCCGCTCGCTGTCGGATATCGCCGGCGGCGGCGACAACCACCTCTCGTTCGAGCAGTTCCTGGAACAAGCGGCCGCTCACTCGGCACGCATGGTCGAAACCATGGTGGCGCGCCTGGCCGACCCATCGCTCCCGGGAGAGCAGCAGCGGAAACAGAAGAACAAAGGCGAGGGAGAGTCCGAGACGGCCACCGTCGGCTGAAGCCCCTCTCTGCCTCTCGCCCCCTGCCTACGCAAACGGCCGCCTCTCGAGGCGGCCGTTTGCGTGGCATCAGTCGCGCAGCTTCCAGTCCAATGTCTCACCCGCCTTGAGCGGCACGATTCGCTCGCCCGTGACATAGGGCAGCGACGGGGGCAGCCGCCAGGTTTCACGAACCAGGGTAACCGTATCGGCGTTGCGTGGCAGGCCATAGAAATCGGGGCCGTGGTGACTGGCAAAACCTTCCAGCCTGTCCAGTGCGCCGGCCTGCTCGAACGCCGTGGCGTACAGCTCGATGGCTGCCGGAGCCGTGTAGGCACCCGCGCAGCCGCAGGCGGATTCCTTGTCACCCTGCGCATGGGGTGCGCTGTCGGTGCCCAGGAAGAACTTGCCGCTACCTGACGTGGCCGCCGCCAGCAGCGCCTCCCGATGGCGCTCGCGCTTGAGAATGGGCAGGCAATAATAGTGAGGCCTGATTCCGCCCACCAGCATGTGGTTGCGATTGAACAGCAGGTGATGCGCCGTGATGGTCGCTGCCACATTGGCCGGCGCATGGGAGACAAACTCGACGGCATCCGCCGTGGTGATGTGCTCGAAGACCACCTTGAGATCCGGATGGCGCGCCAGCAGAGGCTTCATGACCCGTTCGACAAACTCGGCCTCGCGATCGAAAATGTCGATCTCGGTATCGGTCACCTCGCCATGCACCAGCAATGGCATGCCTAGACGAGCCATGGCCGCAATCGCCTCGTCACAGTGCGCAAGGTCGGTCACACCGGAATCCGAATTGGTCGTTGCCCCCGCCGGATACAGCTTGACCGCATGGACCAGGCCGCTTTCACTCGCCCGCTCGATTTCTTCCGGCGGCGTGTTGTCGGTGAGATAGAGAGTCATCAGCGGCTCAAACACGGAGCCCTGGGGGCGGGCGGCCAGGATGCGCTCCCGATAGGCGATGGCCTGTGCCGTCGTGGTTACCGGAGGCCGTAGATTGGGCATGATGATGGCTCTGCCCATCTGCCGCGCAGTCGCAGGAACGACTGACTGAAGCGCCTCACCATCGCGCAGGTGCAAATGCCAGTCATCGGGTCGAGTCAGGGTGATAGCGTTCACGGCTTATCCTGTGGTCAGCATGGATTGGCGGGCGACAGTATACCGGAAGCGGGATCGCTCATGTCCGTCCGCGGTCAAAACTTGCCACGGCTGACCGGCACCCACCAAGGCGGTATCGCGGTGAACTGCGGCAACGGGGCAAGAATTGCCGTATCATCGACGCCGTTTGTCGCCGTGAGAGAAGGTTGCCAATGCCCAGGGTTCGCCACTATGCCGATATCGTTGCCGTTCTGGCCGGCCTCATGTGGATCGTTGTCTTCTGGTCGATCAGCATTTCCGCGCGGCTGGACAGCATAGAACCCACCTTGGCTGCCCTGCTCGCCCTCGGTGCCATGATCCTGGTCAGTTTCGTGCACCGCCCCTTTCGGGTCCATCTCAGTCGCCACCATGTCCGCAAACGGCGAACGGAAATGTGGATGCACATCCTTGCCCTGCCCATGGCCCTGGCCCTGGTACTGGGAGTGATCCTGGAAACGCTGATCACTCCGCTCAACGGGCAACAGAAGATGCTGTTGTTCAATGTGCTGGCGACGGCAGGCTGGGTGGTCTATGTGATGACGCTGCTCATCAAGTTTCTCCATCATCAGTTGAAGCGGAGACGCTGAGCCTGCGTGAAACGAACGCGACTGACAGTCAACTACCGAAACGATCGGCCCTGAAGGGCGACATGTCTACCGCCGTGGGCTCCCCTTCCATCATCTCGGCCACCAGCCGACCGGTCGCAGGTCCCAGGGTGAACCCCTGATGGCCATGCCCAAAGGCGAACCACAACCCTTCATTGCCAGGCGCCGGGCCGATGACCGGCTTCATGTCCGGCAGACAGGGGCGTGCGCCTTTCCAGGGTTCGGCATCCAGCCGTTCACCCAGGGAGGGGTACAGTTTCCTTGCCATGCGTTCGGCGGCGGCCAGTTGACCGTGATGAGGCGGCGAGTCCAGGCGCTCGAGCTCGGCACCTGTCGTAAGGCGGATCCCGGCGCGCATGGGCGCCAGGATATAGCCGACCTCGGCGTCCAGTAGCCAGTGGTGCAGCCGCGCCTCGTGACTGGCAGCGTAGTGCATGTGATAGCCACGCTTGACGAAGGTCGGCAAGTGGTAACCCAGCGCCTTCAACCACTCACCGGCCCAGGGGCCTAGTGCCACCACGACGTCCTCCGCCTCATGGGAGCCGGCATCGGTCTCGACCCGCCAGCCCTGGCCATGACGGGCCACACCCTGGATACCGGCCTGCAGAAAGCGGCCACCCTCTCGCTCGAAGCTCTGTGCATAGGCCGACACCAGGCCACCCGGATCAGCAACGCTCCAGGCGTTGGTCCAATGAATCGCGCCGACGGGGTCATTCGACAGCTGCGGCTCACGGCCACGAAGCGCCGCCTGGTCCAGCAGGTCATGCGTCACCCCGAAACGCTCGGCGGCATCACGCGCCTCCTGCGCCCGCACAGCCAACGCAGTGCCGGTCCGATACACCTCCAGCCAGCCATCCCTGCTCACCAGATCGCCCGCTCCCGCGGCCTCGATCATCGGCTCGTGCTCCTGGGTCGACAATTCGATCAGTGAGGCATATTCGGGGATGATGCGCCCATGACTGCTCGGGGAGGAGTGGCGCCAATAGCTGAATAGCGGCCCGGCCGCGCCCAGCATGCCCCGCAGGCTGTAACGGATATCCACACGACGGTTGGGCAATACCGTCAGCAACTTGCCGAGATCTCGGGGGAAAGGATAGGGGCGAACGGCTTCTCGCTGAATCAGGCCACCATTACCGAACGAGGTTTCTCGCCCTGGCGGACGGCGATCCATCAACAGCACCGAACGACCCCGGCGGGCCAAGTGCCAGGCAATGGATACGCCGACCATGCCGGCTCCCAGAACGATGGTTTCGCGAGACATGCCTCTCCTCCAGGTTTCACAGACGAAGGATCCGGCACCGGGCCAGAACCGAGTGCACATTCTAAGCTCTATCTGAAAAATCGGCGAGCGATGGCCAGACAAGGCAAAAATCGGCGAGAAAGCGGAGTTTACGGAGGGGTAAATGAGTATTTCGAGCCGATTTTTAACGCCGTGTGGGCAAGCGCAGACCTTTTTCAGACAGAGCGTGACAGTGCCATGGTCCAGGCGCAGACGGTTCCCCTGACAACAGCCTTCGCTCGCGGCCGGCAGCAGGAGCCACCGGTCACTCAGCGATTTGCCGCAGGCGTCACGGCTGGCCTGAAATGCCTTGGACCTGGAGCTTGGTGCGAATGAAATCGGAGTGGCTGACATACAACAGGTCGGCCAGGCGGCGGATGCGATGCTCTTCAAGAGCGTTATGGCCACCATCGGCATTGGCCAATATCCACATCATCCTCACCAGATCGCAACGCTGCTCATAGGTGTAATGCTGCTTGACCAGGCTGACGAACTGATAGTGGTCCACGGACGTTTCCACCTCCTCCCTGGCCATCTCCATCAACTCTTCGACATCGTCTCCCTTGAGGTGGAAACGCGCCTTGAGCAAGTCACGCAAGGCATCGAGCTGAGCCTGATCGGTGTGATAGTCGGCACGCATCACCTCACAGAGCAGTGCCGCGGTGGCCAGTTCCAGAGTGGGGGCTGGGCCGGCTTCGGTCTCTGGTTCAGCCAGGGCCTGTTGGAAGAAACGCTGGATCGTGTCGAGCATATCGTGTCCCTTGGGATATTAACGCCTCTGACCCGGGGCGGCCCCGGGGGTTCCGCCAGCGGCCGCTTCACATGACACGCTCCTTGGCCGCCTCAATAGCCCATCATGCGCGGCAGCCAGGTGGCCAGCCCCGGAATGGTGATGAGCAACAGGATGCTGCCCAGTATCGGCAGCAGGAATGGCAGGACGGCCATCACCACCTGGCCGAATCTTAACCGGGTGATGCCCACCATCAGGAACAGCACCGTACCGAAGGGCGGCGTGATGACCCCCACGGACAGGGTGATGACCATGACGAGACCGAAATGGATCGGGTCCAGCCCCGCCGCCAGAGCGGCCGGCACCACGATGGGCGTGAAGATCAGGATGCTTTCGAGCACCGACATGAAGCATCCGATCAGCAGGAAGAAGAACGCGAAGCCGACCAGCAGCATGATGGTGGAAAGCTCCATGGCCACCACCTGCCCAGCCAGCGCCTGGGGAATGCCGATGCGCACCAGGATCCAGCCGTAGAAGCTCGATACGGCAATGATCAGCAGAATCGCCGCGCTGAACATGAGTGTGCGGCGGAAGGATTCATACAGAGCGCGAAGCGTCAGGTCACGATAGACCACCATGCCCAGTATCACCGCATACATCGAGGCAACGGCCCCCGCTTCGGTAGGCGTGAAGAACCCGGACCAGATACCACCCACGATGATCACCGGCATCATCAGCGGAAGAATCGCCCGCTTGCCGGTACGTAGGACTTCCCTGGGATCGAAAGGCGTCGGCGCAGGCATGGCGACCCGCTTGCCCGCTCCCAGCACAACCGTCATTCCCATCAGCAGCAGCGCCATCAGCAGGCCGGGCACCACCCCCGCCATGAACAGCGCCCCGATACTCACATTAGCCAGCCAGCCGTACACCACCAAGGCGATGGAGGGTGGCAGGATGGGGCCGATGACACTCGACGCGGCCGTGATGCCAGCCGAGTAGCCGAGGTCATAGCCCCGCTCTTTCATCGCCTTGATCTCGATGGTGCCGAGCCCCGCCGCATCGGCCACCGCGGTACCCGACATGGTGGCGAAGATGGAACTCGCCACCACATTGGCGTGCCCCAAGCCGCCCTTGGTGAACCCCACCAGGGCCGTGGCGAAATCAAAGATACGCACAGTGGTGGAACCCGTGTTCATGATATTGGCGGCAAGGATGAACAGCGGGATCGCCAACAGGGTGAAGTTGTTCAGCGTCTGCACCATGCGCAGCGACAGGAGCTCCACCGGCAGGCCTCCTGCACCGGTGACGGCCAGGGCGATGAAAGAGGTGATACCGATGGCCACCACCACCGGCAGACCGATGATCATGAGCACCAGCAGGCCGCCGACAAAAATGAGAAGTTCCTGCATCAGCGGGGCTCCTCGCCAGAAGTATCGACCGGCTGCCAGCTCACTGGCCCGCGGAGGGCCTGCCAGGAGGCGAGCAGCGCCATGCCGGCAAAGCCGAGAAAGATGCCGTAATAGAGATAGCTGAAGCTGATACCCAGCGACACGGTACGGTTGTTGGCGCTCATGTCCGACATGATCCAGGCGCCCCAGGCCGCCAGGATGAAGAAGCCGGCCGACAGCAGCGCCACGAGACGATATTGGAGATGGAGCGCCAGCGCCCCCATGCGGTGACTGAAGAGATCCACCAGCAAATGTTCGCCCCGCACCCAGGCGGAAAGCGAGCCGAAGCCCACGGCGTAGATGGCCAATATGGAAGCGACCTCCTCTGACCAGGGCATGCCGAACTGGAGGAGGCCGCGAGCCAGCACGGCCGAGACGATAAGCACCAGAATGCCGGCAAGCAGCAGGACACCCGCAGCGTCACATACCCGCGTGATGCCCCTCAGCAGAAAATAGGCCAGCCGGTCGGCTCCGCCGACAGGCGGCAATGCGGAAAGGCTCAAGTGTGTTACCTCCAGATAAAACCCGCCAGCGGCGTCCCCAAGCGAGCGCCGCTAGCGGGTATCACGAGCTTCGCTCGCTCAGTTGCCGTCACGCCCGCCCATGGCATCTTCCATCACGCCATCGGCCATCTCGGCCATGATGCGCTCGATGGCGGGCATGGCCGCATCACGGAAAGCGTCGATGTCCGGCTCGATGATGGTCATGCCGTTGGCTTCGAGCTGCTCGAGATAGTACTCGTCGAGCTCACGCTCCACCTCTGAGCCATGCTGTCGCGCCACGTCGATGGCCTCGGCGATCAATGCCTGGTCGTCGGCATCCAGGCCATCCCACCAGCGCGAACTGGCCACCCAGTTCCACGGAAACTGAACGTGGCTGGTCAGGATGATGTGGTCCTGCACTTCCCACAGCCGGCGGGTATAGGGCGACGACAGCGAGTTTTCGTGACCATGGACCTGACGCGTCTGCATGGCCAGATAGATTTCCGGTGCCGGCACATTGACTACCTGAGCACCGATCTCTTCCCACACCTCGAGCCATACCGGCAGCGAGGGCAGGCGCATGCGAAAGCCCTGCAGGTCATCGGGCGTATGGATGGCCTTGTCGGCGGTCATGTGGCGAGGGCCGCGGTGCTGGGTACCGAAGTACTTGATGCCCCCTTTCTCTTCGGCGCTTTCCACCAGCCTCCGACCGGATTCGCTTTCCATGAAGCCGTCGACCTCGTCCCAGGTGGCGAACACGAAGGGCACGGTGATGGCGTCATATTCCGGCGCGTACTGCTGACGCCAGTTACCGCCGGTAATGGAGAGCTGCGTCTGCCCCAGGTTGAGCAGCTCCAGAACGGCGTTCTCGCCGCCGAGGGAACCGGCCAGGAACGGTCGCACATTGAAACGCCCCGGCGCCTGTTCTTCCAGATATTCGGCGAAGCGTTCGACAGCGGCGCTCTCCGAACCGCCTTCGCTCATGGTGTTGTTGACTTGAATCTCGATGGTGCTGGCAGCCGCCAAGGGCCCGGTCAACATGCCCAGTGCCGCCAGCGTGGCAAGCAATGACTTTCGCATCGTGCTCTCCTGCAATTATCGTTATTGGCTGGTCGTCGTATGCTGATCTTGAAACAAGCCCCCGTCTCACTCAAATCGGTTTTGATGAAGGTAGGCTTCGTCAATCACGATGACCAAAGTTAGCCAGCATGATGCCTCGCCTGACATCCCGGCAGCCATGCAACACGACTAAAGGCTAATACCCATGGGGTCTCGTTGGGGCACCAATGAGGAAATACCCAGGTCTTCATACGCCATTCAGACATGCCGGAGCATTCATCATGCACGAAGCCACACCCATTGCCTTCATTACCGGCGCCACATCAGGCATTGGCCGAGCCTGTGCCCAGCGCTTCGCTGCCGCCGGATGGGGGCTGGTACTCACGGGGCGACGCGAGACACGCCTGAAGGCCCTGCAACGATCTCTGGGTGATACGGTGCCGGTACATATCGTTCCGCTGGACATTACCGACCACCGGGCGGTCGAGAAGGTGGTGAGTACACTTCCCGAGGCTTTCACCAATATTCGGCTGCTGCTGAACAATGCCGGGCTGGCCTTGGGCAAGGGGCCGGCCCAAGAGGCCAACCTGGAAGATTGGCATGCAATGATCGATACCAATATCAAGGGGTTGGTCACCGTTACCCGCCTGCTGCTGCCACGACTCATCGCCCATGGTGAAGGAGCCACCGTCATCAATATCGGTTCCATCGCCGGCCATACACCCTATCCCGGCGGGCACGTCTATGGAGCGTCAAAGGCCTTTGTCGAACAGTTCAGCTACAACCTGCGCTGCGACCTGAGTGGCACCGGGGTCCGGGTCACCGACCTGGCACCGGGCATGACGGAGAGCGAATTCACCCTGGTTCGCATGAAAGGCGACCAGGAGATAGCCACCGACTACTATAGCGGGACCCGTTCGCTGCAGCCGTCGGATGTGGCCGAGCAGGCCTTGCATATCGCCGAACTCCCCTCCCAGGTGAATATCACGCGCCTGGAGGTCACGCCGCTATGTCAGCAGTGGTCGCCATTCACCATCGTGCGCAACGACTGATCGCCGTCGGTCCGGCTCGGGCTTGTCAGATGGTCGACCAGATGCCGGGCGATCACCGACAGCTCATCGTATTGCCTGACTCCGATCACCAGCTCTCGACGTGCCCACTCGTCGCTCAACGGGATACTGCACAGCTGCAGGTCGCGCAGATCGCGATAGATCGTCTTCTCGGGCAGCACCCCGACCCCCATGCCGTGATGGATCATGCGGCAGATGGCATCGAAGCTGCGCACCTGGATACGCATGCGCAGCGTCTTTCCGGCCCGGCCCGCCTGCTCGTGCAGCAGGGCCTGCAGGGACGCGTCCTGCTGCAGCCCAATGAAATCGAAATTGGTGGCCTCATGCAGATAGAGGGACTCACGCTCCGCCAGCGGATGATCGCGGGGGGTCATCAGGACCAGGCGGTCACTGCGGTAAGGCAGGAGCTGAAGGGATTCGCAGGGCACGTGGCCGGCAAAGATGCCGACATCGGTCAGCCCGTCTCGGGCCGCGGCGATCACCTCGGAGCTGACCCGCTCCTGGAGATCGATCTTGATCTGCGGATACTCCCGCGAAAAGGTGCTCAGGTCCTGAGGCAGGAAGGCAATGATCGCCGAGGTGTTCGAATGGATGCGTACATGCCCTTTCACACCCTCGCCGTACTCGCTCAACTCGGCCTGCAACTGGTCGATGTTCTCCAGGATGCGTCGGGCATGGTGCAGAAAAGCATGGCCGGCCGGGGTCAGCTCCACTCCACGCGGCCGCCGATACAGCAGTGCCGTGCCGACCAATGATTCGAGATCACTGATGCGCTTGCTCACTGCCGCCAGGGCCATGTGCTCCCGCTCCGCCGCGGCCGTCAGGCGGCCCTCGTCGGCTATGGAGACGAACAGTTTCAGGGTCACGAAATCGAAGCGCCGCACAAGCTGGAGTCCTCAGGCAGAACAGGGGAAGGGGGAACCGCGTGACACGTCGGCTCTGACGCGATCTTACGACATGTCTTCGCCAGAGACGAATCCTGACTTCCTCTTTGCTGAATTGTTGCCATCCATCAAGTCACGCATCCTGATCCTAACCCGCGCAAGGAGAGCCCACCATGACGACCCCGAATGACCGGCATCTGCCGTTGTCTGGCCTCAAGGTTCTGGAACTCGGGCAACTGATTGCCGGCCCTTTCGCCACCAAGCTGCTGGGTGAATTCGGCGCTGACGTCGTCAAGATCGAGCCGCCCGGAGCCGGCGATCCACTTCGCAAATGGCGAATGATCGAAGATGGCACTTCCCTCTGGTGGCATGTCCAGACCCGCAACAAGCGCTCGCTCTCGCTGGACCTGCGCAGTGAAGAGGGACAGTCACTCGTACGCCGGCTCGTCAGCGAAGCCGATGTGCTGGTCGAGAACTTCCGTCCCGGCACTCTCGAAGGATGGGGGCTGGGCTGGGATGAACTCTCGACCCTGAACCCGGCATTGATCATGGTACGTGTCTCGGGCTACGGCCAGACCGGCCCCTACCGCGACAAGCCCGGCTTCGGCGTGATCGGCGAGGCCATGGGTGGCCTGCGCTACCTGACCGGCCATCCCGGCGAGCCTTCCGTGCGCGTGGGAGTCAGCATCGGCGACTCGCTATCGGCGCTCTACGCGGTCATCGGCACCCTGCTTGCCCTGCAGGAACGAGCCCGGAGCGGCATGGGCCAGGTCGTCGACGTGGCCCTCTACGAGTCCGTCTTCGCCATGATGGAGAGCCTGTTGCCCGAATACGATGCCAGCGGTGACATCCGCGAACCCAGCGGCAGCGCCCTGCCCGGCATCACCCCTTCCAACGCCTACCGATGCCGGGACGGCGATTACGTACTGATTGCCGGCAATGGCGACAGTATCTTCAAGCGCTTGATGGATGTGATCGGGCGCAACGACCTGGCCGAGGACCCGGCCCTGGCCCATAACGACGGCAGAAGCCGACAGGCCGAGTCGATCGATGGTGCCATCGAGGCCTGGACACGGGAGCACCCCCGGTCGGACATCATCGAGAAACTGGAGGCTGCCAGGGTACCCGTCGGCTATCCCTACACCGCCGCCGACATCGCCTCCGACCCCCACTACCTGGCCCGGGAGATGATCCAGACCATCACTCGCCCCAACGGCAAGTCGTTGAAGGTTCCCGGCGTCCTGCCACGGCTCAGCGCCACTCCCGGTCGGCTGGGCAACGGCGGCCCCGCCCTGGGGCAGCACACCGACGAGGTATTGGACGAGCTGGGTATCGACGACGAGACCCGTAACAAGCTGCGTCAGGCCGGCATCATCTGAACACGTCTCGGGAGAACGCCATGACACCCCTACAGATCAACGAAGTCGCCCCTCGGGATGGCTTGCAGATCGAAACCGTCTTCGTGCCAACCGCGGACAAGATACGTCTGATCGATGCCCTTTCCAGCACCGGACTCGCACGCATCGAGGCGACTTCCTTCACCTCTCCGAAAGCAATTCCCCAGTTGAAGGATGCCGAGGACGTCGTGCGCGGCATCCAGCGACGGGAAACGGTTGGCATTACCGTCCTGGTGCCCAACCTGCGCGGCTGCGAACGAGCACTTTCCTGTGAAGTGGATGAGATCAACCTGGTGATGTCCGCCAGCGAATCCCATGGGCTGGCCAACCTGCGCATGACCCCCGGCCAGTCCCTGGAACGCTTCGCCGACGTTCTACGGGTAACGGCAAGCAGCAGCGTGTTCGTCAACGCGTCGCTCTCTACCGCCTTCGGCTGCCCCTTCGAGGGTGACGTGCCTCAGGCACGTGTTCTGGAACTGGTGGAAAGGCTGCTCGAAACCGGCGTCGATGGCGTGACGCTGTGTGATACCACGGGCATGGCCAACCCCGCCCAGGTGGGGAAGCTGTGTGACGCCGTACTGGCGCGCTGGCCCGACACCCCCCTTACCCTGCACTTTCACAACACGCGTGGCATGGGGCTGGCCAACACACTGGCCGCCTGGCAGGCAGGCATCACCCGCTTCGATGCATCACTGGGTGGGCTAGGGGGCTGCCCCTATGCACCGGGCGCCACGGGCAACGTCTGCACCGAGGATCTCGTTCACATGTTCGAACAGATGGGGGTCGATACCGGCGTTGACCTGGACGCCCTGCTGGCCGTTTCAGCCACCCTGCCCCGGTTGGTTGGCCATGACACACCAGGCCAGATCGTCAAGGCCGGCAAGGCAGACCGGCGCTATCCGATGCCGAAACGCTAGGCTTTGGTCGAAAAGTCGACGAGCGATGGCCAGACAAGGCAAAAATCGGCGACAAATCAGCAGGAAAGCCGATTTGGACAGCTCCGCTGCTCGAAGAGCGAGCGACATGGATTCGCGAGTCCAAAGACGGAGTTTACGCGGTGTAAATGAGTACTTTGAGCCGATTTTTAACGCTGTATGAGCGAGCGCAGACAGTTTTCGTACAGAGCCTAGGATACCGTCTCGCCGATACCCTGAACGACATAGTCTCGCGCCACGCCGATGTGATAGTCGATGGCCTCGCGGCAGCGCTGGGGATCCTTGCTGGCCAAGGCATCGAGCAGTGCCCAGTGGGATGTCGAGATGCTGTCGGGATCGGCATGAGTCTTGCCGATCAGTGCGATGCATAGGCGCAGCTCATGGGTAATGTCATCGAACGCCTTGAGCAATCGACGGTTGTCGGCGTACGCAATGATCATGCGATGAAAGGTCAGGTCCTCCTCTATCTTGCGGCTCTCGCTATCGCCGGTGGCCGCCTCGCACATCACTTCGACCTGCTGCCTCAACACCTTCTCCCTGCCCGCATCGAAGCCGTCGACCAGGCGTGCCATGGCATGCCGCTCCAGGCATAGGCGTAGATCGAAGACATCATTGAGCTCGGCGGCATCCAACGCTCGAACGAAGAAGCCTCTTCGAGGCCTGGATACCAGCAGCCCCCGGCTCTCGAGCAGCCGCGCCGCTTCACGCACCGGTGCGCGGCTCACCCCCAGGTCGCGTGCCAGCTGCACCTCGGAAAGACGATCACCCGGCGCGAAGTGCTGGCTGATGATGGATTGGGTCAGGTAATCAGCCACCTGCTCCACCAGATTGCGCTGCTGGATGATCGTGAAATCACCGTGGGCTTTGGATGACGTCATGCTGGATAGGCTCCCCATGGGATGTTCGACATACAGTATGACGCAAGCGGCTTCGTTGTCGACCGTCGATCGCCGACTGTCGACAGTTTTCCCAACCGCTGCTATGGTCAAAGAGGCTGCTTCAAGAATGATCTCGACCATTCTGCCTCGATAATCACAAAGACAGCATCGACAAAACAAGAAGGAACTCGATAATGATGAAGACACCTTTGGCCACCGCCATTGCCGCACTGGCCTTTACCACTACGTTTGCCATCGCCGATGAGCCCCGGTCCGGCGGCACGATCAATACCATCATTCAGCCAGAACCGCCCGGGCTGGTATTGGGCATGGTGCAGAATGACCCCACCCGCAAGGTGGCCGGCAATATCTACGAAGGCCTGATGCGCTATACCACCGACCTCGAACCGATACCGCAGCTTGCCGAATCCTGGGACATCAGCGAGGACGGCCTGACCTGGACCTTCCATCTGCGCGAAGGCGTAGTCTGGCACGATGGCGAACCCTTCACCGCCGAAGACGTGGTGTTCTCCGCCGATGTCTTCCATCGCGAGCTCAATCCCAGTGCCCGCGCCGTCCTGCAACATGTCGAAAGCATCGAGGCAACCGACGACCACACCGTGGTCTTCACGCTTGCCGAGCCGTTCGGTCCATTCCTGATCTCGTTCGAGGCCGGCACCTTCACCATGGTGCCCAGGCACCTCTATGAAGGCACCGACTTCCGCGACAACGAGCACAACAACCATCCTATCGGTACCGGTCCGTTCAAGTTCAAGAACTGGGATCGTGGCACCGTCATCGAACTGGTGCGCAATGACGACTACTACGAGGAGGGCCTGCCCTACCTCGATGGCATCAATTGGCACATCATCCCCGACGGGGCCTCCCGTGCCGTGGCCTATGAGAACGGCACCGTGGACGTATTGCCCAATGGTACCGTGGAGAACTTCGACATCCCGCGCCTCTCCGCCATGGACAACACGTGCGTCACTGAAGAGGGCCATGAATATTTCAGTCCCTTCGCCATGCTGTGGATGAACAATCGCGAAGGTCCCACTTCCGACAAGCGCTTCCGCCAGGCAGTCATGTACGCCATGGACCGCGAGTTCGCGCGGGATGTGCTGTGGAACGAACTGGGCAATGTGCCTCTCTCCGCCTTCGGCTCCAATGCCCGCTTCCAGCACGACGGGCTGGAGCCTTACGACCACAATCCCGACCGGGCCCGTGAACTGCTCGACGAGATGGGTTATGACGGCGAGGAAGTCCGCCTGCTGCCGCTGCCCTACGGCGAGACCTGGACCCGCTGGGCCGAGGCGGTACAGCAGAACCTGCGCGAGGTGGGCGTCAACGTACGTACCCAGTCCACCGACGTGGGCGGCTGGAACCAGCGCCTCTCGGAGTGGGACTACGACCTCGCCTTCACCTTCCTCTATCAGTACGGTGACCCGGCACTCGGCATCACGCGCTCCTACCTTTCGGATAACATCGAGAGAGGCTCACCCTGGAACAACGTCGGGGGCTATGAGAACGAGCGGATCGACGAACTGTTCGACGAGGCCGCCACGGCCTTCCCCGACGAGGAGCGTGAGGCCCTCTACCACGAGGCCCAGGAAATCCTTCATGAGGACGTTCCGGTGGGCTGGCTGATGGAGCTGGGCTTCCCGACCATCTATCGCTGTGACGTAAAGGACCTGATCACGTCCGGTGTGGGTGTCAACGACGGGTTCAAGGACGCCTGGCTCGACCGCTGAAGGCCAGCAGCCTGACGGGGGTGGCCCGACCGCCTCCGTCGTTCACGAAACGCTCGGGCTGGGGCGCGCCACCAGCGGGCTCGTCATCCAATCGCGCTTTCGACAAGATTCAGAGGCTTCCGCATGCTCTATGCACGCTTGATCCTGATGCGGCTGCTCAAGGCCGTCGTCGTGCTGTTCATGATCGTCATCTTCAATTTCTTCCTGATCCAGATGGCTCCCGGCGACCCCGCGGCGATCCTTGCCGGTGAAGCCGGTGCCACCGACCAGGAATTCCTGCGCCAGCTGCGTGAGCGCTTCGGCCTCGACCAGCCGCTCTATGTCCAGCTATGGCGCTATGTCTCGGGCATCGCCATGCTCGATTTCGGCTATTCCTATCGCCAGGGCATGCCGGTCCTCGACCTGATCCTGGCCCGCCTGCCGGCCACCCTCCTGCTCACCGGCACCGCCTTCGTGCTGTCGCTTGCCCTGGGTATCCTGGCCGGCTCGATGGCCGCCGCCCGGGTCAAGAAGCCTTCCGGCTCGCTGATCATGGCACTGGCGCTGATCTTCTATGCCACCCCGCTGTTCTGGGTCGCGCTGATGGCGGTGGTGCTGTTCTCGGTCTACCTGGACTGGCTGCCGGCCTACGGCATGTATACCGTGGGCGCCGGACTCAGCGGATTCGCCCTGATCATGGATGTCGCCAGGCACCTCATCCTGCCCGCGACCACGCTGGCACTCTTCTTCATGGCCATCTACACCCGCATGACCCGCGCCTCGATGCTCGAGGCCAGTCAACAGGACTACGTCAAGACCGCCCGCGCCAAGGGGCTCGGCTCCCGCGTCATTCAGCGACGCCACATCTTGCGCAATGCCCTGCTGCCGATCATCACCCTGGCCGGCCTGCAGGCGGGACAGATGGTGGGTGGCGCCATCCTCACCGAGACCGTCTTCGCCTGGCCCGGCATCGGCCGCCTGATGTACGAGGCACTGATGCAGCGCGACTACAACCTGCTGCTGGGCATCTTCTTCTTCTCGGCCGCCCTGGTCATCGTCTTCAACATCGTCACCGACCTGGTCTATCGACTGGCGGACCCACGTATCAAGGAGGGCTCATGAGCTTCTTCGCCCGTTTCGCCCAGAACCGTGGTGCCCTGATCGGCCTGATCATCCTGTTCACGATCATCCTGATGGCCATCCTGGCCCCCTTCCTCTACCCCGACTCCCCCTGGCGAATGGTCCAGCGCCCCTTCCTGGCGCCCATGGAAGTGGAGGGTTTCCTGCTGGGCACCGATACAATGGGACGCGACGTGGCAGCCGGCATCATGCATGGCGCCTGGGTGTCGCTGCTGATCGGCCTGGTCTCGACCACGGTGGCGCTGATCATCGGCGTGCCACTGGGCGCCATCGCGGGCTACTACGGCGGCCTGATCGACGATGCCCTGATGCGCTTCACCGAGTTCTTCCAGACCATCCCCAACTTCGCGCTGGCCATCGTGCTGGTGGCGATCATGCAGCCCAGCGTCACCTCCATCGTGCTGGCCATCGCCATCGTCAGCTGGCCGCCGGTGGCACGACTGGTACGGGCCGAGTTCATGTCGCTGCGCCATCGTGAATACGTGGAAGCCGCACGCCTGGTGGGGCAGACCAACCGCACCATCATTCTGCGCCAGATCCTGCCCAATACGCTGTCGCCCATCATCGTTCTCGCTTCGCTGATGGTGGCGACGGCCATCCTGCTCGAGTCTGCCCTCTCCTTCCTGGGTCTTGGCGATCCCAACGTGATGTCCTGGGGCTACATGATCGGCGCGGCACGGACCGTCATCCGCCAGGCCTGGTGGCTGAGCTTCTTCCCCGGCGTGGCCATCCTGCTCACCGTGCTGGCGCTCAACCTGGTGGGCGAAGGCCTCGATGATGCGCTCAATCCCAAGCTAGCACGCGAACGCTCATAAGAGAGGAACCATGAACGACGAGACTCCGGTTTTGAGCATACGCGGCCTCAGCTTGGCGCTGCCCAAGGGTGCCGACCGCGACTATGCGGTAGAGAACGTGAGCTACGACGTAGCACGCGGCGAAATCATGTGCGTGGTGGGGGAATCCGGATCAGGCAAGTCCATGGCCGCCAACGCCGTGATGGGCCTGCTGCCCAAGGGCGTGCGCCCGACCGCGGGAGAACTGATTTTCGACGGACAGGATCTGCTCAAGCTGACCGAAAAACAGCACCGCAAGCTGCGCGGCCTGCGTATCGGCATGATCTTCCAGGAGCCGATGACCGCTCTGAACCCCCTGATGCGGGTCGGTGCCCAGATCGCGGAGGTGTTCGAGGCCCATGGAAGATACAGCGCAAGGGAGCGTCAGGCCAGAGCACTGGCCCTGTTGGAAGAGGTCGGCATTCCACAGCCCGACAAGGCCATTCGCGCCTACCCCTTTCAGCTTTCCGGTGGCCAGCGCCAGCGGGTGATGATCGCCATGGCGCTGGCGCTGGAGCCCGAACTGCTGATCGCCGATGAACCCACCACGGCCCTGGATGTCACCACCCAGGCGCAGATCCTCGCGCTGATCCGGAATCTGCAGAAACGGCGTGGCATGTCGGTGATGTTCATCACCCACGATTTCGGCGTGGTCGCCGAGGTCGCCACCCGGGTCTGCGTGATGCGATACGGCCAGATCGTCGAGCTCGGCACGGCCAGCGAGGTACTGGAAAACCCGCGGCACGACTACACGCGAGCGCTGATCGAGGCGATACCCAGCAATATCATTCCCGAAGCCCGAGGCGGTGAGAGGCCGGCACCGTTGCTGGAAGTCGAAGGACTCAACAAGGTGTTCCGTTCACGTGGCGGCCTGTTCAAGGCCGCCCGCGAAGTACGAGCGCTGGATGACGTCTCGTTCACCCTCGCCCCGGGCGAAACCGTGGGTATCGTCGGCGAGTCGGGCTCCGGCAAGTCGACCCTGGGCCGCTGCGTGGTACGCCTCGAGCGCCCCGACAGCGGCACGCTGTCGCTTTCTGGCACCGACTTCACCACCCTCAAGGGCGAGGAACTGCGACGGCAACGCTGGCGGGTACAGATGATCTTCCAGGACCCCTACGCCTCGCTGAATCCCCGCACCCGCGTCGGCTACGCCATCGCCCAGGGCCCAATGGCCAACGGCGTGTCCCGGGTGCAGGCCATGAAGCAGGCCGGCGACCTGCTCGACCTGGTGGGCCTGGGCGCCGTGGCCGTCGATCGTTTTCCCCATGAATTTTCCGGCGGCCAGCGCCAGCGAATCGGTATCGCCCGGGCCCTGGCCCTCAATCCCGAACTGATCGTTGCCGACGAGGCGGTATCCGCGCTGGACGTCTCGATCCAGGCCCAGATCCTGGAGCTGCTGGAAGATCTCAAGCAGAAGCTGTCGCTGTCCATGCTCTTCATCACCCACGACCTGCGCGTGGCCGCCCAGATCTGTGACCGCATCATCGTCATGCAGCATGGTCGTATCGTCGAACAGGGCAGCGCCCAGGACGTCTTCCTCTCCCCCAAAGAGGCTTATACCCGCGAACTGCTGGAGGCGATCCCCGGACGCGAACAGGAACTCCAGAGCGCATGAATGATCAAGGACAACGAATGGATGCCTTATTGAGAGAAATCGCCGCCGTGGTTGGCCCGGGCAACATCATGACGGGCGAGGACGTGGCCCAGCGACGTGTCGACTGGATGACCGGCGCGCCCTGCCGCGCCGGCGCCATCGTGCGCCCCGCCGATACCGCTGAACTGGCTGCCGTGATGCGCCTGTGCCATGTCGCCAACCAGCCGGTGGTGACCCATGGAGGCCTGACCGGGCTGGTCCATGGCGGAGAGGCGTCACCGGAGGAGCTGGTCATGTCGCTGGAGCGCATGACCGCCATCGAGGAGATGGACCCGGTGGGCGGCACCATCACCGTACAGGCCGGCGTGCCGCTGCAGCGGGTACAGGAAGCCGCCGATGACCACGACCTGCACTTCCCCCTGGATCTCGGTGCCCGGGGCTCCTGTACCATCGGTGGCAACATCTCCACCAATGCCGGAGGCGTGCGAGTGATTCGCTACGGCATGATGCGCCAGCAGGTGCTGGGGCTCGAGGCGGTCCTCGCCGACGGCACCGTGATCAGCTCCATGAACCGGATGCTCAAGAACAATGCCGGCTACGACCTCAAGCAACTCTTCATTGGCAGCGAAGGCACCCTGGGCGTCGTGACCCGGGCCGTCCTCAAGCTGCAGCCCAGGATGGCCAGCGAGAAGACGGCACTGGTCTCCTGCCCTTCCTTCGAAGCCGTCACCGGCCTGCTGCGACACATGGGGCGCACATTGGGCGGCGGCCTCGGCACCTTCGAGGTCATGTGGCGCAACCACTACCTCCTGCTGACCGAGGAGAGCGGCCGGAATGTGCCGCCCCTGCCCACCGATTCGCCCTTCTACGCCATCATCGAATCGCTGGGGGTCGACGATGAAGCCAATACCGCCCAGTTCGGCAAGGCGCTGGAGACGGCCTTCGAGACCGATCTCATCAGCGACGCAGTCGTCGCCCAATCCGATGCCCAGCGGCAGGGAATCTGGGACATTCGGGAAGATATCGAAGGGCTGATCCAGAACCTGGCGCCTCTGTTCACCTTCGACATCAGCCTGCCCATTCCCGACATGGAGCGCTACGTGAACCAGCTCGAAGCCGGCCTGCGGCAAGGCTGGCCCCAGGGACGTCTGGTCGTCTTCGGCCATCTGGGCGACGGCAACCTGCACGTCTCGGTCACAGTCGGCAGCAATGATCCCGAGGCACGCCGGGCGGTAGAGCAACTCGTCTATGCCCCGCTGTCCGAGCTGGGTGGCTCGGTCTCCGCCGAGCATGGCATCGGGTTGGAGAAACGCGACTACCTGGCGGTGTCGCGCAATCCCGAGGAGATCGCTCTCATGCACACCCTCAAGCGGGCCCTGGACCCCAAGGGCCTGCTCAACCGACACAAGATCCTGGCCCCCGAGACCTGAAACACCCATGCCGACACCCGCCCAGCCCGCCACGCGCCTGATGGAACGTACCGGTATCACGACGGCGCTTCTGATTGCCGCCATCGGCCTGTTCTGGGGCGGGAATTGGCCGGCGGTTCGGTTCAGCCTGATGGACTTGCCGCCCTTCAGCCTGCGCGCCATCGGTTTTACCGTCGGTGCGCTGGTTCTGCTCGGCTGGGCCTGGATGCGTCGCCTGCCCCTGGGAATCGCGACTGCCGAGTGGCCCTGGCTGGTGATGACCGGCGCTCTCACCATCCTCGGCTTCAACGTCGGCACCGCCTTCGGCCAGCTCCACATGCCGACGTCCCAGGCTGCGATCATTGCCTTTACCATGCCCTGCTGGGCGCTCCTGATGGCCATCGGGTTACTGGGTGAGCGTATCACCTCGAGCCAATGGCTTGGTCTCGGCCTGGGCCAGGCGGGACTGCTGACTCTGCTTGGGCCGGCAGCCTGGCAGGCTGGCCTTGGCGGATTGACCGGGCCGCTCTTCGTGCTGGGTGCCGCCATTTCCTGGGCGCTGGGCACCGTGTTGACCAAGCGCCGCGGAGGCTGGCAGGGTCACCCGACGGTCATTACCGGCTGGCAATTCGCCATCTGTGCCGTTCCGATGATAGTGCTGGCCGCCGGGCTGGAATCGCCTCCGCCTCCCACCGAATGGAGAAACACCACCTGGCTGGGCCTGGGTTATCATCTGGTTTTCGCCATCTGCCTGGCGCAGATGCTGTGGTTTCGCAACGTCAATCGCCTCACCATCGGCCAGTCCACCATCAGCACCCTGATCATTCCGGTGGTCGGGGTTTCCAGTGCCGTCGTCCTGCTCGGCGAGCCCTTCACCCTGCAGGTACTGGCGGCCCTCGTCCTGACACTTTCAGCGGTTGCGATCGTCCTGACGCAGAGGAAGCCCGCGTCATGATCACATCGCGGCCTGGCATGCTTGAAATCAGTCATTCATCGCCAACTATCGTTCATCCCTCAATACGAACTCGGGAGTTTCCCATGCCCCGCTTCCCCGACCACCTGACCGGGTCAGGTCCCAACAACCCCTTCCCCGGCATCAAGGTGCTGGAACGACGCATCGGACGCGAGATCCCTCACCGGCTGGGTTCCAATGAAGGCCTGGACATGCCGCACCGCGCCCTGCGCCAGCGCTTCGGTGATGCCATGGTCGAGCATGTCTACTGCTACGGCGATTCGGAGGCGCTTGGCGTACGCCAGCGGCTCTGTGCGCTGTATGGCTTTCCATTGGAGGCAACGCTGGTGGATGCCGGCGCCGACAGCCTGATCGCCCTCGCGCTGCGCGCCACCACCACGCCGGGCTGCGCGGTGGTCAGTGCCAGCGGCACCTACCCCACCTTCGGCTACTTTGCCCAGGGGCTCGGCTGCCGGCTCATCGAGAAGCCCTACGAAGAGAAACCGGGCTTGCTCGCACCGGATCTGGACGCGCTGCTGCGGGCCGCCCGGGAACAGGAGGCCCGACTGGTTTACCTGGCCAACCCCGACAACCCCAGCGGACACCTGCACGGCGACGACGCCATCAGGAGGCTGCGTGCCGAACTCCCCGAAGACTGCTGGCTTCTGCTCGACGAGGCGTATCACGATTTCCGTGACGATGCCGACTCCACCTTCGGCCGTGAGGTACTGCCCGGTGTGATCCGGCTGCGAACACTGTCCAAGGCCCATGGCCTGGCCGGCCTGCGGATCGGGTATGCCATCGCCGAGCCCGACACGCTGGCGATGATGATGAAGGTGCGCATCCATTATGCGCTTTCCACCCTGACCCTGGCGGCAGCCGAGACGGTGCTGGACAACGACGACGAGGTCCGCGAACACGTACGCGACGTCAAGGCCCGCCGCGAGCGGCTGGCCCGCCATTTTCGCGGGCTGGGTGCCCAGGTGCTGCCGAGTGCCACCAACTTCATTGCCATCCGCCTGCCAGACGCCGAACTCGGCGAACGCCTCAATCGCGAACTGCTGGAGGCGGGCCGGTTGATCGCACGACCGGCCCATCCCGACCTGGGGCACGTGCTGCGCATTACCGCCGTGGAGGATGCACTGCAGCCGGGCCGGTTCGAGATTCTGGAGCGGGCCCTGGCGACGCTGAATGGCCAGAATGGCTAACCCCTCGATCGCTGAATACGCAGCCCATGCTTCCGCAGCTTGCGGACCACGCCAGGCTGGCTGATTCCCAGCCGCTTGGCCATGGCGTAGGTGCTGGGCAGCGTGTCGCACAGTGCGGCCAGCACCTGCCTTTCGGCACGGGCCAGGTAATCCGTGAGCGACTCTTCGTCACCCATCGGCATGGGTGCCTGCCGACTCGCGCGCCCCCGGCTGGCGGGAAGGTTGCCCGAAGATGGCTCGCCGAGGGTGGGGGTCTCGATGAGGTCACCGGCGCTCGACAGCCAGGCCCGCTCCAGCCAGTTTTCCAGTTCCCTGACATTGCCCGGCCAATCATTGCCCATCAGCTCCGACCATACGCTGCCATGGAGTAGCTTCCGCCGGCCGTAGCGCCGGTTGAGCTGTTCCAGGCACGCTTCCACCAGCACCGGTATATCCTCGCGCCGCTCGCGCAAGGGCGGTAGCGTGACCGGTATCACGTTGAGCCGGTAGTAGAGATCGAGACGGAAGGCCCCTTCCTCGACCCGATGTGCCAGATCATGGTTGGTCGCGACGACAAGACGGAAGTCGACCCGCCGCGAACGGGTATCGCCAAGACGGGTGACGGTACCGTCCTGGATCACCTTGAGCAGCTTGGTCTGCATCAGCAGTGGCAGCTCGCCGATTTCATCCAGGAACAGCGTACCGCCCTCCGCCTGCTCGAGCAGGCCCGCCTTGCCCTGTCGCGCGGCACCGCTGAAGGCACCGGGTTGGTAACCGAACATTTCCGATTCGAACAGGTTGTCGGGAATCGCCCCGCAGTTGACCTCGATGAAAGGACCTTCGCCCCGGCGACTCCAGCGATGCAGCTGCCGGGCGAAGGCGGTCTTGCCCACACCGGACTCACCCAGCATCAGCACGTTGGCGTCCGACGGCGCAACCCGCTTGAGCAGCAGTGCGATCTCCCGCATCACGCTGCTGCGTACCTGCAGCGCCTCGAAGGTCTCTTCCAGCGCCCCGTCATCGCCGGGCGGCCCGCCCTGGCTGCGCTTCAAATGCTCGCTGAAGCGCTTCTGCAGCAGTGCGTATTCATCCTGGAGCAGTTGAAGATCAGTGAGGTCGCGTGAGCGGCTGACGATGCGTTCGAGACGCCCATCGACAAATACCGGATGCGCCTCGGCAATGACCCGTCGCCCGGTACCGGTCACCTGCATCAACTGGGCCGGCTTTCGGGTACGCATCACCTCCAGGCTGATGGAGGGCTTGAGCACGCCGCTGGCCTCCAGCTCCTGCACCGTACTGGACGTGAGTGCTTCCCTGGACATGCCGTAGACCGCTGCCGCTCCGGGGCTGACCTCGAGCACCCGCCCGGTCCCCCCGACGATGAAAAAATGGTCGTTGGCCGTCTCGACGATGGTCTTGACCACCTGCCGATCGATCTCGCTCATCACCGCTTCCGCTTTGTGGTTCGTGGGCACCTGCGCGAAACGCCCAGGCATGGGCGATCCATTTTGGCATCATTAATTCAGCGGTGCATCGAAACGACAGCCAATCGATTCAGCATTGCATCAACAGGCGCGGAAGAAACCCGAAACCCGGGCCTCGCCGACTGGCACGGCAAATGCATGGACTCTTCCAGACCCTTTGCTTACAGCCAGCGACGACAGGAACACACCATGTCCCACTTCAACCAGCCACTCGGCGGCAACGAAATGCCCCGCTTCGGTGGCCCCGCCACCATGATGCGTCTCCCCGCCCAGCCTACCGCGGAGGGTCTCGACGCCGCCTTCATCGGTATCCCGCTGGATATCGGCACGTCCAACCGCCCAGGAACTCGCCTGGGCCCGCGCCAGATCCGCGACGAGTCTCGCATGCTGCGGCCTTATAACATGGCCACCCGGGCCGCCCCCTTCGACAGCCTCCAGGTGGCGGACATCGGCGACGTACCGATCAATACCTTCCACCTGCCCAAGAGCGTCGACATCATTACCGCATTCTACGACGAGGTGATGGCCCATGGCTGTGTCCCCCTGACGCTGGGTGGCGAGCACACCATCACCCTGCCGATCCTGCGTGCCATCGCAAAGAAGCATGGACCGGTCGGGTTGATCCATATCGATGCCCATGCCGATGTCAACGACCACATGTTCGGTGAGCCCATAGCCCATGGCACCCCTTTCCGCCGTGCCCAGGAAGAGGGATTGCTGGACGCGAGCCGGGTCGTGCAGATCGGATTGCGCGGTACGGGCTATTCTGCCGAGGATTTCGACTGGTGCCGGCAGCAGGGTTTTCGCGTAGTGCCCGCCGAAGCGTGCTGGTACCAGTCGCTGGAGCCGCTGATGGCGGAAGTTCGCGAGCAGATGGGCGACGGCCCGGTCTATATCAGCTTCGATATCGACGGCCTCGACCCCTCGGTAGCTCCCGGCACCGGCACCGTGGAAATGGGCGGCCTGACCTCGGCCCAGGGCCTGGAAATCGTGCGCGGTGCCGCTGGCCTCGACATCGTCGGCGGCGATCTCGTGGAAGTCTCGCCCCCCTACGACCCCAGCGGCAACACCGCCCTGATGGGCGCTACGCTGCTCTATGAAATGCTCTGTGTGCTGCCGGGTGTTCAACGTCGAGACTGACGACCCCGGCATGGCCAAGACCACCACCCCGGACTCAATGACAACAAGCCATAGGGAAGACACCATGTCAGCTACCGACAATACCCACGACGATACGGCTGCCTCACGAACGCTGGAACCGCTGGACCGCCAAGGCCTCCTGAAGTTTCTCATCCCCTCCCTGATCGGCGTCAGCCTGTTCCTGATCCCCTTTCAGGTCGGCGGTACCATCAACATCGGCATGGGCTTCATGGCGGATGGTCTCAAGGCGTTACTCGACGGCGCCCTCCCGGCCATTGCCGTTGGGGTTCTCGTGCTGTCGGTGCTGGCCACGCTCTACGTCAAGCTGGCCCGCCCCGGCTGGGCCGACAGGGGAACGCTGCATGACATGTTCCACGTCGGCCCGGCGTGGTTCGGCATGCGCATTGCGGGCGCCGTCTTCGCGCTGATGACCTTCTTCCAGTTCGGGCCCGAATTCATCACCGCCTCATTCACCGGCGGGGTGATACTCAACGATCTGGCCCCGGTATTGCTTACCTTCTTCTTCTTCGCCGCCCTGCTGCTGCCCTTCCTGGTGGACTTCGGCTTCATGGAGTTCATCGGCAGCCTGATGCGCAAGCCGTTCCGTTTCATCTTCAACCTGCCCGGCCGCAGCGCCATCGATGCCACCGCCTCGTGGATGGGCTCAGGCACCGTGGGCGTGCTGATCACCGCCCAGCAGTATGAGAAAGGCTTTTATAACCGGCGCGAGGCCTCGGTCATCGCCACCAATTTCTCCATCGTCTCGATCGCCTTCAGCCTGTTGATTACCAGTTTCATCGGCATCAACCACCTGTTCATCCAATTCTACTTCACCGTGGTCGTGGCCGGCCTGACCGCAGCGGTCATCGTGCCGCGACTGCCGCCCTTGTCCCGCAAGCCGGATACCTACTACGAGCCAGTGGGTTGCCAGCTCGCCGAGAAACGCACCGACAACGTGGGGCTGCTGCGGTACAGCCTGCGGCAGGCAGTGCGGCGTGCCGAACGAGCACCCGGCCCGCGCGAGCTGGCACGCAATGCCCTGTTCAATGTCGCCGACATCTTCCTGGCCCTGTTGCCGCTGGTGTTCGCCATCGGGACCGTGGCGCTGATACTGGCCGAATTCACACCGCTGTTCACCTGGCTTTCCTACCCCATGGTGCCGATACTCGAATTGTTGCGTATCCCCGAGGCCGAGGCTGCCGCCCCTGCCACGCTGGTGGGCTTCGCCGACATGTTCCTGCCGGCGGTGCTGGCCACCAACATCGAGAGCGAGCTGACCCGTTTCGTGATCGCCTGCCTGTCGCTGACCCAGTTGATCTACATGTCCGAGATCGGCGCGCTGCTGCTGAAGTCGAAGATCCCCATCAAGCTATGGGAGCTGGTGGTGATCTTCCTGCTGCGCACCGCCATCACCCTGCCGATCATCGCCTTCATGGCCCATACCTTCTTCTTCTGAGGTCACACGATGGCATCCGATACCCTGTCCTGCGCCCACCTCCTGCTGCACCTGCTGCGCGACACCTACGGTGTCGATACCGTATTCGGCATCCCCGGGGTGCACACGGTAGCGCTCTATCGCGGCCTGGAAAGCGGTGGAGTGCGACATGTCACCCCGCGTCATGAACAGGGGGCCGGTTTCATGGCCGACGGATACGCCCGCGCCAGCGGCAAGCCCGGCGTCTGCTTCATCATTACCGGCCCGGGCATGACCAACATTGCCACCGCCATGGGCCAGGCGCTGGGCGATTCGGTGCCGATGCTGGTGATCTCCAGCGTCAATCGCCGCGATACACTGGGACGCGGCCAGGGTCGCCTGCATGAATTGCCCAATCAGCAGCAGTTGTTGGCAGGCGTCTCGCGCTTCAGCCATACCCTGCTCGACCCGAACGCCCTTCCTGAAACCCTGGCCCGTGCCTTCGCCGTGTTTCGCAGCGAGCGTCCCGGGCCGGTCCATATCGAGATACCCATCGACCTCTTCGATGCTCCAGCCACCCCACCTCCACGCTGGGAACCACCGATCCTCTATCGTGCCGCCCCGGACCCCCGGGGCCTGGCCAGGGCCGCCCAATGGATGCACGAGGCAACTCACCCCCTGGTGCTGCTGGGCGGTGGCTGCGTGGACGCCTGCGAGGCAGCGCGCGCCCTGGTGGAACGCCTCGATGCCCCCACGGTGACCACCATCAATGCCAAGGGGCTGCTGGGAAGAGCCCACCCGCTGGACCTGGGGGCCAACGCCGCCCTGCCCGCGGTACGCGAACTGGCCCGCCACGCCGACGTGATCCTGGCCGTGGGTACCGAACTCGGCGAGACAGACTATGACGTCGTCTTTGACGACGGCTTCACCCTGACCGGCCGCTTGATTCGCATCGACCTGGATGCCCAGCAGCTGGTGCGCAACCAGGGCGTCAGCCTGGGCCTGGTTGGCGACGCGCGGCGCAGCCTGGAACTGCTGCTGGAGCACTTTCCAGCACCGCTGTCACGAGGTGGCGCCGAACGAACCCGTCAAGCGTTGGCCGCCCTCGACCTGGCCCATGACCCGGCTTTCTCCTCCTTCGTACCGCTCTACGCCGTACTGCAGGAAGCCATTCCCGAGGCGATTCTGGTCGGTGACTCCACCGCACCGGTCTACGCCGGCAACCATCTGCTTTCACAACCGGAACCACGGCGCTACTTCAATGCCTCCACCGGCTACGGCACCCTAGGCTATGGCCTGCCCGCGGCCCTCGGCGCCCGGCTCGCCCGGCCCGACCTGCCGGTGGTGGCGCTGGTCGGTGATGGCGGCGTGATGTTTACCCTGTCGGAACTGGCGACCGCCGTGGAGGAGCGCCTGCCGGTCGTGGTCATGCTGTGGCACAACCAGGGCTATGAGGAAATTCGCCGCTACATGGACGCCCACGGGGTCGAACGCACCGGCGTCGACATACGAGCGCCCGACTTCCTTGCCCTGGCCCGTGGCTTCGATTGCATGGCTGCGCATGTCGGTAGCCCGGATGCGCTCGCCCAGGCCCTGGCCAGCCGTCCGATGGACGGCCCCTTCCTGATCGAAGTGGACGCGGCAGCCTGGCAGCGTTCACTGTCGCCTTGATAGCAGGACTTCCCATGCAACGACTCGACAAACAGTTCATCGACAACCAGTGGGTGACCTCTGCCGCAACCCGCTTTCTGCCGGTGACGAATCCCTTCACCGAGCAGGTGGTTGCCGAGGTGACCGCTGGCGACCCCACCGACGTCGACGCAGCGGTGGCTGCCGCGCACCGGGCACTGCCTGACTGGCGAACCACTTCCGGTTCACAGCGCGGCGCCTATCTCGACGCCTTTGCCGACGCCTTGACCCGCCGCCGGGAAGAACTGACCCGACTCTCTTCCCTGAATAACGGCAAGGTGCTGGCAGAAGCGGCTATCGATCTGGACGATGCCATCGCCTGCTACCGCTACTATGCCGGGCAGGCGCGGCACCTCGAGCAGCGTCAGGGCGCCATTGTCCCCATCGGGATGGACAGCGTCGAGGCACGCAGCTACCACGATCCGGTGGGCGTGGTGGGGCTGATCACGCCCTGGAACTTCCCACTGGTCACCAGCGCCTGGAAGCTCGCCCCGGCACTTGCCGCGGGTTGCACCGCGGTGCTCAAGCCATCGGAAGTGACCCCTCTGCCCGAGTTGGCCCTGGCCGACATCGCGCTGGAAATAGGCCTGCCTGCGGGCGTCTTCAATCTCCTGCTTGGCGACGGGGATGGCGTCGGCGCGCCACTCGGCCGGCATGCCGGCATCGACAAGATCTCCTTCACCGGCAGCAACCGGGTCGGCGAGGCGATCATGCATGCCGCAGCCGATCGCACCGCCGGCGTCGCACTGGAATTGGGCGGCAAGTCGCCGATCCTGGTCATGGAGGATGCCGACCCCGGGCAGGCCGCCGACTGGGTCATGGCCGGTATCTATTTCAATGCCGGACAGATCTGTTCGGCCACATCGAGGCTGTTGGTGCACGAGGCCGTCGCCGACCCCCTCTACGCGGAATTGGCCAACCGTATCGATGCCCTGACCCTTGGCGACCCGCTGGCTGCGGGTACCGACATGGGCCCCATGGTCAGCGCTCGTCAGCGTGAGGCCGTGCAGCGCTACCTCGGGATCGCGGAGCAGGAAGGACTGAGAGTGGTGCGGGATGCCCGCCATCGAACGCTCCCCGGGACGGGCTATTTCCTCGCCCCGACACTCTACCGCGACGTACCCGTGGAGAGCCGACTCTGGCGTGAGGAAATATTCGGACCGGTCCTCTGCGCACGCAGCGTGGCAAGTGAAACGGAAGCCGTCGAGCTGGCCAATGACAGCGACTTCGGCCTTGCCGCCACCGTTGTCAGCGGCAGTGTCGAGCGCGCACGACGAATCGGGCGTCAGCTCCAGGCTGGCAGCGTCTGGTTCAACAGCGAGCAATTGGTTCCGCCGGAAACCGGCTGGGGCGGTGTCAAGCGCAGCGGTATCGGCCGCGAGCTGGGTCCGTGGGGGCTATCGGCCTATCTGGAGGTAAAGCACCTTATCGGCCCTGTGTGAAAAAGCGAAGGCGGCTCCTGTCATAGGCAGCCGCCTTCTTGCGCTTGCGCGTGTCGACGTCATGCCGGCCCATGGCCGGCCGATGTTCCGCTTATTGCGGCGGTGGCTGTTGCTGTTGCTGCTGTTGCATCTGCTCCTGCATCTGGCGCATCTGCTCTTCCTGCTCCTGCACCTGACGCTCGAGTTCGTCGCGCTGCTCCTGGTTGAGCGCGGCCTCGATGCGTGCCTGCAGCAGAACGCTGTCGGCGGTCATCTCACCGGTCAACTGGCCGAGCCTGTCCGCATCCTGACGAATCGCATTTTCATCGTAGTCGGCACGCACGTGACCCTGCAGTTGCTGTTGAAGTGCCTGGGCTTCCTGCTCCTTGGTCTGGAGGCTGGTCTGGGTCTCGCTCAACAGGCTGGAGATCTCCTGCCGCTGCGCGTCATCGAGTCCAACCAGCTCATCGAGTTGATTCACGGCATCTTCGGGGCCGGGAGCCGCGCCCTGCATCTGCTGCTGGGCCACTGCTGGTGTCGCCATCATCAATGTCAGGAACGATGCGAAAACAAGTTTGGCTAAGCTCATGTAATCTCCGTTGCTTGGTATACTAGTCACACGACCCTAACGCGTTTGTCCCGCTTCTTGACACCCTCTTCATGTGATGAAATGTAACGGCAACAAACACTTCGCCAAACTTCCATCGGCAAGCGCAGTTCACAGAACAGCCTTGCCTTGCCTTCACACCCTGGCGATATGGCGTAAAATCCCGAGCCGATGCCCGGTCTCAAGAAGGAATCCGCATGATCCGCATCCGCCCCTATCACCCCGACGACTGGCCCGCCATATGGGACTTCATGGCTCCCGTCTTTCACGCTGGCGATACCTACGCCGTTCCCCGGGCAATCAGCGAGTCCGATGCCCATCGCATGTGGGTCGAGCTGCCTCGAGCGGTCAGGGTCGCCGAGGATGCCGCTGGCAACGTCCTGGGCACTTACTACCTCAAGCCCAATCAGCCAGGCCCCGGCAGCCACGTCTGCAACAGCGGCTACCTGGTTGCCGAGAAGGCGCGTGGGCAAGGCATTGCCGGCAAGCTCTGCGGCGACTCCCTCGTCCTGGCCCGGGAGCTCGGCTTCATCGCCATGCAATACAACATGGTGGTGGCCACCAACGAAGTCGCCATTCGCCAATGGCAGAAGCACGGCTTCTCCATCGTGGGTACCCTGCCCTGTGCTTTTCGCCATCCGGAGCAGGGCCTGGTCGATGCCCATGTGATGTATCGGCTTCTATAGTCCGATCCATGGCCAGACGGGTGCCAGCCGTTCATCGACGAGACGTCTGTCGACTCGCGTTCCGCTGGTTCGACCTTGTAACAACCACGTGACAATGCCGATTGACCCTGTCGGGTTGGCTGGGGCATGCTCCCCAAGGGACTGACCCGACAGAGGAAAAACGATAATGAAAAGCTTTGCACGCAGCACGCTGGCACTGGGTGTATCCCTTGCCCTGGCCTCCATCGCCAACGCTTCCGAGTTCGCCGATATGGAACCGGTCACGCTTCGCCTGGCCCACGTGGTCAACGAGCAGGACGGTTTTCATATCGCCGCGGTCAAGTTTCAGGAACTGGTCACCGAGCGCACCGAGGGCGCCATCAGCGTGGATATCTACCCGAACGCATCACTGGGCGATGAACGCACCCTGCTCGAGGGCATGCAGATCGGCACCGTGGACATGGGTGTGATCACCAATGGTCCCGTCGCGAATTTCGTCGAAGAGATGGCGGTGTTCGAGCTTCCCTTCCTTTTCCCCTCGCCCGAAGCCGCCTACGAGATACTCGACGGCCCCATCGGCCAGGAACTGCTCGACAAGCTGGAAGACGTCAATCTGAAGGGTCTGGCCTATGCCGAGCGCGGCTTCCGCAACCTGACCAACAGCGAGCGGGCGGTGCGGACCCCCGAGGATCTCGACGGATTGCGCATCCGTGTCATGGAAAACCCCGTCTACACCGACACCTTCCGGGAATTGGGTGCCAATGCCATACCGATGGCGTGGACCGAAGCCTTGACCGCCATGCAGCAGGGCACCATCGATGGCCAGGAAAACCCGGTCAACGTTATCCATTCGTTCAACCTGAACGAGACCCAGGCCCACATGACGGTGTCGCGGCACACCTATGCACCGGCCATCTTCGTCATGGGCATGCCGATATGGAACCAGTTGCCCGGAGCGGCCCAGGACGTGCTGGTGCAAGCCGCCCAGGAAGCCGCCGAGCACGAGCGTCGCGTCAATGCCGACATGGAAGCCGAACAGCTGGATGAGCTGCGTGCCGCCGGCATGGAAATCGTCGAGGAGCCCGATATCGCCGCCTTCCAGGAGGCTGTCGCACCGGTCTACGAGAAATACGGCGACCAGTTCGGTGACTACCTGACGCGCATCCGGGGAGCGCTGGAATAAGTGCCGAATCGATTCCGTTCGCTGCTGGCGCCGCTGCAGCGCATTGAACTCGCCATCGATGCCATCATTCAGCCCGTGGTCTTCATGGGCATGGTGGCATTGATTGGCGTCATCACCCTGCAGATCGTCTCGCGCGTCTTCTTCTCCGCCGTCGGCTGGACAGAAGAAGTCGCGCGCTTCCTGCTGATATGGATCACCTTCCTGGGCGCCACCCTCGCGTTTCAGCGTGGCCGGCACATCGCCGTGACCTTTCTGGTCGACGCACTGCCGGGGCGCTTGCAGCAGCTGACGCGCATTGCCGCAATACTGGTAGTGCTTGGCTTCATGATTGCCTTGATCGTCATCGGCCATCGCTACATGCAAATGCAGAGCTTCCAGAAATCCGCGTCACTGCGGCTCTCCATGACCTACGTCTATGCCATTATCCCGATCAGCGCGGCCCTCATGGCCTGGTATGCCCTGGTCGATCTTGTCGAGCTGATCGTCAAGGGGCCCCAGGCCACCGATACCGGCAGCCCTACCGCCGAGGAGCCTCCGCCATGACGGGCCTGCTGTTCGCGCTATTCTTTCTCTTCATGCTGCTGGGCGTACCCATCGCACTCGCTATCGGCGCAAGCACTCTGCTTGCCCTCAATGCGCAGGGCGTGCCGTTGATGGTTGTCACCCAGCAGATGTTCCAGGGAATCAACTCCTTCGCCCTGGTGGCGGTCCCGATGTTCATTCTCGCCGGCGATGTGATGGCCCAGGGCAAGGTGAGCGAGAAGCTGGTCGACTTTGCCGACTCGCTGTTCGGCTTTCTCAAGGGAGGGCTGTCGATCGTCACGGTACTGGCGGGTATGTTCTTTGCCGCCATTTCCGGCTCCGGGGCAGCCACCACTGCCGCGGTCGGTTCCAGCCTGGTCCCCGAACTGCGCAAGAAGGGCTACGACCCGGCTTCGGCTGCCGCTCTGATCGCCGCCAGCGGGACCATCGGGGTGGTCATCCCACCCTCGGTACCGATGATCATTTATGCCGTCATCGCCCAGCAGTCGGTATCGAAGCTGTTTCTCAACGGCTTCATCCCCGGCCTACTCATGGGACTCGGGTTGATGGCCATTGCCATTGCCCAGGCCTACCGACGCAACTATCCCCGCGGTACCGCGCTGTCACTGGCTACCATCTGGCGCACTCTGAAGAGCGCCAGCTGGGGCCTGATGACCCCGATGATCATCCTGGGCGGTATCTTTTCCGGCATTTTCACGCCCAGCGAAGCGGCGGTGGTGGCGGTCAACTACGCCCTGCTCGTATCGCTGTTCGTCTATCGCGACCTGACGTTGCCCGATGTCTATCGCATCCTGATCCGCTCGGCGATCACCACCTCGGTCATCATGCTGGTCATCGCCACGTCGGCGGTTCTGAGCTGGACGCTGTCGAGCTGGCAGGTGCCCGGCGCCATTGCCCATGCGATGCTGTCGCTTTCCACCAACCCCTACGTGATCATGCTGCTGGTCGTGGCCATCATATTGCTGACGGGCGTGTTCATCGAAACGGCCAGCGCCTTGATCATTCTGACGCCGGTACTGCTGCCGCTAGTGCTGCAACTGGGTATCGATCCGATTCACTTCGGGCTGATCATCGTGGTGGGACTCGCCATCGGCATGATCACCCCTCCGGTGGCGATCAACCTCTACGTCGCATCATCGGTGGCCCAGCTACCTCTGGAACGCATTACGCGCGCCATCATTCCCTATCTGGTGGGGCTGATCGGCATCCTGCTGCTGGTCGTCTATGTGCCGATCCTGCTGGGCATTTCCGGGTAGTCGTGGCTTGCCGCTTGACGCCGGAACGGCATTGGCCTCAGGCTTGCCGAAACCAGCCTCCTGTTGAAGGGACTCACCGTGATTCGAGTTACTCGCCTTCTGTCGTTCACCGGCGCCGCCCTGCCCATCGTACTGCTGGCCGGCTGCACCACCTACACGTTCGATGACGGCAGCCGTGAAACCCTCTGGGGCGTGCCCGCCGAGGAAGAAGCCCGGCGCCATGAAGACGACCGCCAAGCTGAAGGGGTTCGCTACCGCGTACCGGGGGAGGTTGAAGAGCCGCGGCCGGTCAACGGTGAAGACGAAACACCACGCTGAGGTTGTTGGCAGGCATCTCGACGACTCGTTCAAGTACCAGGCCATGGCGCTCGGCTTCGGCCACCACGCTCTCGAGGTCACGCACCCCCCAGTTGGGATCGCGGGCCTTGAGGTCGGCATCGAAGGCTTCGTTACTGGGCGCCGTATGGCGCCCTTCCCGCCTGTAGGGCCCATAGAGATACAGCACACCGCCTTCGGCCAGGCGCCTGCCGGCACACGCCATCAGCGCCTCGGTGACCTCCCAGGGCGAAATGTGGATGAGGTTGATGGCGACGATGGCATCATAGGGTCCGGCCGGACAGGTCGTCGTGATATCCAGCGGCATGGGACCGTGCAGGTTGGGAAGCCCCACATGTTCCCGCCACGCCTCGATGGAACGGCGGGCATGCGGGTTCGGGTCGCTGGGTTGCCACTCCCACCCCGGCATGGCGCCAGCGCAATAGACACCGTGCTCACCACTGCCGCTGGCCACTTCCAGCACACGAGCCCTTTTCGGTAACGCCTGCTGCAGCACGTCCAGAATTGGCTGGCGGTTACGTGCCGCTGCGGGACTCTTCATGCGGGCATGGTTCACGTCACACTCCCTGGGGCAGCACATCTCATTTCGTTTTTCGGGACTTGTTCCTTGCTTTCATCCGGGCACCGGCCGCTCGGGCCTTGGGAGCGGATTTGAACGACTGCTTCTTCGAAACGCCCTTGTTCTTGCCTGCTGTTTTCCTTGCCCCGTCTCGGCCCGTCGCCGTCTTTCCAGACCGTCGTCTTTCGTCGGGCGCCTTTTTCGAAGCGGGCTTGTCAACCTTGTTGCGCGGGGGCCTCTTTCCTTTTGAATCGAAAGAAGAAGAGCCTTCGGTCAACGCAATGATCGTGTTGACTTCCTTCTCTGTCAAATCGCGCCAATCCCCGAGGGCCAGCCCCTTGAGCGAGACGTTCATGATCCGGATTCGCTCGAGCCTGGTGACTTCGTAATCGAACGTTTCACACATGCGCCGGATCTGGCGATTCAGTCCCTGCACCAGGGTGATATTGAAGACGAAGGTCGACTCCTTGACCACCTTGCATGGCTTCGTCACCTCGCCAAGGATGCGCACACCGGACCCCATGCCCGTAATGAATGCATCGGTCACGGGTTTGTTGACGGTGACCCGATACTCCTTTTCATGATTGTTGCTGGCCCTGAGGATCTTGTTGACCAGATCACCATTGTTGGTCAGAAAGATGAGTCCCTGGGAATCCTTGTCCAGCCGACCGATGGGAAAGATACGAACCCCATGCTTGACGAAGTCGACGATATTGTCCTTCTCGCTCGACTCGGTGGTACTGACGATCCCTACCGGCTTGTTCAGGGCAATGAAGACCAGGTCTTCGGCTTCCTGCGGCTCGATGAGCTGGCCGTTGACCTTGACCTCATCCCCCGGAAACACCTGGTCCCCCGTCTTGGCACGCTTGCCGTTCAGGGTGACATTGCCCTGCTCGACATAGCGGTCGGCTTCCCGCCTGGAGCACATGCCGCTTTCACTGATGTACTTGTTGATCCGTGTCGAAGACTTGGAGGTCATGGCGCTTTATACCCAAAAAAGGAGACGGGATGACTGTCAGGCATGCTGTGCGTTCTGCGCGAAAAGGCCATTCTGCCGAAGTCGGCAGGATGTCGGAAGCTTCCAAGGCAGGTAAACTGGCCGCACCACCACGTCACCCCCACCATTCAGCGAAAGGGTTCACGGCAGACCATGGGCAGCTCTCCCCCGCTCTACCTGCAGATTCAGCAGCACCTGCTGGAGAAGATCAATGGCGGCGACTGGCCGGCGCACCACCAGATCCCACCAGAAGAGCAGCTGGCGCGGAACTTCGGTGTCAGTCGCATGACCGCCAACAAGGCGATCCGGGACCTGGTGCAGCAGGGTTACCTGATTCGTCAGCCGGGGCTCGGCACCTTCGTGACCGACCGCAAGGCGGAGTCGTCGCTGGTAGAAGTGCACAACATCGCCGAGGAGGTGCGCAGCCGTGGCCATGGCTACAGCAACGACGTGCTGTGCAGTGAAGCGATCGAAGCCGACGACGAGGTGGCACTGCGCCTCGGCGTGCGATTGGGCACCCGCGTCTTCCACACCCTGATCGTGCATCGCGAGAACGGCGTACCGATCCAGCTCGAGAACCGCTACGTCAATCCCCGCTGGGTACCGGACTATCTCGATACCGACTTCACTCACCACACCCCCAACGAGGTGCTGGTGGCGGCCTGCCCGATCAGCGACATCGAGCACGTGGTCGAGGCGGTGCTGGTGGACGAGACGACCGCACGCCACCTGGACACCGACACGACCCGTCCCTGCCTGAGCATGATCCGCCGCACCTGGTCCGGAGATCACCTGATCAGCTACGCCCGACTGATCCACCCCGGCGAGCGCTACAAGCTGCGCTCCTCGATGCACCGCAACGGCTCCTGACCGGCCAAAGGGTCAGGCACGTTCCGCCATCCCTCGCCCCCTCATCATGACGACATGAAGCTGAATGGTCCCCGGCTTTTCTCAACCACCGGAAACCGCCAGTGCCAGGTAGCCCGCCGGCACGGCAAGCAGCAGGCTCAGCGCCACGCGGATGAACCAGATGACGACGATGCGCCCCACCGTGAGCGGGATGCTGGTGGAAAGAATGCAGGGAATCGAGGCCGAGAAGAACAGCACGCCAGACACCGACACCACCCCGGCGGCGAAGCGCGCCACGAAGTCGGCCTCGGCCATCAGCAACGCCGGCAGGAACATCTCGGCCAGGCCCGATGCGGCCGCCTGTGAAAGGGCTGCGGCATCGTCCAGGCCCCAGATTGCCACGAAAGGATAGAACAGCCAGCCCAGCCACTCGAACAGCGGTGTGTACTTGGCGATCAATAGCCCGAGCAGACCCACCGACATGATCGATGGCAGGATGCTGATCGCCATCACCAGCCCTTCCCGCACGTTGATCGCCACGCTTCTGGACAGGCTCGGCGCCTTCTCGGCGACATCGAGGCCGGCGCGCCAGGCGGTGGAAAGCCGCTTTCCCGGGATCGGCTCGGGCTCGCCATCGGTACGGGTGTTGTCCATGCCCGACAGCGGTGGCAAGCGCACGGTGATCGCCGTAACGATGAAGGTGATCACCAGCGTCAGCCAGAAATAGAGGTTCCACACGCTCATCAGATCCAGGGTGCGCGCCACGATGATCATGAAGGTGGCCGAAACGGTCGAGAACCCTGTCGCGATGATCGCTGCCTCCCGCGCCGAGTACTGCCCCGCCTGATAGACCCGGTTGGTGATCAGCAGGCCGATCGAGTAGCTGCCGACGAAGGACGCCACCGCATCGATGGCCGAACGCCCGGGCGTGCGCCAGATCGGTCGCATGATCGGCTGCAACAGCACGCCGACCAGCTCCAGCAGGCCATAGCCGATCAGCAGTGCCAGGAATACCGCACCGATCGGTACGATCAATCCTACCGGGATCACCAGCCGCTCGAACAGGAACGGCAGCATGTCGGGCTCATGCAGAAAGCCCGGCCCCCAGCCGGTCATGGCCATCAGCGCCGCCGCCACCCCGGCAAGCTTCAGCAGCGTGAAGATGCGCTCGGTCAGGTTTCGGTTCCAGTAACCCCTGACCAGCGGATAGGCGGCACCGGCGACGATCAGGGCCAAGGCGTAGAAACCGCTGAAATCGCCCAGCAGGAGCCGTGCCCCGGTAACCATATGATCCAGCAGGATGGTCGTCCGCTCGCCGATGGTCACCGGCACGAAGAAAATCAGGATTCCCAGCGCGCTGGGTACGAACAGCTTGAGCACGGTCATGAATGATGGTCGACGGATGCGCTGTGCCGTCCGCTCAGGGATCGCCATGGAACCCCCTCCTCTTGTTGTCTTGGGAATGTCGTGACATGAAACAGGTGTCCAGGCAGGTGTCGAAAACGGAATGCCTTCCCTTAATGTATATACAATACGAACTAACGATCCGCTAGCGGAACCCTTGGCCAGAACTATATACTTTAGTCTCATCCATCAGAATCGGCGATGTACCGTCAACCCGAGGATCGACAAGAAATAATAACAACTTCATCAGGTTGGTGAAGATGCCCTTCATTCTTGAATGCTCATCGTTCCTGGCGGCCCTCCTCCTGAGGAACCGCAAGCCTTGACGGATACGTGGCTGTCCATTAAATGTATATACAATATACTATCATCAGCAGGAGACCTCCATGTCCGGCAATCGGCGGCAAGGCCGCAAACTCTGGCGAGACATCACCCTGTTCGATGGCCTCGAGACCCTGCCCGAGCCGATGGCGGTGATTGTCGAAGGCGAACGCATCGCACACATTTCCACGATGGCCGGAGTCGACGAGGCCGCTGCAGCCGGCTGCGAGGAAATGGGCAGCGGCGGTGTGATGACGCCCGGTCTCGTCGACTGTCACACCCACCTGGTGTTCGGTGGCTCCCGAGCCGATGAATTCGAGAAACGATTGGAAGGCGTCAGCTACGAGGAGATCGCCCGTACCGGTGGCGGCATCCTCAGTACCGTGAATGCCACCCGTGCGGCCAGCGAGTCGGAGCTGTTCGATGCCGCCAGGCCGCGTCTGGAAGCACTGATGCGCGATGGCGTCACCACGGTGGAGATCAAGTCCGGCTACGGCCTGACCGTCGAGGACGAACTGAAGATGCTGCGGGTGGCACGCCGCCTGGGCGCGGCGTTACCGGTACGGGTGATCACTACCCTGCTCGGTGCCCATGCCCTGCCCCCGGAGTTCAAGGACGACAGCAATGGCTATATCGACCTGGTATGCCACGAGATGATCCCTGCTGCCGCCGAGCAGGGACTGGCCGATGCGGTCGACGTCTTCTGCGAGAGAATCGCCTTCTCGGTGGCCCAGTGCGAGCGGGTCTTCGAGGCCGCCAAGGCTCATGGCCTGCCGATCAAGGCCCACGCCGAGCAGCTCTCTAATCTTGGCGGCAGCGCCATGGCGGCGCGTCATGGCGCACTCTCCGCCGACCATATCGAATACCTGGACGAGGCCGGCGTGGCCGCCATGCGCGAGGCCGGCAGCGTGGCCGTGCTGCTGCCCGGCGCCTTCCATACCCTGCGCGAGACCCAGTTACCGCCCATCGAGGCGCTGCGGGCCGCCGGCGTGCCCATGGCGGTCGCCACCGACGCCAACCCGGGCAGCTCACCGATCTTCAACCCCACGCTGATGCTCAACTTCGCCTGCACTCTGTTCCGGCTGACGCCAAGGGAAGCCCTCGCCGGCATGACCGCCCATGGCGCCAGGGCACTCGGCCTGTCCAACGAGGGCCAACGGCTTGGCCGGATCGAAGCCGGTGCCCCGGCCGATCTTTGCCTGTGGAATGCCGACACGCCGGCCGCCCTGGCCTATGCCGTGCAGCCCGGCCGCCTGCGTCAGCGGGTCGTCAACGGGGTTGTGACCCATGGCTGATTACCGCCTCGGGTTGACTCCCATTGGATCAGCCCCGGCCATCAGAACTAGCGCAGTTAACTCCATCTACCGTCGGAGGCCCGGGGCTACCCTGGGGGCAGGCGCTTCGCAAAGACGCTGTGAACCCGTCCCTGGGCGCTCGGCTTTTTCATCCCTGAAAAAGACGCTTTGCTCCGACCTGCCCCCAGCGCCCCTCAGCCATTCCAGTTACGTAACCGAGGGAAGATGAGATGAATTTCAGCTATCTCGATACCATCGACATGTCCCCCTGGGCCGGCCGCGAGGATCCCGAGGCGGATAGCCTGCGCTGGCACCAGGTAATCGAGCCTCTGCAGGTCAACGCCGCCCCGGGCGTGGCCCTGGTGGGCTTCGCCTGCGATGCCGGCGTGGCCCGCAACCAGGGGCGCATCGGCGCCGCCGGTGGCCCCCGCGCCATGCGCAAGGCCCTGGCCAGCCTTGCCTGGCATCGTCGCTCACCCACCTTCGATGCCGGCGATGTGATCTGCCGCCCCCATGGCGCCGACGACGGCCTGGAAGCCGCTCAGTCAAGGCTCGCCGGACGCGTGGCAGCACTGCTCGACGCCGGTCATCTGCCGGTGGTGCTGGGCGGCGGCCATGAGGTGGCCTACGGCAGCTGGTCGGGCCTGGCCCGTCACCTGGAAAGCACTGCCGTCAGCGGAGAGGCGCCGACGATCGGCATCGTCAACTTCGATGCCCACTTTGACCTGCGCGATCCCGGTCGGCGCAGCTCCTCCGGCACGCCTTTCGCCCAGATCGCCGCCGAATGCGAGCGGCGAGGCTGGCCATTCCGCTACGCCTGCCTCGGCGTGAGCCGGGCCAACAACACCCAAACTCTGTTCGAGCGTGCCGCCGAGCTCGGCGTGCTGGTGCGCGAGGATCATGAAATCAATGCGGCAAGCCTCGACGCCATCGGCGGCGAGCTCGATGACTTCATCGCCGGCTGCGACCGGGTCTACCTGACCATCGACCTGGATGTGTTACCGGCAAGCGAGGCTCCCGGCGTCAGCGCACCGGCCACCCATGGTGTGTCGCTCGTCCTGCTGGAGCCACTGATCGGCCGCGTACGCGACAGCCGCAAGCTGGCGCTGATCGACCTGGCCGAGCTGAACCCGAGCTTCGATATCGACGGCCGTACCGCCAAGGCGGCGGCACGGTTGATCCATCACGTGACACTCGAATCCTGAACCCCGGAATGAACGATACGTCCGCCACGAACACATCGCACTCGGCTGCAACGAACATTCTGTGAGAACACGCCATGAAGAACAAGGAGATGCCCATGAACAGCCACCAGCCCGTCACCACCGATCCCCGTCACGACCCGAACCGCCGGATTGCCGCTCCCACCGGCTCCGAGCTCAGTTGCAAGAGCTGGCTCACCGAAGCGCCCATGCGCATGCTGATGAACAACCTTCACCCCGACGTGGCCGAGCGCCCCGAGGACCTGGTGGTCTACGGTGGCATCGGCCGCGCAGCGCGGGACTGGCAGTGCTTCGACACCATCGTCGAGACGCTCAAGCGTCTGGAGGACAACCAGTCGCTGCTGATCCAGTCCGGCAAGCCGGTGGGCGTGTTCGAGACCCACAGGGACGCTCCACGGGTCCTCATCGCCAACTCCAACCTGGTGCCGGCCTGGGCCAACTGGGAGCACTTCAACGAGCTGGACAGGAAGGGCCTGATGATGTACGGCCAGATGACCGCCGGCTCCTGGATCTACATCGGCTCCCAGGGCATCGTCCAGGGCACCTACGAAACCTTCGTCGAGGCCGGGCGCCAGCACTACCACGGCAAGCTGGCCAGCCGCTGGATACTCACCGCCGGTCTCGGCGGCATGGGCGGCGCCCAGCCCCTGGCGGCCACCCTGGCCGGCGCCTGCTCGCTCAATATCGAATGCCAACAGTCGAGGATCGACTTCCGTCTGCGCACCCGCTACCTGGACGAGCAGGCCAGTGACCTGGATGACGCCCTGACACGCATCGAGCGCTATACCGCCGGGGGCAAGGCGGTCTCCATCGGTCTGTGTGCCAATGCCGCTGACGTACTGCCGGAACTCGTCAAGCGAGGGGTGAGGCCGGACATGGTCACCGACCAGACCAGCGCCCACGATCCGCTGTACGGCTACCTGCCGTCGGGCTGGACCTGGGACGACTATGTCGCCCGCGGCAAGCGCGAGCCGGAGGTGACGGCCAGGGCGGCCAAGCAGTCCATGGCGGTGCACGTGCAGGCCATGCTGGCGTTCCAGCAGATGGGCGTGCCCACCTTCGACTACGGCAACAACATCCGCCAGATGGCCAAGGAGGAAGGAGTCGACAACGCCTTCGACTTCCCCGGCTTCGTTCCGGCCTATATCCGCCCGCTGTTCTGCCAGGGCATCGGCCCGTTCCGCTGGGTGGCGCTCTCCGGCGACCCCGAGGACATCTACAAGACCGATCAGAAGGTCAAGGAACTGATCCCCGACGACCCGCACCTGCACAACTGGCTCGACATGGCTCGTGAACGCATCAGCTTCCAGGGCTTGCCGGCGCGCATCTGCTGGGTCGGCCTCAAGGATCGCGCCCGCCTCGGCCAGGCCTTCAACGAGATGGTCGCCAGCGGCGAGCTCAAGGCGCCCATCGTCATCGGCCGCGACCACCTGGATTCCGGCTCGGTGGCCAGCCCCAACCGCGAGACCGAGGCGATGATGGATGGCTCGGATGCCGTTTCCGACTGGCCCCTGCTCAATGCCCTGCTCAATACCGCCGGGGGCGCCACCTGGGTGTCGCTGCACCATGGCGGCGGTGTGGGCATGGGCTACTCCCAGCACGCCGGGGTGGTCATCGTCGCCGACGGCAGCGAAGATGCCCATGTCCGCCTGGGCCGGGTGCTGCGCAACGACCCGGGCACCGGCGTGATGCGCCACGCCGACGCCGGCTACGCTATCGCCAGGCAGTGCGCTCGCGAGAACGAACTCGACCTGCCGATGCTCGATAAGTAAGAAGCGCTGACAGCATTGCTACAGACCACCTGCTGGCCAGGAACACGGGGGCAGGTCGAAGAGGAGGTCCGATGCCATGGATGGCATCGGTAGCGTCCAGGGAGGGATTCACAGCGCCTCCTCGCCGGCCTGCCGCCGGAACAGCTCCAGCGAGCTACCAACGTCCGACGCGCTGAGCGCCGGGAGCAGGCCGAAGAGGAGGTCCGATTCCAGGGAAGGAATCGGTAGCGTCCAGGGAGGGATTCACAGCGCCTCCTCGCAGGTCTGCCGCCGGAACAGCTCCAGCGAGCTACCAACGTCCGACGCGCTGAGCGCCGGGGGCAGGCCGAAGAGGAGGTCCGATGCCATGGATGGCATCGGTAGCGTCCAGGGAGGGATTCACAGCGCCTCCTCGCCGGCCTGCCGCCGGAACAGCTCCGATCCAGCGTGTTGAAACAAGCCCAAGTGGCAGACAGGAATTCCCGTTATGACACATCTCGAGATCCAACCCGGCAAGATGTCCCTGGCCCAGGCGCGCAGGGTCTACGAGGCCCACGTGCCGGTCAGCCTGCCGGCGAGCGCCAACGCCGACATTCAGCGCGGCGTCGACTGCGTCAACCGGGTGGTCGCCGAGGACCGTACCGTCTACGGCATCAACACCGGCTTCGGCCTGTTGGCCCAGACCCGTATCGACAAGGAACACCTCGAGGAGCTGCAGCGCGCGCTGGTGCTCTCTCATGCCACCGGCGTCGGCGAGCCCATTGAAGACGCCCTGGTACGTCTCATCATGGTGCTCAAGGTCAACAGCCTGGCCCGGGGTTTCTCGGGCATCCGCCGCGAGGTGCTGGACGCGCTGATGGCACTGGTCAATACCGAGGTCTACCCGCATATCCCGCTCAAGGGTTCCGTGGGCGCCTCCGGCGACCTGGCGCCGCTGGCCCATATGAGCGTGGTGCTGTTGGGTGAAGGCAAGGCACGCCACCAGGGGGAGTGGGTTTCCGCCAGGGAGGCGCTGGCCATTGCCGGGCTCGAACCGCTGTCCCTGGCACCCAAGGAGGGGCTGGCGCTGCTCAACGGCACCCAGGTTTCCACCGCCTACGCCCTCAAGGGGCTGTTCGAGGCCGAGGACCTGTTCGCCGCCGCCACGGTGTGCGGCTCACTGACGGTCGAGGCCACCCTCAGCTCACGCGCCCCCTTCGATACCCGCATCCATGAGGCCCGCGGCCAGAAGGGCCAGATCGATGCCGCTGCCGCCTACCGCCACCTGCTGGGTGAACGCAGCCCGATCAGCGACACCCACGCCGACTGCGACAAGGTACAGGACCCCTACTCGCTGCGCTGCCAGCCCCAGGTGATGGGCGCCTGCCTGACCCAGTTGCGCCAGGCCGCCGAGGTTCTGGCGGTGGAGGTCAATGCGGTCTCGGACAATCCGCTGGTGTTCGTTGACGGTGGTGACATCCTCTCCGGTGGCAACTTCCATGCCGAGCCGGTGGCCATGGCCGCCGACAACCTGGCACTGGCCATCGCCGAGATCGGCTCGCTCACCGAGCGTCGCGTATCGCTGATGATGGACAAGCACATGTCCCAGTTGCCTCCCTTCCTGGTGAATAACGGCGGGATCAATTCCGGCTTCATGATCGCCCAGGTCACCGCCGCGGCGCTGGCCAGCGAGAACAAGGCCCTGTCGCATCCCCACAGCGTCGACAGCCTGCCCACCTCGGCCAATCAGGAGGACCATGTTTCCATGGCCCCGGCGGCAGGCAAGCGACTGTGGGAAATGGCCGACAATGTGCGCGGCATACTCGCCATCGAGTGGCTCGCCGCCTGCCAGGGTCTGGATTTTCGTCACGGCCTCACTACCACCGAACCGCTGGAACGGGCCCGATACACGCTGCGCGAACGCGTCTCCCATTACGACAAGGACCGCTTCTTCGCCCCGGATATCGAAGCGGCGACCGAGTTGCTCAAGACCCGCACCCTGAACGCCCTGGTACCGGTTTCTCTGTTGCCCAGCCACTGACCCCGGCGCCGTAACGAGGTATCATTCGCCCGCCCCGGGTTCCCGGCCCGGGGCACGCACGCCATCCGCTCTACCGATTTCATTGAAGAGTCTGACATGAACGCCGTCGTATTGGCCATCCTGATAATGGTCACCCTCAGTCTCGCCCGTGTCTCCGTCGTTTTCGCCCTGATCATCGCCAGTCTGGCAGGTGGTCTCCTTGCCGGCATGCCCATCGACGCCATCCTGGATGCCTTCAATGATGGCCTCGGTAACGGCGCCACCATTGCGCTCTCCTATGCGGTACTGGGCGCCTTCGCCGTGGCCCTGTCCCGCTCGGGCATCACCGAGTTGCTGGCCGACAGGGCCATTCGCGGCCTGCACCTGGACGACCGTCCAGACAGCTACCGCTGGGTCGCCTTCACCCTGCTGGGCGCTCTGCTCGCCGCCGCGGTGAGTTCGCAGAATCTCATACCGGTGCATATCGCCTTCATTCCGGTGCTGGTACCCCCGCTGCTGAAACTGATGAATCACCTCGACCTGGACCGCCGTGTGGTCGCCTGTGTGATCACCTTCGGCATCACCGCACCCTATATGCTCCTGCCGGTCGGCTTCGGCTCCATCTTCCTCAACGACATTCTGCTCTCCAATCTCAACGAGAGCGGCGCCGAACTGGGCCTCACGGTCACTCGCCAGATGGTCCCCATGGCCATGGTGATTCCCATCGGCGGCATGGCGCTGGGCCTGGCCGTGGCGGTACTGTTCAGCTATCGCAAGCCGCGGCGCTACGAAGACAGGGACCTGGCCCACGGCGATGAGACACCGGCCGAGGCGGCCCGCCACCTGGCGACCTGGCAGAAGGTGGTAGTGGGCGTGGCACTGGCGAGCACCGTGGCGGTCCAGTTGCTGACAGGCTCGATGGTGATCGGCGGACTGTTCGGCTTCGCCCTGCTCTCGGTGAGCGGCGTGTTCCGCTGGCATGAGCAGAACGACATCTTCACGGAAGGGATGCGCATGATGGCGCTGGTGGGCTTCATCATGATCAGCGCCGCCGGTTTTGCCGGGGTCATGCAGGCCACCGGCGAGGTACAGGGGCTGGTGACCGGCTCCGCCGAGCTGATTGGCGACAACAAGGGCCTGGCGGCCCTGATCATGCTGCTCGTCGGCCTGTTCATCACCATGGGAATCGGCTCGTCGTTCTCGACCGTGCCCATCATTGCTTCGCTCTACGTTCCCCTGGCGCTCGGCTACGGCTTCTCGCCCATGGCGACCATTGCCCTGGTGGGCACCGCTGCCGCACTGGGGGATGCCGGCTCACCGGCCTCGGACTCGACTCTCGGGCCCACCGCCGGCCTCAACGCCGATGGTCAGCACGACCATATATGGGACAGTGTCGTGCCCACCTTCCTGCACTACAACATCCCACTGATCGCCTTCGGCTGGATGGCCGCCATGATTCTCTGACAATCCATCGCCTGGCAACCGTCACCTGGGATGAAATCTTGCGCTACATTACTGCGACGCAGCAATGTATATGCTACACATGGACGCAACCCCGCATCTGCTTTCGGAGAAAAGGAAATGCCCGAACGCCAAGACGCTCGCCGTACCGCCTGGCATGCCATGTCCGTTGACGACGCCATGGCGCAGCTCGAGAGCTCGCAAGACGGACTATCCGACGAGACGGCAAAAGCAAGGCTCGAAGAGCACGGCCCCAACCGCCTGCAACAGGAGAAAGGTCGCCCCTGGTGGTGGCGCCTGCTCGAGCAGTTCAACAACATCCTGATGATCATCCTGCTGGTGGCCGCCGTGGCCAGCCTGTTCCTCGGCCATACCCTCGACGCCCTGGCCATCATCGGCGTCGTCATCATCATCGCCCTGATCGGCTTCATCCAGGAGGGCAAGGCCGAACAGGCACTCGACAGCATTCGCAACATGCTGTCGCCACAGGCCAACGTCCTGCGGGGCGGGAAGCGACGGACCATCGATGCCGAGGAACTGGTGCCCGGTGACATCGTGATGGTGGAAAGCGGCGATCGAGCCCCCGCCGACCTGCGCCTGATCGAGGCCAAGCGCCTGCGCACCGAAGAGGCGGCCCTGACCGGGGAGTCCACACCCGTCGACAAGCAGACCGCCCCGGTCGAGGAAGATGCCGACCTGGGCGACCGCAGCGCCATGGCGTTTGCCAGCACCATCATCGTCCAGGGAACTGGCCGAGGGCTGGTGGTCGAGACAGGCGCCCACACCGAAATCGGACGGATATCAGAAATGCTGCGCAGCGTGGAACAACTCAAGACTCCACTGCTGCAGCAGCTCGACCGTGCCGGTCGGGTGCTGGCCATCTTCATCCTCGCCGCGGCCGCCCTTACGGCCGCTATCGGCGTCGTCATCCACGACCAATCCATCAGCGCCATGTTCATGGCCGCGGTGGGGCTGGCGGTGGCCGCCATCCCCGAGGGGCTCCCCGCCATCGTCACCATTTCCCTGGCGCTGGGGGTTCAGGTGATGGCGAAACGCAATGCCATCATCCGGCGTCTGCCCGCTGTCGAAACGCTGGGCTCGATTTCCACGATCTTCTCGGACAAGACCGGCACCCTCACCCGCAACGAGATGACCGCCCAGGCCATCTGGCTGCCCGAGGGTGAGTTCCGTCTCTCCGGTATCGGCTTTTCCCCAGAGGGCAAACTGCATGCCGCTCCGCAGGACACCGACAGCCAGGAGCACGGCGACGATATCTCACTGGACGACTACCCCGCCCTGGCCCATTTCCTCAAGGTCGGCACCCTTTGCAACGATTCCGAGCTGGCCAATGACGACGGCCGCTGGACGATCCACGGCGACCCGACCGAAGGGGCTCTGGTGGTAGCGGCTGCCAAGGGTGGCTTCGACATCCGGGAGCTTCGCGACGAGCATCCACGCGAGGACGCGATTCCCTTCGAGTCCGAACGCAAGTACATGGCAACCCTCAACGATATGGATGGCAAACGCCTGCTGGTCAAGGGAGCACCCGACCGGCTGCTGGAGATGTGCCACAGGGTACGCGGCAGTGACGGCGACGGCGAGCTTGACCAGAACACCTGGGAAGAGCGCATCGATGACCTCTCTTCCCGCGGCCTGAGGGTGCTGGCCCTGGCGGAGAAGGAAGCCGGTGACATCAGCGGCGAACTCGATGATGACGATGCCGAGGAAGGGTTGGTGCTGCTGGGACTGGTTGGCCTGCTCGACCCACCGCGCGAGGCGGCCATCGAGGCCGTGAAGCAGTGCCTCGAGGCGGGCATTCGCCCGGTGATGGTCACCGGCGACCACGCCGTGACCGCCCGCGCCATCGCCGGACAGCTCGGCTTCGCCCAGACGGAGCGCGCCTTGACCGGGCGCGAGGTCGAGGCCATGTCGGACGAGGAACTCGAGACGTGCATTCTCGAGGTTGACGTATTCGCCCGTGCCGCTCCGGAACACAAGCTACGCCTGGTGAAAGCGATGCAGGCCAAGGGCGGCATCTGCGCGATGACCGGCGATGGTGTCAATGACGGACCGGCTCTCAAGCGTGCCGACGTCGGCGTGGCCATGGGCGTCCAGGGCACGGAGGCTGCCAAGGAGGCTGCCGAGATGGTTCTGGCCGATGACAACTTCGCCACCATCGTCGGAGCCATCGAGGAAGGGCGCAAGGTCTATGACAACATTCGCAAGACCATTACCTTCATCCTGCCCACCAACGGTGGCCAGGGCCTGTCCATCATGCTCGCCGTGCTAGGCGGCACGCTGCTGCCGGTGACCCCGCTGCAGGCACTCTGGGTCAACATGGTCGTCGCGGTGACACTGGGCCTGGCGCTTGCCTTCGAGAAGGGCGAGGCGGATATCATGCAGCGCAAGCCGCGGGACCCTTCCGCCGCCCTGCTCGACCTGTTCCTGCTGTGGCGTGTGGTATTCGTCTCGATACTGCTGCTGATCGGCGTATTCGGCATGTTCACGTGGATATTGCAGGTCCAGGAAGGCAGCCAGGAACTGGCCCGTGCCGGCGCGGTGAACATGCTGGTCATCGGTAGCGCGGCCTACCTGATCAACAGCCGCTTCTTGGTCAACAGTGCCTTATCGATTCATGGCATCTTCGGAAGCCGTCCGGTGTGGATCGCCATTGGCCTTGTCTTGCTGCTTCAGCTCGGCTGGACCTACCTCCCCTTCATGCAGACGATCTTCGGCAGCGCCGGCCTGAGCCCGATGCACTGGCTGGTCATCCTTGTCGGCAGCGTGGCGATCTTCCTGATCGTGGAAATGGAAAAGTGGGTGCTGCGCAAGCGAGAAGCCTCCGATTCGCGCAAGGCCGATCATCCGGACGAGGCGGAATCCAAGGCAACCTGAAGGCGGCGCCGGCATCGGCTAGCCGATGCCGGCACGCGAGCCCCTCACCCCTTGCGCTTGGTTCGTGCCGTCGCTTCGGCTACCAGCGGCTCCTCCGGCCACGGGTGCCTGGGGTAGCGGCCGCGCATCTCCTTGCGGACCTCCGGGTAGGCATTGACCCAGAAGCTGGCCAGGTCGGCGGTGACCTGTAGCGGGCGGCGCGCCGGCGACAGCAGGTGCAACAGCACAGGGGCAAGACCCCCGGCTACCCGTGGTGAAGTGCTCCAGCCGAACACTTCCTGCAGCTTGACCGCCAGTACCGGCTGCTTCGCTTCCAGACAGGGTGTGTAATCAACGCGCACCCGGGAGCCGCTGGGCACGTCAAGGCGCGGAGGGGCCAGCTCGTCGAGCCTGGCACGCAGCGGCCAGTCAAGGGTATCGAGCAGGAAACGTCCCAGTGGCAGGCGCGCAACGGAATCCAGACGCGTGATCCCCTCGAGGTGGGGACCGAGCCACGCCTCGAGCCCCTCGAGCAGCGTGCCGCGGGACCAATCGGGCCACTCGTCGCCGAGTTCGCGGCGCAGCAGAGCCACCCTGCCACGCAACTGTTCCCCCTCGTCATCGAATGGCAGCTCGCCACGGCGGCGCAGGCCCGCGAGCAGGGCCTGGCGCACCGCCCCGGGGGGCATCGCCTGCAGTGGCCGGCTATCCAGCACCACCGCGCCCAGGCCGCGTACCTGCTCGCCAATGAGCCTGCCCTGCTCATCGGACCACTCGAGACTCACCCGCCACTCTTCGGTTTCGGGATAGAGTGCCTCCAGGCGTTCCCGGGACAACGCCACGCCACGTAAGATCCTGGCGCCGCTGGCCTGGCCATCCAGTTCAGCGGCAACCAGCAGCCTGGCATGGGCCAGGGGATGCGACTCGGGCAGCGTCGCGAGCCCGCCGCCGGCCAGGCGAAAGCGTCCCGGCCCTTCCAGTCGCTGGGCAACACGCTCCGGATAGGCCAGTGCGAGCAACTCGCCTAGTGGAGCGAGGCCCGACACTCCAAGTCCACAGCCACCGATACGGGCCAGGCGCCGGGCGTCCCGGTGCCACTGGCGAAAGGCCCTGCCGTCGGAGAGCCGGGCCCGCAGCGCACGTTCCAGATCCTTCTCGCCATCCAGGTCACGCCCCTCCAGCGCCGCCACCAGAGCACACGCCAAGGGCAGCGCATCCAATTCGCCGGCACGCTCCAGCATCACCGCCAGACGCGGATGGGTGGGCCAGCGAACACAGCGGCGCCCCAGGCTGGTGAGCAGGAAGGCATCATCCAGGATGCCAAGGCGCCGGAGCAGCTCACGCCCGGCAGCCAGCGCCGCGCCGGGCGGAGGGGTCACCCAGGAGAGCGCCGCCGGGTCGTTGATGCCCCAGCGCGCCAGCTCGAACGCCAGCGGCGCGAGATCGGCCTGGCGGATCTCCGGCTCGCCGTGGGGCACCAGCGGCTGCTCCTCCGCCCATAGGCGCAGGCAGACTCCGGGGCCCTGGCGCCCTGCCCGACCACGGCGCTGATCGGCACTGGCGCGGTTGACCCGGCGTGTCTCGAGCCGGGTCAGCCCGCTGCGCGGCTGGAAAACCGGTACCCGCTCAAGACCGGCATCGACGACGATACGAACCCCGTCGACGGTGACGCTCGACTCTGCGATCGCAGTCGCCAGCACCACCCGGCGCCTGCCGCCGGGATCTCGTCCCAGCGCGCGACGCTGTTCGTCCAGCGGCAGCCGGCCATGCAGTTCCATGACCGCAAGGCCGGGCCTTCTCGCGCTCAGTTCCCTGGCCAGACGCCGGATCTCGGCCACCCCCGGGAGTATCACCAAGGCGTCACCCGCCTCGTGTTCCATCGCTTCCAGTACCGCCGCCATCTGTTGCCGTGCGGTGTCGTTGCGGCCGTTGACGGGGTGGTAGCGCGTCTCGACGGGATAGGTGCGGCCAGGGCAGTCGATCACCGGCGTGTCGTCTCCCAGCACGCCCAGCAGGGCATCGACGTCCAGGGTCGCCGACATGACCAGCAGGCGCAGGTCGTCACGCAATCCGGCCTGGGCATCCAGTGCCAGGGCCAGGCCGAGATCGGCCTCCAGGCTGCGCTCGTGGAACTCATCGAAGATGACCCCGGCCACCCCCTCGAGCATGGGGTCTTCCTGCAGCATGCGGGTCAAGACCCCCTGGGTCACCACTTCGAGCCGAGTGTTCGGCCCCACCCGGCTCTCGCCGCGCATCCGATAACCCACTGTCTCGCCGATCTCTTGCCCCAGTGTTTCCGCCATGAAACCGGCGGCCAGCCTTGCCGCCACCCGGCGCGGCTCCAGAAGCAGCAGCCGGCCGCCCCGTGACCAGGGCGCGTCGAGCAGCGCCAGTGGTACCCGGGTGGTCTTGCCGGCGCCGGGCTCGGCGATCAGCAGCACCCGGCCATGCCGTGCCAAGGCATCGGCAATGGCGCCCAACCGCGCCTCGATGGGCAGTTCTGGCCCGCCGGATGCCGTCATCGAACTGTCATCACACTTCATATACGATTCGCCATATATTCTTGGCTTAATACGGGAGCGACCACATGACCCTTCGTATCGGCATCAACGGATTCGGCCGTATCGGACGCCTTGCACTGCGCGCAGGCTGGGCCAACCCGGGACTCGAGTTCGTTCGGATCAACGACCCGGGTGGCGATGCAGCCACCTTCGCACACCTGCTCCAGTTCGACTCGGTGCACGGCCAGTGGACCGGCGGTGGCGATGATATCACGGCCGAAAACGACATCCTGTCGGTGGCTGGACAACGTATCCGCTTTACCGCCAACCGCGAGACAGGTGACACCGACTGGTCCGACTGCGACCTGGTGATCGAGGCCTCGGGCAAGATGAAAACCACCGAGAAGTTCCAGGCCTACCTCGACCAGGGTGTCAAGCGCGTGGTGGTCAGCGCGCCAATCAAGGAGCCGGGAATACTCAACGTGGTAATGGGCGTCAACGATCACCTGTTCGATCCCGCCGAGCATCGCATCGTCACCGCGGCCAGCTGTACCACCAACTGCCTGGCGCCGGTGGTCAAGGTGATTCATGAGGCGCTCGGCATTCGCCACGGCTCCATGACCACCATCCACGACATCACCAATACCCAGGTCATACTGGATTCACCCAGCTCTCCACGCAAACCGGACCTGCGCCGCTCCAGGGCCTGCGGCATGAGCTTGATACCGACGACAACCGGCTCGGCCAGGGCGATCACGGCAATCTTCCCGGAACTGGAAGGCAAGCTCAACGGCCATGCCGTACGCGTGCCGCTGGCCAACGCCTCACTGACCGACATGGTCTTCGAGGTGGCCCGCGAAACGACGGAACGGGAAGTGAATGCCCTGTTGAAGGAAGCCGCCGAGGGCGAGCTGAAGGGAATTCTCGGGTTTGAGGAACGCCCCCTGGTTTCGATCGATTATCGCAGCGACCCGCGCAGTGCCATCGTCGATGCACTTTCCACCATGGTGGTAGCCGGTACCCATGTGAAACTCTACGCCTGGTACGACAATGAATACGGCTATGCCTGCCGCACCGTGGAGCTGGCCACCAAGGTCGGCTTGGCGGGAGCCTGAGGGATGATCGCCCGGGTCGCCTCCCTTCCCCGAGAGATTCGTCAGTACCTGCTGGTCACCGGAAATTACTGGGCTTTCACCCTGACCGACGGTGCCCTGCGCATGCTGGTGGTGCTCTATTTCTACAGCCTTGGCTACTCGGCGTTCGATGTCGCCATGCTGTTCCTCTTCTACGAATTCTTCGGGGTCGTAACCAACCTGCTAGGCGGCTGGCTGGGTGCCAGGCTGGGGCTCAACCGCACCATGAATCTGGGGCTCGGTCTGCAGATCGTGGCGCTGGCCATGCTGCTGGTGCCGGTGGCCTGGCTCTCGGTACCCTGGGTGATGGCCGCCCAGGCGCTCTCGGGCATTGCCAAGGACCTCAACAAGATGAGCGCCAAGAGCGCCATCAAGACCCTGGTGCCCCAGGGCGAATCCGGCCACCAGGCGCTCTACCGCTGGGTGGCGCTCCTCACCGGATCGAAGAACGCCCTCAAGGGTGTCGGATTCTTTCTCGGCGGGTTGTTGCTCACACTGATCGGCTTCCAGGGTGCCATCGCCGCCATGGCGATCATGCTGGCCCTGGTGCTCGGCACATCGTTGATGAAACTGGAAGGCGACCTGGGCAGGGCCAAGGCGAAGCCCAGGTTCCGCGAAATCCTCTCCAAGAGCCGAGCCATCAATATCCTTTCGGCGGCGAGGATGTTCCTCTTCGGTGCCCGCGACGTCTGGTTCGTGATCGCGCTACCAGTCTTCCTGGCCACGCAATTCGGCTGGGACCACTGGCTCGTCGGCGGCTTCATGGCCGGCTGGATCATGGCCTATGGTGGGGTTCAGGCATTGGCGCCACGAATCACGGGACGCCACGCCGGGCGCGATGCGGCAATCGCGTGGGCGGCGGGGCTGGCCGCCATTCCGGCGCTGATTGCCATCGGACTGGACTGGCAGCCACACCTGGTGCTGCTCGGGGGACTGTTGCTGTTCGGCGTGGTGTTCGCGGTGAATTCCAGCCTGCACAGTTTCCTGATCGTCAAGCTGGCCCGGGCCGATGGCGTCTCGCTGGATGTGGGCTTCTACTATATGGCCAACGCCATGGGTCGGTTGGCCGGCACGCTGCTCTCCGGCTGGCTCTACATGAACGCCGGGTTAAGCGCCACACTCTGGGTTTCCAGTGCCATGCTGGTGGCAGCGGTGGCTGTCAGTCTCGCCCTGCCCAGGGAGCCATGAGCGAGACCGCTGCGTCAGGTCTTGCGTGGCTTGACCCCGCATCCCTTGAGAATGATCCGGGTGAGAAACGCGGTAATCCGTTCCACGTCGGCATCACTGATTTCATCCCTGCCGGTAATGCCGAGGACCTGAGCCTCGAAGTCGGCATAGTGCTGTGTCGCCGACCAGATCAGGAAGATGAGCCAGACCGGATCCACCCTGTCCATCAGGCCGCGCTCGGCCCACTGCTCGAAGATCCTGGCCCTGGACGATACCCACTCGCGCAGCTCACCGCGCAAGTAGGACTGCAGAAAAGGCGCCCCCCCGAGGATCTCGGCGGCAAAGAGCCGCGAGCCTTCCGGGTGCTGGCGCGAAAGCTGCATCTTGCTGCGAATGAAGGCTTCCAGCACCTCGGCCGGGTCATCCTCCACACTGATATCGTCGAGCAGCGCATTCCAGCGCCCCATCATTCGTTCCAGCAGCCGCACATACAGGCTGCGCTTGTTGCCCATGTAATAAAGAATATTGGACTTCGGCAGCCCCGCGGCCTCGGCGATGGCCTGTACGCTGGCGCCGCGATAGCCATACTGGGCGAAGACCCGCTCCGCGGCGGCAAGGATTTCGCGCTCGTTGCGCTCGCGGGTGGCACCGTTGCCGTCGCTCCTGCCACGAAGGCGGCTCGTGTTATCGAGACACATCTGGTCCGTACTCGTTTTTTCAATACTCGGCAGTTCTGACATCGGCTGGCCCCTGCCCTGGTGGTGTCCGGGAAACACAGAGAGTGCCCCACCCCGGGGCTGCCTGCAATGGTCCGGGGCACCGCCCCCAGCCAGCCTGCCTCCACCAGTTGGCGCGACGACATGTGGCCCCTGCCGGCAAACTTGCAAAGTGCGACATTCTGGCCCATGCTGAAATGATTCTGACCATTTGGTCAACTAACTGGCGGTATCGACTTCCCATCAACGCGGTCAACAAGCGATTCAACAAGAGACAAGGCGATGATCGATTTCATGTTCAACGGCCAGCCATGCCACTGTGAGGCCACACCGGAAACCAGTGTGCTGGAGCTGCTGCGCGACACACTCGGCAGCACGGGCACCAAGGAGGGCTGTGCCTCCGGTGACTGCGGCGCCTGCACCGTGGCCATCGGCGAAACGAGCCCCGACGGCAAGCTGCACTATCACAGCGCCAATGCTTGCATCACACCCGCCCATCAGCTCAATGGACGCCACCTGGTAACGGTGGATGGGCTCGCCAACGGTGAGAACCTGCACCCGGCCCAGGCTGCCATGGTCCAGAACCACGGCAGTCAGTGCGGCTTCTGCACGCCGGGCATCGTCATGTCATTGTTCACCCTGCATGAGCAGCAGCGCCAGACACCAACACCGTTGACACCGCAGCGCCTCGAGGCCGCCCTGGGAGGAAACCTGTGCCGCTGCACCGGTTATCGCCCGATCCGCGATGCCGCCATGACCATGGACGATCATCCCGAATACCGCCCGCCATGGTTGGATGCCGCCACGCCCGCAAGGAAGGCCGAACCGGCCGGTGAGGGTGTCGGTTTCGCCCAGCCGACGACGCTGAGCGGGCTGGTTGCCTGCCTCGACCGACACCCCGAGGCCCGGCTGGTGGCTGGTGCCACCGACCTCTGGCTCGAAGCCACGCAGCGGCTGGAGCGCTTCGAGCGCCTGATCGATGTGACGCGTGTGGCCGAGTTGAACACCATCGAGGAGGTTGCGCTGGAGGATGGGCGAAGTGGCTGGTGGATCGGAGCGGCGGTGACCTATGCCCGGATCGAACCGCTTCTCGAAACGCACTACGACGCCTTTGCCCACCTGTTGCACCGACTGGGCTCCTCCCAGATCCGTAACCGCGGCACCTTGGGCGGGAACATCGCCAACGCCTCGCCCATCGGCGACACACCGCCGGTGCTCCTGGCTCTGGGCTCTCGGCTCAGGCTGATTGGCCCCGGCGGGGAACGAGAGTTGCCGCTCGAGGACTTCTTCCTCGACTACAAGCATACCGCCCTGCAGGCGGGCGAAGCGATTCGCGCCGTGTTCCTGCCCCATCCGATCGAGGGACAAACTCTCAAGGTGTGGAAGCTGTCCAAGCGCAGAGAGGACGATATATCCGCCGTGCTGGGCGCATTCGCCTGGCGGCTGGAAGAGGGAATCCTGCGGGATGTCCGTCTTGCCTTCGGCGGCATGGCTGCCATACCCAAGCGGGCCGGCCAGGCAGAGGCCGCGCTGGAGGGACGACGCCCGACTCCGGCAGCCTTCCAGCAGGCCCGCCTGGCGCTGGGAGACGACTTCCAGCCCATGACGGATGTGCGCGGCAGCGCTCATTATCGGCGGATTTCCGCCGCCAATCTTCTCGAACGCCTGCGTCTGGTCATCGCGCAAGCCGACACCGACAGCTCCCGGGAGGTGATGCTCCATGCGTACGCTCACTGATATTGCTTCCAAGGCGCCCAGCTCCCAGGCTTCCGGGGCGGAGCCCGACGTTTCGGAAGATTCCGCCAGGGCGCGTGAAGAGCTGCGCGGCCGGATCAAGGGCTCGGGCCCGCTGGCCCGTGATACCGAAGCCTCCTCTTCGCGGGGTGCGGCTGGCCGCTCCCAGGCCCACGAAAGTGCGATCAAGCATGTCACCGGACGTGCGGCGTACATTGACGACCTCCGCGCGCCAACCGACGCGCTGCATGTCGCGCTCGGTCTGTCGCCGGTGGCTCATGGCCGTCTGACACGCCTCGGCCTGGAGGAGGTCAAGGCCTTGCCGGGCGTGGTGGATGTCATCGCCATCGCCGATGTGCCTGGTCACACCGACATCGGGCCGGTTTTCCCCGGCGATCCGATCTTCGTGGAGGACGAAATCAGCTATGTCGGACAGGTGCTGTTCGCCGTCGCCGCCGAGAGCCACCGCACCGCCCGGGAAGCCATCAGGCTGGCGGTGGTTGAAATCGACGAGCAGCCGGCATGTCTCGACCCGGTAGCCGCCGCACAGCGCGGTGAGTTCGTGCGCCCCACCCACGTCCAGCAGAGCGGGGACTGGGAGCAGGCCCTGGCCAGCGCCGCCCATGTGGTGGAGGGCGAGCAGTTCGTCGGGGGGCAGGAACATTTCTACCTCGAAGGCCAGGCTTGCCTGGTACAGCCTACCGAGGATGAAGGTGTCATCGTTCATACCTCCAACCAGCACCCCAGCGAGACCCAGAAGCTGGTCGCCGAGGTGCTGGGGATTCCCTTCCATGCCGTCACCGTGGAAGTCCGCCGCATGGGCGGTGGTTTCGGCGGCAAGGAAACCCAGGCCTCGCCCTGGGCCTGCATCGGCGCCCTGATCACCCGCCGCACCGGGCGTACCACTCGGGTCCGCCTGCCGCGTGCCGACGACATGCGCGCCACCGGCAAGCGCCACCCCTTTCATAACCGCTATCGGCTGGGCATCGACGACAAGGGCGTCATCCTGGGTGGCGAACTCACCCTGATCGGCGACTGCGGCTATTCCCCCGACCTGTCGGATGCCATCGTCGATCGCGCCATGTTCCATAGCGACAACGCCTACTCGCTGGGCGAGGCCCGGGTAACCGGCCATCGCGCGCGTACCCACACGGCATCCAATACCGCCTTTCGCGGGTTTGGCGGCCCGCAGGGCATGATGGTGATCGAAGCCGCCATGGATGATATCGCCCGTCGCATCGGCGAGGATCCGCTGACGATACGCAAACGCAACCTCTACCGCCCCGGCCGGCAGATGACGCACTATGGCCAGCAGGTGGACCAGATCGCCCTGCTCCACGAACTGATCGAGCAGCTCGAAACGAGCAGCGAGTACTGGGCACGCCGCCGAGCCATCACCGAGTTCAACGCCGAAAGCCCGATCGTCAAGAGGGGCCTGGCCCTGACCCCGGTGAAATTCGGCATCTCCTTTACCGCCAAGCATCTCAACCAGGCCGGTGCGCTGCTGCATGTCTATACCGACGGCAGCGTGATGATCAACCACGGTGGCACGGAAATGGGCCAGGGCCTGCATACCAAGATCTGCCAGGTCGTCGCCCAGGAGCTGGGCCTGGACACCGAGGAAGTGCGGATCACGGCGACCCGCACCGACAAGGTGCCCAATACCTCGCCCACCGCCGCCTCCAGCGGCGCCGACCTCAACGGTCAGGCCGCGCGCGATGCCAGCCGGAAACTCAAGGCGCGTCTCTTCGACTTCGCCCATGAACACCTGTACCGGGACCAGGGGCTGGATCGCGAGGAGATGCGCCTGGAAGCCGGCCATCTCATCGCGGGCCATGGCGAGAGCGAACGGCGGATTCCCTGGGGCGAACTCGTCCAGGCGGCTTATCTGAACCGTATTTCACTCTCTGAAAAAGGGTTCTATGCCACGCCGCTGATCCACTATGACCGCAATACCGGCCAGGGCCGACCCTTCTATTATTACGCCTTCGGTGCGGCGGCGGCGGAAGTCAGTGTCGATACCCTGACCGGGGAATACCAGGTCGACCGCGTGGACATCCTCCATGATGTGGGCGACTCGCTGAACCCGGCCATCGATATCGGCCAGGTGGAGGGCGGCTTCATCCAGGGCATGGGCTGGCTGACCAGCGAAGAATTGAAATGGAACGATGCCGGCCGATTGATCAGCGACGGCCCGGCGACCTACAAGATTCCCACCTACGGTGACCTGCCGCCGGTATTCAATGTCAAGCTGATGGAGGGCCACCCCAACTCCATGGCCAGCATCTACCGCTCCAAGGCCGTCGGTGAGCCTCCCTTCATGCTGGGCATGGCCGTGTGGTCCGCACTGCGCGATGCCCTGGCAAGCATGACCGACTATGCGGAAGCGCCGCGCCTCGATACGCCGGCCACGCCGGAGCGGGTGCTGCTGGCCGCGGAGACCCTGCGCGCCAGGTACACTCCCTGGCCGCTGGTGGAGGAAGAAGGCTGATGGCAACGCCCGAAGCGCCGGGCCAGCGGCCCGAGAGCTGGCACGCAGCCTTGCATCGCCTGCAGCGCGACGGCCTGCCCCACGCCCTGGCGACCCAGGTGACCAGCGCCGGCTCCACGCCCCGCGAACCCGGAGCGCGGATGGTGATCACCGAACATGAGGTCTTCGACACCCTGGGTGGCGGCACCTTCGAGTGGCAGACCATCGAGGCTGCCCGGGAGCGCCTGAGCAAGGGGGAAGCCGGCATGTCGCTCGAAGCCTTCTCGCTGGGTGGACGCAGCGGGCAGTGCTGCGGCGGTTCCGTCAACGTGCTGCTGGAAGTATTTCCCGGCAGTGCCACGACACTTGCCATTTTTGGCGCCGGGCATGTCGGCACCGAACTGGCAAGGCTCGCCGCCCCCCTGCCCTGGCGAGTGCTGTGGCACGACAGCCGTTCGAAGGCGTTTCCCGATTGGGCTGCACACCAGCCACGCCTGGAATGCCATTACTCCCCGGACCCGCAGGCCGCCGTGGCGGCGCTACCCGCTGGAAGCCATGCGCTGGTACTGACCCACGACCACGCCGAGGATCGCGCCCTGGTCGACGCCCTGCTCAGCCGCGGCGACTCGGCCTCCCTGGGGCTGATCGGCTCGCAGAGCAAGTGGGCCAGCTTTCGCTCGCGGCTAACCGACGCGGGCCACGGCGAGGCAGCGCTGGCCACGGTGCGCTGCCCCATCGGCACGGCTGGCGGTGGAACCGGAGGCGACAAGACACCCTATGCCATTGCGCTGGCCGCCCTGGCCGAGCTGCTGCCGCTGGTGGGCAATGCCGAGCGCGCCGAGCAGCGCGGCCTGGAGCCGGCCGAGCTGCGTGCTCTTTTTAACTAATCAAAAGCCAAGGCGATTCCAACCGAACTCACTTGAGGAGCGCCGGGGGCAGGCCGAAGAGGAGGTCATTTGCCATGGATGGCAAATGTAGCGTCCAGGGAAGGATTCACAGCGCCTCCTCGCAGGCCTGCCGCCGGATCAGCTCCGACTACCGCAGACACGGATGAGCTCCTGACATCATGACGAACAACGACTCCCGCGTGATACGCGCCGAACTGCTGAGCTTCGATGCCGACCCCGGCGAAGGCGACAACCCCGCCGAAGGCAGCGTTCGCCACTACACCGACGGCGCGCTGTGGCTGGAGAACGGCCGCATCAAGGCCATCGACGACTACGCGACGCTGGCGCCACGACTGCCCGAAGGCATCGAGACGGTGGACCATCGCGGCAAGCTGGTGATGCCCGGCTTCATCGACAGCCACGTGCACTATGTGCAGCTCGAGATAATGGCCTCGTACGGGCGCCAGCTGCTTGACTGGCTCAACGACTACACCTTCCCCGAAGAGTGTCGATTCGCCCAGTACGAGCACGCCCTGGCGCTCTCCAACGCCTTTCTCGACGAGATGCTCAGGGTTGGCACCACCACGGCCCAGGTGTTCTGCTCCAGCCATCCGGACTCGGCCGACGCCTTCTTTACCGCCAGCAGCAAGCGAAACCTTCGCATGCTGGCCGGCAAGGTACTGATGGACCGCAACGCCCCGGAGGCCTTGTGCGACGATACCCTCGGCGGAATCCGCGATACCGAACGCCTGATTGCCGACTGGCACGGGACACGGCGGCTCGGCTACAGCCTGACGCCACGCTTCGCCCCCACCTCGACACGTGAACAACTGGACGCGACCGGCGGGTTGCTACGCAACGATCCCAGCCTGTGGCTACAGACCCATCTTTCCGAAAATACCGGAGAGCTGGACTGGGTCGCAGAGCTCTTCCCCGACAGCCATGACTACCTTCACGTCTATGAACAGTCGGGGCTGGTCGGGCCGCGCAGCACCTTCGCCCACGGCATTCACCTCGACCAGGACATGCGCCGCCGACTGGCCGAGCGAGGCGCCAACCTCGCCTTCTGCCCCAGCTCCAACCTGTTCCTGGGCAGCGGACTGTTCGATCGGCTGGCAGCACGGGAGGTCGGCCTCGACATCACCTACGCCAGCGACGTGGGCGGCGGAACCGACCTTTCCGGCCTCGCCACCCTCAAGGCCGCCTACCAGGTGGGCCAGTTGCGCGGCCAACCGCTCACCGCCTGGCAGGGCCTCTACGGGTTGACCCTGGGCAACGCCAAGGCACTCTCGCTGGACGACAAGATCGGCCGCCTGGCACCCGACCTGGAAGCCGACTTCGTGGTGCTCGACCCGGAGGCGACACCGCTGCTGGCCAGGCGCCATGCCCGCTGCCGCACCCTCGGCGAGCGGCTGTTCGCCCTGATGATGCTGGGCGACGACCGCAGCATTCTGGAGACCTGGGCCGGCGGGAAATGCCAGCACCGACGCGAACAGGCCTAGATACCATCTCTCCTAACCAGTCACAAACAACCCATTAGGTGGTTTGCGACCGATATTCGGTTTGGGTCTTGAGGATGCCATAGGCGATGTGGATTAGCTTCCGCATCGCCGCCCCCAAGGCCGCCATTGTGCTCTTGCCGTTTCCTGTCAGCCGCCGGTAGAGCGCCGAGATATCTGGGTTTCGCCTCAGCCCTACGACGGCCGCCATGTACAGGCTCTGGCGCAGCTTCGGGTTGCCAGCTTTCGAAAGACGGGGCCGCATGCGCACGGAACTACCCGACTCCCAACTAACGGGCACAAGTCCCGCAAAAGCAGCAGCCTGCCGAGCGCTCTGGAACGCGCGGCTACGTAGCATCGCCAACAACCTGAGTGACACGGCGGGACCAACCCCCGGGATCGTTTGCAACAAGACCCGGTCCCGCTTTAAGCCAGGGTGCTGATCGAGATGATCATCGATCTGTTGCTGGAGGCGATCCCGCTCGCGCGTCAATGCCAGCAGGATGTCATCAATCGAGCGGAGAATATCGGTTGCCATGATGAACTCGGCTTTTTCCCGCCGGTTTCGCTCACGGTGAATGTCTTTGTCCATTGCATCGAGTCGCGCCGCCAGCGCCTTGAGCTTGCGCACTTCCTCAGGCTCTGGCTGCCAGCATTCAGGCTGTTGAGTTGCGCCATACCGTGCCAACACCACGCTGTCCTTCTTGTCCGTTTTGCCGCGTACCCCCAGGCTACGAGAGAAGTCACGTACCTGCGCAGGA